>JAIUPA010000027.1 GCA_020161665.1 Pseudomonadota bacterium | reverse complement strand
TGGTCTTGCCATCGTGCCGGTGATGATCGCCTCGGCCACATTCGGCGTGATTGCCTATGTGGCCGGTAACGCCGTGTTCGCCAACTATCTGCAGATCAACTTCGTGCCGGGCACGGGGGAACTCGCCGTCATCGTCGGTGCTGTCATCGGGGCCGGTCTCGGCTTCCTGTGGTTTAACGCGCCGCCTGCCGCCATCTTCATGGGGGACACGGGTTCGCTGGCGCTCGGCGGTCTGATCGGCTCGATTGCCGTCGCCACCAAGCACGAGATCGTCATGGTGATCGTCGGCGGTCTGTTCGTCATGGAAACGCTGTCGGTCATCATTCAGGTGTTCTGGTTCAAGCGCACGGGTCGCCGCGTGTTCCTCATGGCCCCCATCCATTATCACTTCGAAAAGAAGGGCTGGACCGAGAGCCAGGTGGTGATCCGCTTCTGGATCATTGCCGTTCTGCTCGCCCTGGTCGGCCTTGCTACCCTCAAGCTCAGGTAAGTTGTCATGATCCCGGTCACTGTCTTCAAGGACAAACAGGTTGCTCTCTTCGGCCTCGGTGGCTCGGGGCTGGCCACGGCCAAGGCGCTGGTGGCGGGCGGTGCGAAGGTGACTGTGTTTGATGACAACCCGGACAGCGTGGCGAAAGCGGCTGCCGAAGGTCTGCACACGGCGGATCTGCATGGGATCGACTGGAGCGCGATGTCGGCCTTTGTCCTGTCGCCGGGCGTGCCGCTGACTCATCCCAAGCCCCATTGGTCTGCCGATCTGGCGCGGGCGGCGGGCGTCGAGATTATCGGTGACGTTGAGCTTTTCGTGCGCGAGCGCCGGGCCCATGCGCCGGATTGCCCGTTCATTGCCATTACCGGCACCAACGGCAAGTCGACCACCACGGCGCTGATTGCCCATATCCTGATGGCGAGCGGGCGCGATACGCAGCTTGGCGGCAATATCGGCACGGCGGTTCTGACGCTCGATCCGCCGCAGGCTGACCGCTTCTATGTGGTCGAGTGCTCGTCCTACCAGATCGATCTCGCCCCGACGCTCAATCCTTCGGCGGGCATCTTGCTCAACCTGACGCCCGATCATCTCGACCGTCACGGCACGATGCAGCATTACGCCGATGTCAAGGAGCGGCTGGTGGCCGGTTCCGATACGGCGATCATCGGCATGGATGACAGCTATTCGGCGCTGATTGCCGATCGCGTCGAGCGTTCGGGCCGCAAGGTCATGCGCATTTCGCGCCGCCAGCCGGTCGGCGAGGGGCTTTATGCCGATGGCGCGTGCATCATGGAGGCCGTGGGTGGTGAGATTTCGCTGCTCGCTGATCTTGATGGCATCACCACGCTTCGCGGTGGCCATAATGCGCAGAATGCTTGCGCGGCGATTGCCGCCTGCCTTGCGGTGGGGGTGAGCCGGGACGATATTCGCGCCGGACTGGCGTCTTTCCCCGGTCTCAAGCATCGCATGCAGCCGGTGGGCCGCAAGGGCGATGTTCTGTTCGTCAACGACAGCAAGGCCACGAATGCCGATGCGGCGGCGCCTGCGCTTTCAAGCTATGACAACATCTACTGGATTGCCGGTGGCCTGCCGAAGGCGGGCGGCATTGCTTCGCTAGAGCCGCTCTTTTCACGCATCGCCAAGGCCTATCTGATTGGCGAGGCCGCTCCGGCCTTTGCCGCGACGCTGGGCGAGGCGGTTCCCTTTGAAATTTCCGGCACGCTGGACCGGGCGGTGGCCCACGCGGCGGCGGATGCGGCGGCGAGCGGAAAAGCAGCAGCGGTGATGTTATCCCCGGCTTGCGCAAGCTTCGACCAGTATAAGAACTTTGAAGTACGAGGCGACGCCTTCGTTTCGCATGTGGCGGACATCGAAGGCGTGACCATGCTGGTGGAACCGAAGGCGGGGACGAAATGACATGGTAAGCAGAGCGGAACGCGGTGCACTGGCCGAATGGTTCTGGACCATCGACAGGTATTTTCTGGCAGCCTTCATCCTCCTCATGGGGATTGGCTTCATGCTGTCCTTTGCCGCGTCGCCGCCGGTTGCCGAGCGTATCGGCCTCGATAGCTTCCATTTCGTGACGCGACACGCCTTCTTTCTGGTGCCGTCGCTGATCGTGATGATTGGCCTGTCGTTCCTGACCCCGCGTCAGGTGCGGCGCGTGGCAATGATCATCCTTGTCGTTTCCGTGCTTCTCATGGTGTTTGCGCTGTTCTTCGGCATCGAGGTCAAGGGTGCGCGGCGCTGGGTCAATATTGGCAGCCTGTCCATTCAGCCGTCGGAATTCATGAAGCCCGCCTTCGTGATTGTCTGCGCCTGGCTGTTTTCGGAAAATGTGCGCCAGCCGGATATTCCGGGCAATTTTTTCGCCATGCTGCTTTACGGCATGGTGGTGGTGCTCCTCGTTTCGCAGCCTGACCTTGGCCAGACCATTCTGACCAGTGCGGTGTGGGGCGGCATGTTCTTCATGGCCGGTTTGCCGTGGCTGTGGATCATCCTTCTGGGCGGTCTCGGCGCTGGCGGTATTTTCGTCGCCTATCTGGCGCTACCGCACGTGGCGGGTCGTATCGACCGCTTTTTGACGGGCGAGGGCGATACGTTTCAGGTGGATACGGCGCGTCAGGCGATTGTGCGGGGCGACTGGTTCGGCATGGGGCCGGGCGAGGGCATCGTCAAGCGCATCATACCGGACGGTCACACCGACTTCGTGTTCTCCGTTGCGGCGGAAGAATTCGGCATCCTGTTCTGCATGGCGCTGGTGGCGATCTTTGCCTTTATCGTGCTGCGCGGGCTTTCCCATGCCTTCCGTGAGCGCGATGATTTCAACCGCTTTGCCGTGGCCGGTCTTGTGCTGCTGCTTGGCCTGCAATCCTTCATCAATATCGGGGTGAATCTGGAACTGCTGCCCGCCAAGGGCATGACGCTGCCGCTGATTTCCTATGGCGGTTCGTCGATGATCGCAATCTGCATCACAGCAGGCTTCCTTCTGGCGCTGACCCGCCATCGCCCGGAAAAGCGCGCGCAGGAACGCACCCTGTTCCGCTCCAATTCGGGTCTTCCCGCAGAATAGGCACTCGATGAGCGATACGATTTTTCTCGCCGCCGGAGGAACCGGCGGCCATCTCTTCCCGGCGGAGGCGCTGGCGCATGAGTTGAAGGCGCGCGGCTATGCCGTTCATCTGGTCACGGATGAGCGCGCCGCCAAGTATGCCGGGCATTTCCCCGCCGATATGCTGCATGTCGTACCGTCGGCCACCATCGGGTCGAGAAACCCGATCAATGTGGCAAAGGCGCTGTGGCGGCTGATGTCGGGCCTCATGAAGGCGCGCAAGATCATGGCGCAGCATCGCCCGGCGGCCGTGGTCGGCTTTGGTGGCTATCCGACGGTGCCGCCGCTGATGGCGGCTGTGCGGCTCAACATTCCGACACTGGTTCATGAGCAGAATGCCGTGATGGGTCGCGCCAACAAGGCGCTGGCGCCGCGCGTCAAGGCCATTGCCGGCGGCTTTTTGAAGTCGGCGGGAACCTACGCTGCGAAGATCGTCGAGGTGGGCAATCCGGTGCGCCCGGCGGTCATCGAGGCGGCGAACACACCCTTTGCCAAGCCGGATGCCGATGGCGTTCTGAAGCTCACCGTATTTGGCGGCAGTCAGGGTGCGCGTTTCTTTTCGGATATGACGCCCGATGTGATTGCCACGCTGCCCGAGGCGCTGCGTTCGCGGCTCTTCATCGTGCAGCAGGCGCGCGCTGAAGACGAGGAGCGGGTCAAGGCCCGCTATGCGGCGCTTGGCGTCAAGGCCGAGGTTGCGCCCTTCTTCAAGGACCTGCCGGCCCGCATGGCTGACAGCCATCTGGTGCTGGCGCGGGCGGGTGCGTCGACGGTGCTTGAACTGACGGTAATCGGTCGTCCGTCGATCCTCGTGCCGCTGCCGATCTCGCTTGACGACGATCAGGGGCACAACGCGCAGATTCTGGTGGATGCCGGGGCGGCTGTCATGCGTCGCCAGAACACGATTACGCCGGAAAGTCTGGCAGCGGATATTGCCGGGCTCTTGTCCGATCCGGACAAGCTGTCAACCATGGCAGCGAATGCGCGCGTGCTTTCGCGCACGGATGCTACCGTTCGGCTGGCAGATCTGGTAACGGCTGTCGCATCCGGCACAACGGTTGAAGATTTCAAGGCAAATTCTAACAAGGGGGCACGGCCATGAAGATGCCGCAAGCCATCGGTCTCGTACATTTCATCGGCATTGGCGGTATCGGCATGAGCGGTATAGCGGAAGTGCTGCACAATCTGGGGCATAAGGTGCAGGGCTCCGACCAGTCCGACAGCGCCAATGTGCAGCGCCTGCGCGACAAGGGCATTCCGGTCTTTGTCGGTCATACCGCCGCCAATCTGGGCGATGCGGAAGTGGTGGTGGTTTCGACCGCCATCAAGAAGGACAATCCGGAGCTTGTCGCGGCGCGTGAAAAGTCGCTGCCGATCGTGCGCCGCGCCGAAATGCTGGCCGAGCTGATGCGCTTTCGCAATGCGATTGCCATTGGCGGCACGCATGGCAAGACGACGACGACCTCGCTGGTCGCGGCCCTTCTGGTGGCTGGCGGTCTGGACCCGACCGTCATCAATGGCGGCATCATCAATGCCTATGGCACCAATGCCCGCATGGGCGATGGTGAGTGGATGGTGGTGGAAGCCGACGAATCGGACGGCACGTTCCTGAAGCTTCCGGCTGAAGTGGCGGTCGTGACCAATATCGACCCGGAACATCTCGACCATTACGGCACGTTCGATGCCGTGCGGGCGGCGTTTCGCCAGTTCGTGGAAAATGTGCCGTTCTACGGTTTCGGCGTCATGTGCGTCGATCACCCGGAAGTGCAGGCGCTGGTTGGCAAGATCGAGGACCGCAAGGTCATCACCTATGGCGAAAACCCGCAGGCCGATGTGCGCTTCTCCAATGTGCGCATGGAAGGGACGCGGACCTTCTTCGACGTGGAAATCCGTCGTCGCCGCACCGGCAAGATTTACCAGTTTGCCGATCTGATGCTGCCGATGCCGGGCCGTCACAACGTGTCGAACGCCTGCGCGGCCATTGCCGTCGCCAATCGTCTGGGCATTGAGGAAGAGGCGATCCGCAAGGGGCTGGCCGGTTTTGCGGGCGTCAAGCGCCGCTTTACGCTGACCGGCGAGTGGAACGGCATTCAGGTGTTTGACGATTATGGTCATCACCCGGTGGAAATCCGTGCCGTGCTGAAGGCGGCGCGCGAAGCCTGCAAGGGGCGCATTATCGCCATCCATCAGCCGCACCGCTACAGCCGCCTTTCGAGCCTGTTCGAAGAGTTCACGCATTGCTTCAACGATGCGGATGCGATCTTCATCGCGCCGGTCTATGCGGCAGGCGAGGAGCCGATTGAAGGCGCTGATGCGCCATCGCTGGTTTCGGCGCTGAAAGCAGCGGGACACCGTGACGCACGCTTCCTGGCTGGCGCACCCGATCTCGCAAATGCGATTGCTGCCATTGCGAAGCCCGGTGATTTTGTGATTTGTTTGGGAGCAGGTAACATTACCCAGTGGGCGCATGCCCTGCCGCGGGAACTGGAAAGCAATTCGGGAAAGTCTTGATGAAACATGTTGATGGAGAAAAGCTGCTGGCCTCGCTCGGTGACGGCGTCAAGGAACTGAGGGGCCGCATCTCGGTGGATACACCGATGGAGCGCGCGACCTGGTTTCAGGCCGGTGGATTGGCCGAGCTTATGTTTCATCCGCATGATGAAGATGATCTCGTCGCTTTCCTCAAGCTTTTGCCGCAAGAGGTGCCGCTGACCGTCATCGGTCTCGGCTCCAACCTTCTGGTGCGCGATGGCGGCATTCCGGGCGCTGTGGTGCGCCTGTCGGCCAAGGGGTTTGGTCAGGCTGAATATCTCGGCGACAATCGTATCAAGGCGGGCGCCATCTGCCCGGACAAGACGATTTCCGCCGTTGCCATGGATAATGATCTCGGCGGCTTCCACTTCTATTACGGCATTCCCGGTTCGGTCGGCGGTGCCTTGAAGATGAATGCCGGTGCCAATGGCGGGCAGACCTCGGAGCGCGTCGTGGAAGTGCATGGTGTCGACCGCAAGGGCGAGAAGCATGTGCTGACGAATGCCGACATGGGTTACAGCTACCGCCATTCGGATGCCCCGGAAGGCTTCATTTTCACCCATGCGGTGTTTGAAGGCTTCCCGGAGGATCGCGCCAAGATCCGGGCCGAAATGGATGCCGTGCGCAACCATCGCGAAACGGTACAGCCGATCCGTGAAAAGACCGGCGGTTCCACCTTCAAGAACCCGGAAGGCCATTCGGCCTGGGAACTGATTGATGAGGTCGGCGGTCGCGGTCTGATGATCGGCGGTGCGCAGATGTCGTCGCTGCATTGCAACTTCATGATCAATACCGGCCATGCCACGGCCTATGATCTGGAATATCTCGGCGAAGACGTTCGTCGCCGCGTTTTCGAGAACACCGGCATCAAGCTGGAATGGGAAATCAAGCGTCTCGGCAAGTTCATTCCGGGCCGCGAGGTCAAGCCCTTCCTCGGGGCTGTGTCCGAGTGACAGGAACAGGGCGGGGCAACCCGCCCTTTCTTATAACAGGCCCTGAGCCTCTCTGTTCGTCATGGTCGGGCTTGACCCGACCATCCATCCTGCCACTCGATTTCAGATCCTCGGGTCAAGCCCGAGGATGACGGAAGCGTGGGGGCGGGTCTTCTTGTCAAGGCGGGCCCAGAAGCTGGCCATTTTACGTTCGGGCCTGCCGTTGGGGCCGGGCCAAGGATTGAGGTGAGGCATGCGTTTCTCGCGCCTTCTGCTGTGGCCGGTGGCCGGTTTTCTTTGCGGTTCCGTGGCCTTGGCCAGTGATCTTTCGTTCAAGCCTTATGTGAACGAGCGCTTTGCCACTCAGGCCGACGTGCCCGCCGACTTCGTGGCCGATCCGCCGCCGGTCAACAATGACGGGCGACGTTTTCGCGGGTCCGATGGTGGCACGGTGACGGTCTATGCCATTCGCAACAAAGACCCGGACGGGCTCAAGGGGTATCGCGCCTTCCTGAAGTCCACGCTGAAGAGCGAGGGCTGGGATGTGACCTATGAAGCGGGCGAGGATAACTGGTTTGTCTTTTCCGGCACGCGGGGTGCAAACGTGCTTTACCATCGTGGCGAGCAGCCGAAGGGCTGCGACGGAAAAATGATCCACCAGATCGAGTTCCAGTATCCGGCGGCAGAGGCTCTTTTCTGGAAGCCGATTGTGGAGCAGGGGGCGGATTCGCTCGATGGTCCTTGCCGTTGAGCGTCGTGTGACGCCTCTTAAACAGCCTGGCATTCATCAAGCCTCCGCAGCGCCTTCCGCTACGGAGGCTTTGTTTTGCTCATCTTTTTTCTGAGAATCTTGATTTCTGGCCAACGCTCTGATTCTTGTGGATAATCTATTCAGCGTCTTGATTCGAAACGGTCGATTTTTTCGCCCGACGCGTCACTGGTTAACGAAAGTAAAGCCTTCATTAACCTTAATGTCGTTTGAATAGCGTCAATACGGGCGCGGGTATGATTCCCGTCCTGTCTGGTCTTCAGTGTTCCAGCCGGCGTCAAGCGGCATTTCGAGGGTTAAGTGATGAGTGGCAAGCATGTAGCTGTCCTGATGGGCGGACTTTCTTCGGAGCGGCCTGTCAGCCTTGCTTCCGGAAAGGCTTGCGCCGAGGCGCTCGAAGGGCAGGGCTACAAGGTCACGCGCATTGATGTCGATCGGAACGTGGCTTCGGTTCTGGCCGAGCTTCGCCCGGATGTTGCGTTTAACGCGCTGCATGGTCCGTTCGGCGAAGATGGTACCATTCAGGGCATCCTCGAATATCTCGAAATTCCCTACACCCATTCGGGCGTTCTGGCGTCCGCCCTGTCCATGGACAAGGGTGTGGCCAAGAGCGTGGCGGCGGCTGCCGGTATTCCGGTGGCGGAAGCCAAGATCATGAACCGTTTTGATTTCGGCACCGAGCACCCGATTGCGCCGCCCTATGTGGTGAAGCCGGTGCGCGAAGGCTCGTCCTTCGGCGTTGTCATCGTCAAGGAAGATCAGACCCATCCGCCGCAGATTCTCACCAGCGATGAATGGCGTTATGGCGACATCGTCATGGTGGAGCGCTACGTTTACGGTCGTGAGCTGACCTGCGGCGTCATGGGTGACAAGGCGCTCGGCGTGACCGAAATCCTGCCGCAGGGCCTCGACTTCTACAACTTCGAATCCAAGTACGCACCAGGAGGTTCCAGGCACGTTCTTCCTGCGCAAATTTCACCGAAAATTTACCAAAAAATTCAATCATTGGCTTTGAAGGCACATCAGGCCATCGGATGCCGGGGCGTCAGCCGTTCCGACTTCCGTTTTGACGACCGCTTCTCCGACGAGGGTGAGGTGATCTGGCTGGAAATCAACAACCAGCCGGGCATGACCCCTACGTCGCTGATTCCGGAAATGGCAGGCTATGCTGGGCTTTCATTTGGTGAATTTCTCCGGTGGATCGTGGAGGATGCGTCTTGCCTGCGGTAAAAGGTTCTCGCGCAACAGTGATGGATGAACGGGTGGTGCCGGTGGTCGATGCCTCCGAGCGTCGCGTGCTGCCGCGTCCACTGCGCCGCGTCATCCGCTTCTGCGCCTCGTTTGCCACGGGGCGTATTCCGATCCCCAATCATACGGGCACCATTGCCGCGCTGGCTTTCTACGCCGCGACCGGCCTTTATGGCGTTTCGATCGGCGGTCATGGTCCGGCGCTTGAGCAGGCGGCAACGTCAGCGGCGGGCTTCTCCATCGAAGACGTCAAGATCTCCGGCAATGTCGAAACCTCGGAAATCGACATTCTGCAGCTTCTGGGCCTTGATGGCACGACCTCGCTGGTCGCCATCAACATCGATCAGGCGCGCCGTGATCTCGCCAATCTGCCGTGGATTGCCGACGCTGAAATCCGCAAGGTTTACCCGAACACCATCGAGGTGAAGCTGAAGGAGCGTCAGGCTTACGCGATCTGGCAGCATGGCACCGACCTTTCGCTGATCGAAAAGAGCGGCAGCGTGATTGCGCCGCTTCGCGACAACAAGTTTGCCAATCTGCCGCTCTTCGTGGGCCGCGATGCCGAGCAGGCCGCGATCACGTTTGAGACGCTGTTTGCCGGCTGGCCGGACCTTCGTCCGCGCGTGAAGGCCTATGTGCGCGTCGCTGGCCGTCGCTGGGATCTGCACCTTGATAACGGCGTGATCATTCATCTGCCGGAAGAGGGCGTTGACGAGGCTCTGGCCCGTCTCGCCCGTCTTGAAAGCGAGCAGCAGGTTCTCGAGCGCGATATCGCTGCCGTCGACCTTCGCCTTTCCGATCGCATGGCCATCCAGTTGACGCCGGGTGCGGCAGAGCGCCGTCAGGCCGCTGTCGAAGCGCGTGACAAGGCCCTGAAAAAAGCGGGGCAGAGCATATGAGCCTTTTCGGTAACTCCCATTTCGGTCTGCCGCGCATGAAGCCCTTGTCTTCCAAGCGCACGCATATCGTTTCCGTTCTGGATATAGGCTCGACCAAGGTCGTGGCGATGATCGGCAAGCTGACGCCGTGCAAGGAAAGCCAGGTTCTGCCGGGCCGTACGCACACCATCGAGGTGATCGGCATTGGCCATCACCGTTCGCGCGGCATCAAGTCCGGCGTGATCGCCGATCTCGATGCGTTGGAGAGCGTCATCCGTCTGGCCGTTGATGCGGCCGAGCGCATGGCGGGTCTCACCGTCGACAGCCTGATCGTCAATGTATCGGCTGGCCGTTTGTCGAGCGATGTCTACACCGCCTCCATCGATCTCGGTGGTCAGGAAGTCGAGGACAACGACCTGCGCAAGGTGCTGACGGCGGCAAGCCTTCAGTCGCTGAAGCAGGAACGTGCCGTTCTGCACTCGCTGCCGACGGGCTATACGCTGGATGGCGAGCGCGGCATTCGCGATCCGCGTGGCATGTTCGGCGAGCTTCTCGGCGTTGAAATGCATGTGGTGACTTCGGAGCGTCAGGCGCTGAAGAACCTCGAACTCGCCATCAACCGCGCGCATCTGTCCGTCGAAGGCATGGTGGCAACGCCTTATGCCAGCGGTCTGGCGGCTCTGGTCGATGATGAAGTCGAGCTTGGCTGTGCTGCCATCGACATGGGTGGCGGCACCACGACGATTTCTGTCTTTGCCGAAGGTCGTCTCGTTCACACGGATGCCATTGGTCTGGGTGGTCATCACGTGACCATGGATCTGGCGCGCGGTCTTTCGACCCGCATCGAGGATGCCGAGCGCATCAAGGTTGTGCATGGCTCGTCCGTTGCGACGGGTGCCGATGAACGCGAAATCGTGTCCATTCCGCCGATTGGCGATGATGAGAACGACCAGCCTTTGCAGGTGCCGCGCTCATTGGTCACGCGCATCGTGCGCGCCCGCATCGAGGAAACGCTGGAGTTGATCCGCGACCGCATCCAGAAATCCGGCTTCAGCCCCGTTGTGGGCAAGCGTGTGGTTCTGACGGGCGGCGCATCGCAGCTGACCGGTCTGCCGGACACGGCACGCAAAATTCTGGCCCGCAATGTGCGGATCGGTCGCCCGATGGGCGTCTCCGGTCTGCCGCCTGCGGCCAAGGGCCCGGCCTTTTCGACGGCTGTCGGCCTGATGATCTATCCGCAGGTGGCGGACGTGGAAACCCACGCCGCGCATGCAGGGTCTGGCCTTCTGTCCGGCGGCGGTCGCGTCGCACGGGTCGGACGGTGGATCCGGGAAAGTTTCTAAGCAAAGCGCTCTCTCAAAAGGTGAGGGGCGCTTCGTTTAACAAGAGTTGAAAGATATCTGGCCCGCGTGGCGATGCGGCCAGGAAGAGAAGGAACTGGAAGCAATGACCATCAAGCTGCAGAAGCCGGACATTACCGAACTCAAGCCGCGCATCACCGTTTTCGGCGTTGGCGGGGGCGGCGGCAACGCCGTCAACAACATGATCACCGCGGGTCTTGAAGGCGTCGATTTCGTCGTCGCCAATACGGACGCGCAGGCGCTGACCATGACCAAGGCCGACCGTATCATCCAGCTCGGCGCCCATGTGACGCAGGGCCTCGGTGCCGGTTCGCAGCCCGAAGTGGGCCGCGCTGCCGCTGAAGAATGCATCGATGAGATCATCGAACACCTGAACGGCACGCATATGTGCTTCGTGACCGCAGGCATGGGCGGCGGCACCGGCACGGGTGCTGCTCCGGTTGTCGCGCAGGCTGCCCGCAACAAGGGTATCCTGACCGTTGGCGTCGTGACAAAGCCGTTCCACTTCGAAGGCCAGCGCCGCATGCGCCTTGCCGAATCCGGCATTCAGGAACTGCAGAAGTCGGTCGATACGCTGATCGTCATCCCCAACCAGAATCTCTTCCGCATCGCCAATGACAAGACCACTTTCGCCGACGCATTCGCCATGGCGGACCAGGTGCTTTACTCGGGCGTTGCCTGCATCACCGACCTCATGGTCAAGGAAGGCCTGATCAACCTCGACTTCGCCGACGTTCGCTCGGTGATGCGCGAGATGGGTCGCGCCATGATGGGCACGGGCGAGGCTTCCGGCCCCGGTCGCGCCATGCAGGCCGCCGAAGCCGCCATTGCCAACCCGCTGCTTGACGATGCCTCGATGAAGGGTGCTCAGGGACTCCTGATCTCCATCACCGGCGGCCGCGACATGACGCTGTTCGAAGTGGACGAAGCTGCGACCCGCATTCGCGAAGAAGTGGACCCGGATGCCAACATCATCCTCGGCGCAACCTTCGACGAAGCGCTCGAAGGCCTGATCCGCGTGTCGGTCGTTGCCACGGGCATTGACCGCGCCGCCGCTGCCAAGCCGATTGAAACGCGTGGGTCCGAATATCGTCCGGCTCCGTCTGCGATGAAGCCGATGCTTCGTCCGGCTGCCGCTGTTGCTCCGGCTCCGGTTCAGGCGGCTCCTGTCACCATGGCACCGGCCCCGGTTCATGCTCCGGTTCAGGCTGCCGCTCCGGTTGCTCAGGCCCCGGCCTTTGACCCGATTGCAGAAGCGATCCGCACGGCGGAAGCCGATATGGAACGCGAGCTTGAAATCGCTATCAACCACGCGCCGGCTTTTGCCCCGGCTCCGGTTGCGGCTGCTCCTGCTGCTCCGGCCCAGGATGAATTCCGTCCGCAGAGCCGCCTGTTCGGTTCGATGGCTCCGGCGGCTGCCGCCCCCGTCGCTCCGGCTGCTCCGGTTCAGCAGGCCCATGCCCCGGTTTTTCGCCCCGCCCCGGCCCAGCCGGTGATGAACGCCGCTCCGGCAGCCCCGTCCATGCATGTGGAGCCGAGCTTCCGCGCTGAACCGGCTGCTCCGGTGGTTCGCCAGACGGTTGAACAGGTTCGTATGCCGACCATCGAAGACTTTTCCCCGGTGGTGAAGGCCGAGATGGAACAGCGTCAGCATCCGGCTGCAACGCATGGTGAAGAGCGCGGCCCGATGGGTCTCCTGCGTCGCATCACCTCTTCGCTTGGCCGTCACGCTGAGGAAGAAGCTGCTCCGGCTCAGGCTCCGGCGGCGGCTCCGCAGGCATCGGCCCAGCGCCGTCCGCTTTCGGCAGAGGCCAGCCTCTACGCACCGCGTCGCGGCAATCTCGATGATCAGGGCCGCGTCGTGCCGAAGGCTACGATGAGCGAAGACGACCAGCTGGAAATCCCGGCCTTCCTGCGCCGCCAGACCAACTGATCGATTAAACAATCCGACTCGTTCAAAAGCGCCCGGTCAGTGATGGCCGGGCGCTTTGTTTCAGGCTTTGTGAAAATCTTAATAAACTCTTTCTTTTCAACGTGATGGATTCGTAACATTCGGAAAGAAACAGTGATTTTCCTTGAGACAGTCGGCGGCGTATCTAGAGACTCAGAACTTGCATGGCGGATGAACTGCCTTGCGGATCGTCCTTGGGGGACGAGGGGGTGAAGCGGAGGCTTGGCTTTCGCTTCGAACGAGCAGGAAGAATTGCATGTCTCTGGGATTGCTGGGTTTTCAAACGACCATCGCCGAGCCTGTCACGCTGTCCGGTATTGGTGTTCACTCCGGGGCGCGCGTTTCTCTGACTTTCCACCCGGCGGAAGCCGGTACGGGTGTTGTTTTTAACCGCACCTATCCCAATGGCGATGTGATCGAACTCAAGGCCGTGTCGTCGCAGGTCGGGGCAACGGACCTTTCCACCGTTCTCGGTTTCACGCCCGCCCGTTCGGTCGCAACCATCGAGCATGTGATGGCGGCGCTCTACTCCATGGGCATCGACAACGTGATCGTTGAAGTCGATTCCGCCGAAATGCCGATCATGGACGGTTCGTCGCGCATGTTCATCGATGCCATCGAACAGGTGGGTACGGTGTCGCTCGGCGTCAAGCGCCGTTACATTCGCGTGATCAAGCCGGTTCGCATCGAGCAGGGGGCCAGCTGGGCCGAATTCCGCCCGCATGACGGCACCCGCTTTGAAGTCGAGATCGATTTCGATTGCCCGGCCATCGGTCGCCAGAAGTGGGAAGGCGATCTGACCGCCACGACGTTCCGTGAAGAACTGTCGCGCGCCCGCACCTTTGGTTTCATGCGCGATGTGGAGCGCCTGTGGGCTGCCGGTTTCGCGCTGGGTTCCTCGCTTGAGAATTCGGTCGTCATCTCCGACGACAACTCCATCGTCAACGTTGAAGGCCTGCGCTACAAGGACGAGTTCGTTCGCCACAAGACGCTGGATGCCGTGGGCGATCTGGCGCTGGCCGGTGCGCAGTTCATCGGTTGCTACCGCTCCTATCGCGGCGGCCACAAGGTCAATGCCGTGGCGCTCAAGGCTCTTCTGTCCGATACGTCGGCCTATGAGGTTGTCGAGGCTCCGGCCCGCAGCCAGCGCGCCCGCGCCGTCGAGTTTGTCGCGGTCAACGTGCCGGGCTTCTCGCCGTGGCTTGCCGAGGCCTGAGGCTGACCTTGGATTTTTGCTTTTATGATCCCGCGGGGCTTCTGCTCCGCGGGATTTTTCTTGGGGTATGGCGCGGAAAAAGCGGGCGGTTTGCGATCTCGCCACAAAAATGCGTAAATGCCCTACCATTGCGTTGCTCTTGGCTGTTGTTTATGGCTAGAAACGCAAGCTGTTGAGTGAAGCCGTGCAGAGCGCGGCAATCGGGACCTGTTCTATGAGCAATGCATATTCCGGCGTGACGAAGACCATGATGCGGGCAGCCATGCTGACCCTTGCGCTCGGCGGGGCCGGGTTTGCGCTTACGGCTTGCCAGTCCGACAAGGATATCGACATCACGAAGCTGGTGCCGGACGGCGATCCGCCGGAAGTGCTCTACAATCAGGGCCTTGCCAACTTGAAGGCAGGCAAGACGGCGGAAGCCGCCCGCAAGTTCGACGCCATCGAGCAACAAAACCCCTTCACCGACTGGGCTCGCAAGGCCATGGTGATGAGCACGTTCACCAAATATCGCCTGGGCCGTTCGGAAGAGGCTGTCACCACGGGTACGCGCTACATGCAGCAGTACCCGCGCTCCGAAGACAGCGCCTATGTGCAGTACCTGATCGGTCTGGCCTATTCGCGCCAGATCGTTAGCGTGACGCAGGATCAGAGCGCATCGCTGAAGACCATCGATGCGATGCAGAAGGTTGTGACCAACTTCCCCGATTCGGAATATGTGGACGATGCGCAGGCCAAGATCCGCTTTGCGCGCGACCAGCTGGCCGGCAAGGAAATGCAGATCGGTCGCTACTATCTCGAGCGCAAGGAATATCTCGCTGCCATTTCGCGCTTCCGCGTGGTGGTGGAGCAGTATGGCAATACCAACCAGGTGGAAGAGGCGCTGGCGCGACTGGCTGAATCCTACTACGCCATGGGTCTGGTGGATGAGGCGCAGACGGCGGGTGCCGTTCTCGGCCAGAACTATCCGGACAGCCGCTGGTACGCCGATACGTTCAAGCTCCTGAAGAGCGGCGGTCATGAGCCGCGCGAAAACACCGGCTCGTGGATTTCGCGCGCAGGCAAGAAACTCGTCGGCGCGTGAATTCGGAAACGCCATGCTGATCCAGCTTTCGATCCGCGACATTGTCTTGATCGAGCGGCTTGATCTTGCCTTTGAAAAGGGCCTTTCCGTGCTGACCGGCGAGACCGGGGCCGGTAAATCCATTCTTCTCGACAGTCTGTCGCTCGCCCTTGGCGGGCGTGGCGATGGCTCGCTTGTGCGCCATGGCGAAGACAAGGGGCAGGTGACGGCCGTCTTCGACGTGGCCATGGATCACCCGGCCCGGCTTCTCTTGCGGGAAAACGGCATTGACGACGATGGCGACCTGATTTTCCGCCGCGTGCAATCGGCCGATGGTCGCACCAAGGCTTATGTGAACGACCAGCCGGTTGGCGTGCAGTTGATGCGTGACGCCGGGCGTCACCTTGTTGAAATTCATGGCCAGCATGCCGACCGGGCGCTGACAGATACCGATACGCACCGCGCCCTCATCGATGCCTTTGCGGGTTTAGGCGAGGATGTGGCGGGCCTTTCCGGGCTTTATCGCACATGGCGCGACGCCGAGCGGACGCTCAAAAAACATCGCGAAAAGGTGGAAGCCGCAGCGCGCGAAGCCGATTACCTGCGCGCCTCGGTCGAGGAGCTTGAGGCGCTTTCCCCCGTCGATGGCGAGGAGGACGAACTGGCCGAAGCCCGTTCGCGCATGATGAAGGTGGAGCGCGTTGCCTCCGATATTGCCGAGGCCAGCGAATTTCTGAACGGTACGGCGTCGCCCGTACCGCAGATTGCTTCTTTGATGCGCCGTCTCGAGCGCAAGAGCCACGAAGCGCCGGGCCTTCTGGAAGAATCGGTGTCGCTGCTCGATCAGGCGCTCGACATTCTTTCCAGCGCCCAAATGGAGGTGGAGGCCGCTCTGCGCCGCACGGAGTTTGATCCGCGTGAACTGGAGCGGGTGGAGGAGCGTCTCTTTGCCCTGCGGGCGGCGGCGCGCAAATATTCCGTGCCGGTGACGGCGCTTCCGGCGCTCGCCGAAAAGATGGTGTCCGATTTAGCCGATCTCGATGCGGGTGAGGACCGGCTGAAAAAGCTGGAAGGCGAGGTGGCTGCGGCGTCTGTCGTTTACCGGCAGGCGGCGCTATCGCTCTCCGACAAGCGGCGCAACGCAGCGGCAGCCCTTGCCGAAGCGGTGATGGCCGAACTGCCGGCGCTGAAGCTTGAACGCGCCCGCTTCATGGTGGAAGTGGCCTCAGACTCGGAGAATGCCGGGGCCGAGGGCATCGATACGGTGGAATTCCACGTTCAGACCAACCCCGGCACGCGCCCCGGACCGATCATGAAGGTGGCGTCGGGCGGCGAGCTTTCGCGCTTCCTGCTGGCGCTCAAGGTGGCGCTTGCCGATCGCGGCTCGGCCCCGACGCTGGTCTTTGACGAAATCGATACGGGCGTTGGCGGTGCGGTGGCGGATGCCATCGGCCAGCGGCTGAAACGCCTTTCGAACACGGTGCAGGTGCTGTCCGTCACCCACGCGCCGCAGGTGGCCGCGCGGGCGGCGACCCATCTTCTTATTGCCAAGGGGCCTGTGGAAGGTGACGCGGTGCGCATCGCCACCCGTGTGACGACCATGGAGCCGGATCACCGACGCGAGGAAATTGCCCGTATGCTGGCCGGTGCCGAAATCACCGACGAAGCACGTGCCGCCGCCGCCAAGCTTTTGGCCGCCAGGGATTAAGGCGAATAGGCGGTCCTCAGCTTTTTTGAAGTGCGAGATGCGCACCGAGGCCGACGAGGATCGTGCCACCCAGCCTTTGCGTCACCTTCTGTAGCGTTCCGGATTGTTTCATCCGTTTCATGATCATGGACGCGATCAGGACGCTCACCACATCGGCGAAGGTGAAAATCGCGTTGATCGCGATACCGAAGATGGCAAACTGCAGCCACACGGGAAAACTGGCCGCACTGTCGATAAACTGAGGCAGGAACGCCACAAAGAAGATTGCGGTCTTCGGGTTCAGGACCTCGACGGTCACGCTTTGGATAAAGGCGGATCGCGCCGATCTTGCCGCGTCCTTTTCCGTGCTTTGAGGGTTTTCAGTCTTGCTGTGGATCATCGAGAAACCCAGCCAGATCAGGTAAAGCGCGCCCGCCAGTTTCACTAGCGAATAGGCAACCGGAACGGCGTGGAACAGGAAGGAAAGGCCCGCCGCCGCCGCGATAATATGGATGTAGGAGCCCAGATGGATGCCAAGCACGGCCATGAGCCCGGCCTTCCTTCCGCCTGCCAATGTGCGTGCGGCGGCATAGAACATGGCCGGACCGGGAATGAAGGCGAAGAGGGCTGTCGTTACGGCAAACGCCAGAAGGACATCAAAGGCGGGCATCGGTTTTGATCCTCGAATGAACCCGCTCCGGGCTGAAAGAACATCATTTCATATCTGTCACGATGGCTTATTCAAACGTGTTCGCCAAACGGTTTTGGGGAAATCGCGATGGCGAGCAAAACCGTGTTGCATTCGTCGGGATTGGCCATAGAACGTTGCGAGGTGAGAACGCACGAGGCTTTCATGTCGAACGAGAAACTTCCTGTCGAAACGTTGACGGAGCTTGAGGCTGCAGCGGAGCTTGCGGCGCTGGCGAGCGAGATCGCTCATCATGATGCGCTCTATCACGGCAAGGATGCCCCGGAGATTTCGGATGCGGAGTATGATGCGCTGAAGAAGCGCAATGATGCGCTGGAAGTCCGTTTTCCGCATCTCGTTCGCGCCGATAGCCCCTCGAAGCGGGTGGGTGCGACACCGCTCGCTACCTTCTCGGCGGTCACCCATGCGCGGCCGATGCTGTCGCTCGATAACGTGTTTTCCGACGAGGAGGCCAGCGAATTTGTCGCCTCGGTGTATCGTTTCCTTGGCGTCTTGCCGGATGATTCTATCGCCTTGACCGCCGAGCCGAAGATTGACGGGCTTTCCATGTCGATCCGTTACGAGAAGCGCCGCCTGACGGTGGCCGCGACGCGGGGCGACGGCACGACCGGCGAAAACGTGACCGCCAATGTGATGACCATCGCCGATGTGCCTCACACGCTGCCCTCCGATGCGCCGGACGTGGTGGAGGTGCGCGGTGAGGTCTATATGGCCAAGAGCGACTTTCTGGCGCTCAACGCCCAGATGGAGGCGGATGGCAAGCCGCTTTACGTGAACCCGCGCAACACGGCCTCCGGTTCGCTTCGCCAGCTGGACGCCAAGGTGACGGCGGCGCGGCGTCTGAAGTTCTTCGCCTATGCGCTGGGCGAGGTTTCCGAACCCTTGGCCGATACGCAATGGGGCATCGTGCAGCGCTTTCGCGACTGGGGTTTCCCGGTCAACCCGTTGATGGCGCGGGTTCATTCCGTAGCGGAGCTTCTGGCGCAATATCATCGCATTGGCGATGAGCGCGCCGATCTCGACTATGATATTGACGGCGTGGTTTACAAGGTGGACCGCCTCGACCTGCAGGAGCGGCTCGGTTTTCGCTCGCGCAGCCCGCGCTGGGCAACGGCGCACAAATTCCCCGCCGAACAGGCAATGACGCGGCTTCTCGGTATCGACATTCAGGTGGGGCGCACCGGCGCGCTGACGCCGGTCGCACGGCTGGAGCCGATCACGGTGGGCGGTGTGGTCGTGACCAACGCCACGCTTCACAACGAAGACTATATCAAGGGCATCGGCAATTCCGGTGAGGCCATCCGCGAGGCGCGCGATATCCGCGTCGGCGACTGGGTGATCGTGCAGCGGGCGGGTGATGTGATCCCGCAGATTGTCGATATCGTGCCGGAAAAGCGTGATGCGGGCGCTGAGCCTTATGTCTTCCCGAAGACCTGCCCGGTGTGTGGCAGCCATGCGGTGCGTGAAGTCAACGAAAAGACCGGCAAGGCGGATTCGGTAACGCGCTGCACGGGCGGTTTTGTCTGCCGTGCGCAGGCGGTGGAGCATCTGAAGCACTTCGTTTCGCGCAACGCCTTTGACATCGAGGGGCTGGGCACGAAGCAGATCGATTTCTTCTTCGAGAGCGAAGACCCGGCCATGCAGATCCGCACCGCGCCGGAGATTTTCACGCTTGGTCAGCGTCAGCAGGCGTCGCTCACCAAGCTTGAGAATGTCGATGGGTTCGGACGCGTCAGTGTCACCAAGCTATACGACGCCATCGAGGCGCGGCGCGATATCGCGCTTCACCGGCTGATTTTTGCGCTCGGCATTCGCCATGTGGGCGAGACGACGGCGAAGCTTCTGGCACGCTCCTACGGCACCTATGAGGCCTTCGAGGCTGGCATGAAGGCGGCAGCTGAACCGGGCAGCGAAGCCTGGACGGAGTTGAACGCTATTGACGGCATTGGCGAGGTCGTGGCGCGCTCCATCGTGGAATTCTACAAGGAGCCGCGCAATCTGGCCGTTGTGGACAAGCTTCTGGCCGAGGTCCGCCCGCAGGCGGCTGAACAGCCGAAGAGCGAGGGTAGCCCCGTGGCGGGCAAGACCGTGGTCTTTACCGGCTCGCTGGAAAAGATGACGCGCGACGAAGCCAAGGCGCGCGCCGAAGCGCTGGGGGCAAAGGTTGCCGGTTCGGTTTCCAAGAAAACCGATATTGTCGTCGCCGGTCCGGGGGCAGGGTCGAAGCTCGACAAGGCCCGCGAACTTGGTCTTCAGACGATGGATGAGGATGAGTGGCTGGCGCTGATTGGCGGTTGAGGGTCCTCAGGCCATTGCGGTCAAACGGCGGGCGGCTTGAGTCTGGCCGTCATAACCCCAGCTTTCGGCGTCGATTTCACGAAGAATGACATAGGTCGCGACCGGCAGCGGATCGCCGCACAGACGCTTCAGCACCTGCGCGGCGGCGGCGATGAACGCGGCTTTCTCCGAGCTGGTGTTCGTGCCTGCCGTGATGGCGACTTCCAGATGCGCGGCCACCGGAACCGGGGCAGCGCCGACGCCCCAGCCCTTGATCGTGACCTCCTCGATGAAGATCGCTGTGAGTGACTTCTTCTTGTGGAGAACACGCTCCATCAGATCGGCGAGATCCTCCTGAAGTGCAGCCATTTCGGCGGTGGAAAGCGTCTTTCCGGCAATACGGATATGGACGAAGGGCATTTGGGTCTCCCTGGAATGGTTTTCTTGACACGCTGATCCTGCCCTCTCATGATTGTTTTGAAAATTTCGTAATTTATAATTCTCAGTTTGGATAAACTGAATAATGGCACGGAACATCAACCTCGATATGGATGTGCTGCGAACCTTCGTCACCGGGGTTTCGCAGGGGAGTTTTGCCAAGGCGGCGGAACAGTTGGGGCGTTCGCCTTCGGCGATCAGCCTGCAATTGCGCAAGCTCGAGGAGCAGACCGGGCAGGTGCTTCTGGCGCGGCAGGGCCGGGGGCTGACGCTGACCGAAGAGGGCGAACTTCTCCTCTCCTATGCGCGGCGCATTCTTGATCTGAACGATGAGGCGGTGTTCGCTCTGGGTGGTGGTGAAGGGGTCGAGGGGTGGTTGCGCGTCGGCATGCCCGAAGACTTTGCCGAGCGATCATTGCCGGGGCTTCTCGGGCGGTTTGCGGCGCGCCACCCCAAGGTGCGAATCGAGGCGCGGGCGGATCGCTCCGGTCCGCTGTTGGCGATACTCGGGCGCGGTGATCTTGATCTGGCGTTGACATGGGGGAATGCCGGAGACGGTGAAGCTGGTCCTTGCCAGATGCTTGGCGAGCGTCCCCTTGGCTGGATCGGCGCGCCGGGGTTTGCCCTCAAAGCCGGGGAACCGTTGCCGCTCATTGCCTTTGATGCGCCCTGCGCCTTCCGTTCGGCGGCGATTGCGGCGCTTGATGCGGCGGGCATTTCATGGCGGCATGTGTTTGCCAGCCCCAGCCTTGCCGGCATCTGGGCGGCGGTGCGCGCCGGGCTTGGTGTCACTGTGCGGGCCACGGAGAGTAAGCCGGATGATCTGGTGGTTCTGGCTGCGGATACGAGCGGTTTTCCACCGCTTGGCGCGATGGCGCTTAAACTCCACGGACGCGATGCCGCGCCGCCGCCGCCGGTGGCGCTTTTTCGGGATTTCATGATCGAAGCGTTGTGAAGAGATGCCGAAATCGCGGGTTCCGTGGCCTGTGATCATTTGCAATCAGGGCGATTCCTGCCTATGCCAGCAACGCAACAGCGAACCGGCAGGGCAGACCTTGAAAACCATCGCCATCGATTTTGAAACGGCCAACGAGCAGCGTGCCAGTGCCTGTTCGGTCGGTCTGGCGTGGATTGAAAACGGGCAGGTGACGCGGGTCGAGGAGCGGTTGATCCGCCCCAAGGATATGCGCTTTTCCTCCTTCAACATCGCTATTCACGGCATTCGCCCGGAACAGGTGGAGGATGCGGGCGAGTTTCCCGAGGTCATGGACGAATTTGCCGATGACTTTGCCGGGGCAACGATGATTGCCCATAACGCGGCGTTCGATTTCAGTGTCTGGCGCTCGTCGCTCGATGCCTATCGCCAGCCTTATCCGTCGCTCACCTATCTGTGCAGCCTGAAGATGGCGCAAAAGGTCTGGCCGCACTTTCCCTCGCATCGGCTGAACGTGATTGCCGATCATCTCGGCCTGCGCTTCGTGCATCATAATGCGGCAGAAGATGCAGCGGTCTGTGCCGCTGCGGCGCTGGACATTGCCCGAACGCTGAAGGTGGCCAGTGTGGCCGCGATCCCCGGCAAGATCGGCATGAAGCCCGGGCGTTTCGTTGGCCATTCCTATGAGCCTTGCACCTGCCGAATGAAGTGAACTTGAAGTGATCGCTTGAGAAAGCGCGGCTCGACGCTGTTCATTTTCATCCGGGACGATCTATATTCGCAATATGGATCTGCTTTCGCATTACTGGCCGCATATTCTGGCGGTGTTTTCCTTCGTTGTCGGCACGATTGCCGCTGTGCATGCGGCGATGACCAAGGATGAGGTTCGCTCCGCTGTCGGCTGGTTCGGCGTCATCATGCTGTCGCCCATCGTCGGGGCGGCGCTTTACATGATGGCCGGGGTCAACCGCATCCGCCGTTCCAATATCGGCATGCAATGGCAGCGTATGCTGCCGGGACCGCCCGGCCATATCGCCCGCTATGATGTTTCCGAGGAGGCGATTACCCGGGATTTCGGCCGTCGCTTTGCCTCGCTGATGGTACTGGGCAACCGGGTGACGGCGCACCATCTTTCAACTGGCAATACGATCCGCATGCTGGAAACGGGCGATGAGGCCTATGCGGCGATGCGCGAGGCGATCAACGCGGCAGACCGCTCGATCCTGCTTGAAACCTATATTTTCGACCGGGACGAAATCGGTCGCGACCTGGCCGATTGCCTGATTGCCGCTCACAAGCGCGGCGTCGAGGTGCGGGTGCTGATCGATGCGGTCGGCATTCGCTACTCGGTACCGACGATCCTGTCGCGGCTGAAACGCGGCGGCGTGGCGGTCGATGTTTTCAATGGAAACGTGGTGATGGGGCTGCGGCTGCCCTACGCTAACCTTCGTACCCACCGCAAAATCCTGATTGTTGACGGGCGGGTGGCGTTCAGCGGCGGCATGAATATTCGCGCCGGGTTTTCGCATCGGCTGAACGGCGACAAGGCCCTGATCGATACGCATTTCCGTATTGAGGGGCGGGTGGTGGCCGATCTCTTTTTCATCGCCGCCGCTGACTGGAAATTTGCCAGTGGCGAGGCGCTGGACGGTGATGCCTGGCGCATTGCCGATCCGCAGACGCAGCCCGGAGCGCCGGTCGTCATCCGTGCTGTGCCCTCCGGGCCGGACAAGAGCGTTGAAACCAATGCCAAGCTTCTGATGGGCGCATTTTCAGTGGCGCGTTCGTCGATCCGCATCATGTCCCCCTATTTTCTGCCGGATCGTGATATGATCGCGGCGCTGACGACGGCGGCGCGGCGCGGGGTGACGGTCGATATTGTTGTTCCCGGCGTGTCCAATCTGGTGCTGGTCGACCGGGCCATGACGGCGCAGTTCGATCAGTTCCTGAAAAACTACTGCCGCATCTGGCGTTCCACCGGCACCTTCAACCATTCCAAGCTTTTGACCATCGACGGGCGCTGGTCCTATGCCGGATCGTCCAATCTCGACAGCCGGTCGCTGCGGTTGAACTTCGAGATTGATCTGGAAGTTTATGACAGCGAATTTGCCGGAGCCATCGAACGGCGCATCGATGCCGCGATTGCCGATGCGCGTCAGGTCAATCTGGAGGAACTGCAGGCACGGCCTTTTGCCGTGCGGCTTATCGAGCGTCTTTTGTGGCTTGGATCGCCATATTTGTAACGCAGAAGAAGCGTTTGACGGGGTAAGAGAGACTGAAAAACGCCAACAAGCGGGGACGACGATGCCGAACAGCCGGGTGGACAGTTTGCCAAGGCGCATTCTCGCGACCTTGCGCGAGCGGCATGGGCGGCGCATTGCCACCGCGCAAAACCCGTCCCATCACTCAGCCGATCTGGTCGTGGCGTCCTATAATGTCCATAAATGCGTTGGCCGCGACCGGCGTTTTGATCCGGCTCGAACGGCCCATGTGATCCGCGAACTCGATGCCGATATCGTTGCCCTGCAGGAGGCGGATACGCGCTTTGGCGAACGCACGGGGCTGCTGGATCTCGCCTGGCTGGAGCGCGAAACGGGGCTGACGCGCGTGCCGCTGAGCATATCGGCGCAGGCGCATGGTTTTCACGGCAATACGCTGCTCTTTCGTCATGGGCTGGTGCGGGAACTGACGCCGGTGCGTCTGCCGGGACTTGAGCCGCGCGGCGCGCTGGTGACGGAACTGGAACTCAAGGACGGGCTGGAACTGCGCATCATCGCCGCGCATTTCGGTCTTCTGCGTCATTCGCGGCGTCAGCAGGCGCAGCGTATCCTTAAAATCCTTGAGGAGGGGCAGGATTGTCCGACCCTGCTTGTCGGGGACCTCAATGAATGGCGGCTTGGCAAGGGATCGGCCTTGCGGGAATTGCAGCCAGCCTTTTCGGTCGCTCAAGCCGTGCCAAGTTTTCCCGCCGGTCTGCCGCTGCTCGCCCTTGATCGTATCATGGCCAACCGCAGCGATCTTATTCGCCGGGTGGAGGTGCATGACAGCCCGCTGGCGCGGGTCGCCTCCGATCACCTGCCGATCCGGGCGCATCTGCATTTTTCCTGAGCCATTCTTGCATTGCAGCAGCGCGATCATATCTTTGTGAGAGAACACTCCAAAGGATTGCTGCCATGTTGTCTCGTTTCCGTTTCCTGCTCTCGGCGCTTGCGCTTTCTGCCGCTGCCGTTCTTCCGGCGCAGGCTGAAGAGGTGGGCGAGGTCGGCGTCGACTGGATGGGCAATGATATCGTCATCGAGGCTTTTCATGACCCGAAGATCGAGGGCGTGACCTGCCATGTCAGCTACTTCGACCGCGGGATGCTCGACCGTCTGAAGAACGGCAACTGGTTCGAAGACCCGTCCAACTCTTCGATCGCCTGCCGCCAGACCGGCCTGATCACCATCGGCGACATCGATCTTTCCAAGGATGGCGAAGAGGTGTTTCGCGAGGGCATGTCGCTCATCTGGAAGAAGCTGGTGATCAACCGCATCTACGACAAGACGAACGATACGCTGATCTATCTTGTTCACACCCGTGAACTGACGGATGGTTCGGCCAAAATGGCCATCTCGACGGTGCCGCTGTTTGGTCAGCAGGTGAACTGGACCAAGGGCAAGCCCGAATAACAAAAGGCCCCGGTCATCAACCGGGGCCTGTTTCGTCCGAGGTTACGGAGCGGCTGGGGGAGGCCGATCCGTGTCCGGGATGGTAGCGTCAGCGCACGTAGACGATCTTGCCACCATTGGCGGCGGTGTCGATCTGCACCACATCATCCGTATTGATCTGCTGCATCTTCAGCGTGGAGGCGATCTTTTCATTGCTCTTGGCTTCGGCCTGAGCCTGTTGGGTCATGTCGGGATGCATGGCCTTGTTGGAGAGCGCGTCGAAGGCCGTGCCGTCGCCATCATCGCTCAGCGTGTCAATATAGACGATGCTGACATGGGGCGTTGCGGTTTCAGCGGCGTAGGCGAGCGGGACCATGCCGGCGGTGGCAAGGGCTGCGGCGAGGGTGAGCTTGATGGCGGTATTCATGGCATTTCTCCTTGTTTCAAGCGGCGGCTTCACGTCTTGGGAAAAAGTCGTCGCGTCCTCTTGATCGGAAGTCCTTGGCGTCGTTCGCTTCGGACAAAAGAGAAATGCGCCTGCCCGGCACAAAGTTCCAGAATTTTATTGTTAAATCGCCGTAATGTTTTGAATCTAATATGTTTTCACAATTTTGTGAGTTTTGTTCTCTGCCATCGAATTGCCCCTTTCGAGGCGAAGCCACCGCCTGAATACAAAAGGCCGCGAGGCCTCTTTCGAGACGTCGCGGCCCAGGCGGTGGAGCCTTTGAAAGGACGTGATCAGGCCGCAGCGGCCAGTTCGTCCGCAATCACCGTGTCGAGGTTCAGGAAGCAGATCATGTTCTTTTCGAGCGCGACGATGCCGCGGCAGAAATCACGCTGCGCATTGGGGATGATTTCCGGAGCCGGCTGAAGATCATCCGAACGGATGGTCATCATGTCGGAAACCTGTTCGACGAGCAGACCCACCAGCTTGCCAGCGATGTCGGTGACGATGATGGCGGCACGTTCGGACGGTTCGGTCGGCTTCATGCCAAGGCGGCAGGCCATGTCGATCACGGGGATCACGGCGCCACGCAGGTTGATGAGGCCCAGAACGTAAGGCGGGGTATGCGGCATCGGGGTCACCGGCGCCCAACCGCGAATTTCGCGGATCGCCATGATGTCGATGCAGAACTCCTGATCGCCCAGGTGGAAGGATACGATTTCGAGCTGTGCGCTGGACTGCTTGACCGCGGTGTTCATGTTACGAAATTCCTCCGACCGAATAAGACGGTACGCAAAATGCCAAGGACGGGAGATCTCGCGGTCCGGAAAATCCGGCAGACATCATGTCATTGACTGTGCCGCCCGCGCTCACCAGGGGGAGGGGCATTGCCAGGCCGTTCACCAAAGCCTTTCAGTCCGCTAGGGAACTATAATGGCGTAGAACGAATTAAACATTCGTGAAGATTTGGGTTGCGGCTTGATGCTTTGCGCAATTTCTGAAGGCCCCATTGATCACATTTTGCCGGTGCGACAGGGCGTTGCGAGACATTCGGCATTCTTTATGTTATCTCAGTCCCATGACGACGAATAATGCAGACATGTCCGGTTTTCGCCCTGTGCTGGTTCTCGGCCTGCTGGCGGCTGGCGGGGCGCTGGTGGCGCTCTCTTTTGCGGCCTGGATGCGTTACGGGCCGGAGATTTTCCTCGTCCTCTCCGATAATGGGATCAACTGGTGCCTTTGATCGCCGCGTCTGCGACATCTGCGCGCAACGGCGAAGTTGATTTGCGCCGATCCATTCGCCACGCTACGAAACGCGCCTGAACAAAGGTTTCCAGAAGACATCATGCAGAAATCCCGCACGCTTTTCATCGGTGTCATCACCGCTGTCGTTCTCGTCGTTGGCTGGCTCGCCTATTCGCTGACGCGCGAACAGCAGGCCCTGAGCGATCAGCCGTTTGGCGTGCCGTTCACGCTCACGGGGCAGGATGGCAAGCCGGTGACGGAAGCAGCGCTTCGGGGCAAGTCCACGCTGTTGTTCTTCGGCTTTACCCATTGCCCGGAAATCTGCCCGACGACGCTGTTCGAACTGAACGGCTGGCTGCAGGACATCGATCCCAAGGGCGAGAAGGTGCATGCCTTCTTCGTGACGGTGGACCCGGAACGCGACACGCCGGAATTGCTCGGCGAGTACATCAAGAGTGTGACTGAGCGCGTTTACGGCATGAGCGGAGACCCGGCCGAGATCGCCAAGGTGCTCAAGGGGTACCGTGTCTATGCCCGCAAGGTGCCGCTCAACGAGCAGAACCCGTCCGAGGACTATACGATGGATCACACCGCCTCGGTTTATCTTCTGGACAGCAAGGGCCGGTTCCAGGGCACGATTTCCTATGGCGAGGAGACGGACAGCGCCCTTTCCAAGATCCGCAAGCTGATCGAAAAGGGCTGATGTCAGGGGTTTTCCTGCCCTTTCATCTCCAGTGTCCGGCGGCTGAACCTTGCGAGCCAGCGCGGTTTGTGGCAAGCCTCGGCCCATATCAAGATCATCTGGAAAGTCCGTCCCTTGAGTGAAATCCGCCTTTACGTTTCGGCCACCGAAAAGCATGCTGAAGAGATCCTTGAACTCCTGACGCTTGAATTCGGCGAGGAGGATCTGGCGCTTGCCACGATGGAAGTGGATGAGAAGAAGGATATCTGGGAAGCCTCCATCTACATGATGCGCGATGAGGAAGAGGCTGTTCGCCCGCGCTTTGCCTCGGCGATTGCGGATGCCTTCCCCGGTCTGGACATCAGAATGGAAGTGATCCCCGACGAGGACTGGATTGCCCTTTCGCTGGAAGGTCTGAAGCCGGTGCGTGCCGGGCAGTTTCTGGTGCATGGCAGCCATGACCGCGACAAGGTGAAGGCCAACGACCTTGCCATCGAGATCGAGGCCGGTCAGGCGTTTGGCACGGGCCATCACGGCACGACGGCGGGCTGCCTTGAGATGATCGCCGAGGTGATGAAGGCCAAGCAGCCGCGCAATGCGCTGGACCTTGGCACCGGCTCCGGCGTTCTGGCCATTGCCGTGCGCATGCTGCGCAAGATCCCGGTTCTGGCGACGGATATTGATCCGGTTGCCGTCAAGGTGGCGCGGGAAAACGCCCGCCTCAACGGCATTTCGACGGGGCTTGCCTTCGAGACCGCGCCGGGATTCCACTCGGCGGCCTTCCGCCAGCATGGTCCGTTCGATCTGATCATCGCCAATATTCTCGCCAAGCCCCTGATGAAGATGGCGCCGGAACTGGCCATGCATCTTTCGTCACACGGCACGGTTATCTTGTCCGGCATTCTCGCCAGCCAGCGCTGGAAGGTGATCGCGGCCTATAACGGGGCCGGGCTTCGCCATATCCGCACCATCTGGCGCAATGGCTGGGTGACGATCCATCTGGAGCGTTAAGCTCTCTGCCTTCGCATCTGCAATCATCCGGGAAAGGATGTCCTCATGTTCCAGTCCTTCGAAAACGCCTCGGCCCCGCAGTTTGGCAAGGCGAGGGTGGGGGAACTGAGGGCGCTTCTGCAGGAACTGGCCATCGACGGCTTTCTCGTGCCGCGCGCCGATGAGTATCAGGGCGAATATGTTCCGGCCTGTGCCGAGCGCCTGTCCTGGCTCACCGGCTTTACCGGCTCGGCTGGCGTGGCTCTGGTGACGATGAGCGAGGCGATTGTCTTTGTCGATGGCCGCTACACGACGCAGCTTGCCCATCAGGTGGATGGCTCGGTGTTCACAGGTGGCGATCTGGTCGGCGCACCGCCTGCCAAATGGATCGAGACGCATGGGCCGAAGGGGTTTCGCCTTGGCATTGATCCGTGGCTGCATACGGCGGCGGAGGTTCGTCGGCTTGAAAAGGCGCTGGTGAGCGTTGGCGGCGAACTCGTACTGCTCGAAGCCAATCCGCTGGACGCTATCTGGCGCGACCGCCCGGCGGAGCCGCTGGGACGCGTTTCCATTCAGGCCGCCAATGTTTCCGGTCTTCTGGCCCGCGAGAAGATTCTCGACATCGCCAATGACCTGAAAAAGGCGGACGCAGCGGCGGTGCTGATCACGGATCCATCCTCCGTTGCTTGGGTGTTCAATATTCGCGGCAGCGATGTACCGCACACCCCGCATCCGCTTTCGCGTGCCCTTGTCAGGGCCGATGGCAGCGCCGAAATCTTTCTCGACAAGCGCAAGACCGGCATTGAGGAAGAGGCCTATCTGGCGCAGCTTGCGACGCAGAAAAGCCCCGGCAGCTTTGCGGCGGCGCTCGCCGCCATCGCAGCGGATGGCGCGAAAATCCTCATCGACCCGGAGGTGGCCCCTTATGCGCTTTCCCGCGCCATCGAGGCTGCCGGCGGTGTTGTCATTGAAGCCGGTGATCCGGCCAAGCTGCCGCGTGCCTGCAAGAACACGGTCGAGATCAATGGATCGGCGGCGGCCCATCTGCAGGATGGTGCGGCCATGGTCGAGTTTCTGAGCTGGCTTGATGGGCAGATGCCCGGCAGCGTGAGCGAGATTGCCGCCGTCACCGCGCTCGAAAACGCCCGCCGCCGAGTGGGCGAGGCCATGCAGAACCCGCTCAAGGATATTTCCTTCGACACGATTTCCGGGGCAGGCGAGAATGCCGCCATCATCCATTATCGTGTGACCACCGATACGGATCGTCTGCTCAACGAAGGCGAAATGTTCCTGATCGATTCGGGCGGCCAGTATGTGAATGGTACGACGGACATCACCCGCACGGTGGCGATTGGCGACGTGCCTTATGAGCAGTGCCGTTTCTTCACGCTGGTGCTGAAGGGCGTGATTGCCATCTCCACGGCCCGTTTCCCGAAGGGTACGCGCGGCGTTGATCTCGATCCGCTGGCGCGCATTGCGCTGTGGAAGGCCGGTGCCGATTATGGCCACGGCACGGGCCATGGTGTTGGTTCCTATCTTTCGGTGCATGAGGGGCCGCAGCGCATTTCGCGGGCCTCGCAGCAGGAGCTTCTGCCCGGCATGATCCTGTCCAACGAGCCGGGATATTATCGCCCCGGTGCGTTCGGCATTCGCATCGAAAATCTGCTTTATGTGCGTGAGGCGGAAGACATCGAAGGCGGCGACCAGCCGATGCTGGGTTTCGAGACGCTGACCTATTGCCCCATCGACCGGCGGCTGGTGGTGACGGCGCTTCTCAACGGCGAGGAGCTGCGCTGGCTCAATGACTACCATACCCGCACGCGCGACATGCTGATGCCGCTTGTGCGCGATCCGAAGGCCAAGGAGTGGCTGAAGGCCGCCACGCAACCGCTGGAGCGCGTTCGCCATGGCTGAGGTTGCGTTTTCCAAGGCCGAACGGGCCTATCTCGCCGAAACCATCAAGCGCTATTTTGCCGATGAACTGGATCAGGAGATCGGTGGACTGCAGGCCGAGCAGGTTCTGGATTTCCTGACGGTGACGCTCGGGCCGGTGTTTTACAATCGCGGGCTTCAGGATGCGGAAGCAGCGCTCTCCAAAAAGATGGACGACTTTTCCGAAGTCATCCGGGCTCTGGAAATGCCGCTTCCCGTCAAGCGGTAGGATTCAGCTGACAATCGCGCTGCTGTTGACCGTTTCAATCCCCTTGGCGGCCATGTCCGCGATGGCCTTTTCGACGCCTGCCGGATCAATGCCGCGGCTGGCATCCGCGATGAAGCGCACTTTGACGCCCGGCAGCATGTCCACCGCATCGAGCGCCGAAAACTTCACGCAGTAATCAGTGGCAAGGCCGCAGACATCAAGCGCGGTCACGCCCTTTGCCTTCAGGTAGTCGGCAAGGCCGGTCAGCGCCGCGTGATCGTTGTCACGGAAGGCGGAATAGCTGTCGACCGCCGGGTTCTCTCCCTTTTTCTGCACGTAGACGATTTTTGCCGTGTCGAGCAGGGGATGAAATGCGGCGTCTTGTGTTCCCTGAACGCAGTGGTCCGGCCACATCATTTGCGGTTGGCCGGAAAGCTCGCCCATTTCAAAGGGGGCCTTGCCGGGATGCTGCGAGGCAAAGCTGCCGTGATTGGCCGGGTGCCAGTCCTGCGAAGCGACGATCAGGTCGTAACCGCCCTTGTCGATCAGGCGGTTAACCACCGGCACAATCGAATCACCATCGGGCACCGGCAGGTTGCCGCCAGGGCAAAAGCCGTTCTGGATATCGACAAGCAGCAGCGCTTTCATGGGCTTTCCCTCGTTCATCTCTGCCCGGACAATGCCAAGGGCTACGAATGCTCGCAAGGGCTTCGCGCATGATGGGCCGTCGCAATCCGGTTAAAATTTTGACTTGATTGGTCCGTATTCCGGGAATCATAGCTAATAAATCGTTGGGGGCGTAAACGGATTGGTTACCATAATTGGCCATTCTCACCTGCAGAAGAGCAAGGTGGAGGCCGCGTCAAAGCGGTTCGTTCTTGATCTTGCTCAAGTAACCCACTGTTCGTGTCATGTTAGAACAGTGGTCAAGGTGTAACGGGTGGATGGCGCGTATCATGGCCAAAAAATCTGCACAGAGCGGTAATGCACGCTCGTTCCCGGCCCGCACGAAAACGGCGCGTCGGGGGATCATCAGCCGAACGACCATACTCGGCATCGGACTTGCTCTTGGCGGCTGGATCGCCGGTAGCATGGCGACGATGCATGGCATGGCGCAGTCGGCCGATGGGCGTTTGCTTGCCTCGGTCAGCAATGCCCGCGAAGTGGCGCCGCAGGATGCGCCGTTCAGCGTCATTCATCTGAAGAAAATCGCCAAATACAAGCGTCTGGCGGGTGCATCCGCCATCGATAAGGCCGAGCGGCTGGAGTATGCACAGCTGGTGCATGTCACGAGCCAGCGCCCCGATGCAGTTGATGTCCGCGAAAAGCTTCAATCTGCCCTGAAGGCCGATGAGGAAAACCGCCGGATTGCCGCACTGATCGACAAGCGCCCCGAGGCCGATGCGATCCGCACCGCGCTCGTGGCCGCGCTTGGCGATACGGTTGCCATGGCGCCCAAGTCGACCGTTGACTGGAACCAGCCGGAAGAGGCAGGGGCCCAGGAGATTGCCAGCGTCGATGCCGATACGCTGAAGGTTATGGCCGAAGTCGAGGTCGAAAAGACCGTGGCCGAAGCAGGCGTCGGTGCCTTGCCGCAATCGGGTCCGGTGCCGGTTCGCCGTCCGCAGATCGCGACTCCGGTTGAAGTTGCCAAGGCTGACATTGCGGAAGCGTCGGCCAAGCCCGCCCGCGCTGCCAAGCCGGTGGTTGACCAGAGCGCCGATGCGGAAGAGGACGATGCGCCGAAGGCTCTCGCCTTTGCGCGTCCCGACAATCCGACGAAGAACATCGGTCGCTCGATCCCGTGGCCGGATAACGGCACCAAGATCGCCGTCTATGACATTACCAATGGCGTTGTTCACATGCCGAACGGCGAAAAGCTGGAAGCCCATTCCGGCATTGGTCCGATGCGCGATAACCCGAAGTACACGCATGTCAGCATGCGCGGCCCGACGCCGCCCGGCAGCTACAAGCTCTCCATGCGCGAAAAGCTGTTCCACGGGGTTGCCGCCATTCGCCTGACGCCGCTGGATGGCGTGGCTCCCAAGGGGCGCACCGGGCTTCTGGCTCACAGCTACCTTCTGGCGCGTCGCGGGGATTCGCATGGCTGCGTGGCCTTTGCCGACTACAGCCGCTTCCTCAAGGCTTTCCAGCGCGGTGACGTGACCCATATGGTGATCGTTGAACGCCACAATGGCCGCACGCCGACGCTCGCCGTCAGCCGCTCGACGGATCGGAATGTCAGTGGCGACAAGCCGCAGAAGAACCTGCTCGATTATTTCCGCAAGGACGGTTGAGCGAAAACGCTTTCAGCCCAGAAGATTGCGAATGGCGCGGGTAAAGATGCCCGCGCCTTTTTCAATGAGCGCATCCGGGAAATCGAAATCCGGATTGTGCAGGGCAGGGTGATTCTCGCCCGATCCCAGAAAGAACATGGCCGATTTCGACACGGTGGCGAAACGACCGAAGTCTTCCGAGCCGCGCATGATCTCCCCTTCGATCCGGTTCACGCCTTCCGCGTCCATAGCGTCTGCCAGAAGGCGCACGGCCTGCGGGTGGTTTACGCAGGCGTGAAAATGATCATGCGTTTCGAAGCTCACGGCCAGGCCGTGGCGCGCGGCGGCATCGCGCGCCAGACGTTCCGCCTCTGCCCTTATGCCTGCCATGCCCGCATCGGTTTCCGTGCGGAGCGTCACCCAAAGCTCACCATGGCCGGGGGCGATGCCGAAGGCCGGTTCGCCGACCGTGATATGGGTGATGGTCGAAAGCGTGAACGATCCATCGCCCAGAACGCCGCCGGAAAGCGCACCGAGAGCGGGCACCAGTTCGGCAATGGCCGGGGCCGGTGAAAGGCCGGTATGCGGCAGCGAGGCGTGCGCGGTCTTGCCGGTGAAGATGATCTTCAAGCCTTGAGACGCGCAATTGGCCGTGCCTTCCTTCAGCCAGACATGACCAAGGGCCACGCCCGGCATGTTGTGCAGCGAAAGGGCAATGTCCGGCTTCACGGCAGCAAAGGCCGGGTCGGCGATCATCCGGGCCGCACCGGCGCCATTTTCTTCCGATGGCTGGAAAAGCAAAACGGCACGACCACGGGCGGGTCGCTTGGCCCCCAGTGCCTGACCGACGGCAGCGACCATGGTCATATGGCCGTCATGGCCGCACATGTGGCCCTTGCCGGGGATCTTCGAGCGGTAGGGCGGCGTGCCGATTTCCTCAATCGGCAGTGCATCCAGCTCGGCGCGGATGGCGATTGTGGGGCCGGGTTCTGTCCCCTGATAGACAACGGCGACACCCGTTCCGCCAAGGCCGGTGATGATCTCGTCGGGGTTTGTGCGCGACAGGAAGGCCACGACTTCCGCTGCCGTCTTTTCCTCCTCGCCGGAAAGCTCCGGCATGGTGTGCAGGTGCTGGCGCCAGGCGATGAGGCCCGGCAGATCAAGCCCAGACATCAGACCTTCTCCACAAAGCCATCCAGCACGCGCTTTTGCCCGGCGCGGTCAAATTCAATGGTCAGTTTGTTGCCTTCCACATCCACGACATTGCCGTTGCCGAACTTCATGTGAAAGACGCGGTCGCCCGCTGAAAAGCGTGAGGGCGTATCGACGGCGCTTTTGGCTACCAGTTCGCCGTCAATGGTGCGGCTGCGCGGCCCGCTTTCGCCATAGCCGATGCGTTCCACCGCATGGCCGGAGCGATTGCCCCAGTTGGAGCGCGTCGCTTCGGTCTGGTTGGCCTGCGCCCGTTTCCAGCCCGGTGTGGAATAGGAATTGCCGAACGGCTGGCCGCCCCCTTTGCCGCCAATCGTATCGAAGCGCGACTGGCCGTAAGGGTTGCGACCGTAACCGCCATAGGAGGTTTCCGGCTCGGCCACGTCCACATGGTGTGGCGGCAATTCATCGAGGAAGCGCGACGGCAGGGTCGATTGCCACAGGCCGTGGATGCGGCGGTTGGAGACGAACCAGATGTGGCAGCGGCGCTTGGCGCGGGTGATGCCGACATAGGCGAGGCGGCGTTCTTCCTCCAGACCGGAGCGCCCGCCTTCATCGAGCGAGCGCTGGTGGGGAAAGAGGCCTTCTTCCCAGCCGGGCAGGAACACGGTTTCGAATTCCAGACCCTTGGCCGAATGCAGCGTCATGATCGACACGGCATCCATGTTCTCGTTCTGCTCGGCATCCATGACCAGCGAGACGTGTTCCAGAAAACCGCGCATGGATTCAAACGCATCCATGGAGCGGATGAGTTCCTTGAGGTTTTCCAGACGTCCCGGCGCTTCCGCTGATTTGTCGTTCTTCCACATATCGGTGTAGCCGGATTCCTCGAGAATCTGTTCGGCCAGATCGGTATGCGGCATGGTTTCGAGCAGGCTCTGCCAGCGGCGGAAATCGGTGACGAGGTCGAACAGCGACTTGCGCGCCTTTGGTTTCAGCTCGTCGGTGTTGGAAATATCGTCGGCGGCACGCAGCATGGGAATGTCGCGGGCGCGGGCATAGTCATGCAGGTGGCGCACGGTGGTATCGCCAAGGCCGCGCTTCGGCGTGTTGACGATGCGCTCGAAAGCCAGATCGTCGGCCGGTTGGCAGACAAGGCGGAAATAGGCCATGGCATCGCGGATTTCCTGCCGCTCGTAGAAGCGCGGGCCGCCGATGACGCGGTAATTGATGCCGAGCGTGACGAAGCGGTCTTCGAATTCACGCATCTGGAAGGAGGCGCGAACGAGGATCGCCATGTCGTTCAGCTTGTGTTTGCCGCGCTGAAGCTGCTCGATTTCCTCGCCAACGGCGCGGGCTTCCTCTTCCGAATCCCAGGCGGCGTGCACCTGAACCTTTTCATCGTCCGGGTCGCGGCGCTCGGTGAAAAGCGTCTTGCCGAGACGGCCCTCATTATAGGTAATGAGGTGCGATGCTGCGCCGAGAATATGCTCGGTGGAACGGTAGTTGCGCTCAAGGCGGATGACTTTCGCGCCGGGAAAGTCTTTCTCGAAACGCAGGATATTGTCCACTTCCGCGCCGCGCCAGCCATAGATCGACTGGTCGTCATCGCCCACGCAGCAGACGTTTTGCGGTTCGCCCTTGGGGCGCTGTGCGAGCAAGCGCAGCCACATATATTGCGCGGTGTTGGTGTCCTGATACTCGTCCACCAGAATGTAGCGGAAACGGGCGTGGTATTCCTTCAGGAGATCCGGGTGCTTCTTGAAGATCTTGATCGGATGCATCAGGAGATCGCCGAAATCGCAGGCGTTCAGGCTTTTCAGCCGCTCCTGATAGGCGGCATAAAGCTCACGGCCCTTGCCATTGGCAAAGGCGCGGGCGTCGCCTTCGGGAATTTCGGCGGGGCCAAGCCCCTTGTTCTTCCAGCCATCCACCAGACCGGCAAACTGCTTGGCGGGCCAGCGCTTGTCGTCGAGCCCCTCAGCCTGAATGAGTTGCTTGATGAGGCGGATCACATCATCCGTATCGAGAATGGTGAAATCGGACGACAGGCCGACAAGTTCGGCATGGCGGCGCAGCAGCTTCACGCCAATCGAGTGGAACGTGCCGAGCCATGGCATGCCTTCCACCGCACCGCCGACCAGAAGCGCGATGCGCTCCTTCATTTCGCGGGCGGCCTTGTTGGTGAAGGTCACGGCGAGGATTTGCGACGGGTAGGCGCGGTTTGTTGACAGAATGTGGGCGATGCGGGTCGTCAACACGCGGGTCTTGCCGGTGCCAGCACCTGCCAGAACCAGAACCGGGCCTTCGAGCGTTTCAACCGCTTCGCGCTGTTCCGGGTTGAGGCCCGCCAGATAGTCCGGCGTTTCCGGTGCACGGGCGCGGTCGCGGGCGGCCATGGCGCGGGCGGCAATGCCACCTGAAGCCTTCGGCTGCTGTGGCTCGTCCTCGAAGAAGGGGATATCGTCAAAACCGTTCATCATGCGGCTCAATGTAGTGATTCGGCCCGGAAAGACCAGTCGCGACGTTCTGGTTTCATTCCGCACGGGCCATCATGCACGGGAATTGCGGCCTTGTGGGGCGGGGGAGCCGCCTCGCATGAAATTTTGGTAATGAACGGCGTCGTGACTTGCCGTAGCTTTATCACTGGTCAAATAGTGCGATGAAGTCCTGCCAGCGTCGTCGGCGCATGGTTTCAAGCCACCCGATTGCGGAGAATGCTATCCATGAATTTGCGCAGGCAGATTCTTCTCGCCTCTGTTGTGCTCCTCGGCGGTGTCGCCCTCTGGGTGGGGCTGTCGCCCGCCTCGTCCACGCTTCTGAGCAAGCTTGGCGTTTCCCGTCCCGTGCCGGGCAGCGAGAGCGGCGGGCAGGCGGCAAATGGGCAGAATGGCGGGCAGCGCGCCCAGCAGGCTCCGTTTGTGCTGACGGTTGCTGTCGCGCCGGGGCGGATCAACGACCGGCTTTCGGCCATTGGCACGGGTGAGGCGATCCAGTCGGTCGTCATCACCCCACAGGTGGCAGGCACGGTGGCTGAGGTTTTTGTGAAATCCGGCGATCATATCGAGAAGAGCGCGCTGCTTGCCCGGCTCGACAATGCCGAACAGCTGATTGCCCGCGATCAGGCGCAGGTGGCGCTGAAGAGCGCCCGCGAAAAAGCGCAAGCCTATGGCAACATGACCTCCAGCGTGGCGCGGCTTGATGTGTTCAACGCCCGCATTGCCGTTGAAGCCGCCCAGCTTGCGTTGGACACGGCGGAACTCAACCTCAAGCGCCGCGATATTGTGGCCCCGATCTCGGGCATTGCCGGGATCGTGACACTGAACCCCGGCGACAATGTCACCACGCAATCGGCCATTCTCACGCTGGACGATCGTTCGGAACTTCTGGTCGATTACTGGGTGCCGGAGCGCTTTTCCCATGCGCTGAAGATCGGCATGCCGGTGGAGGCTACCTCCGTGGCGCGTCCGGGTGATCTCTTCCCCGGCGCCATCGAGGCCATCGACAACCGCATCGATCAGACGAGCCGCACGCTGCGGGTGCGTGCACGCATTCCCAATGCGGGGGATGTCTTGCGCGCTGGCATGGCCTTTTCCGTTGCCATGAGTTTTCCGGGCGAGACCTATCCGGCGGTCGATCCGCTTTCGGTGCAGTGGGATTCCGCCGGGGCCTATGTCTGGCGGGTGACGAAGGAGATGAAGGCGGAAAAGGTGCCGGTTCGTATTGTGCAGCGTAACCCCGACCGGGTTCTGGTCGAAGGTGCGCTTCAGACCGGCGATGCCATCGTTACCGAGGGCCTGCAGCGCGTGCGCCAAGGTGCAGCCGTGCGCCTGCCCGGCAGCGATGCACCCCGCGACAAGGACAACGGCGGCGGCGAACGCCCGGCGGTGAAATCATGAGTTCCGCCCATGAGGGGCGCACAGCGCTTTTCACCGCGCTTTTCGTGCGGCGGCCCATTCTGGCGGGCGTGATCAACGCGCTCATCGTCGTGGCCGGCCTTGCCGCGCTCAACGGTGTTGAAGTGCGCGAACTACCGGATGTCGACCGCCCCGTGGTGACGGTGACAACCAGCTATTCCGGCGCATCCTCCCAGACCATGGAGCAGGAGGTGACGAAGATCGTGGAAGGGGCCGTGGCGCGTGTTCCCGGTCTCAAATCCATGTCGTCGCAATCGTCCTACGGGCGCAGCCGCGTGACGCTCGAATTCTCCGACAAGACTGACGTGAACGTGGCCTCCACCGATGTGCGCGATGCCATCGGGCGGGTGCGCAACGCCATGCCGGATGAGATCGACGAGCCGCAGATCGTCAAGACGGATGCCGATTCCGATGCCATCATGCGGTTGGCCGTGACCTCCACGACCCTTGGGCAGGACGACCTGACGGCGCTGGTCGAGGACCAGATTTCCGACCGTCTGGCCGCCGTGGATGGTGTGGCCGATGTGCAGACCTATGGCGAGCAAGAGAAGATTTTCCGCGTCGATGTGGATCAGGCAGCGCTTGCCAGCCGTGGCCTGACCATCGCCAATCTCGCCAGCGCGCTTTCAAGCGTTGCGCTGGACGTGCCTGCCGGTTCGATTACCTCTTCGACGCAGGACATTATCGTGCGCGCTACGGCAACGGTCGAAACGCCGGACGCCTTCGAGCGTCTGCTGATCAGCCCGAATGTGCGGCTCGGCGATGTTGCAACGGTGACGCTCGGTCCGGACACCAATTCCACCAGCCTGCGTTCCAACGGACGCACGGGCATCGGCCTTGGCATTATCCGGCAGGCGCAATCCAATACGCTTTCCATTTCCAACGGCGTGAAGGCGGCAGTCGCGGACCTGCAGAAGGTTTTGCCGGAGGGCACGGAGCTTAAAATCACCAGCGACGATGCCGTGTTCATTCAAGGCTCGATCAATGGGGTGGTGCGGGCGCTGATTGAAGCGGCGCTCATCGTTGTGGCGGTGATTTTCCTCTTCTTGCGCGATTGGCGGGCAACGCTCATTCCGGCTGTCACCATGCCCGTTGCGCTGATTGGCACGGTGGCTGCGGTCTATCTTGCCGGGTTCTCGATCAATATTCTCACCCTTCTGGCCGTGGTGCTGGCAACCGGCATGGTGGTGGATGATGCCATCGTGGTGCTGGAAAACATCGTGCGTCGCCGTTCGGAAGGGATGGGCGCGCGCGCTGCCGCCGTGCTTGGCACACAGGAGGTGTTCTTCGCCGTTGTGGCCACGACGCTGACGCTGGCGGCCGTCTTCGTGCCGCTCTCCTTCCTGCCGGGGCAGGTGGGCGGGCTTTTCCGCGAGTTCGGCTTCGTGCTGGCCTTTGCCGTTCTGCTCTCGGCGATCGTGGCCTTGACGCTCTGTCCGGTGCTTGCCTCACGGCTGCCGGCCATGGACGAGAAAGCCCATGAGGCGGGGATGCTCGGGCGTTTCGGTACGCGCTTTGCTGCCTTCTATCGCCGGACACTGAACGCCTGCCTCAATGCCCCGGCCATTGTGATTGCCGTGTGCGTTGTCTTTTCGCTGGCGGCGTTTGGCACCTTCATGGGGGTCAAAAGCGAGTTGATGCCCCGCGAAGACCGCTCGACCGTCATTATTCGCGTTTCGGCACCGCAAGGGGTGAGCCTTGATTTCACCCGCGACCGCATGCAGCGGATCGAGGAAAATCTATCCCCGCTCGTCAAATCGGGCGAGGTGCGCAATGTCTTCTCGATTTCGGGCATGAACAACAGCAGCAATAGCGGTTTCATGGTGCTGACGCTTGCGCCCTGGGGTGAGCGCGAGCGCTCGCAGGATGCCATCGTGCGCGATGTACAACAGGCGGCGAACCGGGTTCCCGCCCTTCGCGCCACTGTGATGCAGCCCAATTCGCTGCGCATTCGCGGGGCCGGTTCCGGCCTGCAGGTGGCGCTTGTCGGCGGCAATAGCGCGGCTTTGCAGGCGGCAGCGGACAAGCTTGTTCAGGCGCTGGACGAGACCGGACGCTTTGATGCGCCGCGTCTCAACAACGATGCGACGCAGGCGCAGGTTTCCGTGAATATCGACCGCGAGCGGGCGTCCGACCTTGGTATCAATATTGACGGGCTTTCGCAGGCGCTGCAGTCGCTTCTCGAAGGGCGCTCCATCGGCGATGTCTTCGTCAATGGCAAGGCATTGCCGGTGAAGTTGATGTCGCAGACCCGCCCGATTGACGATCCGACGGATCTCGAAAACATCTTCCTCAAGGCCGGGGACGGGCGCATCGTGCCGATCTCGGTGATTGCGACGCTCACGGAGAAATCCGTTGTGCCAACCCTTTCGCGCGAACAGCAGCTTTCCTCCGTGGCGATTTCCGCGGGTCTCAAAGATGGCATGGCGCTTGGAACAGCGCTCACACAGGTCGAGGCGATTGCCGCACCGCTTCTACCGCCCGGCGCGCGCATCATTCCGCTGGCGGAGGCCGCCACGCTTCAGGAAAATTCGAGCGGCATGGCGCTCACCTTCGCCTTTGCGCTGGTGATCATCTTCCTCGTTCTCGCCGCGCAGTTCGAAAGCCCGCTTTCGGCGCTGACCATCATGGCAACCGTTCCGCTTGGTCTCGCCTGCGCCGTCTTTGCACTTGCGTTCACGGGCTCCAGCCTCAACATCTACAGCCAGATCGGCCTCGTGCTTCTGGTGGGCGTCATGGCGAAAAACGGCATTCTGATCGTGGAATTTGCCAACCAGTTGCGTGACCACGGCCATGATGTGCGCCGCGCCATCGAGGAGGCGAGCAATATTCGCCTGCGCCCGGTTATGATGACGATGATCTGCACGATCCTCGGAGCCGTGCCGCTGATCTACGCGCATGGCGCCGGGGCCGAGGCCCGCATTGCGCTCGGCTGGGTGTTGGTCGGCGGCCTTGGTCTTGCGACCATCGTCACGCTTTACCTGACTCCGGTTGCCTATTTGCTGATTGCCCGCTTTTCCAAGCCCCGCATTCACGAGGAAGAGCGCCTCCAGCAGGAACTGGATGCCGCCCACGCTCCCAAGACGGCCGCCGAATAAGGTCTGGGGTGGCTTTACGATGTGGAGCCACGTTCTTGTGCCTTGTTCCCGGCCCATTTGCCGTTACTCTGTCAAATGGCTGCGATATCGCTAGAACACAAAGAGGCCGGGTGCGAAGATTCGCACGGATAGACAGCTTGTAAGCGGAATTGCGAGGGCAGGGTGCTGGGTAGACTGCTGGTAACATTGGGTGGGCTGGTGGCGATCATTTTGACCGCTGCTTTGATCGGTCCGCTGTTTGTCGACTGGACGGGCTTCCGCACGGATTTCGAGACGCAGGCCAGCCGTATCCTTGGCAAGAAGGTAACAGTGCATGGCTCTGTTTCCGCACGGCTTTTGCCTTTTCCCTCCGTTTCTTTGAGTGATGTTCGCGTTGGTCAGGATGTTGATGGCACGCCGCTCGTTCAGGTCGAGCGGTTCTCGATGGATGCGGAGCTTGCCCCTTTCCTCTCGGGTGAGGCGCGCATCTTCGACATGCGCATCGAAAAGCCCAAGGCGCGCCTGCGGCTGCTTTCGGACGGGCGTCTGGACTGGATGCGCGGGGCGACACCCACAGCACCGGCGGCGAGCGTCGTTCTCGAAAACGTCAAGATCACCGGCGGTGCGATTGAATTCATTGATGATCAATCGGGCCGTACGCGCCGGATCGAGGGGCTGGATGCGGCCATGTCGACCCATTCGCTGGCCGGGCCTTGGCGGGTGGATGGCTCTGCCACGGTGGATGGAGAAAAGGGCCGTTTCAGCCTGACGACGACCGAAAGCGATGGCAAGTCTCAGGGCCTGGGGCTGCATGTGCGCCTGATGCCGGCAGCCCATCCGGTCGAGATCGACCTCGATGGCGCATTGACGGTTGAGGGGGCAAAGCCTGTCTACAAGGGCAAGTTTGCCGCACTTTTGACCAATGGCGAGGCGAATGCACCGGCGCCGCGCGCCAAGGGCACATTCGAACTGACCAATGAACGGGTTCGCGTTGAGGATTACCGGCTGGAAATCGGCGCGACCGATGCGCCCTACATCGTCAACGGCGAGGCAACGCTGGATGTGGGGGCCAAGCCCGAATTTTTGCTGACGGCGGAAGGCCAGCAGATCGACATCAACGATCTCGGCACCAATGGCGTGACGGCCAAGACGACGCGCGCGCCGCAAACATCTGTCGAACGGCGATTGCATGCCATGCTGGCGATTGCCGCGTCTATTCCCGTGCCGCAGGTACAGGGTAAGGCGACGTTTCGCCTGCCTGCCATCGTTTCGGGCGACACGACGCTGCGCGACATTCAGCTTGAGGTTCGACCGGCTGGCAATGGCTGGACCGTGGAACGGGCCGTTGCCGTCCTGCCGGGGCGCACCACGGTGGAGGCCAATGGCCGCCTGAAGCTTGATGCGGAGCCTTCCTTTGCGGGTAATCTTCTCGTCGCATCCGCCCAGCCGCCTGCTTTGGCCGCCTGGCTGACCGGGGGCGATATTGCCGCCATGCCCGCACTGTCCAAGGCCGGGTTTTCCGCCAATGTCAGCCTGTCCAACACGCTGCAACGCTTTGAGCGGCTGGAACTGATCGTCGGCTCCAGCCGACTTGTCGGTCGTCTTGAGCACGAGGTGCGCAAGGATGAGACCCCGGCGCTTTCGGCTGATCTCAAGGGCGAATTGCTGGATCTGGACGAGGCGAAAGCCTTTGCGATGCTGTTTGGTTCGGATTCCCTGCTGGGCGATCACAAGGTTGCGTTGAAGGTCAATGTCGACCGCCTGACGGCCACCGATGCCGAGGCCAAGAATGTCGATGCCGTCGCCACCTATTCCGATGGCGTGCTTTCCATCGATCGTTTGAAGATTGCCAATCTTGCCGGTGCCGCCATCAGTCTGGCGGGTAAGCCGCAGACCGGACCGATGGAAATGTCGCTGCAACTGGCGCAGGCGCAGGATTTTCTGACGCTTCTTGCGCGTAAGCTGCCGGGCAATCCGGTTCTCGCGGCCATGGCGCGCAGCGCCACCCATTTCGATGATACGAGCCTCACCCTGAAATCGCCGGTCAGCAAGGACGGCAAGGTTACGAGCGTCAAGCTGAACGGCTGGTCGAACGGCTCGCATGTGGGTGCGGAACTCCAGTTCGATACGGTTGATCTGGCACGCCTGCTTGCGGGGGAGTTGCCCAATCTCAAGCTTGATGCGACGCTTGAAAATGCTGATACGGCAACGCTTTTCGGGCAGGCGGGGCTTTCGCCCCTGCCGCTGGCCGTGGAAGATGGCGGGCTTCTGGCGCTGACCGTGAAGACGGCAAAGGGCAAGCCTTCAGAGACGGCGCTGAGTTTTACGGCGGAGAAAACCCGATTCAAGGTGGATGGCAACTTTGCCTTTGATGCAGCCCATTTTGCCGTGGGCAATGGCCAGTTCACGCTCTCCAGTGATGATCTTGAGCCGTATCTGGCGATGAACGGCATTGCCGTGCCGCAGACCGGCGGCGGTATGCCGGTGAACCTGACGGGCCAGCTGACGATTGCCGATGACCGTTATACGCTCGGTGCGCTTGCGGGCGAAATGGATGGCAACAAGCTTTCCGGCGATCTGGTGTTTGAGCGCGGCCTGCCGGACGTCAAGGCAAGTGGTGCGCTTAGCCTTGATCAGGCAAGCTTGGCCTGGCTTGCCGAGGGCATGTTTGGCACGGTGGTTGATCCGGTTTCGGGCGATCTGCCGCAGAGCGCACCCGGCAAGCCGCTCCCCGGACGCGCTGACCTCAACATCGATCTGGCGATCCGTAATTTCGATGCGGGTGTGTTTGCCCCCTTGCAGGATGTGAAAACGCGGCTTTCCTATCATTCCGGCGCGATGGAGCTTGATGGTTTCACCGGCGGGTGGCTGGGTGGCAAGCTTGCTAAAGGGCGCATGGCGCTTTCCAACGGTGATAACGGGTTGATGCTGCGCACCGGCTTCGATGTCGAAAATGGCGATCTCGCCTCCGTTCTCTGGCAGAAGGACGAGAAGCCGGTTGCCACCGGGCGGTTCAATCTTTCGCTTTCGGCGGAAAGTTCGGCCAAGGATCTGGCAAGCCTGCGGTCCTCGCTCAGTGGTTCCGGCGTACTGAACCTGTCTAACCTCGTGCTGAACGGCGTGACGCTTGATGTCATGGGGCCTTTGGCGACGGCCGCCGATTTGATGGAGGGGCAACCCGGCGAGCGTGAAATCGCACCGTTGATCGAGACGCTGGTTGCCAATGGCAGCACGCAGGTCGGCAAGGTGACCCTGCCGTTCCAGATCGTCGACGGGGTGTTCAAGGTGCAGGGCACGCCGGTGCCAGTCGCGAAGGGGACGATCACCGGCAGTGGCCGTTATGCGCTGGCGGATCACCGCCTGAATGCCCAGCTGGACCTTTCGTTTGCGCCGGGTGAATTCGCGCAGGAGGGTGGTGATCCGGGGGCAAAGCTTGCCTTTGACGGCCCGGTGGAAGCCCCGAAACTGCAGGTCGACCCGACCGATAGCGTGAACTTCCTCTCCGTTCGCCTTTACGAGCGTGAGCGCCGCCGCGTGGAGCAGGGGCAGGCCAATATCATGGAAAAACAGCGGCTTCGCCGCGAGGCCGCGCTTTTCAAATTCCGTGCTGCAGAGCGCGATGCGCAGGCGCGCGAGAAGGCGGAGGCGGAAGCGCGGGCCAAGGCCGAGGCGGATGCGGCAGCGGCAGCTGCTGCGGCGGCAGCCAAGGCGGCGGAAGACAAGGCCCGTCAGCAGAGCGAGCCGGATGCCAAGCCGAAGGCGGCGGTTGATCCGGATGCGGCGGCCAAGGCGCGGGCACAGGCTTTTGCCGAGGCCGAAGCCAAGGCACGCGCCGATGCCGCGGCCGCTGCCGACAAGGCGCTGAAAAAGGATGCTGATGGCGTGCCGCAGGGCTCGCAAAAGGTGATCCGCAAGCCGTTGCCGCCCGCGGGAAGCGTTCCGTAAGCGATGGGTCCCGGAAGCGTTTTCCCTTTTTCGGGAAATGCTCTACCTCTTTGTTTTACGCATTTGCGCACGGAAAACCGGCTTCCACTTTTCCGGGAAATGCTCTCAAACCACAGAATCAGGGGATCAGATCGACTTCTGCTTCACCCACGCTAAGACATGCAGGCGAAGGGCTGAGGAGAGATTGCCTTCGCCGCCGCGCGCATCATCGATTTCGGCAATCAGGGCGGCGATGGACAGGCCACGCTCGCCCGCAATGACGCGCAACTCGTCCCAGAAGGCATTTTCCAGCGACAGGCTGGTGCGGTGGCCGTGAAGCGTGATGGAGTGTTTGCGGATCATGCTGAGGGTCCGCTCATGAAAAAGGATGACTGACGCTCAGTCATCCTCGTTTTTGCCTTCCAGACGGCCCGCTTCGTGGCGGCGTTCTTCAAGCTCGCTCAGCGCCTTGCCAAGCTGCTTTTCGGATTTGGTGCGACCGAAACGGATGCGGTTTTCCTCTGCCTGCTTTTCCTTTTCGGCGCGAACGGCCTTCTTGCGGAACTGGCGAAGATTGACGACATCGGCGCTCATGGCATTCGCCCCGTTTTGAAGCCGGTTACTGCTTCTTGCGGAAGGCGTCGAGCGAAACGACGGAGGCGGGCTTGCGTTCACCGTCGGCAGGTTCCGCACTATCCTCGCTCTTTTCAGCGGGGGCCGGCGGGGTGTATTCGGCGATTTCGGCGTAGGTATCCACGTCCTCGGCATCCTCATCGACCAGCGGCACGTCGAATTCGAGTTCGAAGTTGACGGACGGATCGTAGAAACCGCGAATGGCGGCAAACGGAATGACCAGACGTTCCGGCGTATCCGAGAAGGACAGGCCGATTTCAAACTGCGTATCCGTAACCTTCAGATCCCAGAACTGGTGCTGGATGACGATGGTCATCTGTTCCGGATACTTGGCCTTGAGGTGCTGCGAGAGGCGAACGCCCGGTGCGCCGGTCAGGAAGGTGATGAAGAAGTGGTGATCGCCGGGCAGACGGGCCGTGGCCGCGATTTCAGCCAACACCTTACGGATCACACCGCGCAACGCGTCCTGTGCCAGAATATCGTAACGGATATGGTCCTGCCCCATGCGCTCAAGTCTCTCTGTTCGTTCAGATGTCTGACGCTTATGACATGAGCGTAGAAGCAGGGAAAGCCTGCGACGGCCACTCAAATCAACTTCTTTTATTCATACATCCGTCGCTTGAGCTTGAAAAGCGCTAACGCTTTTTGAGGGTTACCCAAGTTCCAACGTGGTGATGCCGGATGGTGGCAGGGCCGGGCGAGTGGGAGCGACGCCGCTGACCATGCGGGCGGTGACAAAACCGCGCGAGAACCCCGCCTTTTCAAGGAAGGCGGCAAAGGCCGGGTTGGTTTCCGGCACATCGATATGCAGTTCGTGATAACCGGAACTGGCCGCCAGAGCCTGAAAAAGACGCTCGGAAATTTCCTGGCTTTCGGCAAAAAGAGGGCCGATCTTGTAGCCTTCCCGGCACTGCCGGAGCGTTCCATAGCCGCGAATCGCACCGTTTTCGTACGCCACCAGCGTGGTGCGCGGTGCGCCCGTCCAGCGTTCGAGAAAGTTCAGGCGCGGGGCCGGGAAAAACGCCCGGTCAAAGGTCGAAAGCGCCTCCAGCATTTCGGGCAGAAGCAACGGTTCGATGCCGGAATGGTCTGGCGCGGCGGTGTCCGGCTTCAGCCGACCGCTCCAGCGCACGGTTTCGTATTGGGACACAAAGCCTGAGCGGCGGTAATTGTCCTGCTGGGCCGGGACGCCATCAAGGGCGACGCTACGACCTGAAAGATGGCGCATTCCGGCATCCCAGACACGTTTGCCATAGCCTTTTCCGCGAAAATCCGGATGGCAGATATAAAGGCCGATGAAGCCGAAGTCGTCGCCATAGGCGATTGCCGCGATGGCTGCGGCCATGCGCCCCTCGACAAAGCAGCCGATAAAGCCGTTCGGATCGGCCGCCTGAAAGGCTTCGGCATCCGCCAGACCCGGGTTCCAGCCCTCGTTCCCCGCCCAGTCGATGAGCGTTTCGATTTCCGCAAGGGTGAGGGTTCGGATCTGCGGTTCGATGTGGGTCATGATTTCAATATAGCCTGCGGGGCGAAGCCTTCAAGAAGCCCGCTATAGGTCTTGCGCACCGGCGTGGCATAGGCGCCGCGCTTGGCGGTCGACAGTTTCAGCGCGATCAGGGCCTCGGCCTGCTTGACGGCGGCGGCCACGCCATCGATGACGGGCACGCCAAATTCGCGCGTCAGGTCGGCGGCGAGATCAGCCATGCCCGCACAGCCGAGCACAATGGCCTCGGCCTTGTCATCAAGAAGGGCGGCGGAAATTTCCGTGCGCAAGCGGTCGCGGGCGTTCGAGTTCGGGTCTTCGAGGGAGAGCACCGGAATATCGGCGGCGCGAACATTGCAGCGACCGGCCATGCCATAGCGTTCCACGAGGGCTTCGACCGGCAGGCGCGAACGCTCCATGGTGGTGACGATGGTAAAGCGGCGGGCGATGAAGGCGGTGGTGGCAAGGGCTGCCTCGCAGATGCCGATCACCGGAATGTCGGCAAGGGCGCGGGCGGCATCGAGGCCCGTATCATCGAAACAGGCAATGATGGCCGCTTTCGCTCCGTTTCTCTCACCTTCGGCAATTTCCAGCAGAAGCCCCGGCACGGCCAGCGCCTCGTCGTAGTAGCCCTCAATGGAGGCTGGCCCCATGCGCGAAGTCACGGCCTCGATCACGGTTTGCGGGGCGGCGACGCTTTTCGCTGCGGCGGCAATCGTCGCGGTCATGCTTTCGGTGGTGTTCGGGTTGACGACGAGAATCTGCATGGGGTCTTTCGGTCGGCTTTCAACCGCGCGCGCGGCGGCGGTTGAGGGTGGCGATGATGCCAATGGTACCGGCGATCACGATAAAGGAGAAGAAGGTGGTGACGGCTCCCAGTGCATAAAGCACCGGCGTCGTGACGTTCGTCGTCATACCGTAGAGTTCAAGCGGCAGCGTGTTGTAGGTGCCGGATGTCATCAGCGTGCGCGCGAACTCGTCGTAGGAGAGCGTGAAGCCGAAGAGGCCGACGCCGACAAGGCTCGGCAGAATCATGGGCAGCACCACATGGCGGAAGGTCTGCCACGATGTTGCGCCCAGATCGCGGGCCGCTTCCTCGTAAGCCGGTGAGAAGCGGTTGAAGACGGCAAACATGATCAGCACGCCGAAGGGCAACGTCCAGGTGAGATGCGCGCCAAAGGCCGAGGAATACCATGCCGGTTGCAGGCCTGACTGGCTGAAGCCCACGCCAATGCCGAGCGAGATGATGATCGAGGGCACGACGAGGCTTGCGACCGTCAGATAGAACAGGGGCGTTGCGCCCGGAAACTTGCGGCGGAAGGCGAGACCGGCGGTCAAGGACACGAAGACCGTGACGGCCATGACCATGAGGCCAAGCGCGAAGGAGCGGCGGAAGGAGCCGCCGAAATCCCCCACGGCCTGTTGCTCGAAGAGGTTGAAGAACCAGTGCAGCGAGACACCGTTGAGCGGGAAGGTGAGGCCGCCATTCGGGCCTTGAAAGGCCAGAATGAGGATGGCCGACAGGGGGCCATACAGGAACAGAACGAACAGCGCGAAGAGGGCTGCGAGAATATAGAATTCCTTCGGACGCTTTTCTCCCGACATGATTACAGCTCCTTGCGAATATCGACGATGCGCAGAATGCCTGCGACCATGAGGAGAACGAGGACGAGAAGCACCACGGCATTGGCGGCTGCTGCCGGATATTGCAGCAGCGACATCTGGTTCTTCATCATCAGCGCCACCGAAGCGCTCTGGCCGCCGGACATGACCTGCACGGTGGAGAAATCGGCCATGACCAGCGTGACGACGAAGATCGAGCCGATGGCCATGCCGGGCTTTGACAGCGGGATGATGACGTTCGTCAGGATTTGCAAGCCGGAGGCACCGGCATCGCGCGCGGCTTCAATCAGCGAGCGGTCAATGCGCATCATGGTGTTGAAAATCGGCGTGACCATGAAGAGCGTGTAGAGGTGCACCATGGCGAGCACCACGGCAAAATCGGAATAGAGCAGCCACTCGATGGGGGCGGCAATGATGCCCGTTTCGATGAGGGCTGAATTGACGAGACCGTTTCGACCCAGAACCGGAATCCACGAAATCATGCGGATGATGTTCGAGGTGAGGAAGGGCACGGTGCAGACGAGGAACAGCACCGTCTGCATGGCGCTGGTGCGGATGTGGAAGGCGAGGAAATAGGCAACCCAGAAGCCGATGAACAGTGTGATCGACCAGACGAGGAAGGTGAATTTCAACGTGTTGAGATAGGTCTTCCACGTCACCCATGAACCGAGCGTTTCGGCGTAGTTGAAGGTCACGAAGTCCGGATACATCTGGGCGAAGTCGTAATCCCAGAAGCTGACCACGGTGATCATCAGAATCGGCAAGGCGAGGAACGCGCCGAGAATGATCGTCAGCGGGGCGGCCTGCAGCCAGGAAATCAGCGATGGCGGCAAGGTGATCGGCGGCTTTTCGAGCGCTTCGACCTTCACGGTTTTCGGCGGCGGGACGACCATGGTCATCGTTCGTCAACTCCCTCGTTGCGGTGCCTGGATCTCTGGCAGAATTCGGTCTCATTTCCCTTTGCGGCCGGGATGTGCCGTCTTCGACCCGTCAGGCGCAATCCGGAAACGTGTTCGCGAATTGCGCCCTTGGGCTTCGGCAAAAGGCGAGACAGAGGGTGCCCGCCTTTTGCTTTTCGTATGGTTGGCCTCGGCGCTGATCAGGCGGCGATGAACTCGTTCCAGCGACGGACCATGTAGCGGTCTTCGTCCATGACCGAGTTCCAGCAGGCGACCTTGCCCATGCGCTCGACGAAGGAGCCGCCGTCGCGAACCGCACCGGCCTTCTCCATGACCTTGCCTTCCGGCGACATGATATCGCCCTGTGCCGGCTTGCCTTCGATCCAGTAGCCCCATTCGTCGGCGGTCATGAATTCCTTGGCGGTATCCATGCAGGCCGAGTAGTAGCCCTGACGGTTGAGGTAAGCACCGACCCAGCCGGAGGTGTACCAGTTGATGTATTCGTAAGCGGCATCCAGCTCGGCGCCCTTGAGGTGCGAGGCGAGGCCAAGACCGCCGCCCCACGAGCGATAGCCTTCCTTGAGCGGCTGATACTTGCAGGCAATGCCCTTGGAGCGGACCGCAGCAACGGCCGGCGACCACATGGACTGGATGACGACTTCGCCCGATGCCATGAGGTTTACGCTTTCATCGAAGCTCTTCCAGAAGGCGCGGAACTGGCCAGCCTTCTTCACTTCAATGAGGAAATCGATCGTCTTGTCGATCTCTTCCTTCGTCATGTTGCCCTTGTCGGCATATTTGATCTTGCCGGAGGCTTCCATGATCATGGCCGCATCCATGATGCCGATGGAGGGGATGTTGAGGATCGAGGTCTTGCCCTTGAAAGCCGGATCGAGAATGTCTGCCCAGGTGGTGATTTCGCGACCGACGAGGTCCGGGCGAATGCCGAGCGTATCGGCATTGTAGATGGTCGGAACCATCGTGAACCACTGCGTTTCTTCCTTGGCGAACTTCTTGTCGCCGGGCTTTTCAACGAAGCCAACGGTGTGCGGGGCGGTGCCCTGTGCAATGACGCTATCGGGCGTCAGCTTGCCGTTTTTAAAGAGCGGCACGATCTTGTCGTAATATTTCAGCTTCTTCGTATCCATCGGCTGGATGACGCCGGTGGCGAAGACCTTCTTGAGAATCCAGTATTCAATGTCGGCAATGTCATAGGAGTTCGGCTGGGTGACGGCGCGCTGGGCGGCGGCGTCGGAGTCCGTTGCGGTCATTTCCAGCGTGATGCCGAGGTCGGCCTTGCACTTTTCAGCGACGGCATTGATGTTCGAAACGCCGGTGCCGAACTGGCGCAGGGTGATCTTGGTCTGTGCCCAGATCGTCGGGAAGCCGGTGATGGCGCCAGAACCGGCAGCCAGACCAGCGGCGGCGGCACCCGTCTTCAGAAGCGAACGGCGGGTCAGGCCGCCTTTGGTGGTCTCAGTCATGCGAAGGTCTCCTTGTTCAGCAACTGTTTGAACTGTGGGGTCAGTGGGTGATGCGTCCGAGGACGATGGCGTCCCCGGAATTCCAGGACAGCGGCACCGCATCGCCCATCTTGACCGGATTGGCGAAGAAAGCGGCGTCGGAAATGATCAGCGTAAAATCTTCGATGCCCGCGCCGGACACGACCATTTTCACGGACGAGCCGCGATATTCGACGTTCTGGACGATGCCGGTGAAGCCGAGCGTCGGGGCCGACGTTTCGGCGAGCATGACGCGGTCGGTGCGAACGGCGATGTCTGCCGCGTCACCGATTTCGCCGGTGCCATCAATGGCTTGGAAGCGGCCACCGCCGGGAACCTCAATGATGATGCCGTTTTCGACCTTTTCGACCACGCGGCCGGTGATCACGTTATGGTCGCCCATGAAACGGGCGACGAAGGCCGTGGCGGGACGTTCGAAGACGGTGCGCGGATGGGCGGCCTGTTCAATGCGTCCGTCGTTCATCACCACGACAATATCGGCCAGCGCCATGGCCTCTTCCTGGCTGTGGGTCACGTGCACGAAGGTGATGCCGAGCGTCGTTTGTAGCTTCTTGAGTTCGGCGCGCATGCGGATTTTCAGGAAGGGATCGAGCGCCGAGAGCGGTTCATCGAGGAGGAGCGCTTCCGGATCGGTGATCAGGGCGCGGGCCAGAGCGACGCGCTGCTGCTGGCCGCCGGAAAGCTGGGCCGGGCGGCGTGTGGCGTAGGGCTCAAGCTGCATGAGCTGCAGCATTTCAAGCGCCTTGCGGCGACGCTCTTCCTTCTCCACCCCCTTCATCTTGAGGCTGAAGGCGACGTTGTCGATGAGATCGAGATGCGGGAAGAGGGCGTAGGACTGGAACATCATGGCCGTGCCACGACGGGCAGGCGGCAGATCCGTCACCACTTTGGTGCCAAGGCGGATATCGCCTTCGGAAATGCTCTCATGGCCGGCAATCATGCGCAGCGTCGAGGTTTTGCCGCAGCCCGATGGTCCGAGAAGGCAGCAATAGCTGCCTGCCGGAATTTTCAGGCTGATGGCGTGAACGGCGGTCGTCTGTCCATAAATCTTGGAGACGGAAACGATGTCGATTTCGGCGGCTTTCGTCATGAGCTTCCCTCGTGTTCTGCTCATACCGTTGCAGCCCGCGTGCCAGATGTTGCGACGCGGGACGAATTTTGCGGCCGATCCGGTGCCTTTCGGGTCAATTTTCGTCCAGGTGATTGTTTTTAAAGGCAATAAAAATTCGCGAAAATAAGCCTCTGCTGGTTAGCGCCTAATCACGATTCAAATTGTCGGAATTGAATTTGCCGATAGTTTGAACAAATGCAAAAATTTGAGTGCATAAAAACTAGTCTTTGGCGCCAAAATGACATCACGATTGTATGCAATCTGAAATGAAATAAAAAACAATATGACGCATTGGCAAAGCCAGCGCGGTTCAAAAAAGGGCAGGGACGTTGATCGTGGGAGAGAAGTGGAGGTTTCTGTTGCCAGGTACCTCCGAACCCCGCCTCAAGGTGCTAACCAGAAGGACTTAGGTCGGAATTCCCGCACCGCCATTAGGCAGCGAGAGCATATTCCTTAGCGTTGTTGTCGTTTGCAACTACACTTGTGACCCGATAACGGCGGTATCATGCCGAGCGAAAGTCCAATCTTTACACCCTTGTCGATCCTATTTCGCCCCCATCAGAAGCCGGCCTTCAAGGCTGGCCGCCGGTTTCTGGTGGAGGCGCCGGGTACCGCCCCCGGGTCCAATAGGCTTATTACAAAGGCCATTTATCGCCATAGCCGGATCAAGTCCGGCAACGTCCATATAGGGTGTTCTGCTCTTCAAGAAAAGGTGTGTCGTGGCGCTATGGAAAAGAATTCCGCCGCCTTGACGGACGTTTAGGGCTGACCCATTCTCTTTTCAGAGGTGGGTATGAGTCCGGGCCGGTCTGCGGTTTCCGGGCCACATCAAAGAGAGGAAGCCATGACCGATTATCTTGCCGATGTGAAGATTTATGACCCGAGCGCCGATGAGGCCGTGGTCAAGAAGATCGTCAACCATCTGGGCATTGCCCTTCGCAACAAGGATTCGTCGCTTGTTGCCGCCAGCGATCCGGAAGAACTGGAACGCGTCAAGGAAAAGTGGTGCGGCAAGAAGCTGGGCGTGACGGGCGATGCTGCCGACAAGGCCGTTGCTGCCGTTGCCAAGGCCATGGCGGCCGACAAGACCAAGTCACGCGTGACCTTCTACTATCTCGTGGCCAAGGAACTGGGCAAGCTCGGCGATCTTTGATCGTCAGACTGCTGACAAAGATCGCAAACCTCTCTTCTCGGCATGGCCGGGCTTGGCCGACCATGCCTGAGGGTTTGCGATCATGGACCCTCGGGGCAATCCCGAGGATGATGATGGGGCGGTGTTCGATACACGGATGCCTCGATGGTCAAACGCGTTTGGCCTTCGCCCATCAAACCACTGGATAAGACCGGCAAGGCATTTCCCCGGACGCGTTCTGGCTTTATCGCTTTGCCTATTGATCCAGACAATCGCGGCCCTTCGTCGGGGCCGCTTTGCCTTTCGAGGATAGACCCTTGCGCCAGTATCTCGACCTTCTGACCCATGTGATGGAAAACGGCACGGACCGGGGTGATCGCACCGGCACGGGGACGCGTTCCGTGTTTGGCTATCAGATGCGGTTTGATCTGTCGCAGGGCTTTCCGGTTCTGACGACAAAGAAGCTTCACCTGCGCTCGATCATCTACGAACTCCTGTGGTTCCTGAAGGGCGAGACGAACATTGCTTACCTCAAGGAGAACGGCGTTTCGATCTGGGATGAGTGGGCGGACGAGAAGGGCGATCTTGGCCCGGTTTACGGCTATCAGTGGCGCTCCTGGCCCGCGCCTGACGGGCGACATATCGACCAGATTGCCGGGCTTGTCGAAGCTTTGCGCAAGAATCCCAATTCACGCCGTCACATCGTTTCGGCCTGGAACCCGGCGCTGGTGGATGAAATGGCGCTGCCGCCCTGCCACTGCCTGTTCCAGTTCTATGTGTCGGACGGCAAGCTTTCCTGCCAGCTTTACCAGCGGTCGGCGGACATTTTCCTCGGTGTGCCGTTCAACATTGCCTCCTACGCGCTGCTGACGATGATGGTGGCGCAGGTCGTGGGGCTGAAGCCCGGCGATTTCGTCCATACATTCGGCGATGCGCATATCTATCACAACCACTTCGATCAGGTGCGCACGCAGCTTTCCCGCAGCCCGCGCGCGCTGCCGGTGCTGGAGATCAACCCCGAGGTGGATGACCTCTTTGCCTTCCGCTTCGAGGATTTCACCCTCAAGGGCTATGATCCCGAACCGCATATCAAGGCGCCGGTGGCGGTATGAGTGTGCCGGTTATTCTGGTTGTTGCCGTTGCGAAGAATGGCGTCATCGGCCGTGATGGCGATATGCCGTGGAAACTGTCCAGCGACCTGAAGCGCTTCAAGGCGCTGACCATGGGCAAGCCGCTGATTGTCGGGCGAAAGACCTTCGAGACCTTTCCGAAGCCCTTGCCGGGGCGTCCGCATATCGTCGTGACGCGCGATCCGGCAGCCTTTGTCACCCCGTTCGAGAATGTCTTTGCCGTTGCATCGCTGGACGAGGGGTTGGCCAAGGCGCAGGCGCTCGCCGCCGAAAGCGGCGCGGATGAGGTTTGCGTCATCGGTGGCGGCGAAATTTACCGGCAGGCGTTGCCGCTGGCGGATGTGCTGCACGTCACCCATGTGGATGCTGAGCCGGAAGGGGGAGATGCCTTTTTCGGTCCGGTCGATTTGTCGGTTTTCGAGGTTGTCGAGGCAACCGACGTGCCCGCGGGCGAAAAGGACACGAGCGCTACGGTTTACACGGTTTACCGTCGCCGGGCGTGAAGTCTCATCGATCTGTCCCCTTGTCTTCGCCATCTGACAACTATTTTACCTGAAATCACTTTTGCTTTTGCCGCTCAGCGTTGAAAGCAGGGGGCGGCCTCCCTATAACGAGGCCATCAGGTTTCTTCATCCTTCTGGACGAAGAACGCAATGAAGATGCGAAAAGAGGATTTGATGCCCTGGAGCAATCAAAACGGCGGCGGCCCTTGGGGCGGCGGCGGCGGAGGCGGTGGCAATAATCAGGGGCCTTGGGGCAAAGGTCCCAACCGGCCTCGTGGCGGTGGAAATGGCGGCCCGCCGGATCTCGATGAAATTCTGCGGCGCGGTCAGGACCAGCTGAAGAATATCGTGCCCGGTGGCCTGAATGGCGGGGTCGTCCTCGTTGGTCTGGCGCTTCTGGCCGCTTTCTGGCTAACGCAGGCCATTTATACCGTGCAGCCGGACGAACGGGCTGTCGAGCTTCGCTTCGGCAAGCCGCAGCAGGAAATTTCCATGCCGGGCCTGCATTTCCACTTCTGGCCGATTGATCAGGTGGAAATCGTCAAGGTGACGGAGCAGCAGCAGAACATTGGCGCCCGTGCAGGCTCCAATTCCAATGCCGGCTTGATGCTGACGGGCGACCAGAACATCGTCAACGTGCAGTTCTCGGTTCTCTATACGATCACCGATCCGACGCAGTATCTCTTCAATCTGGAAAGCCCGCCGCAGACCCTGCAGCAGGTGGCGGAAAGCGCTATGCGCGAGGTTGTCGGTCGCCGTCCGGCGCAGGACATCTTCCGCGATAACCGTCAGGCGATTGCCGCTGACGTGAAGGCGACCATCCAGCAGACGATGGACCATTACGGTGCCGGGATTGCCGTCAACGCGATTGCCATCGAGGATGCCGCTCCGCCGCGTGATGTGGCCGATGCCTTCGATGAAGTGCAGCGCGCCGAGCAGGATGAGGACCGCTTCGTGGAAGAGGCCAACCAGTACGCCAACCAGAAGCTGGGTCAGGCGCGTGGTCAGGCCGCACAGGTTCGCGAAGAGGCCAGCGCCTACAAGGATCGTGTCGTCAAGGAAGCCGACGGTGAGGCCAAGCGCTTCACCGCGATCTACGAAGCCTACAAGCAGGCTCCGGATGTGACGCGCACGCGCCTTTATATCGAGACCATGGAATCCGTTATGAAGGATGCCAAGAAGGTCATTATCGATGAGAAGCAGGGCGGCGTCGTGCCTTACCTGCCGCTGAATGAAATCGGTCGCCCGGCGACCGCCACGCAGGGAGGCAACACGCCATGAACCAGAATCGGTTTGTCATTCTGCTGGTCGTGGTGCTGGGCCTGATCGCGCTTCTCTGGTCCTCGATTTTCGTCGTCAATGCCCGTGAGCAGGCCATCATCGTTCGCTTCGGTCGCATCTACGATGTGAAGACGGAGCCCGGCCTCTACTTCAAGCTTCCGTTTGCCTTCATGGACGCCGACCGCGTGCAATATGTCGAGGATCTGGCGCTTCGCTTTGATCTCGATGATATCCGCGTGCAGGTTTCGGGCGGCAAGTTCTATGAAGTCGATGCCTTCGTGGTCTATCGCATCTCCGATCCGCGTCGCTTCCGCGAAACGGTCTCGGGCGATCGCGACTCGGCGGAATCGCGTCTGCGCACCCGTCTCGACGCCTCGCTGCGCCGCGTCTACGGTTTGCGTGGCTTCGAGGCTGCCCTTTCGGATGCCCGCGCCTCGATGATGGGCGAAGTGCGTGACGACCTGAAGCCCGATGCGGAATCGCTTGGCCTGTCCATCGTCGATGTCCGTATTCGCCGCACCGATCTCACGCAGGAAGTCTCGCAGCAGACCTATGACCGCATGAAGGCCGAACGTCTGGCCGAGGCGGAACTGATCCGTGCCCGCGGCAAGGAGCAGGGCCAGCGTCGCCGCGCCATTGCCGACCGTCAGGTGGTCGAACTGGTGGCCGAAGCGCAGCGCGATGCCGAAATCCTGCGCGGTGATGGCGATGCCGAGCGTAACCGCCTGTTTGGCGATGCGTTCAAGGCTGATCCGGGCTTCTTCGAGTTCTATCGTTCGATGAATGCCTATGCGGCTTCGATGGCCTCGCCGGATACGACGCTGGTGCTTTCACCGAACTCGCAGTTCTTCCGCTACTTCGGCAATGCCGATGGCGCGGCGGCCCCTGCGGCTCCTGCGGCCAAGTGAGTCTCAGGCGCATGTCCGACTTTTTCACGGGCGTCGCCTTTTTCCTGATCATCGAGGGGCTGGTGTACGCACTGGCCCCTCGTTTTCTTGTGACCATGGCGCGTCTTTTGCCGTCAATCCCCGAACAGCAGTTGCGTCTTTCCGGGCTTGTTGCCATAGCGGCGGGTGTGGGTCTTGTCTGGCTGATCAGGGCATGAAACATAATTGCGGCAATTTCGCCGGATATCGGGATGCTTTCCCACTCTCAATCGGGTCGGCGAAGCGAGCGATGAGGACTTGAGGCATGAGCATTTCGCATTTCCTTCCGCGACTGGCGGGCGTGATGATGGTGGCGGGCGCATTGGTGGCCACGCCGCTGGCGGGCGTATCAACCGCCGCCGCGCAGGGGCCGGAATCGGTTGCTGATCTCGCCGAAGGATTGCTTGATGCGGTCGTCAATATTTCCACCTCGCAGAAGGTGAAGGGGGCCGATGGCACGCCATCGCCGACCGTGCCGAACGGTTCGCCCTTCGAGGACCTGTTCGAAGACTTCTTCAAGGGTGAGGGCAAGGACAAGGGCAATCAGAAGGTCAGTTCGCTGGGCTCCGGTTTCGTCATCGATGAGGAGGGGTTGGTTGTGACCAACAACCACGTCATCGAAGGCGCGGATTCCATCGATGTGATCTTTGCCGATGGTACGACACTGCCCGCCAAGCTTTTGGGCACCGACACCAAGACGGACCTTTCCGTCTTGAAGGTGGAGCCGAAGAAGCCGCTGAAGGCCGTGAAGTTCGGCGATTCCACCAAGATGCGCATTGGCGACTGGGTGATGGCTATCGGTAACCCGTTCGGCCTTGGCGGATCGGTGACGGTGGGCATTGTTTCGGCGCGTGGCCGTAACATCAATGCCGGTCCCTATGACAATTTCATCCAGACCGATGCGGCCATCAACAAGGGCAATTCGGGTGGCCCGCTCTTTAACATGAAGGGTGAGGTTATCGGCATCAACACGGCGATCATTTCGCCCTCGGGTGGCTCGATCGGCATCGGCTTTGCCGTGCCGACGGAACTGGCCGCCAATATCGTGCAGCAGCTTTCGGAATATGGCGAGACGCGGCGCGGCTGGCTTGGCGTGCGCATTCAGGCGGTGACGCCGGAAGTCGCCAAGAGCCTCAACCTTGACAAGGCGGGCGGTGCGCTGGTGGCGGGTGTCATCGAAGGCGGGCCGGTGGCCAAGGGCGAGTTGAAGCCGGGTGACGTGATCATCAGCTTCAACGGCAAGAAGGTTGGCGATACGCGCGACCTGCAGCGCATCGTAGCGGAAAGCCCGATTGGTGCGGCGGTGGACGCGAAGGTGCTGCGCGGCGGTAAGGAAGAGGCCGTGAAGATCACGCTTGGCCGTCTTGAGGATCAGGAAAAGGCCAAGGCTCCGGCAGGCGACAAGCCCAAGGCGACGGAGAACGATGAAAGCGACGCCCAGCCCATGCCGCGCACCAAGGAGCAGGCACCGGAGGAGGATATGGGCGAGGACGGCGATACGCTGGAGGTGGCAAGCTTCCTCGGCCTCACCGTCTCTTTCCTCGATGACGAGACGCGCGCCAAGTTCAAGGTTGCCGAGACGGTCGAGGGTGTGGTCGTGACGGCGGTCGAGCCGGGATCAGCGGCGGCCAAGAACGGCTTCAAGACCGGCGACGTGGTGGTCGAGATCGGTCAGGAATTCATTGCCGTGCCGCAGGATGCGCTGGACCGCATCGATGCGCTGAAGAAGGAAGGCCGACGCAGCGCCCATGTCATGGTGGCGGCCCCCAACGGCGACCTGCGTTTCATCGGCCTGCCGTTGGAGTAAGGTCATCGGCCTGAGGATAACTCAGGCCGTTACGAAGTCCGACTTGCGATAGCCCTGAATGTAGAGAAGCGCCGTCAGGTCGCCGTGATCGATGCGCATGCGCGCCTCTGCCGCCACAGCGGGCTTGGCGTGCAGCGCCACGCCTGAACCGGCCAGCTGGATCATGCCGAGGTCGTTTGCGCCATCCCCGACAGCCATGGCATCGGCCGGCGTGATGCCCAGCTTGGCCGCAATCTCTTCCAGCGCTTCCACCTTGGCTTCGCGGCCAAGGATCGGATCGGTGACGATGCCGGCCAGCTTGCCATCTTCTTCAACGAGCGTGTTGGCGCGGTTCTCGTCAAAGCCGATCATCTCGGCAACCCGGCTGGTAAAGGCGGTAAAGCCACCCGAAACCAGAGCGGCATAGCCGCCCTTGGCCCGCATGGTGGCCACCAGTTCCTTGCCGCCGGGGGTCAGCGTGATGCGCTTTTCGATCACTTCGCTGATGACGGCGACCGGAAGGCCCTTGAGCAGGGCGACGCGCTCACGCAGCGCCGGTTCGAAAGCGATTTCGCCATTCATGGCGCGGGCGGTGATCAGCGAGACCTTTTCCTTCAGCCCCACTTCAGCGGCCAGTTCATCAATGCATTCCTGTCCGATCATGGTCGAATCCATATCGGCAATCAGCAGCGACTTGCGGCGTGTTTCCTCTTCCTGCACAACGAGGTCGATGGGCTTTCCGGCAATCACGGTGCGGATGGCGGCTTCCGCTTCCTCCGGGTCAGTGCCTTCCGGCAGGGGAATGTCGCAGGCAATGCCATCGGCCAGCCAGTAAAGACGGGCACCGCCCGCCACGCGTGCGGCTTCTTCACCGAGGGCCGGAACGAGAACGGGATTTGACGGATTGGCGATCAGCGTGGCAACTAGGCCCATGACGATAAACCTTGACGATAATTTGGATGCCGTTCTGATAACCGGGCCGACGGCCAGCGGCAAGTCCGCTTTCGCGCTGGATCTTGCCTGCCGGTATCATGGCGCGGTGATCAATGCCGACAGCATGCAGATTTATGACACGCTGCGGGTTCTCACGGCGCGTCCTGCGCCAGAGGATCTGGCCGCGGCCCCGCATCATCTTTACGGGCATGTACCGGCCAGCCACAGTTTTTCGACGGGTGAGTGGCTAAGGGATGTTAAGCCGCTTCTCGAAACCCTGAAGGCCGAGGGGCGTCTGCCGATTGTCGTCGGGGGCACCGGGCTTTACTTCAAGGCGCTGACGGGCGGGCTTTCCGACATGCCGGAGGTCGATCAGGACATTCGCTGTGCGGTGCGCCTGCGCCTCAGGGAGGAGGGGCCGGAAGCGCTCCATGCCGAGCTTTCACGGCGGGATGGCGAGACGGCGGCAAACCTTATGCCCGGCGATGGCCAGCGCATCGTGCGGGCGCTTGAGATTCTGGAAGCCACAGGCCGTTCCATTCGCGACTTTCAGGGCAAGGCCGGGCCAATGATCGTTGATCCGGCCAAGGCGGCGAAATTCGTGGTTCTGCCGGAGCGTAGCGTTCTGCATGAGCGGATCGACCGGCGTTTCGGCCTGATGCTTGACGGCGGTGCGATTGAGGAAGTTCAGGCGTTGATGGCGTTGCGGCTGGACGAAGCGTTGCCGGTGATGAAGGCGATTGGCGTGCGCGAGATTGCCGCGATGCTGGATGGCGCCATGACGCGGGACGAGGTGGAGACGCGCGGCGCTGCGGCCACCCGGCAATATGCCAAGCGGCAAATGACGTGGTTTCGCAATCAGATGGATGAAAGCTGGCAGCGGATCAATCCGGCTGCCTGATCACGTCGGATCGCGCAGGCTGCTCAGCGGCTTACGCAGAATGCTTTCGCGCAAGGCGGAGCGCTGGCTCGGGTCGCGGGGACGAAGGCCCGCGTTTGCCTGCTGATAGTTGGTGTAAGGATCAAGCGATGCGGGTTCGGTGCGCAGCGGTGCCGGATCGGTTGCGCGACGCATCGGCTCTTCGTACTGGCCGTAGGCTGACGGTTCCGGGCGTGGTCGAAGCAGGGGCGAGTCCGGTCGCGTAAATGTTGGCGCCGGTGCGACGGCAGGTTCTCTGCGTGCTGGTTCGTCCCAGCCCGCCGGTGCCCGTGCCGTTTCCTGATAGGGATAGGCACCTTCATCTCCCAGCCCGTTCTCGTCGGACGCAGATGCGGGCATGTCGCCGTAAGGCTGGTCGTAGCGGCCCTGGAAATTGAAGTTTTCGCTGGTGCCAAGGGCACGCATGCGGCCCACGATGCGGCGCAGGTCAACCTGTTCGCCTTCCTCGCCGTTTTTGTTGATCGTTGCATTGGCTTTCGGAAGGAAGCTCTTTGCAACGCGCTCGAAACGCATGCGCATCGGAATGGCGATGGCCTCACCGAAGGCGATGGCTTCGCCATTGCCGATGGACGACAGGAAGCTGGTCGTCGATTCCGAGGAATTGGGAATGGCGCAGCGGATGATTTCCTGGTCGCGGTCGTTGGAAAGCCGCATGGCAAACAGGGTCGAGCACTGCGAAAGGATGGTCTGGTCAAGCTCGCCCGGGCGCTGGGTGATCACGCCGAGGGAAACGCCGTATTTGCGGCCTTCCTTGGCGATGCGGGCGATGGCCTGGCGGGTCGGGAAAAAGCCGAGCGATGGGTCGGCGGGCACATAACGGTGCGCTTCTTCGCAAACCACCAGCATGTGAATGGCTCCGTTCGACCACAGCGCCAGTTCAAAGGCCATGCGGCAGAGAACCGAGGCGACCGAATTCACCACTTCCGACGGGATGCCCGAAAGCTGGAAGGTGGAAATGGGCCGGTCATCACCGGGAATACGGAAGATATGGGCCACCGTCTCCATGATCGTGTCACTGATCGTGTTGTTGGAGAACATGAAGTGGTAGCGCGGATCATTGATGGCCGAGAGAATGCGCATCTTCAACGAGCGCAGGAACGGCTTTTCATTGCGGCCTTCAAGCTTGCCGATGCGATCATCAATCAGGGCCAGAAGGTCGGCCATACGATAGGGCACCGGCGTATCTGCCGTCATCGAGTTCTTTTCGCTGCCCCGACGCATCAGCGCCGATTCCCCGCGGAAGCTCTTCTTGGCTTCCGGAATGAGGTCGCGCAGGAAGTCGAGTTCTTCCGGCACGGCGGGACGGCCACGAAACAGAACTTCGGCAAATTCCTCAAGACGCATCAACCAGAAGGGCAGGTCGAGCGAATCCGTGTCAATGACGACGGCGGTATCGGGGAAGGCGGCGGCAAATTCGTTGTGCGGGTCGAGGATCAGGACGCGAAGCTTCGGGTCCGAGGCAATGGCCTTGTGCAGCAGAAGCGAGACGGCGGTGGACTTGCCGACGCCCGTCGAACCGACGATGGCAAAATGCTTCGACAGCATGGAGGGAATGTGGATCGTTGCGTCGATCGTTTCGTCCTGCGTCAGGCGACCAACCACGCAGGTGTCTTCCAGACGGGTGTCGTAGATGCAGCGCAGATCTTCCGAGCGGATGCGGTGGGCAACGGCACCGAGATAAGGATAACGTGAAAGGCCGGAGGAAAACTCAGGCTTTCCTTCCTCATTCTCGCGAATTTCGCCGAGGATTTCGGCTTCAACTTCAAAGGCGTTCTCGCCACCTTCAACCCAGGCTCCACCGGCATTGCGCATGGAATAGGCGAGCGCCACGACACGGTTCTGCCCGACGCTGATAGAGATGATGCGGCCCACGGACCATTGTTCGGCAATGTCGTTCTGGTCTTCGGAGGAAACGGCTGAAATCGTGGCGCGCGAACCGCTGCATGCGATGACGCGACCGAGCATGCGGTTGTGAGGGTTGGTCACCCGCCGCTCAAGTTCGCTATCCGCCGATGGGGTCAGATACTCGTCGCGATACACGCATTACTCCTTTCCGCCGACCATCCATGATGGACAGTTGGGGAACTTTTTCGCACTCGATTTCCACACCAATATATTGTTGGCTTTAACAAGTCGTATAAGTTGTCCAGACAATTGCCGAAAATCGCAGCAGGATGCGACAAAAGTCACCGCTTTTTCGGCCCTCAAGGCGTTGACGGATGTTTCTTTTACCGCTAACAGTTCGGCCATGAAAAATTTCACGGTTCTTATCGTAGTGGGAAAGCGCATGGGCAGGATGGTGTAACCATCCGGCGGAAGCCACCCATGCGCTAAACGAGGCTCCTCAAGGGGCCTTTTTTTATGCCCGGAAATTCAACCTTGCCAACGCAGACGGACTTAAAAACATGACGGCGACAGATAACCAGATGACGGGCGCGGAAATCGTCCTGAAGGCGCTGAAAGATAACGGCGTCGAGCATATTTTCGGCTATCCCGGCGGCGCAGTGCTGCCGATTTATGACGAAATTTTCCAGCAGGATGATGTGCAGCACATTCTCGTTCGTCACGAGCAGGGTGCAGGGCACGCCGCCGAGGGCTATGCCCGCGCCACCGGCAAGGTTGGCGTGATGCTCGTAACCTCCGGTCCGGGTGCCACGAATGCCGTGACCCCGCTTCAGGACGCGCTGATGGATTCCATTCCGCTGGTCTGCCTGTCCGGTCAGGTGCCGACGTCGCTCATCGGTTCGGATGCCTTCCAGGAATGCGATACGGTTGGTATCACGCGCCCCTGCACCAAGCACAACTGGTTGGTCAAGGACGTCAACGATCTGGCCCGCATCATCCATGAAGCGTTCCGCATTGCCCAGACGGGTCGTCCGGGTCCGGTCGTCGTTGACATTCCGAAGGATGTCCAGTTTGCGACCGGCACCTATGTTCCGCCGGAAAAGCACACGGTTCAGGCCAGCTATCAGCCGAAGACGCAAGGCGATCCGAATGCGATTGCCGCTGCCGTCGAACTGATGTCGAAGGCCCGTCGCCCGATCCTCTATACGGGGGGCGGTGTCGTCAATTCGGGTCCGGAAGCCTCGCGTCTGCTGCGGGAACTGGTGGCCGCCACGGGCTTCCCGATCACCTCGACGCTGATGGGGCTTGGCTCTTATCCGGCTTCGGGTGAGGCATGGCTCGGGATGCTCGGCATGCACGGTTCTTATGAAGCCAACATGGCGATGCATGATTGCGATGTCATGGTTTGCATCGGCGCGCGCTTCGACGACCGTATCACGGGCCGTCTGGACGCGTTTGCGCCCGGTTCGAAGAAGATCCACATCGATATCGACCCGTCCTCCATCAACAAGAACGTTCGCGTCGATGTTCCGGTGGTTGGCGATGTCACCAAGATCCTGACCGAGATGCTGCGTCAGTGGAAGGCGCTGCCGTCGGCACCGGACAAGGGCCGCATGGCGGACTGGTGGCAGTCGATCACCCGCTGGCGTGCACGCAACTCGTTTGCCTACTCGATGAGCAACGATGTTATCATGCCGCAATACGCCATCCAGCGTCTGCATGCGGCGACGAAGGGTCATGATACCTACATCACGACCGAAGTCGGCCAGCATCAGATGTGGGCTGCCCAGTATTTCGGCTTTGAAGAGCCGAACCGCTGGATGACCTCGGGTGGCCTCGGCACGATGGGTTACGGCTTCCCGGCTGCCATCGGCGTGCAGATCGCCCATCCGGAAGCACTCGTCATCGACATTGCCGGTGATGCGTCGATCCAGATGTGCATTCAGGAAATGTCCTGCGCGGTTCAGTACAATGCGCCGGTCAAGATCTTCATCCTGAACAACCAGTACATGGGCATGGTGCGCCAGTGGCAGCAGTTGCTGCATGGCAACCGCCTGTCCAACTCCTACACCGAAGCCCTGCCGGACTTCGTGAAGCTCGCCGAAGCCTATGGCGCTGTCGGCATGCGTTGCGAAAAGCCGGAAGACCTCGATGCGGCTCTGGCCGAGATGATCGCGGTCAAGCGCCCGGTGATCTTCGATTGCCGCGTTGCCAATCTCACCAACTGCTTCCCGATGATCCCTTCGGGCCGCGCCCATAACGACATGCTGCTGCCCGACGAGGCGACCGATGAGGCTGTTGCAAACGCCATCGACGCCAAGGGCCGCCAGCTCGTTTAAGAAGAGAGGAGGGAACAGACATGAACGCACAATTCCAGCCCACCGGTTCTGCCTACTTCATTGCGAAGGAAAAGCAGACCGTCGAGTCGCGCACCCTATCGGTCCTCGTTGACAACGAACCGGGTGTCCTAGCCCGCGTCATCGGCCTCTTCTCGGGTCGTGGCTACAACATCGAAAGCCTCACCGTTTCGGAAACCGAACATGAGGAACACCTGTCGCGCATCACCATCGTGACGCGCGGCACGCCGACCGTGCTCGAGCAGATCAAGGCGCAACTCGAGCGCATCGTTCCGGTTCACCGCGTGGTGGACCTGACGACCATCGCCCGCGAACTGGGCCATGAGCGCCCGATCGAGCGCGAAGTGGCGCTGGTCAAGGTGGCAGGCAGCGGCGAGGCCCGTCTGGAAGCGCTGCGTCTGGCCGATTCCTTCCATGCGAAGGTTTCCGACGCCACCGTTGAGCACTTCATTTTCGAGATCACCGGCAAGTCGGCGAAAATCGACCAGTTCGTGGCGATCATGAAGCCGCTCGGCCTGATCGAAGTCTGCCGCACGGGGATTGCCGCCATGAACCGCGGTCCGCAGGGCATGTAAGCTTCAAAAGTTTTCGAAATCAAACGGATAGCAAGGCGCGGGAGAAATCTCGCGCCTTTTTCACATTCTGATTCAACGGGATGGGAAATTGATTCCGCAAACGCCGGCAAGGTGTTGAGCGGGAATCGTTTTTCGCAATCAGAGTTACACCGGGAGTTGGCGATACACGGCTTCGGCGACCTGTCGCAACGTGTCGCTGGAAATCTCGCCGCTGACGGCGCAGCCGATCTCCTGATCCAGCCAGTAGAAGGTTTCAACGCCACCCAGTGAGGCAAATCGGAAGCTCGTTTCGCGGTTCTCTCTGCTCTTGCCGATCAGAACGGTCAGGCGCTCGCCCGTGTCGTTTTCATACATGAACATGGCACCGGCTTCGCCCGCCACCGGGACCAAGCGACCACCAACCAGCTTGAAGCCTTGCGGCTTCAGGTTTGGTACTTTCAGATTGTCGAGCGCCAGACGCTTTCCCAGCCAGCTCGCCAGATGGGTTTCGTCATCGGCATAGACCTCGACCGGATGGCGCTTCTCGCTGGCATAGACGAGGAAGGCGTTGCGCGATTCGCTCGGCAGGGCATCGATGGCGACCACCGGATTGGGGGCCGGGGCGATGATACGGGGCAGGGCATAACCGCCAACGGCACCCAGCGCGAAGATGACCACGGCAGCGGCGGCCAAAGCGAAGGGGCGGCGGGCGGAAACCGGCGCGGGATGGCGTGCCTCAAAGATCAGGCGGGCGTCGCCCGGTGCCGTCCGTTCATAGGGCGCGAAGGCGGCGCGCAGCGCTTCGCTGTCGGCCATCCAGCCCGCGACCTCTTCGGCGGCATCCGGGTTTTGCGCAAGCCAGGCCTCGACGCGGTCGTGATCCTCGTCGTTCAAGGCACCGTCCACATAGGCGTGCAGTTCGGCTTCGCTTGGCCTGTTTTCGTCGTTCATCGCAGTCTCCGCAGCGGGATGATGTTTTCCGCCCGCATCTTGTCTCGAAGGGATTGGCGGGCGCGGGAAAGCCGCGACATGACCGTTCCTTCCGGAATATTCAAAATGTCCGCGACCTCGCGGTAGGAGTAACCCTCCACCACGACCAGCATCAGCACGGTGCGGGCTTCCGGGGCAAGGCTTTCCACAGCCTGCAGCAACCGGCCTCTGGCCAGAGGATCATCCGTCGTGGCCATGGTGGCCGCCTCGGCTTCCTCAATGGCAACCGTCGGGCGGCGACGGGCAAAGCGGCGCGTGTTGAGGTGCAGATTGGTCATAATGCGGCAGGCCCAGGCCTTGAGGTTGGTGCCTTGCCAGGCGGCGCGGTTGACGAGCGCCTTTTCCACGCAATCCTGCAGCAGATCCTCGCTTTCGGGAGCCGAACGCGTGAGGCTGCGCGCGTAGCGGCGAAGCTGCGGCAGGAGCGACAGGAATTCATCCTCGAAAGAGAGTGGCTGAGGCGCCACTCTCTCCCGGGACGTCTTGGGAGCGTCAGGGCTTCGCGACATTCCACACGCCGTTCACGCCGTCGCCGGTGGTGTCGCCAGCCTTCATGTCCTTGGCCCAGTAATAGAGCGGCATACCATCCTTGGCCCACTGTTTCGTGCCGTCCTTGCGCGGCACCAGCGAGTATGCGCCATCGGCCTTCGCACCGGAAGCGGCAATCAGCGGCGGCCAGTTGGTGGCGCACATGTCATAGCAGGCGCTTTCGCCGTGCTTGTCCTTCTTGAAGGTGTAAAGCGTCATGCCGTTTTCACCGGCAAGCACTTCGCCCTTGTCGGTCTTCATGGTCTTGACCGGGGCGGCAAAGGCAATGCCAGCGCTAAGCAGCACGGCGAAGGGAGCGAGAATGAGAGCTTTCATGGCGGGTCTCCTGTTGGCGGTTATCAGCAACCACAAAGCCTAGACACCGCAGCGTGCCGAATTATTCCCGGCTTTTTGCATTTTTTTGCGTTTTTGAATTTGATCCCTTTTCGTTCTTTTCGGTTGCGGCGCAGCCCCGAATCCTGCCAAACCGTGGCCATGGAATTTGCGCCGCAACAGGATGAAGCCCTCAAGGCCGTTTCGAAATGGCTGAAGGAGGGGAGTTCGCAAGTGTTTCGTCTGTTCGGCTATGCCGGAACGGGCAAGACGACGCTTGCGCGTTATTTCGCCGAGCATGTCGATGGCGATGTGCTGTTTGCGGCTTTCACTGGCAAGGCGGCGCAGGTTCTGCGTTCTCGCGGGGCGGCGAATGCCCGCACCATTCACTCCCTGATCTATCGCCCCAAGGGCGAGGAGGAGGTGGAGGACGAGGTGACAGGCAAGACCTCGATTGCGCCGATGTTTTCCATCAACCGGCAAAGCCCGCTCGCCAAGGCGGCGCTGATTGTCATCGATGAATGCTCGATGGTGGATGAACAGCTTGGCCGCGATCTGATGAGTTTCGGCACACCCATTCTGGTGCTGGGCGATCCGGGGCAGCTGCCGCCGGTGTCCGGTGGCGGCTATTTCACCAATCAGGACCCGGATTATCTACTGACGGACATTCACCGGCAGGCGCGCGATAACCCGATCATCCATCTTGCCATGCGGGTGCGCGAAGGGCAGGACCTTGATTTTGGCGATTACGGCGCGGCGCGGGTGATTTCGAAGCGGGATGTGACGCAGGACCTCGTGCTTTCCGCCGATCAGGTTCTCGTTGGCACCAATCGCACGCGGCGGCGCTATAACCAGCGGCTTCGCGAACTGAAGGGCTTTTCGGCAGCCTATCCGCAGGCGGGCGACAAGCTCGTTTGCCTGCGCAATGATCCGGCCAAGGGGCTGCTCAATGGCTCGCTCTGGCAGGTCATGACCTCATCGCGTGAGACGATCAAGCCCGGCATCAATCTTCTGATCAAGCCGGAAGACGACGACATGGAGCGCGGAGCGGCGAAGATCAAACTCCTCAAAGCCGCCTTTGAGGATACGGAAACGGAAATTCCGTGGCAGACCCGGCGGCGCTACGACGAGTTTGATTACGGTTATGCGCTGACGGTGCACAAGGCGCAGGGTTCGCAGTGGAACAATGTCGTGCTGTTTGACGAGAGCTTTGCGTTTCGCGATACGCGCGAGCGCTGGCTCTATACTGCCGTGACGCGCGCTGCCGAAACACTGACCATCGTGGTCTAGTGCGTTTTCACTTTTACCAGAATTGTGAAAACGGTCAGACAACTGACAAAGGTCGAAACCTCTCTCATCGTCATGGTCGGGCTTGACCCGACCATCCATCAGTCTTTGGAACCATGGATCCTCGGGTCAAGCCCGAGGATGACGGAAGGGGAGAGGCAGGGTTCGTCATGAACCTCACACTTTCCCTCTTTGTTTTTGCGCTTTTCCGGACGGAAAACCGTTTCCCACTTTTCCTGAAAACGCTTTAGCCTTCGAAAAAGCCGGCAATATCGGCGTGGGCCAGCGCCTGCGAACGGTTCGTGGCGTTGAAGAGGGCAATCACCTCACGCTCGAGGCTTGCCGCTGTCTCGGGTGCGATGTCGAGGCGCATGGCGATGCGGAGCGTATCCAGTCCTTCCTTCATCAGTTGAAGGCACTGCATCTGCACTGGTGATAGCGCGTCGATCTCAATCTCAGCCGGTTCCGTTTCGTCCTCAGCCTCGATGCCGGACAGCAAGGTTTCAAGCTGCTGGAGCTGGCGGCGAATGGTGGAGATGCCTGCGGTCAATTCGCGCTTGCAGGATACGATGGCAGCCCGAAAGATCGCCTCCGAGGCTTCAGGGGAGGCGGCGTTGACCATGGCGGCCAGCATGTCCTGAATGGCGGCGACCGGCATGCCGCCTTCGCGGCAGGCGTTCACCACCGCCATGCGGGCAATGTCATCATCATCGTAGACGCGCATCGCACCGGCGCGGGAGGAGGAGATCAATCCCTTCTCCTCATAAAAATGCAGGGTGCGGTGTGTCACGCCGAACAGCTCGGCCATATCGGAGATGGTCAAGGGAGCAGGCGGCGTGCGGGCAGGCAAGGGAATGCGCGGCATAACAGGCGCCGGTTCATCCTTTGCTGACTTGTGTTCACTCAAACGCACGGCCTTCTCCATTTGCCCTCCCGGTGGAGTGGATGCCAAAAACTGTCGAGCTGATCTAACATTAACATGATTCGAGCAAGGGGCATTCTGTTAATTATAATAGATAGTTAACCATGCATTTTGGTCGAAATGCCCGTTACAGTGAATGTTTGTCAATTTAGCAATAGGGCTTGAAATGCGCGGCAAATTGTCGAACTTCAAGCCTCACGCATCCCGCCACCAACTGGAAACTGCATCATGCCTGCCGTGCTCTCGGTCAACGTCAATGCCATCGCCCTTCTTCGTAACCGTCGCGATCTGCCCTGGCCGGATCTGCGGGAACTGGGCCGCATTGCGCTCGAAGCCGGGGCAGGTGGTCTGACAGTGCATCCGCGCCCCGATCAACGCCATGTGCGCTTTTCCGATCTGCCGGTGCTACGCGCCCTGATCGATGACGCGTTTCCTGAGGCCGAGTTCAATATCGAGGGCTACCCCTCCGATGATTTCATCGCGCTCTGTCTTGCTGCCGAGCCCGAACAGGTGACTCTGGTGCCGGATGACCCGGCGCAGGCGACCTCCGACCACGGCTGGGATTTCATTGCCAACCGCGATCTGTTGAAGGATGCCATTGCCCGTCTGAAAGTGAACGGCGCGCGTGTTTCGCTGTTTGCCGATGGCGATGCCAGGCTTGAGGCCCTTCAGGTGGCGCGTGAGGTGGGGGCGGACCGCATCGAGCTTTACACCGGCCCCTATGGCGGCTGTCATGATGATCCGGAACGGGCCAAGGTGATGGCCGCCGAACTGGGTGAAACGGCCAAGCGGGCGCAGTCTCTGGGGCTTGGCGTCAATGCCGGTCACGACCTGACGGTTGAGAACATGCCGCTTCTGGCGCGTGCCATTCCGTTTCTGGCGGAAGTCTCCATCGGCCATGCCTTGACGGCCGATGCGCTGATTTACGGCATGGCGGAAACGGTTCGCCGCTTCCGCCGCGCCTGTGGCGAGACGGTTTAAACCTTAACCGAGAAGCGCCGCCTTGCTGGCTTCCACAAAGGCCTTGAAGGAGGCCGGCTCGCGGCCGGTCAGGGCCTTGAAGTCGCCGGTCACGGGTTCAAAGAGGCCCAGACGCTGGTTCGTGTCGAAGGACGCGAAGATGGCGGCGACGGGCGCCGGGAACCCGGCGGCCTTCAGACCTTCGGTCAGTTGCTCGTCGGTCACCGGAATGACAGCGACGGGCTTGCCCGTGACAGCGCTGGCGATTGTCGCGACTTCGCTGGCCGTGAAGGCTTCGCCACCCGTCAGCGTATAGACCTTGTTTTCCGTCTCGTGACGGGCAAGACCTGCGGCAATGGCGCGGGCGCAATCTTCACGCAGCAGATAGGGGATGCGGCCATCGCCGGCAGCGCTGAACCACTGGCCGGAGGCCAGAGCGTGGGGCAGGCCATAGAAGATGTTTTCAGCATACCAGTTGTTGCGGAAGAAGGTGAAGGGCAGGCCGCTTTCACGGATCGCCGATTCCGTGCCCAGATGATCCGGTGCAAAACCGATGACGGATTCTTCGGCACGCGGCAGTGAGGTGTAGTGAATGCGGCCAACGCCCGCGGCCTTGGCGGCGGCCACCGCCATCTTGTGCTGCTTCAGGCGGGTGCCTTCGCCATCCATGGCGTCGGTCGAGATGATCAGCAACTTGTCGACGCCCTGAAAGGCGGTGGCAAGCGAGGCCGGGTCGTTAAAGTCGGCGGCGCGCAGTTCAACGCCCTTTACAGCAAGGCCCGCAAGCTTCTCCGGATTGCGGCTGGCGGCAATGATGTCGCTTGCGGCCACCTTTTCCGTTTCCAGAAGGTGCTTGATGACGAGGCCGCCGAGGTGGCCGGAAGCGCCGGTGATGAGAATCTTGCCCATGGACTTTCCTTTCAGGGATGAAATTCATTACTCTCAAAAAGAGACCATGTGCAAAATAGGAATTGACGATGGGATGTAAAGGAGGCAGTTTTCCGGCACAAGGTTACGAAAAGGGAACCGACATGGATACGGCAAAACTGGCCGAGGCGTTGCGCATTCCCGAGATTGCGCAATTCAATGCGCAGAACTGCCCCATTCGCGATGTGATGAGCCAGATCGGCGGAAAATGGTCGGCTCTGCTTCTGGGCGCGTTGTGTGAGCGGCCATACCGTTTCAGCGAATTGCGGCGCATGGTGCCGGATATTTCCCAGCGGATGCTGACCCAGACGCTGCGCGACCTGCAGCGCGACGGCTATATTGACCGCACGGTTTATCCCACCAAGCCGCCCAGCGTGGAATACAAGCTGACGGCGCTCGGCCACTCGCTGTTGATGCCGCTGAGTTCCATGATCGTATGGGCGGCGCAAAATCACGCCGCCGTGCGCGAGGCCCGGCGGCTCTTTGACGGGCAGGATGCGGCCTGAGCCTTACTCGGCGGCGGCGCTGAGCGGCAGGCTGCCAAGCGCAAAATCCACCGCCGCACGGGCGTGAATGGTGGTGCTGTCGAAGCCCGGCAGTGGCAGATGATCGGGGTCGAGGATCAGGCAGATTTCCGTGCAGCCGAGAATGATGCTGTCGGCCCCGGCGGCCTTTGCCTTTTCGATGATGGCAATCAGCCTGTCGCGCGAGCTGTCAACGACCTTTCCGGCGCAGAGTTCATCAAAGATAATGCTGTGGGTGGTGGCACGGTCGGACTCATCCGGCACCATCGGCTCAAGGCCAAGGTTCATGGCGCGCATGCGGTCCGTATAGAAGCCGTGCTCCATCGTGTATCGCGTTGCCAGAAGCAGCGGACGGCGACGGCCGGCGGAGGCCAGCGCCTTGGATGTTTCATCGATGATGTTGATGAGCGGTGCGGGGCAGGCGGATGCCACATCATCGGCCACGAGATGCATGGTGTTGGTGCAGATCAGCAGGCAATCAGCGCCGGCGTTGCAGAGACCCTGTCCGGCGGTGGCCAGACGATGGGCAGCGCCCTTCCAGTCACCCGCTTTCTGCAGGGCTACGATCTCGGCAAAGTTCACCGAATGCATGATGAGTTCGGCCGAGGCGATGCCGCCCAGATGGTCGCGCACCATTTCATTGATCAGACGATAATAGACTGCCGAGCTTTCAAAACTCATTCCGCCGATAAGGCCGATGGTGCGCATATTCTGTTGCCTCAACTGAAGCGGTCCGCTCAGGAACCGATTGCTAATATTGAGCTTCAAAATAGCATGATTTTTCGTATAATAAACATAAAATAGAAAATATCGCTATAATATTGATTTTTCGCGCAAATTTCGGCGCACCCTCTGGAGGGTGCGCCGTTGAGGATTATCAATCGTTGCTGATGGAACGATCGACCAGCTTGAGGTTGCGGTCGGGCGTCACGATGTAGGTCTCGCTGACGCGCTTGCCGAACTCGTCGACGAATTCGTGGGAGACCGGGCTGTTGACCGGGGCTGCCGAGAGGTGCTGGGAGGGCTGGCTGTCAAAGGTGATGCTGCCCTTGATCGGTTCCAGGGCGAAGGCGGAGGTGGCGGAGAAAGCCGAGGCCAGGACGGCGGCAATAGCGAACTTGTTCATGGTCGTGTTTCCTTGTGTGACTGTGTTTGTTCGATGTTTTTTGCTGGCCAGCGAGTTGAAATTGGTCCGTTGATGGGGCGTTTGCAAGCGCCATTTCGCTCGCAAAATTGTGATTAAGTGATGAAATTGCATAATCGTCACTTATTTTGTGTTTAAAAAACATATGAAATCAATGCGTTATGGTTTAGGCTTGTCGGCGAAAAGTCATTGTTTCATTTTTGTGAACGATTTGTGGCAGATGTTTACCCCTTGAAAAATGGCGATGGCTGCGGCGGGAAAACGGCATGTTGAATTTGCTTGAAAAATTCGACCTCTGTGAAATGGCTTGACGGCTCCGCGGGAGTTGGGCATATAGGAACCGTACCGTACGGTACTTTGATCGGGAGAGGGAATCGTGTCCGAAGACGGGATGCAGATGCAGGAGTTTTCACCGCGCCAGGGCGTTGTGCTGGAATGCGCCTTGCGTTTGCTGGTCGATGGCGGCGAGAAGGCGCTGACGACGGCGGGTGTGGCGCGCGCTGCCAATTGCTCCAAGGAAAGCCTTTACAAGTGGTTCGGGGATCGCGACGGGCTTCTGGCCTCGATGATTTCGTTTCAGCAGAGCAAGGTGCGCACCTTCGAGCGCGACGGTGAGCGCCTGACGGCGGAAAACTTCCGTGATCATCTTGAGATTTTCGCCCACGACCTCATCGAGGTTCTGGCGGGCGACGTATCGCTGGCGCTCAATCGTCTGGCCATCGGGCAGGCGAGCCGTGACGGCTCGAAGCTCGGTGGTCTTCTGGTCGAACGTGGTCGTCGCCAGATCGAACGCCGGGCGAGGGCGCTGCTTGAAGCCGGTCGCCGGGCCGGTTTCCTGCGCTTTGATGATGCCGACGAGGCGTATCACACGCTCTACGGTCTGATCGTTTCGGATCTGCATGTTCGCCTGCTGCTGGGCGAGAAGCCTGAGATTGATGCCACGCGCCGCGGGCGCAAGGCGGTCTCGGCCTTTCTCCGGTTGCACGGGCGCAATCTTGGCGAAGGAGACGCTTCGCTTTAGGCCTTTGCTTTACGGCCTGTCTTTCCCCAAACCGGATACTTCTTTTGGGAGACATGCCTTAAAGCCGCTTTTCAAACGGGCAGACAGTCGATATTGGCGCTGTCGGCTCATGTAAAACATCTCGAATGAACCCAAGGGAAGGATAAAACAATGCGCGTTTATTACGATCGCGATGCCGATCTCAACCTCATCAAGGCCAAGAAGGTCGCCATCGTCGGTTACGGCTCGCAGGGCCGCGCCCATGCGCTGAACCTGAAGGATTCTGGCGCTGCCAACCTCGTCATCGCCCTCAAGGCTGGTTCGCCGACCGCCAAGAAGGTCGAAGCCGATGGCCTCAAGGTCATGACCGTTGCCGAAGCTGCTGCCTGGGCCGATGTCATCATGATGGCAACCCCGGACGAACTGCAGGCCGACATCTACAAGAACGAGATCGCTGGCAACATCCGTGACGGCGCTGCCATCGCGTTTGCCCACGGCCTCAACGTTCACTTCGGCCTCATCGAGCCGAAGGCTTCGCTCGACGTGATCATGATCGCGCCGAAGGGCCCGGGCCACACGGTTCGCGGCGAATACCAGAAGGGCGGCGGCGTGCCGTGCCTGGTCGCCGTTCACCAGAACGCTTCCGGCAATGCTCTTGACGTTGCGCTCTCCTACGCTTGCGGCGTTGGCGGCGGTCGTTCGGGCATCATCGAAACCAACTTCAAGGAAGAGTGCGAAACCGACCTCTTCGGCGAACAGGTCGTTCTGTGCGGCGGTCTCGTTGAACTCATCCGCGCTGGCTTCGAAACGCTGGTCGAAGGCGGCTACGCTCCGGAAATGGCCTATTTCGAGTGCCTGCACGAAGTGAAGCTCATCGTCGACCTGATCTATGAAGGCGGCATCGCCAACATGAACTATTCGATCTCGAACACGGCCGAATATGGTGAATATGTCACCGGCCCGCGCATCGTGACGGCCGAGACGAAGGCCGAGATGAAGCGCGTGCTCGACGACATCCAGACCGGCAAGTTCACGCGCGACTGGATGCTCGAGAACCGCGCGCACCAGACGTCCTTCAAGGCGATCCGCGCGCGCAACGCCGGCCACCAGATCGAGGAGGTCGGCGAGAAGCTGCGCGCCATGATGCCCTGGATCGGCAAGAACAAGCTGGTCGACAAGGCCCGCAACTGACGCAACCAGGCTCGGGGCCTCAGCGCCCCGGGCCTCTGGAACCCGAACGGATCGACATGAGCCAGCCCCATCAGCTCCGCGAAATCGTGACGCCGCGCGAAATCGCCGCGACGACGGATCTGCGCCGGCGGCTGCAATTGTTCTGCGAGGCGCGCGAGAACGAGGAATATGAGGCGATCAAAGCCTGTCTCGTCGAACGTCCGCAATTCCGCCTCGGCGGCGGGCTCGATACATTCGCCTGGTCGGGGACGCGATTTTCAAAAAAGGATGTCGTGCTCGCGCTTCAGGCGATGAACGCCGATGTCGAGTTTGAAGTTTTTATCTGCGACGATGTGATCGTGCACGAGGATCGCGCCGCGATTCTCTGGCACGCGCAGGTCCAGCACCGCCTCACCGGCGCGCGCGCGCAGGTCGAGGGCATGGATCATATCCTGTTGAAGGACGGTTTGATCGAATGGTTCGTCGAGGTCTATGACGCGACGCCATTCCGCTACATCGCCATGGGGATTTCGCCGGAGGCTTTGCCGCCCGCCATGACGATGGACTGACCGGCGATCGCCTACTGACCCCAGCCCAGCGCGCGCAAGGCGAACCGGCCCGATTGGTGGAAAATCTCGAAGCCGAGACTTCCCGACGCAATCAGAACGCCGCACCACAGGAACGCGCTGAAGACATTGGTGAGCGTGAACAGCCGCCGCGGCATTTCGAAAACGCCCGCCGCCAGCGGCACGACGGCGCGC
>JAIUPA010000026.1 GCA_020161665.1 Pseudomonadota bacterium | reverse complement strand
CGAGGCGTTCACCGCCATGCGTGCCCGTGGTGCGCAGGTGACCGACATCGCCATTCTGGTGGTGGCCGCTGACGACAGCGTCATGCCGCAGACCATTGAATCGATCAACCATGCCAAGGCGGCTGGTGTTCCGATCATCGTGGCGATCAACAAGATCGACAAGCCTGCCGCAGACCCGCAGAAGGTGCGCACGCAGCTTCTGCAGCACGAAGTCTTCGTGGAATCGATGGGCGGTGAAACGCTGGAAGTGGAAGTGTCGGCCAAGGCCGGTACGAACCTCGAAAAGCTGCTCGACGCCATCCTGCTGCAGGCCGAAGTTCTCGACCTGAAGGCCAATCCGGATCGCTCCGCCGAAGGTTCGGTGATCGAAGCCAAGCTTGACCGCGGTCGCGGTTCGGTGGCGACGGTTCTCGTCCAGAAGGGCACGCTGAAGCCCGGTCAGATCATCGTCGCCGGCGACGTTTGGGGCCGTGTTCGCGCGCTTGTCAACGACAAGGGCGAGCATGTGAAGGAAGCAACGCCGGCCATGCCGGTGGAAATCCTCGGCCTTTCGGGTACGCCGCAGGCTGGCGACAAGTTCGCCGTGGTTGAAAACGAGGCTCGCGCCCGCGAAATCTCGGAATACCGTCTGCGTCTGGCCCGCGACAAGGCCGCTGCGCGCCTGTCCGGTTCGCGCGGTTCGCTCGAACACATGATGACCCAGCTCCAGACGGTTGGCACCAAGGAATTCCCGCTCGTCATCAAGGGTGACGTTCAGGGTTCCGTGGAAGCGATCAATGCGGCGCTCGAAAAGCTTGGCACCAGCGAAGTCCGTGCCCGCATCGTGCATTCGGGTGTTGGCGCCATCACCGAGACCGACATCTCGCTGGCTGAAGCCTCGAACGCAGCCATCATCGGCTTCAATGTGCGTGCAAACGCACAGGCCCGCGTGGCAGCCGAGCGTGGCGGCACCGAAATCCGCTACTACAACATCATCTACGATCTGGTGGATGACGTGAAGGCAGCCATGTCCGGCCTGCTGTCGCCGGAACGTCGCGAGACCTTCCTCGGCAACGCCGAAATCCTGGAAGTGTTCAACATTACCAAGGTTGGCAAGGTGGCCGGTTGCCGTGTCATCGAAGGCAAGGTGGAACGTGGCAACGGTGTTCGCCTTATCCGCGACAACGTTGTTATCCACGAGGGCAAGCTCAAGACGCTCAAGCGCTTCAAGGACGAAGCGTCGGAAGTCTACATGGGTCAGGAATGCGGTATGGCCTTCGAAAATTACGAAGACATCCGCGCCGGCGACACCATCGAGTGCTTCCGCGTGGAACACATCACGCGCACGCTCTAAGGCGCGCCACACGACATTGCCAAGGCTGAGCGACGCTGGCTTCTGCCAGCGTCCTCTTTTGCCGAACGCATTTGTTTCCAGGTCCAATCCCTGAAGGACGAAACCATGACCAGACCCACATCTTCCGCACCTTCGCAGCGCATGCTGCGCGTCGGCGAACAGGTTCGCGCCGCGATCACGCAGGTTCTGCAGCGCGGTGACGTGCGCGATCCGATTCTGGAAAAGACCATCGTGTCCATTTCGGAAGTGCGCATGTCGCCGGACCTCAAGATCGCGACCGCCTATGTCACGCCGCTGGGCGTTTCCGACCACGACGTGATCATCAAGGCGCTGAACCACCACGCGAAGTTCATTCGCGGCCGCCTTGGCCCGTATCTGCACCAGATGAAATACATGCCGGAAGTGCGCTTCCGCGACGACACAAGCTTCGACAATTACAGCCGTATCGACGCGCTGTTGCGTTCGCCCGAAGTGGCGCGCGATCTCGACGCCCATGACGACAACGAAGACGAACGATAAGCCCTCATGTCCAAGCCCCGCAAGCCCAAGGGCCGTGCCGTTTCCGGCTGGCTGATTCTCGACAAGCCGCTGGACTTCGGTTCAACGGAAGCCGTTTCCAAGATCAAGTGGTTGTTCAACGCCCAAAAGGCAGGTCATGCCGGAACGCTTGATCCGCTGGCGTCGGGCATGTTGCCCATCGCGCTCGGTGATGCGACGAAGACCGTTCCCTACGTGATGGACGGGCGCAAGATCTATGAATTCACCGTCACCTGGGGTGAGCAGCGTTCGACGGACGATCTTGAGGGCGATGTGATTGCCTCTTCCGACATCCGCCCGACGAAAGACGCGATTGCCGCCTTGCTGCCGAAATATACCGGCACGATCAGCCAGATCCCGCCGCAGTTTTCGGCCATCAAGATCGATGGCGCGCGCGCCTATGATCTGGCCCGCGAGGGCGAAGCGGTTGAAATTCCGGCGCGTGAGGTGGAAATCTACCGGATCAACCTCGTGGGTTGCCCGGATGCCAACACGGCCCATTTCGAAGTGGAATGCGGCAAGGGCACCTATGTGCGCGCGCTCGCCCGTGATTTCGGCATCGAGCTTGGCTGCTATGGTCATATCTCGGATCTGCGCCGCACCTTTGTCGCGCCCTTTGCCGAAGAGAGCATGGTGCCGCTTGAGGCCCTGGTGGCTCTCGAAGAGATCGAGGATCGCGACGAGCGTCTGGCCGCGCTCGATGCCTATCTGATCGATACGGGTGAGGCCCTTTCGGCGCTGCCGCATGTGCCGGTCTCGGAAGATCAGGCGCACCGCCTGCGCATGGGCAATCCCATCATCCTGCGCGGTCGCGATGCGCCGGTTGGCCTTGGCGATGCCTATGCAACGGCCCGCGGCAAGCTGGTGGCCATCGGCGAAATCGATGGCGGCGAGTTCCGCCCGAAGCGCGTGTTCCACTAAGAAGAATGGGCGGGGTTACCCCGCCCGCATGGCCTCTTCCAAAGCCGCCGTGTCCTCATAGAAGTGATAGAGGGTCAAGCGACCGTCCCGGACCTCGGTGACCAGTGCCCAGTCGCTGGCAAAGGGCTTGCCGGTGCTTCTTACCGTATGCCGCAGCGTTCCGAAGAAGCAGGCGTTCTCAGACGTGCCGAATTTGGCGGTGACAATGAACTCACCCGGTTCCAGAACCGCCATGAACGTCTTGAAGAAATGCTCCATGCCTTGAGCGCCGATATGCGTTCCAAACAGCGGGTTGTGTGCGCAAGCTGTCGGACGCGTGCCGATAAACCGCGCCTCGGCTGAGACCATCTCCAGCGCTTCACCCATGTTGCCGTTGAAAATGGCGCCCAGAAAGCGCTCGGTTAAAGTCACGCAATCCATTTGTCTCTCCTGTTGATCCCTGAGATGTTGCCTACTATCCTCCGATCAAAATTGATCGGAAGACGGCAATTTCGGTCACTCAATGTGAGAAAATGAACGGATGAACTGGGACGATATCCAACCCTTCCTGGCACTGGTTCGCGAAGGCAGCCTATCGGGCGCGGCGCGGCAATTGCGGGTGGAGCACGCGACCGTGGCCCGCCGTATTGATCGTCTTGAGGCCGATCTGGGTGTGCGGTTGTTTGATCGGCTACCTCGGGGTTGGCGCCCCACCGAAGAAGCCAAAGGCTTGTTTGAGAGAGCGCAAACCGCTGAAGCGGCGATGTTCGACCTGCGGCGACAGGCGGTCCGTGACCTGTCCGGACCCGTGCGGATCTCGGCACCGCCGCTTCTTGCGGCCGAGTTGCTTACACCGCGACTTTCTCCCTTTCTCGCGGAAAATCCGGGTATCCGCATACACATCCAGGCCGAAGCGCAGCGTGCCGATCTGGGAACCGGCGAAACGGACCTGGCCCTTCGTGTCGGTACGGTCGAAGGGCAAACCCTGCGGGTGAGGCGTTTGCGCCATATTCGTTATCGTCCTTATGGACTCCCCGGAAAAGCCGGTGTCATCAGGGCCGAACCGGCAAAATCCGAACCGGAACGTTGGATGCGGGACTGGTCCCTTGAACGTCCCGTGGTGCTGAATACCTCCGACACGGCCATCATGCGCGCGGGGGTTATCGCGGGCATCGGGATAGCACTTCTACCGGAGTTTTATGCCAGCGACCTCACGGCCATCGGCGAGGCCTTTCTGGAGCGACCACTTTATCTGACCTTTCATGAAGACAAGGCGCGTTCCCCGCGTGTGCGCAAAGTGGCGGACGCCATCACCGAGTTGTTGCGCAATCGTGATCTGTAAGAGACCCGGCAACGATCAGGTTTGCCCTTCCTTTTTCACCACAAGTGCACTGTGCGCCCTGGTCAGCGCTCATGCCTCAAGCCATCTGTTTCGAGCGCCGATCCGCCAGCCAGTCGCTTGGTGCCTTGCCCATCACGCGCAGGAATTCCCTGTTGAAATTAGACTTGGTGTTAAATCCGCTATCCAGCATGGCCATGGTGACGCTGGCGCCGCTTTCCAGAAGCTGGCAGGCATGGTGAATGCGAAAGCCATTGATGTAACGGGAGACATTGTCACCTGACGAACGGTTGACCGCCGTTGAAAGGCGCTTTGCCGGCACGTGCAGCCGACGGGAAATCCGCGCCAGTGTCAGGCCGGGATCAAGATAGAGCTTTTCATTTTCCAGAATGCCCTGAAGCTGCGCCATCAGAGCCGTATCGGGTTCACCCGCCTCACCTGCTTCGACCAGAGGTTCCGGCGGTGACATATCCCGATCGCCGAGGCTTTGCGAAAGACTGAGCGTGCCAATCGCCAGCAGCCAGAGCGAGGAAAACAGGCTCAGAATTACGGGCTGGAGCCATTGATGTCCAAACGCCAGCACACCGGCGATCAATACGTCGCTCACGGCCGACGCGATCAGCGATGCCGCAATGGTCCGCCACACGATCATGGGCAGGTTGCCCGCTTCCAGCCGCGTCATCGGCAGGCTGTCGGCACCGGCCCTCAGGGCGTTCAACAGCAAGGCGCCATAGATCACAAAAACCGCGGGCACCACAAAATCGAGCGTCTGTGGAGCGACCAGAACACAGAACAAGACGAAGGCCGGGACCAGTAGGTGCCCAGCATCACGCCAAGGATCCGGCGAACGAATTGCGGTCGTGAGGAAGGCGACCCAGGCCAGTGGCGGTATAAGCGTTGCCGTGACGGGCTGTATGACCAGCAGGTTTGTGAAGCCGTAGTGCTGGCAGAGCGACACAATCAGACCCTGAACGCAGCAGGAGGCCAGAAGGGCAAGAAAGAGCCAAGGCAAGCGGCGCAGGAAGAGCGCCCGAACCAACAGGAAGCCGAGAACAAGGGAAACAACAAGCGGGATAGGCAAAGTGATCATAGGACACCGGCTGGAAAAGACGCCCCATGATGGTTCTCAATCACGATACGCGCGACCTCGATCCGGTTTCAGGACGCGAATTCATCGGGAAACGGCGTAACGACAACCCTGTCAACGTTCAATCCCTGAAGGACCAAACTCATGAAGCCTCTAGCTCTTTTGACAAGCGCCATTGTGATGGCAGCCACCGCCGTCCATGCCGAGCCGCATGCGGGCTATGACCGCTTCGACATCACCGTGCCCCAGCGTAGCGCGCCGGTTTCCGCCTCGGTCTGGTACCCCGTCGGACGCGAGACCTATCGCGGGCTTGTGGGCGACAATGCCGTTTTTCATGGCACTTCAGCCTATATCGGCGCGGCCATGGCTGCGGGAAAACACCCGCTTGTGGTCATGTCTCATGGTTCCGGCGGCAATATGGACAATATCGGCTGGCTGTCTTCGAAGCTTGCCCTGAAAGGTGCCATTGTGGTTGCGGTCAATCACCCCGGCTCCACGTCGGGCGATTCCTCTCCTCGCCGCTCCCTTCGGCTGCGCGAGCGCGCCGCTGATCTCAAGGCCCTGCTCGACCATGTTCTCGCCGATCCCGAACTGGCAAGCCGCATCGATCCTGCCCGCATCACGTCGTTGGGGTTTTCGCTCGGGGGCGCCACCGCGCTCAATCTGGCGGGTGCGGTGACGGATGGCGCACTCTACAAGCCTTACTGTGATCGCTTTCCCGACGCCGCCGATTGCGTCTTCTTCACAAAGGGCGGCATTGATTTCGCCCGGATGCCCGCTGCCTTTTCGGGCGATATGCGCGATCCGCGCATCCGTGCTGCCGTCGCCATTGATCCGGGCTTCACCTATGCCATGACGAAGCAAAGCCTCAAGGCGATCAACATGCCCGTCATGCTGATCAATCTGGGTGGCGACGATCTCTGGAAGGCGATTGATGTGAGCGCCAACGGGAGTGCCATCACGGATGCCTTGCCTCAGGTGGAGTATGCCCGCCTCGCCCCGGCCCACCACTTTACCTTCCTGGCCCTGTGCAAGCCGCAGGGAGCAGCCCTGCTCGCCGAAGAACGGGACGATCCGGTTTGTGATGATCCCGCGGGGACGGACCGGGCCCGTATTCACGAAGAGATTGCTGCCAGGATCGCCCTCTTTCTGGGCCTTTAGGCCCTTTCCCGTTTGGCTCTTCCCTTCTTTGGGCAAATGCACTATATGCCGCACCAGCAGCGGGTCCGCCCGCTTGCCTTCACGGCCGAAGCTGGACGACATCCCGGCTTATGGCGTCCCTTAAATCCGAACATGAAAGGATTGTCCGATGTCGATCACTGCTGAGCGCAAGGCCGCCCTGATCAAGGAATACGCAACCGCTGAAGGCGACACGGGTTCGCCGGAAGTGCAGGTTGCCGTTCTGACCGAGCGCATCAACAACCTCACTGAGCACTTCAAGGGCCACAAGAAGGATAACCATTCCCGTCGTGGCCTCCTGAAGATGGTTTCCAGCCGTCGTTCGCTTCTTGATTACCTCAAGAAGAAGGACGAGGGCCGTTACACCAAGCTCATCACGAGCCTCGGCATCCGCCGCTAAGCTCTTCCGGCAGACGCTGGCCTCCAGCGTCTGCCGCCTCGTTTCAGGGCATTGAAAATGCCCGCACCGTCCCGGCCCTGCCGGAACGGGTTCGCCGAAAAGCGACGCCATCCGGGCGGATACGACTTCGGTGCATGCAATGGCTTTCGCCCCATGGTGGAAGCAAGGGTGAACCGGATGGGCCGGTCACCCGGTTTAACCGACGACCTGTCATGGGGCAGGATTGCCGGATGTCTGGTTCCGCACCGCACGCGGATAAACGCCAGACCTCCTGCTGTCTTGCCCGTGATGCGTCTCAAAAGTGAAGCGTGCCCCCTGGCCTTTTCGCGCCGGAACGCTTTGCTGTTTTCAAGGACAAGACATGTTCGAACATCATATCGTAGAAATCGAATGGGCAGGCCGCCCGCTGAAGCTCGAAACGGGCAAGGTTGCCCGTCAGGCTGACGGCGCCGTGATCGCCACCTATGGCGAAACCGTCGTTCTGGCCACCGTCGTTTCGGCCAAGTCGCCGAAGCCGGGTCAGGATTTCTTCCCGCTGACCGTCAACTACCAGGAAAAGACCTATGCCGCCGGCAAGATCCCGGGTGGCTATTTCAAGCGCGAAGGCCGTCCGAGCGAAAACGAAACGCTGGTTTCGCGCCTGATCGACCGTCCGATCCGCCCGCTCTTCCCGGAAGGCTACAAGAACGACACGCAGGTCGTGGTCACCGTTCTGCAGCATGACCTCGAAAACAACCCGGACATCCTGTCGATGGTTGCCGCTTCTGCTGCCCTGACGATTTCCGGCGTACCGTTCATGGGCCCGGTTGGTGGTGCCCGCGTCGGCTACATCAACGGCGAATATGTGCTGAACCCGCATCTCGACGAGATGAACGAAAGCGTCCTCGACCTCGTGGTCGCCGGTACGCATGACGCCGTTCTGATGGTGGAATCCGAAGCCAAGGAACTGAACGAAGAAATCATGCTCGGCGCCGTGATGTTCGGCCACCGTGGTTTCCAGCCGGTTCTCGATGCGATCATCAAGCTCGCCGAAGTGGCTGCCAAGGAACCGCGCGACTTCCAGCCGGAAGACTTCTCCGCACTCGAAGCCGAAATGCTCTCGATTGCCGAAGCTGAACTGCGCGACGCCTACAAGATCACGCAGAAGGCCGACCGCTACAACGCCGTTGACGCCGTGAAGGCCAAGGTGAAGGCACACTTCAGCCCGGCTGAAGGCGAAGAAGCCAAGTACACCGCCGAAGAAATCGGCGCCGTGTTCAAGCACCTGCAGGCCAAGATCGTTCGCTGGAACATTCTCGACACCGGCAGCCGCATCGACGGCCGCGACCTGTCGACCGTTCGTCCGATCGTTGCCGAAGTCGGCACCCTGCCGCGCACCCATGGTTCGGCTCTCTTCACCCGTGGTGAGACGCAGGCCCTCGTGGTTGCAACGCTCGGCACCGGCGAAGACGAGCAGTATGTCGATTCCTTGACGGGCATGTACAAGGAAAACTTCATGCTGCATTACAACTTCCCGCCCTACTCGGTCGGTGAAACGGGCCGCATGGGCTCCCCGGGCCGTCGCGAAATTGGCCATGGAAAGCTCGCCTGGCGCGCTATCCACCCGATGCTGCCGGCTGCTGAACAGTTCCCCTATACGCTGCGCGTCGTCTCGGAAATCACCGAGTCCAACGGTTCGTCCTCCATGGCCACCGTTTGCGGCACCTCGCTCGCTCTCATGGATGCAGGCGTTCCGCTGGCCAAGCCGGTTGCCGGTATCGCTATGGGCCTGATCCTCGAAGGTGAACGTTTCGCCGTTCTCTCCGACATTCTCGGCGACGAAGATCACCTCGGCGACATGGACTTCAAGGTTGCTGGTACCGCTGACGGCATCACCTCGCTGCAGATGGACATCAAGATCGCCGGTATCACCGAAGAGATCATGAAGGTTGCTCTCGAGCAGGCTCAGGGCGGTCGCACGCACATCCTCGGCGAAATGGCCAAGGCCATCAGCGAAGGCCGTTCGCAGCTCGGCGAATTTGCACCGCGCATCGAAGTGATGAACATCCCGGTCGACAAGATCCGTGAAGTTATCGGTTCGGGCGGCAAGGTCATCCGCGAAATCGTCGAAAAGACCGGCGCCAAGATCAACATCGAAGACGACGGCACCGTGAAGATCGCCTCGTCCTCGGGCAAGGAAATCGAAGCGGCCCGCAAGTGGATTCACTCGATCGTTGCCGAGCCGGAAATCGGCGTGATCTATGAAGGTACGGTTGTGAAGACCGCCGATTTCGGCGCCTTCGTCAACTTCTTCGGCGCCCGCGACGGCCTCGTTCACATCTCGCAGCTGGCTTCCGAGCGCGTTGCCAAGACCACCGACGTCGTCAAGGAAGGCGACAAGGTGTTCGTCAAGCTCATGGGCTTCGACGAGCGTGGTAAGGTTCGCCTGTCCATGAAGGCCGTCGACCAGACGACCGGCAAGGAAGTGGTTGCCGAAAAGAAGAAGGACGAGGGCGAAGCTGCCGAGTAATCGGCCCGCTCTTTCCATGAATGAGGCGCGGGGTTACGATCCCGCGCCTTTGTCGTATCTGACCCCTGCAGGAAGAAACCGATGTCCCGCGATGCCCTGAAGACCCTGTTCCACCCCTATGATGTGGATGTCCTTCCCGTTCCGGCAGAGGGTGAACGTTATCTTTTCCTGGGTGCCGAAGCCGGTTTCCGCCTGCCGGAAGGCTTTGCGGCGTCGCTCACCTGCGTTCAGGGGTTCCGCCCCTTCTACCTTCCGCTGGAAAAGGCCGGTTTCAATCCGCTGCCGAGCGTTGAGGGCGAGGATTTTGACGGTGCGCTGGTGCTCGTCGGCAAGCACAAGGGCCAGAACGAGGCTTACGTGGCCGAGGCGCTGACGCGCGTCAAAGTCGGCGGCAGCATCGTGATCGCCGGTTCCAAGGAAGACGGCATCCAGCCGCTTCGCAAGGCGCTGGAGAAGCTTGGCCTGCTTCTGGACCACATGCCCAAGTATCATGGCGTTGCGCTCATCCTGCGCCGTCCTGAGGACATTTCCGACGCTCTCAAGGTGTTCACGTCGAAGGCCGTCACGGTTGAAGGCCGCTTCAGTGCGGCACCGGGCATGTTCTCGCATGACCGGATCGACGCGGGCTCTGAACTTCTTGCATCCCGCCTGCCGACCAATTTCGACGGCAACGCCGCCGACTTCGGGGCGGGCTGGGGCTACCTTTCCACCATGCTGGCGGAAAAGTCGCCGGCAACGGCGCGCATCGATCTGTTTGAAGCCGATCATGCCGCGCTGGAATTTGCCCGCGCCAATCTCGCCCGAAATTGCCCCAAGCTCACGGCCCGCTTCTTCTGGCAGGACCTCTCCGGCGAACCGCCGAAGGAAAAATATGATCTCGTGATCATGAACCCGCCCTTCCATGAGGCGCAGGCGGCCGAACCGGCCCTTGGCCAGGCCTTCATCCGCACGGCTGCGGCCGCCCTTCGTCAGGGTGGCGAGCTTTATATGGTGGCCAATCGCGGTCTGCCCTATGAAACGGCGCTCAAGGAAAACTTCCGTGAAAGCCGCGAAGTCTGCCGCAATGCCCGCTTCAAGGTGCTTTACGCCCGGCGTTAAGCCTTTCCTCACCCTTCTGTCCGGTTCTGAGACAGGGTTTTACCCTTTGTTCAATCTGTCGTGATTTTGCGACAGATAGGGTCAAAAGTTTACCTGTAATTTCCCGGGGTGCGCTCGACAAAGCGGCGCACCGTGCTTAACGTCCGGCGTCATCTATTAGCCGTGAGCGCCATGCCTATACCGGAACTGCAAAATGCCGAGGAGATGACGATTATCGCCGGGGTTGCCTCGGCGGTCGCCGAACACGCTTCGCAATACGGTATCGACATCGAACCGATCTGCGCGGAACTCGGTCTGGACCCGAGCCTGTTCAAGAGCATGACGGCCCGCGTCAGCCTGGCAAAGGTCTGCCGCCTGCTAGAGGCCTGTTCGAAACTTTCCGGCGACGAAGCCTTTGGCCTGCGCTGCGTCGATGTTTACGAGCGGGGCGCCAGCGGACCGTTCGGCTACGGGCTGATCGTCGCGCCTGACTTGCGCTCCCTGATCGAGTTTCTGGAAGAGCATATTCAGGGGGCAACCGGCTCCAGCTATTTCGCGCGGGAGACGAGCGACGACGCGACCATCTTGCGGCTGACGTTCTCGCCGCTCGTTCTCGAACGTGACCAGTATGTGGATATGGCAACGGCCATGGCCATGGGGCGTATGCGCGACATTCTCGGCGATCAGGCCCGCCAGATTGCCATTGAGATGGAGCGCCCTGCCCCGCGCGATCCCGGCGTTTTCCGGCACTATCTGTCGGACAAGCTGACGTTTTCGGGCCGTATGAACAGCCTGACCATTCCCCATGCGTTGCTGGATGTCGTCAATCCGCGCGGCGATGCGCGCCTGTTCGAGCTGATGCATCTGCAGTGCCGCAGCCTGCACCCTTCACCGCATGCCTCGGGCCGGGACGCTTTCCGCGACAACGTACAGGGCTATCTTCGCTTGAGAGTGGCCGAGCCGGAGCTTTCGCTTGGTGAAATGGCCCGCCATTTCCAGCTGTCAGAGCGCACGTTGCAGCGTCGCCTGTCGGAACACGGCACCAGCCTCAATGACCTGCGGGACGATATCCGTCGCGAGATGAGCCTGACCTTGCTGACGGAAACCGCGCTGCCGATTGCCGACATCTGTTATCGGCTCGGCTATTCCGCGCCCAGCGCCTTTTCACGCTCCGTCACACGCTGGTTCGGTGCCTCGCCGCGCGCTGTTCGCGACAGGCATGGCAACATCGCGGCGCGCCGATAAAAACGCCCGCCTTCCGGGTGGAAGACGGGCGCAAAATCCTCACATGAGAATAGGCTTTATTCGCCGTCGACGTTCTTGAGAACCTCAAGCGGCGGCACCGAGGTGATGTTGAAGCCGCCATCAACGAAGTGCACCTCGCCCGTCACACCGCGCGAAAGATCGCTCAAGAGGTAAAGCGCCGAGCCGCCAATGTCTTCAATGGTTGCCGTGCGACGCAGCGGGGCGTTGCGCTGGTTCCAGGAATACATGGCGCGGGCGTCGGCAATGCCGGCACCGGCCAGCGTGCGCACCGGACCGGCCGAGATGGCGTTGACACGAATATCTTGCGGGCCGTAGTCGGCTGCGAGATACCGCATGGACGATTCCAGAGCGGCCTTGGCAACACCCATGACGTTGTAGTTCGGGATGACGCGCTGCGAGCCGTTATAGGTCAGCGTGATGATCGAGCCGCCATCCGTCATCAGGGGTGCGGCGCGCTTGGCCACTTCCGTGAAGGAGAAGCAGGAGATCACCATGGTGCGCACGAAGTTCTCGCGCGTCGTATCGGCGTAAAGGCCCTTCAGCTCGTTCTTGTCGGAGAAGCCGATGGCATGGACGACAAAATCAAGCTTGCCCCAGCGCTTCTCGATTTCCGCGAACACGGCATCGACCGAAGCCAGATCTTCCACATCACAGGGCAGGAGGAAGTCGGAGCCAAGCTCCTCGGCCAGCGGCTTGACGCGCTTGCCAAGGGCATCCCCCTGATAGGTGAAGGCCAGTTCAGCCCCCTCAGCAGCGACCGCCTTGGCAATGCCCCAGGCGATCGAGTGATTGTTTGCGACGCCCATGATGAGGCCGCGTTTTCCCTGCATGAGACCAGTCATTGAACTTACCCGTTGAAACGCTGGAAGACGAGCGTGGCGTTGGTGCCGCCGAAGCCGAAGGAGTTGGACAGCGCGATGTCGATCTTGGCGTTTTCGATCAGGCTGCGCGCAATCGGCATGCCTTCGAATTCCGGATCCAGCGTCGAGATGTGGGCGCTTTCGCCGATGAAGTTGCCCTGCATGGACAGAAGGCTGTAGATGGCTTCCTGAACGCCAGCAGCACCGAGCGAATGGCCCGTGAGCGACTTGGTGGACTGGATGTAGGGCACCTTGTCGCCAAAGACTTCGCGCAGCGCGCCGATTTCCTTGGAGTCACCGACCGGGGTCGAGGTGCCGTGCGTGTTGACGTAATCGACATCGCCCTTGACCGTGGAAAGGGCCTGACGCATGCAGCGGATGGCGCCTTCGCCCGACGGAGCCACCATGTCGTAGCCGTCGGAGGTTGCGCCATAGCCGACCACTTCGGCATAGATCTTGGCGCCGCGGGCCTTGGCATGTTCCAGTTCTTCCAGAACCAGAACGCCGGCACCGCCAGCAATGACGAAGCCGTCGCGGTCCACGTCGTAGGCACGCGAGGCGGTCGATGCCGTGTCATTGTACTTGGAGGACATGGCACCCATGGCGTCGAACAGGTTCGACATGGTCCAGTCAAGATTTTCGTGGCCGCCTGCAAAGACCATGTCCTGCTTGCCCCACTGGATCAGCTCATAGGCATTGCCGATGCAGTGCGCCGAGGTGGAGCAGGCCGACGAGATGGAATAGTTCACGCCGTGAATCTTGAACCAGGTGGCAAGCGTTGCCGACGCGGTCGAAGACATGGCCTTCGGCACGGCAAACGGGCCGATGCGCTTCGGGCTGCCGTTCTTTCGGGTGATGTCAGCCGCTTCAATCAGCGTGCGGGTGGACGGACCACCCGAACCCATGATGATGCCGACACGTTCCTGAGCGGCGTAATCGCCTTCTTCCAGACCGGCATCGGCGATCGCCTGATCCATGGCGACGTGGTTCCACGCACCGCCTTCGGAGAGGAAGCGCATGGCACGGCGGTCAACCAGTTCGTTGACATCGATTTCGGGACGACCCCAAACCTGGCTACGGAAGCCATTTTCGGCGAAATCCGGCGAAAAGCTAATGCCAGACTTGGCTTCGCGCAGCGACTGCGTAACCGTGGCCGCGTCATTTCCGATAGAGGACACGATACCAAGACCCGTGACAACAACCCGTCTCATCTCATGGACCTTTCTTGATTGGATGCGAATTTGCGGGACGCGAGGGCTTTTCAGCCCTGGGCATCCTGCGCAAGGCCGACACGCAGATCGGTCGCCTTGTAGATTTCCTCGCCGTCGGCCTTGAGCCAGCCATCGGCAATGCCCAGAACCAGACGACCGCGCATGACGCGCTTGAAGTCGATCCCGAACTCGAGAAGCTTGCGATCCGGACGAACCATGCCCTTGAACTTCACTTCGCCGGTCGACAGCGCCATGCCGCGACCCGGCTCGCCCAGCCAGCCAAGGAAGAAGCCCGTCAGCTGCCACATGCCATCCAGACCGAGACAGCCCGGCATGATGGGATTGCCCTGGAAATGGCAGGGGAAATACCAGTCATCGGGACGCACATCATATTCAGCGCGGATATAGCCCTTGCCGAATGCGCCGCCGGTTTCCGAAATGTCGGTGATGCGATGAACCATCAGCATCGGGGGCAGCGGAAGCTGTGCATTGCCCGGGCCGAACAGTTCGCCGCGGCTGCAGGCAAGGATTTCCTCGTAATTATAGCTGGACTGTCTCTGTGCCATTAGAGTGATGTTTCCCGTCTTTTGTTCGCCCAACGCGTCTGGCGCGTCTTTTAAGCCTCTAGTGCATGTTCCTCATAAAATGAAGCGCCAGATTGGCGCATGCGGACTAGCAAAGCTTTGGCCTCCCTTACGCTGGCAATACAGGAAGTGACCGGCTCGGACCAGAGGAAAAGCGCTCACCCGCGCCGTTATTGCCACCTTTCCGGCGGTTTCGGCGGAATCTGTTGAAATCGCAGGCGTTAAAAGCTATATCCAATCGATTGACAGGCCAATTCTGGCAGGAGATCGGTTCGCCCAGATGCATGCTTTGACGGATATGGACATGGAAGAACGCTTGCGTCGTTCGGGCCTTCGCCCGACGCGTCAGCGCATTGCCTTGGCAGAATTGATCTTTGCCAAGGGCGACCGCCACCTGACCGTTGAAGAGCTGCATGAGGAAGCCGTGACAGCCGGTGTTCCGGTGTCGCTGGCCACCGTCTACAACACGCTGCACCAGTTCACCGATGCGGGCATGATCCGCGTTCTGGCGGTTGAGAGCAATCGCACCTATTTCGACACGAACACGTCCGATCACCACCACTTCTTCGTAGAAGGCTCGAACGAGGTGCTCGACCTGCCGCATGGCGACCTGACTATCGCCAATCTGCCGACACCGCCCGAAGGCATGGAAATTGCCCATGTGGACGTGATCGTGCGCCTGCGCCGCAAGGCCCACTGAATTATTTGTCCTTCTTGAGGCTTTCTTCCTGCGCGCGGCCCGGTCGCGGGCGGTATGAGGGAATGCGCCAGCCGTAGAACAGCGCCCCGCCCCGCAGGGCAAAAGCACTGGCAGCCCCCGCGAGGGCAGCGAGCCAAAGCGGCGCAGCAAGCGTGATGGCAAGCATAAAGACCGCAGCGCCCAGCATGGCCGCCGTGACATAAATCTCCGGACGCATCAGTACGGACGGCTCTTCCGACAACACATCGCGCAGGATGCCGCCAAATGTCGCGGTCATGGCTCCAGCCACGATGGCCACAACGGCGGAGCCGGACGCGGCATAGCCCTTGGCAGCGCCCATCACGCAATAGGCGGCAAGACCGATGGCATCGAGCCAGAGCAGCAGGCGGTAGCGCGATTCAAAGAGGTGAGCGGTGAAGAAGACCAGCCCGGCCACCCCAGCGCAAACCAGCAGATAGGCTGGATTTTCCACCCAGAAGACCGGGCGCTGGCCCAGAACCAGATCGCGGATCGTGCCGCCGCCAATCCCGGTCATGGCCGCGAAAAAGAGAAAGCCGATGGGGTCCAACTGCTGACGGGATGCGGCCAGCGCCCCCGTTGCGGCAAAGACGGCAACACCCGCATAATCAAGAATGGTCAGCATTGGCCTCTCTCTCCGCTTCGGCAAGGGTTTGGAAAAAGCGTTAACACTTGCGTGCGATCATGACCACCGAGCGCCTGCGCCTGTTTTGCGACGCAGGCCAGCCATGCCGGAGCATGACAGACGTGAACCCGATCCGAACCCTGCTGACCGCCCTCCTCCTTCTTTGCCCTGTCGCCAGCCCGGCGTTTGCGCAACAGGAAATCCTGCGCGACCCCGAGGTCTACGAGAAGGAGTTTTTCCAGAAGCGCTGCGGAATCACCCAGTTTGAGCCGGGCTTCATCATCCGTCAGGACATCAACAATGACGGGCTGACCGACATGGTGGCCAATCAGGGTGCCGTCAACTGTGATGGCGAGCGCGGACCGGACTGCAACGAGGACGGCTGCCCCTATAACTTCTACCTTCAGGTGAAAGAGGGCGGCTATTTCATGATCGCCACCGCGCAGATCTATGGCTACGACTTCGTGCAGCGCTTCGGCAACATGGTCCTTGCCATGAAGATGCATCCGCGCTTCTGCGAGCGTCCGGCAGGCTCCGACCCGTGCATCGTGACCTCGCGCATTCGCGGCGCGCAGTTCTTTACCATCTCGGCCAAGTAAACAGCGCTTGCGCTCCCCCTTTCCTCTTGTTCTTTTTGCGATGAGGGGCGGGCTTGCTTATTCCATCATCCGCGAAGATGCGGTAATGGGATGCGCATGACGATCAAGCCCCTTATTATTTTGCCCGATCCCCTGCTGCGCGAGGTTTCCAAGCCTGTCGAGCGTGTCGATGCCGAGATTCTGAAGCTTGCCGACGACATGCTGGAAACGATGTATGAAGCGCCGGGCATCGGCCTTGCCGCGATCCAGATCGGCGTTGCGCGCCGTCTTCTCGTTCTCGACGTTGCGCGTGAAGGTGAAGACAAGCAGCCGCTGGTGGTCATCAACCCGGAAATCATTGCCGCTTCCGAGACCCGCTCGGTCTATGAGGAAGGCTGCCTGTCCATTCCCGACTATTATGCGGAAGTGGAGCGTCCCGCTGACGTGACCGTGCGCTTCATCAATCGCGCCGGCAAGGAAGAAACGCTGGAGGCCACCGGCCTTCTTTCCACCTGCATGCAGCATGAGATTGATCATCTGAACGGCGTGCTGTTCATCGATCATATTTCCCGCCTGAAGCGCGATATGGTGATCCGCAAGTTCACCAAGGTCGCCAAGTCGAAGGCCTGATCGCGGCCTCTTTTTCAATCTGAGGTCACGCCATGTCGCTTCGTATCATTTTCATGGGAACACCGGACTTTTCCGTGCCGGTGATGGAAGCACTGGCCGATGCGGGGCATGAGATCGTTGCGGTCTACACCCAGCCGCCGCGCCCGGCCGGGCGGCGCGGTCTGGAGCTTGTCCCCTCACCCGTTCACAAGGCCGCCGAAGCGCGTGGCTTTACGGTTTTGAACCCGCTCAACTTCAAGGCCGAAGAGGATCGGTCGCGCTTTCGCGCCTTTGATGCCGATGTGGCGGTGGTCGTGGCCTACGGGCTTCTGCTTCCCGAAGCGATCCTCCAAGGCACGAAGCTTGGTTGCTATAATGGCCATGCCTCGCTTCTGCCGCGCTGGCGCGGGGCCGCCCCCATCCAGCGCGCCATCATGGCAGGCGATGCCAAGACCGGCATGATGGTCATGAAGATGGACAAGGGGCTGGATACCGGCGCGATAGCGCTGACACGCGAGGTGTCCATCACCGACGAGATGACGGCAGGTGAACTGCACGATGCGCTCTCACAGGTGGCGGCATCCTCGATGGTCGAGGCCATGGCCAAGCTGGAAGCGGGCGATCTGCCGCTCACGCCGCAGCCGGACGACGGTGTTGTCTATGCCGCCAAGATTTCCAAGGACGAGACGCGGATTGATTTTTCGCTGGCAGCCCGTGATGTCCATAACCGCATTCGCGGTCTTTCCCCCTTCCCCGGCGCGTGGTTCGAACTCATCGTCAACGGCAAGCCGGAGCGCGTGAAGGTGCTGGCCTCCCGGTTGGCTTCGGGTTCCGGTGCCATCGGCACGGTGCTTTCGGGTACGGGCCTTGTGATCGCCTGTGGCGAGGGCGCCGTTGAGTTGACACGACTGCAAAAAGCGGGCGGCAAGCCGCTCAAAGCCACGGACTTCCTGCGGGGTACGCCCATCGAAACCGGCACGGTGCTCTCATGAGTTTTCGTTACCGGATGACGGTCGAATATGACGGCACGCGCTATGTCGGCTGGCAGCGGCAGGAAAACGGTCACTCCGTGCAAGGGGCGCTGGAAGGCGCCATCCTCTCACTGACGGGCGAGGCGGTGACGATCCGCGGCGCGGGGCGCACCGATTCCGGCGTGCATGCGCTCGGTCAGGTGATCCACGCCGACCTTTCCCGCGAGTGGAAGGAATACAAGCTGCGCAACGCGCTGAACGCCCATCTGGCGCTGGCCGAAGAGCGGGTTTCGGTGTTGGACGTAACCGCTGTCGGGCCGGAGTTCGACGCCCGTTTTTCTGCCGTGCGCCGCCATTACCTCTACCGGATCATCAACCGACCTTCCCGGCTGGCCCTTGAGGCGGAACGCGCCTGGTGGGTGCCGAAGCATCTTGACCACGAGGCCATGCATGAAGCGGCGCAGCGCCTGATCGGCAAACATGATTTCTCGACGTTTCGCTCGGCCCATTGCCAGGCCAACAGCCCGGTGCGCACGCTCGACCGGCTGGATGTGACCCGTCAGGGCGACCTCATTGAAATTCGCGCGACGGCGCAAAGTTTCCTGCATAACCAGATCCGTTCCTTTGCCGGAACGCTGAAGCTCGCAGGCGACGGCAAGATGACGCCGGATGATGTGCAGGCGGCCCTTGAGGCCCGCGACCGCAAATATTGCGGGCCGGTTGCGCCCCCGGAAGGGCTTTACTTCCTGCAGGTGGATTACAAGCCCGCTCAGTAAACGCCGAGATATTGCTGCAACCAGTCGGTCACCAGAAGCGGCGGCACGAGCAGCAGCATGGTGAGTGTTCCCGTCATCAGCGCCTGCCCCTTGGTCAGGAACGCCAGGATGCGGAACAGCACGACGACCAGTGCCAGAACCATGACCAGCCAGATCAGCGAGACAATCGTTGCAAGCGCCGGGGCGGTGGCCAGCATGAGGACCAGCACCGTAAAGGCATAGGAAAAGGGCACGGACAGCCAGTTGGTAACAACAACGACCGCCGGGAAAAGCCTGATCGCGCCTAACCCCAGCAGCATGAGCCCCGCCAGCACAACGGGCGTCAGCCAGTTGGCCACTTCCACCATGGCAAGGCGTCCATAGAAGAGCGTACCAGGCTCAAAGCCGTCCGGCATACCTTCGACGAACAGCGCACGTCGCCAGGCCCATGAAATGAGAATGGGCGGCAGGCACCAGAAAACGGCCCAGAAAGAGCGCATCATGCCGCGATCGGTGAAATCGAAATGCCGCAAGCCTTGCGGGTCATGCCGCATCAGCAGCACGAGACCGCGCATGTAGTGGCGGACTTCCTCAAGCCCCGGCATGCCGGAACCAGCCTTCCAGGAAGGTTTCGTAAATATCCGTCAGCTTTTCGACATCGGCGACGGCGACGCGTTCATCCACCTTATGCATGGTCTGGCCGACCAGACCAAACTCGACCACCGGGCAGTAGTCCTTGATGAAGCGGGCGTCGGACGTGCCGCCCGTGGTGGAAAGCACCGCATCCTCTCCCGTCACGGCCTTGATGGCGGCCGAAAGCGAAGCAATCAACGGTTCGTTGCGCGTCAAAAACACCTGACCTACGCGCTCCGGCCAGTCGATTGTGTAGTTCACCGGCGTGCGACCGTGGCGAAGCGGACCGTCCTGTGCGGCAGCATCCAGACGACGCAGGATTTCCGCCTTCAGCGTCTCACCATTCCAGACATCGCTGAAGCGGATATTGAAAGCCGCCGTGGCGCGGGCCGGAATGACGTTGACCGCCTTGTTACCCGTATCGATGGAGGTCACTTCGAGATTGGATGGCGGGAAGTGATCCGTTCCATGGTCAAAGGGCGGGCTCATCAGGGCGTGGGTTAGTTGCAGCAGTCCCCGCAACGGATTGTCGGCCAGATGCGGATAGGCGACATGGCCCTGCACGCCTTCCACCGTGATGCGACCCGAAAGCGAACCGCGGCGACCGATCTTGATCATGTCGCCGAGCTTGTCCGGATTGGTCGGCTCGCCGACAAGGCAGGCATCCCAGCGCTCGCCGCGCGCGTCGGCCCACTTCAGAAGCTTTTCCGTGCCATTGATCGAGGGACCTTCCTCGTCGCCCGTAATCAGGAAGGAAATGGAACCGGCAGGTGCGCCATTCTTGGCGATGAAGCGGGCGACCGCCGCCACGAAGCAGGCAATGCCCCCCTTCATGTCCACCGCGCCGCGCCCGAAGAGTTCGTCGCCCTCGATCACAGCGGCAAAGGGCGGGTGCTTCCACGCGCTTTCCTCGCCGGGCGGCACGACATCCGTATGCCCGGCAAACATCAGATGCGGCCCCTCGGTTCCCAAGCGGGCATAGAGGTTTTCGACATCCGGCGTGCCTTCCTCGGTCGCCACCATGCGCTCAACCTTGAAACCAAGCGGCGCAAGCATCGCTTCCAGCGCGCTCAACGCGCCACCCTCGGCGGGCGTGACGGAGGGGCAGCGGATCAGGGTTTGAAGATTGGCAACGGGATCGGTCGCGGTCATGGCACTCACAGGAACGGGTGGTCCAAAATAGCGAAGACGGGGCAAGGCATCGGGCCATGCCCCGTATTTCAGTTCAATCAGTCACGCAGAAGTTCGTTGATACCCGTCTTCGAGCGGGTCTTTTCATCGACGCGCTTGACGATCACGGCGCAGTAGAGGCCCGGACCCGGCTCGCCGTTCGGGAAGGGCTTGCCCGGCAGCGTGCCCGCCACGACGACGGAATAGGGCGGCACTTCGCCATACATGATCTCGCCGGTGGCGCGGTCCACGATCTTGGTGGACTTGCCGATGAAAACGCCCATGCCCAGCACGGAACCTTCGCGGATAATGCAGCCTTCCACCACTTCGGAGCGCGCACCGATGAAGCAATTGTCTTCGATGATCGTCGGACCGGCCTGCATCGGTTCCAGAACGCCACCAATGCCGACGCCGCCGGACAGGTGCACGTTCTTGCCGATCTGGGCGCAGGAACCGACCGTGGCCCAGGTGTCAACCATGGTGCCTTCATCGACATGGGCGCCGAGGTTCACGAAGGAGGGCATGAGAACGACGTTCTTCGCCACATAGGCAGAGCGGCGCACCACAGCGTTCGGCACGGCGCGGAAGCCCGCAGCGCGGAACTGGTTATCACCCCAGCCTTCGAACTTGGAGGGAACCTTATCCCACCAGGTGGAGCCGCCGGGACCTCCTTCAACCACAGCCATGTCGTTCAGGCGGAAGGAGAGAAGTACGGCCTTCTTCAGCCACTGGTGAACGGTCCAGACGCCATCGGCGCCGCGCGAGGCGACGCGGGCGCGGCCGCTGTCGAGCAGTTCCAGCGCGTAGTCCACGGCATCGCGAATCTCGCCTTTGGTTTCCAGATTGACCGCATCGCGATTGTCAAAGGCGGCTTCGATGGTCTTTTCAAGGGCGGAGAAATCCGTGGTCATAACTGTTCCTCAATGTGCGGACGGGCAGCGAACAGAACGTTCCGGACAAATTACGCAAGGCCGGACGCAAAACCGCTTCGCTCTTGTGCCGGAATTGCTTATCTCAAGAAGCGACTGGTCTAAGGGAGAGCCGGGCGGGCGTCAATGCGCTTGTCCGGACAAGTGAATCAAGAGGAATGGCATGGCCAAGCAGGACAAGGCGGGTGAGGCATCGAAGGCGCGCAAATGGAACCCGCTGCGCAGCAGTTCGAGCGACAAGAAACGGGCGGAAAACTTCCCGAAAACACCACAAACCCTGTCGCCCACCTATCGACTGGCCTATGCCGACCCCGATTTCCTGCTCAGCCCGGAATTGCAGTCCGTGCGCCTGCAGCTGGAGCTGATGAAGGCGGATATGACGCTGGCCGAGCACAATATCCGCTCGACCGTGGTGATTTTCGGCGGCGCGCGTATTCCCGCCCCCGGCATGGAGGCCTGGGCCGCCAAGAATCCCGTCCAGAAGGCCAATCTCGAAGGGGCCTCCCACTATTATGAAGAGGCGCGCCGCTTCGCCCGGCTGTGTTCAGAATTTTCCCGCAAATCCGATTTTTCCGAATTCGTCGTGGTAACGGGCGGTGGTCCGGGCGTCATGGAAGCGGGCAATCAGGGGGCAGCGGATGTGGAGGCCCCCACCATCGGTCTCAACATCGTTCTGCCGCACGAACAGTCCCCGAACCGTTTCGTGACGCCGGAGCTTTCTTTCAACTTCCACTACTTCGCCATCCGCAAGATGCATTTCCTGAAGCGGGCCAAGGCCATCACCGTGTTTCCCGGTGGTTTCGGCACGCTGGACGAATTGTTCGAGACCCTGACAATGATCCAGACGGGGCGCATGGAGCGCGTGCCGCTCATCCTGTTCGGGGAGGCGTTCTGGCGCAAGATCATCAACTTCGATGCTCTGGCCGAATTCGGCTCGATTGCGCCGGAGGATGTCGATCTCATCCATTTTGCCGAAACGGCGGAAGACGGCTGGAAAATCGTCCGTCACTACTACGGCATCGCGTAGCCGGCGAAACGCGAAACCCGCCCCGGCAGGGACGTGCCGGAGCGGGCTCTCAAGAGGCGCTGCCCGGGGGCTGGCAGCGCTTGCCTTCCTTTGTCATCAGGGGAACGGACGATCCGGCAGGTCGTCGATGGAGATGACGCCGTCCTTGTTCGTATCCATGCGCACGAAGATTCCTTCGCCGAACTTCTGGGCCTCATCGCGGCTGACCTGACCGTTCTGGTCGGTATCGGCCTGACGGATCATAAAGGAGGCCTTCATCGGGCGTTCCTTGCCGTCACCATTCTGGCCAAACCAACGGTGACCATCGCCACCCTTGCCATGTTCGCCATCGCGGTGCTTGCCGCCCATGCCGTGCTCACCATTCTGGTGCTTGCCCATCATGGCGCCCGGCCCCTTACCGTCCGGTCCCGGCATACCGTCCTGCATGGCCTGTTCCGCGCCCTTGCCCATGCCCTGGCCCATACCCTGGCCGGGGTTATTCTTGCGGAATTCTTCCATCCGCGCCTTCATGTAGGTGCGGAATTCGCCCGGCGTTGCGGCGTTGTCCTTGTCGGTATCGATGGCATCGAACACCTTGGTGAAACCGGCATCGGCCTCGGCCTTCGTGATCTTGCCGTCCTTGTCCGTGTCGGCCAGCTTCAGCATGCGCACGAAGGCGGCGTCGGCACGCATGGCGGCCTTCGGGCCACCCATGTGGCCGCCCATCGGGCCATTCATGCCACCGGGGCCAAACCCTTCAGAGGCAGCATATGCGACACCGCCAATGAGCAGCAGGCTGCCGAAGGCGGCGATGGTGACTTTCTTGGCGTTCATGTCAAATCCTCATCGGTTGTTGATGAGGAGAGACTACGGCGCGCCAGCCGCAACCACCACTTAAAAGCCTGTAAGGTAGATGAAAGTTTCGTAAGGGTTGCGCGGCGGGCCGCTTACAGCCCCTTGACGAGGGTCGCCAGAAAACGCTCCAGATCCTCCGTCACATAATCGATGTGGCTGTCTTCGGCTCCGGCATATTCCCAGCTCTCGAGATAGGTCTCACCCAGATTGTTGGGAACGATCAGCACGGTTTTCATGCCGCGCTCCTTCGGTGCCTTGAGGTTGCGCGGCAGGTCCTCGAACATGGCGGCCCGCTGTGTGTCGACCCGGTTCAGCGCAGCGAACTTGTCATAGGTCTCGCCTGCAGGCTTTGGCACGAAATCGGCGGCAACGATGTCAAAGATATCGTCGAAATGGTCGAGGATACCGAGTGCGCGGGCTGTGGCCTCGGCATGCGGCACGCTGCCATTGGTGAAGATGAACTTGCGGCCCGGCAGGGCGCGAATGGCTTCGCCCAAGGCGGGATGCGGCAACAGCGCGGAATAGTCAATCGCGTGGGCGCGTTCCAGAAAGGCGTTCGGGTCCACCTTGTGGTGGATCATCAGGCCCTGAAGCGTCGTGCCATGCTCGAGATAATACTTCTTCTGCAGCTTCTTGGCCTCAACCGGGTCCAGCTGCAGCAGCTCCGAGACGAAAGCCGTCATGTTGCGATCAATCTGGGCAAAGAGATTGATGCGATGCGGATAAAGCGTGTTGTCGAGATCAAAGACCCATTCACGAATGTGGGCGAAATCGGCGGGGTTCGGTGTGGTGTGCGGTTCTGACATGGTTTCCTTATGCACTTCAGCGACCCCGAAGAAAAGCGGCAAGTCCGCATCCGCATTAACCATACTGATTAAGGGATGGCGGAATCAATTTCCACAAGAGCGCTCCCCCGCCAACAAAACAAACGTCAAAACAGTTACCTAGCTCATTCTCCGCAGGACACGGGCCGGGGCCTTCGTAAAGGTTGCGGTGATTTTGGTAAAATCTCCGTCCGATCCGAAACCAATCATTAACTATAACCTTCGTATTCTCCAGCTCACGATCACCGAACATGGGTGGTTCGCATGGGTGCCAAACGTGATTCGGCCTGTGCAAACCAAACAGACGGTGGATCCTTGTTGAACCGGAGTTTTCATGTCCTCGCAGCCCACGAAAAGCTATCGCGCCCTGATTGCGCTGATCGCCGTTCTCGGTGGGTGCGCGCACGCCCCGCCGAGGGATTGCAACGAAAAATCGGCCTATCCTGTGCCGCCAAGCGTCTGCAAGAACGTCGACAGTTCACTTGCCACCGGCTCGGTTGGACCGTCCGGCTCGCTCGACATGGCCCCCGGTTTATCGTCACCCAAGTCTTCCAAAAAGCTGACGCTGAGCCAGCTGACCATGGCGCTGGTCGAATCCAATCCGGACATCGGCATGGCCGGGTCACGCGAAAAGGAAATCTTCGCCAGCATTCGCACCGCGCAAGCCGCCGGAAAGCCGACGCTGGACGGATCGATCTCCGCAGGACCACAGCAGCTTGTTCTGCCCGCGCCGGTGGATACGACGCTGCGTCGCGATGCCTCGATCACGCTCAAGCAGACGCTTTATGATTTCGGTGCGACGAAGAACGACGTGAAGCGCGCTGAAAGCTCCTATGACAGCGCCACCAGCATGCGCATTGCCAAGACGGAAGAAGCGGCCCTCAATATGATGGAAGCCTTCCTCAAGGTGAAGCAGAACGACGAGATGATGGCAGTGACGCGCGACAACATCGCGGCGCACCAGAAAATTCTCGATCTCGTGCAGTTGAGCGCGGAAGGCGGCAACTCGACCGTTGCCGATATCAAGCGCATCACCACACGCCTTGAAAACGCCAAGACCAGCCTTGTCGACCTGAAGACGGCGCGCACCAATGCCGCCGACAAGTTCCGCTATGTTGCGGGCCTCGAGGTCGATAATGTCGATTCCAGCGGCTATGAAAAGCTGGACGGCAAGGTCAACACGCTCGACAATGCCACGCTGGAAACCAATCCGGCCATCATTTCGATCCAGCACGAAATCGAGGCATTGCGCTACCAGCTGGCGGCCACGAAGGCCCAGAAACTGCCGGTCTTCGGCCTGCAGGGAACGGTCAAGGGCGCGCAGAACATGAACGATTCCAGCCCGCACGACAATGAATTCTCGGCCTATGTGTTGGCCACGGTGAAGGTGCCGCTTTACGATGGCGGCCTGAACGACAGCCAGCAGGACCAGATCCGCAGCCGGATCGACAATGCCATGTACAAGCTGGAACGCCAGCGCCGCACCCTTCAGGAAGAAGCCCGCAGCGCGTCACGCGCAATGACGGCCGATTCCGACAAGTCTGACTCGCTGGCAACCCGTGTGGACGCAGCCCGCAAGGTTGCCGAACTCTACCTCGAACAGTTCAAGAGCGGCGGCCGCTCGATCTTTGAATTGCTCGATGGTCAGGCCGAATATTTCAAGGCGCGCAGCGACCTGATCGAACAGAAGTTCACTCGCCGCCGCGCCCAGATTTCCGCCCTGCAGCTGCGTGGCGAACTGGTCTCGAGCCTTCTGGCGATTAACGGAATGCGTCCTGTGCCGAAGCCGGTTTATTCCGACACTATGGCCACAGGAAGCATTGCTTCCAAGCCGAAAGCCGTTCCATCGGCTCCGGCCTTGCAGCCGCTGCCGCCTGCAGCGACCCCCAAGGCCAGTGCCAAGACCAATCAGCCGACGGTGACGACGACCTCTGCCCAGACGGCAAAGCCGACTTCCGTGGTTTCTCCGAGCCCGGTGCCCTCCACCGGCCCGATCATCACGCGCACGACGCCCTTCGCACCCACCCATGAAGCGATCGGCCTGCCCGGCGTGAAGCTGATCCAGTAATTTCCCCACAATTTTGAGATCATAAAAAAGGGCCGCCCCGGAATTTCCGGCGCGGCCCTTTCGTTTGTCCATGCGTTGTTCGGATCCGTCAGGCGGCCTGAACGTGGACCGTGATCATATGGCTCTGATCGTCCTGCATCTGGTAGATGTCATAGACCGTCATTCCGATTGTAATGTCGGAGCCCGTGTCGGTCGCACCCGTCAGAGTGATCGTATCTCCGGCATCGCGATTGATGGTGAGGAGACTGCCTTCCGGCGCCAGACGACCGAGCGCGGCGGCATCAATCGTCAGGTCGTCCGTCAGACTGTTGCTGAAATCGAGCGTCTCGATCTCATAAATGCCGGTCAGAACCGCACCGCCCGTATGAGCATCCTGGAAGATGAGGACATCTGATCCCGTGCCGCCGTGGACAGTATCGCCCGTTCCCCAGAACATGAGATCGTCACCAGAGTCACCAAACAGGCTGTCTGCACCGGCACCACCCATCATAGTGTCGTTCTGGTCGCCGCCGTAAAGCGTATCATCACCATCACCACCATTCATGGTGTCGTTGCCAGTTGCGCCGTAAAGCGTGTCGTTGCCATCGCCACCATTCAGGGTGTCGCTGCCGTCTTCGCCATAAAGCGTGTCGGCACCGGCGTCACCATTCAGCGTATCCGTACCGTTTCCACCATAAATCTGATCGTTTCCGGCATCACCGTTGACGGTATCATTGCCCTCACCGGCATAGATCAGATCACCACCTGTGGTGCCGTTGATCGTGTCGTCCCCATTGGTGCCGTTGAACGTTTCATTCACATCGGTCACGGTGACCGTCAGAGCGCTCGTATTGGTCAGCGTGCCATCCGATGCCTGAACCGTCACGTCATAGACATTGTTGGCACCGCTATCAGTCGGCACTTCGTAGTCCGGTGCCGCGACGAAGGTCAGAACGCCGGTCGAGGTGTTGATGTCGAAGAGCGCCGCGTCCGAGCCGCCGACGATTGACCAGGCAATCGATGCACCGGCATCCGGATCGGTTGCCGCCATGGTGGCGACCGACGTGGCGTTCTCGTTGATCGTATAGCTTGCGGCCGATGTAATGACCGGAGCCTCGTTCGCATTGGTCACTGTCACCGTGATGTTCTGCGACGCATCGAGCGAACCATCCGATACCGTGATCGTCAGGTCATAGACGTTGTCGGCACCGCTATCCGTCGGCGTTTCATAGTCCGGCGAGGACACAAAGGTCAGCGCGCCCGTCGAGGCGTTGATCGTGAACTTCGATGCGTCGGCACCGCCGGTGATCGACCATGCGAAGGTCGTGCCAGCGTCGACATCCGAGGCCGTCATGGTAGCGACCGCCGAACCGTTTTCCGCCATGCTGAAGCTCGTTCCCGACGTCAGGACCGGCGCTTCATTGACGTTCGTGACCGAAACGGCCAGCGCGCGCTGCGCGGTGAGTGCACCATCCGACACTTCAACCGTCACGTCATAGACGTTGTCGGCGCCGCTATCGGTCGGGGCTTCATAGTTCGGAGCCGCGATAAAGCTGAGGACACCCGTATTGGCGTCGATGGTGAACTTCGATGCATCCGCACCGCCCGCGATCGACCAGGTGGCCGTTGCGCCAGCATCCGGATCCGTCGAACCAAGCGTCGCGACCGTCGTCGAGTTTTCGTCCACCGAATAGGCCGGAGCCGCAACAATCGAGGGTGCTTCGTTGATGTTGGCGACCGTGACCGCCACGTTCTGCGACGCCGTCAGCGAACCATCCGACACCGTGATCGTCAGGTCATAGACGTTGTTGGCACCGCTATCGGTCGGGGTTTCATAGTCCGGCGAGGACACGAAGGTCAGCGCGCCCGTCGAGGCGTTGATCGTGAACTTCGAGGCGTCGGCACCGCCGGTGATCGACCAAGCGAAGGTCGTGCCAGCGTCGACATCCGAGGCCGTCATCGTCGAAACAGCTGTGCCGTTTTCGTTG
>JAIUPA010000025.1 GCA_020161665.1 Pseudomonadota bacterium | reverse complement strand
CCGCTTATCCCATGGCGGACAGTGTTTTTTTTAACGCGCTGGCGGTGGCGTTGGTGTTCGGCATCGTCAATTTGCCTTGTGTGTCTGCCTGGGTGCTGTTCGGTGTCGGACTGCGCCGCATGCTGAGTGACCCTTACAAGGTGAAGGTCTTCAACTGGGTGATGGCAGGGCTGCTTGTCGCCTCGCTCTGGCCGGTGTTCGCGGAGGTGGTGCGGTGAGCTGGATCTTGCGGCTGATGGGCCTGTTTTATGCCGCGACCGGCTTTGTCTATGTCCGCACCTACGCGGTCAATGCCGTCGCAGACCGGCTGTTGGAAGCGCTGGATGGCCTGCCTGCGCCGAAGGAGCGGATCAAGCGCCTCTGGCTCACGCTTGGTGCGGCGCTGACCGTGGGCAGCGGGCTGGCGCTGCTGACGCTGAGCGGCTGGATTCTGCCGTTCATGGTCGCCAATGCCGTGGTGCAGGGCGGCTGGCTGCTTTACGCGCGCATCGCTTTCCCGCCCGAGGATGAGGAGGATCGCGCCGGGCGTCGGCAGACGACCAATGCCTTCCTTGTCTGGTGCGTCGCGACGGCCATTGCGCTCTTTATCGTGACCGGCAATCGCCAAATCATCGAGAGCGGGATGATCCAGACCTTGCTGCCGCCGGTGGGATCGGTGGCCCTGTTCGGCTGGCTGATGGTGCAGAAATGATGGAGCCCCGCGTTTCCCTCATCACACTTGGCGTGGCGGATCTTGCCGTCAGCCGCCGCTTCTATGAAGCGCTGGGTTTTGTTGCCTCGACGGCCAGTCAGGGCGATGTCGTGTTCTTTCAGGCCGGCAGCATGGCGCTGGCGCTTTATCCGCGCGCGGCATTGGCAGAGGATGCAACTGTGTCGGACAGCCCTGCGGGGTTTTCCGGCATCACGCTGGCGCATAACCTGCGATCCGAAGCCGAAGTGGACGCCCTGATGGCCCATGCTGCGTCCTGCGGCGCGCGTTTGGTCAAACCCCCGCAGAACGTTTTCTGGGGCGGATATTCGGGCTATTTCTCCGACCCGGACGGACATCTCTGGGAGATTGCCCATAATCCGTTTTTTCCGCTCGACGATGCGGGAAACCTGCATCTGCCGGCGTAGAGTTCGCCCGAAATCCCGCAAGCCTTTGCTCTTAAGGCTTGACGGGGCGCGGACTTAGGCCTTTAAGCGCGGGCAAAAGCAATCATCGACACCGATCTCCAAGGAGTGCCTCCCATGCGCGTTTATTACGACCGCGACGCCGATCTCAATCTGATCAAGGGCAAGAAGGTTTGCATCGTCGGCTATGGTTCGCAGGGCCGTGCCCATGCGCTGAACCTCAAGGATTCGGGCGCCAAGAACATCGTGATTGCGCTGAAGCCGGGTTCGGCCACCGCCAAGAAGGTGGAAGCGGACGGGCTCAAGGTCATGTCGGTGGCCGAAGCCGCCAAGTGGGCCGACGTGATGATGATGGCGACGCCGGACGAACTCCAGGCTGATATCTGGCGCGACGAGATTGCCCCGAACATCCGTGATGGCGCGGCGATTGCCTTCGCCCATGGCCTCAACGTCCATTTCGGCCTCATTGAGCCGAAGAAGACCATCGACGTCATCATGATCGCCCCGAAGGGCCCGGGCCATACCGTTCGCTCCGAGTATCAGCGCGGTGGTGGCGTGCCCTGCCTGATCGCCATCAACCATGACGCCTCGGGCAATGCCCATGACATCGCGCTCTCCTACGCCTGCGGCGTCGGCGGCGGTCGTTCGGGCGTCATCGAGACGAACTTCAAGGAAGAGTGCGAGACGGACCTCTTCGGCGAGCAGGTCGTGCTCTGCGGCGGCCTCGTCGAACTCATCCGTGCCGGCTACGAGACGCTGGTCGAGGCCGGCTATGCGCCGGAAATGGCCTATTTCGAGTGTCTCCATGAAGTGAAGCTGATCGTGGACCTGATCTACGAAGGCGGTATCGCCAACATGAACTACTCGATCTCGAATACGGCCGAGTGGGGCGAATACGTCACCGGCCCGCGCATCATCACCGCCGAGACCAAGGAAGAGATGAAGCGCGTCCTGAAAGACATCCAGACCGGCAAGTTCACCTCGGAGTGGATGCAGGAATGGAAGTCCGGCGCCGCCCGTTTCAAGGGCATCCGTCGCCTCAACGATTCCCATAACATCGAGGAAGTCGGTGCCAAGCTGCGCGGCATGATGCCGTGGATCGCCAAGAACAAGCTGGTCGACAAGGACCGCAACTAAGCCTTGGTTCCTTTCGGACTGGACGGATCGGGCGGGCCCGATCCGTCCGGGATCGTAAACGGGAAAGTGATAATCGACGACCTCTCTGCCACAAGCGGAGAGTGGCGCCCCGCCAAAAGCGGGGCTTTTTTGTCGGACGCAGGCGTGACATGAGTAGCGCACGCAAACGCCGAGGCTCCATTGACCCACCTCTTCTATCTCGACATGCCGGTTGTTTCCGAATTCACGGACCTGATCGGCGGTGGACGCTATCAGCCGTTGCCGGATGACTGGGTGATCGGCATCACCGATGTCGTTTCCTCCACCGAGGCCATTGCGCAGGGGCGCTACAAGACCGTTAACATGGCGGGGGCGGCGGCCGTGG
>JAIUPA010000024.1 GCA_020161665.1 Pseudomonadota bacterium | reverse complement strand
GGATGTTCAACCGTCTCAAGCAGTTCCGGCGCGTCGCGACCCGATACGACAAGACACGAAAATCCTTCTCGGCATTCCTCGCCCTGGCAGCCGCAAAGATATGGCTGCCATACTTTGTCAACAGGACCTAGTGGTGTGGCGAAACAACCTATAGCCTGCGTATGCTAGCAGGCCAATAATGATGATTTCCAAGACGCTACTCCCGTGCAGAAGGGCGGTAGGCGCGGTTCGTCCCCGCGAATGGCCCTTCGATCTCTGATGATCGGGGAGTTAGTAACCGCAAGACACGGCCCTACGGCCTTTAGTTCAGAGAACCTGTTGCATACGCCGCAGGCTCCCCGACCATAAGGTCGAAGAGTGGTGCCAATTCAGTGGCACGCAGTCCTAGTCTTGAGGGGTTACTACGCCCCTGAGCCGCACGTACGGCTCAAAGGGATGTTTCTAGTATTCAGGAATCCGTGTCAATCCTGCGTGGAAATTTCAGCGTTCTGCGTTGCCGGGGCGTAGTCCAGCTTCTGAATCGCCTCATTGCGCTGCTGCAATGTGAAGCCTTCCTTGAAATACTGCTTGTGCGTCATGCCATCCTGCTCGTGGCCGATGATCGATTTGACCAATGGGTCAGCCACGCCAGCTTGCAGTAGTCGCGTGTTGACGGTGTGCCGTAGGCTGTGAAAGACGCGCGTCTTGGATTTCAATCCAAGCTGTACGAGAAGCCGGTCATTGAACCAGCGGCTTTGCTGTCGTCCCCATCCGTTCTTCGGGTCGTAGGTGAAGTCGGGGAATAGCTTTGTTGAGCCTTTGTCTGCCATAGCCTTTACATAGTCGAGAAGCCCGGCCTGAATAAGATTGCGGTGTATTGGCACCAGACGGCGAGCCGCAGACGTTTTCAAGCTCTTGCGGTCCCCTTCGTCGTTCATATCGAACACCTGCACACCGTCCTGCTCCCGAACGTCCTTGATGTGTAATTGTGCGATCTCGCCAAGCCTGGCACCTGTGTAGATGCCGATAAGCGTTGCCCATTTCTGGTACGGCTTTTTTACCAGACCACGTTCATTGTGTAGAACCGTATGTAGAATCATCCGGATTTGTTCATCCGTATACGCTTCTCGGTCGCCATCTCTGTTCTTCTTGGCCTGTCTTACGGCGAGACCAGAGAAAAAGTTTTCGCTGATATGATGGTTCTGCTTTGCCCACTCGAATAGCTCATTGTAGGTCTGCAGGTATTTGTTAATTGTAGGAACCTGTATGGTTTCAACGTTCGGAATACCAATAATCTCCGCTAGAGGTTTGCCGCGCGTTATCGGATTTTTCGAGCGGTTGCGTGGATACGAGAGCAATATGTCTTTTACCTGCTTTGCGTCCATAGCGGTCAGCCTGCTCACATCGGTATCTCTCCCAAGGATTTCCTCAAGCAGCTTGATGTGATCGGCCTTCTCAATAACCGTCTTAGCTGCCCATGCGTTCCCGCGCTGCCTTTCTTTGCTGTAGGCTGCGGCTACATCACTGATGCTCATGCCCGCCTTGTTGGCGACTGGGGGAGTGCTGTCCGTATATGAGATCGGACTGCTTTCGAAATCATAACTCTGCAACGATTTGTCGTAGGCAAGTACCGCCTTTGTAAAACCATAGAAGGACAGCTTCATTTCCCGTTCAAGCCAGATGTATTCCGTACTGCCTTTAGTGATGTTCAGCTTGTACTTCTCGATAAAGCGTTCAAGGAGATCGTCGTCAGCACTGATAAAGGAGAGCGGTGTATCTGTTTTTCGTGCATGCTTGGCGATGCGCTTACTGTTCTGGTACGACTGCCTGTCTAGCGCGCTTAACGGGCCTGTATCGTTCATCTCGGCCTTTGCCTTGTCGAGCAACTGGTGGAAATGCTCGGTCAATAAGCTTCTCAGTTCCTCGTGACGCATCCCGTGTGCAATTCCATGTTCATTCAACTGTTCGCCAATCTGGCTTAGGGAGCGGGACAAGCGCAATGCTTTTCGTGGGTCACGGGTCCGTAGCGAAACCTTGAGCGTTGATGCTTTTTTATGTGGATGTAGCTGCTTCGGTATAGGCCAGCGTAGGTAGAATATGCCGCATCGTGACTTCACGAGATAGGACGGATTGAACAAACCAATGTTCCCCTTGGATGTCTCCCCAAGAAAAACCGGCATCTAAGCTATTGATTTTAAACGAAATGGTGGGCCCGGAGGGACTCGAACCCCCAACCAAGCGGTTATGAGCCGCCGGCTCTAACCATTGAGCTACAGGCCCGGCGGAATCGTCCGCGGTGTCGGCGCAATGGTCGCCGGACGCGTTCCCTCTAGCCCAATTCGCGCCGATGCTCAAGCCGCCGCAATGCGCTCACAATCGCCATGCAGAACATGGGCTTCAACTTATGGAGGAAAGCATGCCATCCGTGAACCGTCTTCGCCATTTTGCCTTTGCTGCTGCGGCTTCGAGCGCGATTCTTCTGGCCACGAGCGCCGCCGCGCGCGCTGCTGACCAGCCGCTGAGCGAAGCCATCATCAGCGTTTCAGGCGAGGGGCAGGCGACCCTTGCCCCCGATATGGCGATTGTCGACCTGTCTGTCGTGCGTCAGGCACCTACGGCCGCGGAAGCGCTTTCTGCCAACAACAAGGCCATGGCCGATGTGATAGCGGCGCTTGGCAGCGAAGGCGTTGCCGAAAAAGACATGCAGACCTCCGGCTTTACCATTCAGCCGCAATACAAGCAGGAGATTTTGAAGAGCGGGGCTTATCAGGCGCCCGTCATTGTTTCCTATCAGGTCAATAACGGCGTCAGCGTGCGGGTGCGCGATCTTGGCAAGCTGGGCGCGTTGATCGATAAGACGGTGAAGCTCGGCGTCAATGATGGCGGCAATATCCGCTTCACCAACGATAATCCCGATGAGGCGATCAAAAAGGCGCGGCGCAACGCCATGGCGGAAGCCATGGACAAGGCCAAGACGCTGGCGGAAGCCGCGGGCGTGAAGCTTGGCCGCGTCATCAGCATCAACGAAAACTTCATGCGCCCGATGCCCGCGCCGCAGATGATGATGCGCGCTTCCATGGCCAAGGATGCCGCCGAAGCTGTGCCGGTGGCGGCGGGCGAAAACGCCTATTCCGTGACGGTGAATATTTCCTACGCGATTGCGCAGTAATAGGCGGGACGGGCACTCTTCGTCCGTTTCCATCGCGTTCTCATGCGCCCCGGGGTTGTTTCCCGGGGCGTTTCGTTTTGCCGTGTGCTCCCATCACTTGGTTCTTGCCTGCCGTTTGGCGCTCCGTTACTCCTTGATTTTACGATGCAAGGAACATGGTCATATGCTAGCGCGTCAGGCTTTTTCGCCCTGCGCCATTCCCCTTGCGGGGGCGCATGTCTGAACGCAGGATTTCGCTGACACTCGTTTCAGCGCTCGGCCTGACGCAGATCATCGGCTACGGCACGCTTTTCTACGCCTTTTCCATTCTGGCACCGGGCATGGCGAAGGATCTCGGGCTTTCGCTGGAAGAGGTGTTTGGCGTCTTTTCCATCTCGCTTTTCCTGGGCGGGCTGGCAGCCCCGATCATCGGCCGGCAGATGGATCGCATCGGCGCGGCCACGGTGTTGACCATCGGGTCCGGCCTCTCAGCTGCCATGCTGGCGTTCAGCGCCTGGTCACCTTCGGTGATCGTCTTTGCTCTGGCCATCATTCTCACCGAAGTGTCGTCCGGGATGGTGCAATATCAGGCGGCCTTCGCGGCGCTGGTGGAGCGTGATCCGCATACGGCTCCGCGCGGCATTACCTATCTCACGCTGATCGGCGGTTTTGCCTCAACCATTTTCTGGCCGATTTCGACCGCGCTTTCCGGCCATTTCACCTGGCGGGAGATTTATCTCCTGTTTGCCGCGCTCAACCTTCTCGTCTGCATGCCGCTGCATTTCTGGGTCATGCTGAAGGGGAAGGCGGCGCATGCCAGCGGGCAGATGGGGAAGCGTCTTCATGTAGAGGGCGTGGTGCCGCAGGCGCGGCGGCGCGCGGCCATGATGCTGGTGTCGGTTGCCTTTGCCCTGCTCGGGTTCACGCTCTCCTCCATCCTTGCCCATATGGTGCCGATGCTGGGCGCGCTGGGGCTGGGCGGTGCGGCGGTTGTCATCGGCGCGTTGTTTGGTCCGGCGCAGGTTTTGAGCCGTCTCATCAACATGGTGTTCGGCACGAACCTTTCCCCGCCGATGCTGGCCGTCATTTCCGCCGCGCTGATGGTGTTTGGCATTCTGCTTCTGGCGCTGACGGGCGCTTCCATGGTGGGAGCGGTGGCGTTTGCCATCTGTCTCGGGCTGGGGTCTGGCATTAATTCCATCGCGCAGGGCAGCTTGCCGCTCTACCTTTTCGGCAGCGATGGCTATGGGGCAATCTCGGGCAAGATGACGGCGGCGCGCCTGGCGACAGGGGCTGCCGCCCCCTTCGTCTTTTCCATGGCTATGGAACGGCTAGGGCTAGACGCTTCCCTCTTTGCCACAGCCGCACTGGGAACCATCGGCATCGCTGCCTTTTTGCGCGTGGCGATGGGCGTGAAGCGGGGGTGAGGGATTTATTAGTCTTCTTCAGGGAGGTCGATTACGGAGTGAATGTTCATTAACGCGTAGGCGGCAACTTTTTCACCGTGGTACTTAACGCTTACGTCGACCATGAAACCTTTCTTAAAAATATTATCGTCAGCTTCTCTGACTTCCTTTTTGATTTGTTGCTCTGCCATTTCAGACGCATATACCAGCGAAACTGGCTTCAGCGAAATTTCTTGAATTCTAACTTTTTCACCCGAAGGCTTTCCAATGTCGGCATTGTTTACGTCACTTCGAGTGAAGACCATCAAAACGCGTTGAAATACTATCGAAGACTTTGCATCGATTTCTCGGCGTCTTTGCTCGATAGTCCTTTCTGCTTGCCTTGCCTGAGGAGTGTCAAAACGGAAGACGGCTTTGATTTTCTTCTTTCCATCTTCGTATGTCGCGGCTTGAAGAGTCGCGCTTGCTTCCGGGTCTTTAGCGATTGCAGCTACCGCATTTGAAAAATCAAGTAATTCACTTTTCGATTCAGTTGGTGAACCAGGTTCTTTGTTACCCGAAATTAGCCCAGAAATACGATTTCCCCATCTCCGGACAAAGTCCTCAACGACCATAACTTGATCGATTTGGGCAATAAAAGGAGCGGCTACTGCGAAGGCAGGGATCAAATCTGCGACTATAGATCCAGATCTTACTTCTTTTACATAAAATTGAATGTCCGATTTCAAATCGGGATGATCTTCCTTAAGAAATCTATCAAATTCGTTTGCAAGAGATAGGAACTGTCCAACGAAATCGCCGAGTTCTATCGGCTCTCGCGTAGAGATGGTTAGGCTTAAAATCGCAGGAATCTCTCTCATTGGTTGAGAGTATCGATTTCGCACCAAATGTCACGAACGAAAACGCTTCTTAAGCAGACATCAAATAACTTGGCGCACCCGACATGCGTCGAACTGAATTCCCGTGAAGGCCCATGACGTGGGTTTACGTCAATAAAAACAACAATATAAATCTTTCCGACCGTCATCGTCTTTCCCACAGCGTGCCATGGCGTGCCTTGACAGCCCCTAAAAATTAGGGGCAGTTTAGGGGCGTGGCCGTGGGCGTGGTGCTCCCGGACATGTATGCGGGCAGCGGCCCACGGCTTTAAGGGAAGCATCATGAATGAACGGAACGTAATTTATTTGAGCGCCAACCAATTCAAGCATTCGCCGGATTACAGCGCCTACGGTCCTGCATTCGGCCAAATGCTGGCCCTGACGGCCTGCTTAAGCGAAGATGGCCGGGCAGCCTGCCCGCGGGAGTGGCTGGAACTTTCTTCTCTTCTCTGCTCATTGATTGAGGATGACGGTTTGACCACCGAGCAAGCCGCCCGCGCCGCTGCCGTGCCGGGATGGCTGGTCGCGGGTTATCGCGCACAAATGGGCATTTGACAGGGGAGGTGTGGCAATGGCCCGTGGGCTTCATCTTTTGACCGCCGCTCACATTAAGAATGCGAAGGCGGGCACGATGCTAAACGACGGCGGTGGCCTTACGCTTCGCGTGGCAAGGGACGGCGGCGGGCGCTGGTCCTATCGGTTCAAACTTAAGGGGCACCCCCAAAGGGAAATGGGTTTGGGCGCGTACCCCGCGATCACGCTTGCTATGGCGCGGGAGAAGGCCAAGGCGGCGCGGGAGTGTGTTGCCAAGGGTCTTGACCCAATTAGCGAAGCCGAGCGCGCTGCGGGCGCTGCGCGGGCAGCGCTTGAGGCTGAAAAGGCCAACACCATGACGTTTGGCCGCTATGCCGATGAAATGTTCCTTCCCGCCGCGCTTGCCCGACTGGATAACGACAAAAGCCGCCAGCGGTTGGTGCGGGCATTTAAGACTTATGCCGCACCGCTGCGCGAAAAGAAGGTGGCCGATATAAACCGCGAGGACGTACTTGCTATTCTGCGGCCCATCTGGACACGTATTCCTGTTTCGGCGGCCTATGCACGGGAATATGTTGAGCGGCTGTTCCGGCACGCCATTCAGAACGGATATTACCAAGGCAACAACCCTGCCGCTTGGGAGAATTTCAACGCTACACTTGCGCCGCCGCAAAAGCGCCCGGCCAAGCATCACGCCTCTATTCCGCACAAAGAGATTGCAACGTTTGTGCGCCAATTGCGCGAGCGTCAAGGCGAGAATGAAGCCGCTCGTGCGGCTTTGCTTTTGGAACTCATCATTCTTACGGCTGCCCGAGCAAGTGAAATCCGATTGGCAGTGTGGTCGGAAATCAATATGGCGAGCGACCCAAAGACGCTCACAATCCCGCGTGCTCGACTGAAAAATCGTCGGCATCGGACCACCCCGCACGTCATTCCGTTGACCCCGCGCATGATCGAAATCCTTGGTGCGGCGCGGGCGCTGGCACCAGATACCCCCACGCCGGACAGCTTCATCTTTCCCGGTTACAGGGAGGGAAAGCCATTGTCCGACATGGCTTGTGCAATGCTCATGCGCCGCATGGATTACGGCCAATACACGGTTCATGGTGCACGGTCCACATTCAAGACATGGGCCTTCACGAGCACGAACTTTGCCCGTGAGTTGGTGGAAGACCAACTCACCCATGAAATGGGCGAAGTGGAAGCCGCCTATGTCCGTGCGGCCCCGATTGAGCGCCGCATGGAGTTGCTGGAGGCATGGGAGAGATACCTCGGGAGTGAGGGGGCTGCCGAAAACGTTGTTCCGTTCCCCACTGCCGGGCGTGTGTAATACGGCGGCAATAGTGTTTGACGGGGCGAGTGGTGTGCGGCGTGTACTGCAAATATACGCCCAAGCTTTTCGCAATTTTAATCCGATCCTTCTGCTTTTGAGAACGTTACGGGCAGCAAATGCGACGTTCTTGTTGCATTTATCGCCCATGGTTTCATCCGCCATTGGAGCAACCTGATTTTGTCTGTTTTGTCAAAGGTTTGACAAGGCAGACAGGTTTCCGCACTTTTCTGTGCAATACTGCCTTTTATTTGCAAGATTTGGGTTTACTGCCTCTACAGGCCGCTCCTAGCGTTCGCCCTCATGAAGCCCGGAATTGGTCTGGGCGTGCCACGAGGTGTGATAATGGCTTCACGAATTAATGATCGGCTGGTGCCTCTAAAGGAGGTGCGGGCAACGGTTGGTCTTTCGACCTCGGAAATTTATCGCCGCATCCGTTGCCGCGATACCAGTCTGCGGTTTCCCGCGCCCGTTAAGCTTGGCCGCGTTTCGCGTTGGAAGGCTTCCGAGCTTCAAGACTGGATCGAGCGCCAGTCCGCCGCTTCCAACCCGAACTGATCCCAAAGAAAAGCCCGGAAGCGTGGGACCGCGACCGGGCTGGAGATACTTTTCATGATGAACTCTTATACCTATGCGCCTGCTGCTGCGCAAGCATCGTCTTCGGTCACTCCAACCGAGGCGACCCTTGACCGCCTCCGCGGTGCGGGTGTTGTTTTGGCAGATGAGGGCAGCGTTGCCCGCCTTAACGTGCGGGTTGCATTGGGTTTGGCCACGAACGAAACGGCTGAACTGAACACTATCCTGCGCTCGTCCAATGCCGCTGATTTGGCGGTAAACTGGATTGCCCCCCGTTACCGTCCGGGCGAACTGGTTGAGTTGCGGGCATTCGCCCCTGACGGCAAGGCGACAGCGGAAAACCGTCACTTTGATTTGAGCGATCCCGGACAGCGTGCCGGTGCTGTGGACTTTATTGCCCGGCACAACGGGCTTCGTAACATCTACATGGGCGTTAACCCACGCACACGCGGGGCAGAAGGCGATGGGCGTAACGGCGCGTCAACGGACAAGGCCGTGGCCGCCCGGCGGCAGGTCATGCTGGACCTCGACAATAAGGATGCGCCGCAAGGTGGCTGGGAGCCGCACCTGCAGGGATTGGAAGACGCTGGCGCTTCGGCAGTGTTGAGCACGGGCAACGGCTACCACGTATATTTCGACATTGAAGAATTGAAGGGGAACGCCCTCACAGCGTCGATTGCGCCGTTGCGCGCTGCCATGGCGCGGGTGGGTTCGGACAACGTGTCGGATTTGCCCCGTATCGGACGGGTTCCCTTCACTTGCAACATTCCCGGAGCGTCCAAGCGCCTCCGAGGCGCAAAGCTTTCCGCCGCTGTCCCAGTCCTCACGGCAGAGGGGGCGGCTTCTAACAAGCCCCGGACATTCACGCTGGATAACCTGTGCTCTGACCTTGCGGCATTTGCCGAGCAAGCAAACTTGCCGGGCCGTGCGATTTCGCAGGGAGAAGCCGCGAATGTTGTGAACGCTCGAACCGACCAGAAGATTGGTTGGGCCGCGCCCAGCCTTGATATTTTCGAAATGGCCTTGAACGAATTGCCGAACGAACCCGGCGGGCCTTTTGATGACCGGGTGCAATGGCAGGAAATCGGGCACGCCCTCAAGGGTGCCGCCGTGCAAGCGGGGTTCGATATTGAGGCCCGCGAACTTTTCGTGGATTGGACGTACCGCAATGGTGGGGCCGATGCGGAAGAGCCAGCGAGATTTTGGGATACATGCACCAATCCGCACACGGGTTGGGGCACTGTCATGCAAACGCTCGAACGAGTGAACCCGGCGGGTTACAAGCGCGTTCATTCCGCGATTGCTGCGCACGCTTTTGCTCAAGCCGAGGCAGAGAACCGCACGGCCCTGCTTTCAACGGCATCTTTCTTTGCTCCGATCACCCGAATTTCACCGGCAACAATCCCGCCCCGTCAATGGCTTTACGGCAGGGCTGTGATTGCGGGCTTCATTCACGTCCTCGTCGCCCCCGGCGGCGCGGGCAAGTCTTCTCTTATCATGTCCGAGGCCGTCGCCATGGCGGCGGGGCGCGAATTGCTGGCTGGGGAAAAGCCTGTTCGCCCGCTGCGGGTCCATATCCACAACGGCGAAGACGACTTGAACGAAATGCACCGTCGCCTGACGGCTACCCTGATGCATTTCAACCTGACGCCTGCGGGGCTGACGGGTGGGCTTTCCATGTCCTCTGGACGCGACGTTCCCATTCATTTGGCCAGCATGGGGCGCAACGGGCTGGAGGAGGTTCCCGGCGCGGCTGGAGCATTGGTGGAATTGCTCACGACGCAGCGCATTGAGGTTCTTGTGCTCGACCCTCTGGGTGCGATCCATGGCCTGCCCGAAAACGACAATACCGCCATGAACTTTCTGGCAGGCATTCTGCGGCGGATTGCGCACGAAGCAGGTGCGGCGGTCATTCTTGTGCACCATTCATCGAAGGCAGCGGCGATGGACATGGACACGGCAGGGGCAGGGGCTTCTCGCGGGGCGTCGGCTATTGTCGATGCGGCGCGCATTGTCCGTCAGGTTGTGCGCATGACGCCGAAAGAGGCGGCGCGCTTTGGTGTATCCGATCAAGACCGCCGCCGTCTGCTTCGCGTTGAGAATGGTAAGGCTAACCTCGCCCCCGCTGCCGAGGCCTCATGGGTCCGTCTGCATAGCGTCGGGCTGGGGAACGGGAATGCCGAATACCCAACGGGGGACTTCGTTGCTGTGGCAGAACGTTGGGTGCCGCCGGGCGCGGTGCCCGGCACGGCCTCCGAATTGAAGCTGGTGCAAGACGCCATTGCCGCGTTGCCCGCCCCGCCGCGTGATGACCCGCGCTCAAGCGAGTGGGTGGGATATGTCGCCGCTACGGCGCTTGGGCTGAACATTGGCGTTCCGGGCGCTAAGGCGGCAGACAGGACCCCGGAGCAGGCCGCCGCACACGCACGGGTCCGAGGCCAGTTGGCAAGCTGGTTGGCAAGCGGGGGCCTGATCCGTGAAACGATCCTCGACCAACAACGCAGGAGCCGCGTTTGTATCCGCGTCGGTATTCCTGCTGACTTGCTTGCGTCTCATGAAGAGAAAGACGAACCCGGCGACGACGCGCACGGCACAGACAGTGGGGACGCGGAATGACCGAACACGTCTCTCGCGCTGGGCCGGGACGTATTAACTGCCGCGCCCGGACGTGGAATTTTCTGGCAGGGGGAAGTCAAAATCCAACCTTTGCTCCAGTTGCTCCAGTTAACTGGAGCGGACTGGAGCAGACTGGAGCAATCGTCACAAAAAATGACGGCGGCGCACCCCCTCACACCCTCAAGTGTGAGGGGTGCTCCAGTTGTTTTTACCTTAGGGAAAAAGATCGACTGGAGCAGAAAATCCCCTTGTTTTCTGGCTTTTTCTGCCGGGCGGGACGACTGGAGCAAAATCGACTGGAGCAACGGTATTTTGCTGCCTTTTTCCCTTCACGACTGGAGCAAAAATTTAGCCGTTCTGGGGCGCGCCTAGCCGCTGCCGGGAGGCCCCACGTCCGGCGGGCGCATTGCAGCATGTGGCCCGGACGTGGCCCGGACGTGGAAACGCAGCCTGTGGAAAACCCTGTGGAAAACGCCGTCTGACGCGAAAGCGAAGAAGGCGACTAAAAATTCATATCCCGCGTCCGGAAAATGAAGGCAGCCGGAAACCGCGATAACTGCCGTTCACAAAAGTTATCAGCGCTTAAAGGAGGACATCCGATGCGCAACACCGAAATCAACAATCTCCGCGAAGCCGAATATGGCCCTGCACCGGAATACCGCCCGGATAGCATCTTGCAGGGGCACAAGATCGGAGAACTTATCTTGTCTGCCTCTTCTGACGAGCGGCATGACGCCTTCGATTTTATCAACTGGGCTGAAATTCGTCCGATTGGTGCCGTGTTCTTGCGGGAGATTATGACCCAGATGGACCTGCAGCTTCAGCGTCAGATGGACAGGCAGCGCCGGTATGGTGATAAGCCAAAGACGATTGCGATGTTTTTTAAGCCCTCCTATGAGGCTTGGTGTGCCATCCGCGATGTCGTCAACCCTTCCGGCGCTGTGATGTCCGACATCCAGATCGCACGGCTTCGGTTGGAAAATATGCGCGGCCACTTCACGAACACGAACAGCGGGCCGAGGGACGATATTCAGCACCTCAACACTGGCCACGCCCCCTCCATCCTCGCGGTGCTTCCCCCGTGTCAGGGGCGTGTGGTCGAACTTTACACCTTCCATCGCCTTAAGGCCCCTGCAGGATGCTATCTGGGCGATAATCCTGCACATCCTGCAATGCTGCGGTTTGCGCAAGACCTGACGGCGTTGGCATATCCCCTCCCTGACGAGCCGCTTGTGTAATTGGCGCTCAAGATAAGGGGAAGTCATGGCACGGTAATTGTTGGCGAGGGCGTCAATCCCTTCGACTGGCTAACCCGTTGACCAGACCAAACCACCGCAATTGGGCGGCCCGATCTTCGGGCCGCTCTTTCAACTCCCGGAGCGCCGCAAGCAGGTCGCGCTGCTCCTCTTGGCCCCGGCACTTTGCAAACAGCGGCCCTAGTGTCGCACGATGCTCGTGGAAGAGGCTCGCGAGTTCTTCAATGTCTGACAGCACGCGCTTTGCAGAAGGCGGCCTGCCGGGCCGTAGGCGGCGCTGGACGGCGATTTTCACTTTTCGCACAACGTGGTCGGGCCGCTGGCGTTTGGAGATTGCCGCGGTGCGCTCGACACGGTGCATTGCTTCTTCGCTTACTGCGAACTCTGCGCGCGGCATCCATCCTTCGGGCATTGCCCCTGCCTTATGAACGCGTGCTGGCAGTTCAACCCGCACGGTGTGCGACCACTTGGCGTCGTCCCGTCGATCTACCTGCAAACGGCGGAAGCGCCAGCGCAACCAATCCAGCACTGCTGGTGCCAGATATTCGGGGCGAACGCTCAACTCTTCGCAATGCGCCCTAAATGCAATCTCATGTTCGCCCAGATCGATGGTTTGCCCCGGAAACCACGGCGACTTTTTCCACGTGTTCTGCAGCCGGTTGCGAATGCGCCGCCCCTCAAAGACCTGCCATTCCGCCGGGGTGATCCTTCCTGCCTTGAGGTCGGCAAGTTGGCGATCCCGGACAACGCGCGCCAGCGTCGGCCCGCCATGAAGCAGGCAGCGCCCGTTGCCGTCCTTTACAGGGACATTCTCACAAGTCTTTCCGGTCTTAGTATTCGCCCCGCAAACTTCGGCATCCCTGCCGCCAAATCGGCGTAAATCGCGGCGCGAAAAGAACTTTTCGCGATGATCATCGTTCTGGAATTGACCAAATACGCCCATAGATCGGAACCTCAACATGAATTCTAATATTCATGTGAGTATATTACACAACAGAGGTTCAGTAAGTCACCTGTTCAATCGAAAACTGCTTCAATCGTTCATTTTTTGACGAGGGCTAAATAGGGCTAAACTCTACGAAATCGCACTGTAGGAAATCAGACCGCGATTTTTTCCAGTCGTAGACGTATTCGGCTTCATCGACCGACGAGCAAGTTAACCCCGGCATGATGTTGCCAGAGGGATTGGTAGCGGCCTTGCGAGCGATGTAGCGCCAGAAAAGACCAGAGGCATTAGCCTGATCTTTTTCGAAACGAGAGAGTTGAACCACACCACATGGCCCCTCGGGTTGTGAAGAAACCACCCAAGCCCCCGAGTTCCCAAAGTCGGAAACCCAGACAAATTCCTGTGTAAAGGGGTTTGAACTGACCTGACACGTTCGCAGGTCTTTTTCGTGGTTCACAGATGCAATTTTCAGGTAGTTCTCAATAGTCGGGTGATCGCACATTACTGCGAGCGCCTTGAACGGGGCCAGAACACTCGGGTTTGCCGCACCATCTTGCCTTAACCGGCCCATCCCCTCCTTGAACTTCGCGACATCGCTGGCAATGCCGGGATTTCTCGCAAGAGCGGCGTCTATAGAAATTGCGCCTGTAGCCATACCAAGCCATACCCCAACCATATTGCATTGCTTGGGGTCCGAGAACTCCTTGGCTGCCGCCGGGTAGTTTTTGCGGGCCTCGTCAATCTTCTTTTCCAAATCTGCTGGCTTTGCCTTTTTCCGTATGGCCGTCTGAATAAAATCGCATTGAAGGCGCTGTGTATCCGTCAGCTTGCATTTGAACGTAAGTGAGGCGTCTTCCTGCTGGTTGTAGAGCATTCCGATGGTGGGGTAGTCAGACGCGGCGGCGCTCGACGCAACAAGCGCAAAAATGAATAACAAAGCTGGTTTCACGGCAAGCTCCCACGGCCCTTAATGATTGCTGCGGCGCTTTCAAAAAGGCAACAGCCCGATAGCACGTCTGGCAAAAAATCGCCCTATGGCTGCTTCTATCTTTCGCCAGATTACATTTCATGTTCAGGTGTGCGAAGAAAAATAGCGCATGGCGGACACATATGGAGAATTCTGGAGCAACCTTTGAGCCGCCGTCTGGAGAGGCAATCGACGGGTATGTTGCCTTTAATGTTGAGAACATGGCGTTTCCCGCCTCTCCCGAGGAAGCTGAAACCCTTGCCAAAGTTATTGCCCTGCCACGCGTTACTGTCTCGCGGGTTCCAAACCAATACCTTCTGGCAATGGGCATGGCACCATACGATTGCCACCGGAATTGTTCGTCCTATGCCGGAAGCGACCCCGACGGCATTTCAAAGCACGTTTGGGGTTGGATCATCGAAGGGTCAGACCTCATCCTTCACTCTGTCGTGGAGCGAAATGGTGTCTGGCGCTGTCTGACGCCCCAATACATAGACGCTCCCGCGCGCTTCACGTTCGTTCCGGACATGGTGATCGAATGGCGGGATAATACTGACGGATCACGAACGCCCTATCGAGACGGAATTAAGCTGCCCGATACGCTTCGCAAATATCCGGATGATCACATCCGAATGAGAGATAGGTTTCGCGAGCTAATCAATTCGGGAGTGTCCGTGCCGGAAGCGCGTTCCATAGTCGAAGCAACACTGTGGGCTGATTTCGTCGCAAAGCCCGGCATTTGACGCCCAAGCGCAATGCCGATTTTGGCGGGGTCTGTGCTCAAGTCGGAGCGTAAAAAATTATCAGCGCGGTTGGCCCGTCATGCCGGGCATCAATCGAAAATAATGTGCATTGGCGGGGTGTCTGGCGCGTTTGGGTCAAGTTCTTCTACTGGAATGCCGAAAATTCGAGACAGATCGAGCAAATGCGCTGTGTTGTGTACGGGATCGCCTTCTTCCCATAGCTCAACAAGTCTCAACAAAATCCTTGGGGGGCCGATCACGAAATCGCTAGTTTCCAGCTTTTCTGCCAGATCGGATTGACTCCAGCCTCGGGCAATTCGTGCTCTTCGAAGATTGTCTGCAAAAGTGTTGGGCGAAGTGCCCGAGCCGGATACATTCTCGCACATACTGGCCCCTTCTGTTTTTCAACCAACTTGGTCTCGACGGGCACACTCCAAGATGAGCCTGCCTACACTGCCGAACGCCTCTTCGGTTTGTCCATCGCGCCGAGCAAGCGTTCCTGTGTTGGGGAACGTGATACTGTTTGTCTGATTTGTCAAAAAGTCAAAAACCGCGCCGTTTTGTCGGCGTGCATTATAGACGAAAATCGGGTGGTCTTCGGGGCAGGCCGGGGGGTGGCCGTGGCGATCCGGCAGGGCGTGGGCACGGACGCACGGCCATTCACACCATGAGGCACCTGCTGCCGCAATCAAAGCGTCTTTTGTGCGCCCCGCCCATGTTGAGGCAGCGGCAGCGTTAGGAATTTAGGGGCGCAATAGGGGCGGAATTTTTTAAATCGCGAAAAACTTAATAATTTCAATGATTAATGGCGCACCCGACAGGATTCGAACCTGTGACCTTTGGAATCGGAATCCAACACTCTATCCAGCTGAGCTACGGGTGCGCTCGGGGCGGAAATGACTCGCCCGGTGCCGGTTCATAACCCAGCTTGGCGGCGGCTTCAACGGTTATTCCTTGATCCCGCTCGAATAGATTTTATCGGCTGCGGCGGGTGCGCAGCGCCGCGTCGATCATCTGGTTGGCGATGGTCATGCGGGTGGTGGCCGCTGCACGCCATTCGCCTGCCACGCTGTCCGGGTGGTTCTGGCGGGCGAAGCTGCGGCGAAGGTCTTGCAATCCTGCAGCGGTCATATCCGGCGTGATGGCCAGATCCTCGGCGATCTCCTCGGCGCTGAGGCGCGTCAGGTGAGGCGGGGGCAGGGCCGGTTGCGGGGACGGTTCCTGCGGCAGTGGTTCCTCCGCATAACTGGCGCGGTCGGTCAGAGCATCGAGATAGGCGCTTTCGGAGCGAAAGAAGCGGGCCGTCTCGGTTTCTGCCGTGGCGGCGGCAAAGGAGGCGTTGAGGCCCGCGATGCGCGCCGAAAGCGGGCGCGGGTCTTCGTCAAGGCCAGCCTCTCTCGCCTCGGCCTCCAGCCTTTCCACCACGGAATGAAACACCGAACGCCCGAAAAGCATGGCACCCCCGCGCAGGCAAATGCGTGCGCTCGATTGATCGTCGACAGGAGGGGACCATCAAAGACTTGTGCCGGGCTTGTGCGGTCTTTCCGGCGACAGGCGAGGTGATCCGGGAGGCGTGCCACCCGGACCCATTGTTCGCATCAGGATTGCGACTGGCTCTGGCTCTGCATCTCTTCGACACTGAGGGTCACGGAGAGCGTTTCTGCCGCGGAGCCGAAGCGCAGGCCGGAAACCGGGGCGCAATCGCGGTAGCACAGGCCAAGGGCCACGCGCACATAGCGCTCATCCGGGCAGATCTTGTTGGCCGCGTCGAAACCGACCCAGCCGAGGCCCGGAATATGGGCTTCTGCCCAGGCATGCGTCGCGGTCTGGTGCGGCTGGTCTTCCATCCACAGATAGCCCGAGACATAGCGCGCCGGAATGCCCATGAAGCGGGCGGCGGAAATGAAGATGTGGGCGTGATCCTGACAGACGCCGTTTTTCGCTTCCAGCGCCTGTTCAGCGGTGGTTTCGGTGTCGGTCGTGCCCGGCTCATAGGTCACGGTTTCATGGATGGCTTCCATGAGCGCATGCATGCGGGCCAATTCGCCATCGCCGGAGATGCCGCGGGCCAGTTCCTTCACCAGCTTGCCAGCCTTGGTGCGCGGCGTATCGCGAAGGTAAAGCCACAGCGGCACATAACCGTTGTGAGGGCCGATGACGCCGTTATTGTCCATCGTTTCCACCGTGCCGGTGGCGAGAATGGTCACGGCATGACGATCACCTTCCACCGAGACAAGCTCGGTGTGGTTGGCGAACTGATCGTTGAAGGCGGATTCGACGGTGGCACCCTCGACGCTGACCGACCAATCCAGAACACGCTGGCTTTTGTCGGAAAACGGGGTCAGTCGAAGACGCTGCAGCGAGTAGGGCACCGGCTGATCGTAGATATATTCGGTCTTGTGCGAGATTTTCAGTCGCATCGGTCTGGTCCTGCGTGGCGTGGCCGCCGTTGAAATCAGCTGTAGAAGCGATAGCCGTCGGTGATTTCCTGACCGAGCTGGCTGTTGTGACTGATGAAATCCTCGAGGAAATCATGCAGGCCCTGTTCCATGATCTCTTTCACGGAGAGGCTTTTCAGCTTGCGGTCAATCGCTTCGGCGGTGTCGTGCGCGGCATGGCGTTCGCCATACTGGCGGGCGAGATAGCCGAGATTGCTGACGATCTTTTCGGCGCAGTAGATCAGCGAACGCGGCATCTGGCCGTTGAGGATCAGGAAGTCGGCGATCTCCGAGGGGCGATATTCGCCCTCATAGACCCAGCGATAGGAGCGATGGGCCGATACCGAACGCAGGATGGATTCCCACTGGGCGTTATCGAGCGATGAGCCGACATGGCTGATGCCCGGCAGCAGAACGTAATATTTCACGTCCAGAATGCGGGCGGTGTTGTCGGCGCGCTCGATGAAGGTGCCGATGCGCGAGAAGTTGTAAAGCTCGTTGCGCAGCATGGAGCCATGGAAGGCACCGCGCACCAGACCGGCGCGACGCTTGATCACGTCAATGACTTCCGGCAGTTCGGCGGCCTTGACGCGGCGGGCGAGCAATTGCTTCAGCTCGATCCAGTATTCGTTCGTCGCTTCCCACGTCTCGCGCGTCAAAGCCGTGCGCACCATGCGGGCGTTGTTGCGGCCCGATTCGATGCAGGACATGACGCTCGAGGGGTTCGACTTGTCGCGCAGCATGTAATCGATGGTTTCGGAAGCCGTGACGACCGGGTCACGCGTTTCCATGAAACCTTCGCGCATGCCGGCGCTCTGCAGCACGCCTTCCCAATCGGAATCGGCGGCGCCGGAACGGGTCAGCGACATGCGCAGGCCCGCATCGACAAGACGCGCAATGTTTTCAGCACGCTCGATGTAACGGAACATCCAGTAGAGTCCGTTGGCGGTTCTTCCCAGCATATCTCAGTCCTCCAGAACCCAGGTGTCCTTGGTGCCGCCACCCTGGCTTGAATTCACCACGAGCGAACCCTTCTTGAGGGCCACGCGGGTCAGACCGCCGGGGATGATCTTCACCTTGTCTGAGACGAGGACATAAGGACGCAAATCGACGTGGCGGGGGGCAATGCCCTTGTCCACGAAAATCGGAACGGTGGAGAGCGAAAGGGTCGGCTGGGCAATGTAGTTGCCGGGGCGTGCCTTCAGCTTCTCAGCGAAGTCGGAACGCTCCTTCTTCGAGGCGGTCGGGCCAACCAGCATGCCGTAGCCGCCGGAGCCGTGCACTTCCTTGATGACGAGTTCCTCGATGTGTTCCAGCACGTATTTCAGGCTGTCCGGCTCGGAGCAGCGCCAGGTCGGCACGTTTTCGAGGATCGGCTTGGTGCCGGTGTAGAATTCGACGATTTCCGGCATGTAGGAATAGATGGCCTTGTCGTCGGAAATGCCGGTGCCGGGTGCATTGGCAATGGTGATGTTGCCCGAACGGTAGACGTCCATGATGCCCGGCACGCCGAGACAGCTGTCGGGACGGAAGGTCAGCGGATCGAGGAAATCGTCATCCACGCGGCGGTAAAGCACGTCGATGGCTTCGTAACCGCGCGTGGTGCGCATCTTCACCTTGCCGTCAATGACGCGCAGGTCCGAACCCTCGACCAGTTCGACGCCCATCATATCGGCGAGGAAGGAGTGTTCGTAATAGGCCGAGTTGTAGATGCCGGGGGTGAGAACGGCGACGCGGGGCTTGCCCTTGCAGCCGGGAGGGGCAAGCGAGGCCAGCGACTGGCGAAGCTGGAACGGATAGTCCTCGACGCGCTGCACCTTGTTGCTCTGGAACAGTTCCGGGAACATCTGCATCATCGTTTCGCGGTTTTCCAGCATGTAGCTGACACCGGACGGCGTGCGGGCATTGTCTTCCAGAACGTAGAACTGGTCTTCGCCGGTGCGCACAATATCCGTGCCGACGATGTGGGTGTAGACGCCGCCGGGCGGCGAGAAGCCGATCATTTCCGGCAGGAAGGCTTCATTGCGCTCGATCAGTTCGCGCGGAATGCGACCGGCGCGGATGATTTCCTGCTTGTGGTAGATGTCATCGAGAAAGGCATTGAGCGCCAAAACGCGCTGTTCGATCCCCTGCGCCAGCTTGCGCCACTCACGACCTGAGATAATGCGGGGGATGATGTCGAAGGGGATGAGTTTTTCGGAAGAGTCTTCATGGCCGTAGACCGCAAAGGTGATGCCGGTCTTGCGGAAGATGTTTTCCGCGTCCCTGGACTTGGCCTTCAAATGGGCTGGATCCTGTTCGGAATACCACTGAAAGTAGGTTTCGTAGGGCGCTCTCGGACTGTCGTCCGCTTTCATCATTTCATCAAATGCCAAAGGTGTGGTCCCCATTTTTGCGACCATTTGAATACAATGCATATGGCAATGCAAGAACCATGCACAGTTGGGGCAAAGATTTTTGGAAGTGTCTGATTGGGAGTCGAAAAGGCCGGATTTGTTCGGCTTTTCAGTCGCTTTTACGCCCTCATGAACAATTTTAGGGCGCTTACGGCGCGGGGTGTCTAAGGACACTCCGCGCCGTGCGTTTAGCTTTTAGGCTTTTGCCGCATTTTTATGCGAATCGCGGCGCTTGGCGCTACCGGGACCGAAGTTGCGCTTGCCGTTATTGTTGTTGTTGCCACGAGCGGGGCGACGGCCGCCGTCCTCCTGGCCATGACCGAACTTTGCACGGTCACCGAAGGGGCGGGCTCCTTCGGGACGTTCCGCGTTGCTGCGCTTTTCGCTGCGCGGCTTGTCACTGCGCGGTGCGTCGTTGCCAGCTTCGCGGGCAAAGGCCGGGCGGGCATCGTCACGGCGTTCGCCACGCGGCGCACCTTCGCGACGCTCACCAAACGGAGCACCATCGCGGCGTTCGCCACGCGGGGCACCATCACGACGTTCACCGCGCGGGGCACCATCACGACGCTCGCCACGGGGAGCGCCTTCGCGACGCTCGCCACGCGGGGCACCATCACGGCGCGGGCCGCCACGGCCAGCATTGCGATTGCTGCGTGCGCCACGACCGGAACGGCCAGGGCCCTGCATGTCGGCATGCGGTTCGCCGCCAGCGACGGTGATTTCGATGCCGGTCAGGCGCTCGATGTCACGCAGAAGGCGCGATTCATCAGGGGCGCAGAACGCGATGGCGATGCCTTCGCGACCGGCGCGGGCCGTACGGCCGATGCGGTGGACATAAGCGTCCGGCACTTCCGGCAGGTCGTAGTTGTAAACGTGGCTGACGCCCGGAATGTCGATGCCGCGGGCGGCAACGTCCGTTGCCACCATGACGGCCACTTCGCCATCACGGAAGGCCTTCAGGGCGCGGTCGCGCTGGCCCTGGCTCTTGTTGCCGTGGATGGAGACGACCGGGAAGCCGACTTCTTCCAGATGCTTGGCGAGCTTTTCAGCGCCATGCTTGGTGCGCAGGAACACGATGGCGCGGCCATCCGGATTGTTGCCGAGCTGTTCCTTGAGGATGCTCGTCTTGTCGTTCTTGCCAGCGACGAAGTGCACAAACTGCTCCACCTTGTCGGCGGTGCGGCCCGGAGCGGAAACTTCCACCTTTTCCGGGTTGTTCAGGTATTCGTCGGCCAGTTCGGCGATTGCCTTCGGCATGGTGGCCGAGAAGAGCAGCGTCTGGCGCTTGGCCGGGATCAGCTTGGCGATGCGCTTCAGGTCATGAATGAAGCCGAGGTCGAGCATCTGGTCGGCTTCGTCGAGCACCAGATGGGTGACGGCGTTCAGCGACAGGGCACGGCGGTTGATAAGGTCGAGCAGGCGGCCCGGCGTGGCGACGAGGATGTCGGTGCCGCGCAGAAGGTTCTGCTGCTGGCGATTGATGGACACGCCACCGACCACCATGTTGACGCGCAGGTGGGTGCGCTTCATGAAGCCCTTCAGATTGTTGGCGATCTGGTTCACCAGTTCGCGCGTCGGAGCCAGGATGAGGGCGCGCGTCGTCTGCGATGCCGGCTTGGTGCCAACCTTGGAAAGCTGCTGAATGATCGGCAGACCAAAGGCGGCGGTCTTGCCGGTCCCGGTCTGTGCCAGGCCGATCAGGTCGCGTCCAGCCAGAACGAGCGGAATGGCCTGTGCCTGAATAGGCGTCGGCTTTTCATATCCAGACTGGGCGAGAACGGTCAGAATCTGCTGGTCAAGACCGAGTTCGTTGAAATTCGTCAATGTATTTGCCTTTCGGGGCGACGAAATGCGGCCCGCCGGAGGGATTCCGGTCAGGTGCAATTCGACGTCAAGAACCCCGCGTGAAATGGGAACTTGTGGGTTGAAGATGCTTTCAGGCGCTAGTGGCCGCAATAACATTGGCGGCCTATTTCAGGGGCGCCCTCATCCTTCGTCTGCAAGTATCCAATGGCAGGGCACGCTCACGCGGCGGCCGGAAGGGGAAAGCTGAGGGTCAGATGATGTGTTTGCCTCGCCAAGTCAAGTTTTCTTTTTGGAAACAGCTGATAATGCTGCATTTGGACCGGGTGTGCCGGGAAACGGCCATTATAAGGCTTGGATATGTTGACATAAAGATATCTTTATGTGAGTGAGGGTGCTTGGCGAAGCAGGACAGGAGCGTGGCCGTGTTTGACGATATTTTTGGCGCGGAAGTGCAAAAGCGTGATGGCAGCGAAATCTTTGCAGCGCTCAACAAGGCGGCGCGCGAGCGCATCCTCGTGCTGGATGGCGCGATGGGCACGCAGATCCAGAGCCTGAAGCTTGATGAGGAGCAGTTCCTCGGCGACCGTTTCATCGGCTGCGCCTGTCACCAGAAGGGCAATAACGACCTTCTGATCCTGTCCCAGCCGCAGGCCATCGAAGACATCCATTACCGCTATGCCATGGCGGGTGCGGATATCGTTGAAACCAACACCTTCTCCTCCACCACCATCGCGCAGGCCGACTATGCGATGGAAGATGTGGTCTATGAACTGAACCGCGACGGGGCCCGCCTTGCCCGCCGCGCCATGCTGCGCGCCGAAAAGGCCGACGGCAAGCGCCGCTTCGTGGCGGGTGCCATCGGCCCGACCAACCGCACGGCATCCATCTCGCCGGATGTGAACAATCCCGGTTTCCGCGCCATTTCCTTCGATGAACTGCGCATTGCCTATGGCCAGCAGATTGATGGCCTGATCGATGGCGGTGCCGATCTCATCCTGATCGAGACCATTTTCGATACGCTGAACGCCAAGGCGGCTATCTTTGCCTGCGAAGAGCGCTTCATTGCCAAGGGCATCCGCCTGCCGGTGATGATTTCCGGCACGATCACCGACTTGTCCGGCCGTACGCTGTCGGGCCAGACGCCTTCGGCTTTCTGGTCGTCGGTGCGCCATGCCCGTCCGTTCGCGATCGGCCTCAATTGCGCCTTGGGTGCCGAAGCCATGCGCCCGCATATTCAGGAGCTTTCGGCCGTTGCCGATACGCTGATCTCGGCCTATCCGAATGCCGGTCTGCCGAACGAATTCGGCCAGTATGACGAAACGCCGGACATGATGGCGGATTTCGTGTCGGGCTTTGCCCGTGATGGTCTCGTCAACATTGTCGGCGGCTGCTGTGGCTCGACGCCGGAACACATTGCGGCGATTGCGGAAAGTGTGAAGGGCCTTGCGCCGCGTCAGGTGCCGGAACACAAGCCGTTCCTGTCGCTGTCGGGCCTCGAGACCTTCGTGCTGACGCCGGATATTCCCTTCGTCAACGTGGGCGAGCGCACCAACGTTACGGGTTCGGCCAAGTTCCGCAAGCTGATCACCGCCGGTGATTACGCGGCGGCCCTTGATGTGGCCCGCGAGCAGGTGGAAAGCGGCGCGCAGGTCATCGACGTCAACATGGACGAGGGCCTCATCGATTCCGAAAAGGCCATGGTCGAGTTCCTCAACCTGATTGCTGCCGAGCCGGACATCGCCCGCGTGCCGCTGATGATCGACAGCTCCAAGTTCTCGGTGATCGAGGCGGGCCTGAAGTGCGTGCAGGGCAAGGCCATCGTCAACTCCATCTCGCTGAAGGAAGGGGAGGAAGCCTTCCTTCATCATGCCCGTCTGGTGCGCGCCTATGGTGCGGCGGTCGTGGTCATGGCCTTTGACGAAAAGGGGCAGGCCGATACCTACGAGCGCAAGGTGGAAATTTGCTCGCGCGCCTACAAGATCCTGACCGAAGAGGTGGGCTTCCCGCCGGAAGACATCGTGTTCGACCCGAACATCTTCGCGGTGGCGACCGGCATCGACGAACACAATAATTACGGCGTCGATTTCATCGAGGCCACGAAGACGATCCGCAAGACGCTGCCGCATGCGCATGTGTCGGGTGGCGTTTCGAACCTGTCCTTCTCCTTCCGCGGTAACGAGACGGTGCGTCAGGCAATGCATTCCGTCTTCCTCTACCACGCCATTCAGGCGGGCATGGATATGGGCATCGTGAATGCCGGTCAGCTGGTGGTTTATGAAGCCATCGAGCCGGAACTTCGCGAGGCCTGCGAGGACGTGGTGCTGAACCGTCGTCCGGATGCCACCGAGCGGATGCTGGAAGTGGCCGAAAAGTATCGCGGGGCCGGGGCGCAGGAGGCGCGCAAGCAGGATCTTTCCTGGCGCGAACTGCCGGTCGAGAAGCGTCTGGAACACGCGCTGGTCAACGGCATTACCGAATATATCGAGGCGGATACGGAAGAGGCGCGTCTGGCGGCTGCCCGTCCGCTGCATGTCATTGAAGGTCCGCTGATGGCGGGCATGAATGTGGTGGGCGATCTCTTCGGCGCGGGCAAGATGTTCCTGCCGCAGGTGGTGAAGTCGGCCCGTGTGATGAAGCAGGCGGTTGCCGTTCTTCTGCCCTACATGGAAGAGGAAAAGCGTCTGGCCGGTGGCGAAGGTCGTCAGACGGCGGGCAAGGTCATCATGGCCACCGTCAAGGGCGACGTGCATGACATCGGCAAGAACATCGTCGGCGTCGTGCTGGCCTGCAACAATTACGAGATCATCGATCTGGGCGTGATGGTGCCCGCCGCGACCATTCTCGAAACGGCGATCAAGGAAAAGGCCGATGTCATCGGTCTTTCCGGCCTGATCACGCCGTCACTGGATGAAATGGTGCATGTGGCGTCTGAAATGGAGCGTCAGGGTTTCAATATTCCGCTGCTGATTGGTGGCGCGACGACGAGCCGTGTGCATACGGCGGTGAAGATCCATCCGGGCTACAATCGTGGTCAGGCGATTTACGTCACCGACGCTTCGCGCGCCGTGGGTGTGGTATCGAACCTGCTTTCGGAGGATTCCAAGGAAACCTATGTGGCCGACATTCGCGCCGAATATGCGAAGGTGGCTGCAGCGCATGCCCGCGCCGAGGCCGAGAAGACGCGCCTGCCGTTGTCGCGCGCCCGTGAAAACCATGAGAAGATCGACTGGTCGTCTTACGCGCCTGTGAAGCCGCAATTCTTCGGCACCAAGGTGTTCGAGGATTACGATCTGGCGGAGTTGGCACAGTACATCGACTGGACGCCATTCTTCCAGACGTGGGAATTGAAGGGCCGCTATCCGGCTATTCTCGAAGACGAGAAGCAGGGCGAGGCCGCGCGTACACTGTGGCGTGACGCTCAGGCCATGCTTGCCCAGATCATCGAGGAAAAGTGGTTCAAGCCGCGCGGCGTGATTGGCCTTTGGCCGGCGAATGCCGTGGGTGATGACATCGAACTTTACACCGATGACAGCCGCTCGCGTGAGCTTGCTACGCTCTACACGCTGCGTCAGCAGCTTTCCAAGCGCGATGGACGGGCCAATGTGGCGCTTTCCGATTTCGTGGCACCGAAGGACAGTGGTGTTGCGGATTATGTCGGCGGTTTCGTGGTGACGGCTGGCATCGAGGAAGTGGCGATTGCCGAGCGCTTCGAGCGGGCCAACGACGACTATTCCTCGATCATGGTCAAGGCGCTGGCCGACCGTTTTGCCGAAGCCTTTGCCGAGCGCATGCATGAGCGGGTGCGTCGCGAGTTCTGGGGTTACGAAACGGGTGCGGCGCAGGCCAGCGAAGATCTGATCAACGAAGCCTATGACGGTATCCGCCCGGCACCGGGCTATCCGGCCCAGCCGGACCACACCGAAAAGAAGACGCTGTTTGCGCTTCTGGATGCGACAGCCACGACCGGCGTTGAGCTGACCGAAAGCTATGCCATGTGGCCCGGCTCGTCCGTTTCGGGCGTCTATATCGGCCATCCGTCGAGCTACTATTTCGGTGTGGCCAAGGTGGAGCGCGATCAGGTGCAGGATTATGCGGCGCGCAAGGGCATGGACGTTGCCGAGGTCGAGCGCTGGCTCGGTCCGGTGCTGAACTATGTGCCAAGCAAGGATGGCGACGCTTCGGCGGCCGCCTGACGGTCAACGCCGCAAGACAAAACAAAGCCCGCGGAAGGAGAGCCTTCCGCGGGCTCGGATTTCTAGTAAAGATCGCCAACCTCTCGGTTCGCCAAGCCCGAGGATGACGGAAGTGGGCGTGGCAAGATTGTCATCAACATCTGCCTGTGGAAGCAGAGCCTTCCGCGGGCTCGGATTTCCAGCAAAGATCGCCAACCTCTCGGTTCGTCATGGTCGGGCTTGACCCGACCATCCAGAAGTCCTTGAAACTCATGGATCCTCGGGTCAAGCCCGAGGATGACGGAAGTGGGCGTGGCAAGATTGTCATCAACATCTGCCTGCGGAGGCGTGTCTTCCGCGGGCTCGGATTTCCAGCAAAGGTCGCCAACCTCTCGGTTCGTCATGGTCGGGCTTGACCCGACCATCCAGAAGCCCTTGAAACTCATGGATCCTCGGGTCAAGCCCGAGGATGACGGAAGTGGGCGTGGCAAGATTGTCATCAACATTTGCCTGCGGAAGGAGAGCCTTCCGCAGGCGTTTTTGTCTTCACAGATTGATTCAAGCGGCTGGCAATCTGATTCAAGTCCATCGCAGATTGATTCAAGCGATTGTGATAAGCCTTTGAATTGTCGAGTTAAGCCAGACTGTCGCGGATGGCGCGCAACATCAGGATGGCCGAGAGGCCGGTGGCGTCATAGCCCTCAAGATCGGGGGCGGCATCGCGCATGGTGGCAACGATCGGCACGCCATGATTGACCTTGGCAAGGGCCTGATCGAGCGCCGGGGCCATGCTCATGCCCGCATCCAGCGCGGCGGTGAGGACAGGCGCAATCTTCGTCCAGATGTCGGTCGCGTCACGTAAGGATTCGCTTGGCGTGCCTTTGTCGCGGAAGCCGGAGGCAATGGCCGCGATGGCCGCGCCAAAATCCTGATCGGAAAGGGACCTGCGGCGCATCAGCATGCTGCCAGCCCGGCGAAAGCCGCTGGCATAAAGGCGCGCCGACGGCGTATCGACCTTCAGGAAGGTTTCGGCTGTGGCATCGAAGAGTTCACCAGGGCGAAGCCCGGCGGGATCGACGGCGGCCAGCGTATCTTCCAGCATGGTGAAAACGTAATTCATGGTCACGCCATGATCCGTTTCACCGCTCACGCACGGCATGTTGCACAAGAGACTGCGATTTTCCGTCATGGCGACGGCGATCTCCGAAAAGATTTCGATGAGATCCAGATTGGTAATCATGCGTCACTCGTTCCCCTGATTTCCCGTATTAGGAATGGAATTTCTGCCGCTTTCAAGAGCAGGTTTCAAATTTGCTTCTCAATGATGAGTTTTCGCAGATGCGAAAGGCATTTTGTTTGCACTTTGTTAACCATGAAGGCCGATCTTTGGCGGTGACGGCGCGATTACATGCGTTCGACTGGCGATGAGCGCCTTGCCTCCTTTTCAGGACCCAATTCATGCCAGTCATTTCCTTCGCGAATGCCAAGGGCGGAGCAGGCAAGACCACCGCCGCCCTTCTTCTTGCCTGTGAACTGGCCCGCAAGGGACATCGAGTCACTTTGATTGATGCCGATCCGCAGCACTGGACCACCCAGTGGTATCAGGCCTCTGGCGGTGTTCAAGGCCTGCAGGTCATCTCCGAGGTCACGGTGGCGGCGCTTCACTGTCACCTGCGCGAGGCGGGCGACCGCACGGATTACTTCATCATCGACCTGCCGGGGACGCGCGACGCCTTGACGACGGCGGCCATCAGCCTTTCCGACCATGTTTTCATTCCGATCCAGGGTTCGGCAATGGATGCGCGCGGTGGGGCACAGATTCTCGATCTCATTGCGTTCCTCAAGGAAAAGACAGGCCTCGAGGTCGCCCATTCCGTGGTGCTGACGCGGGTTACGCAGACCATGAGCGCGCGTGCACTTCTGATGATCAAGGGCATGCTGGCGGCACGGGGCGTTCATGTCCTCAACACGGCGATTGCCGAGCGCGTGGCCTTCAAGGAACTGTTTGATGCAGGCGCGACGCTCCACACGCTCGATCCCCACAAGGTGTCCGGTCTCGACAAGGCGCGCGATAATGCCGCCGCCTTTGCCGAAGAAGCCGAGCGCATGATGCCGGCCCGCGTGGTTTCGAGCCCGCGCCGCAAGAATGTCTTCCGTTTCGTCTGGGCGGCATAACGCCATCTCATAAGGAGGCAGACCACGAAGCCCTTTCGTGGCGTCTCCCCATCACGGAGCTTCAAGTCTTGCGTAGCTCCGTGAAACACCCGATTTTTGCGTTATGCCAAAGCGCTTCGGCGATTTTAGCGTCCCGGTAATCATAGGGTGCGGGAAACAGGGCAATCATTCAAATTGTGCTGGTCCCGGGAAAGGTTTCGTTGGCATTTTGGCGAGAGTTTGCGCCAAACGGAGACAAAACCTGATGTTTTCTAGCCCGATTAGCCGCGTGCGGTTTCTTGCCTATTCATTGCTGTTCGCTTTTCTGACGGTTGTTGCCGTTCTGGTGTGCGTTGAGGCGACGATGGGCATGGATGCGTTTCTCGCCTCCAAGCCGGGGCCAGGGCGCGAACGGCTTGCTCTGTCTGTCTATCTGGCGTTCACGCTGATCATGATCCCGCAGGTCAATATAACGTGGAGGCGCGCCAAGGATGCGGGCATCAGCAAGTGGGTTGTCGTTCCTTATATCGTCATGCTTCTCTTCAGCATCGCGCTGCAATCGCTCACGCTGTTGACGTTCTCGCCTTATGGTGACAACGCCAATCCGGGCCTTGCTATTGTCAATCTGGCTCTGATTGGATGGTGGGGGCACATTCTGATTGCGCCGTCGCAGAACCCGCGCACGATGGAAGTGCCCGCACTGTTCCAATATCGGCAGGCCTGATCGAACGCCTGTTCAGGCGGATCAATCGACGAATTCGACAACCGTTCCGGGTCTGACCATCTTGGCCAGTTCCGTCGCATCCCAGTTGGTCAGACGAATGCAGCCATGGCTGTTGGTCTTGCCGATCTTGGAGGGTTCCGGCGTGCCGTGAATGCCGTAGGTGGGCTTGGAAAGCGCAATCCACACGGTTCCCACAGGTCCATTTGGCCCCGGCGGAATTTGCAGGATGCCGTGGTTCTCACCCTGCTTGAAATTGATCTTCGGATTGTAGGTATAGCCCGGATTGAGGGCGATACGGTCGACCAGATGGGTGCCGGAGGGCGAGGGCGTATCCGACGAACCGATGGTGGCCGGGTAGGCGGCAACCAGTCCGCCCGCATCATCATAGGCAAAGACCTGCTTCAGCGCCTTGTTGGCGACGACGCGCGACACAGACCCGCTCTTGCGCTCGCCCGGTGCGATAACCTTGATGATCGTTCCGGGAATGGTGAAATCGACACCCGGATTGAGTTCCTTGAGATAGCCTTCATCCATATGGAAACGCTCGGCCAGCGCCTCCGTCACCGAGGTGAAGGACATGGCGGGAAGCTGTGCCTTCTGGCCGTAATCTTCCGGGATCGAGGCGACGTAAGGGCCAGCCGCATCTTCGGCGGTGATCTCGTAATTCACCACCGGCATGCCGCCATTCATTGTCAGGCGCTGAATAATGTCTTCGGAATTGTTGGGATCGATACGCTCGCCGGTCATCGCTTCATAGGCGTCGAGCGCCTTCGTCACGTTCGAGCCCATGCGGCCATCAATAACGCCCGGTGAGACGCCTTCGCGATCAAGAAAGGTCTGCAGCGCGGTCAGCTCGAGGCGTGTCTTACCCTTCAAGGTCAGCGGCGCGCGCGGGGTCACGGTCACTTCTGCGGGGCGCTGTGCATCGCTGTTTCCAGCCGTGCCGGAAAGCCCGCCATCAATCGAGGCCTGTTCCTGCTGCGGCATAGGCTGGTTTTCAAGCGGCGCACGTTCGACCTCGGTGCCCGAGGGAACAGAGCTTGTGATGATATCATCGCCATTGCCGCGATATTCGCGATAATCGGTAAAGCCATCATTGTTGGCGCGGGGCGCTTCATTGACGGCGCGGGGGAAATAGCTTTCGGCGGGAACTTCGGTTGCGACGAGATTGCCGGCGCGATCCAGAAGCACGCGACGGCCCTGCCGGTCGCGGCGCACGACCACATCACCCTCTTCAGGAACGTAATCCAGCAGGTCGCCATTCGGTCCCATCAGGACCATTTCCGTGAAGGGCTGATAGCGGCTTTGAGCACCTGCCTCCCCGATGAGGGAAGCCTGAGCCAGAACGGATAACGTCAGGGCAAGGCCAAGGCGGGTACGCGGTGCAGGCTTCACGATCAAACAGTCCTTATTAACACTTGGGTCACTAACACACCGGGAATTTGACCCTATTATGGAAAGAGTGAAATTAGGGTGAATGGTCAGTTAAATTAACGTCGATTCGACGGGGTTGGACCATTGCAACCATGCCAATCGGGTCAGGGAGAGCGTGTATGATCGAGTTTTCGGCTGGAAAGGGTCCTGTTCTTCATCTGGACCCGATTTCCGTTCTCGATATTGGCAAGCTTTTCGTCGGCGGAGTCGATGTTTCGCCGGGCCGCGCCATTCCTGATGATGGTGACCCACGGATCGACCATTCGCTGGAAGGTTTTCTCTTCACCTGCGGGCCGGACCATATTCGCCATCCCGAGCCGGTTGAGGGGGCGGGCGAGGGCGTGCGCTATCCGCTGCACGGATCGTTTTCGGCCAGTCCGGCTGAAGGGATCGTTCTTACGCGGGAAGGGGGCGATGCCACCTGCAGCGCCTCGGTGCCGGTGGCGCTGGCCAATGGTGGACGCGCTCTTTTGAAGCGGCGCTGGCATATCGATGGCGAAACGGGGATGGTGACGCTTGAGGATCACCTGATCAATAACGGCTCCGTGCCCTTTGCGCCGATGCTGATGTATCACATGAACCTTGGCGGCTGGCTTTTCGACCCGGCGGTGCGGATCGAAGGGGCGATGCTTGCGGGCGGTGGCTTCCCGTGGACCTTTGGCGAGCCGGAGGGCGGCGTGTTCTGCGTGCCTGCCCATGACCAGCCGCAGGCTGAGGTGCGGCTCGGGCCGATGGCTTCGCTTCAGGGGCTTTCGCTCACCGTGCGGTTTGACACGTCGAGCCTGCCCTTCCTGCAGATGTGGCGGAACCAGACGGACCCCGCCAACGTTCTCGGCATTGAACCTGCGTCACACCGCTGGGCCAAACGCCCCGATATTGCGGCGCGCGGCGAGCTTCGCACCATTGCACCGGGAGAGGCGACAGATTACCGTCTGTCATTCCTTTTTGCAGAGGTGGAATGAGCTGCGGCTGCATTGACGCAAGTAACCGTGAACTCTAGATTTTAAACGACTCAGGAAGCAGGACGACGGATGGTCGACATCAGAGAAATCGACGGCGAATATGCCGTCACCGGGCAGATTACGGTGGAGGATGTCGAGGCCATCAAGGCGCTCGGCTTCAAGTCCATGGTTTGCCATCGACCGGATGGCGAAGAGCCGGGGCAGACGCCGTTTGAGGTGATTGCCACACGAGCCGCCGAACTCGGTATCGAGGTTGCCTATGTCCCCGTTGGCCCCATGGGTGTCGATGCTGTGGCTGTTGCCGGAATGGTGGATGCGCTGGATGAGCTGCCGCGCCCCATGCTCGGCTATTGCCGCTCCGGCGCGCGTTCCACTGCCATCTACCAAAAGACCCATCACATGCGCGGCTAAGGCCCGTGCATACTGATCCGAGAAGCGCCTTACTTATACACAGGAGCATGTCATGAGCATCAAGCGTATCGAGCCCGGCGCCCGCATGAGCGGCGCAGTCGTCCACGGCAATGTCGTTTACCTGGCCGGTCAGGTCGGTGAAGGCGCAACGGTCAAGGAGCAGTCCAAGTCCGCGCTGGCTGAAGTCGATCGTCTGCTCGCCGCTGCCGGTTCCAACAAGTCGAAGATCCTCCAGACCATCATCTACCTGTCCGACATGTCGACGTTCGGTGAGATGAATGCCGTCTGGGAAGGCTGGATCGACCCGAAGAACCCGCCGGCCCGCGCCACCAGCCAGGCCGCACTGGCCACGCCGGACTACAAGGTTGAATTCATCGTGACCGCCGCTCTCGACTAAGAGCGCTGCGGAACGCAAAACAAAGGGGTCGGGAGCGTTGCTTCCCGGCCTCTTTTCAGTTTGGGCTGGTCGTTTGCGGGCTGTAAACCATGGCTACGGATAGCGGCGGCCCGGTTTCCGGATTTTAACGGCCTCGCGCTGAAATGGCGGCATGGAAACCGCTGTCCACGCCAATACGCTGCATTATCTGATCGCCGTGCCGCTGCTGATGTTCCTCGGCACGCTGATCCATTGCGCGCGGGCATGGTTCAACGTTTACCCCGACCGGCTGAGTGTTTTTCCGCGCCGTCCCATGCTGGACAGTCTGATGGATTCCTGGGCGGGTGATAACTACTCGTTCTGGGATATGCTGGCCGGGACGGAGTATGACGAGAACGGCTATTACGAGTTCTTCAGCTTCAAGAACCTGCGCATCCAGTGGCTGTGGACGGTTGCCATTGGCATTGTCGTTCTGCTCAGCGTGCCGGAACTGGCTGATGCCTATGCGGGCGTCGTCAATGCAACGCCGCGCTGGCTCTGGGAACTGACGATCTATCGGCTTCAGAATCTGAAGCTGGTGTGAGGCGGCGGAAAACCGCCGCCCCGATTGGTTTTAACGCTTCTCGCGAATATCGGTCAGCGTACGGGCCGGGGTGATGGCCTCGGGGTCCAGCACGATTTCGATGATCGACGGCTTACCGCTCTTGCGGGCGCGCTCGAAGGCTGGTGCGAAGTCGGCGGTCTCGCGCACGATTTCGCCATGGCCGCCATAGGCGCGGGCCAGATCGGCAAATTCCGGATTGGTGAGGCCGGTGGCGGACACGCGGCCCGGATATTCCCGTTCCTGATGCATGCGGATGGTGCCGTACATGCTGTTGTTCACCAAAACCGTGATGATCGGCAGGTTATAGCGCACGGCAGTCGCAAATTCCTGACCGTGCATCATGAAGCAGCCATCACCGGCAAAGCAGATGACTTCCCGCTCGGGATGGAGTGCCTTGGCGGCGACGGCGGCTGGAAGGCCATACCCCATGGAGCCGGAGGCAGGCGCTGCCTGCGTCGCATAGCGGCGGAAACGGTGGAAACGATGCACCCACGTGGCGTAGTTGCCTGCGCCATTGGTGAAGATCGTATCGTCCGGCGTGTTGGCTTCGATCCAGTCCATGATCGGACCCATCTGCACCGCGCCGGGGCCGGTTGCGGGCGGCGTGGACCATTTCAGGTAGGCGGCATGCATCGCCTCAGTGCGGGCGGCCCATTTCGGGCTGGCCGGAGCCTTGAGGCTCTTCAGCGCGGCGACGAAATGCATGGGGGCTGCGGCGATGGCGAGATCCGGGCGATAGACGCGGCCGAGTTCGGACGGGTCCGGATAGACATGGATCAGGCTCTGCTTCGGATAGGGAATATCGATTAGCGTGTAGGACGAGGAGGGCATTTCGGAGAAGCGCCCGCCGACCAGCAGAATGAGGTCCGCTTCCTTCACTTCCTTGGCGAGTGCCGGGTTGATGCCGATGCCGATATCGCCCGCATAGGACGGCGAGAGGTGATCGAACAGCATCTGGCGACGGAAGGAGCAGCCGACCGGCAGTTTCCACGCCTCGGCGAAGGCGCGCATTTCGGCGACGCTTGCCTCATCCCAGCGGGTGCCGCCGAGGATGACGAGCGGGCGCTCGGCCTTTTCGAGGCGGGCAGCGAGATCGGCCATCTGGGCCGGGCCGGGATGGCTTTCCACCGGCATGTAGGGCTTGGCCGCCGGTGCGTCTGCCAGCTTCACCAGCATGTCTTCCGGCAGCGACAGCACGACCGGGCCGGGACGACCCGAGGTAGCGACGGCAAAAGCGCGGGTCACAAATTCCGGGATGCGGGCCGGATCATCGATTTCGCCGACCCATTTGGCAAATTCGGTGAAAGCGCGGCGGTATTCGACTTCCTGAAACGCTTCGCGCTCGCGGGCATCGCCCTGCACTTGACCGATGAAGAGGATCATCGGCACGGAATCCTGACGTGCCACATGCAGGCCCGCCGAGGCATTGGTGGCGCCGGGGCCACGGGTGACGAAGCACACGCCCGGCTCGCCGGTGAGGCGACCCCAGCAATCGGCCATCATCGCCGCGCCGCCTTCCTGACGGCAAACCATGGTTTCAATGCCGCTTTCATACAGCGCATCGAGCACCGCCAGATAGCTTTCGCCCGGTACGCAGGCGACGCGCTTCACGCCGTTGGCCTTCAGGGCCTCGACGATCAGTTGTCCTCCGGTTCTTTCCATAGTGTCCTCCCGTAACTTTCTTATTGTGAACGCCGTGCCTTGAGTTCGGCAAGGATTTCCTCGCGATGCTCACCCAGACGCGGGCTCGGTCGGTTGTAGTTCAAAGGTGTTTCAGACATGACGATGGGGCTGCGCACGCCGGGGATCACCGTGCCGTCGGCTGCCTCAAGATCGATGCGAAGGCCACGGGCTTTCACCTGCGGATCATCGAACATGTCGCCAATCGTATTGATCGGGCCAGCCGGAACAGCATTCTGTTCGCAAGCCGTCAGAAGGTCGCGCCGCGTCCACTTCACCGTTTCGGCGGAAACGATGCGGCGCACCTCCACCTTGTTGGCAACGCGGGCCTTGTTGGTGGCGAAACGCGCGTCATCCGTCACGCCTTCAAGGCCCAGAATGGTGCAGAGGCGGGCAAACTGACCGTCATTGCCGACAGCCAAGATCAGGTGGCCGTCTGCCGTTGGCATCACCTCATAGGGGCTGATGTTCGGATGGGCGTTGCCGAGCCGCACGGGCGACTTGCCGGAAACGAGATAGTTGAGGTTCTGGTTGGCCATGACCCCGGCCTGCACATCGAGCAGCGCCATGTCGATCATCTGGCCTTCGCCGGTCTTCATCACGTGGATGAGAGCGGCCTGAATGGCAGCGACGGAATAGATGCCGGTAAAGATATCGGCAATCGCCACACCCGCTTTCATCGGTTCGCCATCCGGTGAGCCCGTCACTGACATGAAGCCGGACATGCCCTGCACGATGTAATCGTAACCGGCGAAATCGGCGTAAGGCCCGGTCTGGCCGAAACCCGTGATCGAGCAATAGACAAGCTTCGGATTGATGGCCTTCAGGCTCTCGTAGTCCAGCCCGTATTTCACGAGACCGCCGCGCTTGAAGTTCTCAATGACCACATCGGCATCGCGGATGAGGTCGAGCACGATCTTGCGACCTTCTTCCTCGCGAAAGTCGATGTCGATAGAGCGCTTGCCGCGGTTGGTGGAGTGGTAATAGGCGGCGGAGAGGTTCTCGCCCTCTGCGCTTTCCACGAAGGGCGGTCCCCAGGCGCGGGTGTCATCGCCGCCGGTCGGGTTTTCCACCTTGATCACGTCGGCCCCCATGTCGGCCAGCATCTGTCCGGCCCATGGGCCTGCCAGAACGCGGGCGAGTTCGATCACGCGAATGCCGGAAAGGGGTGGTTTCCTGTCGCTCATGGGGTCTCCCGAGGATCAAGGGTTGTCAGGGTGGCGGGGTGTCCCGCATGGCGGTGACGATCTGTGCCTTTACCCGGCGTTCGCGCCAGATGATGTAAAGGCCCGATGCGATGATGATCGAAATGCCGAGCCATTTCATGGCGTCCGGCAGATCGCCGAAGACCATCCAGCCGAGAATGGTGGCTGAAACGATCTCGAAATATTGCAGCGGGGCGAGCGTCGATGCGGGCGCATAGCGAAACGAAAAAACGCCCATGATGCCGCTGAAGGCTGCTGCCGCCCCGACGCCAATCATGAAGCCCGTATGTTTCAGGTCCGGCAGAACGGGGCTGATAAGTTCCATGCCCGCCAGAAGGCCCACAGCCATGATTAAAACGCAAAAGGCAAAGCCCCAGAGACCCGCGTAAAACTGCATGGCGAAGGGGTTTTCCCGCTGCGCCAGCATGCGTGTCATGAGGGCGAAAATGGCGACCGTCAGCGCGGTCACGACCGGCAGGAGGGCGACCGGGCCGACCTCCTGAAAGCTTGGACGGATGACGATCATTGCGCCGAGAAAGCCCACGGCGCAGGCCGTGTAACGCCTCCAGCCGACGGTTTCCTTCAGGAAAACCGAACCCAGAACGGTGAGGATGATCGGCTCCACGAAGAAGATCGCGATGGCGTCGGCCACTTCCATCGATTGCAGCGTGGTGACGAAAGCGATCATGCCGAGTGTGATCAAGCCGCCGCGTGCGGCATGAAAAGCTTGCGTTTTCAGCCAGTTCCGTTCGCTTGTTGGTGTTTTGATTCCGGTGCTGAGGATTAGAAGCGGCAGCATGAGTGCCGCCTGCACGGCAAAGCGCATGGCGGTGATTTCGACCGGCGGGATCGTTTCGCCCGCCAGCTTCGAGAAGATGTCGATGAGCGGGGCGGCGAGAATGCCGATCGTCGCCACGGCCACGCCACGCGGGACGGCTGCGGCTGCACGTGCCGTTTCCAAGTCGTTCATGTCTGACCGTTTCGCCCATGGCCCGAACGCTTCATCCCGAAATTAACGGAACCAGCTATAGCCATGCAGCGCCCTCCCTGCACTTGATATAAACTCATGGCCTTATTCCATTTCGGCAACAGGCCGTGGCGTCATCCTTGCCGTTTGAGCACGCTGTCACACCAGCCGATGAAATCGCTGATCGCTTGCTCGCGCTCCCTATCCAGCAACGTTTCGTGCCTGCTGTTGCGATATATCGCTTTCTTTACAGAGGCGAAACCGAATTTTTCAAGGCGGGCCGCCAGTACTGAAAGGGCCTTGCCATGGTCTGTCGAAGGGTCTTCACCGCCGCCCGCCAGAAAGAAGGGCAGCGTACGGGCCGCACCGGCCTGATCGGCCAGCGGCTTCCAGCCGGTGATGAGATCGAAGATGTCGCGCCACATGGAAACGGTCGCCGGTTTGCCGCAGAGTGGATCGGTCAGAACGGCTTCGATGACCGCCGGGTCATGGCTCAGCCAGTCGGCCTCGGTCCTCATGTCCGGTATGGCCTTGTTCCACATCTGGACGGTGAGAGCGGGCAGGGTGAGGCTTGGAACATCGGAGCCTTTGAGCGCCTGTTCGATGCCGAGCACGAGGCGAGCGGCGGCCACCAGAAGCGGGGAGGCGACGGCATTCATGTTCCACGGGGCGACGCCTGCGAAACGCTGCGGCGCTCTCAAGCCGACATTCAGCGCAATCAATCCGCCCATGGAGTGACCGAAGAGGATGACCGGCAGGCCGGGATAGTCCCGTTCGGCATGATCGCGCACGGCCAGAACATCCTCGATGACCCGTTCAGCGCCGCCCCGCCAGGCAAAGCGCATGGGCGGGGCATCGGAGGCTGTTGTCAGGCCGTGGCCGCGATGATCATGGGCGAAAACGGCAAAGCCATGGGCATTCAGCGCCTCGGCAAAGGCGACATAGCGAGCGGAATGTTCGCCCATGCCGTGGCAGATCATCACCACGGCACGCGGGGGCACCAGAGGTTTGCTGACGTTGAGCGACAGTGTGGCCCCTGTCGGGCTGGCAAGCGTGATCCTGTCAAATGGCATGGCGGGTTCCTTCCAAGGGCGGCAGGAGAGGAGATTCGTGTGTCAGGCGCAAGGCAGGGGACAATTGCGTGATGAAATTCGAGCTTGCAGGCGGCGGGCGGATTGCCCGGACGGCGTGTTTCGCCTACATAGCGGCAAACCTTTCCCCGAATGCGGAGCGCTTTACCGATGGCACGTCAGTTCATCTACCACATGTCGGGACTGAACAAGTCCTACGGCAACAAGAAGATCCTCGAAAACATCCACCTGTCTTTCTATCCCGATGCCAAGATCGGTATCCTCGGCCCGAACGGTGCCGGTAAGTCGACCGTGCTGAAGATCATGGCCGGTCTCGACAAGGAATGGACCGGCGAATCCTGGCTCGCCGAAGGCGCGACCCTTGGCTATCTGGAACAGGAGCCGAAGCTCGACCCGACCAAGACGGTTTTCGAAAACGTCATGGAAGGCGTCGCTCACAAGAAGGCGATCCTCGACCGCTACAACGAGTTGATGATGAACTACTCCGACGAGACGGCGGACGAGGGCGCAAAGCTTCAGGACATCATCGACAGCCAGAACCTGTGGGATCTGGAAAATCAGGTCGAGATGGCCATGGATGCGCTGCGTTGCCCGCCCGGCGATTCGGATGTGACCAGCCTTTCGGGCGGTGAAAAGCGCCGTATCGCGCTCTGCCAGCTGCTGTTGCGTCAGCCCGACCTGCTGCTGCTCGACGAACCGACCAACCATCTGGACGCCGAAACCATCGGCTGGCTTGAAAAGCACCTGCGCGAATATCCGGGCGCCATCCTGATGGTCACCCACGACCGCTACTTCCTCGACAACGTGACGGGCTGGATTCTCGAGCTCGACCGTGGTCGCGGCATTCCTTACGAAGGCAACTACTCCGCTTACCTGCAGGCCAAGGCCAAGCGTATGCAGCAGGAAGCCCGTGAAGAAGCCGGTCGCCAGAAGGCGATTTCGCGCGAACAGGAATGGATTGCCTCCAGCCCGAAGGCCCGTCAGGCCAAGTCCAAGGCGCGTATCAACGCCTATAACGATCTGGTGGATTCGGCGGCTGAACGCCGTCCGTCCGATACGCAGATCGCCATTCCGATTGGCGAGCGTCTCGGTCGCGTGGTCATCGAAGCCGATAACATCACCAAGTCCTATGGCGACCGCGTGCTGATCGAAAACCTCAGCTTCAAGCTGCCGCCGGGCGGCATCGTCGGCATCATCGGTCCGAACGGCGCTGGTAAGACGACGCTGTTCCGCATGATCACGGGTCAGGAAAAGCCGGATTCCGGTACGATCACCGTCGGTGATACGGTCGACCTCGGCTATGTCGACCAGAGCCGTGATACGCTGGCGGCCAACAAGACCGTCTGGGAGGAAATCTCGGAAGGCAACGACATCCTGAAGCTTGGCAAGTTCGAAATGAACTCGCGCGCCTATTGCGGTGCCTTCAACTTCAAGGGTGGCGACCAGCAGCAGAAGGTGGGCAACCTTTCGGGTGGTCAGCGCAACCGCGTTCACCTCGCCAAGATGCTGAAGGGCGGCCACAACGTTCTGCTGCTCGACGAACCGACCAACGACCTTGATACCGAAACGCTCGGTGCGCTCGAAGACGCTCTGGAAAACTTTGCCGGTTGCGCCGTCATCATCTCGCACGACCGCATGTTCCTCGACCGTCTGGCCACCCACATCCTCGCCTATGAAGGCGATGGCCATGTGGAATGGTTCGAAGGCAACTTCGAAGACTACGAAAAGGACAAGGTGCGACGCCTCGGCCCCGATGCGCTCAACCCGAGCCGCATGAGCTACAAGCGCCTGACGCGCTAAACGCTTCCATCAAAAGGCGGTCTTCGGGCCGCCTTTTTCATGTTTGCTGCATGGCAGCGGACTTGCAAAGCTTTCGTCAATCACATAAAGATATGTTTATATCTTGATTGGCGATGGTGATGCATTGACGACGTTTGCGCTGGAAAAGCTGGTGGACATTCTGAAGGCGGCGGGGGAGACCACGCGGCTTCGTCTGCTGTGCCTGCTTTCGGCCGGTGATCTGACCGTCACGGACCTCACCGATATTCTCGGCCAGTCGCAGCCGCGCATTTCCCGCCATCTGAAGCTTCTGGCTGAGGACAACCTCGTCGAGCGCTATCAGGAAGGGGCGTGGGCCTATTTCCGCCTGCGTCGCGATGGCGCGGCGGCGGATCTGGTGCGGGCAATCCTCTCGCTTTCCGATCGTCATGATCCGGTTCTGGCGCGCGATGGCCTGCGGCTTGAGTCCGTCAAGCAATTGCGCTCTGAACGGGCGCAGGCCTATTTCAGCCGCAACGCGTCGGAATGGGACGAGCTTCGCCGCCTGCATGTCAATGACGAGGCGGTGGAGGCGGCACTGGTCGAAATGATTGGCAAGACGCCGGTCGGCTCGCTGCTCGACCTTGGCACCGGCACAGGCCGGATGCTGCAATTGCTGAGCGATATTTTCGAACGGGCGACCGGGGTCGATACGAGCCGCGACATGCTGGCGGTGGCGCGTGCCAACCTGGACCGCGACGGGCTGGTGAAGGCTTCGGTGCGGCATGGCGATATTTTCAACCTGCCGGTTGAGGGGCAGGATTTTGATCTCGTCACCATCCATCAGGTGCTGCACTTCCTCGATCAGCCGCAGCTGGCGTTGTCCGAGGCGGTCCGGGTTCTGAAACCCGGCGGTCGTCTGGCGGTGATCGATCTTGCCCCGCATGAACTGGAACATCTGAGGGAATCGCATGCCCATGTGCGACTTGGCTTCTCGCATGCCACCATGTCGCGCTGGCTGGAAGCATCGGGCCTGACCGTCGAGCGGATTGAGGATGTTGCGCCCGACGAACGCGCCGAACGGGCCTTGACGGTGACGATCTGGCTGGCCCGCCGACCGACTGCATAAATTCAAGAAACGAAAACAAAGCTGAAATTCAGGGAGACGCCCATGACCCAACCTCTGCTTACGCCCGCTGAACTGGCGCGCCTCAAAATCTCCTTCGAGTTCTTCCCGCCCAAATCCGTCGATATGGAAGGCCAGCTTTGGGAAACCGTGGCGGATCTCGGTGGCTGGGGTCCGGATTTCGTCTCCGTGACCTATGGCGCGGGTGGTTCGACCCGCGAACCGACGCTGACGACCGTTCGCCGTCTGATTGCCGACACGACCCTGCCGACCGCATCGCATCTGACCTGTGTCGGTTCCTCCAAGGATGAGGTTCACCGGGTGGTGGATGAATTGCGTTCGGCGGGCGTGACCCGCTTTGTGGCGCTTCGTGGCGACCCGCCGGAAGGCCCCGGCTCGACCTATCGTCCGCACCCGCAAGGTTACGCTAACGGGGCCGAACTGGTGAAGGGGCTGAAGGCGATTGCCGATTTCGACATTTCCGTCTCCGCTTACCCGGAAAAGCACCCGGAAAGCGCCAGCGTTGCCGCCGATGTCGAGATGCTCAAGCGCAAGGCGGACAATGGTGCCGACCGCGCATTGACGCAGTTCTTCTTCGATAATGACCAGTTCGAGCGTTATCTGAATACCGTGCGCGATGCGGGTGTGACGATCCCCGTCGTTCCGGGCATTATGCCGATCCAGAATCTCACGCAGTTGAAGCGTTTTGCCGGTCGTTGCGGTACGTCCATTCCGGCCTACCTCGACGAGCGCTTTGCGGGAACCGATGAGGATGCCGTTTTGCGCGCCAGCGTGGCCGCAGAGGTGGCTGCCGAACAGATCGCCGATCTCGTTCATCGCGGCATCAACGACATTCACATCTATACGATGAACCGCGCGCCGCTGACCAATGCCGTGCTCGCCCGCCTTGGCGTTTCGCGCAAGACGGCCTGATCATAACACCGGAAGGCGGGCGCATTCACCGCGCCCGCCTTCCGGCAGTCTTGAGATTTCGATGGATGCTTTCAGGCGACGCCCCTCCAGGCAGCGCCTTTTTTAACGGCTGCGCCTCAGATGAAGAGCATCGCGCCGATGAACACAAACGCTGCGCTGATCACCAGGACATTGAGAGAGTTGGTCATTCCCATACCTGCCTCCTTCGCGTTTACACAAAGATAATATGTATGTTTTGTGTCGCTTGGGAAGGGGGCAGGGGTGCGACATCGCCGCCAATGACCCCGCCAAGGCCTGACGCATTGCGGCAAGGCAATGAAAAAACGTCTCTATTAGGCGTTCAAATTTTTTGTCGGAAAAGCCAAAAAGAAAGCCGTCCGGAGGCGGCTTTTGATGTTTTGGCAGAGAATCAAAGCGCGTTGAGGAGCGCCTGCGTCGGCCAGCCATCGGCGGGCATGCCGAGGCGAAGCTGTTCCTTCTGCACGGCGATGCGGGTGCCGGAGCCGAGAATGCCGTCGATCTTGCCGACATCGTGGGTGATGGCATCAAGCTTGGTCTGCAGCGCCTTCATCTGGTCCACATCAAGGCCCGGCTCGGGATTACCCTTGTTGTAGGGTTCCGCGCCCGTCAGGCGGGTGGCGAAGTAGGCCGCCGAGGTGGTGTAGATGAAGGACTGGTTCCACTCGAGATAGATGCCGAAGTTCGGATAGGTGATGAAGGCCGGTCCGAAGCGGCCCTGCGGCAGTACCAGTGCTGCCGGAAGGCTTCCAAAGTTCTTGTTGCCATCGCGCGGTTCAACACCCAGCGCAAACCAGTCGCCCGCCGTCAGCGTGCCGCCGAGGCCCGATTTTTCAAAGGGAAGGTTCTGCGGAATGGTGACTTCCTGAATCCACGGTTCGCCGCGCTTGTAGCCCAGCGTCGAGATGAACTTTGCCGCCGTCATGATCGCATCGGGCGAGGAGGTCTTGAGGCGCACATGGCCATCGCCATCACCATCCACGCCCTGCGCGATGATGTCCTTGGGCAGCATCTGCACCTGACCGATTTCACCGGCCCATGCGCCCGTTTCCACAGCGGGATCGAAATCGCCGTGGCTGACCATTTCGATGAGGGCCAGCAATTGCGGGCGGAACAGTTCCGGGCGGCGGCAATCATGTGAGAGCGTTACGAGGGCGTTGCGGGTGTTGAAATCGCCCTGAACGGCACCGAAGTCGGTTTCCATGGCCCAGAAGGCGGTGATCACGCCTGCGGGTACGCCGAACTCGGCTTCAGCGCGGTCGAAAACAGCCTTGTACTGCTGGATTTTCTGCTTGCCGGTGTTGAGGCGGCCTTGCGAAACCGTGCGCTGCGAAAACTCGGTGAAGGTCTGGCGGAAGACGCCCTGGGCGCGGTCACGCGACAGCACCTTCGGGTCGATCACGGCCCCTTCAAAGGTTTTGTCGATGGCGCTTTCCGGCAGGCCCTTGGCGAGCGCCTCGGCCTTCACGCCCGCCAGAAAGGCCGACAGATCGCCGCCGCAGGGGGCGGCCGGCGCGGTCGCCTGTTCCTGTGCGAAAGCGGCACCGGAAAGCGGCGCGGTGAGGGCGAGGGTAAGGGCAAGAGAGCGAGACAGAGCGCGGATCATCGGGAAATCCTGTTTTCCATGGTGCTTGCCGATGCCATCGCATCGCAAGCCTTTTTCATGGGTAAGGCTTTTCCTAAAGATTGTGACGGAAGCAAGAAAATTAGTGAATTTGAACGGAAAATGACGCGATCTTGAGCGTCCCAGATGCAAGGCGGTCACGGCAGGGCTGCCGCGCCTTGATTTTTACTTGTTTTGCGCCGTCAGCCAGTTGCGCCAGTTCTTGGCGTCACCGGCAAAGACGTTGATGTCCGTCTGGCCTTCAATGCCGGGGATGGCCCCCGTTGCCGTGTACTGCCAGAAGGCCCAGCGGCGATCATCGTATTTTTCGGACGGGTGGGCAGCGACCGAACGGACCCAGAAATAATAGTCCTTGAACTGGCCGATGAGGTTGTCGCGGTGGAAATCAACGCTTGTGTAGATGATCGGGCGCTTGCCGTAATAGGCCTCCAGCCGATCCATGAAGCGTTGCATTTCCGACTGCACGGTCAGCGGGCTCGGGCGGTACTGGCAGGTCTTGGAATCGTGGTTCCACTCCACATCCAGCACCGGCGGCATTTTCATCGCGGCCTTCGGCACATTGGCGATGAACCAGTCGGCCTGTTCGTCAGCGCTCGAGCACCAGTAGTAGAAGTGATAGGGCGCGTGGGCGACGGCTGCGGAGGAGGCGCCGCGCCAGTTGGCGTCGAATTTCGGATCGAGCGCGTCCTTGCCTTCCGTTGCCTTGATGAAAACGAAGGAGACGCCGGATTTGCGCACGTTCATCCAGTCGATATCGCCGTTCCAGCGGGAAATATCGATGCCGTGGATCTGATGGCGTTGCGGGTTCTTGTCGCCGAAATCAATCGGCTTCGTGTCGCGAAAGCGCGGGCTGATCGAGGCTGTTTCGACCATGTCATAGCCCACGGCGGTGCAACCGCCGAGCAGCATGGTCAAGGGCAGAAGTGCCAGCAAAAGCCGTCGCATGGGTCAGTCCGTTCGTGCGTTGCGGTCCTCCCGCCGGCAAAACCTTACGGAAGGGGAAAAACCCTGTTCGGCGCGTGCCAACAAGGTTCAACACCCTTTTCACCATAACGACGTAAACAAAGGATTATTTCAAGGGGCAGAACGGCTCCGTTCTGCCCGCAAAACGCACGGACGATGCTATTCGGGCCGAAGTTCAGTGAACGTGGCGGTAAAGGATCGCCTGCGTGGCATAACCGCCGCCAAGGCTTGAGATTTCAAGCGTCAGGCCGCGTTCGTCGGCGAGCGTCGCCAGATAGTCGCTGAGCGTATCGCGCGGGCTGACGTGGAAGCGGGTCAGCCACCCGCGCAGGGCGGTGCGGAACCAGCGCGGCAGGTCTTCCTGACGGCCGAAATCGACAATGTGCAGCGAGCCGCCCGGCTTCAACGCCGCAAGCCCGGCCTCCACCGTGCCCTGCCAGTCCGGGATCATCGACAGCGCGTAGGAAATCATCACGCGGTCGAAGCCCTGCGGTTCACCCAGATCGGCGGCGCGGAAGTTGGCCGCATCTCCGGCCACAAGTGTCACGGGTGTTTTGGCCTTTTCGAAACGGGTCTTGGCGCTCAAAAGCATTTCCTGCGAAATGTCGAGGCCAAAGAGGCGGGTGCCGGGATGGCGACGCCCGCTCAGTTCCAGATTGCGCCCGGTGCCGCAGCCCAGTTCAAGCAGCGACATGCCGGGGCGCAGTTCCAGACCGTTGATCGCCGTATCGCGACCGAACAGATAGTATTTGCGCGTCAGATCATAGATGTGGCGCTGGCCGCGATACATGCGGTCCATCAACCGGGCGTGATCATCGTGGGGCTGGGGCTGGAGATGCACGTTCATGTGTCATTCTTCACGTAGAGATGGAAGCCACCATAGATGGCGGAGCGGTCACGGGCGGTGAAGGCAAGCGATTCCTGTTCGCGGTAGGTCCAGCGGTCGAGGAGACCGGGATCAAGACGGCCGGGCAGGATCGAGGCTTCGGCGGCGGTGCGGAACACGACGCGGGCACCGGGGGCTGCGGTGCGGGTGATTTCGCGCCACAGTTCATTGAGCTGTTGCGGCGTCATCCAGTCCTGCGCATCGAGCAGACAGTAGCGGTCGACGGAGGCTTCGGGTTTACGTTCCAGAAGCGTCGTGAAGCTTTCGTGGTGGACGCTGACGCGGGGTGCGGCCTCGCGGATGGCGGCGAAATAGTCCGGGCGCAGATAGGCCGGAAGCGGTCCCTTGCCCGGTTCGGGATAGCGCCGCGCGAAGGCCTGCCACGCGAAATAGTTGCTTTCCAGCGGGAAGCCGCAAGCCAGACGCTTCAACCGGGCGCGCAGAACGGGGGCCACGGTGCCATCATCCGACATGCCAGCCAGTTCATCGAACTGCTGCGGCGGAATGCCAAGGCCGAAAAGCGAGCTTTTACGGCTCGTCATCCAGCGGATCATCGGCTTGTCGAAGAGGGGGGCGATGCGGTTTTCGAAGAAGGCTTCCTGCTCGGTCAAGGTCTGGGCCTTGGTGATTTCGCGCAGGTTGACGCCATGCAGTCTGGCAATGGCATGGCCGGTGCCGATGAAGCGACCGAGAAGACCCTTGCGGTAGATGTTGCCATTGAAGACCGAAACGCGGCGGCGTGCGGTCACACCACGATGGTTCCAGTAGGACAGCGTTTCCGCATCCAGATGCGGCGCGATGTAGCGGTCAAACGCCTCGACATTCGAGCGAATATTGTGGCCGATCAACTGGTTCAGCACATCCTGATAGGTCGGCAGATGCTGGAAGGCGGCAAGCTTCAGGCGGTTCAGCGCCACATGGTGACGATTGAGATCGACCACATCGACCTTGGCCGGTGAGCGCGACAGATAGGCCAGCATGTTGCAGCCGCCCGAGCCGATCGACACGACGCGATGACCGGCGCAAAGCTGCATCGCCTCCATGTCCACTTCCGGGTCTTCCCAGATTTGCGGATAGACGAGGCCCGAAAACAGGGCCCGGAAAAGGCGTTCGGAAAAGCCTTCGCGCGAGAGGGCCTTGTGACGGAATAGGGCGGCGCCAAGCTTGGCCTTGCCGTCTTCGATGCTGCTGCGTTCGTGACGTGTCATGATCGGTGTCCGGACTGGTGTTCCTGACACTTTCTCATAGGCATGGCCTGCGAAGGATTGATGACAGTTTCCACTCAACGAAAACGGGAGTGTTTAGAAGGCGCTAACCCTTTCGCTTGAGGGAAATGTAGCGGTTTGGTGCTTTATTGCTCTGCATGTCCATGACGGACGCGCGACTATGATGGTTGCAAGAATTATTAGGTTTAACATGACGTTAAGAGAACTCGTTCCAGGCGTTGCAAAACGCTATATCGCGGCTGGCACCGCTCTCGGCGCCATGTATCCGCTTTTCGCCTTCCTTGGGATGACCAGGGAGATGGGTTTTGCCAGGGCCGCAGAGGCCATGGTTTTCGATCCGCTTCATGCGGCTTCCCTCACATTTCCGGTTGTTGCGGGCTATGTCGCCCTCAAGCTCGGCCAGACGCATGAACGTCTCTGCACCATGATTCGCGAGCGTGAAGTGCGCGAGCATCAGCTGATGCATGACGCCTTTTATGACACGCTGACGGGGCTGCCGAACCGTCGCCCGCTGGAGCGCGATCTGCGCGCCATGCTGGGGCGCGAGAGGGGCGGCGCGCTGATGATGGTCGACATCGACAAGTTCAAGTTCGTCAACGACACGATGGGCCACGATGCGGGTGACGCGATGCTGCAACGCATGGCGAGCCTGATACGCCATGCCCTTTGCGGGGCGGGCGAGCTTTATCGACTAGGCGGCGACGAGTTCGTCATTCTTCTACCGGATGTTATCGATGCCGAGACGGTGATCGCCACCGCCTTGCGGATCGAACAGGATGCCAGCCGTCCGCTGGACCTGCCGCAGGGGCGTGTTGCGGCTGGCGTCAGCATTGGCATCACCTTCACGCTGGAAGGTGAGTATGACCTCGACCTGATTTTCAAGCGCGCCGATCTGGCACTTTACCGGGCCAAGGAAATCAGCGGCTCGTCACACGCCTTCTTCGATTCCGAACTGGCGGCACTGGTTCTGGAGCGCATCGAGATCGAACGCGACCTGCGCCGCGCGCTGGCCGATGGCGAGTTCTTCCTCGAATACCAGCCGATCCTCAACATTGCCTCGCAACGGCTTGTGGCGTTCGAGGCCCTGTTGCGCTGGCATCATCCCGAGCGGGGCGTCATCGTGCCGGATGCGTTCATTCCGCTGGCGGAAAAGGCCGGGATCATTCTGCCCATCGGGCGCTGGGTGCTTTCCGAGGCCTGTCGTGAGGCCAGCCAGTGGCCGGAGGTGGCGGGTGTGGCCGTTAACGTGCCCGGCGACCAGTTCAAGGATCTGGGCTTTGTCGAGCATGTGCGCGGCGTTCTGACTGAGACCGGGCTTGCCCCGCACCGCCTGATGATTGAAGTGACCGAATCCGTCTTTACGGTGGATGTCGCGATCATCCAGAAGGCGCTTCATGATTTGCGAGCCATGGGCATTCGCGTTGCGCTCGATGATTTTGGCACCGGCTTTTCGTCGATCAACAATCTCAAGCGCTTTCCGCTGGACCATCTGAAGATCGACCGCAGCTTTACCCATGCCATGATGCAGGGCGGCAGCGATGGCGAACTCGTTCACCTGATTGCCCAGCTGGGCAGCGTCTTTCACCTCGACACCACCATCGAAGGCATTGAGAACGAAGCGCAATTGGAATTCGCGCGGATGATCGGCATCCGCAATGTGCAGGGCTTCCTGATCTCGCCGCCGGTCACGGCCAAGGAGATCCCGGATCTGCTTTCCCAGCAATCGTGCAACTTGAGGGCCAGCCGCGTGGCCTGACGAATTACGGTGTGTTTGTCCCGCCGTCACCTGGAGCATTTCCCGTCAAACGGAAATGCTCCATTTTTTTTGCCTGTTCCGGGAGCCGGACAGATTACTTCAGAACGTCGAGCATGCCTTTGCGCTTGGCGTCGAAGTAATAGCCGCGTGCGTAGAGACGCACGGCCTGATCATGGTTCTTGTCGGCGACCAGATAGGCGCCGCGCAGATATTTCACAGCGTATTTGAGATTGGTTTCGGCGTCGAGAAGACCCTTGTTATCGCCCTGATAGCCCATGGAGCGGGCCGTTGCGGGCAGGATCTGCATCAGGCCCCAATAGCGACCGGAGCGATGCACGGCGGCAGCGTCATACTTGCTTTCGCGCTGGATCACGCGGTGAATGAGGGATTCCGGAACGCCATATTCAGTGGAATAGCGCGTGACCATGGCGTTGATGTCGTTGCGCATGGCCGAGGCCGGTGCCGTGGCATAGGCCGAATTTCGCATGGCATTCGATGTGCCCGCATCAATGGCGGCCAGTGCCGCGTTCGGCGCGCCGGGCGAGGCATAGCCTAGAGCATCACCGGGACGCTTGGGCGGCACAACGGACTGCGGCGCGATGGCATCGGGAAGCATGTACGGGCCGATGGAGGCCACTTCGTTGGCGGCGGGCGCGGGCGCGCCGGGGCGGGCACCCTTGGCGGCCACCGGAGACGGAACGGCTGCAGCCGTTGCGACCGCAGGTGCGGCAGCGGAACCGGGCACGGTCGGCGTTCCCGGAACGGCGGGAGCCGCTGCGACGGAAAGGGGTGTGCCAGCAGCCGCGTTTGCAGCGGTGTTGACCGGGGTACCGGCCACCGGCGGAACCTGCGTTGCCATGGCCATGGCCGTTACGGAATTCGGCGAGGGACGCGGCACGGGAACGGCACCGGGCACCTGCGACGGATCAACGGCCTGAGCGGCAAGCACCGGATCGACCGGCGGTTCATACGCCACGACCACCTGATAGAGCGTTTCGGTCGGTGTTTGCGGGAGCATCAGGGCGGCAACGGCGTTACCGGGGGCGGCAAGACGGGGCTCGCCAGAGACAACGCGGGACGACTTGTGCATGGCCGAAGACTGCTGGCTGGAGGTTTCGCAGCCTGCGAGAAGGGCGCAGACGGATACCATTGTGGCCAGGTGAAGCTTCGTTCCTGCCTTCATCGTGCCTGTCTCCCGTTTTATTTTGGTCGCCGCGACTGTTAACGCGATACGCCTCAGTTGCACGATTCATTAACTGATTGGCAACGAACCTGCAAGACAGGGGTGGTTGGGGCCTACTTGCGCCTCAGGCGGCGATCTTGCGATAGCCGGCGGTTACCGCACCCGAAGCGATTGAAACAATGCCGCTTCTGGGCTTGCGCGCCTTGCGGAAAGGCCGACGCTTCAGGCGTTGCAGGCTGGTTTCAAAGGCCAGGGCCGTGGCCAGGCCGAAGAGCAGGGCAGGCACCGCCGTCGCGACACTCAGCCACACCATGAAGTCAGCGGCAAAGCCTGCCGGATCGATCATCTGGGAAGCGGCCGCCAGAGAGAAGATCATGGTGCGGCGATCAAAGAAGGTCTCGGCAAAGATGTCGAGCGCGATGCGCGGCGCATGTTTCTCACGCAGATTGTCGTTGTCGGCAATGGGGGCGGAAAATTCCGGCAATACGGCGCGCGTCACCAGCCCCAGAACCAGAAGCGTTCCGGTGAACCACTGCAGGGCCGTGAGGAAAAAGGGGGAGACGAGGGCTGCCGACAGCGCCACATAGGCGGCGGCCATGGCGACGGCGACATTGGCCAAGGTGTAACCCGGAACGGTGGCGATGGCCATCAAACGCCCGCGTGCGTTGGAATAGGACGCGATATCGCGCACGGCCCGGCTTGGCAGCGCGAGCCAGAGGACGACGATGACGGCGTAGAGTGTCCAAGTTTCCAAATGCATGCCATCTCCTGCCAGCAACGGCCCTGCGCCGCAAGTTCGAAGATGTCGCGTTTGTCAAAAAAAACGGCTCCGTCGCCAGAAGGCAACGGAGCCGCTCTCAAAACGTCAGATTGATCAGGCGTGCTTGTAGCTCTGGCCGATCGTCTTCATCACGTCGTCGAACCACGGCTGGGCGATATCGAAGTGCTTGCCGCCCTTGATGCGCGGGAATTCGATGGTGCGCAGCTTGCCGTTCTGGTCTTCATCGTGGCCGGTCACGCCGGAAACGCCGTTGAGGGCGCTTTCAACCGCGAGGTCGACCATGGAGTGGATGAGGCGCAGGTCGTCGACATTGGCCGGGGCGGAGCGGGCGTAGTAGCCCGACTTCTGCACCATGGCGCGTTCGGCACCGAGCAGGGCGGCGAACTGCTTGGAGAACCAGCCGCCGACATTGATGGTGTCGATCTTCACGTGGCCGAAGGCGTCGCGCTTGACCGTTTCGCCTGCGGATTCGCGCTCGGCAACGATGGCGTCGAGGCAGGCGCCTTCCGACACGAACAGGGTGACGTAGCCCGTCTTGTCCATGACTTCCTTGAGGCGGGCGGCTTCGGCCTCCAGATCAAAGGCGAGTTCTGGCAGGTAAAGGCCGTCGATGCTCTTCATCTGGCGGTTCATCATGAAGCCATCGGCAAATTCGGTGCCGTTGAGGCGCTGGATGTAGGCCTTGGCGGTAGCCGCGGTCAGCCAGCCGCAATGACGGCCCATGACTTCATGCACGACGAGGGTGCGCGGGGCGGCACTCTGTTCGTTCGACACGTTGTCGAAGAAGGCCGCGCCATATTCGGCGGCGGTCCAGGCGCCGAGCGACTGGCGGATCGGCACCACGTCGTTATCAACCGTCTTCGGCAGACCGACCACGGTCAGGTCGTAGCCGTTGGCGCCGAGATAGGCGGCGAGATCGGCAGCCGTGGTGTTGGTGTCGTCGCCACCGATGGTGTGGAGAATGGTGATGCCATCCGAGGCCAGACGTTCAGCGGCCACCTTCAGCGGGTTGTCGCCTTCCTTGGTCAGGCCGCGCTTGGCGCAGTCGGCGGCGTTCGTCAGCTTGACGCGGCTGTTGCCGATGGGCGAGCCACCGAAGCGATGCAGCAGGTAAGCCTTTTCGCGCATCTGCGGGGTGATTTCGATGGTGTCGCCCAGAAGCAGGCCCTGATAGCCGGAGCGATAGGCGACCAGCTCGATTTCCGGGGCGATGTCGGAGTAGCGTTCGATCAGGCCGCCAACGGCCGACGAAAGACACGGGGCGAGGCCGCCAGCGGTCAGCATTGCAACTTTGTGTTTGGTCATCCTGTCCCTCCTTGGGGGCGGCTTCGCCGTCCCATTCGTTTCCTCTCGGTCGAGCGAATGGATGCGACAGGCAAGGCCCGCTGTAAAGTGATAAAATCATGAAGCGGCAGGCATTTTGCCACGTATACGATGTGCCGTTGCGGGACGGGTGCCGTTCATCGGTTCAATCATCCGCCCATTTTGGCCTCATCATCAGCAGAACTGATTGAGCATGAAGAAAGTTTAATGTTGCGGCAGGGCGCTTTCGGTTGCTTTTCGCGCCCGAATTTGGTCAATCTCAGCGCATGATGTTTGAAAATGGCCGTGGTCCGCTGACCAATTTCCTCGAAAAAGTTCTGACTGCCGTGGGTGAAGCCGCGGGCAGCGTTCTGGGGCGCGTGGTCGAAGCGGTGCGCACGCTGTTTGAAGGCGACCCGGAAACGCGCAAGAAAGTGGCGTTTTCGGTGGCGCTCATTGCCCTTTCGGCCAAGATGGCCAAGGCGGACGGCATTGTCAGTCAGGCTGAGGTTCAGGCCTTTCGCGAAATCTTCGAATTCCCGGAATCAGAAGCGCCGCATGTGGCGCGGCTTTACAATCTGGCGCGTCAGGACGTGGCCGGGTTTGATGCCTATGCGCGCCAGATGGCCGGTCTTTGCCGGTCCTGCTCGGGTGGGCCGTGCCAGCTTCTCGAGGACGTGCTCGACGGTCTCTTTCACATCGCCAAGGCCGATGGCCTCATCCACGAAAACGAGATGGGCTATCTCGAACATGTCGCGGATATATTCGGCTTTGACGAGCAGGCGTTCGAACGCATCAAGGCCCGCCATATCCATCTTGAAGGCCGCAACCCCTACATGGTTCTCGGTGTCTCGCCGAGCGATGATTTTACCGCCATTCGCAGCAAGTACCGCTCGCTGGTGTCCGAGCATCACCCGGACCGTTTGATTGCCCGTGGTGTTCCGGCGGAATTCCATGCTGTTGCCCATGAGCGCATGGCGGCGCTCAATGCGGCCTATGAAGCCATCGAGAAAGAACGCCGCGCTGCATGACGACCACGTTTACGCCTGATTACGCCCGCGCCCTCGTGCAGCCTTCGCCGAACCATGGCGAGCGCAAGGAAAGCCGCGAGCCGGACATGATTCTTCTGCATTACACCGGCATGCCGGATGATGATCAGGCCCTTTCGTGGCTGTGTGATCCGGCGAGTGAAGTCTCCTGCCATTATTTCGTCTACCCCGATGGTCGCGTGATCCAGCTTGTGCCGGAATCCGAACGCGCCTGGCATGCGGGCAAGAGCTTCTGGGGTGGCGATACGGATATCAATTCCTGCTCCATCGGCATCGAGATCGCCAATCCCGGCCACCCCGCCGGTCTGCCGGATTATCCCGATGCTCAGATCGAGGCGGTGATTGCGCTTTGCGCCGATATTTCCGCCCGTCGCTACATTCCGCGTGAGCGCGTCTTGGCACATTCGGATGTTGCTCCGGTTCGCAAGGCCGATCCGGGCGAGAACTTTCCCTGGGCGCATCTGGCCGAGGCGGGCATTGGCCATTATGTCGAGCCGACGCCGATCACTGGCGGGCGCTTCTTCCAGCAGGGCGATGGCGGCCAGCCGGTCGAGGCGCTGCAATCCATGCTCGCCTTCTATGGCTATGGTATTGAAATTACGGGTATCTTCTGCGCCACAACGGAAGGGGTCGTGCAGGCCTTCCAGCGCCATTTCCGTCCGCAGCAGGTGGATGGAATTGCCGATATGTCGACCATCGACACGCTGCATCGGCTTCTTGTCTCGCAGCCGCGTCTCGCAGTCGCGTAAGGCTTGCTATCGGATCGCGGCGGTTTCATCATTTCCCGAAATGATCGGGGATTCGATATGACGCGGCACTTCAAATTCATCATCATCGGCGCGGGCATGATGGGGGCGGCAGCCGCCCGCCATCTTTCTGCGATGTCTGACGGCGTTGCCCTTCTCGGGCCGGACGAGCCGAAGGATAGTGCCCGTCATACCGGCGTGTTTGCCAGCTATTACGACGAGGCGCGCATAACCCGTACCATCGACCCTGACCCGGAATGGGCGCTGCTCGCCAACCGCTCGATTGCCCGCTACGGCGAGATCGAGGCGGCCAGCGGCATTTCCTTCTATCATGAGACGGGGTGCCTGCTGGTCGGTTCGAAGACCGGGGCCGGGGCGAGTTATGTGGGCAATGTGCTCTCGGCTGGCGCGCGGGCCGGGGCCAAGCTCGATCATCTTGATAATGCGGGCATGGCCGAGCGCTTTGCCTATTTCAGCATTCCTGAGGGGAGCGAAGGCGTTCACGAAAAAAGCGGGGCGGGTTACGTCAATCCGCGCCGCCTCGTTGAAGCACAGGTGACGCTGGCCGGGAAGAACGGCGCGACGCTCATTCGCCAGACGGCGGCTTGCGTTGTCGAGGAGGGCGGTCGCGTGGTGGTGTCGACCGAGGAGGGGGGGCACTTTTCCGCCGACCGGGTGATCGTTGCGGCGGGTGGTTTTTCCATCAACCGAAACCTCATGCCGCGCCCCTTTGCGCTTGATGTCTTTGCCCGAACGGTTGCCTTCTTCGAGCTGGACGCAGACGAGATTGAGCGCTTTTCCGGCATGCCGTCGCTGATCCACAAGCCCAAAACCGCCGGTTTCGAGATCTACATGCTGCCGCCGGTGCGTTATCCCGATGGCAAGACCTATCTGAAGATCGGCGGTGATCCCGATGATCTTCTGTTGCCGACGGAAGCCGATGTGCGCGACTGGTTCAGAAGTGGCGGACGGGAGAAGGCGCGCCAGCATCTCGACGCCATCATGCGCGAACTGGTGCCGGGGTTGACCTGCAAAACCTCGAGCATGGCGGCCTGCGTCACCTCGTTTACGCCGAACGGCTATCCGGGCATCGGCTTTGTGCCGGGTTCCGAGCGGGTGGCGGTGCTTTCGGGCGGCTGCGGTGCGGCGGCGAAAAGTTCCGATGAGCTGGGGCGTCTGGGCGCTGTTCTTCTGGCGGATGGGCGGATCGATGATCCGGCCTATGGCATCGATTTTGCGCCGCAGTTTCTGTGAAACGCTTTTTTCCATGGCTTTCCGGTCCGATCCCGGTTATTGAGCCGCTGCCAGTCGGCCGGGCAGCCGCGCTTTACCAATGTCGAAAGACGGTAAGGTGAGGAAAGTCCGGGCTCCACGGAAACACGGTGCCGGATAACGTCCGGCGAGGGCGACCTCAGGGAAAGTGCCACAGAGAGCAGACCGCGCCGATGTCCTTGGTTGCAAGGGCGCATGTCGGCGTAAGGGTGAAAGGGTGGGGTAAGAGCCCACCGCGGACCTGGTAACAGGGACGGCATGGTAAACCCCACCGGGAGCAAGACCGAATAGGGATGACGCGGCACGCGCAAGCGTGCCAGGCCCGTTTCCGGGTCAGTCGTCCGGGTGGGTTGCGCGAGGCGGCATGCAAATGCCGTCCCAGATGAATGGCTGCCACGTTCCGGTGCTTCGCAAGAGGGGCCGGGGCCATACAGAACCCGGCTTACAGGCCGACTGGCGAATTTTTAACATTATGGTTTGAGACGGCGTTTCCGCCCTCGTGGCGGATCGATTTATGTATTTGTTTTTTATATTTCATTTTCATTTTCCAAGCGGTTCGAAAAATCCCGCGCAGGGCTTGGAAATAACCATTCGTTAAACTTAACAGCTTATAAACAATTAACCCGAGGTGGCCTGTTCGGTCCTCTCTTCCCATTGACGCCCATATTGTCCCATGGTATCCCAAATTCATACCACACACGGACCATTTGCGGTCCACTCATTGCAGGAAATGCTTGGGAATCCTTCGGGGGCCAATGCGGCGTTTTGCGCTGGCGGGCGGTGTGGCGTTTTGCGTTTTCGGATGGTGTTTCGGCCCGTCCGTGTGAGGGAGACGATAGTACCGCGTTATGGATCGCTTCCTGTCGCATGCGACCAACCGGATAGATGCGAAGGGGCGGGTTTCCGTCCCGGCGCCGTTCCGTGCGGTGCTGGCGAGCCGGGGTATCCGGGAGCTTTACGGCTTTCAGGACTTCGTCTTTCCGGCGTTCAGCTGCGGCGGCGTGGAGCTTCTGGAGCGGTACGAACGGCAGTTGGCGGGCATGGACCCGTTTTCGCCGGAGGCAAATCGGATGTCGCTGCTCGTTCATGGCGGCGGCGTCTTCATGAAGCTCGACCCGGAAGGGCGGTTGATGGTGACGGATTTCATCCGTTCCTTTACCGGCATCACGGACGAAGTGACCTTTGTCGGTCGGGCGGACCATTTTCAGTTATGGCAGACGCAGGCGTTTCACGAGGCGCAGGCGCAGGCCAGAGCGGAGCGAATGCCGGCGGGCACGCGTTCCGGGTAGGGCAGTTTCCGACGGCGTTTCGCTTTCGGTCTCGGCCCGCATGCGGCGAAGAGCGAGGGATCGGAATGACGGCGAATTCTGGCGAGGACGATAACCTCTCCGGTGGCGGACCGGTTCGTCACATTCCGGTCCTGCTTTCCGAAGTTCTGGAAGCACTGGCTCCAAAGCCGGATCAGATCATTCTTGATGGAACCTTCGGGGCAGGCGGCTACACCTCGGCCATTCTGGAAACCGGCGCGCAGGTGATTGCGCTCGACCGGGACCCGAATGCGATTGCGGGCGGGCAGGCGCTGGTTGCCGCTCATGCCGGTCGCCTCACGCTCATTCACTCGCAGTTTTCGCGCCTCGACGCTCATGCTCCTGCTGGGGGTCTTGATGGCGTCGTTCTCGATATCGGCGTCTCCTCCATGCAGATCGATGAGGCCGAACGCGGTTTCTCCTTCCAGAAAAACGGCCCGCTCGACATGCGCATGTCCGGGGCAGGGGTTTCGGCGGCGGATGTCGTCAACCGCGCCAAGGTCGGGGACCTTATCCGCATTTTCGGTTTTCTCGGTGAAGAGAGCCAGGCGGGCCGCATCGCGCGCGCCATTGAAAAACGCCGCCTTGAGGAGCCGTTCCGCACCACGCGTGATCTGGCCGGCCTGATCGAGATCGTCACACCGCGCAAGGCGAAGGATCGCATTCATCCGGCCACGCGCGTCTTTCAGGCGCTGCGCGTCTTTGTCAACGACGAGTTGGGCGAACTGGCGTCGGCGCTTTTTGCTGCTGAACGGGCCTTGAAGCCCGGCGGTCGTCTGGTGGTCGTTACCTTCCATTCTCTCGAGGATCGTATTGTGAAGGCCTATCTTTCGGCCCGTTCCGGCAAGGCTTCCGGTTCGCGGCATTTGCCGATGGCGATGGCGGCTCCGGCCGAGTTCGATCTCTTGAACCGCAAGGTGGTGACGGCTGGTGAAGAGGAGGCGGAGATGAACCCGCGTGCCCGTTCCGCCAAGCTGCGTGCGGCTATCCGCACCTCTGCCCCGGCTGCCAAGGCCGATGATTCCATTTTTGACCTGCCCGCGCTGGCAGACATCGCACGGCTGGGAGGTTGATCATGCTGAAAGCACTCGACCTCGTTCTCTTCGGTGTCATGGTGGTGGCCGCCACGATCACCTATTCGATCAAGCACAAGGCGGATGAAAAGCAGCAGGAAGTGCGTCGCCTTGAGGCCGAGATCAAGCTGGAGAAAGACACGATCGATCTTCTGCGCGCCGATTGGGCTTTGCTGACGCAGCCGAACCGTCTCGAAAAGCTCGTCAACACCTATAATGCCCAGTTGAAGCTGGTGCCGACCGAGCCGACACAACTTGCCCAGCCTTCCGAATTGCCGATGTTGAAGTCGCAGGTGCCGCAGCCTGCCGTCGCGGATGCCGCTGACGACAAGAACGCCAAGGATGGCAAGACGGCGTCCGCCACGGCGGCAGTTGCTGCCGCCACGAAGGCGCTCGCCACTGTGGCCGCCACGAAGCCTGCCGCACCGAAGACGGCGGCGGCTCTGCCGCGCACGCCGGCCGGTGGCATTGCCATTCCGGCGCAACGTCCCGACTCAATCAAAACCGGATCGGTGAAGCCCTGATGTCTTTTCTGTCTCGCGTCATGATGGTGAAAAGCAAGGCCCATTTCGCAGCCGGGGGCGCGAAGAAGGGGGCGCTTTTTGAAGGGGTTGCCAAGCGCAAGCGCCAGCAGGCGAAGACGCGCGTTGGCCTGTTGATCGTTACTTTTGTCGGCGTTTATGCGCTGGTGGGCGGTCGTCTGGTGCAATACGGTATCCGTTCGCCCGAAACGGTATCCTCCATCATGCCCGCCGATAGCCTGATGGCGTCGCGTCCGGACCTTCTGGACCGTAATGGCGAAATTCTCGCAACCGATATTCGAACGGTCTCGCTCTTTGCCGAGCCGCACAAGATTGTCGATCCTGACGAAGCCGTTGAAAAGCTGGCGACGGTTCTGACCGATCTTGACGTGAAGGGCACCTACAAGCGCCTTTCCATGAAGAATTCGCACTTCCAGTGGCTGCGCCGCCAGTTGACGCCGAAGCAGCAGAGCCAGATCCTGGCGCTCGGCATTCCCGGCATCGGCTTCCGTCCGGAAAAGCGCCGTTTCTATCCGGGTGGCCCGACGGCGGCCCATGTCATCGGTTTCGTGAACATCGACAACCGCGGCGTGGCCGGTATGGAACGCTTCATGGACAATCAGGGCCTGAAGGACCTGACGGCGCTTGGCATGACCAGCGACGCGCCGCTGGAGCCGCTGCGCCTGTCAATCGATCTTCGCGTCCAGAGCGCGCTGCATGACGTTCTGGCCAACGCAATGGCGAAGTATGAATCGCTCGGGGCGGGTGCCGTGGTGCTCAATGTGCATACGGGCGAAATTCTTGCCATGGCCTCGGTTCCGGACTTTGATCCGAACAATCCGGCGGAAGGCAAGGAAGAGGGCTGGCTGAACCGCGTTTCGAACGGCACGTTCGAAATGGGCTCCACCTTCAAGTCGTTCACGATCGCCATGGGGCTCGATTCGGGCAAGGTTCACCTGAACGACAGCTTTGACGCCCGCTTCCCGATCCGCATCGGCGGCTTCACCATCAAGGATTTCCACGGCAAGGGTCGCGTGCTGACGGTGCCGGAAATCTTCCAGTATTCTTCGAACATCGGTACGGCCAAGATCGCCGATACGGTGGGGACGGAAAACCACAAGGAATTCCTGAACCGTCTGGGCCTGACCCGCAAGATGCAGACGGAACTTCCCGAAGTGGCCATGCCTTCGCAGCCGCGCGAATGGAAGAAGATCAACTCGATCACGATTTCCTTCGGTCACGGTGTCTCGACCACGCCGCTGCAGACGGCGGTCGCGGGGGCTGCTCTCGTCAATGGCGGCAAGCTCATCGAACCGACCTTCCTGCCGCGCACGCAGGACGAGGCCGATCAGGTGGCGACGCAGGTCATCAAACCGACCACCAGCAAGGACATGCGCTTCCTCTTTGAATGGAACGGCGTCAATGGTTCGGGCCGCAATGCCCGCGTGCCGGGCTTCAACGTGGGCGGCAAGACGGGCACCGCTGACAAGGTGGTGAACGGTCGCTACGTGCACGACAAGAACTTCAATGCGTTTCTGGCGGCCTTCCCGATGGAGAACCCGCAATATGTGGTTCTGACCTTCATCGACGAGCCGAAGACCGAAAAGGGCAATGGTGCTGCACTGGCCGGGACCTCCGCCGCGCCGATGGCGGGTGAGATCATTCGCCGCTCGGCCCCGATCCTTGGCGTTGAGCCGCGCTTCGGCGATATCGGGACTGCCTTGTTGAAGTCTTATTGATTAGTATGAACGAACCGCAGTGATTCATGCAGGGGCATGAAGCAGGCTGCGATTCGAACGGAAAAGAGCAAGACGATGAAGCTCAGGGAGCTGGCCCGCGATATTGATGCGGCGCTGACGGGGGCCCTTGAAGGGGGCGCAGGCGAAACCGAAATTTCCGGCATGACCGCCGATAGCCGCAAGATCGCCTCGGGCGATCTTTTCGTAGCGGTGTCTGGTGTGAAGGCGGATGGCGCGGCCTTCGTGGCCGATGCCGTGGCGCGCGGGGCGGCGGCTGTCGTTTCGTCCCATCCGGTCGAAGGCCTTGCCGTCCCGGTTCTCGTGACGGCCGATCCGCGTCGCTTTCTGGCGCTCGCCGCCGCCAACTTCTACGGTGCCCAGCCGGAAACGATGATTGCCATCACCGGCACGGCGGGCAAGACTTCGGTCGTTTCCTTCACGCGGCAGATCTGGGCCTATGCGGGCCTGAAGGCTGCACAGATCGGCACGACCGGCGTGATTTCCCCGACGCGTGACGATTACGGCTCGCTGACGACGCCGGACCCGGTGTCGCTGATGAAGCTTCTGGCGGAACTCGCTTCGGAAGGCGTGACGCACGGGGCGATGGAAGCCTCAAGCCACGGTCTTGACCAGTCGCGCCTCGACGGGGTGAAGCTTGCCGCCGGTGGCTTTACCAATCTTGGCCGCGACCACATGGACTACCACCCGACGGTGGAAGAGTATTTCGCCGCCAAGATGCGGCTGTTCACGCTGATGCCCAAGGGCTCGCCCGCCATCATCTTTGCCGATGATGAATGGTCTGAAAAGGCGGCGGCTGCTGCCAAGGCTGCCGGTCAGGATGTGCGTCTGGTGGGCCGCGCCGGTGATTTCATCACGGTGAAGCGCATTGAGCATCTGCGCGATGCGCAGGTCGCCGAAGTGCATCATGCGGGCGTGATTTATGAAGTGAAGGTGCCGCTGGCGGGCGATTTCCAGATCGCCAACGCTCTGGTAGCTGCAGGCTTTGCCATTTCCACCGGCGTTGCGCCTGCCGTTGCCTTTGAAGCGCTTGGCAAGCTCAAGGGGGCTCCGGGCCGTCTTGAACTCGTCGGCAAGACGGCGTCCGGCGCGCTCGCCTATGTGGACTACGCCCACAAGCCGGATGCGCTTTCCAATGTGCTGGCCTCCGTGCGCCCGTTCACCTCTGGCCGGATCATCGTGGTGTTCGGCTGCGGCGGCGACCGCGACAAGGGCAAGCGCCCGATCATGGGCGAGATTGCCACGCGGCTTGCCGATGTGGTGATCGTCACCGACGACAACCCGCGCTCGGAAGTGCCGGAAACGATCCGCGCCGAGATCATGGCGGCGGCACCCGGCGCAACCGAAATCGGCGACCGTCGTGCCGCCATTCGCCATGCGGTTTCGCTTCTGCAATCGGGCGATACGTTGATTGTTGCGGGCAAGGGACATGAAGAGGGGCAGACGGTCGGTTCGGTCGTTTTGCCGTTTTCCGATCATCAGGAAGTGCGGCTCGCACTTGAGGAGGGCCGCTAATGGAATGGCTGTGGACCAGCAAGGATCTCGTCGCGGCCATGGCTGGTCGCCCCATCGGCAATCTGCCGGAGGGGATTTCGGGCATTTCCATCGACAGCCGGTCGGTTTCTGCCGGTGATGCCTTCTTCGCCATCAAGGGCGACCGGGTGGACGGGCATGATTTTGCCGGTGTCGCGGTTGCCAATGGTGCGGGGCTGGTGGTTGTCGCCGAAGGCAAGCTTCCGGCGCTGGGCCGCGTGTCGGCCCCTATGATCGTGGTCGACGACGTTCTGGCGGCTCTTGGCCGTTTGGGCGTTGCGGCGCGCGCCCGTTCCCATGCCCAGATCATTGCGGTGACGGGTTCGGTCGGCAAGACGACGACGAAGGAAATGCTGCGCACGCTGCTGGCCCCTTCGGGTGAGGTACATGCGGCCGTTGCCTCGTTCAACAATCATTGGGGCGTGCCGCTGACGTTGGCCCGTATGCCGGTCTCGGCGCGCTATGGCGTGTTTGAAGTGGGGATGAACCATCCCGGCGAAATCCGCCCGCTGGTGGCCATGGTGCGCCCGCATGTGGCGATCATCACCACTGTTGCGCCGGCGCATCTTGGTAATTTTGCCAATGTCGAGGAAATCGCCATCGCCAAGGCCGAGATTTTCGAAGGCATCGAACCGGGTGGGGCTGGCCTCATCAATCGCGATAACGACCAGTATTTCCTGCTCGACAATGCGGCACGGGCGGCGGGTGTTTCGCGCATCTTCTCCTTTGGCCAGCATGTGCAGGCCGATTTCCGCATGGAAGATTATGAGGGCGGGCCGGATGGCTCGGCCTATACGCTGGTGAACGGCTATGCCCGCTACAATGTGACGATTGGTGCGCCGGGTCTTCATATCGCCGAAAACTCCGTGGCGGCGCTCGCTGCGGTTTCGCTTTGCGGTGCCGACCTTGGCGCGGCCATCGATGCGCTGGGTGTGCTTCAGGCGGTCAAGGGGCGCGGCCAGCGCCACCGTCTGGTGAAAGATGGCTATGCCTTCACACTGATCGATGAAAGCTACAATGCCAATCCGGCCTCGATGCGGGCGGCGGTCGCTGTTCTTTCGACGGCGCGGACGCAAGGGGCAGGACGACGTATTGCCGTTCTCGGCGATATGTTGGAAATGGGCGTTCATTCGGATTCGGTTCATGCCGATCTTGCGGGGCCGGTGCTGGCCGCTGGCATCACCCATGTCTGGCTTTCCGGCCCGGCGATGGTGAACCTGCGCGATGCGCTTCCGGAGACGGTTGAGGTTGTCTATCGCGAAAAGACGGAAGAACTGGCGGCTTATGCTGTCGAGGCCGTTCAGCCGGGCGATGTCGTGATGGTGAAGTCATCACTCGGCATCGGTTTCGGGAAGATTGTTGCGGCCTTGCTTGACAAGTTCCCGCCGGTGGCCGACACGCAGGCCGATTTCTAACGTTTCTTTCGGGGGAAGCGATCCATGCTGCTTTGGCTAGTGCAACTGGCGGACCATTTTCAGATCTTCAATCTGTTCCGCTACATCACCTTCCGCTCCGGTGCGGCGCTCGCGACTTCCGCGTTCATCGTCTTTCTGTTCGGTCCGGCCATGATCAATTCGCTGCGCGTGCGTCAGGGGAAAGGTCAGCCGATCCGCGCCGATGGGCCGCAGACCCATTTCAAGAAGGCCGGTACGCCCACCATGGGCGGCCTGATGATCCTGGCCGGTATCGTCGTCGGCTCGCTGCTGTGGGCCGATCTTTCCAACACCTATGTGGTGGCGACGCTTCTGGTGACGCTGGGGTTCGGAGCCATCGGCTTTTACGATGACTACCTGAAGGTCACCAAGCAGTCGGACAAGGGCTTTTCCGGTCGCGCCCGCCTTGGCATTGAAGCCGCTGTCGCCGCCGTTGCCGTGTTCTTCATGATGCGTGCGGCGGGTAATGCCAGCCCGCAGGGCGCGCATATCGCTACCTCGGTTGCCTTTCCCTTCTTCAAGGATTTCCTGCTGAACCTTGGCTATTTCTTCGCCCTGTTCGGTGCGTTCGTCATCGTTGGCGCGGGCAATGCCGTGAACCTCACCGATGGTCTTGATGGTCTTGCCATCGTGCCGGTGATGATCGCCTCGGCCACATTCGGCGTGATTGCCTATGTGGCCGGTAACGCCGTGTTCGCCAACTATCTGCAGATCAACTTCGTGC
>JAIUPA010000023.1 GCA_020161665.1 Pseudomonadota bacterium | reverse complement strand
GGTCAACGACTTCGTCATCAAGGCGATGGCGATGGCGCTGGCGCGGGTTCCGGATGCGAATGTCTCCTGGACCGAGAATTCGATGCTGAAGCACAAGCATTCGGATGTCGGCGTTGCGGTGTCGATCCCCGGCGGCCTGATCACCCCGATCATCCGTGCAGCAGAGACAAAAACCATTTCCGTCATCTCCAACGAGATGAAGGACATGGCTGCGCGCGCCAAGGCCCGCAAGCTCAAGCCCGAGGAATATCAGGGCGGCACGACGGCGGTTTCCAACCTCGGCATGTTCGGGGTCAAGCAATTCGCTGCTATCGTCAACCCGCCGCACGCGACGATCCTCGCGGTCGGTGCGGGCGAACAGCGCGCGGTTGTCAAGAAGGGTGAGATCGTCGCCGCTACGGTGATGTCCGTCACGCTCTCGACCGACCATCGCGCTGTCGATGGCGCGCTCGGTGCGGAACTGATGAAGGCCTTCAAGGATCTGATCGAGAACCCGATGGGGTTGCTGGTCTGATCTCCCTTCCCCCTTGCGGGGAAGGGTCGGGGATGGGGGTAGCCGATCCTGGTGCAGGCGTTCAGATGAAACTCTGATTGTTTGTATTCGTTGAACCACCCCCACCCGTCGCTTCGCGACACCCTCCCCGCAAGGGGGAGGGAACACGTGGAGAGGTTTCGGTTTCTCCCTTTCCCCTTGCGGGGGAAGGGCCGGGAATAGGGAGTAGCGAACCTTGGCGTGGCGGCGCGAACGCAAGACAGAGGTTTTTGCAGTCGCAAAGGCACGAGCCAGGGTTCTGCGTTCTGACATGACAGACCACGAGCGCAGGCTCTGGCGCGCCATGAAGGAACGGTTGCCGCTGGCAGGAAGCCACTTCCGTCGCCAGATGCCCATCGGGCCATACATCGTCGATTTCTGCTGCCTTTCCGAGCGGCTGATTGTCGAGGTGGATGGCGAACAGCACGGAACAGAAGCCGCTCGGCGATACGACGATTTGAGAACGAACTATCTGAAATCGCAGAACTTTCGCGTTTTGCGATTTTGGAACCACGAAGTAGCCCGCGAAATGGATTCGGTGCTCGATACCATTTTCGCATCAATCAACGGGGGCCACCCCCACCCCTAGCCTCTCCCCGCAGGGGGGAGGGGGATTCTGGAGCAGGTGCATGTCAAACGCATACGACGTCATCATCATCGGTTCGGGCCCCGGCGGGTATGTCACCGCCATCCGCTCGGCCCAGCTCGGGCTCAAGACGGCCATCGTCGAGCGCGAGCATCTCGGCGGCATCTGCCTCAACTGGGGCTGCATCCCCACCAAGGCGCTGCTGCGCTCGGCTGAGGTGCTGCATCTCGCCCAGCATCCCGAAGCTTACGGCCTCAAGGTCGAGGGCAAGATCACGGCGGATGTCGCTGCTGTGGTCAAGCGCTCGCGCGGCGTGTCGCAGCGCCTTAACGGCGGCGTCGGCTTCCTGATGAAGAAAAACAAGGTCGATGTGATCTGGGGCGAGGCGAAGCTCGAAGCGCCCGGCAAGATCGTCGTTGGCAAATCGACCAAGGCGCCGCATCAGCCGCAGCACCCCGCACCCAAGGGCGTGCTGGGCGAGGGCACCTATACCGCCAAGCACATCATTGTCGCCACCGGCGCGCGGCCCCGCTCGCTGCCCGGCATCGAGCCGGATGGCAAGCTGATCTGGACGTATTTCGAGGCGATGGTGCCGCCGGAAATGCCGAAATCGCTGATCGTCATGGGCTCCGGCGCCATCGGAATCGAGTTTGCGTCCTTCTACAAGACGCTCGGCGCTGACGTGACGGTCGTCGAGGTCATGCCCAACATCATGCCGGTGGAAGACCCCGAGATTTCGGCCATCGCCCGCAAGGCAATGGAAAAGCAGGGGATGAAGATCCACACCTCCACCAAGGTCATCAAGGTGGTGAAGGGGCCGAACTCGGTCGCCGCGACCATCGAGGACGACAAGGGCAACAAGAAGGACATCACGGCGGACCGGATGATTTCGGCGGTCGGCGTTGTCGGCAACATCGAGAACCTCGGGCTCGAAAAGCTGGGCATCAAGACCGACCGCGGCTGCATCGTCATCGACGGCTATGGCCGCACCAATGTGCCGGGCATCTACGCCATCGGCGACGTTGCCGGCCCGCCGATGCTGGCCCACAAGGCCGAACATGAAGGCGTGATCTGCGTTGAGCATATCGCCGGAAAGCACGTCCACCCGATGGACAAGAGCATGATCCCGGGCTGCACCTATTGCCACCCGCAGGTGGCGAGCGTCGGCCTCACCGAGGCGAAGGCCAAGGAGGCGGGGCATCAGGTCAAGGTCGGGCGCTTCTCCTTCGGCGCGAATGGCAAGGCGATTGCGCTCGGTGAGGACAACGGCCTGGTCAAGACCGTGTTCGATGCGAAAACCGGCCAGCTTCTCGGCGCGCATATGGTGGGTGCGGAAGTCACCGAACTCATCCAGGGTTACGTCGTGGCGATGAACCTCGAAACGACCGAGGAAGAGCTGATGCACACCATCTTCCCGCATCCGACGCTCTCCGAGATGATGAAGGAAAGTGTGCTGGATGCGTATGGACGCGCGCTGAACGCATGAATGGAACCAAATCGATCCTCAGGGCGTTGAATGGCCAGTTCAACTCTCTGGGAGATCGCATGTGCCGGGCATTCTCTGGACTTTGATTTTCGGCGCCGTTGCCGGCTGGCTGGCCACGATGATTGTCGGTGGTGGCGGCGGTTTGATCCGCAACATCATCATCGGTCTTGTCGGCTCGGTCGTCGGTTCGCTCCTGTTCGGGAGTCTTGGCTTCCTCAACGGTCAACCGTTTCTTTCGGGGCTGCTGAGTGCCGTTCTTGGCGGAATTATTGTTGTGATTGTTGCGCGCTTCATCACCTGAAGCGTTGCGGCCCGCGCCGATTTGCAAAGCGCTTTCGGAGTCGTCCCATCCTCCAAAATCGCTCTGCCTTTCCGCCTGCATGTTTTTGTCTCGATGCAGGCCGGTTTCAGCGCCGCATCGGCGCGCTAGCGTTCGAGATTGAGCCTCGCGCGCTCGGTCCGCACCGCCTCGATGGCGGTTTCGATCCTGTCACTCTGCAAGTAGCGGGCGAGCTTGGAGACGCTTTCGTCGGGCAGGTCCCACCAGGCAGTTTCCAGCAGCTGGGCGATGATCTGCGGCGAAAACCGTGTGCGGGCGACTGTCGCCGGATTGCCGGCAACGATGGTGTAGGGCGCGACATCGCGTGTGACCACCGCCCGCGCACCGATGACTGCGCCGTGGCCGATCGTGACGCCTGACATGATCGTGGCGCCCGAGCCGATCCAGACATCATGACCGATGCTGACGGGGCCGCGCGTGGTGGCGGGGTCGGGCAGGTCCCGTGCGCCCGGCCAAAGGCCTTTCAACGCGCCGAAGGGGTAGGTGGTGATGAAATCGGCGCGGTGATTGCCGCCCAGGAAGATTTCGACGTGATCGGCAATCGAGCAGTAGCGACCGATGGTCAGCTTCGCGCCCGAGTTCGCAAAGCGCAGCTTCGGCGCGCCATAGCTGTGGTTGCCGATGGAATAGCCGTATTTTGCTGCCGGCTGTGCCAGATGGATGTGGGTGAGATTCTGCGGGTTGAAGCG
>JAIUPA010000022.1 GCA_020161665.1 Pseudomonadota bacterium | reverse complement strand
GCATCGAGCGGATGTTCAACCGTCTCAAGCAGTTCCGGCGCGTCGCGACCCGATACGACAAGACACGAAAATCCTTCTCGGCATTCCTCGCCCTGGCAGCCGCAAAGATATGGCTGCCATACTTTGTCAACAGGACCTAGAACGCAGTGATAAGCTGTATTCGGTTTATACAGCTTATTTTCACTTTGTTTTCCTGATCGCCGGCAGGCAGACTTCGGGTATTCCCCGAGTGCTTTCAGTTGGCATACCAGTTGGCGCGCATTGAGCTCTACAGTCGATCCGGCAAGGCGGGGCGGGCGACGCGCTGTATATTCGATGAAGTCACACGGAGCCCGTTAGCGTCCGTGCATGCGCGGTGCTGCACTATCCCCGCACTCCCCACTTCATGGTAAATGAAGCATAAATGCGTTTTTTTGGAAAATCCGCAAATGTAAGTCTTTCGATAAAATTGTAATGATTGGGGTCGTGGCGCGTTTACGCAAGTGAATGAAAATGAGCCATGATTAAAATTGGTAATTTAGAATTTACTTTACATTTACCAAGTCTATGCGGCCTGCCCCGATACATGACAAAATTAGGGATTCATTGACTCTTCCCCCCGTAATTTCCCGACAGTTCCGAAGGCGGAATAGCGTTCATGACCGAGCGCTTTGGTGAAAAATGGGGGACATAGGCACATGAAGTGCGCTAAATGGCCGGCGATTGTTGCCGGTACGGCAGGCCTGTTCATGATTTGGCTGCCGCTCAGTTTGCAGGCTCAGCTCGTTTTGAGCTTCGCGGTGCTTGGCTTTATGTTCATTGCCATGAGCCGCCCTGACAACACCTCCATGCGGCTTGCCACATTTGTCTTCGCGGGCATTCTGGCGCTTCGTTACGCCTATTGGCGCACGACCGAGACGCTGCCGAGTTTTTCCGAGCCGCTGAACTTCATCCCCGGCATTATTCTTTATGCGGCGGAAATGTACTGCCTGCTCATGCTCGCCGTCAGCTTCTTCATGCTGGCCGATCCGCTGCGTCGTCAGGCGCCGAAGATTGCCGAGCGTCAGGACCTGCCGACGGTGGATGTCTTCATTCCGACCTATAACGAAGATCCCGAACTGCTGGCCGGCACGCTGGCGGCTGCCAAGTCGATGATCTACCCGGCGGACAAGCTGACGGTCTATCTGCTCGACGATGGCGGCACCGAAGCCAAGCGCAACCAGAAGGATCAGGAAAAGGCGCTCGCCGCCCTTCGCCGCCACGAGCAGCTGAAGGCGTTGTGCGATGCCATGGGCGTCATCTATTCGACGCGCGCTCAGAACGACCACGCCAAGGCCGGTAACCTCAATGAAGGCCTCAAGGTCTCCAAGGGCGATCTCGTCGTCGTCTTCGATGCCGACCATGCGCCCGTCCGCACCTTCCTGCAGGAAACGGTGGGCTACTTCCTGGAAGACGACAAGCTCTTCCTCGTCCAGACCCCGCACAACTTCCTCAATCCGGACCCGCTGGAAAAGAACCTGCGCACCTTCAAGTCCATGCCCTCCGAGAACGAAATGTTCTACTCGGTGCTGCAGCGTGGCCTTGATAAGTGGAATGCCTCGTTCTTCTGCGGTTCTGCCGCTGTCCTGAGCCGCAAGGCGCTGGTCACGACCAACGGCTTTGCCGGTCAGTCGATCACGGAAGACTGCGAAACCGCCCTGGCCCTGCATTGCAATGGCTGGCGCTCGATCTACGTTGAAAAGCCTTTGATTGCCGGCCTCCAGCCGGAAACGCTGGTGTCCTTCATCGGCCAGCGCGTGCGCTGGTGCCAGGGCATGCTGCAGATCCTGCTGCTCAATCGTCCGTTCATGGCGCGTGGTCTCACCATGCCGCAGCGTGTCGCCTATGCCGGCATCAACATGTTCTGGCTGTTCCCGCTGTCGCGCATGACCTTCATGTTCGCGCCGTTGCTCTACATTTTCTTCTCGCTCGAAATCTACGAATCGAACGTCTACGAGTTCATCTCCTACGCCGCCACCTACATGGTCGCGTCCATGGCGCTGCAGTCCTACATGTTCGGTCGCGTGCGCTGGCCGTGGGTCTCGGAACTCTATGAATATGTGCAGTCGGTCATGCTGTTCGGCGCCATTTTCAGCGTCATTCGCAACCCGCGCAAGCCGACCTTTAACGTGACGGCCAAGGGCCAGACGCTGGACAAGAGCGGCCTGTCGCCGATTGCCCGTCCGTATATCGCCATCTTCCTCGTGCTGCTGGCGGCGACGATCTATGCCGGATGGCGCTACTTCACCGAGCCGCTGGCAGGCGATCTTCTGTTGATCGTTGCCACCTGGAACACTATCAACCTCGGTCTGGCCGGTGCCGCTCTGGGTGTTGTTGCCGAACGCCGCGAACTGCGCCGCAACCAGCGCCTGCCGGTCAAGCGTCGCGCCCTGATGCACAAGGATGGCAAGGTCTACACCGCCGTCATTCTTGATGCCTCGACCGGCGGCATTGGCCTGCGCTTTGATGGCGCAAGCCCGGTGATTGATGCCGCAACCGGAACGGCTGGCACGATTGAGCTGCGCCGCAACGGTCGCATCATGAAGTTCGATGTCGTCGCTCGCTCGCACCGCGTACAGGACGAAACGGAAGTCTTCGGCTTTGCTTATGCCGAACGCTCGCCGGAAGTCTTCATGGCCATCGCTGACCTCATGTTCTCCGATCAGGGCATCCTGCAGGAACGTATGGACCGCCGTCAGGTTTCGATTGGCTTCTTCTACGGCACCTGGAAGTTTGCCATGTGGTCCTTCTCAGAGAGCCTGCGTTGCGCCCGTTATGCGCTGGGCATGATCCACGAGCAGGCCGTGGCCTCGCATCCCGATGCGCCGATCACCATTCGCGACCGTTCGCGCACCGCCATGCCTGCCGATCTTCCGGAAGCGCTGCCCATGTTCAAGGAGGGCCAGATCTATGGCTGACGTGAAACACCTTCGCCTTCTGGCCATGGGGCTTGCAGCCTGCACGATTCTGGGCAGCGTTTCGTTTGCCGATGCGGCGGACCTGAAGCTGTTTGCCTCGGCGGGGGAAGCCGCGGCTCCGGCCAAGGCCCTGCCGCTGCTCCAGCCCCTTCCGGGTGAAGAACGCCGCGGCGTCTCTGGCCGCACCGTGCTGGTTCCCTTTGAACAGGCCGCAAGCCGCATGCGTCTCGATGGCGAAGATGACACGACGGTCCTGACCTTCAACCTGACGGGCGACCAGCGCGCGGCCGGTGGCCAGCTGCAGCTGAGCTACAAGAATGCCGTTTCGCTTCTGCCGGAAGATGCAACGCTCGATGTCGAAATCAACGGCCGCCCAGCGGGCACCTTCGCCGTGCGTTCGCCGAACGGTTTTACGCTGGAAAGCCTGCCGGTTGCCGCCGATCTCTTGCGCGATGGCCGCAATGAAGCGCGCCTTCGCGTGCGGGGCCATCACCGTGTCGATTGCAGCCTGGCGGCTGCCTATGAGCTGTGGGCCGAACTTGACCCGGTCGCCTCTGGCTTTGCCACCATGCGCAATGACGGCTTCCGCAAGCTCGCCGATCTCTTGGCCGTGGGCCGCGCCGATAATGGCGTGACCGATATTCGCCTTGTGCTGCCCGATGCCGGTGCCATGACGGTGGCCAATGACGCGCTGCCGCTCATCCAGTCGCTGGCGCTTTATCTGAACCGCTCGGACATCAACGTCTCGGTGGGTGCCGAACCGGGCGAGGGACCGGGCATCGACGTGTTCGTTGGCGGTCAGGAAAACTATCGCACCGTGCAGGATGCCGCCACGATCATGGCCGCCGCCGGTTCGGGCCTCACTGTCACCGATGGCAAGGCCGAAGGCCGCGCCGCCGTCATTCTGGCCGGGGCAGGCAGTGCCGATCTCAACACCAAGCTGATCAATGCCGTTCGTGGGCCCATGCGCGACAGCTTCGATACCGGCGTGCGCGGCAAGACCTATGGTCGCCTGATTGCCGAGCCGGGTGCCAGCTACACGCTGAAGGATGTCGGCTACCGCACGCAGCCCTTTGCCGGTCGTCTGCAGCGCGTGCATTTCGATCTGGAAATGCCGGCGGATTTCTATCCGGCTGAATATGCCACCATCGACTTTTACCTGAAGGGTGCGACGGCCCCCGGCCTTGAACCCGGCGCCCAGCTTCTGGTGCGCGTCAACGGCAAGTCGGCCCGCAGCTATCCCTTCCGCGATGCCCGCGGCGAAGAGTTTAACGGCAAGCGTCTGGAACTGCCGCTGCGCGCCTTCCATCCGGGCGTCAATCAGGTGGAAATTCTGGCCGAACTTCCGGTCGCCGCCGATGCGTCTTGCGCGCCGGAAACGCGCGATGACAGCCGTCCGCGCTTCATGCTGCTGGAAGAATCCGAAATCCGCGTGCCGCAGCTGGCCCGCATCGGTCGCCTGCCGGATCTCGCGGCCTTTGCTGGCAATGCCTATCCCTTTGCCGGTGGCGATGCGTTTGACGTGTTCGTCGATAATGCCGACCCGCGTTCGCTGGGCGCGGCCTTCACCGTCCTGTCGCGCCTGTCGCTGTCGGCGCGCCAGCCGCTGCCGGGTGAAATCGTCTTCTCCGCGCCGCAGGAAGGCCGTGATCGCAATGCGCTCATCTTCTCTTCGGGCCGCGTCATGGCTGCGCTGCAAACCTCCAAGGGCAACCGCGTCAACGAAATGACGCTGGCAAGCCGTGTCGATCCACTGACCACCGCCTCGGTCGGCGAGGCCCTGACCTCTGCCGTGGGTGCGGATGCCGACCCGCGCAAGCTGCTCGATGCCTTCCATTCCTCAACAGCGCTGGATCAGCAGGAAATGCCGCTGATGTCGCGTGCCCGCGAATGGTTCGGCAAGGCTGCCGGTCGTTTCGGCATGTGGCTGCAGTACAAGGACAGCCGCAAGAGCGATGATCTCGCCGCCGGTACGCTCGTGACCATCGGCCAGAGCCGTGCGCCGCTTGGCTCGTCCACCTGGACGGTCATCAAGGCCGCCAACCCGGATGATCTCGCCAAGGGTGTGGCCAAGCTCACCGAAACCTCGACCTGGACGGCGCTCGATGGCGGTACGGCCTCGATCGGTGCGGCGCGCCTCAACCTTGTCACCGAGGCCCCGGCCAAGCGTTATGTCAACGATCTGCCGGATACCGGCCTGTTCAACCTGCGCCGCATCATCGCGGCCTGGTTCTCCGATAATTTCCAGTTCTACATCGTATCCGTGATCGCCATGATGGCGGCCTTTGCTCTGTGGCTTGGTCGTATCGTCCCGCGCTCCGGGGTAAGGACCGACCAATGAAGAAGAGTACGAAACTCCTTCGCCTGCTTGCCGCTTCCTCGCTGCTGGTGCCGGTCGCCGCTACCGCCGTGATGGCACAGGATTCCGTCAAGCTCCTGACCAATTCGGCCCAGACCTTCCGCGCCCTCGATAACGTGTTCGACAACGGGCGCGATTCCACGCTCGTGCCGAACCGTCCAATGATCGATCCCGATGATGTCGTGACCGGCTCGACCACGCCGGTGGCCGGCCCCGATGATGTTGATCTGGCCGCGCTCTATTACTACGCCGAGCATAAGCAGGCGGATCGTGTCGAAAAGGAAACGGCCCGCCTTCGTCTGAAATACCCGGATTTTCAGGTTCCCGCCGACCTTTACGACGACCCGACCTCGCGCAATGTCGATGAATCGCCGCTCTGGGCGCTCTACGACAAGAACGATTTCGACGGCATCGCCCGCGAAGTCGAAGCCATGAGCCGTACCTATCCCGGCTGGTCGCCGTCCAACGACTTCCGTGAGAAGCTTGATCGCCGCAAGCTGCGCGTCTCCATCACGGATGCCTATGAGCAGAAGGATTGGGCCGCCGTCATTGATGCGGGCAACAAGATCGATCCGAACACCGAGACCGATGCCGATCTCATGTGGATGATGATCGAGGCCTACCGTGAAACCGGCGTGACCGAAGGTCTGACGGCGCTTTATCGCGGCATTCTGGGTCGCGAAGGGGATAACCGCTTCTCCGATGACGTGATCGTCACGACGCTGCAGAAGGCGACGCGCGACTTCCCGGCGGACGAAATCCGCGCCGCCGTTGCCAAGATCGGCACGACGCCTGCGATGATGGTCAAGCTGCAGCCGGTCTCGCTCGGTCTGCTGCGCCGTGAAGTGGGTGATTTCAACGCCGACAAGGCCCGCAACGAGCCGCTGCCGGAAGCCGATATCATGAAGCTGCGTTCGGTTGCCGAAGCGCAGAAGGCCCCGGCGGACCTGTCGCTGCTTGGCTGGTATTACCTGAAACTCAAGCAGCCCGTCGAAGGCATGAAGTGGTTCAAGCTGGCGCTGGCCGCCGAAGCCAATGCCGACAATGCCAAGGGTCTCTACTTGAGCCTGGCCCAGCAGAAGCTGGAAGACGAGGCCTATGCGGTGGCGTCCGAGCACATCAAGGACCTGTCGTCGGACCCCGAATTCCTGATGAATGCGCTGTCGCTGCGCTTCACCCGCCCGGATATCGGCATGATCGATGCCGACGTGGTGGAAAGCTACAGCGCCACCATTGCCGAAACCCGTTCGGCCGCCCACGCCGAAATTCTCGGCTGGTACGCCTATAATTCGCGCCAGTTCGAAGCCGCTGAAGCCTGGTTCCTCAAGGCCATGGAGTGGGAACAGTCGCCCGCTCGCCTCAAGGGTCTGGTGCTGGCGGAAAACCAGCTCGGCAAGAAGGCGGAAGTCGCCATCCTGTTCGACCAGTTTGCGACCATCTACCCGCAGATCTGGGAAGAAATCAGAACCGCCCAGGCCCCACAGGCCCGGGACGCCGCTGTCGTGACCAAACCCGTGGTCGTGGCGGTGGATCATACCGCAGCGGTTCCGGTCACCGCCTATTACCCGGCTCAGGCCCCGGCCCCGTCTGTTACCTATGCCCAAGCTCCGGCCCCGGCCTATGTGCAGACGGCACCGGCACCGGCTCCGGCCAGAGCGGCGGCACCGGCACCTGTGCGGGTCAACAAGAACACCGGGGGAGAAAATCAGGCCAGCTATTACATGGCCTTCAAAGCCAAGCGCTATCAGGCCTGCGTGCAGGACCTGCAGAGCATTGAGGCCCGTCAGCCGCTGTCGAGCGAGGCATCGCTCATCAAGGGCTGGTGCCTGCATAGCCTGGATCGCATGGCCGAAGCGCGCGATGCCTTTGCAAAGGCTCTGCGGGGTGGCGGGGAAACCCGCAACGACGCCGCCTATGGCATGGCGCTGACGCTTCTGCGTGGCAAGCTGACGGATGAAGCGGAATCGATCATTTCGCTCTATCCGCTGACGGCCCAGCGGGACCGTGAAGTTCGCGCTGAAATCTACTGGCAGCGCGCCCGTTCGGCCTTCGACCGCAAGCTCTACCAGCGCACGCTCGACGCGCTCAATGCCCGTCTCAAGGTGGCGCAGGAACCGGCAGACCTGTCGATGCTGCGCGGCTGGGCACACTACCATCTCGGTCATCGTACCGAGGCGCGGGCCATTTTCTCGCGTCTCAGCCAGTATATCGGCAATCCGGCAGCCCGCGACGCTCTGGAACTGACATCCTTCACCAACCGCTAAGCATGTCCCTGAAAAGGGCCATGCCGGGCGGGTGGGGATAAGAAAAAAGAAAAGAATAAAAGAAGAAAATGGGGCTGTTCCATCAGAAGTGGAAACCGGGTTGCCGCCGGGAAAGCCTCAGGCACGAAATTACAGGGGAAAATCCAATGCGGTTAGCATTGTCGACTGCCATGATGGCATTGCTTGCAGGGTGCTCCTCCATTGAGGATCCCTTCCTGACATCGTCTGTCTCCAGCGTTGGCGCCATTGCGCCGCCACTGGCAGCGGAAGTCTCGCCCGGCTATGCGCTGGCTGTCCTTCCCGCCGCCATCGGCGCGCCGCGATCCGTTCGCCAGACGCAAGGCGCCGGTGAACAGAGCATCCGCCAGGTCATCGTCTACGGAAATGATACGCGCCTTCACGGTGAGAACACGCTGACCGTCGAAAGCGGTCGCGCCGCCGATGGCCGTTTCAGCCGCGCGCCAAGCCAGCGCGCCCTTCAGGCCGAAATGGCCAGCGCCCTTCCGGGTGTGCCGATGCGCATTTCGCCCGCCATCGGCGAAAACCTCTACGGTGTTTACGGCTATGCAACCGGCCCTTACGGCGTCGGCGGTGCCTGCATCTACGGTTGGCAGCTGGCCGATACCGGCGGTGCCGACGGCAACCGTTTCATGAACCGCAGCTACAAGGCCCAGATTCGCCTGCGCTTCTGCGACCAGCGCCTGAGCGAAGAACGCATCCCGCTTCTGATGCGCGGCATGACGCTGAAGGCCGTCAACAGCGCAACGATTGATGCCCTGCGCAATGCGGGCAGCGTCGGCAGCCAGTCGGCCTCCCTGCCGCTCTATGGCGGCGACACGCTCTATGAAACACCGGCTGCACCGCAGCCGCAGGTCGCCTATACGCCGTCTGCCGAGGAATATCGCCCGGCTCCGGCCCCTGCGAAGCGGCCCGTCCAGCGCGCCTCCGCACCGAAGCCGCGTGTGGCCGCCCTCCAGCAGCCGCAACAACCGCAAACGGCCTATTCGCTCTACATGCAGCAGCCGCCGCAGTCGGGCATGATGCCGACGGCGCAATATGCGCCCGTTCAGCAGGCCCCCGTCCAACATGCGATTGTGATGCCCGCACCGGCTGTCCAGCAGACGGTTCCGCAGCAGGCCATGCCGCCGCGCATCAATAACGCCGCCAAGGTACCGCTGCCCGGCCAGAAGCTGGTCGATACCACCACCACCGGCACGGTTGACGCCCAGTCGCCCGATGCGCTGGAAGCGATCAAGCTCAAGGCCCAGAATGCCTGGAGCGTAGCGCGTGCCAAGATGGGCGGCGCGCCCGCACACCAGTAATCCGGCTTACAGAAAAACCTTGCGTTCCGCCGTTGCGAGTTCCTGAATGAACCCTGCAACGGCGCGAACACGTGCCAGTTCCCGCGCGCTTTCATGGAAGGTGATCCAGTAGGCGCGGCGAATGGTGGTCTCCGGCAAAAGGCGCGTCAGGTCCGGGTGCCGGGCCGCGATGTAATTGTGCAGGATGCCGATGCCCGCGCCCGATCGCACCGCCTCGAACTGGCCGGTGGCCGATGAAATCTCCAGCGATGCATTCCAGTTGCGCATCACCTCGCCGGTAAAGTCGAGCGAGGCCGAGTAGATGAGGTCTTCCACATAGCCGATGCGCCGGTGACGGCGAAGGTCATCCACCGTTTCCGGCACGCCAGCCCCCGCAAGATAGGTCTTCGCCGCATAAAGGCCGAGTGTGTAATCGGTGAGCTTTGAGGAGACGAGGCGGCCTTGCTCCGGTCGGTCGATGGTGATCGCAATGTCAGCCTCGCGCCGCGACAGCGAGAAGGAGCGCGGCACCGGCACCAGTTCGAGCTTCAATTCGGGATGGCGGCTGACCAGCTTTCCAAGGCGAGGCGCCAGAAACGAAACGCCAAAGCCATCCGGCGCGCCGATGCGCACCGTGCCGGAAATCGCCGCCCCCGTCTGCCCGAGGCCCGCTTGCGCGGCGAGCATTTCCGTTTCCATGCGTTCGGCGGCGGATAAGAAGCGCTCGCCTTCCTCCGTCAATTCGCAGCCCTGCGGACGGCGCACCAGAAGCTGCGTGCCGAGCGCTGCCTCCAGCGCGCTGACCCGGCGCGACAGCGTGGCGTGGTTGACGCCCACCCGCCGTGCGGCGGAAAGAAATTGCCCGCTACGCGCCACCGCCAGAAACAGGCGAACATCATCCCAGTTCATGGAAGCTCCATGTTTCGATTTTTGCACAACGGTTGCTTATATCAGGCGATTGAATTTACGTAAATTGAAGTGCAAACCTTGTGTCATCCAACGCGCAGTCCAAACGACAGCGAACAAAAGGGAAGGTGAGGAGCCATGAGGGAAATCGGTCATTACATCGGCGGCAAGCATGTCGCTGGCACGAGCGGTCGCTTCAGCGATATCTACAACCCGGCCACGGGTGAGGTTCAGGCGAAGGTCGCGCTCGCCTCCAACGAGGAACTGCGCGCCGCCGTGGAAAACGCCAAGGCCGCACAGGCCGGTTGGGCGGCCACGAACCCGCAGCGCCGTGCCCGCGTGTTCATGAAGTTCGTGGATCTTCTGAACCAGAACATGGATGAACTGGCCGTTCTGCTTTCCAGCGAACATGGCAAGACGGTGGAAGACGCCAAGGGCGACATCATTCGCGGTCTTGAAGTCTGCGAATTCGTCATCGGCATTCCGCATCTCCAGAAGGGTGAATTCACCGAAGGCGCCGGTCCGTCGATCGACATGTATTCCATGCGCCAGCCGGTGGGTATTGGTGCGGGCATCACGCCGTTCAACTTCCCCGGCATGATCCCGATGTGGATGTTTGCCCCGGCCATTGCCTGCGGCAACGCCTTTATTCTCAAGCCGTCCGAGCGCGATCCGTCCGTGCCGATGCGTCTGGCCGAACTGATGATCGAAGCCGGTCTTCCGGCGGGCGTTCTGAACGTCGTCAACGGCGACAAGGGTGCGGTTGACGCCATCCTCACCGATCCGGATATCGCCGCGATCTCCTTCGTCGGCTCCACCCCGATTGCCCGCTATGTCTATGGCACGGCGGCCATGAACAACAAGCGCGCCCAGTGCTTCGGCGGTGCCAAGAACCACATGATCATCATGCCCGATGCCGATCTCGATCAGGCCGTCAACGCGCTGATGGGCGCGGGTTATGGCTCGGCTGGCGAACGCTGCATGGCCATCTCGGTCGCCGTTCCGGTGGGCGAGGAAACCGCCAACCGCCTCGTTGAAAAGCTGATCCCCAAGGTCGAAGCATTGCGCATCGGTCCGTATACGGATGAAAAGGCCGATCTCGGCCCGGTCGTTACCAAGGAAGCCAAGGCCCGCATCGAAGGCCTGATCGGCAGCGGTGTCGAGCAGGGCGCAAGCCTTCTCGTTGATGGCCGCAATTTCTCGCTGCAGGGCTATGAAAACGGCTTCTTCGTCGGCGGCACGCTGTTCGACAACGTCACCCCGGACATGGACATCTACAAGACCGAAATCTTCGGCCCGGTTCTGACCGTCGTGCGCGCCAAGAACTACGAAGATGCCATCGCCCTGCCGATGAAGCATGAATATGGCAACGGCGTTGCGATCTTCACCCGTGACGGTGATGCGGCCCGCGACTTCACCGCCCGCATCAACATCGGCATGGTGGGCGTCAACGTTCCGATCCCGGTTCCGCTGGCTTATCACTCCTTCGGCGGCTGGAAGGCGTCTTCCTTCGGCGACCTGAACCAGCACGGCACCGACTCGATCAAGTTCTGGACCCGCACCAAGACGGTGACGGCCCGCTGGCCGTCCGGCATCAAGGACGGCGCAGAGTTCTCGATCCCGACGATGAAGTGATCCAGCCCGGATTTTGACATGAGAGAAGGGAGCCGAAAGGCTCCCTTTGACCTTTTGGCGAACCTTGCCTCTCATTCCTGCAGGCAGAACAGTTACCGAACTCCCCTTCTCCCCGCCTGCGGGGAGAAGGTCGCGGCAGCGGGATGAGGGGCGCACACACCGCTCTCATTCAAACGCGATGGCTGTTTACCTGTGGCTCTGCCCCTCACCCCAGCCCTCTCCCCGCAAGCGGGGAGAGGGGGTAGAGAGTTCGCCGGTTGTGGCAACAGGCCATTCGAGGACTTTATCCGCAGTCTGAGGGGTCGAAAGGCTCCCTTTTCCTCTTTTCGGTGTCTGGAATTTCAGGACAATTGCATTTGGCCGCACCCCGGATTTCGGGATTGCAATTGTGCTCTTGCCGTGAATGATGCGCCCCGAACAATTTTGAATTGCGGGCGATGATGCTAGAAAACGCTTGCATCCACTACCCGCTTCGCGACTGGATCGTACGCGCAAAGATAGCTGACATGCTTCCACGCACCAAAACCGTTTTGAAGCTTCAGGTTCTTGCCGATAGCCATCAGGATACCCTTTTTATTCTTTGACCATCCCGCTGGCATGAAGGCGCTCTCGGTCCACTCATTGGTCCATTCAAAGTCCCATTTTGCCAGTCCTTGAATCGCAATCTTGCAATCAACAAGCAGGTCGATCGAAACGGAATCCCACGCGCAACGAACATCACTCATACACTTGGCTATTTCAGCAGCCTTGATTTCAGCTTCAGCCTTTTCCTTAGCGGCCTGTTCTTCTTTTTTCAGTCGGGCCTCGTTTTCAGCCTTCGCCGCGCGCTCTTCCTCTGCCTTCTTGCGGTTCTCGCGTTCTTGCGCTGCCCTTTCCTCCCGCATTGGTGCCCAAATGGCGGGGTCCGTAATCCCGGCCCTTTCGGCATCTTCCCTGTCACTTAAGCCGAGGAATCCAGCCTCCTGCGCATCGCGGCTCTCAAAATAGGAGAAGCCAATAGGTGAGAGAATCGCAGTCACCGCAACGATGAGCGCTCGTCGGTAAAGACGACCCCGAACAGCCTTTCGCCAAATCGACGAGACCAGCAACCAAGGCAGATAGATCAGGCAAATGAGAAAAAGAATAGCGAAGACTTTGGACACAGGCAGCCCCTAAAAACTAAAATGTAAGGCCATTATGCCGTTTACCTCTTTCCCGGGCAACATCACGCACCACCACCCTTGATGATCACTTCCTTGACCGCTTTTCCCGCACCGCCGCTTACCGAATAGTGGCAATCCATCTCCTCAATACGGAATTCGAAAACGTTTCGAAGATGGCTTTAACCGCATTCAAGGAGACGATGAAGCGGCCTTTGATGCCCGATAAGACCTCTGCCATTGCGTCATAATCATCCCGGCCAAAGACACCTTTCTCATAGTCGTTCTCGCCACCCGAATAAGGCGGGTCCAGACAGAAGAGCATGCCCGGTCGGTCATAGCGACGGATGAATTCCGCCCACGGCAGTTGCTCGATGACGACACTAGCGAGGCGGTCATGACGATCAGTCAGAGTGGCACCCGCCGCGCCAAGCACGGCGCGCGCCGCCCGCCTTCAGGTTCTGGAAGGCCATGCGCGCGTTTTCTCGGAGACAGGCGAATTGCTGGCCGAAGGTCCTTTGTCCAAGGCCGAGATCAGCCACCGCGTTGGGTCCGTGCCGCAACTCATGTCGTCCAGTGTGCTGAAAAGCCTCGATCAGGTGGTGTTCTCCGAATCGAAGCTCGATGCGGCGCGCAAGGCGAAGATCAGCGAAGGCTTCGCAGCCGTTGCGGCCCAGTCACAGGAAGGTGCGTCGGCCTATAACCTCAATTTCCGCACCGGCGGCCGCATTGGTCCCAATGCCTTTGCGCTGCCGGATGGGACGCTCGTTCTCACCGATGAACTCGTCGATCTGGCGGGCGCTGACGATGATATGATCATCGGCGTTCTCGCCCATGAAATCGGCCATGTGGAACACAAGCACAGCCTGCGCCAGCTTTACCGGGCCGCCGGAACGGTGGGTCTCATCATGCTGATTGCCGGTGATGTCGGCTCGGCCACGGAAGATATTCTGACCCAGGGCGGCGGCCTGTTGGCGCTCTCCTACTCGCGCGATGCTGAACGGGAGGCCGACAGCCGCTCCGCTGAACTGATGCTCGCCGCCGGGCGTGACCCGCAGGCGCTGATGCGATTCTTCGAGGTGATCCAGAAAAAGCTCGGCAATGGAGAAGGCCCCGGCATTCTGTCCACCCATCCCCCCACCGAGGAGCGGCGGCAGGCAATCGCTGCCTATGTCGAGACTTTGCGAAAGAAACAGGCCCCATAAAGGAGGCAGGGACAATATGTCCGTGAGAAACTCACTTTTTGGAATTGTTCCAAACAAGCTTTGCCTCTATATATAGCCCACCCAAGCCTCATGGAGTGCGATATGCGCCTGACCAAGCAAACGAATTATGCCGTGCGCATGTTGATGTACTGCGCTGCGAATTCGGGCGGCTTGAGCCGCATTCCGGAAATCGCCAAGGCTTACGGTGTTTCCGAACTTTTCCTGTTCAAGATCCTCCAGCCGCTCAACAAGGCCGGACTGGTGGAAACCGTGCGCGGTCGCAATGGCGGCGTGCGCCTTGGCCGCGCTGCCAAGGACATCACGCTGTTTGACGTGGTGCGCGTGACGGAAGATTCCTTTGCCATGGCCGAGTGCTTTGACGAGGATGGCGACATTGATTGCCCGCTGATCGACAGCTGCGGCCTGAACTCGGCGCTGCACAAGGCGCTGACGGCGTTTTTCAACGTGCTGATGGGCTATACGATTGACGATCTCGTCAAGTCGCGCCCGCAGATCAACACGCTGCTTGGCATTCCCCGCCACGAAGCGCCTGTGGAGACGCTGCCGGCCTGAGGGCGTGCAGCCCGCACCGCACTTGACTTTAGTCTAAGGCCGCGACTACAGATCGAAAGCCGGTTCCCTCGCGGACCGGCTTTTCTTCGTTGCGGAACCCGTCCGGGCTTCCGGTTTCCGGTGGATGGATGCGGTGAATCCGGCAGAGCTTTTGATCCTTCTTCGCACCCTTCTCGTCGGCGCTGCCGGCGCCGCTACCGCATGGTATCTGGCCTTCCCGGCTCCTTTCCTCATTGGTCCGGCGGTCACCGTCATGCTGGTTGGACTTGCGGGCGTGAAGCTCGTCATTCCCGCCACGCTACGCAATGCGTGTTTTCTGCTTGTCGGCGTGTCGATGGGCACATCGGTGACGCCGGAGGTCTTCGTGGCCGCCAAGCGCTGGCCTTTCAGCTTCGTCATGGTGGTGATCACGGTCGCGATCCTGCTTTATGTCGCGGCGTGGATGTTGCAGCACCTGTTTCGCCTGGATCGCAGGACGGCGCTTCTGGCCTCGTCACCGGGACACTTGAGCTTCATTCTCGGCCTCAGCGCCGATATCAAGGCCGATGTGCCGATGGTTGCCGTGATCCAGAGCGTGCGCGTCATGGCACTGACGCTCGCCGTGCCGCCGATCCTGTCGGCGCTGGGCATGGCAACGCCCGGCCCGCTTGATATCCGCCCCGCCATGAACCTGCCGATCCTCGCCGCCGTGGTGATTGTTGGTTTTGGTCTCGGCCTGCTCTTCACCCGCTGGAAGTTTCCCGCAGCCCTGCTGCTGGGCGGGCTTGCCGTTTCGGCCATCGCCCATGTCACGGGTCTCGTCTCGGGGCAGGTGCATACGATCATCATGAACCCGGTCTATGTCGTTCTGGGATCGATGATCGGCACGCGCTTTTCCGGCGTCTCGATTGTCGCCATGCGCACGGCCTTTATTGCCGGTGGCGTGACGACCGTTGTCGTCACCATCCTGTCCGCCGCCAGTGCCGCCCTTGTCTCGTGGGTGACGGGCGTGCCCTTTAACGCGGCGCTGATTGCCTTTGCACCCGGCGGGCTGGAAACCATGGCGGCCATGGCGGTGATGATGCATGTCGATGCCACCTATGTCGGTTCACACCATGTGCTGCGGCTGATCTTCCTGTCTTTCCTCATGCCATGGGCCATGAGCCGGGAACGTAAACGTCAGGAAGGGAATGACGCATGAAACAACGCGCCATCATCGTCATGGGGGTGAGCGGTTGCGGCAAGTCTACGCTCGCCGCCCGTCTCGCCGAAGCGTTGTCATGCCCCTTTCTTGAAGGGGATGCGCTGCACCCCAAAGCCAATATCGACCGCATGAGCGCGGGCCTACCGCTGCGCGATGAAGACCGCTGGCCGTGGCTCGATGAAATCGCCCGGGCGATGAATGCAAAGCTGGAAAGTGGCGCCAGCGTCGTGGCCAGTTGCTCGTCGCTTCGTCTGGTCTACCGTGATCGGTTCCGCGCCAACCTCGACGTGCCGCCTTTGTTTTTCTGGCTGGATGGATCGCGGGAGTTGCTCGCCGCGCGCATGTCGTCGCGCCCCGGCCATTTCATGCCGACCACGCTGCTCGACAGCCAGTTGGCGACGCTCGAACGTCCCGAGGGCGAGGCGGATGTGGTCCGCATCGAACTCTCATTGCCGCTTGAGGATATGCTGGCTCAGGCGCAGACGGCACTCACCGTCCGCGCCTGACAAAGACAGTTTAGACGCCGAGCTTGTCGCGAAGGCCGTACCACCACGCACCGAGCACCGTCAGCGGCACGCGGAATGTCTTGCCACCGGGGAAGGGGAAGTTCGGCAGCGACGCCCAGACATCGAAGCGGCTGGCGTCGCCCGAAATCGCCTCACCGAGGATCTTGCCCAGCAACTGCGTCGTCGTCACGCCATGGCCGCTGTCCCCGTGCGAGAAATAGACACCGTCGGAAAGCTTGCCGATATGCGGGATGCGCGACAGCGTCAGCGCGAAATTGCCGCTCCAGGCAAAGTCGATCTTCACATTGGCGAGCTGCGGGAAGGTTTTCAGAAGGTTGGGGCGGATATAGGCGACAATGTCGCTCGGATCACGCCCGCCATAACCGATGCCGCCGCCGTAAAGCAGGCGGTTGTCGGCGGTGCGGCGATAGTAATCGAGCACGTAGTTGGCGTCTTCCACGCAGTAATCGGCAGGCAGCAGGTTTTCGAGCATCGCCGCGTCGAGCGGTTCCGTGGTCAGCACCTGACTGGAGACCGGCATCATGCGTTCGCTGATGGCCGGCAGCGTATCGCCCAGATAGGCATTGCCGCAGACCAGCACATACTTCGCCGTCACCTTGCCCTTGGCGGTGCGAACCGAGGGGGACACCCCCGTATCGACGGAGAGAACGCGGCTGTTTTCGAAAATGCGACCGCCCATCGATTCGATGGCGGCAGCCTCGCCCAGCACATAGTTCAGCGGGTGAATGTGTCCGCCCAGCGTGTCGATCATGCCGCCCGCATAGCGATCAGACGTCACATAGCGGCTGACCTCGGCCTTGGAGACCATTTCAAGCCCGGTATGGCCGTGCTTTTCCCAGGTTGCCTTGTGGTCCGCCATCTCGCGGATCTGCTTGTCGGTAAAGGCGGCAAAGAAGCCGCCATGGCGCAGGTCGCAGTTGATGCCGTATTTCTCCACGCGTTCGCGGATGATGTTGCCGCCCTCAAGCGACATGGCCCCAAGCTTTGCGGCCTTTTCCGGCCCATAGCGGCGCGAAATCGTGCCGATGTCGCGGCTGTAACCGTTGACGATCTGCCCGCCATTGCGCCCCGAAGCGCCAAAGCCGATGCGCTCGCCTTCGAGCACGATGACGGAATAGCCCTTTTCAGCCAGCGTCAGCGCGGCGGAAAGGCCGGTGAAGCCTGCGCCGATCACGCAAATATCGGCCTCATGCTCACCTTCGAGCGTCGGGCGAATGGTCTTGTCATTGGCCGACCAGGCATACCAGGTGGCGGCGTGGCCGGGATTGTTAGGTGAAGAAATCTGTGCGGTCATGATTACACCGTTCGGATATAGGCGTCGTACTCGACGTCGGTTACGCGCAGCGAGAATTCGGCAATTTCCTGCCGTTTGCACGCCGCATAAAGCGAGCGATACTTCGGCCCGAGCGCCGCATAGGCAAAGCTCGAGCGCGCGAAGTTCTGCACCGCCTGATCCCAGTTGGTCGGCAGTGCCTCATGGCTGGTATCATGCGCGTCGCCGCTGACGGCACCGCCGGGCTTGGTCTTTTCCTTCATGCCCGCAAGGGCTGCCGAAAGGATCATCGCCAGCACGATATAGGGGTTGGTGTCAGCGCCCGCGACGCGATGTTCAATGCGCGTGGCAGGCTTCGAGGCGGTGATGACGCGCACGGCGGCCGAGCGGTTGTCAAAGCCCCAGGAGGCATAGGTCGGCGCATGTTCCGAAGGCCTGAGACGCCTGAACGAATTGGCATGCGGCGCAAACACCGCCATGCTCGACGCCATGTTGGCAAGAAGCCCGCCCACCGAATGCATCAGCGCTTCGGAAGGGCCGTTTTCGCCCGCATAGATGTTGTTGCCCGCCTCATCCAGCATGGAGAAGTGGACATGCATGCCGCTTCCGGCCTGCGTGCCGTAGGGCTTGGCCATGAAGGTGGCGTCAAAGCCGTGACGACGCGCCACACCCTTGACGATACGCTTCAAAAGAAGGGCGTAATCGGCGGCGCGCAACGCATCCGGCACATGGTTGAGGTTGATTTCATACTGGCCGGGGCCGTTTTCGCGCAGCGTCGTATCGGCGGCCACGTTCTGCGCCCGGCAGGCGGTCGAAATATCGTGGAACACCGTCTCGAAATCCTGCAATTCGGAAATCGAAAGCACCTGCGTCTGGCCCGTATGCCAGCGCCCTTCGCGCGTATTGGGCGGACGCACCGGGTCGAGCGCCGAACGCACCGGGTCGATCAGATAGAATTCCAGCTCGGTCGCGACCACCGGCGTCAGCCCGGCGGTGCGGTAGCGGTCAAGCACCTGCTTCAAGAGGTTGCGCGGGTCGGCATAAAAGTTCGTGCCGTCCGGTTCGCGCATGCTCAGCATCACCTGCGCGGTGGGGCGCGCAAGCCACGGCACGCGCGCCAGCGTCTCGATCACCGGATAGCAGATGCCGTCCGGGTCGCCGGTTCCTTCGGCAAGGCCCGCGGCATTCACGTCGCGGCCCCATACGTCCAGCGCATAGACCGAGCGGGGAATGGCCATGCCCTTGGTCAGAACCTCGATGGCCCGTTCGCGCGGAATCCACTTGCCGCGCGGCACGCCATTCACGTCGATGACGAAGGCTTCGAGAACTTCAATGTCAGGGTTCTGGTCAAAAAAATCTTTGGCTTGTTTTGCAATATCCATAATGCACCGATAGCTGTTTCCGATCATGGCGGACCGTCGCATGACGCGATCAAGCATCGGTCGCGGAAGCGCCGTGCAAGGTCATGACGGATGCCCGCCGCTGGCGAGCAAAACAGCTAATCTTCGCCCGTTTCCCCGCAAAAGGTCAGAAAGCGTGGCATGGTGCAGTTCCCCTTATGGCCGTCTGAAACATGCGTTCAAAACGAAGAGACAGCCTGTTTATGGGGCAAGATTGCCCCATCTACGCCATGAAAGCAACCACCCCTGGCAAAACCTTACGGCTGGAAACGCTCGGCGCGGAACGGCGTGATGTCGATGAGCGGGGTTTCGCCATACATGGCTTCCGCCAGAACGCGGCCGGTAATCGGCCCCAGAGTCAGGCCGTGATGGGCGTGGCCAAAGGCAAACCACAGGCCCTCGTGGCGCGGTGCCTTGCCGATGACGGGGATCATGTCGGGCGTGCAGGGACGCGCCCCCATCCATGGTTCCGGGTCCAGCCGTTCGGTGAGCGGGAAGATCGAGCGGGCGATGCGCTCGGCCTTTTCAAGCTGCACCGGCGTCTTCGGCGCATCGCGCAACGCGAACTCCGCCCCGGTCGTCAGGCGAATGCCCTTGGCCATCGGTGCGAGGAAATAGCCGCGTTCGGCGTCCATGGTCCAGCCGTTGAGCTTGGTGCCCGCCTCGCTGGCATAATGCATGTGGTAGCCGCGTTTGACGCCCAGCGGGAAGCTGTAGCCAAGCCGTGCCGTCAGGTCGCCGGACCACGGGCCGGTGGCGAGCACCGCCTGTTCGGCTTGAACCGGACCTTCCGTCGTCAGCACCTGCCAGCCCTTGCCGGTCGGGCCAACGGCGAGGCTTGCCGCGTCACCCGTCATCACCTTGCCGCCCAGTGCCTTGAAGTGCTCGACATAGGCCATCGTCAGACCGCGCGGGTCGGTGACCGAGGTCGGGTCCGTCCATTTCAGACCACCGCAGAACACCGGCGCCAGATCCGGCTCGGCGGCCTTGAGGTCCTCGGCTGACAAGGTTTCGAAATGCAGGCCATATTCGCGCTGCAGCTTTTCGGCGGCCTTGTAATCCTCATCGCGGCGCTGGGCCGTGCGATAGGCTTCCTTCCACCCGGCGCGGGCAATCAGATGCTCGGCCCCGGCGGCGGCGATCAGCGTGTCATGCTCGCTCACCGAATGCTCGATCAGCGGCGCGTAGTGGCGGGCAATGACATTGTGGCGCGTCGGGTTGGAGTTCCACCAGTAGCGGGCGAGAAAAGGCGCGACGAAGGGCAGGGCGCTCCAGTGGAAACGCGCGTCGATCTGGTCATTTTTGGCATAGCGAAACAGTGTGTCGATGCCCTGCGGGAAAGCGTAAGGGTAAATGCCCTCGCGCTGGATCAGGCCCGCATTGCCATAGGAGGTCTCAAGCCCCGGTTCGCGCCGGTCGACGAGAACGACCGATTTGCCGCGCATGGCCAATTGCAAGGCCGTTGAAACGCCAATGATTCCGGCTCCGAGAACCAGTGCATCTGCTGTCATGATAGGGATGTCCGCCTGCTGTCTTAGACTTTGGTAAAGGCAGGATGCATCCGCCGGGCGTGCCGTGCAAATGAAAAATTTGACCGGACAGGAAAAATCCATCCCCTGCGGCGAAAAGGCAGGGGATGGCGATATATGGCTATGAAATCAGGCTGAAAGCGCTGCCGCTTCGGCCTTTTCCTTGGCGTTGTGGCGGATCGACGCCCACAGCGAGATGCCGATGAGGCTTGCGCCGCCAAGGCCGGTGATCACTTCCGGAATATGGGTCAGCGTCTGCACATACATGATCACGGAGAGGATCAGGACCGCATAAAAAGCACCGTGTTCCAGATAGCGATATTCGGCCAGCGTGCCCTTTTCCACCAGCATGATGGTCATCGAGCGCACATACATGGCGCCGATGCCGAGGCCGATAGCGATGATGAAAAGGTTCTGCGTCAGTGCAAAAGCTCCGATCACACCATCGAAGGAGAACGAGGCGTCGAGCACTTCAAGATAGAGGAAGGCCCCAAGGCCACCCTTGGCACCCGCCTCGACGATGGCTTTCTGTGAAAGATCGAGCAGTCCGCCGATCACTTCCACCGCGATGAAGGTGACAAGGCCGTAGATGGCCGACGTCATGAAGGTGACGGCATCCTGTCCTTCGAGCAGGTTGGAGAACAGAACGACGAGCAACAGAACGATGCCGATTTCCACGCCCTTGATGGTCGCGGCGCGCGACATGGTCTTCTCCAGCCACTGAATCCAGTGCACATCCTTCTCGTGGTTGAAGAAGTAGGTGAGGCCCACCATCATCAGGAAGGTGCCGCCAAAGGCCGCAATCGGCAGATGCGCATCGGTCATGATGCGGGCATATTCATCCGGCTGGGCGGCGGCAAGCTTCAGCGCTTCCCACGGGCCGATCTGCGCGGCAATGGCAACGATGGCCAGCGGAAAGACAATACGCATGCCGAACACGGCAATGATAATGCCCCAGGTCAGAAAGCGGTGCTGCCACTCGGGCGTCATATCCTTCAGCTTGTTGGCATTGACGATGGCATTATCGAAGGACAGCGAGATTTCCAAAACCGCCAGCACAAGGCAGATGAAGAACACCGTCGCCATGCCGGTGATCGTGCCGGTCGACTGCCAGCCGAGCCAGGCACCGAGCGCAAGGCCGATGGCGGTAAAGGCAAACGCCCAGGTGAAATAGCTGAAGCTTGATTTTTCCGAAAGCGGCGTGCTCATGCGCGCACCTCCCGGATAGACGAGCAGGACGAAGCGCGCAGCACAATGCCGTGCGCATGCGGGGTCAGCATGAACGAATTTTTCATGGCAGGTAAAGTTTCCGCCGGCTGAATTGCAGGCGGCACCGACATCACGAGAGCGCCGTAAGACTCTCGCCAGAGGGGCCCGGCACCAGGGTTTGGTCCCGCCGCGGTGCAACCTGAAAAGGCGGCGAGAACGGATCATACATGGAGCAGTCCCGCCCGTCCGTCAAGGACCGCGTCAACGCTCAAAGTCGGGCGAGCTGGTCTTCCGCTTCGTGGATGGCGCAAACGATATGATAGAAGGTGCTGGCCGGGGCCGGTTCTTCCACCACAGTGCCGTCTTCGAGAAGCTTGTCGTACCACAGGCCGGAAATCGGCGTCGCCATGAACGGGGCCATGGCATTGAGTGCGCGATTGGCCGAGTGCAGGTATTCGGTACGCTTTTCCGGAACGACGACGGCAAGGCGCAAGGCCGCCTTCAGCCACTCGGTCTGGCCCCAGAAACGGGCCACCGGGTCGCGCAGCGAGAAGTCGTCATGGATTTGCATGACCGCGACCTTGCGGATCGGGCAGACGCCATGCATTTCGCCGATGGCAAACAGGCGCTCGGCCTTGGCCAGGGCTTCGGAACGTCCGCGAAGCTCGCCCCAGCGGGCCAGCAGCCAGGCCCATTCGAACTGGTGCCCCGGCTCGACGATATGGCCGCGTTCGTCACCAAGCGGGGTCCAGTCATGGGCGAAGTATTCCCGCAAGGCGCCGGTCTTGGCATCGATGAAGTGGCTCATGGCCAGCTGTGCGATTTCATCGGCAAGGCGCGTCCAAGTTTGATCGCCGTTCGTCACCGCTTCCCAGGCGAGAGCCGCCTCGAAGAGATGCATATGCGGGTTGGACAGCAGCGGCTCGCGATGCGGAATGTCTTCCTCAAACCCGCCAATCGGATGGGCGTAGTCAAAGCGCAGGATGGACAGAAGCTGGCGGGCCTGCTTGCGGGCCGATTCGGCCATCTCCGGCATCGCATCGGCCACAGACGCGCCGGAAAACAGCGCGAAAGCCTGATTATAAAGATCAAAGGACGGATCGATCAGCTTGCCTTTTTCATCGGCCAGATTGCCGTAAAGACCGCTATCACGGCGATAAACCTTGTCGAACCAGTTAAGCCCCAAAGTCACGGCTTCCGTCCACGGGCCGTTCCAGCCGCGCTTTCCCGCTGCGGCATAGCAATAGGCCTGACGCGGCTGAACGCGTGCGCGACGATTGTCGCCCGCAACCGGCATGCCATCCTGCCCGAGCCGCTCATAAAAGCCGCCGTTCGGGCGTTCGGCACCATTCGCCCACCACAAAGGCAGGGCGTCATTGTCCAGCCAGTGCCGCAGGCCGTCCACGCGGCTGATCAGGAGTTGCTGCATTGTATTGGGCGAACCGTTCATAGCTGCTTCCGCATACGAATTGCATTGGCGTCTGGATAAGAAGCCTTCCCATTCTCAATAGCACATTCGTGCATTAAGAGGGTGTTAATTGTGTTATTGTGCTTAACGTGTGCGTGTAGAATGTTGAATTTCAACGTACTAGGGTTGTGATTTTAAAAATTTTACTTAATTTTTATTAAACTAATTGGTTTTCAAGTGATTTTTTGAATTCCTTATCGGTCGCCCAGTCTCCCCCTCCCATGCTTTCGGGATGCGGTGGCTTGGAATTCGCGCTATGAAGTGTGCCAGACGAAAACAGCACGTGATAGACGGCAAGGGTGCGAAGATGGCGGAACGGATGACACTCGGCGCGCTGGCGCAGGATCTGGCCGAAGGGCGCACTTCGGCGCGCAAACTGGTGCGCGAATGCCTTGACCGCATTGCCGACCCGGCGGGCGAGGGCGCGCTGGCCTTCCTGAAGGTCCATTCCGAGCAGGCGCTGGCAGCCGCAAGCGCCTATGATCAATTGCGGGAAGCAGGTCTTGCCCCGTCGCCTTATGCCGGCATCCCGATTTCGGTGAAGGACCTCTTCGATCTGGCCGGCGATGTGACGACCGCCGGTTCCGTGGCGTTGAAGGATGCCGCCCCGGCGCTGGCAGATGCCCCGGCCATCGCCCGGTTGAAGGCTGCGGGCTTCATCATCATCGGCCGCACCAATATGACGGAGTTCGCCTATTCGGGGCTGGGCCTCAATCCCCACTATGGAACGCCCGCCACGCCTTATGATCGCGCCACGCGCCGCATTCCCGGCGGCTCGTCCTCCGGGGCCGCCGTGTCGGTGGCAGACGGTATGGCGGCGGCGGCCATCGGTTCGGATACCGGCGGATCGTGCCGCATCCCTGCCGCCCTTTGCGGCGTCGTTGGCTATAAGCCGACGGCAAGCGTCATTCCGCGCGACGGGGCCGTGCCACTTTCCACAACGCTCGATTCGTTCGGTCCGCTCGCCAATTCGGTCGATTGCTGCCGCGTCCTGCATCAGGTCATGAGCGCGACACCCCTTGAAGCCCCGCGCGCTGCAACGCTTCGCGGCCTGCGTGTTGTGGTGCCGGAGAATGTCATGCTCGACAATATGGACCGCGATGTCGCGGACGCTTTTGATCGGGCGTTGCGCACACTCGCCCTTACCGGGGCGCAGATCGAGCGGCGGGTCTTCCCGGCCTTTGATCTGGTTGCGGCCATGAATGCGAAAATCGGCTTTTCCGCGCCCGAAGCCTATGCCTGGCATCGCGACCTGATCGAGACGCGCGGCGATCAATATGACCCGCGCGTACTCGTGCGCATGGTGAAAGCGCGTGAGCAGACCGGGGCCGATTATGTTGATATTCTGAGCCTGCGCCGCCAACTGGTCGCCGCCATGGATGAGGCGCTGGCCACTTTTGATATTATGGTCGCGCCGACGGTGCCGCAGATTGCCCCGTCGATTGCGGCACTTGAGGCTGATGACGCGCTCTATGCCAGCACCAACGGGCTGATGTTGCGCAACCCGTCCATCGTCAACATGTTCGATGGCTGCGCCATTTCGCTGCCCATGCACCGGGCGGGCGAAGCGCCGACAGGCCTTATGCTGGCGGCTTCTGGCGGGCGGGACGCCGCTCTTTTTGCCTATGCGACCGCCATTGAGCAGGCACTGGCGGTATAAAGCCAATTCAGCCGTTGCACTTTCGGGGCTTCGCGGTTATAAGCCCCCGTCCGAACGGTCCGGCAGGGCATGCCGTGGCCGTTCTCAATGCTTGTGAAACCGGGTTCGTCTCTGGTTTCGCGTCAGAACAATGGAGTAGCAAAATGCCCAAGATGAAGACGAAGTCTGCTGCCAAGAAGCGGTTCAAGGTAACCGCTACCGGCAAGGTGAAAGCAGCCGCCGCTGGCAAGCGCCATGGCATGATCAAGCGCACCAACAAGTTCATCCGCGACGCACGCGGCACGATGGTTCTGGCCGAGCCCGATGGCAAGAAGGTCATCAAGAACTATCTGCCGAACGGTCTCTAAGACCCAGCCGCCAAAGAACAATAAGGAGATCATGATATGGCTCGCGTAAAACGTGGCGTTACTTCCCGCGCCAAGCACAAGAAGGTTCTGAAGGCCGCTGAAGGCTTTTACGGCCGTCGCAAGAATACCATCCGTGCCGCCAAGGCCGCTGTCGACCGTTCGCGCCAGTTCGCGACCCGCGACCGTCGCGTCAAGAAGCGCACGTTCCGTGCCCTCTGGGTTCAGCGTATCAACGCTGCCGTCCGCGAATTCGGCCTGACCTATGGCCGCTTCATCGACGGCCTGAACAAGGCTGGCATCGAAGTTGACCGCAAGGTTCTGTCCGACATGGCTATCCACGAGCCGGCAGCCTTCAAGGCTCTGGTCGATGCTGCCAAGAAGGGCCTCGAATACCTCAAGGAAGCCGGTACGGCTAACGAGTTTGAGACCGCCGTCAACTAATTGACGCGCGCTTCTTGAAGCTTTTCGAAGAACCCGCGTCGTTCAAGGACGCGGGTTTTTTGTTTTGGGCATGGCATGACATGCCCCCTCCGGTGGCCCATGGCAGAGAATGATCTTTCATCGATAGCGGACCTGTCCGATCAGGACATCGCGCAACTTGTTGCCGCGCTGGCCGATCGTTCGCGCCGTGTCCAGAAGGTCGAGCTGTCGCGCCGTACGGTGTGGATCAAGCGTTATGGCACCGAAGCCGGTCTGATCTGGCGTAGGCTCTACCTGCCTTTCGGTCGCCTGATGCCGATGGCGTTTCGGGTTGCGCCGGTCAAGACGCCCGACGAAATGATCCGGCAGGAAATCCGCCGTATGGAGCGGTTTCGCGAAAAGGGCATCGATGTGCCCGACGTGCTCTATCAGGCCGGGGCAACGCTCGTTCTGTCCGATGTCGGACAGTCCATGGAAATGCAGCTTTATCTGTTGCGGCCCGACCCGCAGGCTTTTGATGACCTTCTGGTGTTCTGTGCGGCTGAACTGGGGCGCATCCATGCCGCTGGTCTGTGCCACGGCAGGCCCTATCCGCGCGACATGACGCTGACCCATGGCCGTGTCGGCTTCCTCGATTTCGAGGAAGACCCGGAGGCGGTCATGCCGCTTGCAACGGCGCAGGCGCGCGACCTGTGGATCCTGTTTTTCCAGTTGGCGCGCCGCGCCCAACGCGGAGACGAAACGCTTCAGCGTGCCCTTGATGTGTGGAAAGCACAGGTGCCGGAGGCCGTATGGCAAGAACTTCGCCAGATCATCGGCATGGCAGCGCGATTTTTGCCACTTGCCCGGTTGATCGGGCGCGTGCGGATGGGTAGTGATCTGCGACGTTTCATTGTGGCAACGGGTTATCTCGAAAAGGCCATGGGACCGGACGCCAAGGCACCCGGCGAGGCAGGAAAGAAATGACGGAACTCATTGATTTGCAGAACAGGCTTCTGGCGGACATCGCCGAAGCGTCCGATGAAGCCGCAATCGAAGCGGTGCGCGTGGCAGCGCTTGGCAAAAAGGGTTCGGTTTCCGAGCTTCTGAAAACGCTGGGATCGATGACGCCGGAAGAGCGCCAGACGCGCGGTGCCGCGATCAACGCGCTGAAGACCGTGGTGACGGACGCCATCACCGCCCGCAAGAGCGAGCTGAAGGATGCCGCGATCACCGCGCGCCTCAAGGCCGAAACGCTCGATGTGACGCTGCCGGTTCGCTCCTCGCCCGCCGAGCGTGGCCGCATTCATCCGATCAGCCAGATCGTCGATGAGATCACCGCGATCTTCGCCGACCTCGGCTTCTCGATTGCCGAAGGTCCGGATATCGAGACGGACTACTATAACTTCACGGCGCTGAACTTCCCGGAAGGCCACCCGGCCCGCGAGATGCACGACACCTTCTTCTTCAACCCGGATGAAAAGGGCGAGCGCAAGGTGCTGCGCACGCACACTTCGCCGGTGCAGGTGCGCACCATGGAAGCGCAGGAACCGCCGATCCGCATCGTCATTCCCGGCAAGACCTACCGTCAGGATTCCGACGCCACCCACTCGCCGATGTTCCATCAGGTCGAAGGCCTCGTCATCGACAAGAAGGCCCATGTCGGCAACCTGCGCTGGGTGCTTGAGGAGTTCTGCAAGGCCTTCTTCGAAGTGCCGTCGGTCACCATGCGTTTCCGCCCGTCCTTCTTCCCCTTCACGGAACCCTCCTTCGAGGTGGATATCCAGTGCGACCGTTCCGGCGGTCAGGTGAAGTTCGGCGAAGGCAACGACTGGATGGAAATCCTCGGCTGCGGCATGGTCCACCCGAACGTGCTGCGCTCGGGCGGTCTCGACCCGGATGAGTATCAGGGCTTTGCCTGGGGCATGGGCCTCGATCGTATTGCCATGCTGAAATACGGCATGCCGGACCTGCGCGATTTCTTCAACGCCGATGTGCGCTGGATGAACCATTACGGCTTCCGCCCGCTCGACATGCCGACGCTGTTCGGCGGTCTGAGCGCGTAAGGAGATAGATCATGAAATTCACGCTCTCCTGGCTGAAAGAGCATCTGGATACGGATGCCACGCTGGATCAGATTTGCGAACGCCTGACGGCCATCGGCCTTGAAGTCGAGGATGTCGACGACAAGGCGGCCTTTAAGCCCTTCGTCATCGCCAAGATCGTTGCCGCCGAAAAGCACCCGGAAGCCGACCGCCTCAAGGTTCTGTCGGTGGATGCGGGCGATGGCAAGCTGCTGCAGATCGTCTGTGGCGCGCCGAATGCGCGTGCGGGCCTCATTGGCGCGCTGGCCCGTCCGGGCACCTATGTTCCGGGCATTGATGTCACGCTTTCGGTTGGCAAAATCCGTGGCGTCGAAAGCCACGGCATGATGTGCTCGGAAAAGGAACTCGATATTTCCGACGACCACAACGGCATTATCGATCTGCCGGACGATGCGCCGGTCGGCACGTCCTTCGCTGCCTATGCCGGGATTGACGATCCGGTCATCGAGATCAACCTGACGCCCAACCGCCCGGATTGCACCTCGATCTATGGCATCGCCCGCGATCTCGCCGCTGCCGGTCTCGGCACGCTGAAGAAGCCGGGGGCCAACGCCTTCAAGGTAGAGGGTGAGCTGACGACCGCCGTCAAAATCGATCTGGATGACGAGCGCCTGTGCCCCGGCTTTGCGCTGCGTCTGGTGCGCGGCGTGAAAAACGGCCCGTCGCCCGCCTGGATGCAGAAGCGTCTGCGCGCCATCGGCTTGCGCCCGATTTCCGCACTGGTCGATATCACCAACTACATGACCTTCGATCAGGGTCGCCCGATGCACGTCTTCGACGCCAACAAGGTCAAGGGTGATCTCGTTGTGCGCCGTGCCGTGGACGGCGAGACCATCCTCGCGCTCGACCAGCGTGAATACAAGCTCGGCCCCTCCAATGTCGTCATCGCGGATGATAACGGCATCGAATCCATCGGCGGCATCATGGGCGGTGAGCATTCCGGCTGCGATGAAAACACGACGGACGTGCTGATTGAATCGGCGCTCTGGGACCCGATCAACATTGCCCGCTCGGGCCGTTCGCTCGGCATCATCACCGATGCGCGTTATCGCTTCGAGCGCGGCGTCGATCCGGAATACATGATGCCGGGTCTGGAACGCACCACGCAGCTGGTGATCGATCTTTGCGGCGGCACGGCCTCCAAGGCGACGCTGGTCGGCTACAAGGGCTTTGACGCCAAGGTCATCGATTTCCCGGTGTCCGAGGTCAAGCGCCTCACCGGCATGAACGTCACCGGAGCCGAAAGCGCCGACATCCTGAAGGGTCTCGGCTTTGCGGTGGAGGGTGAGGGCGACCGCCTGACGGTTTCCGTTCCCTCCTGGCGTCCGGACGTGGAAGGCAAGGCCGATCTCGTCGAAGAAGTCATGCGCGTTCATGGCGTCGACCACATCAAGCCGGAGCCGCTTGAAGCGCTGGGCACGGTCCATCCGCGCATTCTGACGACGCTTCAGGTCCGCACCCGTACGGCGCGCCGCGCGCTCGCCTCGCGCGGCATGCTGGAGGCTGTCACCTGGTCCTTCATCTCGGAAGAACAGGCGAAGCTTTTCGGTGGCGGAAGCCCGGCGCTGAAGCTTGCCAACCCCATCGCTGCCGATATGTCGGACATGCGCCCCTCGCTGCTGCCCGGCTTGCTTTCGGCAGCTGCCCGCAATGCCGACAAGGGCTTTGGCGATGTGGCGATCTTCGAAGTCTCCGGCACCTATGAGACCGACAAGCCGGAAGGCCAGCGTCGCGTGGCGGGCGGCATTCGTCGCGGCACGGCGTCGCTTGCCGGGGCCGGTCGCATGTGGTCGAACACGGCGAAGGGTGGCGGCAAGCCGGTGGATGTCTATGACGCCAAGGCCGATGCGCTGGCGGTCATCGAAGCCTGTGGCCTGCCGATGAGCAATGTTCAGATCGAAGCCGGTGCCCCGGATTGGTATCATCCGGGCCGCTCCGGCACGATCAAGATGGGCCCGAAGGTCGTGCTGGGCTATTTCGGTGAATTCCATCCGAAGACGCTGGCAACGCTTGATGTGTCCGGGGCCTTTGCGGGCTTCGAAATCTATCTCGATGCCATGCCGGAACCGAAGAAGAAGGCGACCCGCACCAAGCCGCCGCTTGAGCTTTCGCCCTTCCAGGCGGTAAAGCGCGATTTCGCCTTCGTGGTCGACAAGACCGTCGAAGCCGGGGCCGTCCTGCGCGCCGCGCAAGGGGCCGACCGCAAGCTGGTCACGAGCGTCAATGTGTTTGACGTGTTCGAGGGCGCAAGCCTTGGCGAAGGCAAGAAGTCCATCGCCATCGAGGTGACGATCCAGCCGTCTGACCGCACGCTGACGGATGAGGATTTCGAAGCGCTGACCCAGAAGGTGGTGGCAAGCGTTGCCAAGGCCACCGGCGGCACATTGCGCGCCTGATCCATGGGAAATGCAAAGGGGCCGTTCACCGGCCCCTTTTCTTTTGGGACAACGACGAGGAACGGCGATGGACGCAGAGCGAACTGGTTTTGATTTCACGGCCCTTTCAGGGCGCGACAAATACAAGCTGATGATCGGCTCCATCGTGCCGCGCCCCATCGCGCTGGTCACGACCGTGGATGGGGAGGGGCGCTTCAACGCGGCCCCCTTCAGCTTCTTCGGCTGCCTTTCGGCCGATCCGCCCATTCTGGCGCTCGGCGTGGAAAACAATCCCGACATGTCGCTGAAGGACACGGCCCATAACATCCGCATGACGGAGGTTTTCACCGTTAACATCGTGTCGTTCGCCATCGCCGAGGCCATGCACCAGACGGCGGCGAAATATCCGCGCGGCATGGATGAATTGCAGGTGGCGGGCCTCACCGCCATGCCGGGCGCAAAGATTGCGGCGCCATGGATTGCCGAAGCCCCTGCGGCCTTTGAATGCCGCCGCCACCTCACACTGGAACTGAGCAAGTCCCGCCAGATCATACTGGGCGAGATCGTCTATGCCCATTACCGTGAGGGCATCGTCGACGAGCGCCTGCATGTTGATCCGGCAGGCATTGATGCCATTGCCCGTCTGGGCGGCGATACCTGCGCCACGATCCGCGACCGTTTCGAAATGCTGACGCCGAAATACACGCCCGACTAAAACCACTTCGACCCGTCTGGTTCAGACTGAACCCGATACACTCTAAAGATTGGTCATGGCGAGCGATGCGTCCGAGTAACGCTTGCCCTTTACGCGCGAAGGGTCGAGCGCGGTGGAAAGCTTCGCCACGTCCTCCGGCGTGAGAGCAATGGCGGCAGCCGCCGCGTTCTGTTCAAGATGCGGGATCTTGCGGGCGCCGGGAATGGGCACGATGAAGTCACCCTGATGCAGAACCCAGGAAAGCGCCAGTTGGGCGACCGTCACGCCCTTTTGAGTGGCCATGGCCTCCAGCGTTTCCAAAAGCCCGGTATTGCTTTCCAGTGCACCGGACTGGAAGCGCGGCAGGCTGCGGCGGAAGTCGTTGGCAGCCAGATCCTCGGTCTTGCGGATGGCCCCCGTCAGCATGCCGCGACCGAGCGGGCTATAAGGGACGAAGCCGATTCCGAGTTCCCGGCAGGTGTCGAAAACGCCGTTGTCTTCCGGATCGCGGCTCCATAGGGAATATTCGCTCTGCACGGCTGCAATCGGGTGCACGGCATGCGCCCGGCGGATGGTGGCGGCACTCGCCTCTGAGAGGCCGAGCGCCTTCACCTTGCCCTCGCGCACCAGATCGGCCATGGCACCCACCGTTTCCTCAATCGGCACCGAAGGGTCGACCCGGTGCTGGTAGTAAAGATCGATGACATCCGTGCCGAGCCGCTTGAGCGACGCCTCCGCCACGGCCTTCACATGCTCCGGTCGGCTGTCGACGCCGGTGATGTTCTGGCCATGCGGCAGGGAGGTGTCGATCCTGAAGCCGAACTTTGTGGCAATCACCACCCTGTCGCGCACCGGCTTCAGAACGCGCCCGACCAGTTCCTCGTTGATGAACGGGCCGTACATTTCCGCCGTATCGAAAAAGGTCACGCCAAGTTCGACGGCGCGGTTGAGGGTGGCCACGGATTGTTCTTCATCGGCGGGGCCGTAAGCGTAACTCATGCCCATGCAGCCAAGTCCGACGGCCGAAACGGTAAGGTGTTCTCCAAGCGAGCGCTGTTCCATGTCCGGGTTCCTTTGGGAGGTGGAAGGATGCACGGAAGATAGAACGGACAATTTGACGTGATAATGGCTGGACTTTGGAATGGATTATTCTAATCAATAGAACAATGGATCGAATTCAGCTTTCCCGTCTGGCGGTTCTGGCCGCCGTTGCCGAACATCGCAGCTTCCGCATGGCCGCCCGGGAGCTGGGGATTGCCCCTTCGGCGGTGAGCCATGCGGTGGCAGCGCTCGAGGAAAGCCTCGGCATTCGTCTCCTGGCCCGCACCACCCGCAGCGTTTCGCCAACGCAGGAGGGGCATCGCCTGCTGGAAAGCCTGCGCCCTGCCTTTTCAGGCATCGATGCGGCGGTGGAAGCGCTGGCCGATACGCGGGAAAAACCGGCGGGCCGCCTGCGCATCACCCTGCCTCGTCTGGCGGCGGAACATATCATCGCCCCGCGTCTCGGCGGTTTCGTAACCCTCTATCCCGACATCGAGCTGGAACTCGTCAACGATGACCGCTTCCTTGATATTGTCGAACAGGGTTTTGATGCGGGCCTGCGTCTGGGGGAACATCTGGAAGCCGACATGATTGCCGTCAAGGCAAGCTCGCCACTCTGGGGCGCGGTGGTGGCGACACCGGCCTATTTCGAGCGCCACGGCAAGCCGCAGCATCCGCATGATCTGGTGAATTACCCCTGTATTCGCAGGCGTTTTTCAAGCGGGGCGATCTATCGCTGGGAATTCGAGAAGGATGGGCAGGTCCTGACCGTTGGCGTCAATGGCCCCCTTATTCTGGGCGACGACCGTCTGGTGCTGGCCGCCGCGCTAGATGGCGCGGGCCTTGCCTATCTCTTCGGCGCGCGCCTTGAAGGGGCCATGGAAGATGGCCGCCTGATCCGGGTTCTGGAAGACTGGTGCCCGCCCTTTGACGGCTTTTATATCTACTACCCCTCGCGGCGGCAGATGCGCCCGGCGCTCAGGGCTTTTGTGGATTATTTCCGCCAGCGGGCCTGAGGGCGCTCAAAAACTCATGCGATAGCGCACGTGCCCGTCTGATTTGACATACTGATCATAGAGCTTGCGGGCGGTCGCATTGTCCTCGTTCGTGTGCCAGTAGAGGCGGCTCCAGCCCTTTGCCTTGCACATCGCCACGAGATCATCGAGAAGCGCCTTGCCGATGCCGCGACCGCGCAAACGCGCGTCGAGGAACAGGTCTTCGAGATAAAGCAAAGGTTCCTTCACCCAGGTGCCTTCATGCGTCAGGCAAATGGCAAAGCCTTCCACCGCGCCATCCACCTCTGCCACACGCATGAAAAGCGGCGAGGCCGGGCTGAAGACACGCTGCCAGACGGAAGCGGTCACATCCTCCGGCACGTCGACCTGATAGAAGGTCGTGTAACCGGCCCACAATTCCCGCCAGCGGGCTTCATCACCGGGGGCAGCGTCACGGATGATCACACTCATGCCTGTCAGTCCTTCCTGCTTTCAGGATTTCCGTAAAGGAAATCAACGCGGCTGAAAGACGTAGCGGGAGTAACCGAAGAAGGAAAGTCCCATCGCGCCGATCGAGGCAAAGACCAGCGCGGCAAACGGCTGCAGCATGGGAATGGTGAAGAGAAGGGCGGCGTAAAGGCCATAATTGGTCAGCGCCGTCACCACGCCCACCGTGCCGTAGCGAAGGCCTTCTGCCGCAATCGAGCGGTTAGAGCGCCCGAAGGTGAAGGTGCGGTTGAAGAACCAGGTAAAGCCCATGGCCACCAGAATGGCGACGGCGCGGCCCAGATAGGGGCCGGCCGGGGTCAGGTTGAGCATCAGCCAGAGCACACCGGCATCGACCAGAAAGCCGCTGCCACCTGCGATCAGGAAGAGCGCGATCCGTTTCATGCCGCGTCCCGTGCCTTGGCTTCGCTGGCGGTTGCGCCGCTTGCGATCGTATTGAACGAGGTGGTCTGCATCAGCACCGGCGCATGGGCGTTATAAACGAGCCGCAGATGCTCGTAGCGGGCACGCGCCAGAGAATCGAGGATCAAGCCGGCGGTAAACGACAGGAAGGACATGCCGATCAGCGTGACGGACAGAACCCAGGTCGGCATCCGCGTCACAAGCCCGGTATCGAAATATTCAACGAGAACCGGCATGGCCATCATCAGGCCCATGAGCATGGTGGCGGCGCTGATCAACCCGAAGAAGGCAAAGGGGCGCGTTTCCTTCATCAGCATGGCGAACATTTTCAGGATCTTCCAGCCATCGCGGAAGGTGGAAAGCTTCGAATGCGAACCCTCGGGACGTCGGCCATAATCAAGCTCGATCTCGATCACCGGCATTTTCAGGCGCGAGGCATGCACAGACATTTCGGTTTCGGTCTCGAAACCGTTGGAAACGGCCGGGAAGCTTTTGGCAAAGCGGCGGGTGAAGGCGCGGTAGCCTGAGAAAATATCGTTGAAGTCGTTGCCGAACATCTGCCGGTAGAGGTGGTTGAAAATGCGGTTGCCGAAGGCATGGCCCTGACGGCCCGCATCATCATGCACGCCACGGCGCGTGCCTACGGCCATATCAGCCCCCTCGGCCAGCATGGCGTTCAAAAGGGCGGGCGCATCCGTCGGCGAATAGGTGCCGTCGCCATCGGCCATGATGTAAACATCGGCGTCGATGTCGGCGAACATGCGCCGCACCACATTGCCCTTGCCCTGACGACGCTCCTGCCGGACGATGGCCCCTGCCACCAGCGCCTGCAGCGCCGTTCCGTCGGTGGAATTGTTGTCGTAGACATAGATGCGGGCGGAGGGGAAAACCGACCTGAAGCCGTGCACCACATCGGCAATCGTTGCCGCTTCGTTATAGCAAGGCAGAAGCACGGCAATATCGAGCGAGCTGCATGCGGAGGCAGGGATGGGTGCGTTCATGATTTCCACTCAAAACTCTCGAAAATCCACCGGCAGGCTCATCCCGCCGCAAGCCTTTACTATTTCTTGATTAGGTTAAGGCTAGGTTGCCGCACGATCAGAATTTCGAGGACGTGCGGCATGACGAACGCATTTCATTGGCCAGCCGGTGCTGGCAATGTGGAAACGCGGCAGGATGAGGTGGAAGCGCTTGTCTGGTGGCAGCGTTTGCCGCTGATGGCGATTGTTTTCAGCATTTTGGCTGTGGCCGTCATTCTCGCGCTGAACATTCCCAATGCCAGGGATTATGTCGGTGCCGACAATGACGACGGCATGCGTCTGGTCGAAGTGCGCGATCTTCTGGCCGGGCAGGGCTGGTTCGATATGATGCAGTATCGCCTTGGTCTGAATGGCGGCACGCTCATGCACTGGTCGCGCGTCATCGATGCGCCGATTGCCGGGCTGATCCTGCTGTTTGGTCTGTTCACCGATGCACATCGCGCTGAAGTGCTGGCCGTCACCATCTGGCCGCTCCTTTTCGTGCCGCTGCTCATCGTCGCCGTGGGCCTTGGCGCGCGCCGCCTCGGCGGTTATGCCGCCATGAACATTGCCATGGCTTTGACGGGCCTTCTGGTCATCTCCACCAACAAGTTTCTGCCGGGTGCCATTGACCACCACAATGCCCAGCTTGTGCTGGTGGCCGGTCTTGCCGCCGTGCTGCTCGACAGCCGTTATGGAGCGACGAACTACGCCGTCGGGGGCGTCTTGGCGGCCATTGCCATTGCCATCGGGGCCGAAACCACGCCGTTGATCGCGGCGGCCTGCCTCGGCGTCACCGCCTTGTGGGTCTATCACGGCAGCGCGTTCCGTCCGGCGGCCATGGCCTATGGCCTTGCGCTCGCCATTGCCGTTTCCGTTCTGTTTTTCGCGACCGTTCCGCCCTCGCGCTATTCGGCTGTGACCTGCGATAGCCTGTCGCTCGGCTTCTACGCTTTGGCCACGCTCGGTGGTCTCGGCATGGCGCTGACAGCGCGCTACGGCAGCGAGTGGACCCTGAAGGGACGTCTTGCCGCAGCCGGTGCCAACGGTGCCGTGGTGCTCGCTGCTGCCGTCATCATCGCACCGAAGTGCCTCGGTAATCCGCTGGCGGATCTCGATCCGCTGCTCGTCACGCTCTGGCTCGACAAGATCGTCGAAGCCCAGTCGATCTTTTCGGAAATCCGCTCGGAACCGGCCACGTTGGGCGGCTTTTACGCCACCGGCTTCTTCGCCATTGCGGTCTCGGTCATGCGCATCCTGCGCGACGACCGCCGCGAAGGGCATGCCGTGCTGCTTCTCCTTCTCTTGATGGCTTGGGGCATTGCACTGGTTCAGGTGCGCGGTGCGGTCTTCGCCAATATGCTGGCCATCGTGCCGTTGTCGCTGCTGATCGCCGAACTGCGTCGCATCGCCAATGCCGAGCCGCAAAACATTGCCGCCGGTGCGATTTTCTTTGCCGTGACCCTGGCCTCTGTGCCGTCCGCATGGGTTGTTGCAGGCGTTGCACCGACCGAAGGGGCCAAGGGCATCCTCAACAGCATTCAGGGCATACGGTCGACGGACACCGACGAAGATGGCGTGGCGGCCCCAAGCTGCACGACCGAGACGGCGGTTTCGGGTCTGGTCGATCTGCCTGCTGGCGTTGTCGTCGCTTCAAATTCCGTCGGCGTTCCGCTGCTGCGCTTTACCAATCACAGTGTTCTGACGGCGCCCTATCACCGCAATCAGGCCGGCATGCTCACCGAACTGCACATCGGTCTGGCCAGCGCAAGGGAAGCCATGGCCTTCCTGCGCGGTTCCAAGGCATCCTACCTCGCCTATTGCGCCACCGATACGCAAACCCGTGAGATTACCAAGCTGGCGCCGAACGGTCTTTACGCCGACCTCGCCGTCAACCGGCTGCCGTCCTACTTGCGCCCGCTGCCGAAAGTGCCGGGTTCTGGCTTGCGCCTCTTCAAGGTGATCGAAACCGAGGCAAGCGGCGGCTGAGCCCGCCCGCTACGACCCAAACAAAAACGCCCCGGCCTTTCGACCGGGGCGTTTTCGTTGAAAGAAGCGGAATGCGTCAGTGGCGGTTGTTGACGGTCGTGGCCGAGGGCCAACCCGCCAGAAGCAGAAGCACGAAAGCAAACAGGCCGCTATTGTAACCGGCAATCGCCGAAAGGAATTCAGAAACCGAAAGCGTCGCAGCCGCAAAGGCTGCAAGCGTCAGGGTCGAGAGCAGGGCAAGGGCGCAAACCGTGATCGACGCCGCCGAGCGGGTCAATGCGGCAGCAAGGCCGATGCACATGGTGGTGACGAAAATCATCCGGGCTCCTCCCGATTTATTTTCAGTTCCTGCGAATATACAGATCACCCGTTAAAAATGGCTTGCATGCGGCCTCATCGATCACGTTTGTGTTTGGCGTCAGGCATCCTCCACCATCAGGGGCAAAAGACCGCTCGCCGGGCCTTGCGGAAAGGGATAGGCGTCACCGGCAAAGACGGGTGAAACACGCCCGAGCGGGGTCTCGGGCAAGAGTTTGCAGACCAGCACGAAAGGCAGCCCCTTGGCGGCCCGTTCGCTGTCGGTGACGATCAGGCAGGACGGATCGGCCTCAAGGTCGGCTTGGCGGGTTTTCGCCCGCACGACCATCCACAAGCCCGGTGCAAGAACGGGGGGCGTGATAACCTCACCTGTCGCCGGGTCGAACGTTCCTTCATCCAGAATGCAAGACACCGGCATCCAGGTGCGCCCGGCCCCATCCTCGAAGGCGGCGAGACCGGATGGAACAGCGGGACGCTCGGCCTCGGTCGGATAGCAAAGAAGATAATCAAACATAGGCAACCGCCTTTCCGGCAAGCGCCGCATCGGCCGGTCGTGCGGGCCATGCGACAAACTGACGATAATAACCGGGCGCAAAGTTGCCGCTCCCATCACGTCCGATATAGATGTTGCTCAAATCGACATCGAGCACGGATGCTGCCACAACGGTGGCAGATCCTTGATAGCTGCCAGCACGGCCGCTATCGCTCCAGCCCGCTGCCAGACCAAAATTGGGGAGCGGCGTTGTCACGGCCGCAATTGTCGTTGGCGCCGCACGACCGATGCGGACTGCATTTTCAGTTGAAGACAGACTGATCATCTGTCCAGTCGAACCTGTCGAACCGCCAATGATACGACCATAAGCCCCCTTGGTTCCGCTGCCTTGGATGAGCAGACCAGCGCTTACACGCTGAAGAACCGCCGCTGCCTTGGCCGAGAGCTTGGCATTGTCGGCAGCACGCGTCACGGCGCTGCCATTGGTCATGATCGGCGATGACGCCTCAAGGCCCGCCTCGCACTGAAGCAACGCGAGCCGCAGTGTAAAATCGACCGGGCCAGTGGCGGCAGGAATGCGGAGATAGGGCAAGACATAGGCGGCATCCGCCGCCGCTATCGTGCGCGAGAGGGAACGCCGTGCGCCCGACGTGATGGTCGGTTTGATATCCACGCCGGTGGCAAGGGACCCGGTGGCATTCGTTCCGGACGTATTGCGCTCAGACAGCACGATCTGAAGATCGGACGTGTTCGCCAGCGATCCAGCGACCAGACGCACCATGGCCGAGAAAAGACGGGCATCCCCCGCAACGGCTGGAATGGTGGTGGATGATTCCAGATTGAGGTAACGCGGCGTCGTATTCTGCCCGACGAACCGGATGTCGATATAGGCATAGCCAGACTCGACACCGATGGCCGCAACCGATGTCACCAGATCGCCGCCAACGGCTGCCGACATGGACAGGTTGGTTGCAAGCTGACCGCCACTGCCCAAAGCACCCACCACCGCTCCCCCCAGCACCGAATTGCGGATGAAGTTGGTGGCCGGGCCTTCCAGCAAAAGCCCATCGGCGGCAAAGCGCGGCTGGTTGATGTCTGCCGTGACAAGTGTGCCGGAGGCATCGAAATAGGTCGCCGCACTGGCGCGTGCGAAGTCGAAGAGATCGGCAAAGGCGGTGGATTTGAGGGCGGCGGCAATCTGGGCCGGGGTGGCGGCCAGAATCTGCGCCGCCGTCATGGATTTCGGCAGAGCAAAGCGGCGGCGTTTGAAATCGGCGATCAAACCGGGGCCGAGCGTACCGCCCGAAAAGGCGGTGATCGTATTCTCACCCGGTTTCGGCCAGCGGCGGCGCGAAGCGCCCCGCCAGGGGGAAAAGGCAAGGCCCAGCATCAGACAAGACCCACGATGCCGGTGGCCGTGGTGCCGGTGGAGAGAACGCGGGCGACCCGGATCGGCAGAATGCTGCCGCCCGCGACAGAGGTCAGCGTGACCACATCGCCCGAAAGCGTCTTGATCGCCAGATCGCCATCGCCGCCCACGTAGAGCGCGCGCGGCGGCGTCGAAAATTCCGCCGTATCGCTGGGCGTCACGGAAAACGCCGACGTGGCCGGACCGGACAGGGAAGGGTGAACATTGGCAAAGAGATCGGGCATGGTGGCTCCTGACACTTGAGAAAACGATGTCTCGATTGTGTCGCCGTCCCGCGCCATGCCGATGAAAAAGCCGTGTCTGCCTTGAGGAACAAGCCGAAATTCGCTTCGTTTTCCCCGTTCAGCCATGCGATAAAGTCCCATGAGCGCATTTTTTGATGATTCCCCGAGCAACCTTGCCGAGTTTACGGTTTCGGAGCTTTCCGGCTCGATCAAGCGCACCATCGAGACGGCCTTCGATCACATCCGCCTGCGCGGCGAGATTTCCGGCTATCGCGGCCCGCATTCCTCCGGCCATGCCTATTTTTCCCTGAAGGATGACAAGTCCCGCATCGATGCGGTGATCTGGAAAGGCACGTTTGGACGGCTGAAGTTTCGCCCGGAAGAGGGCATGGAAGTCATCGCCACCGGCAAGGTCACAACCTTCCCCGGCTCATCGAAATACCAGATCGTCATCGAAAGCCTTGAGCCTGCGGGCGTCGGCGCGCTGATGGCGCTTTTGGAGGAACGCCGCCGCAAGCTGGCCGCCGAAGGCCTCTTCGATGAAGCTGCCAAGAAGCCGCTGCCCTATCTGCCGATGGTCGTCGGCGTCGTCACCTCGCCGACCGGGGCGGTCATTCGCGACATCCTGCACCGCATTGCGGATCGCTTTCCCGTCCATGTGGTGGTCTGGCCGGTCAAGGTGCAGGGCGAAGGCTCTGGCGACGAAGTGGCGCGCGCCATCGAGGGCTTTAATGCCCTGCCGGAAGACGGCGAAATCGCGCGACCGGATGTACTGATCGTGGCGCGCGGCGGCGGCAGTCTCGAGGACCTCTGGAGCTTCAACGACGAGAGTGTGGTGCGGGCCGCTGCCGCCAGCCGCATTCCGCTGATTTCCGCCGTCGGCCATGAAACGGACTGGACACTGATCGACCACGCCGCTGACGTGCGCGCGCCGACGCCCACCGGGGCGGCAGAAATGGCGCTGCCTGTGAAGGCAGAGCTGGAAGCGCAGATCGCCAGCCTTTCGGCCCGCCTGCAAGGGGCCATGTCGCGCCAGATGCAGAACCGGGGTCAGGCGCTGCGCTCCCTCGTCCGGGCCTTGCCCTCGCTAGACCAGTTGCTGGCCCTGCCGCGTCGCCGCTTCGATGAAGCGGCAGCCGGTCTGGGGCGCGGTCTGGAAATGACGGCACTCACCAAGCGGCGCACGCTGGAAAAGGTGGCCCTTCGCCTGCGCCCCGACATGCTATCGGCCCGCATCAGCCAGCAGCGTCAGACGCTGGCCGAAAAGCTTGCCCGCATCGAACGTATCGTGGAGCGCAATCTTCTCGCCGCCCGGGGTCGGGTGGAGCGCGCCGATGTGGCGCTGCGTGCATTTCCCGAGCGTCTTTCCGGGGACACGGGCCGCAAGCGCGAACGCCTTGTCTCGCTGTCCGGGCGTGTTGAAACGGCCATCGGCACCGTCATCCGGCATCATCGCCAGACCTTGGCGGCGCAGGAGCGCATGCTGCAATCGCTCTCTTACGATAACGTGCTGAAGCGCGGATATGCGGTCATTCGCGACGGTCAGGACCGGGTTGTCACTCGCGCCGAAGCTGCGATGACGCTGGAGGCCGTCCAAATTCAGTTTGCCGATGGTAGAGTGGTGGCCACCGTGGGTGGAAGCGCGCCCGAGCCGGCGCTGCCTGCTGCTCCTGCCCCGTCAGCGCTAAAAAAGCGCAATCCCCGTCCGGAGAAGGGTTCTTCCGGTCAGGGCAGCCTGTTTTGAGGTTTTCGCATGCATATCCTTCTCGTTCTCGCCCACCCTCTGCCCGAAAGCTATGCGGCGTCGATTGCCGCGACGGTGAAGACGGCGCTGGAAGAGAACGGCCATACGGTGGATTTTCTGGACCTCTACTCCGAGGGTTTTGAGCCGGAACTGACGCAGGCGGAACGGCGCGGTTATTTCGACCGGCCTTTTACCGCGTCCGGCGTCGATCCGCTGATTGCACGCCTGAAGGCGGCGGAAGGGCTGTTCCTTGTCTTCCCGCAATGGTGGTTCAATTTCCCGGCCATCCTGAAAGGTTTTTTCGACCGCGTTTTTGCGCCGGATACGGCCTTCCTGCATGATTTGGACGGTGGACGCATTCGCCCCGGCCTGACGAATATTCGCCATTTCTGGGCCTTCACCACCACGGGCTCGCCCTGGTGGCTGGTGAAATTCTATATGGGCGATCCCGTGCGCCGCATTTTAAAGCGCGGCCTGGCCGTGTGCTGCGGGCGCGGCGTCCAATTCCGCATGCTCAACCTGCACGATATGGATCGTCAGAAGGAACCGCAGTTGACGGCGCATCTGGAAAAGGTGCGCCGTCAGGTTCTTGAACTGAGGTAAGTGGCTCAGGCCCATTCGCCCTTGCGGAACACGGCAACGCGGCTGCCATCGGCGGTGATGCCGTCAATGTCCACCTGGTCCGAGCCGATCATCCAGTCGATATGGATCAGGCTGGAATTGCCGCCCTTGGCCGTGATCTCGTCCTGCGAAAGGCTTGCGCCATTCAGGAAGCACTTCGAGTAGCACTGGCCAAGCGCGATGTGGCACGAGGCGTTTTCGTCAAACAGCGTGTTGAGGAAGAGAATGCCGCTTGCCGAAATCGGCGAGGAATGCGGCACCAGTGCCACTTCGCCTAGACGGCGCGCGCCTTCATCCGTATCGAGCACCTTCAACAGCACTTCTTCGCCGCGTGAAGCCTTGGCGTCGACGATACGCCCGCCCTCGAAACGCACCTGAATATCATCGATCAGCGTGCCCTGATGCGACAGCGGCTTGGTCGAGCACACCGTGCCTTCAACGCGCAGCGCATGCGGCGTGGTGAACACTTCCTCGGTCGGGATATTCGGGTTGCAGGTAATGCCGTTATTGGCCGTCGAGGCGCCACCATGCCATTCGTGATCATCGGCAAGCCCCACGGTCAGGTCCGTGCCGGGGCCGGTGAAGTGGAGTGCCGAAAAGCGCTTGTCGTTCAGCCAACTGGAGCGCGTCTTGAGGCTGGCATTGTGCTCGGCCCAGGCCGCAACCGGATCATCGCGATCAACACGCGAAGCGGCAAAGATGGCCTCCGCCAGCTTGTGGACAGCTTCGTCTTCCGGCAGATCAGGAAACACCTGCCGCGCCCAGGAGGGGTTCGGATAGGAAACGATGTTCCAGTTGATGTCGAAGTTGGAAATCTTCTCAAGTGCGGGCTTGTAGGCCATGGAATTGGCCCGGTTGGCGCGCGCCACCTTGGCCGGATCGGCCGCAGCCAGCATCATCGGATTGTCGCCGGAAATGGCCAGCCGCGCCGCGTTTCCGGCATAGGCCTTGGCCATGCCTTCATAAAGCCAGCCGCTCGCCCGGTCGAAGCTTTCGTCCGGCGCATGGGCGTATCGGGCAAGGGTTGCCGCTTCATCGGAATAGAAGGTCGTGACCAGTCCGGCACCGGCCTTATAGGCTTCTTCGGTGATGAGGCGCACCAGCGGCAGCGCGGCAATCGGCGCGGTGATCACCAGATCCTGCCCCTTTTCCAGCCGAAGGCCAACCTTCACGGCGGTCAGCGCCAGCCGGGCAAGCTTGATCGGATCAATGATGGCGGGGTTATCGAGCGTCATGGAAAACCTGCTTTTATCGGGATCGGGGAGAGGGACGATAGACCATCAGGTGGCAAAGGGGAATCCGCCTCAGGCAATCAGGGGCGCGGCCTTGGCTTTCAGGGCGAGGAGGGCGGCTTTCGGGTTAAGCCGCACCTGAAGGCCCCGCTGCCCGCCGTTCATATAGACATAGGCCTCTTCGAGTGCGCTCGCCTCGATGGCGGTCGGCACGATCTTCTTCTGGCCGAAGGGGCTGATGCCGCCGACGTGATACCCCGTCAGCCGTTCCGCATCGACGGGCTTCATCATCTCGGCGGACTTGCCGGAAAAGGCGGCGGCGAGCTTCTTCATGCTCACTTCGCAATCGGAGGGAATGACGGCGCAGACCGGCTTGCCATCCACCGTTGCCATCAGCGTTTTCAAGACGCGGCGCGGGCTTTCGCCAATGGCTTCGGCGGCCTGAAGGCCGACACGCGGCGCTTCCGGATCGTATTCATAGGTCACGGTTTCAAAAGAAACGCCCGCCTTGGCAAGCGTCTGGGTGGCGCGCGTGGTTTTCGACATGGCCGTTCCGAAATGCTGTTTGGCCTTGTTTTAAGGCGCTTTGCCCAAGGCGTGAAGAGGCTGCGGCAAAAATGCCATGTGGATCACGGACAATAGAAGTTGACGGAAAATTCACCATGGAACACTATATGTTGTGTCTGAGGTTCCCGTGATTCGAAAGATCGCGGGCTAAGACGGGAATTCGGTGCGCCGCATGAAGCGGCAAACCCGAAGCTGCCCCCGCAACTGTAAGCGGCGAGCAACCGTTCCGGAAATGCCACTGGGTGAAAGCCCGGGAAGGCGGGATGGTTGCGATGACCCGCAAGCCAGGAGACCTGCCTCAAACGTGTCATCGTCCACCGGCGGGGTGTCCGGAGGGTACGGTTCGTGTCCGGCGTTGCCGGTCGCGCCGTTTCCCCTTGCGCCTGCCAAAAGAGCTTCGGGGTGAAGTCCATGTACCAGACCGCTTATTCGTCCGTTCTCGCGCGCGGATCGTAACCCCGTTTAGCCGCATCACGCTCTAGGCGTCCCCAAACGCTATGCCATCTCCTTTGCCCGGCAGTTCCGCTGCCGGAACGCTCTTCTATGCGCCCAATTCAATCCACGAGGAAAACCATGAACGTCACCGTCTATTCCAAGCCCGCCTGCGTCCAATGCACCGCCACCACCCGCGCCCTTGATCGGCAGGGCGTTTCCTATGAGGTCATCGATATTTCCAAGGATCAGGATGCCTATGAGCATGTCGCGGGCCTTGGTTATCGACAGGTGCCGGTTGTCGTGGCGGGCGACATGCACTGGGCGGGGTTCCGCCCGGATATGATCGGCAGCCTTTCGTAAGCAGGAGCGTCGGGCGATGGGCGGACTTGTCTATTTCTCCAGCCGTTCGGGCAATACGCACCGCTTCGTGGAAAAACTGGGCTTGCCCGCCCTTCGCCTGCCGCTGGAGCCGGATGCGCCACCGCCGCGCGCCGATGGCCCTTTTGTGCTCATCACGCCCACCTATGGCGGCGGCGAGGTCAAGGGCGCGGTGCCAAAGCCGGTCATCCGCTTTTTGAACGATGAGCACAACCGCGCCCAAATTCGCGGCGTGATTGCTTCCGGCAATACCAATTTCGGCACGGCTTACGCGCTGGCGGGCGACATCATCGCCGCCAAATGCGGCGTGCCCTTCCTCTTCCGTTTCGAACTCATCGGCACGGCGGAGGATCTCGACAATGTCAGCAAGGGACTTGAACAGTTTTGGACCAGATGACCCTCACGAAAACGCCGAAGGCGAGCGAAACCGCGCTGGATTTCCATGCGCTCAATGCCATGCTGAACCTTTACGGCGAGGACGGCACCATCCAGTTCGACAAGGACCGGCTGGCGGCGCGGCAATATTTCCTCCAGCACGTCAACCAGAATACCGTGTTCTTCCATAATCTTCGGGAGAAGATCGGCTATCTGGTCACCGAAGGCTATTACGAGCAGGAAGTGCTCGACCAATATGCCTTCAACTTCGTGCGCGACCTGTTCGACCGTGCCTATGACAAGAAGTTCCGCTTTCCGACCTTCCTCGGGGCGTTCAAGTATTACACGTCCTACACACTGAAGACCTTTGACGGTAAGCGCTATCTGGAACGCTATGAAGACCGCGTCTGCATGGTGGCGCTGGCTTTGGCGCGCGGCGATGAAAAGCTCGCAACCGATCTGGTTGACGAGATCATGGCAGGCCGCTTCCAGCCTGCCACGCCCACTTTCCTCAATGCGGGCAAAAAGCAGCGCGGCGAGCTTGTCTCCTGCTTCCTGCTGCGCGTCGAAGACAACATGGAATCGATTGGCCGTGCCATCAATTCGGCGCTGCAGCTTTCCAAGCGCGGCGGCGGCGTAGCACTCTCGCTCACCAATATTCGCGAGGCCGGGGCACCGATCAAGCAGATCGAAAACCAGTCTTCGGGCGTCCTGCCGGTCATGAAGCTTTTGGAAGACAGCTTTTCCTACGCCAACCAGTTGGGCGCGCGCCAGGGGGCGGGGGCTGTTTATCTTCACGCCCACCACCCGGATATCATGCGTTTTCTCGACACCAAGCGCGAGAATGCCGACGAGAAGGTGCGCATCAAGACGCTGTCGCTCGGTGTGGTCATCCCCGACATCACGTTTGAGCTGGCGCGCGACAATGAGGATATGTACCTCTTCTCGCCCTATGATGTTCAGCGCATCTATGGTGTGCCGCTCACCGAGATTTCGGTGACGGAAAAGTACCGCGAAATGGTCGATGATCCGCGCATCGCCAAGAAGAAGATCAAGGCCCGCGATTTCTTCCAGGTGATTGCCGAAATCCAGTTCGAGAGCGGTTATCCCTACATCATGTTCGAGGATACGGTGAACCGCGCCAACCCGATTGCCGGGCGCGTCACCATGTCGAACCTCTGCTCGGAAATCCTGCAGGTCTCGGAGGAAAGCCGCTTTGACGAGGATCTGGGCTATGCCCATCTTGGCAAGGATATTTCCTGCAATCTCGGCTCGCTGAACATTGCCGCCGCCATGGATTCCGGCGATCTGGGCCGCACCGTGGAAACGGCCATCCGGGCGCTGACGGCGGTCTCCGACATGAGCCATATTGGTTCGGTGCCGTCGATTGCCCGCGGTAATGCCGAAAGCCACGCCATCGGCCTTGGCCAGATGAACCTGCACGGGTTTCTCGCCCGTGAACGCATTTTCTACGGCTCGAAGGAAGGCGTCGATTTCACCAATATCTATTTCTACACGGTGGCCTATCACGCCATCCGCGCCTCGAACCTTCTGGCCGAAGAACGCGGCGAAAGCTTCAAGGGTTTCGAAAACTCGGCTTACGCTTCGGGCACGTATTTTGACAAATATACAGAGCAGGACTGGCAGCCGGAAACCCAGCGTGTTGCCGACCTTTTTGAGAAGGCAGGCATCGCCATCCCGACACGGGAAGACTGGCAGGCGCTGAAACTGCGCGTCATGGCAACGGGTCTCTATAACCAGAACCTGCAGGCCGTGCCGCCGACGGGATCGATCTCCTACATCAACCACTCGACCTCTTCGATCCACCCCATCGTCTCGAAGATCGAAATCCGCAAGGAAGGCAAGATCGGCCGCGTCTATTACCCGGCACCCTATCTCGATAACGACAACCTCGAATATTATCAGGATGCCTACGAGATCGGCCCGGACAAGATCATCGATACCTACGCGGCGGCGACGCAGCATGTGGATCAGGGCCTGTCGCTGACGCTTTTCTTCCGCGATACGGCCACCACCCGCGACATCAACCGCGCCCAGATCTACGCGTGGAAGAAGGGCATCAAGACCATCTACTACATCCGCCTGCGCCAGATGGCGCTCGAAGGAACGCAGGTCCAGGGCTGCGTGTCCTGCACGTTGTGAATTCGGGCCATGGCCCAGCGCTGGCCCCTCATCCGCCTGCCGGCACCTTCTCCCCGTAAACGGGGCGAAGGGATCAAGCCGCGACGCTTCCGGTCCCCCTCGCCCCGCTTGCGGGGAGAGGGTGCGCCGAGCGCAGCGGAGGCGGGGTGAGGGGCGGCCTCAATCGATCAAAGGACAAGACCATGAACATTGCCATCAAGCCCGTCTCCCGCGTCCGGGCCATTAACTGGAACCGCATCGAGGACGACAAGGATCTGGAAGTCTGGAACCGTCTGACCTCCAATTTCTGGCTGCCGGAAAAGGTGCCGCTGTCGAACGACATTCCCTCCTGGGCGACGCTGAAGCCGGAAGAACAGCAGCTGACGATCCGCGTTTTCACCGGCCTGACGCTGCTCGACACCATCCAGAACGGCGTCGGCGCGGTGCGTCTCATGGCCGATAGCGCCACCCCGCATGAGGAGGCGGTGCTTTCCAACATCTCCTTCATGGAAGCGGTTCATGCCCGCTCCTATTCCTCGATTTTTTCGACGCTGTGCTCGACGCCCGATGTGGACGAAGCCTATCGCTGGTCGGAGGAAAACGAGTTTTTGCAGCGCAAGGCTGCGCTGATCATGCGTGAATATGATGGTGGCGATCCGCTGAGGAAGAAGGTGGCGAGCGTCTTCCTCGAAAGCTTCCTGTTCTATTCGGGCTTTTATCTGCCCATGTACTGGTCAAGCCGGGCCAAGCTCACCAACACCGCAGACCTCATTCGCCTCATCATCCGCGACGAGGCGGTGCATGGTTATTACATCGGCTACAAATTCCAGCGCGCGCAGGAAAAGATGACTGAAGCCGAACGGCAGGCGGTGAAGGACTTCGCCTTTGATCTTCTGCTGGAGCTTTACGACAACGAGGCGAAGTACACCGAAGCGCTCTACGATGGTGTCGGCCTTTCCGAGGATGTGAAGAAATTCCTCCACTACAACGCCAACAAGGCGCTGATGAACCTTGGCTATGAGGCGCTCTTCCCGGCGGAAGCCTGCAAGGTCAATCCGGCCATTCTCTCGGCTCTCTCGCCGAATGCCGATGAAAACCACGACTTCTTTTCCGGCTCCGGCTCGTCCTACGTCATGGGCAAGGCGGTGGCGACCGAGGACGAAGACTGGGATTTTTGAGGTCGCGGCGCTTCCCCCCACTCCGGTGTCCGCAACCTCAAAAACGACCCGCCGCGCCGCCCATCGTGCGGCGGGTCACTTTTTATTCAACGTCTTCAACGCCGAGCGCTTCGGCGGAAATCCAGAACACGGCATCCTGCGATTCCGTCGTTTCCAGCCACAGGAAGTCGAGATGCGGAAATTCCTCTTCAAGGATTTCGCGACCCGAGCCGATTTCGCAGATCATGCCGCCGCCGGGGTTCAGGTGATCGCCCGCCTCGGCCAGAATCTGGCGCACCAGATCAAGCCCGTCCTCGCCGCCATCATGCGCCATCAGCGGTTCGGCCTGATATTCCGGCGGATAACCGGCAAGGGCGGCGTGGTCCACATAGGGCGGATTGGTGATGATGAGGTCGTATGTGCGGCCTTGAAGCGGCGCAAACAGATCACCCTCATGAAGCGTCACCTGTTCCTCCACCTCGTGTTCGGCGAGGTTGAGCTTTGCGACTTCCAGCGCATCGGCTGAAAGATCGACGGCATCGACTGCGGCCTGCGGGAAGAATTTGGCGGCGAGCACGGCCAGACAGCCGGAACCGGTGCAGATATCGACGGCGCTTTCCACCATCATCGGATCGGGCAGGAAGGACGAGCCCTGCGGGTTCAGATATTCGGCAAAGAGGATTTCGCCGATATGCGAGCGCGGCACGATCACCCGCTCATCGACATGGAAGCGCATGCCCTGAATGTAGGAGCGGCCCGTGATGTAGGAGGAGGGCTTGCGCGTCGTCACGCGGGTTTCGATGCGCTCGGCCAGAAGCTGGCGCTCCGAAGGCAGAAGCTTCGCGTCGAGGAACGGGTCCAGCACATCAATCGGCAGGTCGAGCGAATCGAGCAGCAGAAACGCCGCATCGTCACTCGCCGTCGAGGTGCCATGGCCATAGCTGAGGTTTGCCGCACCGAACCGCGAGGTGGCATAACGCCAGTAGTCGCGCAGCGTCACAAGTTCGCGGGTAATCTCATCCATCGAAGCGGCCTTTCCTCTTGGCAATGATCCTCAGCCGCTTTTGTGCTAATCCGTCCGCGAAATCAATCAATCCATATTCCCCTTGGCCGAAACTTCGGGTTATTGACGGTGACATGTCACGGGAAAGACCCATGAAAGACAAGCGCAGGCCGCAAAAACCGGCAGCAGGACAGCCAAAGGGGAAGGTCGCGGAAGGCCAGCGCGCCACGCTGGCGCGTGCGCTGTCGAAGCTTGGCTTCTGTTCGCGCACGCAGGCCGAGGCGCTGATTGCTGAAGGCCGCGTTTCGGTCAATGGCCGCAAGGTCACGGATCGCGAAAGCTGGGTCGATATCGTCGCCGACCGCATCGCCGTCGATGGCAAGGCGGTGGTGGCCGAGGCGCATGTCTATTACATGCTCAACAAGCCGCGCGGGCTGGTGACGACGCGGCACGATCCGCAAGGCCGTGCAACCGTCTTTGATTGCCTCAAGGCGTTGGACCATGCCCATCTCTCGCCGGTCGGCAGGCTCGATAAGGCGAGCGAAGGACTGCTGCTTTTCACCAACGACACGCGCTTTGCCCAGACCTTGCTCGACCCGCAAACCCATGTGGCGAAAACCTATCATGTGCAGATCGACCGTCTGCCCGATGCGGCCTTCATCGCGGCCATGGAGGCGGGCGTTACCCATGATGGCGAGTTCCTGAAGGCGGCCCGCGTCACCGCCTTGCGCGAGGGGGATCGCAACGCATGGATTGAGGTGGTGCTGGAAGAGGGCAAGAACCGCCAGATCCGCCGCATGCTGGAGGCATTGGGCGCCGAGTGTCTGCGCCTTGTGCGCGTCGCTATCGGCGACCTGACGCTGGGCGAGTTGGAAAAGGGGGCCGTGCGGCCTTTGACCGATGCGGAAGTGGCAAGCCTTCGCGCGTCCTCCGGCCAGATATGAAAAGGGCGGCCAAAGCCGCCCTTTCCGGATGGGGATCGATCAGCTGACGATCCGCTTCAGCGGCTTGATATGGCGCAGCACGATGAAGTCCAGCAGCAACACCGCCACCAGCACCGCACCCGAAAGCGGGAAGAGCAGCGAAACGGCGAGCATGATGATCGCCCCGGTCTTCCACAACGGGCCGGGTTCGGACACGACAGGCGCGAAGAGGCGGGCACCGCCACCCTTCGGGCGACGCTTCCACCACATCACAATGCCACTTACCGACAGAAAGAGCATCGACAGGCAGAACACCGTCACCAGAACGAGGTTCCACAGACCCATGTCGCCTTCATGGAAGGCAATGCCCACGGCCATCGCCTTGCCCGCCACGCCATAGTCGGCAAACGGGATGTCGGCCAGAACCTTGCCCGTGTAGCGGTCAAGGTGGACGGTGCGGTCGCTCATCGGGTTGGCGGCGTCATTGCTCATCGTATCGCGGGCAATGGTCCACACACCCGTGTCGCCATCCGGGAAAGCGAGCTGGAAGCGACCGTCAAAGCCGTTGGCGCGCGCATAAGCGACCACCGTATCGATGGTCACCGGCTGACCTTCGACAGCACCCGGCGTACCGGCTTGCGAGCCGGAGGCCGGCATTGGCGTCTGTTCCAGCGTCCACGGTGCGTTCTTCACGCCATCGAGGTTGAGGCTCGCATGCGTCTTGTCGGAAAGCGGCACATTATCCCACTTTTCCGCCGGGAAGGTGCTCCACGCCTGCGTGAACTTTTCGCCCCAGATCCCCGCCCAGGTGAGACCCGAAAGCAGGAAGACCAAAAGCACCAGCGAGACATAGAAGCCGACCGTCAGGTGCAAAGACTTCCATACCAGACGTCCGCCACCGGCAAGGCGCGGAACGAGCACGGAGCCGAGGCTTGCACCATTGCGCGGCCACCAGAGATAAAGGCCGGTCACGATCAGCACGATGCCGAACCCTGCAGCGATTTCGATCAGGCGGTCGCCCAGATCGCCGATCAGCAGCGTGCCGTGGATCTTGTCGGCCAGATCATAAAGCGCATTGCGCCGCTCCCAGGTGCCGAGAACCTTGCCATCCGCCGGATCGACGGCAACCATCGTACCAGCCTTTTCCACGTTCACGCGGAAAACGGCGGGCTCCGTCGGCGTGCGTGGCGCGATGTAGGTGACGAGCGCGCCACCCGGAACGGCGGCCAGCGCCGCATCGGCCTGCTGCGACAGGGCGACCTGCGTGGCAGACGGGGTGACAGCGTAATACTTCTCGCCGTCACGGCCGACGAACACTGCCGACCACAGCATGATCAGGCCGGTGACAGCGAGCATCATCAGGAACGGGGCCACATAAAGCCCGGCATAGAAATGCCAGCGCCATGCGGTGAAGTAGAAGCGGCGGGAAGACGGGCGCGTTTCCGCGATGGTCTGTGCGTCAGCGGCAATGCTCATGACAGGCCTCCCGAACGCGTCGCGAGACAAAGGGCCAGCCAAAGGCCGCCCGAGAATTGGGTTTCAAACATGATAATCGTTCCGTTCTTGCGGGAGGCGGGCGTCAGGCCACATCGCTCCGCAGGCTGAAGGGTCCGCGTCAGGCGCGGGAAGGTTCAGGCGAAAGAACGGGAGGCGGGCGGCGCACGTGGCGCTGCGGCAGGCGGGAAGACCCGCCCATGCAGCGCTTCGACCAGCGGTGGGCTGAGAACATCAAGCGTTGCAACGATGACTTCGCCGGACGTGCTGGGCGGCGTCGCCAGCAAAATAGAACCGGCCAGTCGGCAGGCTTCACAGCCGGTGCCGAAGAGATGTGGCTTTGCCTTGCCGTTGGAATCAATGTCGGGAAGGCAGAGTTCGGCAAACGTCCCGTCCGGCAGCATGTAGGCCGAGATTTCGCTCGCCGGAATCGCGCGCGGATCGATAACAGGCGGCTTGTGGGAAAGGCCGACACAGATCAGCGCCAGCGCGCAAAGAATGCGCACCCATGCTGCCCATTGTGTCCACCGTTTCGCCATGCGTCCCCCGACGTTGCAGGCCGATCAATAACCGGAATTATTATATCGGGCAATCAATCGCTTATCTGCGAACGATCAAAAGGTCTGATGCCAAAAATAACCGCTATGGGTGGCTTTTGCGGGTATCCATTCCGTATGTGGGGGATGTGGAGAATCACGTTCCGTGAATGGCTGCGATGCGAAACGGATTACCCATAGATTTATGCGCATGTTTTAAGAGGAGTGAAAAAAGGCGGCCAAAGCTGCTCGAGGTTGATGACAAACCTTGCCCCTCACTCCCGTCATCCTCGGGCTTGACCCGAGGATCCATAGGTTCAGAGATTTATGGATGGTCGGGTCAAGCCCGACCATGACGATAGAGAGGATATATCCTCGCGTTCTCAACCGTTAGTCTGTTCGAAAATCGCTTGCGCTTCGCCTGCCGTCATACGCCGCACCTCGATCTCGTCGCGGCGTGACGACAGAAGCTCACCGGCCAGCAACTGGTCGGCAAGGTCAGCAGGAAGAGACAGCACGACGCGGGCCGCATCGGCATTCAATCCGCCGAAACCGGCGCGCTGGGCCGAAACCATGCCGCCCGCCACGGTATTGTTGGTGTCGGGATCGATCAGGATGAAAGCGCCCGTGGTGCGGTTCTGGTCATAGGGGTCGAAGATGGCGGTTTCGTCAAAGGCCAGATGCACGCGGCCAATGGCGTTGACGGCGAGTTCGGTGGCGGGCGTCCACTTGCCGCTGGCAAGATCAAGCTGCGAAACCGGCTCCACCATCACGCGCTGGCGGCGCGAACCGGCCTTCAGCCAGTAACGCTTGCCGGGCTGGATGCCATCGGGCTGCAGCGCCACGATCTGGGCGTCGAAGGAACGGCCCGTCAGCGGCTGGTTTTCGAGCGCTACGATCATGTCACCGCGCGAAACATCCACCTGACGGTCGAGAACGAGCGTGATCGCGTCGCCGGAGACGGCGGCATTGCGCACGAGGTCGAAGGTGACGATCTGCTTGACGTTCGCAAGCTGACCGGAGGGCAGGATGGCGACGCTGTCACCCGGCTTCACCGAGCCACCGGCCACCGTGCCTTGATAGCCGCGGAAGCTTTCGCCCGGACGGCTGACGCGCTGCACCGGCAAGCGGAAGCCGGTCGTCTGCGCGCCGCGCAGCGTGGCAAGCTCCAGCGCCTCGACAAGCGTCGGGCCATCATACCACGGCATGGTCGCCGTGCCCGGATAGACGACGTTTTCGCCCTTCAGCGCCGACATCGGTATGGCGGTGACCTGACGCACGCCAAGCGACAGCGCCAGCTCACGAAATTCGAGCGAAATGGCATCGAAACCGGCCCGGTCATAGTCAGTCAGGTCGATCTTGTTGACGGCCAGAACGAACTGGCGAATGCCCATCAGCGAGGCAATGGTCGCGTGACGGCGGGTCTGGACGAGAAGACCGGCGCGCGCATCCACCAACAGCACGGCGAGATCGGCGGTCGAAGCGCCGGTTGCCATGTTGCGGGTATACTGCTCATGGCCGGGCGTATCGGCGACGATGAAGGAGCGCTTGTCGGTCGAGAAGTAGCGATAGGCCACATCGATGGTGATGCCCTGTTCGCGTTCGGCCTGAAGACCATCGAGCAGCAGCGCGAAATCCGGCAGGCCGAGATCATTCTGCTTGCCGGAAGATTCGCGTGCCAGCGTCGCGGCCTGATCTTCCTTCACGGCCTTGGTGTCCCACAGCAGGCGGCCAATCAGGGTGGATTTGCCGTCATCGACGGAACCGCAGGTGATGAGACGCAGCGGACGCGAATCGCGCACCGCCGGAGCGGGCTGCGTTTCAGGATGCGCGATGGCAAGAACGGTGTTGGCTGCGGTCATTTCAGAAATATCCTTCGCGTTTTTTCTTCTCCATCGAACCGGACTGGTCGCGGTCGATGGCACGGCCCTGCCGCTCGGAAACGGTGGCGATCTCCAGTTCGGAAATCACCTCATCGAGCGTCGTGGCCTCGGAGCGGATGGCGCCGGTCAGCGGGAAGCAGCCGAGCGTGCGGAAACGGATCATGCCTTCCTGAACCGTTTCGCCGGGCAGAAGCTCAAGGCGCGGGTCTTCGGCAAGGATCATCATGCCGTCGCGTTCGATATAGGGGCGCGGCTTGGCGTAATAGAGCGGCACGAGCGGAATGTTTTCCGCCTGGATGTAGCGCCAGATGTCGACTTCGGTCCAGTTGGACAGCGGGAAGGCGCGCACGCTTTCGCCGCGCTGGATCATGCCGTTATAGATGTTCCAAAGCTCCGGGCGCTGGTTGCGCGGGTCCCAGCGGTGATCGGGCGTGCGGAAGGAATAGATGCGTTCCTTGGCGCGAGAGGCTTCCTCGTCACGGCGCGCACCGCCAAAGGCGGCATCGAACTGACCGGCATCAAGCGCCTGACGCAGCGCCTCGGTCTTCATGATGTCGGTATAGCGCGATGAACCATGGCTGAACGGCGAGACATTCTCGGCCGCACCGCGCGGATTGGTGTGAACGATGAGGTCGAGATCGTAGCGTTCTGCCGTTTCGTCGCGAAACGCGATCATTTCCTTGAACTTCCAGCCCGTATCGACGTGCAGAAGCGGGAAGGGCACACGGCCCGGATAGAACGCCTTGCGCGCCACATGCAGCAAAACGGAAGAATCCTTGCCGATGGAATAGAGCATCACCGGACGCTCGAATTCGGCGGCCACTTCACGGAAAATGTGGATGGCTTCGTTTTCCAGCGCCTTCAGATGCGGATCAAGCGGCGGCTTGGTCGGCGCATCGTTGGAATGGGGATCGAACTCGGATTTGTGGACGTGCATCAGTTCAAGTCTTTCCTTGGGGCTCTCGTCCCGCGCCGGGTCAGGCGTTCAGGGCCTTTGGATTTCAGGGCGGGTGAGGGGAGAATGTCTTAGGGGTTGGCGGTGGCGATGACCGAAGAGGCCGCGGCTTCGGCCACATGCAGGCCGCATTCGCGCTTCTCGTCGTTTTCCCACCACCAGCGACCGGCGCGCTCCGGTTCGCCGGGCTTGATGGCCCGCGTACAGGGTTCGCAGCCGATGGAGGGGTAGCCACGGGCATGCAGCGGGTTGATCGGAACAGCCTGCGCGGTCACGTAGGCGTTGATGTCCTCGATGGACCAGTCGGCGAGCGGGTTGATCTTGGTGAGCTTGCGTTCTGCGTCCCATTCGGCAAAGGGCGTCGTCGCACGGTTGCCGGACTGGCCACGGCGAAGCCCGGTGATCCAGAAATCGGCACCGGAAAGAGCCTCGGCCAGCGGCACCAGCTTGCGCACATGGCAGCAGGCGTGGCGCGCTTCGACACTGTCGTAAAAACCGTTGAGGCCGTAGGCACTCGCATAGGCGTCCACATCCGCCTCGCGGGGGCGATAACGCACAATCTTGAGGTTGAAACGCGCTTCCGTCTCATCAATCAGCGCCACCGTCTCGGCAAACAGCCGGCCGGTATCGAGCGTTGCGACCTCAAGGGAAAGGCCGCCAAGGCCAATCGCCGCCGTGATCACCTGATCCTCGATGCCGAGGCTGGTGGTGAAGACGGCGCGGCCTGAAAGCCCGGCGACGACGGCAAGGCGCTCTTCAAGCGTGAGGGCCTCAAGCTGGGCATTGAGCGATGCGGCAAAATCGGAACTATTGACGAATGACATGCTTCCATTCCTGTGATGACACGGATTATCCGCCATTACAGGGCCGGGTGACAGGAATTGCCTTTCACGCAAAAGGGTTGCGGGAGTAAATCTCTCTCCGCAAGCAGGCAAACGCGGCATTTCTTCCTGCATCGCGCCAGTGAGCGCCATGCGAGGCATGTCAGTGATAGAAGCCCGGACATGATCGTCCATAAAATCTACAAAATCAATAGATAACGTTGGGCGCTCTCGTGATCGGGAATTTGAACTCGTCTTCAACTTCCTCTAAGTCTGTTGCGCACGTCATGAAACAGGCAGGCTGACCTCCTCGATGATCTCGCAAAGGGCTAAATACGCGCTTCGTGCGCTCAGCATGCTGGCCCGGTCGAACGCCGGAACGCCGGTACAGATACCCGACATTGCCGAAGAGCAGAAAATCCCGAAGAAGTTTCTGGAGCAGATCATGCTCGATCTGAAGCGCGCTGGTCTGGTGGAAAGCCGTCGCGGCAAGCAGGGCGGTTATCTTCTGCAGCGCCCGGCGAGCGAGATCACCTATGGCGAGGTGCTGCGCCTCATCGACGGGCCGATTGCCCCGCTGCCCTGTCTCTCGATCACCGCCTACAAGCGTTGCGAGGACTGTCGCGGCGAGAGTGATTGCGAGCTGCGCCATGTCTTCGCCCGCGTGGCCGATGAAACGCGCGCCGTGCTTTTTTCCACTTCGCTGGCCGATGCCATTGCCATGCCGTCCAACACCTGCGAACCTGTAGAAAGGCGTTCCAACGACTGAGTTCGGAGGTGAATTTCGGGAGCGGTCGATTCTGCCGAATGGCCCATTTGCGGATTATTTGTGCTTTCATGGCCTTTGCCACGGGGCGCACGTTCCACCGGATCAGGCGGAAAAGGGAACCGGATTGTTATTTTTTCAGTCGCGTTGACTAAGACGACTTGAGCGGTAGTCTTTAAGCCATCGAAACCGGAAATGAGGAAACGGTTGCCATGAACAGCATTCTCAAGGGCCTTGGTGGCCTGCTTCTCAGCCTCTCACTGGTTATCCCGGCTCATGCCGGTTCCACGCTTCTCAACGTCTCCTATGACCCGACGCGTGAGTTTTACAAGGATTACAACGCGGCGTTTGCCAAGCACTGGAAGGCTGAAACGGGTGAGGATGTCACCGTTCAGCAGTCGCATGGTGGCTCCGGCAAGCAGGCACGCGCCGTCATCGATGGCCTGAACGCCGATGTGGTGACGCTGGCGCTTGAAAGCGACATCAACGCCATCGTCGAAAAGTCGGCCAAGATTTCGCCGGACTGGCGCGCCCGTCTTGCGAACAATTCCGCACCTTACACCTCGACCATTGTGTTCCTCGTTCGCAAGGGCAATCCGAAGGGCGTTCACAATTGGGACGACCTCGTGAAGGGCGACGTGCAGATCGTCACCCCGAACCCGAAGACGTCAGGCGGTGCGCGCTGGAACTATCTCGCCGCCTGGGCCTGGGCGAATGAAGAATTCAAGGGCGATCAGGACAAGATCAAGGGCTACATCACCGAGCTCTTCAAGCGCGCTCCGGTTCTGGATACCGGCGCCCGTGGCTCGACGGTGACCTTCGCCCAGCGCGGGATCGGTGACGTGCTGCTGGCCTGGGAGAACGAAGCCTATCTGGCCGGTGAGGAATTCGGGGCCGATGCCTTCGAAATCATCGTGCCGCCGATCTCGATCCTCGCCGAACCGCCGGTCGCCGTGGTCGATGCCAATGTCGATGCCAAGGGCACGCGCAAGGTGGCCGAAGCCTATCTGAACTATCTCTATTCGGATGAAGGCCAGAACATCGCGGCCAAGCATTTCTACCGTCCGTCGAACCCGAAGGCCGTCGCACCGGACCTTCTGAAGGCGCTGCCGGACATCAAGCTCGTGACCATCGACGACCCGGTCTTCGGTGGTTGGAAGAAGGTCCAGCCGGAACACTTTGGCGACGGCGGCATCTTCGACCAGATCTACAAGCCGGCCCGGTAAAAGCCGGTCTGCCCTGAAGGGCAGATAACAAAAGCTCCCGCGGTCGGTGGAAATCGGCCGCGGGGCAAAAGCATGCTCTGCAAGGCATCCGGCATGGGCCGGTTCAATGTTCAGCACGGCAGCCACTTGGAATTCTGGGAGTGCATATGGCGAATACGAGTTTTGCGACGGGATGGAAATGGCGGCAGGCGAGCGTGATTCCGGGCTTTGGCCTGTCGCTTGGCTATACGCTGTCCTACCTCGTCCTTATCATTCTCATCCCGCTCGCCGGGCTGGTCTGGCACACCGCCTCCCTCGGCCTGCCCGAACTGGCAAGCCTTGCCACCGATTCCCGAACGCTGAATGCGCTTCGCATCAGCTTCGGCACGGCGATGGCCGCCGCCTTCGTCAATGCCGTCTTTGGCGTGATCGTGGCATGGGTGCTGGTGCGCTATGATTTCCCGGGCCGTCGTTTTGTTGATGCGGCGGTCGATCTGCCCTTCGCCCTGCCGACGGCGGTCGCCGGTATCGCACTGACGACGCTTTATGCGCCGAAGGGCTGGATTGGTGCCTGGCTGACGCCGCTCGGCATCAAGATCGCCTATACGCCGCTCGGTATTGTGATTGCCCTCATCTTCATTGGCCTGCCCTTTGTGGTGCGCACCGTGCAGCCGGTCATGGAAGAGATCGACCGTCAGGTGGAAGAAGCCGCCGCAACGCTTGGGGCGAACCGTTTCCAGACCATTTTCCGCGTGCTGTTGCCGGGTCTGTTTCCGGCGATCCTCACGGGCTTTGCGCTCGCCTTTGCCCGTGGCGTTGGCGAATACGGCTCGGTCATCTTCATCGCCGGGAACATCCCTTATGTCTCGGAAATCGCTCCGCTTCTGATCGTCATCCGTCTGGAGGAGTTCAACTATCCGGCGGCCATGGCGGTTGCCACCATCATGCTGGTGATTTCCTTCATCATGCTGTTCATCATCAATCTCATTCAGGCATGGAGCCGCAAACGTTATGGCTACGCTTGATCATTCGAACGCCGCCGCCGCACCGCGTTTTCGCGATGCCGCGACGGAACCGCCCGGCGCCAAATTCGCGCTGATCCTGATTGCGATCCTGTTTCTGGCCTTCTTTCTGGCTCTGCCGCTGGTTTCGGTGTTCTTTGAGGCCTTCCGCAAGGGTCCTGAAGCCTTCTGGGAAGCCATCAGCGAGCCGGACGCACTGGCCGCCATCCGCCTGACGCTCCTGGTCGCGGTGATTGCCGTGCCGTTGAACCTCGTCTTCGGTGTGGCCGCCGCCTGGGCCATTGCCAAGTTCGAATTCAAGGGCAAGGCCTTCCTGATCACCCTGATCGACCTGCCATTCTCGGTCTCGCCGGTCATTTCCGGTCTGGTCTTTGTCGTGCTGTTCGGCACCCACAGCGTTCTCGGCCCCATCCTCAATTCCTACGGCATTGAAATCCTCTTTGCCGTGCCGGGCATTGTGCTGGCCACCGTCTTCGTCACCTTTCCCTTCGTTGCCCGCGAGTTGATCCCGCTGATGCAGGAGCAGGGGTCCGGCGATGAAGAGGCGGCGCTTTCGCTGGGGGCGTCGGGCTGGCAGGCCTTCTGGTATGTCACGGTTCCCAACATCCGTTGGGGCCTGCTCTATGGCGTTCTGCTCTGCAACGCCCGCGCCATGGGCGAATTCGGGGCCGTGTCGGTGGTGTCCGGCCATATTCGTGGCGTCACCAACACCATGCCGCTCCATGTTGAAATTCTCTACAACGAATACAATGTCAGCGCAGCCTTTGCGGTGGCGACTTTGCTCGCCGGTCTGGCCCTTGTCACGCTCGGGTTGAAAACCGTACTGGAACTGCGCTTCGGAGCCGGCAATGCCGGTGGCCGACACTGAAAGGTCATCACCCATGGAAGTTACCGTTTCCGGCATCTCGAAGCAGTTCGACCGCTACCCGGCTTTGAAAGATGTGTCGCTCAAGATCAATTCGGGTGAGTTGATCGCCCTGCTTGGCCCTTCGGGTTCGGGCAAGACCACGCTTCTGCGCCTGATTGCCGGTCTGGAACAGCCCAATGGCGGCCAGATCCTCTTTGGTGATGAAGACGCCTCGCAAAAGACCGTACAGGAACGCAATGTTGGCTTCGTCTTCCAGCATTACGCGCTGTTCAAGCATATGACGGTGGCCGAAAACATTGCCTTCGGCCTCAAGGTGCGGCCCGCTGAAAGCCGCCCGCCGAAAGCGGAAATCCGCAAGCGCGTGTCGGACCTTCTCGACATGGTGCACCTGCCGGGTCTTGAAAAGCGCTATCCAAACCAGCTGTCCGGCGGCCAGCGCCAGCGCGTGGCGCTCGCCCGTGCGGTTGCTATCGAGCCGAAGGTGCTGCTCCTTGACGAACCCTTTGGCGCGCTTGATGCCAAGGTGCGCAAGGAACTGCGTCGCTGGCTGCGCGAATTCCATGATCGCACCGGCCACACCACGGTTTTCGTGACGCACGATCAGGAAGAAGCGCTGGAGCTTGCCGACCGCGTGGTGGTGATGAGCCAGGGCCGCATTGAACAGGTCGGCTCCGCCGATGATGTCTATGACCGCCCGAACTCGCCCTTCGTCTTTTCCTTCATCGGCGAATCCTCGCATCTGCCGGTTCGGATCGAAAACGGCGCGGTGCTGTTTCAGGGCCAGCCGATCGGTATTTCCGAGCCCGGCCCGGATGGTGAAGGCATGCTTTTCTTCCGTCCGCAGGATGTGGTGGAGGTCAACGATGGCCCGCGCCTCACCGGCAAGGTGACGGCAAGCCGTCGTCTGGCGGGTGCGCGCATCGCGGAACTGGATATTTCCGATGAAGGGGCGGCCCACCATGTCGAGATCGGCGTTCCGCTTGAAACGCGGGTGGAAATCGGCGGCGAGCTGGGCTTCCGTCCGGTGCACTGGAAGATTTTCCGCAACACGTGACGCGGCAAAGGCGCCCGTTTTGAACCCCTCGGGTGAGATTTTTTCTTGAAGGGTCCAAAACGGGAAAAATAATACCCGCAGCATTCGGCAGGCAGATTTCCGTGCCTTCATTCTTGGTCCGCAAGCCGCGATATTCCGCGACAACTCAAGCCGTTCTCGGTTCACGGATCAAAGCGATGACTGCACACGACGAAAAACTGGCAAGCTTTCCCGCCTTCTTCCGCGTTGCGGGCGAATCCGTTGCCATTTTCGGCAATGGCGATGAGGCCTATGCCAAGGCGCGCCTTCTCTCCGCCACGCAAGCCCGTATCGTCGCCTTTGCGGACGAGCCGGAACCGGCCTATGCCGGTTTTCTGGCCGGGAAGGGCATCATCATCATTCCCGACATCTCGACCAAGCATGATCTCTCGGGCTTTCGTCTGGTGTTCGCCGCAACGGGGCAGGAGGCGCTGGATCGCGTGATCGTTGCCGCCGCGCGTGCCGTGCGCGTTCCCGCCAATGCGGTCGATCAGCCCGATTTCTGCGATTTCTTCACGCCCGCCCTCGTCTCGCGTGCGCCGGTCGCGGTCGCCATCGGCACGGAAGGGGCAGGCCCCGTTCTCGCCCAGATGATCCGCATGACAGTGGATCGCCTGCTGCCCGCATCGCTGGGGCGACTGGCACGTCTGGCGGTGGATTATCGTGGCGCGGTTGAACGCCACCTGCCGCGTGGTGCGGCCCGTCGCAGCTTCTGGCAGAATTTCTTTTCCGGTTCCGTCGCTGAAGCCGTGGCCGAGGGCGACCTCGACAAGGCCCGCGCCGAGACGGATCGCCTTCTCGCCGCCGATCACGTTCAGCCGGGCCGTGTGGCACTGGTGGGGGCAGGGCCGGGCGCGGAAGACCTTTTGACCCTTCGCGCCCATCGTCTTCTGATGCAGGCCGATGCGATTGTTTACGATGCCCTCGTGCCGCAGACGCTGGTCGATATGGGTCGCCGCGATGCCGAACGCTTCCCCGTCGGCAAGCGCAAGGGCTGCCATTCGAAAACGCAGGACGAGATCAACCGCCTGCTGGTGCGTCTGGGCCGTGAAGGCAAGCGCGTCGTGCGCCTGAAGTCGGGCGACCCGCTGATCTATGGCCGCGCGGCGGAAGAAATGGATGCGCTGCGTCAGGCCGATATCGCCTACGAAATCGTGCCCGGCATCACCTCCGCCTTCGCGGCAGCCGCCGACTTTGACCTGCCACTCACCGTTCGTGGCGTTGCCTCGTCGCTGATCTTCACCACGGGTCATGACCTTGAAGGCGATGTTCTGCCGGATTGGGCAAGCCTAGCTGTCTCGGGCGCCACTGTCGCCGTCTACATGGGCTCGACGGTTGCCGCTTCGGTCGCGGCCCGGTTGATCGGCATCGGCGTTGCCCGCGAAACCCCGGTCGCCGTGGTGGAAAACGCCAGCCGCGCCAACCGCCGCCTGATGCATGGCACCTTGAAGGACCTTCCGGACCTGGCTTCGCGCACGGACCTTTCCGGCCCGGTGATGGTCATCATCGGCGAGGCCGTGGCCGGTGGCCGCTTCACGCATTCTGAACCCTTGGGCAAGACCGTCGATCAAACGCTGAACCTGGAGACTGCACCATGACCGCCAAAGTGTTGACGGCCAACCGACTGACCGATGGCATTGCCGTCTGGCTTGATGCGGCGGGCAACTGGTCGGAAGACCTCCAGAGCGCGCTCGTTGCGCGCCATGCCGAGGCCGTCGCCTCGATCGAAGAGATCGGCAAGCGTGATTTCGCTGCCAACAAGGTGGTCGATCTGGCCGTGATCGACGTTCAGGATGTTGATGGCCGCATCTGGCCGGTCCGCGTTCGCGAGCGCATCCGGGCCGCAGGCCCGACCATTGCCTATGCACCCGGCTACAAGATCGCCGATCCCGATTTCATTGCCTCCTGAGGACCAGCATGTACCGTTACGATGAGTTCGACCGCGATTTCGTCAATGCGCGCGTCGAGGAATTCCGCGATCAGGTCGCCCGCCGCATGTCCGGTGAGCTGGCCGATGATGCCTTCAAGCCGCTGCGTCTGATGAATGGCGTTTATCTGCAGCTTCATGCCTACATGCTGCGCGTGGCCATTCCCTATGGCACGATGAACAGCCGTCAGGTGCGCATGCTGGCCCATATCGCGCGCCGGTATGACCGCGGCTACGGTCATTTCACGACGCGCCAGAACATCCAGTTCAACTGGCCGGCTCTTTCCGATATTCCGGATATTCTGGCCGAGCTTGCCACCGTCGAGATGCACGCCATCCAGACCTCGGGCAATTGCATTCGCAACGTCACCTCCGACCAGTTTGCCGGTGCCGCCATCGATGAAGTGGCCGATCCGCGCCCCTATGCGGAAATCCTGCGTCAGTGGTCGACGGTCCACCCGGAATTTTCATTCCTGCCGCGCAAGTTCAAGATCGCCATCACCGGCGCTGAACATGACCGCGCCGCCATCCAGTTCCACGATATCGGCCTTCACCTGAAAAAGAACGACAAGGGCGAACTGGGCTTCGGCTTCTACATCGGCGGCGGTCAGGGCCGCACGCCGTTTGTCGCCAAGAAGATCCATGACTTCGTGCCGGAGGCCGATCTGCTGGCCTATACGACCGCTGTTCTGCGCGTCTATAACCTCTATGGCCGCCGCGATAACAAGTACAAGGCGCGCATCAAGATCCTCGTGCATGAAACGGGCGTCGAGGAACTGACGCGCCAGATCGATGAGGAATTCGCGCGCCTGAAGGGCGGTGAGCTGACGCTGCCCGAAGCCGACATCAAGGCCATTGCCGAATATTTTAAAGCCCCCGTGTTCTTAGAACGCCCCGAGGGCTGGGAAAGCCTGGCGCGCTGGAAGAAGGCGGATGAGGGCTTTGCCCGCTGGGTGGAGCGCAACGTTCACCCGCACAAGAACCCGGACTATGCCTCGATCACCATTTCGCTGAAGCCGATTGGTGGCATTCCGGGCGATGCGACCGATGCGCAGATGGACGCCGTGGCCGACATTGCCGAGGAATATGGCTTTGACGAAGTGCGCGTCACGCACGAGCAGAACCTCGTTCTGCCGCATGTGGCGCTGGCCGATCTCGAGCCGGTTTATCGCGCCCTGACCGCTGCCGGTCTTGCCACCGCCAATGCCGGTTTCATCACCGATATCATCGCCTGCCCGGGGCTGGATTATTGCGCGCTGGCCAATGCCCGCTCCATTCCGCTGTCGCAGGAAATTTCCACCCGCTTCGGCTCTCCGGAGCGTCAGGCGGAAATCGGTGATCTGAAGATCAAGATTTCCGGCTGCATCAATGCCTGCGGCCATCACCATGCCGGTCATATCGGCCTGCTGGGTGTGGAAAAGAAGGGCACCGAGCTTTACCAGATCACGCTCGGCGGTTCTGCCGATGAGCACAGCTCCATTGGCGAGATCATCGGGCGCGGCTTTGAGCCGGAAAAGGTAACGGACGCCATCGAAACGCTGATCGAGACCTATCTCGGCCTGCGTTTGAAGCCCGAGGAAACCTTCCTCGAAGCCTATCGCCGTGTCGGCCCGAAGCCGTTCAAGGACGCGCTTTATGGCGCATCCCCGGCAGAAGCAGCGTAAGGATGAATGACGTGACCCGTATCTGGACCGAAAAGGGCGGTTTTGCCGCCAACGACCCTTACGTGATTGAAACGGAAGAGAGACAGGCCGGCGAGGGCGAGATCGCCCTCCTGCCGCTCGAAGACTTCCTGACGAAGGCTGCCGAAAGCAACGACGCCAACCTCGCGGTGGTGTTGAAGCCCGCCGACGATGTGCGCCGCCTCGAACCCTTCATCGGTCGCATCGCGCTGGTGGCGGTCACCTTCCCGGCCTTCAATGATGGGCGCGGCTTCAGTCAGGCCGTCTGGCTGCGCGAAAAGGTCGGTTTCACCGGCTCGCTGCGCGCCGTGGGGGACGTTCTGCTCGACCTCATTCCGCACATGCTGCGCACCGGCTTTGACAGCCTTGCCATCACCAATCCGGTGGCGATTGCCCGCCTTGAGGCCGGAAACCTGCCGGGCATTGCCGAGCATTATCAGCCTTCGGTCAAGCCTGCGGCAGCGGGTGCGGCCTATAGCTGGCGTCGGCGCGGCTAAGCCGCTCGCAACGCCCGAAAAATCAAGAACAACGGACCGATCCCCGATGACCGCCCACGTGAAGACCGAAGAATTTGCCCTGAACCTGCCGGAAGGTGTTTTTGCCGAAACGGTTCTGAGCGTGACGCATTATACGGATCGCCTGTTCCGCTTCACGATGACGAGGCCGGCCAGCTTCCGCTTCCGCTCCGGCGAGTTCGCGATGATCGGCCTCGTGGTTGACGGCAAGCCACTCTACCGCGCCTATTCCGTCGCCAGCCCCTCCTGGGCCGAAGAACTCGAATTCTTCTCGATCAAGGTGCAGGAAGGCCCGCTGACGCAGCATCTGCAGGCCATCAAGCCGGGCGACAAGGTGCTGATGCGCAAGAAGCCGACGGGCACGCTGGTGCTGGATGCACTGACGCCGGGCAAGCGCCTTTACATGTTCTCGACCGGCACGGGCATCGCGCCCTTTGCGAGCCTCATCCGCGATCCGGAAACCTATGAGAAGTTCGATGAGGTGATCCTCACCCACACCTGCCGCGAAGTGGCCGAACTGAAATACGGCTTTGACCTGATGGACGAGATCAAGGCCGACGAAATGCTGTCGGAAATCGTTGGTGACAAGCTGAAGCACTATGCGACGGTGACGCGCGAGGACTTCCCCTTCAAGGGCCGCATTACCGACCTCATTGAAAACGGCAAGCTGTTTACCGATCTCGGCGTCCCGCCGCTCGACCCGGCGGTGGACCGGGCCATGCTCTGCGGCTCGATGGCGATGATCAAGGATACGGCAGTGCTGTTGGAAAAGGCCGGACTGACGGAAGGGGCCAACAACAAGCCCGCCGAATTCGTCATCGAACGCGCCTTCGTGGGTTAAAGGTCGCCAACCTCTGTCTTCGTCATGGTCGGGCCTGACCCGAGGATGACGGAAGCGTGTGTGGCTGGGTCTTTCATCAGACAAGCGGGAGGTCATGCGCCTCCCGTTTTGCGTTCAGGCTTATTCCGGGAAAAAGCGCGGGCCGACGAGGCGCACGGACGTGCGGGTGTTTTCAACCGGCTCGGATTGAATGGCCGCGCCATCAAGAACGTCGCCGCTCACATTCAACGAGGCGCTGATGGTCGGCGCGGTGTCCATGGGCGAGATGGACGGGCGCATAAGGGAGTTCGAGAAGGCGAGCTTGTAGTAACGGGACTGGTCGCAGCGGTCGACACGTCCGGCAAGGCGATAAATCCCGGCATTCGGAAGTTCGGAATAGCGCTTGCCGGTTGTCAACGACGTCATGTTTTCGTCGTCGCGCTCAACGCTGTGCACGCGGTAGACATCCATGTCCGGCGTACCGCAAATCAGCTGGCATTGTGCGGCAAGGTCTTCCTTCTTTTCAGCCGAGGAACGGAAGCCGGAATTCGGCGTCGGGAAGATATATCCGTCGGAGGTGCGAACGCACATGGTGAGGGCACCGGCTTTGAACCCGGCATTATAGCGGCTGCGGCGGGCCGGGGTGTCCGGGTATTCACGCGTGCGGCGTGCATCAGTCTCCCGCTCTTCAGCCGCCACATCGCATCCGCCTGAAAGCGCGTTGCGATTGCGCTGCGCTTCGGCGATGCGCTTGCGATATTCAGAGCAGATCGAGAAAAGGCCGGTTTCCGCACCGGAGCAGCCGCGGGCAGAGGCCTTCGCCTGTATGGAGGCGATCTGGCGGTCAATCGCGCCGGTCTGGCCCGAATTGCAGGCAGCATACGCGTTCGATGCTGATGCCGTTATAGTCAATAAAATACTGACGCCGAAACCGCTGCTAAGCTTCACGAAAGACCCCTGTTTATTCGTTGTCAGAAATTTGTTTTACTGACGTTTCTTTTGCGGGAGACGTTACCCGAAGAGATTTAATTTTGTTTTTCAACTCAGGCGCTAAACAGGAAAAAGACGCCGGAGGCAAGTGAGTAAACTTGTGGATAGTTGAGGTGAGTTCATGAAAGCATGAGTTAACCTTAATGTCGTGGTTTTACCTTTCCCGGTGTCGATATGGCACGCAAGCCATGATTTCAGACGAGATCAGGCCGTCAGCCTCGCTGGGATTTCTTCCACTTGGTCACGAGGCGCTCGCGTTTGAGGCGAGACAGGCGTTGCAACCAGAAAATGCCGTCGAGTTGGTCAATCTCATGCTGAATGCAGACGGCATGAAAGCCATGGGCTTCCTCCTCATGGAGAGCGCCCGTGAGGTCCTGGTAGCGAAGGCGTACCGATTTGGGACGTTCCACTTCCTCAATGGCGCCGGGCATGGACACGCTGCCTTCATTGAAGATGATCGTGCCGGTGTCGCTTTCCAGAATGTCCGGGTTCACATAGATGCGCACCCCATCCTCCTTGGACAGTTCCAGCACGAAAATGCGCTGGTCGACACCGATATGGGCGGCGGTGATTCCCACGCCCGGTGCGGCCCGCATCGTCTCGAGAAGGTCGTCTGCCAGCTCTGACAGCGCGGAATCGAAGGATGTGACGGCAGAGCAGACGCGAAAAAGGCCGGGGTCCGGATAACGCAGGATGCGGCGAATGGTCATGGCAAATCCTCCTGAATGGCGCATTCCTGCCGGAATTCGCTGCGACGCACAAGCTTCGCTGAAAGGAACATGCTGCTTTCATATTTTATTGCTATCCGGTTGTTGACAATCGGCTTTTTGAAGCCATTCTCCAACCGTTCGCAAGGTCGCGGATGCGCGACAACAGAGGGAGGGCGACACATGACGGAAAGCGTGGACGACGCTGAACGCCTCCCTCTTCAGGATCAGCCTGTCGAGGACATTTACGCAGACGACGGTTCGCTGCGTCAGGACTTCCTGACCTTTGTCGGCGCGGCGATTGCTGATCGTGACGTGCTGTCCCTGCGTCAGCGCGTGGCCAAGCTGCACGAAACGGAACTTGGCGACGTTCTCGAAGCCTTGATGCCGGACCAGCGTCTGGCGCTCGTCAAACTTCTGGGCGATGACTTCGACCTGACGGCGCTGACCGAGGTGGATGAGGCCATCCGTCTCGAAATCGTCGATCAGATGCCGAACGAGCAGATTGCTGCCGCCATCGGCGATCTCGATTCAGACGACGCCGTCTACATTCTCGAAGATCTGGACGACGAAGACCGCGAGGACATTCTCGCGCAATTGCCGTTCACCGAACGCGTTCGCCTGCGCCGCGCACTGGATTACCCCGAAAGCTCGGCTGGTCGCCGTATGCAGACGGAGTTCGTCGCGGTGCCGCCATTCTGGACAGTCGGCCAGACCATTGACTACATGCGCGAGGATGAGGATCTGCCTGAGCATTTCAGCCAGATTTTCGTCATCGACCCAACCTTCAAGCTTCTCGGCACCGTCGACCTCGACCGGATTTTGCGCACCAAGCGTCAGGTGCGCGTCGAAGACATCATGCACGAGACCAATTACCCCATCTCCGCAGAGATGGACCAGGAAGAGGCCGCACAGATCTTCGAACAATACGACCTTCTCTCTGCCGCCGTGACGGATGAGAACGGCCGTCTCGTCGGCGTGCTGACGATTGATGACGTCGTGGACGTGATTACCGAAGAGGCGGATGAGGATATTCGCCGTCTGGCCGGTGTGGGTGACGAAGAACTGTCGGATAATGCAATTTCGACGGCGCGTTCGCGCGTGCCATGGCTTGTGGTCAATCTTGCGACGGCCTTTTGCTCGGCCTCGATCATCGGCCTGTTTGACGCGTCCATCGAAAAGATGATCGCGCTCGCGGTGCTGATGCCGATTGTCGCCTCGATGGGTGGCAATGCCGCAACGCAGACCATGACCGTGACCGTGCGCGCACTCGCCACCAAGGACCTCGATATCTACAACGCCGCCCGTATCGTGCGCAGAGAGGCGGGCGTGGGGCTGATGAATGGCGTGTTCTTCGCCATGCTTCTGGGCGCTGTGGCGGCGTTCTGGTTCAGCAATGCCCAGCTTGGCGTTGTCATCGGTTCGGCCATGATCATCAATATGATGGCCGCCGCCATGGGCGGTATTCTGGTTCCGCTCCTGCTCGACAGGCTGAATGCCGACCCGGCCATTGCGTCATCCGTCTTCGTGACGATGATTACGGATTGCGTCGGCTTCTTCGCATTTCTCGGTCTGGCGACGTGGTGGTTCGGCATCTGAACTGCACGATTTGACTGTTACGTAAAAGTCAATGTATCATGCGCGCTTGCAGCGTGATCGCTTCCGTATGGGGGAGGTCGAAAAGTGCGGGAAGAGTGCGATGGTCATCAACAAATATTATAGCATCAGTGAACTGACCAAGGAATTCGGTGTATCCACCCGCACCCTCCGTTTCTATGAGGATGAGGGCCTGCTCCATCCCGAGCGGCGCGGTCGCACGCGCCTTTACCGGGTGGCGGATCGGCGCATTCTGATCGAGATCCTGCGGGGTCGACGCATTGGCTTTACCGTGGCGGAAATCCGCGAAATCCTGCAGGTTTACAAGGAGCCGCCGGGTGAGGTGGGCCAGTTGAACCTCTTGATGAAGATGGTCAATGAAAAGCGCGCCGAACTGCGCCAGAAGCGCAAGGACATCGAAGAAACCTTGCAGGAACTGGATGGCGTTGAAGAAGCCTGCCTGACGCGTCTGGCTGAAATCGGCGTCGGTACCTGAGGCCAGTCCCTCAAATCCAGCGACGCGTGCGCTTGCAGTAGGCCTCAAAATCAATGCCAAAGCGAGCGAGGAGATGCATCTCCTCGCGGCGGATGGAAATCAGCGTTGTGGCGATCGAAAAGCAGATGGCCGCGATGAAGAACCATCCATCGGCCATGAGAAAGCCGAAGCCGGTCAGCGTCACCACATAGCCAAGATAGATCGGGTTTCGCGAGAAACGGAAGGGACCGCGCGTCACCAGATGACTTGCGGTGCGATTGGGCATGATCGCCGTATGCGCGGCGCGAAGCGTCAGCACGGCCCAGATATCGACCAGTGCGCTCGCGGCAATCAGCCCGAGACCGATCACGCCATGATAGACGCTGGCGGCAAAGGGCAGAGGCAAGATGCGGCACAGGATGAAGGCGGCAATGATACAGATGGCAAAATGCACCGGCGGCCACGGAAAGCTTTGTGGCCTGATGTGAAATGCATTGCCGTCGCCTTTGCCATTCACCGCCATGAGGCGTTCCTCGTCTGTTGAAAGTCCCGCCGCATTAATCCGCGACGGGTTCTAGCACGCTCTCCAGTATGGCGCACTGCGGCGTCTTGGCCCGGTCACACTTGCGTTATTCCGCCGCCACGGAGCAGCGCAACTGAACATCCTGCATCGTGGATTGCGGCTCATGGTTCGGCCAACCGGGTGCGATCTGCCGGAAAAGACCGGCCTTGCCGAGTTCAGTCCCCGCGCAGGAACAGAATTTCTCGCACATCAGGGGATCTTCGCTATTGGCCTTGCAGGAGGCCGTGCATTCACCCAGCCAACGCTGCGTCGGCGCGGCGGGAATGACTAGCGAAGCCAGAAACAGCAGGGCAATCAGCACAGGCTGGTGCAAAAGATAAAAGGCGAGGCTGTGGCGACCGGCAAACAACAAGATCGCCGGGCGCGCTGAAATGGCCGAAAGCCGTTCGACAAGGCCATGTTTCAGCGAAAGCTTGGCGGCGGCAATGCCCACGAGGGCGGGCGCGATCCACGGCAGAAGCGGAACATAGTCATTGGAACGCTGCGGTGTTTCGGCAAGGCCAAGCCACAGCAGCCACAGGCCATCAAACGCAGAAGAGCGCAGGAAATGCGGCGCGGCGACCGCTGCCACCGCCACCAGTAGCGTGACGATAACCGGCACGCGCAGGAACAGCAGACCGATCACGCTGGCCGCTGCAATCGCATGCAGGATGCCGAAATAGATCACCGCATCGGGAAAGGCGAAAACGGTGGCGACGGTGATGGCTAGAGCCGCAACAGCCACCATGCCGATGCGCACCAGAAAGGGTTGCCAGCGAATGCCGTTCCGGTGAGCCAGCACAAGGCTGAACCCGGCCAGAAACAGGAAGGTGGAGGCAATGGCGCGGGCATAGAGCTTCCACAGCCCGTGGGTTGCCGTTCCGGGCTCGATATAGCCGAAGAACTCGAGGTCCCAGGTGAAGTGATAGGAGGTCATGGCCAGAAGCGCCACACCACGCGCCGCATCCAGCAGGGAAAGGCGGTTTCTGGTGGTTTGCGTGACTGTCTCGCTCATGCCCGGCACTCCCGAATCGGATGCCTATATTTAGCGCAAATCCCGAAAAAGCGAGCCGCTTTCACGCAAGGATTTTAAAGTGTCCTTGCGTTCATGTCGCCAAGCAGCGCCATGCGGGCATTGGAAAAGAACTGGCGGCGAATGAGAACAACAATGATCAGCACGGTGGTCGCCGTAAACATGGTTGGCCCGATGAACCAGCCGAGATAGCCGAGCGACAGGAACAGCGCCCGCAGACCGGCGTTGAAATGACGCCCGGCAATGATGTTCATTTGCACGGTGCGTTCCGCTGCAATGGCCGCGGCTTCACTATTGGCCTCGATGTCGCGCAGCATCGGCAGGCCGCCGAAGAGGATCGTGCAGTAATTGAACAACCGATAGGACCAGCCGAACTTGAAGAAGGAATAGCCGAAAATGGCCGTAAGCCCGATCACCTTCATTTCAAAGGCCGTGCGCCCGACATAGGTCACAAAGGGCAGGTCCTTGAAAACATTTTCAACCTGATCGGTCGCACCGAGCAAGGCAAAGCAGCCACCAATGGCAAACAGCGAGGTGGAGGCGAAGAACGCGGTACCATTTTGCAGACCGGCGAGAATCTGCGTGTCGATCATCCGCAAATCGCGGCGAAGCGAATTCATGATCCAGTCGCGCCGCCAGTTTGCCATTTCCGAAGTGAGGCTCGAACGGCCCATGAATGTGCCGCCCGTCAACTTGGAATAAACCAGCCAAAGCACGAAGAAGATGGCAAGAGCCGCATAATCATGGAGGGTCATACAGACAGCCTGTTGGGGTCGTGAGCGCTATGAGCTATGCGCCAGGTTAAAGAGGGTTCAACTCTTCATTCAACTTTTGGACAAGAATGCGGCAAAAGCCGTGTGTAAGGGAAGGGAAATATACGTTTCAACCCTTTGAAAAATCAATCATCCATGCAAGCATCGCATAGCTGAATGCTGATTTTGCCTTAGTCCTGCCATTTTTCGCAATTGTCAGCGTAACAAATTTTTAATACATCAGCACCACGGCGCGGGGACGAAATTCGGTGCGCCTTTTCGGGAGCGATCATGGAAGATATGGTTCAGAAGTCCTGCTGGGGTGTGACGGTGCGCGCGCTCCTTGCAATCACCGTGCTGATGGCAATTGCCTTTCTGTTCGGTGGCATTTGATTGCCGCTTTGATTTAGCAATATCTCATGAATATCGTTGATGGCGTGATCCGGGGATCGCGCCATTTTTCGTTTCAGAACCGAAAAGCCGTATTAGACTGCAAATCTCTTCCGAAGTGTCAGGATTTCGTGCAGAATCGCGCTTCAACTCATGAAGTTTGGCGGATTTTCGCATGTTCTTGTCGGTTTTCGATGTTTTCAAGATCGGCATAGGGCCATCCAGCTCCCACACCATGGGGCCAATGACCGCCGCCAATCGCTTTCTGGACCGTATCGCGGAGCGCGATGCCACAGAAACGCTTGTCGCGCGATTGCGCGTCAGCTTGCACGGCTCGCTTGCCTATACGGGTGTGGGACATGGAACCGGGCAGGCGGTGATTCTGGGGCTTGATGGCGAGCGCCCCGATCAGATCAATCCGGATATGGTCGAACTGGCGCTGGAGCGGATAAGCAAGACGCAGCAGGTTAAGCCACCCGGGCATCCGGCCTATGCCTTCGACCCCGCCAATGACCTGATCTATGATCGCAAAACGGTGCTGACGGGCCATGCCAACGGCATGCTTTTCACGGCGCTTAATAGGGGTGGTGTGCCGCTCTTTTCCGAAATCTATTATTCCATCGGCGGCGGCTTCGTCGTCACGGAAGCGGAACTCCTGCAAATGCGCCAGGCCACGGACCGGCGTCAGGACGACGGCGTGCCCTATCCCTTTTCCAACGCCCGCGACATGCTGCGCATGGCTGCCCAATCGGGCCTCAGCATCGCCGCCATGAAGCGCGCCAATGAGGAAAGCCGCTGCGGGCGGGATGATCTTGATCGTCGGCTGGATGCGATCTGGGAAGCGATGGATCAATGTATCAAGCGCGGACTGGCCCAGACCGGCACCATGCCGGGCGGGTTAAAGGTCAAGCGCCGCGCGCGCGACCTCCATCAACGGCTTGAGAGCGAATGGCTGAACAACCGGCCCAATCCGCTCATCGCCAATGACTGGCTGAGCGTCTACGCCATGGCCGTGAACGAGGAGAATGCCGCGGGCGGGCGTGTAGTGACGGCACCGACCAATGGCGCGGCGGGCGTCATTCCCGCAACGCTGAAATATTTCCTGCGGTTTCACCCCGGCGCAACGCTTGATGATGTGCGCGACTTCTTGCTGACGGCTGCGGCCATCGGCGGCCTGATCAAGCACAATGCCTCGATTTCCGGCGCGGAAGTGGGCTGTCAGGGCGAAGTGGGGTCGGCGGCGGCCATGGCGGCCGCCGGGCTGGCCGCTGCACTGGGCGGAACACCGGCGCAGGTGGAGAATGCCGCAGAAATCGCCCTGGAACATCATCTGGGCATGACCTGCGACCCGATTGCCGGGCTGGTGCAGGTTCCGTGCATCGAGCGCAACGCCATGGGGGCGGTCAAAGCCGTCACGGCGGCCTCGCTGGCGCTGAAGGGCGATGGCTCGCATTTCGTACCGCTGGATGCCTGCATCGAGACTATGCGCCAGACGGGGCGGGATATGAGCGACAAGTACAAGGAAACCTCCACCGGCGGGCTGGCGGTCAACGCGGTGGAATGCTGAGGACACCCGGCTGTGGAGCCATGTGCCACCCGCCTTGACCGAACGCCACAAAAGGCTTTCAAAGAGCGTATGAGCCTCAACATCATCAAACTGTGTGTCGGTGCGGAAAGCGTCGGCGATCTGAAAGAGTGGGTCGCGGAGCGGGCGCTGGTGGCGATTGCCGCCGGTCTGGAGCCGCACAGCGTTCACCGCACGCGCATGATGCCGAAGCGCGGCGATGAAATTCTCGATGGTGGCTCACTCTATTGGGTGATCAAGGGGCAGGTGGCGGCTCGCCAGCGCATACTGGCATTGAACGCGGTCGAAGGTGCCGATGGCATCAGCTACTGCGATATCGTGCTCGACCCGTCCGTGATTGAGACCGCCCCGCAGCCCAAGCGTCCCTTTCAGGGCTGGCGCTACTATCGAGACGAGGATGCGCCACGCGACATCGGTTCCGATACGGGCGAGGCGGCCATGCCGGAAGATTTGCGGCGCGAATTGGCCGATCTCGGCCTTCTGTAATGAAAAAGCACCGACGCAAGGTCGGTGCCTAATCGGTATATCAGTAAAGGCGCAGATGAACCGGCCTGCGTCCGGCGTGCATCGCTACATGAAGGTGAATTCGTGCCTCGGGCTGGCTGGAACGCCAGGCGCGGGCACCATGTGTCACCAGCAACGCCACGAGATCGCGGGTCTTGGCCTTCGGTCGCGAAAGGCTCAGCTCCGCAATGCGAATAGCCGCCTCGTGCAGAGGATGCAGCAGAAAACCACTGCCGGAGCGTGGTGGTGAAGACGGTCCTTCAGACAGTCTGTCGTTGTTCGCCATGATATGCCTCGTTACGCAATACAGATCGAGGTAACTTTAGCGCCGCGCGTAAACAGAACCCGCGAAACGCACTTTCATTCAATAGCCGCTCCACAAACACACGCGAAGCGCCAAGTCCAAGACGCCGCTTACTGCAGCGACGCCCAGCAGTTAATGCCCTTCTTCTTCAGCGAATTGCAGGCATCGACAGCGGCTTTCTGGTCGCCGAAGCCACCGAAGCGTGCGCGATAAATCTGCGATCCGTTGGTATTGAGGGCAATGGTAAAGGGTGTGGCGGCACGCAGTACATTTCCGCCACGATCTTTGGCATCGGCCAGAAGCGACAGAGCCTTGTCTTTGTCAGGGGCCGCACCGATCTGGATCACCCAGCCCGTGGAGTTTTCATCCTTGGCGCGGCTGGTGGAGGCCGTCGTGGTGCGGTCAACATTGGGGACTTCCGACTTCGGCAGCGTTGCCTGAAGCGGACGGGTCTGGGCAAGCGCTGCGGCAATCGGGGCAGAAGCCTTGATCTGGGCGGCACTTTGCTGGGAAGCGTAGGCCGAACCGGCGCCTTCAGCACTATAACGGTTGTCCGGCACCGGAATGGCAGCCGGCGGAAGCGAAGCCGTTTCCTGCGAGGCGGTTGCCTTGGCGAGAGACGGCGTGGCAATCGGCTTGACGATCGGCGCGGGCTGGGCGTCTTCCGTCACCGGAGCCGGACGGATAGCGGCCACAACCTGCTGAACAGGGCCGGAGGACGATTTCGGCATGTAGGTTGCCACAAGATTGCGCATCGTCTGGTCACGGCTGGCGCCGGAGCGACCACCCAGAACCACGGCAACAATGGAATGCCCGTCAGCCTGTGCTGACGTCACAAGGTTGAAGCCTGCCGCGCGGGTGTAGCCGGTCTTGATGCCGTCAACGCCGCGAACATTGCCGAGCAGGCGGTTGTGATTGCCAATGACCTGCTTGCCGAAGCTGAAGCTGCGCGTTGAGAAGTAGCCATAATATTGCGGGAAGTGCTGACGAAGCGCCATGCCAAGACGGGCCTGATCGCGCGCCGTCGTCATCTGCGCGGTGTTCGGCAGACCGTTGGCATTGCGATAGGTGGTGCGCGTCATGCCGAGCGCACGGGCCTTGTTGGTCATCATCTGGGCAAAACGCGGTTCGCTGCCACCGATGAACTCTCCAAGCGCCGTTGCCATATCGTTGGCAGAGCGCGTCACGAGAGCCAGAATGGCCTGTTCAACCGTGACCGAACCGCCAGCGCGAACGCCAAGCTTGGACGGAGGCTCCGAGGCTGCATTCGAAGAAACAGGAACCCGGGAATCGAGCTTGATGCGCTTGGCCTCAAGAGCCTCGAAAGTGAGGTAGAGGGTCATCATCTTGGTCAGCGAGGCCGGATAACGAAGCGTATCCGGGTCTTCGCTGTAGAGAACCTTGCCAGTCCGGGCATCGACAACGATGCCCGCAAATTTCGGATCAGCCTTGGCGGGGGCGGCAACAGCCGTCAATGCGATCAGCGTTGCTGCCGCGATGCCCGCAATTCGCGTGGAGATGACGTGAAATTGCATTCCGATCAATGCTTTGGAAGCTGCCCTGAACACCACTATACTCATTTACTGTTTCGTTTTTGTCCGGCCAAGCTTCAGCAGCCGTTCCCATCACATTAGGTCCGGTGCGTTACCAAGTGGTTTATGATGAAGAAAAGGTTGCCATTTTAGCGCAATTTTTATTGCGCTGCAGGCGAGGGGCTTTCGTTCGCGAGGCGGGTTTCCACATAGTCGCGAACAGCCGTATCCAGCATGCGCCACTGCGGCAAAAGCGTGGATGAAAAACGATAAAGAACGCTCAAACTGTTGCCGATGGTGATGTCGCGCTGGCAATCGGCGTCAGTGGAGGGCGTATCGGCGACCGGCAGAATGCAGCGAACTGCGTAGGTATCATTGCCGCTGACTGTGGAGGTGAGCATCACTTCACCGGCATATCCGGACGTGGCCTTGAAGCGGTGCAGCAAAAGCCCGGCACCAAAATCCACCGGCTCGCCTTCAAACAGGGTGCGGTAAATCGGGTCGAGCCTGCCCGACATGTCACGCGACATGGTGGTTTGCGACAATTGTAGGAAAATCAGGGCGCCCGGATTGGCCGTGCTTTTGAACTGGGCGGCATTTGCTTGCGAGTACCCACTGAGATCCGGCCAGGTCAGATAAAGGTCGGCGCGTTCCGTGGGGCCGCTGCGGCGCGCCTCAGGCAGGCGAATGGTATTGGCGGCAAGCTGCAGGCGATCAAGACCGATCGTGACCGTAAAGGTTTCCGTGCTGGTAGTGTTTCCGCCAAGCGCCAGCTGTTCACCGAACCAGCGCCCGGCAAAGCTGAGCGCGGCGGTGAGCACAACGAGCACCGAAACGATAATGAGCGCCAGACGCCTGAGCCGGTCGGATAGCAGCGGCATGATTCCCTGAAATGCTTGGTTGAGCACGATTGGAGGGCTTCCAATCGGCGTTTGCAACCGGATAAAGGAAAATCAGGGCAACAAAAAGCCGGCTCCCGGGGACACGGTAGAGCCGGCTTTTCGCGTGGCCGGGTCATACGAGACCGGCACGGGGACATCGTTGGGCGGGACGGGCGTCCCGAACCGGATCAGTATTTCACGGTGCTTACAGTGCCGGCGCGGCCATCCTGAAGCTTGACCCAGCGGCCCGGATTGTCGCTCGCCTGACGCTTCAGGTAGGTATATTCCGTCTCATCCCAGGCCAGAACCTTGTTGCGCATGTTGTCGAGGATGAACTCGCCACGGTCGGTGCGCACGGTCAAGACGGCATGGCCTTCGCCACTGGGCTGAAGGACAACGGTGATGAGCAGATTGCCCGGCGCAAAGCCGCGCTTGATCAGTTCGCGACGCTTCAGAAGGACATAGTCTTCGCAGTCGCCAACGGTGGTGGGAATCGCCCAGCGTTCTTCAACGCCGTAGATCTCCTGGTCCGTTTCCGGCTGGATTTCCGTGTTGACGGTGTAGTTCACGTCAAGGATCGTGCGCCACTTGGTTTCATCCAGAGTCTCTGGCGAGACATTGGCGCTTGCAGACGTCGGCGTGCAATCGGCAGCGTTGGTCTTGCAATATTCATAATGACCAATCGGCGGGTTGGCCTTGCCGATAACGCGCATCGGCATGGGAAAGGCTGCGGCAGACTGGGGCAGGGCGAACAGCAATCCCGCTGCTGTGAATGCGCCTCCCAGAAGTGTAAGTATCTTGTTCATGGTTGTCTCCCCGTTTGTGAGAGAACAATGACACGCTCAAATTTATGTCACGCAAATACTCGAAATCGAATTCGACGAAAATCAGAAGCAAAATCGAGTAAAAACAGAACAATAATTTCGCTTTACTTGAATTGTATTTGTCGAAAGTTTGATGCGCATTTTATGAAAATGCAGCCTATCGCCCCTTAAGCGATTGGAAAATCGCGATAAAACCCGTGCCTTTGATGCGTCGAAATCGGTGTTATTTTGAGGGGCGCCCGTGTTGAAACACGCCCCTACGCCCGTAAAATCGGGCGCATTGGGGGTCTGAAAGGGTCTTGAAAAGGCAAGAAAAAATGTTCCTCAGGTCGCTTTTTTCAGGCGAAATTCGGGCAAATACGCCTGCGCGGGAGCGTCAGTCGAGGCAAGTAAAGTGGTCGCGCGCGACGGGGCGCCCGTCTCTGCCGGGATTTTTTGGCGTCACGATGCAATTGAGTAAAGTGAGAAGAGCCGTGTCATCTCTGAAAACAACAATTGTCCAGAGATCGACGGTCGCCCAAGGGCGATGCCACCCACAGAGGTGGGAGGCTTAACGACCCTTGCGGGTCGGGGAATCAAGGGTGAAAGAGATCAGTTCGCGAGGAACTCGGTCAGCGACTCGCGCGATTGCGCGGCGGCAAACTCGATAGCGATACCGTCCGAGAAGTGGCGAACGACCTGGGCGCGCATCGAGCCGAGGCGAACCGGCGTGCCAAGCGGCAATTGCACATCCGTATCGAGGGCCGCACCGGAAAGCGACAAGTCGATAATGCGGCAGGCGATCTGGCGACCATTATCGAGCGTCAGTTCCGTCATGGAGCGGCGCGGTTCCAGTCGAACGTGACGACGATCTTCCGGCAGGCCCAGTTCATGACGGTTGGCGATCCAGGTCAGCTGCGCGGCGAGCTTGTCGCGTTTGCGCTCCGTGGCGTTGATCGACATGACGAAGGAATTGTTTGTGCGGCTGAGCGTGTGCCCTTCGATGCGGCCGACATGGTCGATATAGGCGATCACGCGTTCATTGAGCGAAGGCAGCACGTTCGCGGTCAACAGCACGTCACCCGGCGACATTTCCACGACCGAACAATCGTGCTCGGTGCGGTCATTCAGCATCATCCGCCCCGGAAGCGTAACAGCCACGCGATGGTAGGTCTCGGCGGCCTGAGGCTGCTGAGCAGGGCGGTTCATGGAAGGACGTGCGAAGGAGTTGGCGTACATGATACCGATCTCGACAAATCTACAATTTGGATCATAGATCGAGGCCGGTTAATAAGCGGTTGCTTGAGGACGCATTTTTAGGATCGGAACACGCATGAGGCGATTTCCGATGGAAGGAATTGCGCTATTGCAAGTTTGCCGACGTTAACGGGCGAAAATAACGGGCTTTCCGGTCTCTTTCGTGTCCGTCTGTGCCGCCGAAACCGGCCGGGTCGTCGTGCTGGCAACGCGGATGGCGTCGCCAATATCGGCCAGCGGCCGGCTGCGATCAATGTAAAGCCCCGAAAGGGTCGCCTCGGCGGACAGGTTGATGCCGTGGCCTTGCGCCACGAGTGCTCCCATCAGCCGGTCGCAATTATCCGTGCTCGAACGCAGCGGCAGCAGAAGCACATCGAAACGCTGCGCAACCCCTTCGGTGGTGAAGCCGGTGACGTTCAGCAGGAACGGGCAGGCGTACTGGATTGCGGCATGGCTCAATGCAACTGCGTTATCAGCCTGACCTTGCGCCCAAAGATGCGCAAACGGCAGACCGCGAAGCTCCTGCGCAAAGAGCGCGCAGATGCGCGTTCCGGCCAGCCGAAACACCGGCACATCGCCGTCATTGACATCCAGCATGAACAGATCGGGCAGGGCGCCGCGAATGTTCGAGGGCGCGATGCTGCTGCGAAGCGGCGGCAGGTTGCCTTCACGCAGCGCCTTCCAATACGCAAATATGTCAGCAGCAGTCATGTGATACGGCATTTTGATACTCATAACGGGCTGAGTTGATATCTTATGGTTGAAATTGCGAAAACCGTGCCAGTTTGATGGTGGTCAATCCGTTAGCAGAAATTAAGGTTAATCAATCGTTTCCGTTGTTGGCTGCCGTTCATTGTGTCATAAGGAATTCATCTCTTACGGGAACTTGACTCCAGCACATCATTCGGCTGACCATCCACGGTCGCCAGCGCCGCCCGCATCGAAACGGGCGGCTTTTTTTTTGCCTGCGTCTCCTGTAATCGAGGGGCCTGACGCAGCAAGGGCGAGGCCAAATGGAACAGGACAATCAGCAGGCAGAGGTTCCGGAAGAGCCGCAGCGCAAGGCGAACGCCCCCATTTTCAATTTTCCCGCGCTCATCAGTTTTTCGATCGGGCTTCTGGTTCTCATTTATGGGGCGCAGTCATTGCTGCTCCCGCCGGATTGGGCCGACTGGTTTGTGGTCACCTTCGCTTTTATCCCGGCGCGCTATGTTCACCCGCTGACGGCAGAAGATCTGAGCTGGCTCTGGACGCCCGTTTCCTATTCGCTTCTCCATGCCAGCTGGCAGCACCTGCTGTTCAACGTTTTATGGATGTCCATTTTCGGCACACCTGTCGTGCGTCGAATTGGAACATTGCGTTATTTTCTGTTCTGGATTGGGTCATCTGCCGCCGCCGCCGCCTTTTACGCGCTGCTCCATTGGGGGCAGGCGGTCTTGCTGATTGGGGCTTCGGGGGCGATTTCAGCGCTGATGGGGGCGGCTTGCCGCTTTGCCTTCCCGGCCAATGGGTGGCCCTATGATCCGCAGAAGGGGCATCTTTATCCGCTGCAATCCTTCGGAGACGTTTTCACCAACCGTACGGTGGTGGTCTATATCGCCGCCTGGCTGTTCGGCAACGTAGTAGTCGGTCTCGGCCTGCCGATCTTTGGTGACATTGGCGGTGCGGTGGCCTGGGAAGCGCATCTCGGCGGCTTCGTCTTCGGCTTTGTCCTGTTTGGCCTGTTTGATCCGCAGCGCCATCAGCGCGGGATCAGTTCCTGAAGCCGCTTCAGTTCGGAAATGCGGGCGCGGGCTTCTTCATAGCCGCGCTCGATTGTTTCCGCTGCCCGGTGGAATTCCGAAAGGCCGATGTCGCTGACTCGCGGTTGCAGGGCAAGATCGGGCGGATCACCAGCAAGGCGGGCGCGTGAAATGCGGTCTTGGATGATGTTGTAGGACTGAACCATGACGCTCGGCAGGCCGCGATGCTCGTGCTTTTCGCTGGCCTCGTCGCTATCCTGATCGCGCGCCGAATGCTTGATCACGGCAGAACGCCCGTAAAGATCGTGGTTGAGGTTCACGGCCGCCACGAGATGCTGTTCATAGGCGCGGCAAACCGTAACCGGCACGGGGTTGACCAGCGCGCCATCCACCAGCACGCGGCCATTGCAATGCACAGGCTCGAAAATGCCGGGCAGGGCATAGGAAGCGCGAATGGCGGTAATCAGCGAGCCGGAGCCGATCCACACTTCATGGCCGGTCGAAAGCTCTGCGGCCACGGCCACGAAGGGGCGCGACAGATCCTCGATGCGCAGGCCCTGAAGGTGCTCCTGCATCCGGCGCGTCAGGCGCATGCCGCCAAACAGACCGCCGCCGCCAATCGTGAAGTCGAGAAGGCCGGCGATGCGGCGCATGGTCAGGGAACGGGCGAATTCTTCCAGTTCGTCCAGCTTGCCAGCCAGATAACACCCGCCAACCAGCGCGCCAATCGACGTTCCGGCAATCATGCCCACTTCGATACCGGCCTCATCCAGCGCACGCAGCACACCGATATGCGCCCAACCGCGGGCGGAACCGCCACCAAGAGCAAGCGCAATAGGCATTTTCTTCGGCATGCGGGAAATATCCGGTACGGTCGGGGACGCGGGCACCGAGGCTCCGCCGCCCACCGACGACGTGGTTGGGTTACGATGAAGTGGCCAGTTCAGCATCATGATTTGCACCCTCCTCCGGCTGCAAAATCCTCCTGATGCATATTATAGCGCCGCCTAACGTTGACAATCGGTATATCGACTTCAACTTTGGGCTAAATTGCGCCATTTTGGGACAAAACGGCCTTACTATTTGTCGGAATAGACCGAATCCGGATCAAAATGGCGATGATCATCGATGATTTTTGTCACCGCGACGCCATTTTCGATGGAAACCTGACGGTAAAAGCACGAGCGGCGCCCGGTGTGGCACGTGGCATCGTGGCCCGCGACCCGCACCTTGAGAAGCACGGCGTCCTGATCGCAGTCGGTCAGAAGTTCCTCGACGGTCTGGAGGTTGCCGGACGTTTCGCCCTTCTTCCACAGCTTGCCGCGCGAACGGCTGTAATAATGGGCAATGCCGGTTTCCAGCGTCAACGCCAGCGCCTCGGCATTCATGAAGGCGACCATCAGCAGCGTGTTGTCACGCACATCGGTAACGATAGCGGTCACAAGGCCGTCGCGGTCGAATTTAGGCGTGAATGCGCCATTGCCCTCCAGTTCGGCCTTGTCGGCGGAAGGGGCAGCAAACGTCAGGGACATGAAAACCTCGGAAGGATACGATCAGCGCAGACCGCGCAGCGACATCATGAAGCGCGCCTGTTCTGCCGGATCGGATTTGAAGATACCTGTAAAGCTCGTCGTCAGCGTTGACGAACCCTGCTTCTGCACGCCGCGCATGGCCATGCACAGATGCTCGGCTTCAATCAGCACGGCAACGCCCTTGGGGTCCAGGTTCGTCTGGATCGCATCGGCAATCTGGGCGGTCATGGCTTCCTGCGTCTGCAGGCGGCGGCCATAGACTTCCACCACGCGCGCAATCTTGGAAAGACCAAGCACCTTGCCCTTTGGCAGATAGGCGACATGCGCCTTGCCGATGATCGGCACCATATGGTGTTCGCAATGCGAGAAGAACGGAATGTCGCGCACGATGACCACATCGTCATAGCCTGCGATTTCCTCGAAGGTCGTGCCCAGCACATCCGCCGGATCCGCATCATAACCGCCGAAAAGTTCACCATAGGCATCGACAACGCGCTTCGGCGTATCGATCAGTCCTTCGCGTTCCGGGTCGTCACCGGCCCAGCGCAGGAGAACGCGCACGGCCTCCTCGGCCTGTTCCCGTGTGGGGCGCGGCGAAGCAGGGCGGGTCTTCAGATTCGTCACGATGGCATCCATAGTCTCGGTCTCCCGGTCCAGCCGGGTTAAAATTCCGGCGATCCGAACGGTCAGTGAACCGCCTATCTGGTTCGAGACCGGTGAAATTTCAAGGTATTGTCTTCCAAATTGCCAAGCTGGCACCGGGCGTTTGCCATATTGGAATGAAAGTCCCATATCATGTAAGGAAAGCTGACGGAACCCGTCGCAGCCGTGACGCTGTGTTTCCGTTTTGCCGCAGGGATACGACAATCACGCCATGGACGACATTTACAACGCCAAGATCCTTGAATTTGCGGGAAATCTGCCGCGAACCGGCGTTCTGGATGACGCTGAGGCAAGCGCTGAAAAGCAGGCGCGGCTCTGCGGCTCGCGGGTCAAGGTCTATGTGAAACTGGATGGCGACCGGGTCAGCGATTTCTCCCATGAGGTGAAGGCCTGCGCGCTGGGGCAGGCGTCAGCCTCGGTTCTCGCCCGTCACGTCGTTGGCGCGAGTGCCGATGAAATCCGCGCCGCGCGCGACGCGATGCTTGCTATGTTGAAACAGGGCGGCGAGGGACCAGAGGGTCGTTTCGAAGACATGCGGTTCCTGAAGCCGGTCAAGGACTATCCGTCCCGCCACGCCTCCACCATGCTGACCTTTGAGGCGACGCTTTCAGCCATAGACGAGGCGCTGGCCAAGCGTCAGGCGCTGGCGGAAAAGGGGTAAGGCCATGTGCGGCCAGTGTGGTGATCCCGGACATGAGCCAGAGACGCGTCACTCGCGCAACTGGCAGGGAGCGTTCAAAAAAACGCCGGGGCGGCTTTTCGGTATGGGCTTCATCCGCCTTTACCAGCTGACGCTCTCCGCCTTCATTGGCAATTCCTGCCGCCATGTGCCCACCTGTTCGGAATATGGCTATGAGGCCATCGGCCGGTATGGCCTTTGGGCTGGCGGTTTCCTGACGTTGTTTCGCGTCGGTCGCTGCGGGCCGGGCGGCACTTGGGGCATTGATCCCGTACCGGAAAAACTGCCTGACGATTTCGTCTGGTGGAAGCCGTGGCGCTATTATCTTGCCGGGCGCAAGCTGAACGGCCTTTGAGCGCCTTTGACTTGAGGGCCGAAACGCACTATCACCGCGCCATTCCATGGCTGCTTCGCGCGCTTGGAATTCATTTGCAAAACTGTACCACCCGCATTGGTTGGCGGGACTGGACTGGAGATCAGAATGTCTGACGTTTCCCTTAAATTTCCCGATGGTTCCGTTCGCGCTTATCCCGCTGGCACGACCGGTCTGGCTGTGGCCGAATCCATCTCCAAGTCGCTGGCCAAGAAGGCCGTGGCTGTCGCGCTTGATGGCGAGATCACCGATCTTTCGCTGCCCGTCACCGACGGTGCTGCCATCGAGATCGTCACCCGCACCGATCCGCGTGCGCTGGAACTCATTCGCCACGACGCCGCCCACGTGATGGCGGAAGCCGTGCAGGAGCTTTGGCCCGGCACGCAGGTCACCATCGGCCCGGTGATCGAAAACGGCTTCTATTACGATTTCGCGCGCGAAACGCCCTTTACGCCCGATGATCTGCCGAAGATCGAGGCGAAGATGAAGGAAATCATCGCCCGCAACGCGCCGTTCACCCGTCAGGTCTGGTCGCGCGACAAGGCCAAGGAAGTTTTTGCCGCCAAGGGTGAAACCTACAAGGTGGAACTGGTCGATGCGATCCCCGCCGATCAGGACGTGAAGATCTACAATCAGGGCGAATGGTTCGACCTTTGCCGTGGTCCGCACATGGCCTCCACGGGGCAGATCGGTACCGCCTTCAAGCTGATGAAGGTGGCCGGAGCCTATTGGCGTGGCGACAGCAACAACCCGATGCTGACCCGTATTTACGGCACGGCCTGGGCCACCCAGGAAGAGCTGGACCGTTACCTGCATATTCTGGCGGAAGCCGAAAAGCGCGATCACCGCCGTCTCGGCCGTGAGATGGACCTGTTCCATTTTCAGGAAGAAGGTCCGGGCGTCGTGTTCTGGCACGGCAAGGGCTGGCGTATTTTCCAGACGCTAACCGCCTATATGCGCCGCCGTCTGGCCGCCGATTACGAGGAAGTCAACGCACCGCAGGTGCTGGACACCTCGCTGTGGCAGACCTCGGGTCACTGGGGCTGGTACAAGGAGAACATGTTCTCCGTACAGTGTGCCGATCCGGAAGCTGAGGATGAGCGCGTCTTCGCCTTGAAGCCGATGAACTGCCCCGGCCACGTGCAGATTTTCAAGCACGGTCTGAAGTCCTATCGCGAGCTGCCGATCCGTCTGGCGGAATTCGGCCTCGTGCACCGCTACGAGCCTTCGGGCGCGCTGCACGGACTGATGCGCGTTCGTGGCTTCACGCAGGACGACGCGCACATCTTCTGCACCGACGAGCAGATGGCCGCTGAATGCCTCAAGATCAACGACCTGATCCTGTCGGTCTATGAGGACTTCGGTTTCCAGGAAATCGTCGTCAAGCTCTCGACCCGTCCGGACAAGCGCGTCGGTTCCGATGCTCTTTGGGATCGCGCCGAAAGCGTGATGACCGAGGTTCTGGGCACCATCGAGGCGCAGTCGGCTGGCCGCATCAAGACCGGCATTCTGCCGGGCGAGGGCGCGTTCTACGGACCGAAGTTCGAATATACGCTGAAGGATGCCATCGGCCGTGACTGGCAGTGCGGCACCACGCAGGTCGACTTCAACCTGCCGGAACGCTTCGGGGCCTTCTACATCGACCAGAACTCGGAAAAGACGCAGCCGGTGATGATCCATCGCGCCATCTGCGGCTCGATGGAACGCTTCCTCGGCATTCTGATCGAGAACTTTGCCGGTCATCTTCCGCTGTGGCTCGCGCCGGTTCAGGCCGTCGTGACGACGATCACCTCGGAAGCGGACGACTACGCGCTGGAAGTGGCGGCTGCCCTTCGCGAAGCCGGTCTCCATGTCGAAACCGATCTGCGCAACGAGAAGATCAACTACAAGATCCGCGAACATTCGGTCACGAAGGTTCCGGTGATCATCGTTTGCGGCAAGAAGGAATCGGAAGAGCGTTCGGTCAATATCCGCCGTCTCGGCTCGCAGGCGCAGACCTCGATGTCTCTGGTTGACGCGCTGGCAAGCCTTGCCGATGAGGCGACGCCGCCGGATGTCAAACGCAAGGCCGCGGCCCGCAAGGCTGGCTGATTTCGAATAAGAAAAGCCCCCGCGAATACGCTTCGCGGGGGCTTTTTCATGAGGTTTTTATTCCTCGATCGGTATCGTGTCCGTTTGGCGGCGCATCTCGTTTTTACCGAGTTCCAGTTCCACGCTCATATTCTTGCCCGACGCGACGGTGAAAGTGCGCTGGTAAATCTTGTCCTTGTTACGGGCAATCGCAACGTATTCGCCCTCCAGAAGCACGAGCATCGGGAAGGCAGACAGGCTTTCCGCCACGCTGTCACCGGCCCCCGTCAGGATAGACCAGGCGGTATCGGCAATGGCTTCGCCGCCTTCTTCGGAAACAAGCTTCAGAGACACTTGTGCGGCCCGATGCTGGATCGTGGCTTCCGTCAGCTTGCCTGCCTCGACCTGAATATTGGCGCGCACCACGGCATTGGCTTTGCCATATTCGGAAACAACGTGGTACGTCCCGGCATTGAGCCGCACGATGGTGTCCGGCTTGACATCGGCCACGACTAGACCGCGCTCGCCGTCATCCTGCACTTCAGATGAGTAGATCGAGAAGGAAACCTGATCCGTGGGAACATGAACATCCGTTCCTGAGACCGCATCAAGGACCACGCCCCCGGCGTCGAGAATCATGACGGTGCGATCCGGCGCGCGACCTTCCGGCACAATCAGCTTTTTTGTGGCGCCGGCGCGCCCGAAGGCGACGTTGACATAATAGTCACCCGGAGCCAGCGGAATCGTGGCTGAGCCGCCTTCAGCGCTCGCCAGCAGCGGCAGTTTGCCATCATCACCGGGAAGCGGCGAAAACACCCGCCAGACAAGGCCTTGCTGAAGTGGGCTTCCATCGCTCGTCAGGCGGGCCTCAAGGCTCACATCGCGGGTTTCGGACGATGGCAGCGGCGCGGTGATCGCAGGCGCGTTGAACGCGTTTGCCTTCGGCGCCTTTCCATCGAGATCAAGTGTCTTGAATCCGGAAAACGGTTCCTGCGCGACGACCGGCACGGCCAGCGCCACGCTGAGAACCAGCGCGGTGAGAAGGCGGGGTGCGAAGGAATGAAGGTTCATGAAATCCAGCCAGTTGACTCTTGCGTAATCGTTCATCACTTGAAGACCAACGCGGTGTCAATTTCAAGACCGCATCCGGCCTCAACTTGCTCAGGGTTTCATTGATGCACGACGATCTCAAGCTTGGCGACTACCTCAAGACCCGCCGTTCGGTTCCACCAGCCATGATGTGTGCGCCGGGGCCGGAACGCGCCGAGATCGAATCGATTCTGGCGCTGGCGACCCGCGTTCCCGATCACGGCAAGCTTGCCCCCTGGCGCTTTGTCGTTTTCTCACGCACGGCGCGCGAACGCATCAGCGACCAGCTGGTTGAATTCATCAGGACGGACCGCCCGGACGCCACCGATGAGCTCCTGACCATGGAGCGCAATCGCCTGCTGATGGCCCCGGTCGTCATTGCCGTGATTTCTACGGCGGCACCCCATGCCAAGATCCCCGTCTGGGAGCAGGAACTTTCTGCAGGTGCGGTTTGCCTCAACATGCTGATGGCTGCCAACGCCCACGGTTATGCTGCGAATTGGCTGACCCAGTGGTTTGCCTATGATGAGCGTGCCCGCCATTTGTTCGGGCTGCAGCCGGGCGAAAAGATCGCCGGTTTCATTCACATCGGCACGATGGAAACGCATCCGGGCGAACGGGCACGGCCAGACGTTGCCGACATCGTGGAATGGGTCAACGCTTAATCAGGCGTTCCCAAAAACGCGGTTTGCCGTGTCGACCTGTTCCGGCGAGGTGACAAACTTGCCGCAATAGCCATCGGCACAGTCCTGAAGGCAGGCCTTTTCGAAGGCCGCGCCTGAAAGACTTTCATCCGCCTCGGCCAAGGCCCAAACGCCAGCTGACGCCGCCGTCAGAACCACAAGGCCGCGTGCGACGGTGAGGGGTGCTGCGCCACTTTCGATGTTGAGTGATTGCGCCAGTTGATGGCCGGAACCGGCAAGCGCCAGAAGGCGGGCGGACGCGCCTGCCATGCGTCCCGCAGCCAGAAGCGAATCGGCAAAATCGCCCACGTTGGCGATGATCCTTGTGGCGCCAAGCGTTAGCCCTTGCGCGGCCTCACTGGCCGATAGAAGCACATCAGCCTTTTGCACATCCACCATCCGGCAGCGCGGGGCCAGAATCACGCCCGCCACACCACGCTTGACCGCAAGGGCAAGCGTCTCGGCCAGATGATCCGTATCCGCCGGATCGATTAGGACAGCCAAGCGATCCAGAAAGCCTGAGAATCGCCCCTCAGACTCTTCATCGAGCTGCGTTTCATCGATGACAAGCGCATCTGCAGCCGCAAAAAGCGCTGATGGCTCCGCTTCACCGACCATAAACAGGGATTTCAACAGGGTAGGGCGGGGCTTTGTCATAGGATTTCCGATGAACGGCATGGTTAACAGGTATGGTGAACCATTCATAAACTTTTCGACGCTAGCGTGAAACCAGAAGAGGCGGGTTGATAACCACCGCCTGCAGGTGAGGTTTCCGTGATCATCGATTCCTTTCTTCGTTGGGCTGAAACGGCAAAAGCCGGTGACAGGGCAAAGGCGGCTGGTGCATTGGCGCGGGCCTATCTGGAATCGTCTCTGAGCCCCGAGCATAGCAAGGCCGCCGCGATGGCGATCACTTACCTGCTGGATGATGCTTCGCCGCGTGTACGCCTCGCGCTTGCCAATGCACTGGCCCAGTCGCCGCGTGCGCCACGGGCGGTGATCCTTTCGCTGGCCTCCGATCAGCCGGAAATTGCCGCGACTGTGCTTTCGGTCTCGCCGCTTCTGGTGGACTCTGACCTCATCGACCTCATTGGTCGCGGTGATGCCTGTACCCGGGCTGCGATTGCCGCCCGCAACGGGCTTTCCATTCCGGTTTCTGCGGCCATCGCCGAAGTGGCCGAAGAGGAAAGCGTGATCGTTCTCCTTGAAAATGCAACGGCCCGCATTGGCCGCATCAGCCTGCGCCGCCTTGCCGAACGCTTTGGCGGTTGTGCCGAAGTGCGCTCCATGCTGCTGGATCGCGCCGATCTTCCCGCCGATGCCCGCCATATGCTGGTGGCGGAACTGGGCGCCGTTCTGGCCTCTCACGATCTGGTGCGCAACCTGATTGGCGGCCTGCGCGTCAAGCGCCTGACGCGGGAAGTTTCCGATCTGGCCGGTGTGGTGATCGCAGGCGAAACCGCGCGCGAGGAGCTACCGCAACTGGTCGAGCACATGCGCGCTCATGGTTATCTGACACCCGCCTTCCTGATGCAGGCGCTGTGTTCCAGCCGCATTGAATTCTTCGCCGAGGCGATTTGCAATCTCTCCGGCCTTGAAGAGCGCCGCGTACGGTCCATCCTCGCAACGGGTCGCATGCACGCCGTTCGCGCGCTGTTTGAGTCTGTCGGTCTTGCCCGCGACATCAGCGAAATCTTCGTTGAAGCTGTCATGCAATGGCGCGAAGTCGGACGCTCGGATGATGTGGCCGGTGAATCTGCGATTGCCGGGGCGCTGGTGCGCACCTTCCGCGATACGGTCACGCCGCATTCGGCGGCCGCCGAACTGCTCGACCTCATCGAGCGGGTCGAGGTTGGCCATCAGCGAATCGTGGCCCGCAACTATGCCGACCGCGCCCTCATGGACGCGGCCTGAGCCTGCTCCAAACATCGTTTTGAAATCAGACGCCGGTTGAGCCGGTTTCCGGTGACTTGTTTGCCGCGGCCTCATCGTGGGCACCGCCCTCGGAAACCTCATTGACCCACTCGCGCCAGATGGCAACCAGAAGCGCCATCAGCACAGGCCCGAGGAACAGGCCGAGAAAACCCATGGTTTTCACGCCGCCGACGAGACCGAAAAAGGTCGGCAGGAACGGCAGTTTGATCGGACCGCCGACAAGGCGCGGACGAAGGGTCTTGTCGACGATGAAGAGTTCCACCGTTCCCCAGACGAAAAGACCGATGCCTTCGACCATGTGTCCACTGGCCACGAGGTAGAAGGACACCAGCGTAAAGGAAAGCGGTGCGCCGCCCGGAATGAGCGCCATGACGCCGGTGATGACGCCAAGAGTGACGGGCGAGGGAACGCCAGCAATCCAGTAGGCGATGCCCAGAACGATACCTTCGCCGATAGCAATCAGCGTCATGCCGGTCACGGTGGAGCTGATCGTGGCCGGGACGACGCGGGATATGCGCTCCCAGCGGCTCGGTAGAATGCGCTCGCCGATGATGTCCACCTGGGCCGCGAAGGACGCACCGTCCTTGTAGACGAAGAACAGCGCAATCAGCATGAAGAGCAGCGTCAGCAGCAGATGGAAGGCACCGCCACCGGCGGCCATGACGGCGCGGTAGATATTGCCGATATTGGCACCGCTGACGATCTGGATCAGTTCGCCGATCTTGCCCGGCTGCCCCAGATGATCGACCCATTGTTCGGCAAGCCATTCCCCGACAAAGGGAAGCGTGCCGATCCAGTGCGGCACGGCGGCCCCCACCTTGTTGGCTTCAAAGGCCCAGCGCAGCCACACCTTGATTTCATCAAGCGCGTAACCGACGGCGATGATGATCGGCACGATGAGGAAAAACAGGAGACAAAGGAGCGCAATCGATGCGCCCCAGCGCGTGTCGCCCTGCGTCATGGTCAGCACATCGCGGTAAAGCGGCCAGCTGGCAAAGCCAATGACAAGCGCGGCCAGAACCGGCACGGCAAAGCCGTAGAAAAAGTAAATCCCGGCCAGAACGACAAGGAGAAGCAACCAGCGCGCCGCTGTAATGGGCGGGATAACCGTGTTCAGGTTGCTCGTGGCTGCACCCAGCCATTCACGACTGGTTTTCGTCTTCGGCGTTTTCTGTTGGGTCAAAGCGCTGGAATTCCCGGGATTCGATGCGAATAGTCACCTTTTATGCGGCAACCGTGAAAAGGTTGCAACAAAGCCGGGCTTTTTTGCGGTTAAGACCAAATGCCTAAGCGCATCCCTCAGATGTCGAGATTTTCGGCGAAGGCGGCGCGGTCCTGAATGAAGCGGAAACGGGCCTCCGGCTTTGTTCCCATAAGGTCATCGACCGCCTGACGCGTGCCCTCGAAATCCTCCATGTCGATCGCCACGCGCAAAAGCGTGCGGTTTTTCGGGTCCATGGTGGTTTCTTTGAGCTGGGCGGGTAGCATTTCGCCAAGACCTTTGAACCGCGACACTTCAACCTTGGAACTGCGTTTGAACACGGTTTCCATCAGTTCGGCACGGTGGGCGTCGTCGCGCGCATAGGCGCTCTTCTGCCCTTGCGTGATCTTGTAGAGCGGTGGAACCGCCAGATAGAGGTGGTTGCCGCGAATGACCTCCGGCATTTCCTGATAGAAGAAGGTGATGAGCAGCGAGGCGATATGGGCACCGTCCACGTCGGCATCGGTCATGATGATGATGCGTTCGTAACGCAGGTCTTCCTCACGGTATTTTGACCGCGTACCGCAGCCGAGCGCCTGAATGAGATCGGCAATCTGCTGATTGGCCCCAAGCTTGTCGCGTCCCGCACTGGCCACGTTGAGGATCTTGCCGCGAAGCGGCAGGATTGCCTGATTCATGCGGTTTCGCGCCTGCTTGGCCGAACCACCTGCCGAATCGCCCTCGACGATGAAGAGTTCGGCCCCTACAGCGGTATTTTGCGAGCAATCGGCGAGCTTGCCGGGCAGGCGCAGCTTGCGCACCGCCGTCTTGCGGTTCACTTCCTTTTCCTTGCGGCGACGTAGACGCTCCTCGGAACGCTCAATCACCCAATCGAGAAGCTTGGCCGCTTCGCCCGGATTCCCGGCCAGATAGTGGTCGAACGGATCGCGAAGCGCGTTTTCGACAATGCGCTGCGCTTCAACGGTCGCCAGCTTGTCCTTGGTCTGGCCGACAAATTCCGGTTCGCGAATGAAGACCGAAAGCATGCCGATGGCCGAAATCATCACGTCATCCGTGGTGATCTGGGCGGCGCGCTTGTTCTGCGTCAGTTCAGCGTAGTTCTTCAGACCCTTCAAAAGCGCGATGCGCAAGCCGGCTTCGTGCGTGCCGCCTTCCGGGGTCGGGATGGTGTTGCAATAGGAATGGATTTCCTGATCGTTGCCCCACCAGGCAATCGCCCATTCGAGTGCGCCGTGACCGCCGGTCTTTTCCGTGCGACCGGAAAAGATTTCGCGCGTGACGGTAAAATCCTTGCCGATGGTCGCCGCCAGATAATCCTTCAAGCCATCCGGGAAATGGAAAACGGCCTTTTCCGGGATTTCACCACCGGCCGGAAGGATGGACGGATCACAGCTCCAACGGATTTCCACACCACCAAAAAGATAGGCCTTGGAACGCGACATGCGGAAAATGCGTGCCGGGTCGAACTTGGCATGAGGCCCGAAAATCTGTGGGTCCGGATGAAAGCGAACCCGCGTGCCGCGACGGTTATGCACATCGCCCAGTTCTTCAAGGCCAGCCACGGGAATGCCGCGCGAGAAGCGCTGGCGGTAAAGCTTGCGCCCGCGCGCCACCTCGACTTCGAGCATATCCGAAAGTGCGTTCACGACCGATACGCCCACGCCATGCAGACCGCCCGAGGTCTCGTAGGCCTTGCCGTCGAATTTGCCGCCCGCATGCAGCTTGGTCATGATGACTTCAAGCGTAGACTTGCCCGGCACCTGCGGGTGGTTTTCCACCGGAATGCCGCGCCCGTTATCGGTAACGGTCAGGCAACCTTCGGCATCAAGATAGACTTCGATGAAATCCGCATGACCGGCCACGGCCTCGTCCATCGAATTGTCGATGACTTCGGCAAAGAGGTGATGCAGCGCCTTTTCGTCGGTGCCGCCGATATACATGCCGGGACGCATGCGCACGGGTTCCAGGCCCTCAAGCACCCGGATTGCGGAGGCATCATAGGCGTCTGCCGAACCGACCGGGGCCGCAGCGGCGCGCGGGGCAGGGCTTGCCGCCGGTGCCGGGGCGGGCTTCGGGGGCTGGGCAGGCGTGCCAAGGTCGGCGAAAAGGTCGTTGCTGTTATCGGTCATCAGATCGCTTCATAAAATTGCTTTTCCGTCCACAGGCCGCTGGCGACGAATCATCGGCAATCTTGCCATAAGGCCGACGCGAACGCATGTCACGGGACAGGCAGAGATTCGCGCACCTTCATTTGGGGTGAGGATTGCTTTGCCGCATCACCAGTGGCAAGGCTTGGCCATCGTCGAACATCAGCGGAAGCCGCATGTCCACAGTTCATTTCGCCCGAACCGCCTTGGTGACAACCGTAATGGCTCTGACCACAGCGGCAAGCGCCTCTGCCGACGGGCCGCTGAAGCCCTTCAAGGATGACCTCTTCACCCCGAATGTGGTGGAGCGGCGCGATAACGGCGCCTATGAGCGCGTCGATTATCAGGAACTTCGCGACATCAACAACCGCGACGAAATCCCGGAACAGCGGGTGTGGCGGCGCTATGTCGATACGGGTATCCGCAAACTGGAGGCGCTCGAAACCTGGCCGCTTTCAACGGGACCGCTCGATCTTGGACGCACAGGGCCGGGGGCGGGCAGTTCTTTTTCGGTGATCTTCATCCATGGGCGCGATGGCGACCGGCGTCTGGGCATGAACGACTACAAGTTCGGCGGCAATTTCAATCGGCTGAAAAACCTCGTGGCGGGCAATGGCGGCACCTATTTCGCGCCCAGCGTCAAAAGCTTCGATACGGCGGGCGCGGCGTCCATCGCAGCCCTGATTGCCGAAATCGAGCGCCGTTCGCCGGGGCGACCGATCATCTTGACTTGCGCCTCCATGGGGTCGTTTCTCTGCTGGGGCATCAGCCGGGATGCCGCAAGTGTCGCCAAGCTGAAAGGCATGGCGATCCTCGGTGGCGCGAGCGATCCGGATTACGCCAAAAGCCCGGCCTTCAAGGCGCGGCTGCCGATCTTTTTTACCCATGGCAGCGCCGACAAGACCTACAAGGCCGAAGATCAGGCCGCGTTCTACGCAAAACTGCGCGATGCCGGTCAGCCCGTTCGCTTCACGCTCTTTGAAACGGGCACGCATGGTACGCCGGTGCGCATGAGTGATTGGCGCGCTGTACTGAACTGGATTCTGACGGCGAAATAACATCCACTGTCGCACGATTGAGTTTTACGCGTCGAAATTGTCAGCGCCGCGCTCTTTTCCGGTTTTATTTTGTCCGGTTTTAACGCTACAAAGAATAGTCCGTGATTTTCTGCTGCGTAACGCGCGGCGGAGACAGGGGGCTTCGGCGGGGGGCTGCGGCAAATTTTACCAAAACCTGCGAAGTCCGCTTGTCTGGCGGAGGGATGCTTTTCTTGGTCGCACGCTTTTGCTAGGCCAAACTGGCATGACAATGAAAAGACAAGGACGGGATCATCCATGACGCCGAATGTTCGTCCGCTCGTGGCGGGAAACTGGAAAATGAACGGAACGCGGGAATCGCTTGACCAGATCAAGGCGATTGCCGAGGGCGTGAACGGCCCGTTGTCGGAGAAGGTGGACGCATTGATCTGCCCGCCCGCAACGTTGCTTTACGTCGCCACCGCACTGGTGGAGGAAAGCCCGCTGGAGATCGGTGCGCAGGATTGCCACCAGAACGCTTCGGGTGCCCATACGGGGGATATTTCGGCCGACATGATCGCCGATGTCTTCGCCTCCTACGTGATCGTTGGCCATTCCGAGCGCCGCACGGATTACGCCGAAACCGACCATCTGGTGCGCGCTAAGGCCGAAGCGGCCCACGCCGCCGGTCTGATTGCCATTATCTGCATCGGTGAAACCGCCGAGGAACGTCAGGCAGGCCAGACGCTCGACGTGTTGAAGCGCCAGCTCGCCGGTTCCGTTCCGCACGCCTCGACGGCGTCTGATACGGTCATTGCCTATGAGCCGGTCTGGGCGATTGGCACGGGCCTGACCCCGACGGTTGAGGATGTGCGCGTGGCCCACGCCTTCATGCGTGATGAACTGGTTCGCCATCTGAATGACGAAGGCAAGACCATGCGCATTCTCTACGGCGGTTCGGTCAAGCCGAGCAACGCCAAGGAACTGATGAGCGTTGAGAATGTTGATGGCGCACTTGTTGGCGGGGCCAGCTTGAAAGCGTCTGACTTCCTCGCCATCTTTGGTGCATACGAGGCAATCACCGCCTGATTGGCGGTCGCTTCAACCATAATCGTGCCGAAAAAGGCTACAGGGTCTTGGAATGGCGGTTTTCCTCATGTAAAGGAGCCGCCAACTCCTCTTGATGGGCTCCCTTGCGGGGCTGGACAGGTCGTTTCATGCAAACCGTATTGATCGTCATTCACCTCATGATCGTCATCGCGCTCGTCGGCATCGTGCTGATCCAGCGTTCGGAAGGCGGCGGCCTCGGCATCGGCGGCGGTTCCGGCTTCATGTCGGCGCGCGGCACGGCCAATGCTTTGACGCGCACCACGGGCATTCTGGCGACGTTGTTCTTCATCACGTCGCTGGGACTTGGCATTCTGGCGCGCTACGAAGCCAAGCCGACCGACATTCTCGACCGTATTCCGGCGACGCAGGGCGATGGCAAGGGTATTCTCGACTCGCTGAGCCCGAACCAGCCCGCCGCACCGTCTTCGCCTGCAACGGGCGCTCAGGCCCCGGCAACCCCGGCGGCTCCTGCCGCCCCGGCGCAGGACAACAAGGGCGTTCCGACCAGCAACTGATCGGTTGCGTCGCTTTTCATCGACCGGCAGGTCAACCCTGCCGGTTTTCTTTTGTCCAGTTTCCTGTGGCCTAAATTCGTGAAGTGAATTTTTGGGCTGGCGGAATCGGTATTTCAAGGTTATCCGGTGACTCCCATGGCGCGATATGTATTCATCACAGGCGGCGTGGTTTCTTCCCTCGGAAAAGGAATTGCGGCCGCGGCTCTCGGAGCGCTCCTGCAGGCCCGTGGTTATCGGGTGCGGCTGCGCAAACTCGACCCCTATCTGAACGTAGATCCCGGCACCATGAGCCCGACACAGCACGGTGAAGTGTTTGTGACGGATGACGGTGCCGAGACTGACCTCGACCTTGGCCACTACGAACGCTTTACCGGGCGTTCCGCAACCAAGACCGATAACATCACCACCGGGCGGATTTACAAGAACATCATCGACAAGGAACGTCGTGGCGACTATCTGGGCGCCACCGTTCAGGTCATTCCGCACGTTACCAATGAAATCAAAGACTTCGTTGTCGAAGGCAATGACGATTTCGATTTCGTCATCTGCGAAATCGGCGGCACGGTCGGCGACATTGAAGCCATGCCCTTCATGGAGGCGATCCGCCAGCTGGGCAATGACCTGCCGCGCGGCACGGCCGTCTATGTGCACCTGACGCTGATGCCCTACATTCCGGCAGCAGGTGAATTGAAGACCAAGCCGACCCAGCATTCGGTCAAGGAACTTCAGGCGCTCGGTATTCATCCCGATATCCTGCTCGTTCGCGCCGATCGCGAAATTCCGGAAGCGGAACGCCGCAAGCTGTCGCTGTTCTGCAACGTGCGTCCGTCTGCGGTAATTCAGGCGCTCGACGTGGCCAACATCTACGACGTGCCGATGGCCTACCATAAGGAAGGTCTCGACGAGGAAGTGCTGGCGGCCTTTGGGATCGAGCCGGCACCGAAGCCGCGTCTGGATGCCTGGGAAGAGGTTTGCAACCGTATTCACACGCCGGAAGGCGAGGTGACCATTGCCATCGTCGGCAAGTATACCGGCCTCAAGGATGCCTATAAGTCGCTCATTGAAGCGCTTCACCATGGCGGTATCGCCAATCGCGTGAAGGTGCGTCTGGAGTGGATCGAGTCCGAAATCTTCGAAAAGGAAGATCCGGCTCCGTGGCTTGAAAAGGTGCACGGCATTCTGGTGCCGGGCGGCTTTGGCGAACGCGGTGCTGAGGGCAAGATCAACGCAGCCCGCTTTGCCCGTGAACGCAAGGTACCGTATTTCGGCATCTGCTTCGGCATGCAGATGGCGGTTATCGAAGCGGCCCGCAATCTGGCGGGAATCGAGGCGGCATCCTCCACCGAGTTCGGTCCGTCGAAGGAGCCGGTCGTCGGCCTGATGACCGAATGGGTCAGCGGCAACGAGTTGCAGAAGCGCTCGGCGGATGGCGATCTGGGCGGCACCATGCGTCTCGGCGCTTACAAGGCCGCTCTGAAGCGTGGCACGCGCATTGCCGAAATCTATGGCTCCACGGATATTTCCGAGCGCCATCGCCACCGCTACGAGGTCAACGCGGACTATCAGCCGCGCCTCGAAGCTTGCGGTCTGGTTTTCTCGGGCATGTCGCCGGATGGTGTTCTGCCGGAAACAGTCGAATACCCGGATCACCCGTGGTTCATCGGCGTTCAGTACCATCCGGAACTGAAGAGCCGGCCTCTGGACCCGCACCCGCTGTTCTCCAGCTTCATCGGTGCGGCTCTCGATCAAAGCCGACTGGTTTGATCAAAGCCAAATTCATCAACGCCCGCGCCACAACGCGGGCGTTGTTTTTTCGGGGCAATTGCAACGTCTGGAATATATTTCTTTTCATCACGACAACGTTGCAGTAGCTTTTGACGAGTCTCAAAAATCGCGAGGACGCCATGAACATTCTTGTCGGATATGCCAGTGTTGAAGGGCAGACGCGCAAGATAGCGACCGCGATCGCCGAACATCTGGAGGAGCGCGGACATCGCGCGATTCTGTTCGATGTGGCCACCAACGCCGAATATTCACTGGAACGGCCGGAGGCGGCGATCCTTTGCGCGCCGGTGCATGGCGCGAAATACCCCGATGCCTTCTTCATCTTCGCGCGCCGTGAACGCGACTGGCTGAACTCCGTGCCCTGCGCCTTCGTCTCTGTCACGCTGATGATTGCCAGCAATCTTGAGGATGAGCGTGCCGAGGCGCGTCAGTTCGCCATCCACTTCGCAACCACCGTGGGTTGGATGCCGCGTGATGTGTTCCATGTGAAGGGCGCGCTGCGCTTTGGCGAATATGATTTCTTCAAGCGCTGGATCGTGCGCAGGCTTGCCGCGAAGATGCTGCCCGGCGTCTCGCCGGATGACAAGGGAACCCATGAGTTCACCGATTGGGCCGGTCTCTCCAGCGATGTGGACAACTGGCTGAAAAAAGCCGTTACGTCGAAGGCCTGATGGTCTGGACAGGGGTGCGCCGCAGCGCGACAGTGTCGAACATGATCAATATCCTACTTGTCGCCATCGGCGGAGCTGCCGGGTCTGTCTGCCGTTATCTCTTCGGGGCTATGGCGCTCAGAACGATCGGCGCGGCGTTTCCGTGGAATACGCTCGGCGTCAATATCATCGGCTCGCTGGCCATCGGCTTTCTGGCGGAAGCCATCATCCGCGGCGTGTCCGCGCCGCTTGATCTCAGGCTCCTGCTGATCACTGGCTTCCTCGGCGGTTTTACGACGTTCTCGGCCTTCTCACTCGATGTCTGGCTGCTCTATGAGCGCGGCGAGGTGATGAGTGCCGCCCTTTACGTGGCGGCAAGCGTTGTCCTTTCGCTGCTGGCAACGGGTGCCGGGATCGCCATTGCGCGTTTGAGTTTTTGAAACGCCTTTCCTCAAAGGGAAAAAGCCGGTAAACGGACGCCTTCAAGAGCACTCCACGCCCGGATGGGCGTGAAGAAGCTCGAACAGGAAAGCGTTTTTCATGGCAGGCATCGAGCACATCAAGGTCGAAGCAGACGAAGCGGGCATGCGGGTCGACCGCTGGTTCAAGATCCATTATCCGGGTCTGGGCTTCGGCGCGCTGCAGAAGCTCTTGCGCTCCGGTCAGGTGCGCGTCGATGGCGGGCGTGTAAAATCCGACAGCCGTGTTGAGCCCGGCCAGATGGTGCGCATTCCGCCCATGGAGGTGGATGCCAAGGGTGCCAAGCGCGGCCCCATCGCTGGCAAGGATTTGAAGCACTCCGGCGACGCCGAGCTTCTGGCCCGCATGCTGTTGCATGAAGATGACAAGGTGTTCGTCCTGAATAAGCCCGCCGGTCTTGCCGTGCAGGGTGGTTCTGGCGTTGCCCGCCATATCGACAAGATGCTGGAAGCCTGGACGAGCAAGAAGGGCGAAAAGCCGCGTCTGGTGCATCGTCTCGACCGCGATACGTCCGGCGTTCTCGTCATCGCCAGAACCCGTGGAGCCGCGCAGAAGCTGACGGCGGCCTTCCGCGAACGCGACACGAAGAAAACCTACTGGTCACTGGTCAAGGGCGTGCCGCGCAAGCGCGAGGACCGCATTTCGACATGGCTCGTCAAGGAGCCGACGCCGGATGGTGACCGGATGCGCATCGCCCAGCATGGGGAGGAGGGCGCAGACCACGCCGTTTCCTTCTATCGTGTGGTCGAAACGGCAGCACAAAGCCTCGCCTGGCTGGAGATGGAACCCTATACGGGCCGCACCCACCAGCTTCGCGTCCATGCGCTCCACATCGGCCACCCGATCATCGGCGATCCGAAGTATTTCATTGATGATCCGAACTGGGATTTCCCCGGCGGCATCCAGAAGCGTTTGCATCTCCATGCCCGCCACATCGATATTCCGCATCCGGACGGCGGACGCCTGCGCGTAACGGCACCGCTGCCGCCGCATATGGTGCAGAGCTGGAACCTGCTCGGCTTTGATGTGAATGCGGCTGACGGGGACGACGAATGAAACTCGTTCTCTTTGATTGCGATGGCACGCTGGTCGATAGCGCCCGGCTGATCCATGAGGTGATGGAGCGTACGTTCCGCCACTTTGAAAAGCCGCTGCCGACCTTGCTGCAAACGAAATCGATCATCGGCCTGACACTCGACATCGCCATTGCCCGTATTCAGGGCAAGCAGCATGCGGATGCGGACGATGTGGTGATGATGGCTTACTACAAGTCCATCTTCCTCGATGTCCGCAGCGAAATCGCCTTTTCGGAGCCGCTGTTTGATGGCATCCGCCCGCTGATTGAAAAGCTGGCGGCGCGCGACGATGTGCTGATGGGGGCTGTCACCGGCAAGTCACGGCGCGGCTATGACGCGATTGTCGATACGCACGGTTTCCGTTCGCATTTCATCGTGTCGCGCACGGCGGACGATTGCCCGTCGAAGCCGCATCCGGCGGTGGTCATGGAATGCTGCGACGAAACGGGCATGCGCGCCGCCGACACGGTGGTGATCGGTGATGCGATTTACGACATGCAGATGGCCAAGGCCGCAGGCGCCAAGGCGCTCGGCGTCTCCTGGGGCTATGGTCCTGTCGATGCCCTGTGGCTGGCCGGGGCCGATAAGATCGCCCACACGCCCGCCGAACTTTTTGAAATGATCTTCTGAGCGGAGGTTTCCTTCATGCGCGATTTTCTGAACGAGATTGCCGAACACGCCACTGAAGCGCTGAGCGATCCGGACCCGGTGCGCCGCGCCCAGATCCAGATGAAGCGTCCGCTGCCCAAGCGCTTCTACAAGGAGGTGAGCGTTGGGGGGGATGAAGGCAGCGGCTATTCCGTTCTGCTGGATGGCAAGACGGTGAAAACCCCGGCCCGAAAGGCTCTGACCGTGCCGACAAAGGCATTGGCTGAACTGGTCGCGGCGGAGTGGGAAGCGCAAGTGAGCGAAGTCGATCCGGCCCGTATGCCGGTCACACGCCTTGTCAACACGGCACTGGATGCCATTGCTGCCGACCCGCTGCCCGTGCGCGATGACATCGTACGCTTTTGCGAAAGTGATCTCCTGTGCTACCGCGCCGATACCCCGGAAGCCCTGATCGAGCGTCAGGCCAAGGCCTGGGACCCGGTCATTGAATGGGCGGCCTCGACCCTCGGCGCGCGGTTTATCCTCGTGCAGGGAATCATGCACCAGACGCAGCCGCACGAGGCGGTTACAGCCTTCGCCAAGGCCGTTGCCAAGCATGAAAATGCCATCGCACTGGCCAGCCTCCACACGGTCACGACGCTGACCGGATCGGCGCTGCTGGCGATTGCTTTTGCCGAAGGGCACCTTGATGCCGATACGGCCTGGCACCTTTCCCACGTGGATGAGGACTGGACGACGGAGCATTGGGGCGAGGACGCCGAGGCAACGGCCCGCCGCGCCGCCAAGACCATCGAATTGCAGGCTGCAGCCGCTGTATTCCACGCTCTGACGCAAGCGGCGTAACGCTTTCCTAACCATCCGCGACGATCATGGCCTCAAGAGGAGTTTGAGGCCCTGTGATGTTCCGCAAAGCTGCATCCGTGCTGGTGGTTCTGGTTGCCTTTCTAGGGGTGACGGCATTTCGCATGCCTCAATCCGGGGCATCGAGCGCTGATGCCATGCTCTTTGATGTGCGCGGCATCTTCGTCACGGTCGCGCAGGGCGTTTCGCCCGAACTGGCGCGCGATGTCGAGCAGCGCCTGAAATCAGCCGTGCAAGCCACCGTTCGCCGTGAGGTTTTGCCGCGCGTCGTTGTTTCCGTGAAAATCGATGAAGTCCAGCCGGTCAAATGGCTGTTCGGCGTGCGCTACAAGACGAAATTCACCGTCAAGGCCGCATCGGTCATCAATGGCTCGGTGATTGCCGCAGGCGTTTATTCCGCCCGCACGGCCAATCCTTCCTTCTTGCCCGACAAGATTGCCCGGACGGCGGGCAGGGCGCTTTCGCTCGCGCCGCCATCCGGCATGTCGGTGGCCATGGCCATTGAGGCCGCTCTCCAGTAAAAGATCAGGCCGCCTCACGGGAAAGGCTGAACGTGTAGCGCTTGGCGATCACCTTGCGCTGCGGCGCGACGCCATTGACGAGGTTCATCAGGTCGCGCCAGACGGGGTGATTGAACGGCGCGGCGGATACGCTGTCGATCCCTTCCAGCACCGTTGCGATGATGGGCGATATGCGCTCGTCATCGATAAGCGTTGCCGAAATGATGCGTTCGACAAAGTGCAGGTCTGTCGCGGTGATACCAAGAGCGCCTTCGGGGCGGGTTTCGGCATAAGCGCCGGTGCGAAACTGCAAGGCAAGCCGCAATTGATCCAGCGCGAAGGCGGCAAGGTTTTCCGGCACGACCTGCGACCGCTCCAGGAGCGCCAGAACAAGAGCCAGCTCTTCGGCGCTGCGGATCAACCCGCGCGTCGAAAACAACCGCTGAACGATCCCGGCCTTGGCATCGTCCACCAGCCCTTCGGGCGGCAGGCGCTTCAAGAGGAACGCAGCGATGGAATCGACAAAGTAGCCGGTCCATTCGGGGCATTTGTTGCGACAGGAATTGTTGATGGCCAGAAGCGCGACGATATCGGCTTCGCATTGAACGCCCATGGGCAGGGCAACGTCCTTCAGGACGGCAATGTCCTGCGGCACAAGGTTGTCTTTTCCGGCGATAGCACATGCCGGGTACGAGAAGCGAAACTCGCTCATCCTGATCTCCGTTTCATCATGAAACCTGAGAACAGAAATATCCCTAATAGGTTGAAATTGGCACAATCAGTGCAGTTAACCGGCAGCCTCCAAATTCGCTGCAATTTTAGCTTCCCGCTGGCGCACCTGTTCGCGCCAGATGATGAAGAGGCCGGAGGCTACGATGATCGCAATGCCGAACCATTTTGAAAGATCCGGGAACTCGCGAAACAGGAGATAACCGAGCACGGTGGCCGAGATAATCTCGAAATACTGGAAGGGCGCGAGCAGCGAAAGCGGTGCCATGCGAAACGCGCGCACCACGAAAAGATGCAGAAAGCCGGACATGGAGCCAAGAAGCACCAGTAGCGCCAGCCCGTCTACCGATTGCGGCAACGAGGGGCGGAAATCCACCGACCCCATGCCGTGGCCAACAAGCACTGCAACACCCATGAACAACGTGCCGCCAGCGCCAGCCCATGTCTGCATGACGAGCGGCGTGTCTGACGAGCCGATAGCGCGGTTCATAAACAGGTAGAGGCTGAACAGGAAGGCGCAGGCGACCGGCAGGAAAGCCGTCCAGCCGAAGATTTCGAAACTCGGCTGGATCACGATCATCGCCCCGCCAAACCCGATGACGATGGCGCTCCAGCGACGCCAGCCCACCCGCTCCCGCAGGAAAAAAGCCGACATGGCCGTCAGCATGAAAGGCTCGACGAAATAGATGGCGAAGACATCGGCGAGCGGCATGTATTTGACCGCCGTGAAAAACAGGAGGCTGGCCGCAGCATGCAGCGCGCCGCGCAAAAGGTTCATCATCGGGCGTTTGGCCTGAAAGGCGGCTTTTCCACTGACGACAATCAGCAACGGCAGGCAGCAGACAAACTGGAACAGGAAGCGGTAAAAGGTCACCTGCGCGGGCGACATGCCATGATCGACCGCCATCACCTTGGCAATGGCATCCATGCCCGGCAGAAGCAGCATGCAGGCGGCCATGATGGCCATGCCCTTCAACGTGTTCTGGGTCGCCTGATCGTCCATCCTCACGCCTCGACCACGGTGGGGCCGAAGACCTCTTCAAAGGACTGGCGAAGCAACACGTCGACATCTTCCATGCTGACGAGATGCCCGAGATCGACAAGGCTCGTCACGCCATAGGCGCTGATCCCGCAGGGCACGATGCCGCCGAAATGGGTCAGATCCGGTTCGACATTGATCGACAACCCGTGGAAGCTCACCCATTTGCGCAGGCGAATGCCCAGCGCAGCAATCTTGTCCTCGGCCATGGTGCCATCGGGCAGCAGCGGACGCTCCGGTCGGCGCACCCAGACGCCGACGCGATCTTCACGGCGCTCGCCACGGATATTCATCTTGTCGAGGGTGCTGATGATGACTTCTTCCAGCGCCGCCACATAGGCACGCACATCCTGACGCCGCCGCTTGAGGTCAAGCATCACATAAACGACGCGCTGGCCGGGACCGTGATAGGTATATTCGCCACCCCGCCCGGCATCAAAAACCGGAAAACGGCCCGGCTCAAGCAGATCCGCCACGTTGGCGCTGGTGCCGGCCGTGTAAAGGGGCGGGTGCTCCACGAGCCATGCCAGTTCATCCGCCGTGCCGTCGGCAATGGCCGCAGCGCGGGCTTCCATGAAGGCCAGAGCCTTAGGGTAGGGCGTCAGTCCCTCGCTCACCCGCCAGCCGACCGGAGGCGAACCGGGCACAGGCAGCATGATCTTGTCGGTTTCATTTCGAAGCATGGCGGGACTTTCAGGCAAACAATCTGGCCGCTCACTGCGAAAGCGAACAGGATTCGCGAGCGCCGGTCCGTTGTTATACAGCCTTCGACAGCAAAAAACAGGCGGGCCTTGCCAGGGCCGAAGTCATTGTTTTTTCGCGAAAGCCTTACATGGCAGGGGCTTTCGCGGCTCTGTGAAATTATCTTCAAAAAACTTTCGAACTGGTCTTGTGTGCCCGAAATCCTTTTGCTACATGCACCCCCGTCGGAGCGATCCGGCGCTACCACGATGCGGTCGTGGCGGAATTGGTAGACGCGCAGCGTTGAGGTCGCTGTGGGGCAACCCGTGGAAGTTCGAGTCTTCTCGACCGCACCAACAAAACCCGGCTTCGGCCGGGTTTTTGCATTTTGGGGCCTGCCTTGCGTGAATAGGCCTCAGCCGCCGGCCTTATCCGGCCATCGCTGATTTCACCCCATCCACGACGAACTGCACGGAAAGTGCGGCCAGAAGCACGCCCAGAAGGCGGGTCAGGATGGCGCGTCCCGTCACGCCAAGAAACCGATCCAGCCGCTCGGCAATCTTCAAAACGAGATAGAGAAGCCCAATACAGATCGCGATGACGGCAATCAGTTGCATGCGATCAACAACGCCCGGCATGTCGCCAGCCAGAAGTATGGTCGCCGAAATCGCACCCGGTCCGGCAATCAGGGGCAGGGCGAGGGGGAAGACGGCGATATTATGCAGGTGATCGCGGGTAATCGCAGTCTCGGAAGTCTTTTCCTTGCGCTCCTGCCGCCGCTCGAAAATCATCTCGAAGGAGATGAAGAAGAGAAGCAGGCCACCCGCGATGCGGAAAGCGCCCATGGAAATGCCAAGCAAGCCCAGAATCCCCGCGCCGGTGAGCGCGAAGGCGGCCAGAATACAGAACGCGATGATGGAACCGCGAAGGGCAACCTGCTTTCGCTCGCCGCCCGTCATGCCCTGGGTGAGCCCGATAAAGAGGGGGGCCATGCCCGGTGGATCAATGGTGACGATCAGGGTGGTGAAGGCGTTGACGAGCAAATCAATGTTGGACATGACGCCTCCTGCTAAGAATTTCGCTGATTGTTGCCCAGTTCCGAGCCGTTGGGAAGGGTGAGGCGCACAATCTCACTCTTAGGGTCGAAACCCAATCAGGATTTGAAGCGTGGTATGAGAGAAAATCGTTCAGTTCCAGGAGCAAAACCGAAGGTGGATCCAGTATCCATCGAGGTTTTGCGACGACGAAATGGGCGATTTTCACCATATCCCGAAGGGACGCGGCGGATTTTCTCCCTGAATGCGTCGAAAAGCCCTTGTGGAGTGATGCTCCACGGCGGTCTTTCCTCCTGTTCAGAAACAAAATCACGCACGCGCCACGCCCGAAACCTGATTGAGTCTCGACCCTAAAGCGGTCTGGAATGGCAAAAGCTGTTCAAAACAGGCCGCTTAGTTTGGCGCTCCATTCGACTTTCCGCTATAAAAACGGGAGTGATTCTAGAAAAGATCGTGATCCGTCTTGACTGAGCAAACGACATCCGGCGGCGGGAAGCTCCCGTCTGGCATCGAACCTGTTTCCATCATCGAGGAGATGCAGCGCTCCTATCTCGATTACGCCATGAGCGTGATCGTGTCGCGCGCCCTTCCCGATGTGCGCGACGGCCTCAAGCCCGTGCATCGCCGTATTCTTTTCGGCATGTCGGAACTCGGCATTGACTGGAACAAGAAATATGTGAAATGCGCCCGTGTGACGGGTGACGTGATGGGTAAGTATCACCCGCACGGCAACGCCGCGATCTATGACGCGCTCGCCCGAATGGCGCAGGACTGGTCCCTGCGTCTGCCGCTGATTGACGGTCAGGGCAATTTCGGCTCCATCGATGGCGATCCGCCAGCGGCTGAACGCTATACCGAATGCCGTCTGCAGAAAGCGGCTCATTCGCTGCTCGATGACCTCGACAAGGATACGGTCGATTTCCGGGATAACTACGACGGCTCGCTCAACGAACCCGTCGTCATTCCCGCGAAGTTCCCGAACCTTCTCGTCAACGGCGCCGGTGGCATCGCCGTGGGCATGGCGACGAATATTCCGCCGCACAACCTCTCCGAAGTTATCGATGGCTGCGTGGCGCTCATCGACAATCCGGCGATTGAACTGCCGGAGCTGATGCAGATCATCCCGGGACCGGATTTCCCGACGGGTGCGCTCATTCTCGGACGCGCCGGTATCCGTTCGGCCTACGAGACGGGCCGTGGCTCGGTCATCATGCGTGGCCGCGCCCGCATCGAACCGATGCGCGGTGATCGCGAACAGATCATCATCACCGAGGTCCCGTACCAGGTGAACAAGGCGACGATGATCGAGAAAATTGCCGAACTGGTGCGGGAAAAGCGCATCGAAGGCATTTCCGATCTGCGCGACGAGTCCGACCGCGAAGGCTACCGCGTCGTCGTCGAACTGAAGCGCGACGCCAATGCCGAAGTCATTTTGAACCAGCTTTACCGTTACACGCCGCTGCAGACCTCGTTTGGCTGCAACATGGTGGCGCTCAACGGTGGCAAGCCGGAACAGCTGGGCCTGCTCGACATGCTGCGCGCCTTCGTGTCGTTCCGCGAAGACGTGATCAGCCGCCGCACCAAGTTCCTGTTGCGCAAGGCGCGCGAACGCGCCCACGTCTTGGTGGGTCTCGCTATTGCTGTTGCCAACATCGACGAAGTGATCCGCGTTATTCGTCAGGCTCCTGATCCGGCTTCGGCCCGTGATGAACTGATGACGCGCCGCTGGCCGGCCTCGGATGTCGAATCGCTCATCATGCTGATTGACGATCCGCGTCACCGCATCAACGAGGACGGCACCTATAACCTCTCGGAAGAGCAGGCCCGCGCCATTCTCGAACTGCGTCTGGCCCGCCTGACCGCCCTTGGTCGCGATGAAATCGGCGACGAACTCAACAAGATCGGCGACGAAATCAAGGATTACCTTGAGATCCTCTCGTCTCGGGTTCGCATCCAGTCCATCGTCAAAAGCGAGATGCTCGCCGTTCGCGATGAATTCGGCACGCCGCGCCGCTCGGAAATCATCGATGGCGGTCTGGAAATGGACGATGAAGATCTCATCGCCCGCGAAGACATGGTCGTGACCGTTTCGCATCTCGGCTACATCAAGCGCGTGCCGCTTGCCACCTACCGGGCGCAGCGTCGCGGCGGCAAGGGCCGTTCCGGCATGGCGACGCGTGACGAGGATTTCGTGACGCGCCTGTTCGTGGCCAACACCCACACGCCGGTGCTGTTCTTCTCCTCGCGCGGCATCGTCTATAAGGAAAAGGTCTGGCGTCTGCCGATCGGCACGCCGCAGTCGCGCGGCAAGGCGCTGATCAACATGCTGCCGCTGGAGCCGGGTGAACGCATCACCACCATCATGCCGCTGCCGGAAGACGAAACGACGTGGGATAACCTCGACGTGATGTTCTCCACGACGCGTGGAACGGTGCGCCGTAACAAGCTCTCCGACTTCGTTCAGGTGAACCGCAACGGCAAGATCGCCATGAAGCTCGAGGAAGACGGTGACGAAATCCTCTCCGTCGAAACCTGCACGGATCGCGACGACGTTCTGCTGACGACGGCTCTGGGGCAGGCCATCCGCTTCTCGGTCGATGAAGTGCGCGTCTTTGCGGGCCGTAATTCCATCGGTGTGCGCGGCATTTCGCTGGCCGACGGCGACCGCCTGATCTCGATGACCATCATCGGCCATGTCGATGCCGAACCGTGGGAGCGTGCCTCCTATCTCAAGCGTTCGACGGCAGAACGCCGCGTCGTGGGTTCCGAAGAGGAAGAGATCGCACTGGTGGGCGAAGAGGTCGTCGAAGGCGGCGAACTGACCGACGAGCGCTATCAGGAACTGAAAGCACTGGAACAATTCGTGCTCACCGTTTCGGAAAAGGGCTTCGGCAAGCGTTCCTCGACCTACGACTTCCGCACCTCAGGTCGTGGCGGCAAGGGCATCCGTGCCACCGACACGTCGAAGACGGGCGAGATCGGCGAACTGGTTGCGGCCTTCCCGGTGGAGGATGGCGACCAGATCATGCTGGTCTCGGATGGCGGTCAGCTGATCCGCGTGCCGGTGGCGGGTATCCGCATTGCCAGCCGCGCCACCAAGGGCGTCACGATCTTCTCCATGTCGGGCGATGAAAAGGTCGTCTCGGTGGAGCGCATCAGCGAGCCGGAAGGCGACGAAGAAGGCGACGAGGCCGAAGCCGTGTCTGTGGATGCGCCCGGCAAAGGTGACGCTGAATAAGCGTCCGATCATCCTACCAGAGAACCAAAGCGGCCCCGAAAGGGGCCGTTTTCCGTTTGTGGAAGCCTTGCCTCACATTCCTAAGGGATGAGCGGCTCTTGAATTCCCCTTCTCCCCGCCTGCGGGGAGAAGGTCGCGGCAGCGGGATGAGGGGTGAAGAGGCTGGGCCAGTCATCAGACGTCTTGTCCGCAAGTTTGTAGCACTGACTCACAAGCACAAAAAAGCCGGACGCGGGGAACGTCCGGCTTCAATCGTTGAGGACCAGCAGGGGAGGTCGCCTGCAGGGATCGTGTCCTCTCAATCAGAATGTCTTGGCGCGACGGTTGAACTCGTCATTCTCGCGCGCTTCTTCACGAAGTGCGGCGATACTGGAAATAACGGAACCGATAAACATCAGCGTGATGAGGACGGTCAGCACTGTCAAAGTCGTGAACATGGCCACTCCCTTCTGCGTTGTTTCGCGTTCGGGATATCGGCCAGGTCCAAACTTACTGCTGGCGGGAATATCCCATGTCGTAATAGCGGGCTGCGGTGATGGAGGCCTTGGAGGCCGTCAGACCATCTGCGCGGGTATTGTCGTAAAGGACGGCGGTTGCCGTCAGCATTCCGGTCACAACGGTCATCCAAACGAAGTTGATGAGCGTGATGGCGTTCGGCGTGCTCAAATTCCCTTTGAGGGACATTTGCATTTCCTTTCTGAAAGTCAGAATGCGGAACCCCTGTATTTGGTTCCATTCCATGTTGAGAATTCATTTATCGGCTCGTGGCTGAAGCATCCTTGAATGCTCCGTTCATCTGGCGTTCAGAATTCACGAGCAAATCGGCGTCCCAGACATTGCCGTCGAACAGGAAAAGAGCGATGTCGAGCACGACAGCGACGAAAATCGCAATCAAAACAAGAAGAACCAGCATCACTCACTCCATCGGTTCGAACCGGCACTTGAACGCCCCGTTCATGTTCAGGAGTAAAGCATGGTCGCTCTGAAGCGGCCTTGAATGGCCCGTTCATCTTTCATTCAGCGGCTGGAACGGGAATCACCGGGCCGGAAAAGGTGCTTTTGCTTGCGGCGAGGCCGCTTCCATGACAAAAGGCGTCAAAACGGTAGGAAACATGACGGTAGCCTTCTATCCCGGATCGTTTGATCCGATGACCAATGGCCATCTCGATATTCTCCTGCAGGCGCTCAATGTCGCCTCGCGGGTGATTGTTGCCATCGGCATTCATCCCGGCAAGGCACCGATGTTTACCTTCGAAGAGCGGGCAGCCCTCATTCATGAGGCGGTTAATGCCGTTTTGCCCGCACGCAAGGGCGATATCAAGGTCGTTTCCTTCGGTAATCTTCTGGTCGATGCGGCGCGTGACCATGGCGCAACGATGATCATTCGCGGCCTGCGCAATGGCACCGATCTCGATTACGAAATGCAGATGGCCGGCATGAACCACAAGCTGGCCCCCATGCTGCAGACGGTTTTTCTGCCCGCTGTCGCCGAATCGCAGCCCATTACCGCCACATTGGTCAGGCAAATCGCCTCCATGGGCGGTGATGTCAGTTCCTTCGTTCCGAAGAACGTGTGCGACGCCCTCTACACGAAACTGGGCCGCTGAGCGGTCATTCACGGGAGATTTTGATGAAGCTTGTCCGTTTCGCGCTCGCTGGTGTGCTGGCGCTGACCGCCCTTCCGGCGCTTGCCGCCGATTACCTCACCATTCAGTTGAAGGATGGCCCGGTGGTGGTGGAACTCAACCCGCAGGCTCCCAAGCATGCCGAGCGCCTGAAGGAACTGGCCAGCGAAGGCAAGTATGACAACGTGGCCTTCCACCGCGTCATCGATGGCTTCATGGCCCAGACGGGCGATGTGGAATTCGGCAATATGGAAAAGAGCTTTGATCCGCGCCGCGCCGGTATGGGCGGTTCCGACAAGCCGGACCTGAAGGCCGAATTCTCCAAGACGCCGTTCGAGCGCGGCACGGTCGGCATGGCCCGCTCGCAGGACCCGAACTCCGCCAACTCGCAGTTCTTCATCATGTTTGATGAAGGCTCGTTCCTGAATGGCCAGTATACGGTTGTCGGCAAGGTCGTTTCCGGTATGGAAGCTGTCGACAAGATCAAGCGAGGCGCTCAATCCGCCAACGGCGCTGTGCAAAATCCCGACCGCATGATCAAGGTCACGGTCGGCAAACCCTGATAGGATTGTGGCGATTGTTCGCTGCGTAGGAAACACTCGAAGAAAAGGAATAGCCCCATGGCTGACATCAAGGACCCGGAAAACACCGTCATTCTGGAAACCACCAAGGGTAAGGTCGTCATCGCCCTTCTGCCGCAGGTCGCCCCCGGCCATGTCGAGCGCATCAAGGAACTGGCCCGCGAAAAGGCTTATGACGGCGTGGTGTTTCACCGCGTGATCGAAGACTTCATGGCCCAGACCGGCGACGTGAAGTTCGGCAAGCAGGGCGGTGCGGATTTCAATCCGTCGCGCGCTGGCATGGGCGGCTCCGACAAGCCGGACCTCAAGGCTGAATTCTCGGCCACCCCGCATGTGCGCGGCACCTGCTCCATGGCCCGTTCGCAGAGCCCGAACTCGGCCAACTCGCAGTTCTTCATCTGCTTCACCGATGCGCCGTGGCTGAACAAGCAGTACAGCGTCTGGGGTCAGGTGATCGAAGGCATGGACGTGATCGACCAGATCAAGCGCGGCGAGCCGGTTCGCGATCCCGACTCGATCGTCTCCATGCGCGTTGCTGCCGACGCCTGAGCGGTGTGAATGTCTGGCCCGCCCTTACCGGAAACGGCGAGGGCGGGTTTGCCATGTCTGAGGATTGACCCGGGCGGTCAGAACCGGACTAAAATATTAGAGCGTTGAATGCGTGTAGATCTTTTCGATTTTGACCTGCCGGATGAGAATATCGCGCTGCGGCCCGCAAGCCCGCGTGATACCGCGCGCCTGCTTGTGGTGAGGCCCGATGGGAAGCCCGAGCTTGCAGATCATCATGTGTTTGATCTTCCGTCGTTTTTGAAGCCCGGCGACGCGCTGGTGTTCAATGATACACGCGTCATTCCCGCCCAGTTCGAGGGCGTGCGCCTGCGGCCCGGTGCGCCGGAAACGCCAGTTTCGGCCACGCTGCACATGCGGGTTGCGCCGGATTGCTGGCACGCCTTTGCCAAGCCCGGCAAGCGCATTAAGGAAGGCGACCGCATTCGCTTCACCTCCGCCGATGGTGAAACAGTGCTGGAAGCCACCGTCACCGAAAAGCGCGACGCGGGCGAAGTGGCCCTGACCTTCGACAAGGCCGGGCCGGATCTTGATGCCGCCATTGCCCTTGTCGGTCATATTCCGCTGCCGCCCTATATCGCCGCCAAACGCGCCGAAGATGCGCAGGACCGCGCCGATTACCAGACGATCTATGCCCGCGAAAACGGTGCGGTTGCGGCCCCCACGGCGGGCCTGCATTTCACGCCGAACCTTTTTGCGGCGCTTGATGCGGCGGGCATCGAGCGGCATTTTGTGACGCTGCATGTGGGGGCGGGCACGTTCCTGCCGGTCAAGGCGGACGACACCAACGATCACCATATGCACCACGAAATCGGCCATGTGAGCGAGGCCACCGCCGCAGCGCTCAATGCCGTCAGGGCGCGGGGCGGGCGGATTGTCAGCGTCGGCACCACATCGCTGAGGCTTCTGGAAAGTGCCGCGGCCGAGGACGGCACCATTCTGCCCTGGAGCGGTTCCACCGATATCTTCATCACGCCCGGCTACCGTTTCCGGGCTGTCGATGTGCTGATGACCAATTTTCACCTGCCGAAATCGACGCTCTTCATGCTCGTTTCGGCCTTTGCCGGGTTTGAAACGATGCATCGCGCCTATGCGCATGCCATCACCACCGGCTATCGATTCTATTCTTACGGCGACTCGAGCCTCCTGTTTCGGAAATCCTGACGATGAGCGAGAATTTCACCTTCAATCTCAAGGCCACCAGCGGCAAGGCCCGGCTTGGCGAAATCACCATGCCGCGCGGCACCATCCGCACCCCGGCCTTCATGCCGGTCGGCACGGTGGGTTCGGTCAAGGCTATGTATCTCGATCAGGTGCGCGGGGCAGGGGCTGACATCATTCTCGGCAACACCTACCACCTCATGCTGAGACCCGGCCCGGAGCGCGTGGCGCGGCTGGGCGGCCTGCATGAACTGATCCGCTGGCCGCATCCGATCCTCACCGATAGCGGCGGTTTTCAGGTGATGTCGCTGTCTGGCCTGCGCAAGCTGGATGAGAAGGGTGTCACCTTCAAGAGCCATGTGGATGGCTCGCTGCACCACATGTCGCCGGAACGGTCCATCGAAATTCAGGGCCTGCTCGATAGCGATATCCAGATGCAGCTGGATGAATGCGTGGCGCTGCCCGCCGAGCGTAAGGAAATCGAACGCGCCATGGAAATGTCGCTGCGCTGGGCCGAACGCTGCCGCGTCGCCTTTGGCGAGCAGCCGGGCAAGGCCATGTTCGGCATTGTGCAGGGTGGTGATATTCCGGACCTGCGCATCCGGTCTGCGGAAGGGTTGAAGCAGCTTGATCTCAAAGGCTATGCCGTCGGCGGTTTGGCCGTCGGTGAACCGCAGCATGTCATGCTGCAGATCCTCGATGAAACACTACCCGTCCTGCCGTTTGAAAAGCCGCGTTACCTGATGGGCGTCGGCACGCCGGATGACATTCTGAAGTCGGTCGCGCGCGGCATCGACATGTTCGATTGCGTCATGCCAACCCGCTCAGGCCGCCATGGTCTGGCCTTCACCCGTCGCGGCAAGGTCAATATCCGCAATGCCCGCCATGCGGAAGACATGCGACCGCTGGATGAGGAATCGTCCTGCCCGGCGGCGCGCGACTATCCGCGTGCCTATCTCCACCATCTGGTGCGCGCCAACGAATCGCTCGGCGGCATGCTCCTGTCGTGGAACAACATCGCCTATTATCAGGACCTGATGCAGGGCATTCGCAAAGCCATCGCCGAAGACCGCTTCGCCGATTTCTATGCCGAAACCATAGAGGCATGGGCCAAAGGCGACATCGATCCGCTTTGATTGACGTTACGTGAGTTTGTGCATTCCCGCGCAAATTATAACATTTTGTGACGGCCAAAGCGCTTGCAACGTTGCAGGTGTCATGTCATGCCCTTGGTTGTCGCCGGTTACTCGGCGCTGACCAACCCTCCTGTTTCGGAATGCCCCATGGCTGCCCTTGCGCCATCCGCTCTCTTGTTCTTCTGCAATGCCGTGATGTTCATCACGCTCTTTTCGCGCATGCCGGCGATTCAGGCCGCCCTTGGTATCGATAAGGCGGTGCTGGGCCTGACGCTGCTGGGACTGCCGCTGGGCACCTTTCTGGCCCTGCCTTTGGCCGGTCGCGTGGTGGAAGCACTGACGCCGCGAAAAGCCGCCGCGCTGATGCTGGTGCTGCTGGCAGCTGTCCTGCCACTGTTTCCACTGATGCCCCTATGGGGATTCGCCACCTGCTTCGTCTTTTTCGCGTGCTTTCGCACGTTGCTGGATGTGGCGGCGAACATGATCGTCAGCCAGACGGAACGCACGACCGGCACGCGGGTGATGGCGCGAAGCCACGGCTTCTGGTCAGTGGGGCTTCTGGTCGGTTCGCTGTTCTCGGGCTGGCTGGCGGGACTGGGGTTTAATCCGACAGCCCACCTCGGGTTCATTGGCTTTTTCACCTTCATGGCGGCAGGTATTGTGCTGGCCATCGCGCCGCACCCGGATGCGCAATCGGTTCCAGACCCGAACAGCAAGCGCGGCGTTCTGATTCTGCCCAGCAAAGCCATCCTGCTGATTTGCTGCATGATTTTCGGCATGGCGATCTCGGAAGGGGCGATCTACGACTGGGGCATGTTCCTCATCCGCGAACGCATCACCGACAATCCATCAACCGCAGGGCTGCTTTATGCCTGCTTCACCATCGGCATGGGGCTGACACGGCTCGGTGGCGACAGTCTGCGCGGACGTTTTTCGCCACCCAATATTGTGCGCGGCTCGGCCATTGCCACGATCATCGGCATCGTGTGGGTCATCAACGCCAGCAATATATGGGCGGCAGGGCTGGCCCTTGCGCTCACGGGCTGCGGCGTGGCGCTCATTGCACCACTTGCCTTCTCCACGGCGCTTTCACTGCCGGGCCGCAGCCAGGCGGACAATCTGGCGGCACTTGCCATGTGCATGCTGGTGGCAACACTTGGCGTTCCGCCGCTACTCGGCTTTGTGGCCGAACATGTCGGGATCGACTGGAGCTTCTATGCGCTGCTGCCCTTCGTGGGGTTGACGGTGCTTCTGGCGGGCTTTGCCACCACGCGCACGATCAAGACCGATTGAGCCAGCTTTCCACGCCGCGCGCGGCGGCTCGTCCCGTGGCCATGCAGGCGGTCAGCAAATAGCCGCCGGTCGGCGCTTCCCAATCGAGCATTTCTCCCGCCGCAAAGACGCCGGGCAGGGCGTTGAGCATATAGTTCTCATTCAGAGCTGAAAGCCGGATGCCACCCGCAGACGAGATCGCCTCCGTGATCGGGCGCGGTTGGGAAACAGTCAGAGGCAAAGCCTTCAGGAGATTTGCTAGCTCTGATGGCGAACGTTGCGCCGCGTCGGGCACGCATTCCCTGAGGAGCGCCACCTTGACCGGCGATAGATGAACGGCCTTGCGTAACCGATTGGAAAAGCTGAGCTTGGCGCTCTGTCGCTCCAGATCGCGCGCTAGACGCTCTCTATCACGTCCCGGCACGAGATCGAGGAAAAGCGTGGCCTGTCTTTGCGCTTCAATCCCATCGCGAAGCGCAGCCGAATGGGCATAGATCAGGCTCCCCTCAACGCCATGGCGCGTGATCACGAACTCACCCTGGGTGGCCCCGGCATCCGACCGGGCCGTGACGGATTTGACCGGCTCACCGGCAAAGCGTTCCCGGAAATTCTCGCTCCATGCGCGCTCAAAGCCGCAATTGGCAGGCCGGAAAGGGGCAATCTCAACGCCTTGACCGCGTAAGCCTTCCACCCACGCGGCATCTGAGCCAAGACGCGGCCAACTGGCGCCACCAAAGGCCAGAAGAGTGGCGTCGGCGACGACCTGCTGCGGCCCCTCCGGGGTATCGAGAAGCGCTGCCCCGCGTTCGAAACCGATGAATTTATGGCGTGTCAGGATGGTCACGCCCTGTGCCTCAAGCCGCGAACGCCAGGCCCTCAGAAGCGGCGAGGCCTTCATCACGTCTGGGAAAACCCGTCCCGATGTTCCGACAAAGGTGGGCGTTCCCAGTCCTTTGGCCCAAGCCCTCAGGTCCTCTGGCCGGAAGGCGTCGAGCGCCGGCCGCAGAAAGGTGTTCGCCGCTCCAAAACGTTCGGCGAATCGCTCATAGGGTTCCGCGTGGGTGATGTTGAGGCCCGATTTCCCCGCCAGCATGAACTTGCGCCCGACCGTGGGCATCGCTTCATAGACGGTAACGCGGACATGGCCGGAGGCGCTGAGGCATTCCGCTGCGGCTAGGCCCGCCGGGCCGCCGCCGAAGATGGCCACTGTCTTTTGCCGCATCTGCTTGTCCGTTTGTGTTCGCAGGAACCTGTGGCGCTGTTCTGGCTCATCTTTCCGCTAAAGCCAAGGCAGGCGAAGTCATTTAGCGCGGCGAAACTGGTTTGCCGTCTCGATAGGCCGCGTGGATTCGTTTTTTGAGAAGCGTTGAATATTTGGAACGGCTGCTTTTGCGAGGCGCCGCATCCTCCGGCAATATGCTGAAAAACAGGTTGCAGGGCAGAAAATATGGAATTCACGTACAACACCCAGAACGAAGACGTTTCCGTTCGTTCAATGAATACGGGACACTTGCCGGAAAAACTGGCGCTGGCCTCGGTGTTTGCGTTCGTCCTTGCCATCCTCGCTCTGCTCTGACCGCACGCGGCAGGATCACGAATGCAGGGAAATTCTCCCGCGTGATCATTTTTCGGTTGACCGAAAATAGGCACCTGCATATGTTCCGCGCACTTTCCAAGGGCGCATTTCGCCCCAAGGGAGCGCGTAGCTCAGCCGGTAGAGCAACTGACTTTTAATCAGTAGGTCCAGGGTTCGAATCCCTGCGCGCTCACCACGACTTACCTCCAAATCAAAATGTCGACGGTCGGCCCTGTGGCTTTGAACCGAACGAACCTGCGCGTTTTAAACACAGTTATTTGACTCGTTTTGGGGTTCTTTAAAATTGTAACGATCAGTTTTACAATCATAGAATACAAATACCGTATTCTTGTACCGTCGATCACGATCCCTGCGCTGGCATTAGGCCGGCTCCGCCGCAAGCGCCCCGCCATAAGCCCTGCCGCGTACATTCGACATGCTTCATGCACTATCGATGTTTTGAAACGAGGCGCCGCAAGAGCGCCAGGGAAACGCCCATGACCATTATGCGACTGAAAATGCTTGCCGCATGCGCCGTTGCGATTGTGACCCTTCATCACCCGGCCAGCGCTCTCGAAATGCCCAAGGGTGAAGTCATCCTGACGGTAACGGGTCCCAACCTGGAACATCCGAATTCCAAGAATGTCGCCGTTTTTGACCTTGAGATGCTGGAAAAGCTCGCGGGCCGCACTGGCACGATGGAAACGCCCTGGACGAGCGGCAAGGTGACGTTCACCGGCCCGCTTTTGCGTGCGGTGCTGGAAGCTGCCGGTGCCCATGGCAAATCCATGAAGGTGCGCGCTTTGAATGATTATGCCGCGGACGTGCCCATGGAAGATGCCATGACGCTCGATACCATGCTGGCGACCCGCATGAACGGCAACACCATGTCCGTTCGCAACAAGGGGCCGCTCTTCCTCATCTACCCGTTTGATTCAACGCCGAGCCTGTTCAACGAGAAGTATTTCTCGCGCTCGGTCTGGCAGATCAAGCAAATCGAGGTGAGTGAGTGACAACCGGGGCGAGACCAGGCAGCGAAGTCATTCGCCGTGTCAGCAAGGCCACAGCCCTGCTGCAGATGTTCGCGGCTACGCTGCTGCTGGGTCTCGCCATCATTTTCGTCCTGATCATCAATCGATATTCGACGCTTCAGGACGGCATTCGCGAAAACGCGCTCTGGTCGCTCTACCAGTTGGATCGCGAAGTGCGCAAACTGCATGAGGTCGTGCATATCGCCCTGGTCGAAGGCGATGAAACCTCTGATATGTGGCAGTCTGCCTCGCAGCGCTATGACATCCTCTATTCCCGCATGAGCATCCTTGAAGAAGGAAAGTTCGACCGAAAGCTCGGTGGGGACGAGGATACAGGTCCGGTTCTGGCCCAGATCCATGCCGCCATCCTGTCGCTGGAGCCAATCTTCGATGAAATCAATAAGAACGGACGGACAAGCATAGAGGCTCTGCGCGGTGTCGATATTGCTCTGGACCCGTTGATGCAGGAGACGGAGAGCATTCTCGTCTACGCCAATACGGCGGTGAGTGCCGACCGCGCCGAAGCCCGCAACGCGCTGCTCACCCTTCAGTTCAAGTCCGGCGCGCTGGTGCTGTTGCTGGTCGCGTCCGTCGGTGGGCTGATCTTCCTCTTGCGTCGCCAGTTGCGTTCGGTTCGGGCCGCCGGTCTCACCTTCGAGCACATGGCGCGCGACCTCAACCGATCCTATCTGGCGGCAGAGGCCGGAAACCGCGCCAAGTCTCGCTTCATGGCCACGATGGGCCACGAAATCCGCACGCCGCTGAATGCCATTCTGGGCACCGTCGAGCTGATGCAGCTAGATAAGTCGCCCACGAAAATCGATGCAGGTCTTGGCACGATCAGCCGCTCAGGTGCGGCCCTTCTCGAAATCCTAAATCAGGTTCTGGATTTCGCCAAATCCGAAGATGGCAAGATGACGATCGACATCAAGCCGACCAATGTCTCGGAAGTGGTTCATGCCGTCATCGAAATGATGCGCGACCGCGCCGTGGAAAACCGCAACCGCCTTTCGCTGGAATTGCCCGGTGCAGCCCGTCTTCCGGTCATCTCCTGTGATCCAACGCGCCTCAAGCAGGTGCTTCTCAACCTCGTCAGCAATGCCGTGAAGTTCACGGCGGATGGCACGGTGGAGGTGAAGGTTTCCGAACGCCTTCAACTGGGCGGCTCGCGCTTGCGCTTCGAAGTCACGGACACGGGCATTGGCATCGACCCGGAGGGGATCGAAAAGCTCTATCGTCCATTCTCGCAGGTGGATGCTTCTATCGGGCGTGAATATGGCGGCACGGGCCTGGGTCTGGCCATCAGCAAGGACATCGTCGAACGGCTGGGCGGAACGGTGGGGGTGACGAGCCGCAAGGGCGAGGGCTCCACCTTCTGGTTCGAACTGCCCGCGGTTGCCGTCGAGGCGCATCAGATTGCCACCGCAGGAGCCGAAGAACGGCCTCTGCCTAGCCTGCGCGTGCTTCTCGTCGAAGATAATCGCGTCAACCAGCAGGTTGCCGTCGGGCTCCTTACCCATCTGGGGCAGGTGGTCGATGTGGCGAATGATGGGCGAGAAGCCGTCTGCGCCGCGGGTGCGCGTGACTATGACGTGATCCTGATGGACATGCAGATGCCCGGCATGGACGGTATTGAGGCGGCGGAACACATCCGCGCCCTTGAGGGACCGCGCAGCAAGGTTCCGATCATCGCACTGACGGCCAACGCTTCCGAGGAGGACCGCGCCCGCTGTCTGGCAGCTGGCATGAACGGCTTCCAGTCAAAACCCGTTTCCATGCAAAAGCTGCGCGAACTGATCTTCTCTCTCGATCTGCCGGACACCTTGCCCGTTGTACAGGTCGTCAAGGAAGCATCCGCGCCGCCTGTTGAATCCGAAGAAAACCAGAAATGCGACTTCGACCTGCGCCGTGAGGAGATGGTTGCCGCTTTGGGTGAGGATGGCTTTGCCGATCTGGTGGAAAGCTTCTTTGTCGATGCAGCCTCCATCACCCGCGAACTCTACCACAATGTTGAAAGTCCCGACCGCACCTCAACGGACCGGCTTCTGCACACCCTGAAGGGAGCGGCAGCGAGCATTGGTCTCTGCAAGCTGGCGGATACCTGCCAGCAGCGACGCAACGTCATTTTGACGCGTGACGCCGTGAATGAACTTGAAACCCTGATTGACGACTGCCGTCGCCGTATCGCCGCCTAGGAACTGTGCCATGCGTATCCTGTTGATCGAAGATAACAATACGAACCTGATCTTCCTGCGAAAGCTTGTGGAACGGATGGGGGAAGAGGCTGTCGCCTACGCGTCGCCCGTGGCGGTGCTGGATGACCTGCCGCAACTCGATTACGACATCGCCATCATCGACTACATGATGCCGGTCATGAACGGCATCGAGCTTCTCAAGGAACTGGCCAGAAACGAGAAGTTCCGCAACAAGCCCGCCGTTTTCGTCTCCGCCGATACGGATACGGCAACGCGCATGGCGGCCCTTGAAGCCGGCGCCATAGATTTTCTCGCCAAGCCGATCAACCCGCTCGAGTTTCAGGCGCGGTTGCGCAATCTGATGGCGCTCGTTGATGCCCAGAACAAGCTGGAGAATCAGGCCGACTGGCTGCGCAGCGAGGTCGACAAGGCCGTTGCCGAACTGCATGAACGCGAAATCGAAATCATCGAACGCCTGACGACAGCCGCTGCCTACAAGAGTGCGGAAACGGCCCGCCACACGATTCGCGTCGGGGCCTATTCGGAAGCGATTTCAAGGGCCTGCGGTCTGTCAAACGAGGCTTGCCGTGAAATCCGGTTGGCCGCTCCCATGCATGACATCGGCAAGGTGGCCATTGCGGACGCCATTCTCAACAAGCCCGGCAAGCTGACCGTTGAGGAATTCAACGAGATGAAGACCCACACGCTGGCGGGTTACGACATTCTCGCCGAATCGAAATCGTCCCTGCTGCAGCTGGCGGCCGAAATTGCGCTCACCCACCACGAACGCTGGGATGGCACCGGCTATCCCTTCGGCTCGGCAGGCACCGCCATTCCGCTGGCCGGACGCATTGTTGCGATTGCCGATACGTTTGATGCGCTGACCACGGTGCGCCCCTACAAGGAAGCGTGGAGCGTCGATAAGGCCGTTGCCTACATCATCGAGCAGTCCGGCTCTCAGTTTGATCCGCAATGCGTGAAGGCCTTTGAAAGCATTCTGCCGGAATGCATGGCGATCATGCTGGAAAATCGCGACGAGCCCTTGACCGGCCACCACACCGTCCACCCCCAGCCTGTTCGGGCCGTGGCGGGGTAATTCCGAGGTAGTCGAATAGATCGTCACTGACAGCAAAAGCAAAAAGCTTTTGCTCAGCTTCGAGTTTATTTTCGAAATATCTCTTCGATACAAAATGATCTAAATATTTAATATATTCACTATAACGCAGTATAGTGTAGTATTTGTTTTTTGTGTATTTTTTGAGGTTATTTTGAATGAAAATCACTCTTTCGTTGCGGCTTGGGGGCATATAAAACTGAACGTCGCACTCCTTCTTAAATAGAATGCAGTTCAGCGCTGTGGCGGTCCGTGAGTCGTAAATGGCGTATTTTTCTGGGTCCGCAAACGCAAGGATTTTGCTCCAGGACGAAATCCGTTTAACCCCATAGTGATGAATGAATTTCTCAACGCTTTCGTTATCGAACTGCTTGAGTTTGAACATCCAGTCATCAATGGTGTCGTTACTCCCTCTTCTTATGCCGCCCCAATCCTTGACGATCCATCTTGCGACAGATTTTTTGTTCTGGCGAAAAAGACATTGTCCAATTTCCCTCCGGCCATCTAAGCAATTTATATTCTGAATTACGCCTACTGGAAGGCCGGTTATATTTTTAATTTCATTCAATTCAGTCTGATTTATTTGCCAACTATATTGTGCGGCTTGGATTTTTTTCCAAATTTCATCATTAAGGATATGATCCATCATAATTTACTCCATCTTTAATATGTATTTTTTTGATGTAACAACTTAACATCGAATGACGCCGGTTTCACTGTGAAATGTGTGGCGATGTTACGTCCATGCGATTTGCCGTCGCGGGCGCGAAAAGGTGATTGGCAATTCCCTCTTGCCGGGGTTAGGAAGACGCGGCCTTCGGGCTTCCGTATTTTGGTGCGCAGGAGCGTCTGTCCGTGTCGATTGCCGATATTTCGTTTCTGAGCGCGCTTCTGGCGGGAGCGCTGTCCTTTCTTTCGCCCTGCGTTCTGCCGCTTGTACCGCCCTATCTCTGCTATATGGCCGGGATTTCGCTGGAACAGTTCCGCGAAGAGGGCAGCGGTGAGGGGCGCTCGAAAAGCGCCATTCTGCTGACGGCGCTGTTCTTCACGCTTGGCTTTGCCACCGTTTTCGTAGGCCTCGGCGCTGCCGCCTCCAGCGTCGGTCTGTTGCTGAGACAGCATATGGACCTGCTCGCCAAGATCGGCGGCGTGGTCATCATCATCATGGGCCTCAACTTCCTTGGTGTCTTCCGCATCGGGTTTCTGTCGCGTGAGGCGCGCTTTCAGGGCGGCGGCAAGCCCGCCACGCTCTCCGGTGCCTATATCATGGGTCTGGCCTTTGCCTTTGGCTGGACGCCGTGCATCGGCCCCGTACTGGGCGCGATCCTCAACATCGCCGCCGTGCGCGAAACGGTGGGTGAGGGCGCACTGCTGCTCGCCATCTATTCGCTGGGCCTTGCCGTGCCGTTCTGGATTGCCGCTGCCTTTTCCGGGGCTTTCATGCGCTTCCTCACGCGCTTTCGCCGCCATCTCGGGGTGGTCGAAAAGGTCATGGGCGTCCTTCTCATCCTCACCGGCCTTGCCTTCCTGTCGGGCTTTGTCAGCGATGCGGCCATCTGGTTCCAGCAGACCTTTCCCATTCTCTCCCGGATCGGCTAAAGAGACCGCCTCGACCGCAGCCAGCACAAGGAGTGACGCATGGCGGAAGTGCTGGGCATGCTCATTCCCTTTTTCGGGCTGATTGCCATCGGTTACGTCGCAGCCCTCTACTTCAAGCAGGGTGCCGAAGCGCTTGGCTGGCTGAACATCTACGTGATTTATGCCGCCATGCCCGCGCTGCTGTTCAAGCTGGTGTCGCGCGCACCCTTTGCCGATATCGCCCGGGTTGATTTCATCCTCATGGATATCGGCGCGACCTATCTGGTTTTCGGTGCGGTTTATGCCGCCGCCGTGCTCTGGCGTCGCGCTTCCGTTCCAGACGCCACCATGCAGGCGTTCGCCGGGGCCTATGGCAATATCGGCTTCATGGGGCCGGGGCTTTCGCTGCTGGCCTTTGGGGAAAAGGCCGCCATTCCGGTGGCCCTCATCGTCTGCTTTGAAAACGCTACGCATTTCATGGTCGTTCCGGCCCTCATGGCCTTTGCGCAAGGGGATCGGCGATCGGTCGCACGGCTTTCCGGAGATATCGCCCGCAAGGTTCTGTCGCATCCCTTCGTGCTCGGCGCGTTTGCGGGTCTCTTGGCTGCCGCCTTTGAATGGCAGCAACCCCGCCCGCTGATGCAATTGGTTGATGGGCTGGGACAGTCAGCCGCCCCGGTCGCGCTCTTCTCGATTGGCGTGACACTCGCGCTGAAACCCGTCGGCCGCGTGCCGCGCGATATTCTCGTGGCGGTGCCGATTAAGTTGATCGTTCATCCGCTGGTGGTCTTTGCGGTGTTGTCGCTTGCCGGTCGGTTCGATCCGGTCTGGGTGCATACGGCAATGCTGGTGGCAGCGCTTCCGACGGCGGCCAGCGTTCACGTCATGGCGCAGGTCTATGGAGCGTGGCAGGACAAGGCGTCGGCCACCATCCTCATCACCACCGTCTGCTCGGTCTTCACGCTGACGGCATTTCTCTACGCCATCCGCGCCGGATGGTTTTGAGAATCCTCAGCGACGAAGCACAACATCCTTGAGGATCGAGGGCAGGGCGCGGAAACCGCGACCCGGCTCTACGCCTTCGCGCATCAGCATGTTGCGCAGCGGCGAGACGGCGGAGAGAAGGTGCAGGCCCGCAGCCCTCACCATCTGCACCGGCAGGAAGGCCGAAAGCAGCGAGCGGTTGAGTAGATCAACGCTATAGGTGCGGCTCCACACGTCGGCGCGGCGGCGGCGATCAAACCGATCACCCGCATCGCCGGGAATGGAACGTTCAGGAACCGTGCCGAGAAGATCAACCAGCGCGATGATATCGCGAAGCGAAAGGTTGAGCCCCTGTGCCCCGATCGGCGGGAAGGCATGAGCCGCTTCGCCAATGAGGGCAATCCGCCCCTTGCCGAAATGGTTCGCCACAAGGCTCGACAGCGGCCAAGCCTGCACGCCGGGTTCCACCGTGACCTTACCCAGCATGGACTGCATGCGCGCCTCGACACGCGTGCTTAAAGCGTCGGGCGAGAGCGCCAGCAGGGCTTCCGCCTGTTCCGGGCGCACAACCCAGACAAGGCTCGAACGATCCCCCGGCAGCGGCACCTGCGTGAACGGCCCGGTTTCCGTATGGAATTCGGTCGAGGTGTTTTCATGCGGGATTGTGTGGGCGAAATTCAAAACGAGCGCGGTCTGCGGGTAGGCCCAGGTGCGAATCGTAATGCCGGCGGCGTCACGCACCTTCGAGCGGCGACCATCAGCCCCCACGACAAAGGCGGCCTCAATCTCTTTGCCATCGCCAAGTGTCAGGCGCACGGCGTCCGTCTGTGGCGAAACGGTTTCCGCCGCGCTGGTAAAGCGTGTGATGTTCGGCTCGGCGGCAACGGCGTCTGCCAGAGCTGCTAGCAGCGTGGCATTCACGAAATTATAGCCGAAAGCCGGAATGCCGATGTCTGACGAGCGGAACTTGGCAATTGGCGCGCGGATCAGCCGCTCGGTCCCGTCAATGATCTGCATCGTTGCCAGCCCGGCTGCATCCGGCGAAACGCGCTCCCAAAGGCCGAGCCGCTCCATGAAGCGCACCGATTGGTCCATGAGTGCGGTGGTGCGAAAATCGCTTTTCTCCGGGTCCGGGGCAATCAACGCGACGGAACGACCGGCGCGGGCCAGTGCCAAGGCTGCAATGAAGCCTGCAAGGCCGCCACCCACCACTGCAATCTCGAACTTTTCCATGCAACGCGCTCCCGAAGGCATTTCGATTTGGTGGCACTTTAAAGGTCGCGCACGGGAATTTCCATGCGGCAAACGTTCCGATGCGTAAGGGCGCTTACTTTTTCCCGAAATTCCGCGCCGGACTGGTTTCATTGAGGCCCCATTATGCACTACAAGCAATCCCCGAAGGACCGGCATGACTTTGGGGGCAAAGCGAATGAAGATCTTCAATTACAAGCGCGTTCCCTATGCGGAAATCCGGGCCTTTTCGGTGCATATCCTCACCGCATCGGGCTCGTTTCTGGCCTTTCTCGGCGTGCTGGCCGCTGCGGAGAAGGATTTCGTCGCCATGTTCTGGTGGCTGGCCGCTGCCCTTTTCGTGGATGGCATCGATGGCCCCATTGCCCGGCGCGTTCGGGTGAAAGAAGTCCTGCCCAACTGGTCGGGCGATACGCTGGACAACATCATTGATTACGTCACCTACGTGCTTTTGCCCGCCTTTGCCCTCTACCAGAGCGGCATGATCGGTGAGCCGTGGTCATTTCTGGCGGGCGGTGCCATCGTCGTCTCCAGCGCCATCTACTATGCCGACATGGGCATGAAGACGGACGAATATTTCTTCTCGGGCTTCCCGGTGGTCTGGAACATGGTGATTTTCACCCTGTTTGTGGTGGGCGCTGGCGAACTGACCGCTTCGATTGTCGTGCTGATCTCGGTCGTTTTGACCTTCCTGCCCATCCATTTCCTGCATCCGGTGCGCGTCAAGCGCCTGCGACCGCTCAATCTCGCCATCTTCTTCGTCTGGTCGGGCTTTGGCGTCTACGCGCTGCTGCACGGCTTCGAAACGCCGTCTTGGGTGAAGCTCGGTGTGTCGCTCAGCGGCCTCTATCTTTATTTCATCGGTGCCGTGTTGCAGCTTTTTCCCACACTTGGGCGCGCTGAGTGAAACAACCTATTGCCCTCATTGCATACAACTCCAAAAATCGCTTGCATCGCCCCGGCGGCGGTGGTCAATAATTAGGCGGTGCAAAATAAAAGGACCCTAGCGCTCGTCAATGAGGCCAAAATGGCCCGCTGAGCGGATGGGGACTGAGGGGATAAGGCCATATGACTGAACCGGCAGCGGTGCCGCTGTTGTCCATCCGGAAGCTGACCAAGCTGTTTGGAACCTTTGCCGCGTGCAATGGTATTGATCTCAATATCATGCCCGGTGAAATCCACGCGCTTCTCGGTGAAAACGGAGCGGGCAAATCCACGCTTGTGAAGATGTTGTTCGGCGTTTTGGCGCCGACTTCAGGACAGATCGTCTGGAACGGCAAGCCCGTGACCATTCCATCCCCCGGTGATGCCCGCCATATCGGTATCGGCATGGTCTTCCAGCATTTTTCGCTGTTCGAAGCCCTGACGGTTGCGGAAAACATTGCGCTTTCGCTCGATGACAATATTCCGCTGTCCAAGGTCGCGGACGAGGCAGCCAAGCTCTCGAAGGCCTACGGTCTGCCGCTCGATCCATCGGCCCATGTGGCAGACCTTTCGGTCGGCGAGCGCCAGCGCATCGAGATTGTGCGCGCGCTGTTGCAAAACCCGCAGCTGATCATTCTCGATGAACCGACCTCGGTGTTGACGCCGCAGGAAGCTGACAAGCTGTTTGAAACGCTGGACAAGCTGAAATCCGAAGGGCGCTCGGTGCTCTATATCAGCCACCGTCTGGAAGAGGTGCAGCGCATCTGTGACCGGGCAACCGTTCTGCGTCACGGCAAGGTCACGGGCGCTTGCGACCCGCGTCAGGAAACGCCGGCCTCGCTTGCCCGCATGATGGTGGGTGCTGAAGTTGCCAGCGTGGAACGCGACGAAACGCAGGAACTGGGCGACGTTCTCCTCTCGGCGCGCAATCTCACGGTTCCCGCCCGCACACCGTTTGCGGTCACGCTGAAGGATATTTCATTTGAGGTGAAGGCCGGAGAAGTGCTGGCCATTGCCGGTGTGGCAGGCAACGGCCAGGGCGAATTGTTCGATGCCCTGTCCGGTGAATTCCCGCAGGCTGACCGAAACAGTGTCTCCATTCGCGGTGTGGCCGCAGGCCATCTTGGCATTACGGACCGCCGCCTGTTGGGGGCCGGTTTTGTGCCCGAGGAGCGCCATGGCCATGCCGCCGTACCGGCGCTCACGCTTTCGGAAAACCTGCTTCTGGCCCGCAACCAGTCGGATCGCAACGTGTTTCTGAGCGGCGGCGCACTGGGCATCATCCGCCACGGAACGCTGACAGACGCCGCCAAGCGTATCAGCGAGACCATGGATGTGCGCAAGTCGGCGGAAGACCCGCCAGCGGGCTCTCTGTCGGGCGGCAATCTGCAGAAGTTCATTGTGGGACGTGAGCTGGATCGCCAGCCCTCCGTGCTGATCGTCAATCAACCGACCTGGGGTGTTGATGCGGGCGCGGCGAGCCGCATTCGTCAGGCGCTGGTTGATCTGGCGCGCAATGGCTCTGCCGTTGTGGTGATCAGTCAGGATCTGGACGAGATTTTCGAAGTCGCCAGCCGCATCGCCGTTATTTCCGAGGGCAAGCTCTCCGCGCCGTTCCCGGCCGGTGACATGAACCGCGAAAAGATCGGCCTGCTGATGGGCGGCATGCACGAAAAGAACGAAGGTGCGGAGGCGGCTGATGCGCATTGAGCTGGAACGGCGGCCCCGCCTGTCGAAATTCTTCATGGCGGCCTCGCCGCTGATTGCCTTCGCGATGACGATCGTTGCCGGGGCGATCATGTTTGCCGCACTGGGCAAAAATCCGATTGAAGCGCTGGACGCGATCTTCATCATGCCTTTGATGGAAGTGTGGTCGCTGCACGAACTGGCCATCAAGGCGGCACCGCTCATCCTCATCGCGGTCGGCCTGTCGATCTGCTATCGCTCCAATAACTGGAACATCGGTGCCGAAGGCCAATTCATCATGGGGGCGATTTTCGGCTCCATCCTGCCGGTCGTCTTTTACGGCTGGCAACCGGAATGGCTGCTGCTGCCCATGCTCATCATGGGCATGATTGGAGGCGCGCTTTATGCCGCCGTTCCGGCGCTGTTGAAGGCGCATTTCAACACCAACGAAATCCTGACGAGCCTCATGCTGGTCTATATCGCCCAGCTTTTCCTCGACTGGCTGGTGCGCGGTCCCTGGCGTAACCCGGAAGGCTTCAACTTCCCGGAAACGCGCCAGTTCGCGCCGGTCGGTGTGTTGCCGGAAATCTTTTCCGAATCGGGACGCGCCCATTGGGGCTTTGTCTTCGCGCTGGTCGCCGCCGTCGGCGTCGCCTTCATGATGAAATACACGCTGAAAGGCTTCCAGATTTCCGTACTCGGCCAGTCGGAACGAGCAGGGCGCTTCGCGGGCTTTTCCAGCCGCGGCATGATCTGGTTTTCGATGCTGTTTTCCGGCGCACTTGCGGGCCTTGCGGGCATTTCGGAAGTGTCCGGGGCCATCGGCCAGTTGCGCCCGGTCATCTCGCCCGGCTACGGCTTCACTGCCATCATCGTGGCCTTCCTCGGTCGCCTCAATCCCTTCGGCATCGTCGCCGCCGGTCTGGTGCTGGCATTGACTTATCTCGGCGGCGAGGGCGCACAGCTTTCGATTGGCGTATCCGACAAGGTCACGCGCGTCTTTCAGGGGCTTCTCCTGTTTTTCGTGCTGTCCTGCGATACGCTCATTCTCTATCGCATCCGGCTCGTCTTTTCCGGCAAGCGCGCAGCGGAAGGAGACGCCGCATGATCATCGAAGCCATTCTTTTGACGATCATTACGGCAGCGACTCCGCTCGTCATCTCCGCATTGGGTGAACTGGTGACGGAGCGCGCAGGCGTTCTGAACCTCGGGGTAGAGGGCATGATGGTGATGGGCGCGGTCTCAGCCTTTGCCGCAACCGCCATCACCGGGTCGCCCTATGTCGGCGTAGTGGCCGGCATTGTCGTCGGTGCTCTGTTCTCCCTGCTGTTCGGCTTCCTGACGCTGACGCTGGTGGCCAATCAGGTTGCCACGGGTCTGGCGCTGACCATCCTCGGTCTGGGCGTTTCGGGCATGCTCGGCGAATCGTTCGTCGGTCAGCCCGGCATCAAGCTGCCGCAGATCAACATTCCGCTTCTGGCCGATATTCCTTTCCTCGGCCCGCTGCTCTTCAAGCAGGACCTGATATTCTATCTGTCGATTGCGCTTGTCATCGGCGTCAACTGGTTCCTGTTCAAGAGCCGGGCAGGGCTGAAGCTTCGCGCCGTTGGCGATAGCCATGCCTCGGCCCATGCGCTGGGCATCGGCGTCATTCGCCTGCGCTATCTGGCGGTGATGTTCGGGGGCGCCTGTGCCGGTCTCGCCGGAGCGCAACTGTCGCTGATCTACACGCCGCAATGGACGGAAAACATGACCGCCGGTCGCGGCTGGATTGCGCTGGCGCTGGTGGTGTTTGCCTCCTGGCGGCCCTGGCGGGTTCTGGCAGGCGGCTACCTCTTCGGGGCCGTCACCATTGGCCAGCTTCACGCTCAGGCGCTTGGGGTGGGCATTCCGTCGCAGTTCCTTTCGGCCCTGCCATACGCCGCCACCGTTGTGGTACTCGTGCTGATCTCGCATAATCGTCGCATGACGCTCATCAATACGCCGGCCTCGCTCGGCAAAGCCTTCGTTCCCGACCGCTGATGACGGCCGGGGATGGTCCTACAAACGACTTCAACCTGAAACTGAGGACATCATGAAGAAACTTCTCATTTCCTTTGCTGCATCTGCTGCTGTTCTGTTCAGCATGACGGCTGCCGCCTCTGCTGCTGACAAGCACAAGATCTGCTTTATCTACGTTGGTTCCAAGACCGACGGCGGCTGGACGCAGGCTCACGACCTCGGTCGCCAGCAGCTGGAAAAGGCCCTTGGCGACAAGGTCGAAACCTCCTACCTCGAAAACATCCCGGAAGGTCCGGACGCTGAACGCGCCATCGAGCGCATGGCACGTTCGGGCTGCGAACTGGTGTTCACCACCTCGTTCGGCTTCATGGACGCAACCGTGAAGGTGGCTTCCAAGTTCCCGAAGGTGAAGTTCGAACACGCCACCGGCTACAAGACGGCTCCGAACCTCGCCACCTACAACTCGCGCTTCTATGAAGGCCGTTACATTCAGGGCCAGATCGCGGCCAAGATGTCGACCAAGGGCGTTGCCGGTTACATCGCCTCCTTCCCGATCCCGGAAGTGGTGATGGGCATCAACTCCTTCATCCTCGGCGCCCAGTCCGTCAACCCGGACTTCAAGCTGAAGGTCGTATGGGCCAACACCTGGTTCGACCCGGGCAAGGAAGCTGACGCTGCCAAGGCTCTGATCGACCAGGGCGTTGATATCCTGACGCAGCACACCGATACGACGGCTCCGATGCAGGTTGCTGCCGAGCGTGGCATCAAGGCTTTCGGTCAGGCTTCTGACATGATCGCCGCCGGTCCGAAGACGCAGCTCACCGCGATCGTCGACACTTGGGGCGCCTATTACATCAAGCGCGTCAATGCGCTGATCGACGGCACCTGGAAGTCGGAAGGCATGTGGGACGGCCTCAAGGACGGCATCCTGACCATGGCGCCCTACACCAACATGCCGGATGACGTGAAGGCCATGGCCGAAGCCACGGAAGCCAAGATCAAGTCGGGCGAACTTCACCCCTTCACCGGCCCGGTGAAGAAGCAGGACGGCACCGAATGGCTGAAGGCTGGCGAAAAGTCTGAAGACGGCCCGCTGCTCGGCATGAACTTCTACGTCGCTGGCGTTGACGACAAGCTGCCGCAGTAATCGGCTGCCAGCCTGAATAGAACGCCTCTCACGCGCCGCCTTATGCAAAAGGGGCCATCGAGGGGCCAAGGATAGCCCGGATTGGTTTAGTCCAATCCGGGCTTTTCATTGCCATTTATTTCGTATTTTAGTGATCCCTTACAAGTAAGTGCGGGTTATTATTCGCATCAAAAACTTAAAGCGGCAGAATGCCTGTCCGTTTATTCTCCCGGTCAATGCATGATGCATGTCGCGCCCGAACCAGCCCATTCGAGCCGAATAAATTTGCACCCTTCCAAGTCCAAGAGTGCCCCACGCGCAATCCACCTGCGCGGCACCAGCGACTGAAAAACGAGATTGCAGACATTGCTGCGTAAACCGGCTCTTGAAACGATACTGAAGAAGCGTCGTGTCGCGACCAACCACTCACGAGTGGTTGAGGCGCTGGGCAAGGACATTGTTGCCGGGCGTTATTCCGTCGGTGAAATCTTACCCGGCGATACGGATCTGGCGCTGCGTTTTGGCGTTTCGCGCACCGTATTGCGCGAGGCGATGAAAACGCTCGACGCCAAGGGGCTGATCAATCCGCGCGTTCGCGTGGGCACCTCTGTTCGCCCGCGCAATGAGTGGAACCACTATGATCCCTCTGTCCTGTACTGGTACATTGAGGCGGGTCTTGAGGATAATCTTCTCGGCCAGTTGCAGGAAATCTGCCTGATGCTGGAGCCGACGGCGGCCATGCTCGCCGCAACGAATGGTACGCCGCAGCAGATCAACGCCATCCTCCGCCGCCTGGACCGGCTCGTGTCTGTGGTAACACCCGCGGAAGAGGTGATCACCCTGCTGCTCGACCTTCATGTTGCGATTGCCGAGGCGTCGGCCAATGTCTTCATCCAGTCTTCGGAAGCAGCACTCAAAACAGCAACGGTTCTGCGCATCAAGCGCAATCCGGCCATGGCCGGGCCCTTGAGTGCTGCGGATGCGGACACCTATCGCACCTTGTCATGCGCATTGCAGGCACGCAACGGCGAGCTGGCACGCTCGATCATGGAAAAGATCGTTCGCATGGGCCTTCCCGACCGCGCTTAACCAAGCGGCATACAGACCCGCCAGCGCCTCTTGTCATGCCTTATCCGGCTGATATGAAGACACTCAGGAATCGCGTCTGTCCGGGCGCGGTCTTTCCCGTCTGCCTGAAAGGACCCTTCCATGGAACGCAGCTGTCTGGCCGTTATCCTCGCCGCGGGCGATAGCACCCGGATGAAGTCCAGCTTCTCCAAGGTTTTGCACCCGGTCGCCGGGCTGCCGATGATTTCGCATGTCATGCGCGCCGTTGGCGCTGCGGACGTGCGCAATGTGGCGCTGGTGGTGGGACGTGACGCTGAAAAGGTCACGGCAACGGCGGCCAGGGAAGGTATTCCTGTCGAACCCTTCCTGCAGGATAAGCGGCTGGGCACCGGCCATGCCGTGCTCATGGCGCGCGAAGCGCTGTCCCGGCAGTATCATGATGTTCTCGTGGCCTATGGCGACGTTCCGCTGATCACGCCCGCGCCGCTTATCGAAGCGCGCCGCAAGCTTGCTGAGGGCAATGATGTCGTGGTGATCGGCTTCCATACCGAAAATCCGACCGGCTATGGTCGCCTTCTGACCGAGAAGGGCAGCCTTTACGCCATTCGCGAGGAAAAGGACGCAACCGACGCCGAGCGCGCCGTCAAATGGTGCAATAGTGGCATCATGGCCATCAACGGCAAGCGCGCGCTGGATCTCCTGCAGCGCATCACCAACAACAATGCCAAGGGCGAATACTACCTGACCGACCTCGTCGAGATCGTTCGCAAACTTGGCGGCAAGGCAGCGATGGTCGAAGCGTCGGAAGAGGAAATGACCGGCTGCAACACGCGCGCCGAACTCGCCGTTCTCGAAGCGATGTGGCAGAAGCGCCGCCGCCACGAAATCATGCTGTCGGGCGTGACCATGCTAGCACCGGAAACCGTTTTCCTCTCGCATGATACGGTGATTGGTCAGGACGCGCAGATCGAGCAGAATGTCGTGTTCGGCCCCGGCGTCACGGTGGAAAGCGGCGCGGTCATCCATGCCTTTTCGCATCTGGAAGGTTCCCATGTGGCAGCGGGCGCGACGGTTGGTCCGTTCGCCCGCCTTCGCCCCGGCGCGCATCTGGGGGAAGGCTCCAAGGTTGGTAATTTCTGCGAGGTGAAAAAGGCCGAGATTGGCGCGGGCGCCAAGGTCAATCACCTGACCTATATCGGCGATGCCTTCATCGGCGCGGACGCCAATATCGGGGCAGGGACCATCACCTGCAATTATGATGGCGTGAACAAGCATGTGACGAAGATCGGCGAGCGGGCCTTTATCGGCTCCAACACCTCTCTGGTGGCGCCGGTTTCGGTCGGTAACGACGCGCTGGTGGCATCCGGCAGCGTGATCACCACGGATGTGCCGGATGAGGCCTTGGCGCTCGGTCGCGCGCGTCAGGAAATGAAGCCGGGCCGCGCGGTCGTCATCCGCGAGCGCAATCTGGCGGCCAAGGCCGCCAAGTCCAAGCCCAAGGAATAGGTCAGCGTTACGGACCGAAACCGAATGTGACCGGCCTCGCGTTTGCGCTCGCCGGTTGAGACGTTTATGAGTTGCGGCAAAGCAATATGCTTCCCGTGATCTGATTTCGAGAGAGAGCAAAATGTGCGGCATTGTCGGAATTGTTGGAACCCAGCCGGTTGCCGGTCGTCTTGTGGACGCGCTGAAGCGCCTCGAATATCGCGGTTATGACTCGGCGGGCGTCGCGACAATCCACGAAGGCGCGCTTGACCGCCGCCGCGCCGAAGGCAAGCTCTTCAATCTGGAACGTCGTCTGGCCGACGAACCGCTGGCCGGCAATATCGGCATTGCTCACACCCGCTGGGCGACCCATGGCGTTCCCAATGAGACCAATGCGCATCCGCATTTCGTCGATGGCGTCGCCGTTGTTCACAACGGCATCATCGAGAACTTTTCCGAAATCCGCGACGAGCTTCTGGCCGATGGCGCAAGCTTCAAGAGCCAGACCGACACGGAAGTCGTGGCCCAGTTGCTCGCCAAGTATACCCGCGAAGGGCTCGGCCATCGCGACGCCATGCTCAAGATGCTGCGTCGCGTCACCGGCGCCTATGCGCTGGTGGTGATGTTCAAGGACGACCCGGATACGCTGATGGGTGCGCTCTCCGGTCCGCCGCTGGCCGTTGGCTACGGCAAGGGTGAAATGTTCATCGGCTCGGATGCCATTGCACTCTCGCCGTTCACCAATGAGATCACCTATCTGGTGGATGGCGATTGTGTCGTCATCAACCGCAAGGGTGCGGAGATCATGGATCACAACGGCAACCGTGTGGAGCGCCCGCGCCAGATCACGCAGGCCGCCGCCTTCCTCGTGGACAAGGGCAACCACCGTCACTTCATGGAGAAGGAAATCCATGAGCAGCCGGAAGTCATTTCGCATGCACTCAGCCACTACATCGACTTCACCTCCGGCACGGTGAAGGTCGATACGGCCATTGATTTTTCCGCCGTGCGCAGCCTTGCCATTTCCGCTTGCGGCACCGCCTATCTGGCGGGCCTGACGGGCAAATACTGGTTCGAGCGCTATGCCCGCCTGCCGGTCGAAATCGATGTGGCGTCGGAATTCCGTTATCGCGAAATGCCGCTTTCGCCGGATCAGGCAGCCCTCTTCATCTCGCAGTCGGGTGAAACCGCCGATACGCTGGCCTCGCTTCGCTATTGCAAGGCAGAAGGTCTGAAGATCGGCGCGGTCGTCAACGTCAAGGAATCGACGATTGCCCGTGAATCGGATGCCGTGTTCCCGATTCTCGCCGGTCCGGAAATCGGCGTGGCCTCCACCAAGGCGTTCACCTGCCAGCTGGCCGTTCTGGCGGCCCTTTCGATTGCTGCCGGTCGCGAACGCGGCACGATTTCGGCTGCCGAAGAAACCGCGCTCGTCAAGGCGCTGATGGAAATGCCGCGCATCATGACGCGCGTGCTGAACAGCATCCAGCCGCAGATCGAAAGCCTGTCGCGTGATCTTTCGCGTTATAAGGACGTGCTCTATCTGGGCCGTGGCACCAGCTATCCGCTGGCGCTTGAAGGCGCGCTGAAGCTCAAGGAAATCTCCTATATCCACGCCGAAGGCTATGCCGCCGGTGAGCTGAAGCATGGCCCGATTGCCCTGATCGACGAAAACATGCCGGTGATCGTCATTGCCCCGCATGACCGCTTCTTCGAAAAGACGGTGTCCAACATGCAGGAAGTGGCCGCGCGCGGCGGCAAGATCATCTTCATCACGGACGAGAAGGGCGCTGCCGCCTCGAAGCTTCCGACCATGGCCACCATCGTGTTGCCAATGGTTGAGGAAATCATCTCGCCGATGATCTACGCTCTGCCGATCCAGATGATTGCCTATTACACCGCCGTCTTCATGGGCACAGACGTTGACCAGCCGCGCAACCTCGCCAAGTCGGTCACGGTGGAATGATCATTCGCCACGAATTGCCGGGCGATGAGAAGACAATTGGTCGGGTGACGCATCTCGCCTTCGAGGGGCACCCCTACAGTCAGGGCACCGAAGCGGCGATCGTTCGAGACTTGCGGGCGGCAGGTGCCTTGTCATTGTCGCTCGTGTGCGAGGCCGGTGGCGACATTCTCGGGCATCTGGCGCTGTCCCCGGTCCGGATCAACGATGCCGAGACCAACTGGTTTGGTCTGGGGCCGATTTCCGTACTGCCGGACCTGCAGGGGCAGGGCATCGGTTCGGCCTTGATGCGCGCTGCCATCGCCTGGATGAAAGACGCTGACGCCGGTGGCTGCGTGCTGGTGGGTGAGCCCGCCTATTATCGCCGCTTTGGTTTTGCGCCGCGGGAAGCGCTTGTTCTGCCTGATATTCCGGCGGACTATTTCATGGCACTGCCCTTGTCAGGGCCGGTGCCCTCCGGCATTGTTTCCTTCCATCCGGCCTTCATGACCAAGGACACCGCTGAAGCATGAGTGACAGTGCCGACAAGGTCTCCTTTGGAACCCGCCTCAGGAACAGCTTCCTGACGGGCCTGATCATCTGTGCGCCTTTGGTCATCACCAGCTGGCTGATCTGGACCTTCATCCATTGGGCCGACAGCTGGGTAAAGCCCTATATTCCGCTGCATTATAACCCGGAAGAATATCTGCAATTCGCCATTCCGGGCATGGGGCTGCTGATTGCCGTGATCATCATCACGGTCATCGGCTTTCTCGGCTCGAACCTCATCGGTCAATGGGTGGTGACGTTCACCGAATCCGTTTTGAACCGCACCCCGCTGGTGCGCCCGATCTACAAGGGCGTGAAACAGATTTTCGAAACGGTACTCAAGGAAAACAACCAATCTTTCCGCACGGTCGGGCTGATGGAATTTCCCGGCCCCGGAACCTTTGCAATGGTTTTCATCGCTTCCGAGGTGAAGGGGGAGCTTCAGGTGCGCTTCAATGAACTCGGACAGGAAATGCTGGCCGTGTTCCTGCCGCCGACGCCCGTCCCGACCGCCGGTTTCCTGCTCTTCGTGCCGAAAGACAAGGTCACGGTCCTCGATATGTCTCCGGAAGATGCGGCAAAGCTTCTGATTTCCGGTGGTCTGGTCTATCCCGACTTCAAATTGCCGGGCGCGGAAGACGATCAGCCAGCCCTTAAATAACGGATCGCCTCATCGCGCCGGTGCAGATAGAGCAGGGTGCGAATGGCGTCGCCACGCGGGCTTTCCAGCTCCGGGTCGCGGTCGATCAGATAGGCCGCATCCTTGCGCGCCGTTTCCAGAAGATCGCCATGCGCCTCAAGGCTTGCCATGCGAAAGCCGGGCGTGCCCGACTGGCGGGTGCCCAGAAGCTCGCCTTCACCGCGCAGCCGCAAATCCTCTTCGGCAATCAGGAAGCCATCCTCGCTCTCGCGCAGGATACTGAGACGCGCCTTGCCGTTTTCCGAAAGCGGCCCCTTGTAGAGCAGGATGCAGGACGAGGCTTCATCGCCGCGCCCGACACGCCCGCGCAACTGGTGAAGCTGGGCAAGGCCGAAGCGCTCGGCATGTTCGATGACCATGATCGTTGCGTCCGGCACGTCCACACCGACCTCCACCACCGTGGTCGCGACCAGCAGGCGGATGTCGCCCGCCTTGAAGGCGTTCATCACGGCATCCTTTTCGGCGGCACTCATCCGGCCATGGATCAACCCCGCCTGCGGTCCGAAAAACTGCTGCAAGGTCGCGTGGCGCTCCTCAACCGAGGTGAGGTCGCTTTCCTCGCTCTCTTCCACCAGAGGGCAGATCCAGTAGGCCTTCTTGCCGTCGCGCACCGCATGGCGCAGGCGTTCGACAACATCGCCAATGCGTTCATTGGGGACGGTCACGGTCTGGATCGGCTTTCGGCCTGCGGGCTTTTCCGTGAGCTTCGACACATCCATGTCGCCAAAGGCGGCGAGCACAAGCGTGCGCGGAATGGGCGTTGCCGTCATCACCAGCATATGCGGCGAAAGCCCCTTGGCGGTGAGGCGAAGGCGCTGATGGACACCAAAGCGGTGCTGCTCATCCACCACCGCCAAGGCCAGATCGTGATAGGTCACGCCCTCCTGAAACACGGCATGGGTGCCAATGATGATATGCGCTTCGCCCGAGGCGATGCGGGCAAGGGCGGCATTCTTTTCGCTCGCCTTCATCTTGCCGGTCAGCAACTCGGCGCGAATATCGGTCTGGGCCAGAAAGCGGCTTAACGTAGCGTAATGCTGGCGGGCGAGAATTTCCGTTGGCGCCATCAAAACAGCCTGCGCGCAGGCCTCCACCGCCGCCGCCATGGCGAAGAGCGCGACCAGCGTCTTGCCAGAGCCGACATCGCCTTGAATGAGCCGCAACATGCGCTCTTCCCCCGCCATGTCCTTCAAAATATCGGCAATGGCCTCGCGCTGGCTCGCGGTGGGCGAAAAGGGCAGGTGCTCCAGAATTTGCCGGGCCAGATGCCCGTCTGGACGGATCGGCCGCCCCTTGGTGCGTCGCATGTTGCGACGAACGAGCGCCAGCGAAACCTGACCGGCCAGAAACTCGTCATAGGCAAGGCGGCGGCGATGCGGGGCCTGCAGGTCCATGTCGGTGGCGTCGCGCGGATCATGCAAGCGGCGAAAGGCGTCATCGGCGGCGGGAAAGCCCTGCTTCACCTTCATCGGCTCATCGAGCCATTCCGGCAGATGGGGCAGGCGAGCCACCGCCGCATCAATGGCTTTGCGCAGCAATTTTGGCGAAAGGCCCGCCGTCAGCGGATAGACCGGCTCGACCAGCGGCAGGTTATCGGCTTCGCTGACCTTCACGATATAATCGGGATGAACCATGGAGGCGCGACCGTTGAACCAGTCCACCTTGCCGCTCACCATCACTTCCTCGTCGATCGGAAGTGCGCGTTCCAGCCAGTCGCCCTTGGCGTGGAAGAAGGTCAACGCCAGTTCGCCCGTGCCATCGCGCAGGAAAATCCGGTAGGGAGCGGCGCGATTGCCGCGCGGCGGCGGCTGGTGGCGATCCACCCATCCCTTAATCGTCACAACGCCGCCTTCCTTGGCAAAGGCGATTTCCGGCTGTTCGCGTCGATCAATCAGGGAATGCGGGCCCAGAAACAGAAGATCGAGGACGCGCGCCTCCTCGCCCTCGTCACGGCCCGTCAGCTTCGCGATGAGAACGCCAAGCTTAGGCCCGACGCCCGTCAGCGATTCGACCGGGGCAAAGAGGGGATCGAGCAGGGCTGGGCGCATGATAGGGGCTGAACTCCTGAACGAATGGGGCAAGCGTGCCGCGAATGGCTGACAGGCGGGAAATTACGGTTTATAGAAGCGCGCATCAACAGCGCATATCGCTTTAAACCAAACCATTCAGGTGACCCCATGACAGGATTGACCCGTAGCAGCGCCGATCTCGACGAACGCCGCCGCCGCATTCTTTATCGCTGCTGGCACCGGGGCATTCGCGAAATGGACCTGATGCTTGGCCAGTTTGCCGAACGCGAAATCGCCAATTTCAGCGACGAGGAACTCGATGCACTGGAACATGTGATGCGCGAAGAGGATCAGGACCTGATCAGCTGGATCAATGGTTCGAAGCCCATCCCTGAACATATGCAGACGCCCATGTTCATGCGCATCTGCGAAACGCGTCCGGAATTTGATCCGGTGACGACGGAAAGCCTCTCGGCCCAGTGATGATTCCCGGTTATGACGCGAAAAGGATTGGCGCTTCGGCTGAGGCGCTGACCGTGGGACATGTTCCCGCTGGCATGGACCCGTTCCTGCTGGCGGAACTGGCGCGCGCGGGCCAGCCCGTGGCCTATGTGATTTCAGACGGTCAACGCATGGCCGATCTGGAACAGGTGCTTTCCTTTGCCGCGCCCGACATTCCGGTCTTGACACTGCCCGCCTGGGATTGCCTTCCCTATGACCGCGTATCCCCGAGCGCCGACACATCGGCCCGCCGTCTGGCAGCCCTTTCCGGCCTGGCGCATTTTGCGAAATCGCCGCATCCGGCCATTTTGATTGTCACCGTCAATGCCATGCTGCAGCGGGTCGCCCCGCGTGATGTGGTGGCAGCCTCCGGCTTTTCGGCCAAGCCGGGCAACCAGATCCGCATGGAACTGATTGCCGCCACACTGGAAAAGAACGGTTTTGACCGCGTTCCCGCCGTGCGCGAAGTGGGCGAATATGCCGTGCGCGGTGGCATCCTCGATGTCTTCGTGCCGGGGGCTGAAGAGCCGGTTCGCCTCGATTTCTTCGGCGATACGCTGGAAAGCATCCGTACCTTTGATCCGGCCAGCCAGCGCACCACCGGGCAGGTCCGTTCGCTGGATCTGAACCCCATGAGCGAAGTCACGCTGACGCCGGATGCGATCAGCCGCTTCCGCAAGAATTACCTGAGCCTGTTTGGCGCGGCGACCCGCGACGACGCGCTCTATGTCGCCGTTTCCGATGGCCGCCGCTATGCGGGCATGGAACACTGGCTGCCGCTCTTCCATGAAAAGCTGGAGACGGTTTTCGACTATCTCGAAGGCTTCCGCATCGTCACCGATCATACGGTGCGCGAGGCGGCGGTTGAACGCTCCAAGCTGGTGCAGGATTACTATCAGGCCCGCCAGGACAGTGCGACGCCCGGCAAGGGCCATGGCACCACGCAAGGTGCGCCTTACAAGCCCGTTCCGCCCGGCCAGCTCTATCTGGGGGCCGAGCAGTTTGCCAAGCTTCTGGACGAGCGCCGCGCCATCCGCCTGACGCCGTTCAACGAGGCAGAGACGGGCGCAACACGCGTTCTCGAACTCGATGCCCATGCCGGACCGCGTTTCGCGCCGATGGCAACGGAAGCGGGCGAGGGACAGCGCGTCAACGTGTTCGACATTGCCGTCAAGCATATCGCTGAAAAGCGCGCCAAGGGTTTTAAGGTTCTGGTGGCCGGTTGGTCTGAAGGATCGCTTGATCGTCTGATGCAGGTTCTGGCCGAACACGGCCTCGACAAGGTGAAGCCCGTCGCCTCGTGGAAAGAGGTTGAGAAACTCGGCAAGGGCGAGGCGGGTGCGGCTGTCCTTTCGCTGGAAAACGGCTTTGAGGCGGGCAACCTCGTCATTGTCGGTGAGCAGGATATTCTCGGCGACCGCATGGTCCGCCGCTCGAAGAAGCGCAAGCGCGCCGCCGATTTCATTGCCGAGGTGGCGGGGCTGGACGAGGGTTCCATCGTCGTTCACGCCGAACATGGCATTGGCCGTTTCGTGGGCCTACGCACGCTGAAGGTGGCAGGCGCCGAACATGCCTGCCTTGAACTACGTTATGCCGACGACGCCAAGCTCTTCCTGCCGGTTGAAAACATTGACCTTCTGTCGCGTTACGGCTCGGAATCCTCCGATGCCCAACTCGACAAGCTGGGTGGCGGCGCATGGCAGATGCGCAAGGCCAAGCTCAAGAAGCGCCTGCTGGATATGGCAGGCGGGCTTATCAAGGTTGCCGCAGCCCGCCTTGTGCGTCATGCGCCCGTGCTGACGACGCCCGAGGGGCTTTACGACGAATTTGCCGCCCGCTTCCCCTACGAGGAAACGGAAGACCAGATGAACGCCATCGAGGCGGTGCGCGAGGATCTCGGCGCTGGCCGACCCATGGACCGCCTGATTTGCGGCGACGTGGGCTTCGGCAAGACGGAAGTGGCGCTGCGCGCCGCCTTTGCCGCCGCCATGAATGGTGTTCAGGTGGCCGTTGTCGTGCCGACCACGCTTCTCGCCCGCCAGCATTTCAAGACGTTCTCCGAGCGGTTCCGCGGCCTTCCCATCCGCGTTGAACAGGCCTCACGCCTTGTCGGCACCAAGGAACTCAATCAGGTCAAGAAGAACGTCACCGAAGGCAAAACTGACATCGTCGTCGGCACCCATGCGCTTTTGGGGCAGGGCATCAATTTCGCCAATCTCGGCCTGCTGATCATCGACGAAGAGCAGCATTTTGGCGTGAAGCACAAGGAACGGCTGAAGGAATTGAAGTCGGATGTGCACGTCCTGACCCTGTCGGCAACGCCCATTCCGCGCACGCTGCAATTGGCCATGACGGGCGTGCGTGAGCTTTCGCTCATCACAACGCCGCCGGTTGATCGTATGGCGGTGCGCACCTTTATTTCGCCGTTCGATCCGCTGGTGATCCGCGAAACGCTGATGCGCGAGCATTATCGCGGCGGCCAGAGCTTCTATGTCTGCCCGCGCCTTGCAGACCTCGCCGATATTCAGGCCTTCCTGCAGTCGGATGTGCCGGAACTGAAGGTCGCGATTGCCCATGGCCAGATGGCGGCGGGCGAGCTGGAAGACATCATGAACGCCTTCTATGAGGGCAAATATGACGTGCTTCTGTCCACGACCATCGTGGAATCCGGTCTTGATGTGCCGTCGGCGAATACGCTGATCGTCCACCGCGCCGATATGTTCGGTCTGGCGCAGCTGTACCAGATCCGTGGCCGCGTTGGTCGCTCCAAGGTGCGCGCCTTCGCGCTCTTCACGCTGCCGGTCAACAAGGTCCTGACCACGGGGGCGGATCGCCGCCTCAAGGTGCTGCAATCGCTCGATACGCTGGGCGCGGGCTTCCAGCTGGCAAGCCATGACCTTGATATTCGCGGTGCGGGCAATCTTCTTGGCGAAGAACAGTCCGGCCACATCAAGGAAGTCGGCTTCGAGCTATATCAGCAGATGCTCGAGGAAGCCGTGGCCGAAGTGAAGGGCGATGAGGACATTGCCGAGCGTGGCTGGTCGCCGCAGATTTCGGTCGGAACCTCGGTGATGATCCCGGAAAATTATGTACCGGACCTTCATCTGCGCATGGGTCTTTACCGTCGTCTGGGCGAGATCACGGAACTGAAGGAAATCGATGCCTTCGGTGCGGAAATGATCGACCGCTTCGGGCCGCTGCCGGTCGAGCTGCAGCACCTGCTCAAGGTCGTCTACATCAAGTCGCTGTGCCGCATCGCCAATGTCGAGAAGCTGGAAGCCGGGCCGAAGGGCGTTGTTATCCAGTTCCGCAACAAGGAATTCCCCAATCCGGCGGGCCTTGTCGGCTATATCGCCAAGCAGGGCAGCATGGCGAAAATCCGCCCCGACCACAGCGTCTATCTCAACCGCGACCTGCCAACGCCCGAAAAGCGGCTTTCGGGCGCAGCTGTCGTGATGACGCATCTGGCGGAGCTGGTAAAGCAGGCGGGGTGATGCCACCGGGTGGGTTGATTAAAACCTTGCCTCCCCACTTCCGTCATCCTCGGGCCTGACCCGAGGATCCATCACTTCATTGGCTTGTGGATGGTCGGGTCAAGCCCGACCATGACGAAGAGTGAGGTTTGCGACCTTTGTCCGCAGAATGACGTGAGGTAATACCCCCCGCCGCCCTTTATTCGTGGCGCAGCGCCTCAATCGGGTTCAGCTGCGCGGCGCGGCGTGCCGGAAAATAGCCAAACAGCATGCCAATCGCTGCCGAGAAAACGAAGGCCACCACGATGATCGCCGGGCTGGTGACGAAGGGCACACCCATCAGGCTTGTTCCAAGCCATGCAAGACCCAATCCCAGCAAAATGCCGGTCACACCGCCAAGCAGCGACAGCGTCACGGCCTCCACCAGAAACTGGGTGAGAACCTGCTTTTCCAGCGCGCCAATCGCCAGTCGGATGCCGATTTCACGGGTGCGTTCGGTCACCGACACCAGCATGATGTTCATGATGCCGATGCCACCCACCAGCAGGCTGACGGCAGCCACCGCGCCCAGAAGGCCGGTCAGAAGCGTGGTCGTGCCGGTCATGGCGGCCGCCATCTGCGTCATGTCGTTGACCGAGAAATCATCCTCGCGGCCGGGCAGAATCTTGCGTCGTTCCCGCAACAGGTTCTCCACATCGGACTGAACCTTGGAGGTGGAAACGCCATCCATGGCCGAAAGCGAAATGGTCGAAATATCCGTCGAACCACTGATGCGGCGCTGGAACACCGTCAGTGGCATGATGATGGCGTCATCCTGGTCGCTGCCGATACCGGATTCCCCCTTGGCGGCCAGAAGACCGACAACGGGACAGGAAATGGAGCCAATCCGCACCTGTTGGCCAACCGGGTCCACAGCGCCGAACAGTTCCTTCTTCACAGTCTGGCCAATGATGCAGGCCGCCTGACCACCGCGCTCCTCGCCGGGCAGGAACTCACGGCCAGCCACCACATCCCAATCCTGCGCGATGAAATAGTCGTTGTTCGTGCCGATGATCGAGGTCGAGTGGTTCTGGCCGCCATAAATGGCCATGGCCGACGAGCGATTGGTGGGGGCGACGGCGCGAAGCCCGGAAATCTGGCTGTGAATGGCCTCCACATCGCGATCCGTGAAACTCTTGGCGCTGGAGCTCACACGGCCCGGACCGAACTGGCCGGGGCGAACGAACAGCATGTTCGTGCCGAGCTTGGAAAGTTCTGCCGAAACCTGCGCCGTCGTGCCGTTACCGATCGTCACCATGGCAATGACGGCGGCAACGCCAATTACGATGCCCAGCACCGTCAGGAACGAACGCAACATGTTGCGGCTGATGGCGCGCAGCGCGAGCTTCATCGTCTCAAAGAGCATGGATGGCCTCCTTGCCGGGGTTCGGCTGATCGCTATCCATTCGGCCATCGACAAAGCGGATAATGCGCCGGGCATAGGCGGCAATGTCGTTTTCATGGGTGACCATGATCACCGTAATGCCCTGATCACGGTTGAGTGACGTCATCAGATCCATGATTTCCATGGAGGTTTTGGTGTCGAGATTGCCCGTCGGCTCATCCGCCAGCAAAACCGCGGGCGAGGTGACAATGGCACGCGCAATGGCCACACGCTGCTGCTGACCACCGGACAGTTCCTGCGTAGTGTGATTTTCGCGACCCGAAAGGCCAACACGCGCCAGCGCCTCACGCGCCAGCTTGCGCCGTTCGCCGGCCTCCATGCCGCGATAGACGAGGGGCAATTCCACATTCTCCATGGCCGAGGTTCGCGGCAGAAGGTTAAACCCCTGAAACACGAAACCCAGCATGTGCCGCCGCAAGAGCGTCAGTTGATTGCGCCCGAAGCCGCTCGTCGGAATGCCCTGAAACAGATACTCACCCTTGCTCGGCACATCGAGGCAACCGATGATATTCATCGTTGTCGATTTGCCGGAGCCGGAAGGCCCCATAATAGCGACGAATTCATGGGCTTCGATCTTCAGATCAACGCCATTCAGCGCGCGGATTTCCGCTTCGCCGCGACCGTAGATTTTCGAGACCTGCCGGAATTCAATGAGGGGCGGATGGCTCATGACCGCCTCACTTGCCAGCCATCGTGGCATCGGTGATCAAGGGATCGCCTTCCTTGATCTCGCCGCTACGCACAACCGTATTACGCCCATCAGTCGGACCCGTCTGGACCTGAACGGAGACGGGTTTGCCATCACGCAGCACCCAAAGCGTGCGATCCCCGGGAATATCGGTCTTCTGCTGCGTCGCGCCAGAACCGGACGGACGCGGCGGACGGAACATGCGGCTGAGGCTAAATCCCGATGACTTCGCGCTGACGGTCGGCGGCGTGTAACGCAGCGCCGCATTGGGGATCATCAGCGTATCTTTGACCGACTCCACATTGATGTCGGCGGTGGCCGTCATGCCGGGCCGCAAAAGCATTTCCTGATTATCGACGGTCAGGATCGCCTTGTAGGTCACGACATTCGACGTCGTTTCCGAGGCATAGCGAACGGTCTCGATCTCCGCCGGGAAACTGCGTTCGGAAAAGGCGTCGACGGTAAAGCTGGCCTTCTGGCCGACTTTCACCTCACCCACATCCGCCTCATCAACGGCCACCTGCAACTCCATCTGCCGCAGATCACCGGCAATGGTGAAAAGGGTCGGCGCGGAGAGGGAGGAGGCGACGGTTGCGCCCGGATCGACATCGCGCGTCAAAACAACGCCATCAATCGGCGAGACGATCTTCGCCTTGCCGAGATTGACTTCCGCCAGACGCAGGTCCGCTTCTGCGGCCAGAACGCTGGCCTCGTTGATCTGCTTGGCCGCGCTGGCGGCATCATAGGCATATTGCGCGGCATCCAGATCCTGCTGGCTGGAAACGCGGCTGCCGACAAGGCTTTTCAGACGATCAAGCTTTGTCTTGGCCGCGTTGAGTTCCGCCGTGGCCTTCAAGACATTGGCTTTCGCCGACGCCAGTTTGGCCTTGGTGCTCTGCACATCGGTCTGCAACTTGTTCGTGTCGAGTTCAGCCAGAACATCGCCCTTTTTCACCGGGCTGTTATAGGTGACGTTGACGGAGCGCACGGTGCCGGAAAGCTCGCTCGAAACCTCAATCTGTTCCGTCGGCTGAACCGAGCCGGTGGCTGTGACGATGACCGACAGATCGCCCCGTGTCACCGGAGCCGTCGTATAGCGGTAAGTCGTCCCCGAGCCGGAAAAGAAGACATAATAGCCGCCAGCGACAAGCCCGAGAATGACGACAGATGTCCAGAGCCAGGTCTTTCGCCCGCCTTTTTGACGATCACCCGAAGCCGACAGGATGGCGGCCAGATCCGGCATTCCCGACGCCGCACCAGTGCTTTTTTCAGCGGAATTCTTCTCAGTCATAGTCACCTCTCCCGCGAGAGTGAAAACCTCGCGTCGGCCTTGCCCGTTTTGCGACGTGAGCAAAAGCCAAAATCAATCTTCTCGTGTGGTGACACAAGCGGGACATGCTTTGAAGTGAATAGTTGGTAATCTTGCCGCGTCGAATAGGCGCGTCACAAGACCAAGCCCTTTCGAACGAAAAAACCGCCTGTCGGGGAGGCGACAGGCGGTCTTTCATGGGCAGGGAATTTTCTCTGCAGCGGGCAGAGTTTCCAATTTAGGCGCTCCACGTGTGGATCCGCTGGGCGTCACGTTCATCTAAGTGTCATATTTCGATTTGTAAAGGCGTTTGGAATGCGGTGCCGCAAATTCTTCCAGAGGCGAAATTTTCTTGCAACACTGACGAATTTGACGCCAAACGCCACCCGAAACGCCATCTACGGCGTGCAATGTTCAAACATGGCGCGCAAAGCGGTCCAAAACCCGATATTGCGCCGCACAATCAAATTTGTGTGAGAGGTGACTAATTACTTTTAGTCATCACCATCTTCGAGTCTGGCTTGGAACAAGACACAAGCACCGACCCGTCAGATGTTGGAAACCTGACAATACGCAGGTCGTTCGTTTCGACAATATTGATCGGAGCTACGCCAAGTTGAGACGCTACATTTCGAATTGTAGCGAGACACTGGTCAAATGGCATTGATTGTGACTGACTCTCCTGCGCATGAACATTCAGCGCCGAACAGAACAAGAAGATAAATGCTACTGAAAATCGAGCCATGAACATATGAGCGCATCTTCGATTAAAAAATAAATAGATTGGCGGATGGGGTGGGATTCGAACCCACGGTACGGTTCCCCGTACGCTAGTTTTCAAGACTAGAGCCTTAAACCGCTCGGCCACCCATCCTTCAATCGCCTTATGGCTTGAACGGGCCGTGATTTGCAAGAGGCAATTGAGCCTGTCATTTATGTGCCACGGTTCGCCTTCAGGCACCTTCATCGGGCGCAGATGCAATTTGACGTGCGCCACACCCGCGCTGCGCCATTAACTGTTTGATAACCATAATCTATCGAATTTTAATGGTAATAAGTCATTAGCCCTCTTGGGCTCCCAATTTCGCCACGATCTGCTATTGAATTAGGTGTCGATTTTCCCCGTTGAGGGCTTCGTAGCGGGGAGGGCGGTCGGAGTTTTGCGTTATGCCGACCTAATACGAGCGTGGGACCTGATGTTCGAATTCAAATCTGGACGTAATTTCAAGGGCAAGATGGGCTGGCTTTTCGTGCCGGCAATTTGCCTTTCCATGGCTTCTTGCGCCACCACGCAAAAGGCGGAAACGACCAAGCCGCGGAGCAAGGAATACTTCTCCGAGAAGGAATACGGCGTTCGGGCCAGCCCGCGTGTGGCTGATGGCAAGAATATCCCGAAGGGCGGCGGCCGCTATATGCTCGGCAAGCCCTATCAGGTGAAGGGCAAGACCTACGTTCCCAAGGAAGACATGGCCTATAACAAGAGCGGCCTTGCCTCCTGGTATGGTTCCGCCTTCCATGGTCGCCTGACGGCCAATGGCGAGGTTTATGACCAGCTTCACCTTTCAGCGGCTCACCCCACGTTCCCGCTGCCCAGCTACGCCCGCGTCACCAATATGGATACCGGCTCTTCGGTGATCGTGCGCGTCAATGACCGCGGCCCTTATCATCCGGGCCGCATTATTGACGTCTCCAATAAGGCCGCCGATCTGCTCGACATCAAGCGCACCGGCACCGCCAAGGTGAACGTGCAATATGTCGGCAAGGCCCCGCTCGATGGGCATGACATGCCCTATCTGATGGCCTCTTACACCCGAAAGGGTGATCGCCTGCCGCAGGTGGCTCCGGAAGGGCAGATCGCATCGGGCGTCATGGTGGCCTCGAATGCGCCCATGCGCCAGCAGATGCAGACCTATTCGTCGTCCACCTCCATGAGCACGGCGCTCAACGGCGCAACGCCGAGCAGCGGTGGCAATCGTCCGTCGGCCTTTGCCATGATGTCGGAGTCGGCTGAGCAGAATGCAGCCGCGTCTGCCATGTCATCCGCAACCTATGCCGCACTTCCGCAGTTTGGCCCGGTACCGATGCCGCGTCCGATGATGGCAGGCCAGCCGGTCGTCGTTGCCCAGCAGGCTGTGGCATCCAGCGTTGCCTATGCCAAGCCGCAGGCCCAAAGCGCCGCATTTGCTGCCGTCGCGCCGCAGACGGCCCGCGCTCCGGCCATGGTCTGGAGCACCGGCGCCCAGCCGATGGGGAATTGAGGCTGATATCCCAGAAGTGGGGTTCGGTATTTTGTGAAAAGCGCATATAAAGGGAAGGGGAGCGCCGCTGGTGTTCCCCTTTTTCTTGTCGGGTTCATTCCCGCGCCACAGGACCGCCACTCATATGAAATGCCTGACTTGCCTTGCCGCCTTCTGCTTCTCCTTTCTGCTGGCTGCCGTGACTGCGGCTTTCGCGGCGGAGGGTGATGCGCTTGTCGAGGCCAAGGCACCGCGCATTTTGATGATGGAGGCATCAACCGGCACCGTTCTTCTCTCACGCGGCGTCGATATTCCGTTCAACACAGGCTCTCTTGCCAAGCTGATGACGGTCGAGGTGGCGCTCAATGCGCTGGAGCGCGGCGAGATCAGCGCCGAGGCAACGTACCCGGTTTCGCACAATGCCTGGCAGATGGGGGGCGCGCCATCGGGCACGACAACCATGTTTGCTCAGGTACGCTCCTCCATCTCGGTTGCCGATCTCTTGCGCGGCATCATTGTGCAGAACGCCAATGATGGCTGCATTGCCCTTGCTGAAGGCATGGCCGGTTCTGAGGCGGCCTTTGCAGCGCGCATGAACGAACGCGCCAAGACCATTGGCCTGAAGGCATCGCGCTTTGGCAACGCAACTGGCCTGCCAACGCAGGAAAGCGTCACGACCATCAACGATATTCTTCGTTTGGCCCGCCATATCGAGGAGACTTATCCGTCCTATTTCCCGCTTTATGCGCAGCCGGATTTCGAGTGGGGCAAGATCCGCCAACGCAACAAGAATCCGTTGCTGGGGGTGATCGATGGTATATCGGGCTTCAGTGCGGGCTATGCGGAAAAGGCGGGCTTCGGGCTGGTGGCGACGGCGCGGCGTGGCGATACACGCCTTTATCTGGCCATGAGCGGCCTTGCCAGCGAGAAGGAACGCCGCGATGAGGCGGTGCGTCTTTTTGAATGGGGCTTTTCGAGCTTCTCGCTGCAACGGGTTTTCAGTGCCGGAACGGTCGTCGGTGCGGTGAAAATTTATGGCGGTGCCACCGATACGCTTTCGGTCAAGCCCAACAAGGACGTGCTGGCCTATGTGCCGAATGATGCCGCAGGAAAAGTGACCGCCGACATTACCTATCAAGGCCCGGTGAAGGCTCCGGTGGAGAGCGGACAGGAAATCGGCATGGTGCGCATTCTGGCGGGTGATACGGTGCTGCACCAGGCCCCGGTCTATGCCAATGAAGCGGTTGCGGCGGGTCCCTTGAAATCGCGGGCGAGCGACGCCCTGAAAACCCTGATTTTCGGTCATTGACGTCAAGGACCTCTTGTCCGTCTTCGGCATTTGCTTCGCGGCGCGCATGTTTTATGAAGTGACAAAGCCGAATCCGGCGTTGCAGTGGATGGAATTACGCATTGCCCAAAACAAGAGGCTTGTTCATCACATTCGAAGGCGGTGAGGGCGCGGGAAAATCCACGCAGATCCGCCATCTGGCCGACCGCTTGTCGCGGCGCGGTTTCGAGGTGCTGGTGACGCGTGAACCCGGCGGCTCGTCCGGGGCCGAGGCCGTTCGCCATGTCCTGCTCTCAGGCGCGGCGCAATCCTATGGCACGGGCATGGAGGCACTGCTTTTTGCGGCTGCACGCAACGACCATGTGCGCCACGTCATTCGCCCGGCGCTCGAACGCGGCACCATGGTTCTGTGTGATCGCTTCATGGATTCGTCGCGCGTCTATCAGGGCGTGTCCGGAGAGCTTTCCGCCGATTTTCTGGGCCATCTGGAACGCGTGGCGATTGATGGCACGCCGCCCGATCTGACCATCATTCTCGATATTCCCGCCGCAGCCGGTCTGGCGCGGGCGCAGGCGCGGGCGATTGCCGCCGGTGTCGAAACCCCGGATCGTTACGAGCGCGAGAATATCGCCGTTCACGAAACGCGCCGGCAGGCCTTTCTGGACATCGCCAACCGGGAACCGCAGCGCTGTCGCGTCATTGACGCCACGCGCGACGAGTCAACCATTGCCGGCGATGTCATGGCGGCCGTCACGCCCTTGCTGGCCGATTATCCCTCTGCCGAAAGTGGCGCCGAAGGTGGCGAGACGGAAGGCGTATCATGAGCGTCGAGCAGCCGGATGTTCTGGACGGCGCGATAGCGCCTGCCGAAAACAGCGCGCTTTTTGGCCATGAGGCAGCGGAAGCCTTCCTGGCGCAATCCTATCGCTCCGGCAAAGGCCACCATGCCATCCTGATCGAAGGCCCGGAAGGCATCGGCAAGGCAACGCTTGCCTTTCGTTTTGCCAATCATGTGCTCTCGCACCCGGACCCGGCATTGGCTCCGGCGTTGCTGGCAGAACCCGATCCGAATTCGGCCGTCAGCCGCCAGATCACCTCGGGGGCTTCGCATAACCTCCTGCATCTGACGCGCCCCGTCGATGAAAAATCGGGCCGCATGAAAGCCACGATCACGGTCGACGAAGTGCGCCGTGCTGGCCATTTCTTTGCCCAGACATCGGGCACGGGCAACTGGCGCATTGTCATCATCGACGCGGCGGACGATCTGAATCGCAACGCCGCCAATGCCATTCTCAAGATTCTCGAAGAGCCACCGAAACGCGCCATGTTTCTGGTTTTGAGCCATGCGCCGGGCCGGTTGTTGCCCACCATCCGCTCGCGCTGCCTGCCGCTCAAGCTTTCGGCGCTAAACGATGTCGATCTTTCGCGCGCGCTGTCCCACCTCGGGCTTGATCCCGGCGCCAAGGGGCAGGCGGTTCTCGAACGGTCCGAAGGAAGCGTCGCCGAAGCCATCAAGCTCATCAATTATGGTGGCCTCGATATCGCCGAAGCGCTCGCTGATATTCTGGCAAGTTCCGGTCGTAGCGCCCGACAATCGCTGCACAAGCTCGCGGATGTGCTGTCCGGCAAGGATAGCGAAGTGATCCATGGCTTCTTCACCAGCCATCTGGAAAGCGTTGTGGCCGCGCGGGCGAGGGAGGCGGCCCTTGCCGGTGACGGAACGCGCGCCGAACGGCTGGCGCGGCTTGCCGGTGATATTCAGGAACGGCTGCGGGTTTCCCAGGCCTACAATCTCGATAAGAAGCAGACGATTATCGCGCTCATCGAGGACGTGCTGGCCGCACTCTGACCGGCAGGAATTGGCCGTGGCGGGAAAGAAGCTGTTTCCCTTGGCGGCCAACTGGAGTAAGAGCGGCAAGACGTCAAATACGGATAGCCGCCGACCATGAAAGATACCTCGCCCTTCTACATCACCACCGCCATCGCATATCCCAACGGCAAGCCGCATGTCGGCCATGCCTATGAGATGATCGCGACCGACGCCATGGCCCGCTTTCAGCGGCTGGACGGGCGTGAGGTGTTCTTCCTGACGGGGACGGACGAGCATGGGCAGAAGATGCAACAGACGGCGCGCGCCGAAGGCATTACCGCAGCCGAACTGGCCAAGCGCAATTCCGATGCCTTTGAGGCGATGACGGAGCTTCTCAACATCTCCAACGACGATTTCATCCGCACCACGCAGGAACGTCACCACAAGACGGTTCAGGAAGTGTGGCGCCGCATGGCCGCCAATGGCGATATCTACAAGGACAGCTATTCCGGCTGGTATTCCGTGCGCGACGAAGCCTTCTATCAGGAAGGCGAAACGGAACTGCGCGCCGATGGCGTTCGCTACGGGCCGCAGGGCACGCCGGTGGAGTGGGTGGAAGAGGAAAGCTATTTCTTCCGTCTGTCAGCTTATCAGGACCGCCTCCTGAAGCTTTACGAGGATGACCCGGAGTTCATCGGCCCGTCCGAACGTCGCAATGAAATCATGTCCTTCGTCAAGGGCGGCCTGCGCGATCTGTCCATCTCGCGCACCACCTTCGACTGGGGCATCAAGGTGCCGGATGATCCGGCTCACGTCATGTATGTCTGGGTCGATGCGCTGACCAACTACATCACCGCCACCGGCTATGTGGAAGATGTGAACGGTCCGCGCGCCAAGTTCTGGCCCGCCAATGTCCACATCATCGGCAAGGACATTATCCGCTTCCATGCCGTCTACTGGCCGTCCTTCCTCATGAGCGCCGGTCTGCCGTTGCCCAAGCGCGTCTTCGCGCACGGCTTCCTGCTCAACAAGGGCGAGAAGATGTCGAAGTCGCTCGGCAATGTGGTCGATCCGGTCAATCTGGTGAACCACTTCGGGCTGGATCAGGTGCGCTACTTCTTCCTGCGCGAAGTCTCCTTCGGTCAGGACGGTTCCTATTCCGAGGAAGGCATCGCCACCCGCATCAATGCCGACCTTGCCAACGGGATCGGCAACCTTGCCAGCCGTTCGCTTTCGATGATCGTCAAGAACTGCGAGGGCGCAATCCCGACGCCGGGTGCATTCAACGATGCCGACAAGGCCATGCTCGCATCCGCCGATGCCATGCTCGAAATCTGCCGTGAGGAAATGTCCCACGAGCAGATTCACAAGGCGCTCGCCGCTATCATTGCCGTGGTGTCTGAAACCGACCGCTATTTCGCCGGTCAGGAGCCGTGGGCGCTGAAGAAGACCGATCCGGAGCGCATGGGCACCGTGCTTTATGTGACCGCCGAAGTGGTGCGCCAGATTTCGATCCTGCTGCAACCCTTCATGCCGGAAAGCGCGTCCAAGCTGCTCGACCTGGTGGCCGCTGCCGCTGACAAGCGCGATTTCGCGGCCTTGGGTGAGGGCGGTCGACTGGTGCCCGGCACGCCGCTTGAAGCCCCTAAGCCGGTCTTCCCGCGCTATGTGGCCCCGGAAGCGTAAGGACTGACGGCTGATGCTGATCGATACCCATTGCCATCTCGACTTTGCCGATTTCGAGGCCGAGCGTGACGACATCATTGCGCGCGCCGTCGAAGCCGGTGTTTCACAGATGGTGACGATCTCGACGCGGGTGCGAAAGCTGGAAACGCTGCTGGCGATAACAGAGAAATATCCCAATGTTTTCTGTTCTGTAGGCACACATCCCAACAACGCCAATGAAGAGCTTGACGTTACGTCAGCCGATCTCGTGGCGCTCGCCAACCGCCATGAAAAGATCGTGGCCATCGGCGAGGCGGGGCTCGATTACTTCTATGACACGCAGACGCCTCAGGACCAGAAGGCCGGGCTTTTGCAGCACATTGCAGCGTCCCGCGAAACGCAATTGCCGCTGGTGATCCACAGCCGTGCCGCCGATGACGACATGGCCGCGATCTTGCGCAGCGAGACGGAGAAGGGGGCTTTCCCCTTCATTTTGCACTGCTTTTCCTCTGGTCAGAGCCTCGCCGATACCGGCGTGGAACTGGGTGGTTACGTGTCGTTTTCCGGTATCCTGACCTTCCCGAAATCGACAGAGCTTCGCGACATTGCCGCAACGGTTCCGCTCGATCGCTTGCTGGTCGAGACCGACGCGCCGTATCTCGCGCCGAAGCGCTGGCGCGGCAAGCGCAACGAGCCGTCCTATGTGGTCAATACCGCTGAGGTGCTCGCCGAGGTGAAGGGCTTGTCCTACGAGGAGATGGCGCGCATCACGACCGAGAATGCGTTCCGGGTGTTTACCCGCATGCCGAAGGTTGACGCATGACGGCTGCGCAATCCGGACAACGCCGGTTCACGGTTCTGGGCTGCGGCTCGTCGCCGGGCGTTCCACGGATTACCGGAGACTGGGGCGCTTGCGACCCGCAGAACCCGAAGAACCGCCGCCGCCGCGCATCCTTGCTCATCGAGCAGATTGCTCCGAATGGCGGCAAGACGACCGTTGTGATCGATACCGGGCCGGATTTTCGCGAGCAGATGATTTCGGCGCGTGTCGAAAACCTCGATGCCGTGGTGCTGACCCATGCCCATGCCGACCATATTCACGGTCTGGATGATCTGCGTGGCTATTTCTATGCGCGCAACGGTCGTGTCCCGATGTATGCCGATGCCATCACGCTGGCGCGCGTGACCGAAGCCTTCCGCTATTGCATTGAAACGCCGCCCGGCAGCAATTACCCGCCCATCGTGCGGCCCATGCTGATCGAGACCCCGGATAGCGCACTGACGATCTCCGGTGCCGGTGGCGACATCACGCTGATGCCGCTCTTGCAGCAGCATGGCGATATCCAGTCGCTCGGCTTCCGAATCGGCGATTTTGCCTATTGCAGCGATGTCTCGGCTTTTCCCGAAGAAACAGTCGCCAAACTCGGCAATCTCGATGTGCTGGTGATCGATGCCTTGCAATACAGGCCGCATCCAAGCCACTACAGCCTGAGCGAAGCTCTGGAGTGGATTGAGCGCCTGAAGCCCAAACGCGCCGTGCTGACGCACATGCATATTCCCATGGATTACGCCAGCGTGATGGCTGAAACGCCGGATCATGTCGAACCGGCTTATGATGGGCTTGTCATCGAAACCCCGGTTTCCGCATCGCTCTAAAGCCGTGATAAACTGCACGGGGAGACGGATTCGGTGCAATTTCCCAGCAATATCAATATGCAATAGTTCCATAATCTATCTTATACGATCTTCGTTTACTGGTAGGATGGCTTGTTTCGCTTCCCTCATGTGATGACGTTTGCGGGTCTTGGCACGACCACAACCTGATGCGAGGCTGATGGCCCGCAACATGCTGGTCGTCTCACTCTGCCCCCACACAAACTGCCTCTCAATCGCGGGATCTGCTCCAAAAAAATATCGGTTCGAAATAATTTCTTGCGGAACACAAGCTGAACATATAGTGTCCGTTCTGTATTTGTTTCGAGATTCTCCGGGGGTGGATTAATGCTCACACGTAAGCAGCAAGAACTGCTTCTCTTCATTCACGAGCGAATGAAGGAATCAGGCGTACCGCCATCCTTCGACGAGATGAAGGATGCGCTGGATCTCGCGTCGAAGTCGGGAATCCATCGCCTGATTACGGCGCTTGAAGAGCGCGGCTTTATTCGCAGGCTTCCCAATCGCGCCCGCGCCCTTGAAGTCATCAAGCTGCCTGAGGCTTATTCCCCGCCGCAGCAACCGCGTCGTGGCTTCTCGCCGAGTGTCATCGAAGGCAGCCTTGGCAAGCCGCAGCCGGTGGCAGCGCCGGTCAAAAGCGCCAACGAGAACGAAGTTGTCACCGTTCCGGTCATGGGCCGCATCGCCGCCGGTGTGCCGATTTCCGCCATCCAGCATACGACGCATGAACTGACGGTTCCCGCCGACATGATCGGCAATGGCGAACATTATGCCCTTGAGGTCAAGGGTGACTCGATGATCGAAGCTGGCATTTTCGATGGTGATACGGTCATCATCCGCCACCTGACGACGGCAAGCCCGGGCGATATTGTCGTGGCTCTCGTCGATGATGAGGAAGCCACGCTCAAGCGCTTTCGTCGTAAAGGCGCGTCAATCGCTCTTGAAGCCGCCAATCCGGCCTATGAGACACGTATTTTCTCCTCTGATCGGGTCAAGGTTCAGGGCAAGCTGGTCGGCCTTATCCGCCGTTACCATTAAGGTCCGTTTCGTCTCCGGCAGCATCCCCGTTGCCGGAGACACCCTCGCCGCTTTCATTCGGATCATTTGTGTCATTCCCTTCGTCGGGGAATACGAAGCGGTCATCGCGCCAGTCGTAGAACCTGTGGCGGTTCCAGGCTCGGTTTGAACCGCCAAGAGCGGCCTTCGCCGTCCAGATGGCGTTACCATCCCCGTCCGTGAAACGCATGGCAACGGCGCCGCTTCTGGCAAGCGTGACGCCGGTCATCACCAGAGCACCCTCCTCACACGCAGCCTTTCGCCAGCGCGCCTGCAGGATGATGATATCCGACACCGCACAGGCAGCCTTCAGATAGGCCGGATTTTCCAGCGTGATAATCCGTGGTCCATCGGAGGATTGGGCAGCACACCAGGCCTTGGCCTCGCAGGCAAACAGGTCCGGTTCGGTATCGGTCAACGCCTGCTTCATGCGCAAAACGGCCTCGCGGCTTTCATCGTCCGAAATATCCTTTCGTGGCTCTGGTCGTGCAGCACTGCCAAGTGCTGCCAGCATCTCCGGCGGAATATGATCCGTTTCCTTCAAGGCGCGCCGCCATTGGCCGAAAATGAATTCCGGCGGCGTCCTTCGGTTCGTTGCAATGCCATCCAGTCGCGTCAATCCGACGAGCGTGCCATCGCCCGATATGATCAGGTTTGGCTGAGAGGAATCGCTCAGGACGAGGCCAATGCAGAATGTAACAGCCATGATGGCGGCCCCGATAAGCCGCAGGCGCGTTCTCAGGATGATGAGAAGGAGAAAGCCGATCACGGTCATCGGAAAGACAAAAGCCGGCATCAGCCCGAAGCTTCCCTCCCCGCCCCACGACGACACCTCACGCGCCACGCCGATCACCATGTCGAGCCCGAACCCCATGACCTTCAGCGGCCACGCTTCGAGCCCAAAGGGCATCAGCAGCATGGCGACCAAGCCGAAGGGCATGACGATGAAGGAAACGATGGGCATCGCAGCGAGATTGGCCGGCAGCCCCCAGACGGCCAGTTGCTGAAAATGGGCGATGGAGAAGATCGCTGTCGAAAGCCCACCGATGATCGAGGTGATGGCGATGCCTGCAAAAAAGTGCCAGACCTTGCCGAGCGCGTTCAAGCCGGCGGGTAAACGCGCCGTCTCGCCCTCACCGCTTCGATCCGTATAGAGCGCGTATCCCGCCACCAGTGCCGCCGTGGCGGCGAACGACATCTGGAACCCCGCCCCCATCACTTCGGAGGGTGAAAGCACGAGGATGACGAGGGCCGAAAGCGCCACGTTGCGCATGCTGATCGAGGGCCTGTCAATCAGGACGGCAATCAGCATGATCGACATCATCAGCCAGGCGCGCTCGGCGGAAACGGCATTCCCGGAGAGGAGATAATAGGCCGTGACCCCGATGAGCGCACCGAATGCCGCCAGCTTTTTGACCGGAAACGCCTGCGCCAGCCCCTGATGCAGGCTGAAAAGCATGCGCAAGCCCACAAAGAAGATCCCGGCCGAAAGCGCCATATTAAGACCGGAGATCGCAATAATATGTGCAAGTCCTGAGAGACGAAGGGCTTCCGTCGTTTCACGCGACATGGCGCGGCGTTCATCCGTCACCATGGCCGTGGCGAAAGCGCCGGCATCGCCGGGAATAACCGCGCGGATGCGCGTGCCGATTTCGCTGCGCAAATGGCTGATTAAGAGTTGTGCTTCAGCAACAAGCCCCGTGGGCAAGGCCGCATCAAGCGAAACCTTTTGAGGTGCGCCATAAAAATAGCCAATCGCACCAATGCCTGCAAAGTAGGATGAGAAGGCGAAATCGCTAAGACCGGGAAGCGCGGGTCCCGAAGGCGGAGAAAGCCGTGCCCGTCCTCCAATCCCCTCGCCCGGCGCCACCGGCTCATGGCGCGCCCTGACCAGAAGCGCCACCCGTTGCGGTGGCCGTTTCAAGGCAGGATCTTGCGTGCTGACCACATCCAGCGTGTACCGCCAGCCACCGCCCGCAACGGCCTCGCGGCTGACAACCCGTCCGGTGAGCTGAACGGTCACTTGCGTATCAAGGACAATCGTTGCTCTGGATTGTGTTTCGTGAGCGGCAAGCAACATTCCGGCGGCAACCAGGGCAACAGCCGCCCCCGCCCCCGCAATACGGCGATCACGACCGAAGGTGAGGATGGTCAGAACTACCGCCACACCCAGCAGGGCGAACAGCGCAAGGGAGGACGGATCACCGGGCAGAAGAAACCAGATGACAGCGCCAAGACCGAGAAGAACGGGCGTGAGCAGGAAGAATAGGCCATGCGCCTCTTCTATTTGCAGCGCGGTCGCGAATCGTTTTTTGCCGCTTCGCCATATCTGCCTTGCGATTTCACGACGGGGCTTGCGCGATACTATCGCCGTCACATCGTCCGAAACGTTCAAGGCCATGGCGTCGACAAGCGGTGGAACGGCCTGCGGGGCCGCACATTCCACATCTTGCGTTTCGCCCTGCCCCTGTTTCACCCCTGCTCCATATTCGTTGGCAATGTCACAAGTGCTCGCGATCTTGTGATTTTTGGTGCTTGCCGCACTGCAATCAAAGGCGCAATATGCGGTTCTCGCCGTTGATAACGACGTTTTTCGACAGCGGCGTTTCCCGCCTTTTATGAGACCATCGTAATGCCATTTTCAACTAAATCGCCAAGAGAGTTTTCACCAAAGTTCCACTTTGGCATTTGCCCTTTGGCTAGCTTGGCATAAGGCTTACGATCATATAGCTAAACCTCGGACGCTTAACCTGCGGCGCCTGAAATGTGCCGTAATCGCACTTTGGAGGATCAGGATGACGGATAAATCTACTTTGACACTCGGCGACATGAACGTCGAACTGCCGGTTCGCAAGGGCACCATCGGTCCGGACGTGATCGATATCGGCGCACTCTACAAGCACACCGGCGCTTTCACCTATGACCCGGGTTTCACCTCGACCGCGTCCTGCGAATCCAAGATCACCTACATCGATGGCGACGAAGGTGTTCTGATGCACCGCGGTTACCCGATCGAGCAGCTTGCCGAGAAGGGCGACTTCCTCGAAACCTGCTACCTGCTGCTTTACGGTGAACTGCCGACCGCCGCTCAGAAGAAGGATTTCGACACCCGCGTTCTGCGCCACAACATGGTGCATGAGCAGATGACGAAGTTCTTCAACGGCTTCCGTCGCGACGCTCACCCGATGGCCGTTATGGTCGGCACGGTTGGCGCCATGGCTGCCTTCTACCATGACTCCACGGACATCGCAGACCCGCACCAGCGCATGGTGGCCTCGATCCGTCTCATCGCCAAGATGCCGACGATTGCTGCCATGACCTACAAGTATCATGTCGGCCAGCCCTTCGTTTACCCGAAGAACGACCTGGATTATGCCGCCAACTTCCTGCGCATGTGCTTTGCCGTGCCGTGCGAAGAATACGTCGTGAACCCGGTTCTGGCCCGCGCCATGGATCGCATCTTCATCCTGCATGCTGACCACGAGCAGAACGCTTCCACCTCGACGGTGCGTCTGGCTGGCTCCTCGGGTGCCAACCCGTTCGCCTGCATCGCGGCTGGTATCGCCTGCCTCTGGGGCCCGGCTCACGGTGGCGCCAACGAAGCCTGCCTCAACATGCTTGAGGAAATCGGCACGGTTGACCGCATTCCGGAATACCTCGCCAAGGCCAAGGACAAGAACGACCCGTTCCGTCTGATGGGCTTCGGTCACCGCGTGTACAAGAACTACGACCCGCGCGCCAAGATCATGCAGAAGACGATGTACGAAGTGCTGGAAGCCACCGGCCATTCGGACGATCCGCTCATGCAGGTTGCTCTCGAACTCGAAAAGCACGCTCTCAGCGATCCGTACTTCATCGAGAAGAAGCTCTACCCGAACGTCGACTTCTACTCGGGTATCACGCTGCGCGCCCTCGGCTTCCCCACCACCATGTTCACCGTGCTGTTCGCCCTTGCGCGCACCGTCGGCTGGATCTCGCAGTGGAAGGAAATGATCGAAGACCCGGCACAGCGTATCGGTCGTCCGCGCCAGCTCTACACCGGCGCTGCAAAGCGCGACTACGTGGATATCGCCAAGCGTTAATCCGCTTGCGCCATTCGCTTGAGGAAGCCCGGTCGAAAGACCGGGCTTTTTCTTTGGCTGCGATGGGGCGAAACGTGCCGTCCCCTTCAGACAAAAGAAAACCCCCGGTTCTTGCGAACCGGGGGCTGAACTCTTCCAGTATCCGTCAGAGGATTACTGCGGATCCTTGGCAGCCTTCTGGGCGTCTTCCAGCTTCTTGCGGGCTTCCTCGGCCTTCTTGGCCATGCTGTCCTGCAGGTTGCGCTGGCTTTCCACCAGTTCAGACTGGGTGATCGGCGCGCCGTCAACAGCCTTGCCGAAGCCTTCAAGGGTGATCTTGATCGGGTTCGGAGCGCGGCGGAAGTTGATCGAGGTGAAGACGATCTCGTTGCCCTTCTTGATGCTGGCGAGCAGAGCGTCCGTCACCGGAATTTCAGCCGTGCACTTGTCGGGCAGGCAGACGGCGTAATCGAGCTTCTGGCCCTTGCCGCCATCGATCTGCATCACGATACCCGGCTGGATCAGGCGAGCGGACGGAACCGAAACCTGAAGGATCTTGCGGTTGACCTTGCCCTCAACGGAGATAAGGCCGACAGCCGTGATCAGCTGACCATTCTGAGCCAGAACCACATTCTGAACCACGCAAACGTCGCTGTCTTCCTGCTTGGCGCAGGTCTTGTACCAGCCAAGCGGCGGGGCACCAGCGCCGGCCTGAGCCGGGGCAGCATCCTGGGCAAAAGCGCCCGGCGCGGCAAAGGCCGCGGAAGAAAGAACGAGCGCGGACAGCGCGGTCCGCAGATTTTTCGCGTGCATGAACGTCATAACGATATCCGTCTCCTGAAATCCGCTCCCGAAACGGTTGTTCGCCGTTTCCATGGCCGGGGTTGCCTGATGCGTCACCTGTCTTGCAAATGAGGCAATTGCGTGACCCCGAAGTTTCCGCACCTCTGTTACACGGGCGCGCTAGCAATATCCAGCCTTACTTTACGCTTTACGCCTTCTGGCGGAGGCAGACACTGCAGCGGCGAGCCCTTATGCTACGGTCCATCGATTCGCAGACTTTGAAACGGGAGTTGCGCATGCGTCATCTCATCGCGGGCCTCGTCCTTTCGCTGATATCCGGCATAGCCGCCGCCGAACCGCTGCACGGCATTGCCATGCACGGCGAACCCGCCCTGCCCGCTGGCTTCACCCACTTCCCTTACGTGAACCCGGACGTGAAAAAGGGCGGCCGCATCACCTATGGCGTGGTGGGCACCTTCGACAATCTCAACCCGTTCATTCTCAAAAGCATGCGCACCACGGCGCGCGGCATGTGGGACCCGCAATACGGCAATCTGGTTTTCGAATCGCTGATGCAGCGCTCCCGCGACGAATCCTTTTCGCTCTACGGGCTTCTCGCCGAAACGGTGGAATGGGACGAGGATCGCACCTTTATCCAGTTCAACCTCAACCCGAAGGCGCGCTGGGCCGACGGCCAGCCCGTGACCCCGGATGATGTGATCTTCACCTTCGAGCTTCTGCGCGACAAGGGCCGCGTGCCCTTCAGCAAGCGGCTCGATCTCGTCTCGAACCTGGAGAAGGTGGGCGAGCATTCGGTTCGGTTCACCTTCAACGACAAGGCCGATCGCGAAACACCGCTGATCATCGCACTGGCGCCGGTTCTGCCCAAACATGCCATCGACGCCGCGACCTTCGACCAGTCGACGCTGACGCCCCCCCTCGGCTCCGGCCCTTACAAGATCAAAGCCGTGAAACCCGGTGAACGCATCACCTTCGAGCGTGATCCGAATTACTGGGGCAAGGACATTCCCTCGCGCGTCGGCTTCGAGAATTACGACGAGATTTCCGTCGAGTATTTCCTGCAGGATGCCACCCTCTTCGAAGCCTTCAAGAAGGGGGACGTGGACGTTTACACGGATGGCGACCCGGTGCACTGGGCGCGCGCCTATGATTTCCCGGCCATAAGCTCGGGGGAAGCCATCAAGGACGTGTTCAAGCCGGAACTGCCCGCCGGCATGTTGGGTTTTGTGTTCAACACGCGTCGCCCGCAATTCGCCAACGCCAAAGTCCGCGAAGCGCTGGCAACGGCATTCGATTTCGAATGGGTCAACCGGAACCTTTACGGTGGAGCTTATCAGCGTACACAAAGCTTCTGGCAGAACTCGTCACTCTCAAGCCTCGGCAAGCCCGCCAGCCCCGAAGAACTGGCGCTTCTGGGCGATGCCAAGGCACGCATTTCGCCTGCCCTGCTCGACGGCTCGTTTCGCTTACCCGTAACGGATGGCTCCGGTCGAGACCGGGCCGTGCTGAGGAAAGCCGTCGATCTCTTCAAGGAGGGCGGCTATACGATTCGCGACGGCAAGATGGTCGATGCCGCGGGCAAGCCTCTGGCCTTCGAGATCATGACCCAGACGCCGGATCAGGAAAAGCTGGCGATTGCCTATCAGCGCTCGCTTCAACCGCTTGGCATCACCGCCGCGATCCGCACCGTCGACGATTCGCAATATCAAAGCCGCACCATTGCCTTTGACTACGATATGATCGTCAAATCCTTCGCCTCCTCGCTTTCGCCGGGGATCGAGCAGGATGGCCGCTGGGGCAGCGCCGCGAAAGATCGTCAGGGCAGCGAGAACTATGCCGGCGTCGCCGATCCCGATATTGACCGTCTGATTGCCGCGATCCTCAAGGCCCGCGGCCAGGAGGAGTTCGAAACGGCTGTACGCGCCTATGATCGCCTGCTGATGGCTGGAAATTACGTCATTCCGCTCTACCATATCGGTGAACAGTGGGTGGCGCGGCGCAAACATATCGCCCACCCGGACACGGTTCCGCTTTATGGCTACCAGTTCCCGGCCTGGTGGGATGAGCGCGCACAATAAAGTCACGGAGTATGAGATGACAACGCTACGTATCGACATTGTATCGGATGTCGTCTGCCCTTGGTGCTATCTCGGCAAGGCGCGCCTTGAACTGGCCATCGCCGATATTCAGGACGAGATTTCCGTCGAAACCTTCTGGCAACCTTATCAGTTGAACCCGGATTACCCGCCGGAAGGCGTCGACCACCAGAAAGCATTGGCCGAAAAGCTGGGCGGCGCGGAAAATGTCGCGCGCATCCACGACAATCTGGTTGCTCTTGGAAGGGCTGTCGGCATCGAATACCGTTTTGACGCCATCAAGATCGGCCCGAACACGCTCAATGCGCACCGCCTCATCCACTGGGCGGGTCTCGACGGAACCGAAGTGCAGGACCGTGTGGTAACCGCGCTGTTCCGGGCCAATTTCGAAGAAGGCCGCAATATCGGCGATCCTGCCGTGCTGACCGAGATTGCCAAAGCCTGCGGCATGGACGCCAAGGTCACGGCAACGCTTCTGGCCTCCGATGCAGACCGACAGACCATACTCGATGAAATCGAGACCGCCCGCGGCATGGGCGTCAACGGCGTTCCCTTCTTCATCATTGATGGCAAATACGCCATCAGCGGCGCGCAGACGCCCGACGTTCTGGCCAATGCCCTTCGCCAGATCGCAGCCGAGAAAGAAAAGGAGCAGAGGGGTCTCAACTGACCTTTTTGCTGGCAGAACAAAAAAACGCGCGACCGGCTGATCGCGCGTTTTTGGATTCATGCGTTTTGATGGGATCAGAACGGAATGTCGTCATCCATATCGCGCGGGAAGCTGCCGCCACCGCCCTGCCCGCCGCCGGACGACGAACCGCCGCCACGCTGCGGAGCCGAACGGCCACCGCCGCCGCCGCCATTGCCATAATCATCATAACCGCCGAACGAACCGCCACCGCTGCTGCCGCCGCCAAAGTCACCGCCGCGACCGCCGCCTTCGCCGCGACCATCCAGCATGGTCAGCGTCGAATTGAAGCCCTGCAGCACCACTTCGGTCGAGTAACGGTCATTACCGTCCTTGTCCTGCCACTTGCGGGTCTGCAGCGCGCCTTCGATATAGAGCTTGGCACCCTTCTTGACGTACTGCTCGACAACCTTGCAGAGGCCTTCATTGAAGACCACGACATTGTGCCATTCGGTCTTTTCACGACGCTCGCCGCTGTTGCGGTCACGCCAGCTTTCCGAAGTCGCAATGCGCAGGTTGGCAATCGGCGTGCCGGACTGCGTGCGGCGAATTTCCGGGTCTGCCCCCACATTACCGATCAGAATGACCTTGTTGACGCTACCTGCCATATTCACCTGCTCCCGGGGCGCGCCCGCGCCCTCAATCAAATGGCGCGCCGGACGCGCCTTCAACTTTAAAATGATCGCGCCACCTTAAAGCACGGGGCGGCCTTGGTCGCCCTTGCTGATGGCATCATCCACAGTCAATTTTGTTCTTTTTTTGTTCCGGCATTTCGCTATTATCCTGTCAAGAGAATCGACATGCCGTCTCGACTCCGCCGCCATCGCCATTAAATAAGGGCTGATCTTTCCGCCAAGGCTTCCCCGTTATGAATGAACTGAAGACGATTTCCATCCGCGGTGCCCGTGAGCACAATCTCAAGGGCATCGATCTCGATCTGCCGCGCAACAGCCTGATCGTGATGACGGGCCTTTCCGGCTCGGGCAAGTCATCGCTGGCATTCGATACGATTTATGCCGAAGGCCAGCGCCGCTACGTGGAAAGTCTTTCCGCCTATGCCCGCCAGTTTCTGGAGATGATGCAAAAGCCCGATGTCGACCAGATCGACGGGCTTTCTCCCGCCATTTCCATCGAGCAGAAGACCACATCGAAGAACCCGCGCTCGACCGTTGGCACGGTCACGGAAATCTACGATTACATGCGTCTTCTCTTCGCGCGTGCCGGTGTGCCCTATTCGCCCGCCACTGGCCTGCCGATTGAAAGCCAGACGGTCAGCCAGATGGTGGATCGCATCCTCACCTTTGGCGAGGGAACGCGTCTTTACATCCTCGCGCCCATCGTTCGGGGCCGTAAGGGCGAGTACAAGAAAGAACTCGCCGACCTCATGAAAAAGGGGTTCCAGCGCGTCAAGATCGACGGCCAGTTCTACGAGATCGCCGAAGCGCCGACGCTCGACAAGAAATACAAGCACGACATCGATATCGTGGTGGACCGTGTCGTGGTGCGTTCGGATATCGGCGCGCGTCTGGCCGACAGCCTCGAGACCTGCCTGAAACTCGCGGACGGTCTGGCCATTGCCGAGTTCGCCGACAATCCGCTTCCGCCGGAAGAAACGGCAGCGGGTGGCTCGGCCAACAAGTCGCTCAACGAAACGCACCAGCGCGTGCTCTTTTCGGAAAAATTCGCCTGCCCGGTCTCCGGCTTTACGATTTCCGAAATCGAGCCACGCCTTTTCTCGTTCAACAATCCGTTCGGCGCCTGCCCGACCTGTGATGGTCTGGGCAGCCAGAGCAAGATTGATGCGGCCCTGATCGTTCCCGAGCCCGAGCGCACCTTGAAAGACGGGGCCATTGCACCCTGGGCCAAGTCGTCCTCGCCCTATTACAACCAGACGCTGGAAGCGCTGGGCAAGGTCTATGGCTTCAAGCTGTCAAGCCGCTGGTCCGCCCTTTCGGACGCCGCACAGAAGGCCATTCTGCATGGCACCGAGGAAAAGATCGAGTTCAACTATGTCGATGGCGCACGCGCCTACAAGACGGTGAAAGCGTTTGAAGGCATCGTTCCCAATCTCGAGCGACGCTGGAAAGAAACGGATTCGGCCTGGGCGCGCGAGGAAATCGAACGTTACATGACCGACGCGCCCTGCCCGGCCTGCAAAGGTTTTCGCCTGAAGCCGGAAGCGCTGGCGGTCAAGGTCGATGGTCTGCAGATCGGTGAAGTCACCCGCATGTCGATCCGCGTGGCACGCGACTGGTTCGAAACGCTGCCGGAACGCATGACGGCCAAGCAGAACGAAATCGCCGCGCGCATTCTCAAGGAAATCCGCGAGCGCCTGCGCTTCCTCAATGATGTGGGTCTGGAATACCTTTCACTGTCGCGCAATTCCGGCACGCTGTCGGGCGGGGAAAGCCAGCGCATTCGCCTCGCCTCGCAGATCGGCTCCGGCCTTACCGGCGTGCTTTACGTGCTGGACGAACCCTCCATCGGCCTGCACCAGCGCGACAATGCCCGTCTTCTGGAAACGCTGAAGCACCTGCGCGATATCGGCAATACGGTGATTGTCGTCGAGCATGACGAGGACGCCATCCTCACGGCTGATTACGTCGTTGATATCGGCCCGGCCGCCGGCGTGCATGGCGGCCAGGTTGTGGCAAAGGGTTCCCCGCAGGAGATCATGGCCAACCCGGCCTCCCTCACTGGCAAATATCTGTCGGGCGAGCTTGGTGTGCCGCTTCGCCCCGAACGCCGCAAGCCGGTGAAGGGCAAGGAACTCAAGGTCATTGGCGCGCGCGGCAACAACCTCAAGAACGTTACAGCGGCCATTCCGCTCGGGCTTTTTACGGCAGTGACCGGCGTTTCGGGCGGTGGCAAGTCCACCTTCCTTATTGAAACGCTTTACAAGTCTGCGGCGCGGCGCGTCATGGGTGCGCGTGAAATCCCAGCCGAACATGACCGGATCGACGGTTTCGAACATATCGACAAGGTCATCGACATCGACCAGTCGCCGATCGGGCGCACGCCCCGCTCCAACCCGGCGACCTATACGGGGGCGTTTACGCCGATCCGTGACTGGTTCGCCGAACTGCCGGAGGCTAAGGCACGCGGCTATCAGCCGGGCCGTTTCTCGTTCAACGTCAAGGGCGGGCGCTGCGAGGCGTGCCAGGGCGATGGCGTCATCAAGATCGAAATGCACTTCCTGCCGGATGTTTATGTCACCTGCGATGTCTGTCACGGCAAGCGCTATAACCGTGAAACGCTGGACGTGCTGTTCAAGGGCAAGTCGATTGCCGACGTGCTGGACATGACGGTGGAGGAAGGTGTCGACTTCTTCGCCGCCGTGCCTGCCGTTCGCGACAAGTTGCAGGCGCTCAAAGATGTGGGTCTTGGCTATATCAAGGTCGGCCAGCAGGCCAATACGCTATCGGGTGGTGAGGCACAGCGCGTCAAGCTGGCCAAGGAACTGTCCAAGCGCTCCACCGGCCGCACGCTCTATATCCTTGATGAGCCGACCACCGGCCTGCATTTCCACGATGTGGCCAAGCTTCTCGAAATGCTGCACGAACTGGTCAATCAGGGCAATTCGGTCGTGGTCATCGAGCACAATCTCGAAGTGATCAAGACGGCAGACTGGATCATCGATATCGGCCCGGAAGGCGGTGATGGCGGCGGTGAAGTGGTGGCCGTCGGCACGCCCGAACAGGTCGCGAAGGAACCGCGCTCGCACACGGGCCGCTTCCTCAAGGACCTTCTGGACCGTCGTCCCATCAAGCGTGATGCAGCGGCTGAATAAGATTAAAACCACGGGGAGCAGAAGGTCATGGCAGGCATTATCCGCACCGGCATAGGCGGCTGGACCTTCGATCCGTGGGAAGGACATTTCTATCCCGCAGACCTTGCCAAAAAGCGTCAGCTCGAATTTGCCAGCCGCGCGCTTTCGGTGATCGAGGTCAACGGCACCTATTATGGCTCGCAAAAGCCGGAAACCTTCGCCAAATGGGCCTCGGAAGTGCCGGACGGTTTTGTGTTTTCGCTGAAAGCCAGCCGTTTTGCGACCAACAAGAAGGTTCTGGCCGAAGCCGGGGAATCGGTCGAGAAGTTTCTCGGTCAGGGACTGACGGAGCTGGGTGAGCATCTCGGCCCCATCCTCTGGCAATTCATGCCGACGAAGAAATTCGATCCCGTCGATTTCGGTGCGTTTCTCGCACTTCTGCCCGCGTCAAGGGATGGCCTCAGGCTTCGCCACGCAGTGGAGGTGCGCCACCCCTCCTTCATGGTGCCGGAATTTGCCGCACTCGCCCGAAAGCATAACGTCGCCATCGTCTATGCCGAACATGCCGAATATCCCGAAATCGCCGACGTGACGGCTGATTTCGTCTATGCGCGCCTGCAAAAAGGTTCGGATGAGGTGCCAACCTGCTACGACGAGGCCGCACTGGATCTCTGGGCTGAACGCCTGAAACGCTGGTCAGTGGGCGGACAACCGGGTGACCTGCCGCTGATCGATCCGGATTTCACGCCACCGCTCGCTCCACGTGATGTCTTCGCCTTCTTCATCACCGAGGGCAAGGTCAACGCGCCCTTTGGCGCAAAGGCCCTGCAGCAGCGCGTCGGTTAAGCGGTTTTCTCGTCGCACGGCGCTCGAATGACGGGGATCAAATCTTCCGCCGTCAAGCCGCGACCGGCTCTTGTTCCGGCTTCACCATGCATCCACACAGCAGCGGCGGCGGCCTCAAAGCAGGTAACGCCTTGTGCCAGCAGGCCGCCAACGATACCGGCCAGCACATCGCCGGACCCGGCGGTGGCAAGGTAGGGCGGCGCATTGGTGTTGATCAGCGCACGGCCATCAGGTGCGGCGATCACCGTATCAGCCCCCTTGTAGATCACCACCGCATTGGCGCGCCGCGCCGCAGCCCGCGCCTTATCGACCTTGCTCATGTCGGTATTGGCGGCAATATCCGGGAAAAGACGGGTAAACTCGCCCTCATGCGGCGTCAGAACAAGGTGCGGCTCGCCGGTGGCGAAAGCGGAAAATAAGGGCTCCGGGTCGGCCGCAAAGCTCGTGATACCATCGGCATCCAGCACCAACGGGCGATCCTTGAGCGCCAGTGCGAAGGCACGGGCCTTCTCACCGACCCCAAAACCCGGCCCCAGAACGAAAGCCGAAAGACGCGGATCGGCAAGCCAGACCGCCAGTTGGAAAATGGTGTCGATCTCCTTCAGCATCACCGCCGTCAGATGACTGGCGTGGGCGCCAAGCGCCTCGGCTGGCGCGCCAATCGAGACAAGCCCTGCCCCGGCCTTCAGCGCTGCCTGCGCAGAAAGACGGGCCGCTCCCGTCGCCGTCGCCCCACCTGAAAAGACGCCGAGATGACCGCGCTTGAACTTGTGATCACCGGCATCCGGTCGCGGAAGTTGATCCATCCAGATTTCAGGACCGTTCACCGCCAGATTCTCACTTTCGGCACGCACGATGCGCATCGGAATGCCGATGTCAAAGACCTCAAGCACGCCGCAAAGATCACGGCCCGGTAAAAGCAGGTGCCCCGGCTTGGGGGCCATGAAGGTGACGCTTTGGCGCGCCTTGAAAGCGCCGCCGAGAACACGGCCCGTGCGGCCACACAACCCGCTCGGCAGATCCGCCGCGATCACTGGCAAATCAAGGGCCGTCACCACCGCGATCACATGAACCACCTCATCCGGCAGCTTGCGATCTAGCCCGGCCCCGAAAAGCCCGTCGATCACAACATCACCCTGCTCTGGCACGAACTCCGAAAGCGGCGCGCTCTCAAGCGGGCAGTTGAGCCGCGCCGTCAAGGCATCGCCCTTCAGCCGACCCGGATCGCCAAAATGATAGAGAGAAACATCAGCACCTGCCTCCAAAAGGGCGCGCGCCGCTACATAGGCATCACCACCATTGTTACCCGGTCCCGCCAGCACGACGAATCGCACGGCTCCGGGAAAATGACGTAGAGCGCTGGCGGCAATCGCCTCACCCGCCTTGCGCATCAGGCCGAACATGTCGATGCCGGACTGACCGGCAGCCTGATCAACCGCCGCCATGGCATTCGGTGTCAGAACGAGAGTGGGAAATATCGGGTTCATGCAACCATTGAAGCCGAATCCCGAACAACTGACAAGCTGGTTAAAAAATATCCACCAAAGTCCAAATTATGTGCATTTGATTATAATCTATGCTTATTATCGCTCATAAAAAAAGCAATTCCCAATTGCGAAGCCCATACGCCAATCTCTGTGCAGCAAGCTTGATGAAACGCCATTCCGAACGCTTTATCAATTAGTCCTGTTTTGCGGGATTTTTCTCAACCTGCGTCATGTTGGCGGTGATTTCTCCGTTTTTTTCGTTCCTAATTGGCATGAGGCGTGCTTTATTGAGCCCAAGCGGGCAAGAATCCGCCCAAATGGGAGAAGCGGAGAGAAATTTCCTCATGAAAAAGATCGAAGCGATCATCAAGCCCTTCAAGCTCGACGAAGTGAAGGAAGCCCTTCAGGAAGTCGGTCTTCAGGGCATCACCGTTACGGAAGCCAAGGGCTTCGGCCGCCAGAAGGGGCACACGGAACTTTACCGTGGCGCTGAATATGTCGTCGATTTCCTGCCCAAGGTTAAGGTCGAGGTTGTGCTCGCCGACGAGAATGTCGACGCAGTCATCGATGCCATCCGAAATGCAGCTCAGACCGGTCGTATCGGCGACGGCAAGATTTTTGTCTCCAACGTGGAAGAGGTTGTCCGAATCCGCACCGGGGAAACGGGCGTCGACGCCATTTAAAAGAGTTTGCCTGCAAGAAGAGCGAAACGTTCCGTGCAGGCGTTATTTCGTCATCTCACTCAAGGAAACAGTTTATGACGACCGCAAACGATATCCTGAAACAGATCAAGGACAACGACATCAAGTTCGTGGACCTGCGCTTTACCGATCCCAAGGGCAAGCTGCAGCACGTCACGATGGATGTGACCTGCGTCGATGAAGACATGTTCGCCGATGGCGTCATGTTCGACGGCTCGTCGATTGGTGGCTGGAAGGCCATCAACGAGTCCGACATGGTGCTGATGCCCGACGCGGCGACGGTCCACATGGACCCCTTCTTCGCCCAGTCCACCATGGTCATCATCTGCGACATCCTCGACCCGATCTCGGGTGAGGCTTACAACCGCGACCCGCGCGGCACCGCCAAGAAGGCCGAAGCCTACCTCAAGGCCTCCGGTATTGGCGATACCGTGTTCGTCGGTCCGGAACCGGAATTCTTCGTGTTCGACGACGTGAAGTACAAGGCTGATCCGTACAACACGGGCTTCAAGCTGGACTCCACGGAACTGCCGTCCAACGACGACACCGATTACGAAACCGGCAACCTGGGCCACCGTCCGCGCGTCAAGGGCGGCTATTTCCCGGTTCCCCCGGTCGACAGCCTGCAGGACATGCGCTCGGAAATGCTCACCGTTCTCGGTGAAATGGGCGTGGTCGTTGAAAAGCACCACCACGAAGTGGCGGCCGCTCAGCACGAGCTGGGCGTGAAGTTCGACACGCTGGTGCGCAACGCCGACAAGATGCAGATCTACAAGTACGTCGTGCACCAGGTCGCCAATGCCTATGGCAAGACGGCCACCTTCATGCCGAAGCCGATCTTCGGCGACAACGGCTCGGGCATGCACGTGCACCAGTCGATCTGGAAGGACGGCAAGCCGACCTTCGCCGGTGATGAATATGCTGGCCTGTCTGAAACCTGCCTGTACTACATCGGCGGTATCATCAAGCACGCCAAGGCCATCAACGCCTTCACCAACCCGACGACGAACTCCTACAAGCGTCTCGTCCCGGGTTATGAAGCACCCGTTCTTCTGGCTTACTCGGCCCGTAACCGTTCGGCTTCCTGCCGTATTCCGTTCGGCTCGAACCCGAAGGCCAAGCGCGTTGAAGTTCGCTTCCCCGATCCGGCCCAGAACCCGTATCTCGGCTTTGCCGCGATGCTGATGGCTGGCCTCGATGGCATCAAGAACAAGATCCATCCCGGCAAGGCCATGGACAAGGATCTTTACGACCTGCCGCCGAAGGAACTCAAGAAGATCCCGACCGTCTGCGGCAGCCTGCGCGAAGCGCTCGACAGCCTCGACAAGGATCGCAAGTTCCTGACCGCCGGTGGCGTGTTCGACGACGACCAGATCGACGCCTTCATCGAACTGAAGATGGCCGAGAACCTGCGTTACGAAACGACCCCGCACCCGGTCGAGTACGACATGTACTACTCCTGCTAATCAGCAGATCGCGGCTCCGGTTCGCCGGGGTCGCCTCCTTTATGAAAAGCCGGTGGCCGCAAGGTCATCGGCTTTTTCATTTCCGGTGTGGATGTGAACTTGTCCGAACCTTTTCCTTGCGGCGTCCGGCATCCTGTGGGACGGTTCTCCAAATTCACATTTCCGGTGTCTCTTATGTCGAATGCGCCTTCACCATCCCCGCGCAGCGTGGATTGGTTGATTTTCCTGCTGGTTCCCATCTTCTTTTCCAGCAATCTCATTTTCGGGCGCGGCGTGATCGGCGACATTGCTCCCTTCACCACGGCCTTTCTGCGCTGGGCCGGATCAGCCCTCATCATGCTGCCAGCGCTCTACTGGGACCGAAAAAACTGCATCGCCTTCGTGAAGCAGCATACGGGCCTCTGGCTCGTCCTTGGCTTTCTGGGCATGGGTATTTGTGGCGGCGGTGTTTACTGGGCGCTCACCTCGACAACCGCCTCGAACGCGACGCTCATTTACACCACATCGTCGCTGTTCATCATTCTCTTCCAGTGGCTGTTCCAGGGGCGCGGCATTGGCCTGCGTGAAACGCTGGGCATGTTGATCGCCTTTGCCGGCGTGGTGGCGATCGTTCTCAAAGGTGAACCGGCGACATTGTTGAATTTCCATTTCAATATGGGCGACTTCGGCATTCTGGCGGCGGCCATCGCCTTCGCCATCTATTCGCTGCTGCTTCGCCGCCCTGCGGTGGCCGCCATGTCGCCGATTCCGCTCTTTGGCTTGATCGCCTTTTCCGGCGCAACCGTTCTCCTGCCACCGGCAGCCTATGAGGTCGCCACCGGCGCGGCCATGCCCGACGCGCCCTCCGATTGGCTGAAGCTGGCGGGCATCATCGTCTTCGCATCTCTGGCCGCCTTCTACTGCTTCCAGCATACGGTGCGGGTGTTCGGTCCGGCCATGGCAGGCATCACGCTCTACATGATGCCGCCGGTCTCGATCTTCATGGCAGTGATCTTTCTGCGCGAAGAATTCATGGCCTATCACATGGCGGGCATTCTGCTGGTGACGGGTGGCGTGGTGCTCGCGACCGCACCGACCAGCTTCTGGCAGCGCCTGCAACGTTTTGTGACAAAATCGCAACAAACATCTTGATGTCCGTGTGCATCATGCCCACTTCAAATGGGAAAGGATGCAGTCATGAAACAACGATTTGCCAAATTTAATATCGGTGATGTCGTGCGGCACAAAAGCCTGCCGTTTCGCGGCGTGGTATTCGATGTCGACCCCGAATATGCCAACACGGAGGAATGGTGGGCCTCGATTCCCATCGAAATTCGCCCGACCAAGGACCAGCCCTTCTACCACCTCTTCGCCGAAAACGACGAGAGTGAGTATGTGGCCTATGTCTCCGAGCAAAACCTCGAACGCGACCCGAGCGAAGCGCCCCTTCGCAATCCGCTCCTGCCAAGCTTTTTCGAGCAGGCACCGGGCGGTGGCTTTAAGCTGAAGATGCTCAGCCTGCCAAATTAAGGCACCCGTAGCGTGAGGTAATCCCTCATGCTACGGCACTCAATTGCCGTGCCCCAGAATGTCGAGCAGGATGCGCGCTCCGGCTTCCCCCGCAGGCTCAACCGGGGTCATCCGCGTCTGCACCAGTGCAAAGCCTTCCAGCATAGCCTGGCGCTGCAGCGTCTCGGTTGAAAGGCGCTCCATCCAGCGCGTCAGGCTTCCGGGGCGAACCACTTCATTGATATATTCCGGCACCACCACATAATCAGCGATCAGGTTCGGAAGAGCCGCCGTCCAGATTTTGATGCGGCCCGCCAGAAGCTTGATCAGCAGGTCCGTCTTGTAGGTGGAGACGACCGGAACGCCCGCCAGAGCCAACTCCAGAATGACCGTGCCGGACGCAGCCATCGCCGCATCGGCCTCGGCAAAGGCCCGCCATTTGCCTTCATCCCCGACCACAATCTCGGGCTTCAAAGCCCAGTCCGCAATCATCTCGCGCACCAGCGCTTCGCGCTTGGCAACGGTCGGCAGGACAAAGCGCAAGCCTGCGTGGCGCGTGGCCAGTTCCTGCATGGACTGCCCGAAAACCGGAAGAAGATTGCGGATTTCAAAGCCGCGCGACCCGGGCAACAGCATGATGGTGCGTGGCGCACCCTCCGGCGGCGTTCCCCTCGCCTGTCGTTCAGCACGAACGCCAAGCAGGTTAGGCTCGCTGGCCAAGCGATGCCCGACAAAACTCGTTTTCGGTCCACCCAGACGCTGCATGACCTCCGGCTCGAAAGGCAGAACGGCCAGCACATGATCCACATAGGACAGCATGGCCTTGGCGCGATATACCTTCCATGCCCAGACGCTGGGGCAGACATAATTGATGACCGGGAGATTGGGCAGGGCCTTGCGCACGCGCTTCGCCACCCGATGCGTAAAGTCCGGGCTGTCGATGATCAGCAACGCATCGGGCCGGGCCGCGATGATGGCAGAGGCCGTCTGGCGGATCAGTGAAATCATGCGCGGCAGGCGCATCAGAACCTGCGTAATGCCCATGATCGATAATTCGGAATAATCGAAGAGAGAACGAAGCCCCTGCGCTTCCAGCGCTTCACCGCCGACGCCAACCAGTTCGACCGGCCCGCTATAGCGCTGCTTCAGCGCTGCTATGAGATCGCCACCCAGAAGGTCGCCTGAAACTTCACCGGCGATAACCGCGATTTTCAAAGGGCTCATTCCAGTCCTCCCGGAAGGCCGCGATCAACGCCCACGACGAAGAGACCGGCCTCATCTGCCGCCCGTACCAGCGCATCACGCTCCAGCACCAGCGCGCGGCCCGCCTCGATGGCAACGCCCGCCAAACCCGCCGCCTTGGCGTTCTCGATGGTCGATAGGCCGATGGTCGGCAAATCCGCGCGCATATCCTGCTTCGGCTTGCACAGCTTGACCAGCACACCTTTGCGCCGCGCGGAAACCCGCCCCTCGTCCCGAAGCCCTGCCACACGTTGCAACATGGCATCAGTGCCCTCAGCGCCTTCCAGCGCCACGACGCGCCCACCGATGGCCACAGCGCCCTGCCCGATATCGAGCTGCCCCAGAACATCCGCGGCCTGCATGGCAGCGGCAATATCGGCGCGATCACTTTGATCCGGCGCTACAGTGCCCAAGGGTCCGGTTTCAGCCAGAAGCAGCGGCGCAATTTCATGCGCACCAATCACCTTGCACCCGGCTCCCTCGATCAAGGCAATCGCCATACGCAGCACCGTATCATCCCCACCGGATGCCAGTTTGCGAAGGATGGATGGCAATTTCAGAAAGGTGGAAAAGGTCAGGTGAATGTCAGCAAATTCGGGCCTGCGCCGCACGGCACCCGACAGAACAACGCGGGAAATGCCTCGATCGGCGACGATCCGGGCCAGCCCCTTGACATCGCCAATAGAGAGAACCGCATGCTCAAAGCCCTGCCAGTCCTGATCATGCTCATTTTTCAGAAGCAGGATAAAGGGTTCGTCACCGGACTGGCGTGCAGCTTCTGCAACGTCGCGCGGCAACCGTCCGCCGCCGGCGATGATGGCCAGACGTCCGGGTGGGCTCTTGGAGCCCCCCGGCAACTCAGGCCTTCCCCCGGAAGGGAGCGCAAAGCGCGCGCTCGCTTTCCGCGGCGATGAAATCGAGGATTTCCATCACTTCCTTGCAGTCGGCATATTCATCGCGAATCGCCGCCGCATTGGCGCGGATGGCACCCTCGCCTTCGAAGATCTGCTTGTAGGCGCGGCGAACCAGATGGATCGTTTCGCGCGACACGCCCGAGCGCGACATGCCGACAATGTTCAGGCCATCGAGATAGCCCGGATTGCCGTGGATCATGCCGTAAGGAATCACATCGTTCGGAACACCCGTCATGCCGCCCACAAAGGCGTGGCGACCGATGCGGCTGAACTGGTGAATGGCAGCACCGCCCCCAATGATCGCATGGTCTTCCACCTTCACGTGGCCGGCCAGCATGACATTGTTCGACAGGATGATGCCGTTGCCCAGAACGCAATCATGCGCCACATGCGAGTTGGCGAGAAACAGGTTGCCGTTACCGACAACCGTCTTGCCACCGCCGTCCGAGCTGCCGGTGTTCATGGTCACGCCTTCACGGATGATGCACTTGGCACCAACCTCAAGCGTCGTTTCAGAGCCATCATGGCGGATCGCCTGCGGCGCGCCACCAATCACGGCCATCGGATGAATAACCGTGCCTTCGCCAATGACCGTGCGACCCGTGACCGCAACATTGTTCAAAAGCTGGACGCCGTCCTTCAGAACGACCTTGGGGCCGACATGACAAAACGGGCCGATCACGACGTTATCGCCGATGATCGCGCCGTCTTCTACGACCGCAAACGGATGAATGCGAGAACCTCCCGAAGCCGCACTCATTCGCCGCTCGAACGTATCATGGCGCTGTAATCGGCCTCGGCCACCAGATGGCCATCAACCTTGGCGTCGCAGTGGAACTTCCAGATATTGCCGCGCTGCTTCATTTTCTGAACGTGGAACTCCACGCGGTCACCCGGCACAACCGGACGACGGAAGCGGCAGTTATCAACCGTCATGAAATAGACGAGGTTGCCGGCCTGGCCGCTGACGCGGGCGCAGATGGCACCGGCGGTCTGCGCCATGGCTTCAACCAGAAGAACGCCGGGCATGACAGGCGCACTCGGGAAATGGCCCATGAACTGCGGTTCGTTCACCGTCACGTTCTTGATGCCAATGGCGGAGTTGTCGCCATCGATCTCGATGATGCGGTCCACCATCAGGAACGGATAACGATGCGGCAACAGCTTCATGATTTCGATGATATCGGCCGCCTCAAGCGTGGCCTTGGTCTCTTCAGCCATTCGTCTCCCCTTTCTTCGATGCGCGCTCATCGGAACGGGCCATCACCTCGGCCCAGTGCCGCAGCACGTCCTTCATTGGTCTTGCGGGCACGCCACCATAAACCTGACCGGGCGGAATGCTGGACAGAACACCGCTCATGGCTGCAATCTGCACGCCATCACCGATCTGGATATGACCATTAATGCCAGCGGCACCACCGATCATCACACCGTTACCGATGACCGTGCTGCCTGCAATGCCAACCTTGCTGACGATGCCGCAATGACGGCCAATCTTCACATTATGGCCAATCTGCACCTGATTATCGATCTTGGTGCCTTCGCCGATCACCGTGTCGTCCATCGCGCCACGGTCGATGGTGGTATTGGCACCGATCTCAACATGATCCTGAATGATCACGCGCCCCACCTGCACCAGCTTCAGCATGCCACGCGGGCCCGGCGCATAGCCAAAGCCATCCTGCCCGATGCGGGCACCATTATGGATGATGACATGATTGCCGATATAGGCCGAAAGGATCGTCGCGCCCGCTGCAATCGAGGCATTGCGCCCGATCTTCACATGCGCTCCGATGATCGCGCCTGCACCGATCTGCGTACCGCTGCCGATTTCCGCGCCCTCACCGATCACCGCCATCGGCTCGACAATCACGCCGTCTTCGAGACGGGCCGTCGGATCGACAAAGGCAGCGGGTGAAACACCGGAAAGCCCGGAAACGATGGCCGCAGGACGCATCGCGGTGGGATGCAGCAAGGCACCGGCTTCGGCAAAGGACTTCTGCGGATTGTCGGAAATGAGAACCGCAACGCCTTCCGGCACAAGGGCGCTCAGTCCCTTGCTGCAGAAAATGGCAGAAGCCTCGCAGGTTTCGAGATCCTGACGGTTCTTGCGCGATGAAATATAGCAGATTTCACCCTTCTTGGCGCGATTGACGGGTGCAATCGCGTGAACAAGGATGTCTGCGTGGGAAATGTCGGCAAGCTCCACCCCAAGCTTTGCGGCAAGAGCCGAAACGGCAATGCCTTCATGGGGTGGATAGAATTCACGATGCGTCATCAGCAAAGCTCCAGAACGCGTTCACAAGAGCAAGTTCTGGACGGCGGGTGTCAGAACTGGTTGGCGATGCTGAAGCGGAAGTTCTGCTTCTTGTCGTAGCTTTCCTTCATGACCGGAACAGCATAGTCGAAGCGCAGCGGACCGAAGGGCGATGCCCAGACGATACCCGCGCCGAGCGACGCACGCATCGAAGCCGAAGTGCTGAAGTGCGCTTCACCATTGGTGTTCACGTCATTACCGAACAGCGTACCGGCATCCGCGAAGAACGAGCCACGCAGACCGAAGTCCTGCGGAATGCCCGGCATCGGGAAGGTCGTTTCAGCCGAAGCCGTGATGTAGGTCGTGCCACCCAGCGCGTCGCCATTGGCCATGCGCGGACCGATACCGGCATTTTCAAAGCCACGAATCTGCTTGCCGCCGATCATGAACTGATCGTAGACGTTGAGATTGTCGCTGAGCGAGAACACGTGACCGGCCTGAACCGTCAACGAACCGATGAGGTCAGCTTCATCCGAGAAGGTGTAGAAGCCGCGAGCCTTGGCCGTGATCTTGTAGTAATCGGAATCACCACCGAGACCGGCAATTTCGTTGGTCAGGATCGCCTGAATACCCTCATGCGGAAGCTGCATGTTGTCGAGCGTGTTGTAGCTCAGCTTGTTGGCAACCGACGACTGAACCCAGGTCTTGCCGACGAGCGATTCATACGGATAGGACAGGTTGTTACCGATGTTATACCCAGCATTACCATCATACTTCATCTGCTTGTAGGTGTAGCTGAAGGTGGTCGCGAGTTCGTCGGTGATCGGAGCCGTCACGCGCAGCGTGCCGCCCGTTTCCGTGTAGTCGTAATAGGTCTCGGCCGAGTTCGACGTATGGAAAATATCGAAGCCAGCGGCCAGACGATAACCGAGGAAGTAAGGCTCGGTGAAGGACAGATTGAAGCTGCGCGCATCATCCGTACCGCCACCGGCAGCAAGACGGATGAACTGGCCGCGACCGAGGAAGTTCTTTTCTTCGATCGAAGCTTCGAGCAGAAGCGCGTCGCTGCCTGCGGAGTAACCGGCGCCGATACCGAACGAGCCGGTCGACTGATCCTTGACGTCAACAACGATGACCACGCGGTCAGCTGCGCTGCCCGGAGCCGTCGAGATGTTGACCGATTCAAAGTAACCCAGAGCCTCAAGGCGGCGCTTGGCGCGCGTGATCATCGTCTGGTTGAAAGCATCACCTTCAGCCAGATCGAACTCGCGGCGAATAACATAGTCGCGCGTGCGGGTGTTGCCGCGGATTTCGATGCGCTCGACATAAGCGCGCTCGCCCTGGTCAACCACATAGGTCACGCCAACGGTGTTGTTGTTGAAGTCGCGGTTGCCGCGCGGCGTCACGCGAGCGAAGGGATAACCTTCAGACGAAACGCGCTTGGAGATGGCTTCCATCGACTTCTGAACGTCGCGGGCTTCGTAGGTGGAGCCTTCGCGGGTTCTGACAAGACCCTTCAGCTCGGCAGCATCAACGCCATCAACGGTGGACTCAACGTCCACATTGCCGAAGTCGTAGCGATTGCCTTCCTCGACCGTGTAGGTGAGCGTGTATTCGTTCTCGGCAGCATCAAAGGCAGCATCGCTGGAAACGATGCGGAAATCCGGATAGCCGTGGTTGTAGTAGAACTGACGCAGCGCTTCTTCATCAGCGCGCATCTTGCCTTCTGCATAAACGTCACGACGGGTCAGGAACGACAGGAAGTTCGACTTCTTCGTCAGGATGACCGATGCAAGGCGACCATCGCTGTAGGCGTTGTTGCCAACAAACTCGATCTTGCCGATCTTCGTGCGGTCACCTTCGTTGACGACGAAAGCAATGTTGGTGCGCCCATTACCGACCTGGAAGGTCTCGGTGGTCACCTGAACGTCGTTACGACCGATCGCGGCATAAGCTTCCTTGATGCGCTGAATATCGGCGTCGATCTGGCTCTGGCTGAAAGGCGAAAGGGCCTGCGTCTGGACGATAGCCTGAAGCTTGTCATCCTTGAGCTTGCGGTTGCCGTTGAAGACGACCTGATTGACGAGCTGGTTTTCATTGACGCTGACGACGAGAGCAGCGCCGGAAACCGAGATGCGAACATCAGAGAAGTAGCCCGTTGCGTAAAGGCGCTTCACCGACTCATCAATGTCAGCGTTCGAGAAGTTCTTTCCCGGCTGAATGGTGAGGTTGGAGCGAACCGCATCCACACCCACTCGGGCCGCACCGCGAACGTCGATTCGCTTCACAACGGCTGCTTCAGCAGAACCGGCGGAGGCGACAATCACGGCGCTTGCACCGGAAGCAATCATACCTGCCGATACAGCGACTGCCGACACAGCGTTCAGGAACTTCGAACCAGCCTTCATTTCACATCTTACCTTTTTTCGTCGTCCTAGGGCCGGTCACGCAAAGACCGACTCCAGCCATGACAGCCGTTTTACCTGCTTTTACCCTACAAGCAAGCATCAACGTTAAATTCGATTTACTTCGTCCGTCAGCGTGGCTCAATCGCCACGCTGAATTTTTCCTTAAGGTAAACGAACACTTAAGGCAACAGTCTGGGCGTTATCCCATGAGGGCGGCAATATCGTTCCAGGTTGCAAACACCATAAGCGAAAGAACCATGGCCAAACCGATACGAAAAGCGATTTCCTGCGCTCCGGGCGGCAAAGGACGTCCCCGAACCGCTTCAATCGCATAAAAAACAAGGTGTCCGCCGTCCAGAACTGGCACAGGCAGCAAATTCAAAAGACCAATCGATACGGACAATACGCCTGCAAGTTGGATCACGGCAGCGAGACCAATTGTCGCCATCTGGCCCGAAGCCTGAGCGACACGCACGGGTCCGCCCAACTGATCAGCCTTCATTTTGCCGGTCAGGATATTGCCGATGTAGCGAAACGTGCCAGAAACAATGCCGCCAATTTCGCTGAAGGACTCCCCAATCGCCTGCGGAACGGTGAGTTTTTCCACACGATACTTGCCGACATCCGCATTGGTGAGGATGCCAATGAGGCCCACTTCCACCTTGTTGCCGAAAGGATCATCGATCACGGTGGCGCGCGGCACCATGGGCAGATCGCGCTCTTCACCGTTGCGTGAAATTTTCACGACAATGCTCGTGCCCGGCCGAATGCTGACATACCGGCGCACATCATCAAAGGTCACGACCTTGGTGTCATCGAGCGCCAGAAGAACGTCGCCGGGAACAATTCCAGCCTCTTCGGCAGCCGAACCCGGCTTCACCTCGGAAACAACCGGATCCGAAACCGGCTTGCCGTAAAGGCTGAACAGGGCCGAGAAAATCAGGATCGCCAGCAGGAAATTGGCAATCGGACCGGCGGCAACGGTTGCCGCTCTTTTCCACAGCTTTGCGCCCGAAAGCGTGTGCGAACGCTCTTCCTCGGTCAGACCTTCAAGAGCGTTGACGCCCGGACGGCTTGCCGCGTCCTCGTCACCCCAGAATTTAACGTAGCCACCCAGCGGAATGGCGCAAAGCTTCCAGCGCGTGCCGTGCTTGTCGGTAAAGCCCGTCAGTTCGGGACCAAAGCCAATGGCGAAAGCGGTCGCACGAATGCCGCACCAGCGTCCGACGAGATAGTGGCCCATCTCATGCACGAACACCAGAATGGTCAGCACAAACAGGAAGGGCACGATGTAGCCGGTAATCAGGCTGATGACGGCCATGCGATTCTCCAGTTGTCCGCCTGAAAAGGCGGATCAGAGGCCCAGAAGCGTTGCCCCTGACAATTCAAAAGCGCTGCCCGATGCCAGCGCGCGAATGGCCATCAGCACAAACGCGGCAAAGCAGGCAACCACAAGACCGTCGACCCGATCCATGACGCCACCATGGCCGGGAATGAGATGGCTCGAATCTTTCACGCCAAAGCGACGCTTGATGAAGGATTCAAACAGATCACCCGCCTGACTGGCAACGGACAGGACAAAAGCCGCCGGAACGATCCATATGGGTGAGGCATCGGTCAAAGACAAGGCAACCGCACTGCCCGCAATCACGGCAGACACCGTTCCGCCAATAGCACCCGACCAGGTCTTGCCGGGCGAAATTTTCGGCGCGAGCTTCGGCCCGCCAAGGGTGCGACCGACGAAATAGGCCAGAATGTCGGTGGCCCAGACGAGAGCGAAAACAAAGAGCATGGCGGCAAGGCCGGTTTCATCGGCGCCGCGAATGGCCGCCAGCGAAATGCCCGAAAGGCCCGCGTAAAAAAGCCCCGCCGGAAACCACACCCTAGCTTCAGGCGCGGCAATCGCCAGAACGAACGCAACGAGCAGAAACGTGCCGAGCAGCACGACCGCAATCCCCGTCCAACCGGCCAGAACCGCCAGCGCCACAAGCGCCGTCATGACCCAGCCGGACAGGCGCTCGACCTTCACAAGCTGGGTAATCGTCGACCATTCGTAATAAACCAGAACGGCAATCGCCGCAGCGAGCAGGCGAAAGGCAAAGCCGCCGATCCATGTGGCCGCCAGAACGACGGCCGCCATGATGATACCGGAGATGATTCTGAGACGCAGTTCTTCCGACATCAGGACCCCACAGCCGCTTGCGCCGAAAGACCGCCGAAACGGCGTTCGCGCGCGGCAAAGCGATCAAGCGCCGCGCAGAACAAGGCCTTGTCGAAGTCGGGCCAGTAATCGGGCACGAACATCAGCTCCGAATAGGCGGCCTGCCACAGGAGGAAGTTGGACAAACGCTCCTCGCCGCTGGTGCGGATGATTAGATCCGGGTCGGGAATGCCGACCGTATCGAGGCGGGAATCAATGAGTTCGCTGGTAATTTCGTCGGGCTTCAGGCGACCGGCAGCCACCTCACCGGCAAGGCTCGTGACGGCCCGCACCAGTTCATCACGCGCACCATAATTGAAGGCGATCACCAGCGTGAGGCCGGTATTGTCACGGGTCGTTTCCTCGGCTTCGAGAAGAAGCGGCAGGATATCGCCGCGCAGATTGCGGCGGTCGCCGATGACGCGGATCCGCACATTGTCGCGATGAAGTTCCGCCAGATCGCGACGAATGAAGAGCTTGAGCAGACCGAGAAGATCGGTCACTTCCGTTTCCGGGCGACGCCAGTTTTCCGAAGAAAACGCAAAAAGCGTCAAATAACCAACGCCGATATCGCTGGCGGCACGAACGATTTCACGAACCGTTTCCATGCCCTTGCGGTGCCCGGCAGTGCGCGGCAGACCATGCGATTTGGCCCAACGTCCGTTCCCATCCATGATGATGGCGACGTGCCTCGGTATAGACGAGCCCTGCGGTTCTGACATTTCGCGTTTCTTCCAGAATATACAAAATCGAGGCGAAGTATCGCCGCTATCGCCCCGTGAGAGTCTCAAAGCTAGCCGACTCTCGAAAGCGCCGCCACCCGTTCTTTATCGTTCAACGCAGCAAAACGGTGAAAACAGGCGGCACGCCCATCATGGACAGGTTAAACCTGCATGATTTCCTTTTCCTTGGCGACCAGCAGCTTGTCGATTTCGGCGATCGAATCGTCGGTAATCTTCTGCACCTTTTCAGAAAGCGCGCGGCTTTCGTCCTGGCCGATATCGCCATCTTTCTCGGCCTTCTTCAGGCCTTCCATGCCGTCACGGCGCACATTGCGCACGGCAATCTTGTTCTTTTCGGCATAGTCGTGAGCCACCTTGACGAGCGAACGGCGGCGTTCCTCGTTAAGCTCCGGCAGCGGAATGCGCAGCGTCTGGCCGTCCATGATCGGGTTCAGGCCGAGGTGAGATTCGCGAATGGCGCGGTCAACGGCCTGCACCATGGAACGGTCCCAGATCGACACGGACAGCATGCGCGGCTCGGGAACCGTGATGTTGGCCACCTGGTTGAGCGGCACGCGCGAACCATAGGCTTCGACCGTCACCGGATCGAGAATGTTGGCAGAGGCGCGGCCCGTGCGCAGCGAGGCGATATCATGCTTGAAGGCATTGATGGCACCGTCCATACGGCGCTTCAGTTCATTGACGTCAGTTGCGCTCATGATCTAAATCTCCCGTCAAAGGTTGTTGCAGTCGCGCCCGGCGCGCCCTGCCCTTGTCAATTATCCGTAACGATGGTCTTGCGACCGCCGCCGGTGAGAATTTCCTGAAAACCGTTCTTCTCGTGGATCGAGAACACGATGATCGGAATGGAATTTTCGCGTGCCAGTGCAACGGCGGCCACGTCCATGACCGCAAGCCCCTTTTCCAGCACTTCGCTGTGGGTCAGTTGCTCAAAGCGCGTCGCATCCGGCACCTTCTTCGGGTCGGCGGAATAGATGCCATCGACCTGCGTGCCCTTGAAGATGGCTTCCGCACCCATTTCAGCCGCGCGCAGGGCAGCCGCCGAATCCGTGGTGAAGAACGGGTTGCCCGTGCCACCGGCGAAGATCACCACGCGACCGAGCGACAGGTGATAGAGCGTGGCGCGCTGCGAGAAGCTTTCGCAGATTTCCGGCATGGCAATGGCCGAAAGCACGACCGTATCGATGTTCAGCTTGCGCAGCGAGGTGGCAAGCGCCAGTGCGTTGATGACCGTCGCCAGCATGCCCATGTGGTCGCCAGTCACGCGGTCGCCACCCTTGGAAGCAACGGCCACGCCGCGGAAGATGTTACCGCCGCCGACAACCACGCCGACTTCCACGCCCATGGCGCGGGCAGCGGCAATGTCACCGGCAATACGGTCAGCCACGGCCACGTCGATACCGAAGCCCTGACTTCCCATCAAAGCCTCACCGGAAGCCTTGAGAAGTACGCGCTTGTAGATCGGCTTTGCGGACATGGCAGAATCCTCTTTTCTAAACTGAATGCCGGATACACGAAGGGCATCGCGTTGTCACGCGATGCCCCACGATTTTCAACCATATAAGGCTGAAACGGATCAAGCCTTGCCGGCAGCAGCAGCCACTTCGGCGGCGAAGTCCGTTTCTTCCTTCTCGACGCCTTCGCCGAGCAGCAGGCGAGCGATGGCCGTCACTTCGATGGCGGCACCGGCTTCCTTTTCAGCAGCCTTGACGGCTTCTGCAACAGTCAGGTCCGGGTTCACGACGAAGGCCTGCGACAGCAGGGCAACTTCTTCGTAGAACTTGCGCATACGGCCTTCGACCATCTTTTCGATGATGTTTTCCGGCTTGCCCGAAGCGCGCGACTGCTCGATGAACACGGCGCGTTCGCGATCGGCCACAGCAGAGTCAACTTCTTCCGGACGAACAGCCAGCGGAGCCGTTGCAGCAACGTGCATGGCGATCTGGCGGCCGATGGAAGACAGGACAGCCTTGTCGCCGACCGACTTCAGGGCGACGAGAACGCCGAGCTTGCCGATGCCGTCGCCAGCAGCGTTGTGGATGTAGGTGGCAACAACGCCGTGCTCGACTTCGAGCATGGCAGCGCGACGCAGGTTCATGTTTTCGCCGATGGTGGCGATCGCATCCTTGATCGAGTCCGAAACGGACTTGCCGGTTGCCGGATAGGTGGCAGCGCCGATGGCTTCAACGGTGCCGTCGGTCGAAAGTGCGACCTGTGCAACGCCACGGACGATGTCCTGGAAGGCGTCGTTACGGGCAACGAAGTCGGTTTCGGAGTTGATTTCCACCAGAACGGCCTTGTGGCCAAGCGTGGCAACGCCGATCAGGCCTTCAGCAGCCGTGCGGCCCGACTTCTTGTCGGCCTTGGCAATGCCCTTGGCGCGCAGCCAGTCGATGGCAGCTTCGATGTCGCCGTCGGTCTCGTTCAGCGCCTTCTTGCAGTCCATCATGCCCGCGCCGCTCTTTTCGCGGAGTTCCTTCACCAGTGCGGCAGTGATTTCGGCCATTTTCATACCTCTTCGTGGTTTCATCCGGCGCGGCAATCGCATTCAAAACGCGCCACGCCTGTGTGGGAAACGGAATGTACCGTGGAATGTAACAGCGTGATGAAACGTCATCACGAAACGCGAAGGCCGCCGGTCCCGAATTCGGTTTCCAGCGGCCTGTCGTAAGGACGGGACAATCAGGTGGCCCGCAGTCGAGCCACCCAAGTCCTCATTCTCAGGCTTCGCCTTCGAGAACCGGCTCGACCGGAGCTTCTTCGGAAGCGCCGATATCGCGGCCAGAAGCGCCCTGCTGACGAGCGATACCGTCAATGGCAGCGCGGGCAATCAGGTCGCAGTAAAGAGCGATGGCGCGCGAGGCGTCGTCGTTGCCGGGGATCGGGAAATCGATCGGGTCCGGATCGCAGTTCGAGTCGATGATCGCGACAACCGGAATGCCAAGACGCTTTGCTTCGTCGATGGCAATGTTTTCCTTGTTGGTGTCGATGATGAACATCAGGTCCGGAACGCCGCCCATATCGCGGATACCGCCGAGAGCCTTTTCAAGCTTTTCGCGTTCGCGCTCGAGGTTCAGACGCTCCTTCTTGGAGTAGCCCTGAGCTTCGCCCGAGAGGATTTCGTCGAGCTTGCGCAGACGCTGGATCGAGTTCGAAATCGTCTTCCAGTTCGTCATCATGCCGCCGAGCCAGCGCGAGTTGACGTAGTACTGGGCCGAACGCTTGGCAGCGTCAGCGATGAGTTCGGAAGCCTGACGCTTGGTGCCGACGAACAGCACGCGGCCGCCACGGGCAACGGTGTCGGAAACAGCCTGCAGCGCGCGCGACAGAGCCGGAACGGTCTGAGCGAGGTCGATGATGTGGATGTTGTTACGATCGCCGAAAATGTACGGCTTCATCTTCGGGTTCCAGCGGTGCGTCTGGTGGCCGAAGTGGACGCCTGCTTCAAGCAGCTGGCGCATGGAAAAATCGGGCAATGCCATGCCTGTATACTCCCTTTCCGGTTGAACCCCCGCAAGGCAATCAGCATTGTTTTTCACAATGCCACCGGCGGAATGGCCCGGATTTCTCCCGGACAATCCCAAACCCTGCGTGTGGAATGGTGGTGGCCATACAGGCCGTCGCCCTGAATTGCAAGGGCGATCATGCAAAAAATCGCCCAAAAACAGCCTGTTCTTAAGGCTCGCACTTCTCTTCGGGAAGCAGTTCCAGCGTCTTCAGGGTGCCGGACATGCTGAAATCGCCGTAATCCATGACCAGATCGCGGCTGACGCCGTTATCATAGAGCTTGTAGGACAGGCGATAAGTCGGCTCTTCGTCGCCGTTTTCGTTTTCGGCAAAATAGGAAGCCGTGACCGGCCACCACTGCTTGCCGACAAGCGATTCGCCCACCTTCACATCCGCGCCGGCATCCGCCACATCCATCGAGGTCGACGGCTTGCCGATGATCGAGGTCACGAGCAGGCTCTTGTCACCATCTTCGGACCCATCGAACAGACGCGCTTCAAACAGCGGGGTTCCGGCAAGGGCTGCGGCAACAACCTTCTGCATGTGTTCGGTCGGGAAAAGGCTTTCAGGAAGATCGATCTTGCGCGGCTCATCGCCCTCAAGCTCGACACGCAGCCCTTCGGCAACGCGCGTTGCCTTGCCCTTCACTTCCTTGTCGACCTTTTCATCGGTGAAAGACTTGTTCTCGAACTCGAACAGACCTTCTTTGGCATGTTCCGTGGAGGTCAGTTGCTGGTCGGAGACACGGATGTCCTCGCCGGTATCGATCTTCGTGGCAAAGCGGAAACGGGTCGTGTAGCCCTTGCAGGCCGAGCCGGTGAATTCGTAGACCATACGACCGAACATCGCCTGAATGCCCGAGCGTTCGGAGGCTTCCTTCAATTCGAGATCATAGGTCGCGCGATGCGCAATCAGCGCCGGACTGGCCACGGCAGAGGCCTGTGGTGGCGTTTCCGGCGCAGTCGCAGCCGGTGCCTTCGCATCCTGCGCCAGCGCGCCCGTTACACCGGCGGCGGCGATTGCCAAAGCCCAAAGAGCCACACGCGCCATCAAAGTCTCCCTGTCGATCTAGTGAATTGCCTGTTTGACTCGTCATCATTAGGTTAAGAATGCTGCCGAGATTGTCGAGGCCGCGCCGTTACTTGAATGCAGGATTCTTGCGGCCTAATCAACCGAATGCGGAGATTGAAATCGTGACCACCATTGAAAGCCGCCTGAAAGAACTGAATATCACGCTGCCGCAGGCCGCAAGCCCTGCTGCCAACTACGTGCCCTACACGATCAGCGGCAACATGCTCTATATTTCCGGCCAGCTGCCCATGGAAAACGGCAAGATGGCCGTCTCCGGCCTTCTGGGGCGTGATGTGGATGTCGCAACCGCGCGCCGCGCCGCCGAACTGTGCGCCATCAACCTTCTGGCCCAGGCCAATGCCGCTCTCGGTGGCGATCTTTCCCGCGTGCGCCGGGTCTTGAAAATTCAGGGTTTTGTTGCCTCCACGCCGGATTTCGTTGAACAGCACCTCGTCATCAATGGCGCGTCCGATCTGCTGGTCGCCGTGCTCGGCGATGCAGGTCGCCATGCCCGCGCCGCCGTTGGCATGGCCTCGCTGCCGCTCAACGCCGCCGTGGAAGTCGATGCCATTATGGAAATCGCCGTATGAGCACCCTGCCCTGGCTGACGGAACGCCCGATTGCACATCGCGGCTTTCATGACATGAACCACGCCATCTGGGAAAACACGCTGGCCGCCTTTTCCCGCGCCGCGGACGCAGGATTTGCCATCGAATGCGATGTGCATATCGTGGCCGATGGCAATATCGTGGTTTTTCATGATGATACGCTCGACCGCCTGTGCGGCATTTCCGGTGACGTGCGTGATCGCACCTCAGCGGAACTTGGCCTTCTGACCATTGGCGGCACGGCGGAACGCATTCCGACCCTGAAGCAGATGCTGAAGCTCGTCGATGGCCGCGTGCCGCTCGTCATCGAGCTGAAGGGCCGGCAGGGCGAGGACGACGGCTTTGCCGAAACCGTTCTCGATGATCTGGAAGGTTACAAGGGCCACGTCGCCCTGATGAGCTTCGACCCATGGGTGCTGAAGGACCTGAAGGTCGCCGGTTCGCCCTACCCGCTCGGCCTGACGGCGGAAGGCGACCAGCCGGAACGCTTCTTCGCGCATGACGAGGCGATGCAACTGGGGCTCGACTTCATTTCCTATCATTACGGCCATCTGCCGAACCCGTTCATCACCGCCCAGCGTAAGCTTGGAATTCCGGTCATCACCTGGACGGTGCGCGATGAGGCGGCACGCCGCCACACGTTTGAACAGGCCGACCAGATGACCTTCGAGGGTTTCGACCCCCGCGAAAGCCCGGCTCTCGTGGCATGACGGCGCTGCGGCTCGTCTCCTCGTTCGATGATATCCCTTCGGAAAGCTGGAACCGGCTTTCCGGAACATCGCGCGCGGCAAACGAACCGTATCATCCGTTTCTGTCCCATGCCTATCTGTCAGCGCTGGAAGACTCCGGCTCCGCCACGACCGAGACAGGCTGGCTTGGCCGCCACCTGCTTCTGGAGGATGCGGCGGGCGAGTTGATCGGAGCCGTGCCCTGTTATCTGAAGAGCCACAGTCAGGGCGAATATGTCTTCGACCACGGCTGGGCGGACGCTTTTGAGCGGGCGGGCGGACGCTATTATCCCAAGCTTCAGGCCAGCATTCCCTTTACCCCGGCGACCGGCCCTCGCCTGCTTCACGTTACGTCAGGTCACGTAGGGGAAATTCGCAAGTCGCTCGCCGCCGGACTGCGCTCCGCCGTCGGGCAGCTTGATGTCTCGTCGGCACATGTGACCTTTCTGCCGGAAGAGGAAGTGGCGACGTTTGAGGCAGAAGGCTACCTCCATCGCCTCGACGTGCAGTTTCATTTTGAAAACACGGGCTTTGCCAACCACGACGAATTCCTCGAGACCCTTGCCTCCCGCAAACGCAAGGCCTTGAAGAAGGAGCGTCGCGCCGCCCTTGAAAACGGCATCACCATCGATTGGTTGACCGGGCGCGATCTGACGGAAGAGATCTGGGACCAGTTCTTCGCCTTCTACATGGATACGGGCAGCCGAAAATGGGGCCGCCCTTACCTCACCCGCGCGTTTTATTCGCTGATCGGTGAACGCATGGCCGATGACATTCTGCTGGTCATGGCCAAGCGCAACGGGCGCTATATCGCCGGAGCCATCAACTTCATCGGCTCGGATGCGCTTTACGGGCGACATTGGGGCTGCATCGAGGATCACCCCTTCCTGCATTTCGAGGTCTGCTACCATCAGGCCATCGATTTCGCGCTGGAAAAGGGTCTGGCGCGCGTCGAGGCTGGCGCACAAGGCGAGCACAAGCTGGCGCGTGGCTACATGCCAAGCCTCACCCACTCCGCCCATTTCATCGCCCATGCGGGCCTTCGCCGGGCCGTTGCGCACTATCTTTCAGCCGAACGCGCCGAAGTGGAAGCCGCCGGTGGCTATCTGGCGGAGCATGGGCCGTTCCGCAAAGGGGACAACGAGACGAATTGACCGGGTTTGCAGCGCCACGCAGGCGCGATAAAACAAGGGCCTCAAGACCAAGGAGAATCCCCATGAGCATGGCCTACGATCCCGGCAACATCTTCGCGAAAATCCTGAAAGGTGACATCCCCTCGCATGGTGTTTACGAGGATGAAGACACCTATGCTTTCATGGATGTGATGCCGCAGGCCCCGGGCCATGTGCTGGTGATCCCCAAGGTACCGTCGCGCAACATGCTGGATGCCGATCCGGCTGTTCTCGCCAAGGTTATCCCGGTGGTGCAGAAGATTGCCCGCGCCGCGCAGGACGCTTTTGAAGCCGATGGCATTTTCATTGCCCAGTTCAACGAACCGGCAGCGGGCCAGACCGTTTTCCATCTGCATTTTCATGTGATCCCGCGCCACGAAGACCAGCCGCTGCGTCCGCATACCGGCAAGATGGAAGATGGCGCGGTTCTGGCCGCCAACGCCGAAAAGCTGCGCGCCGCTCTGGCTCAAGCTGTGTAAGCCAGCGCCGCCGAAATCAACAGAACCGCAACCGCAACCCCGGCCAGTATCCGCTGGCCGGAAAGAATATAGACGGCAAAACCGCTCAAGGCCGCACCGGCGCGGATCAGGGCCGGAACCTCGGCCAGAACACCTGTGGGATTAAGGATCAGTTTGGCAATAACGGCCGCAATCAGCGCGGTCGCCACGCAGCGAACCCAGATCATCGCCTCGGAATCTTCCGACAACCGATTGCCGACCAGAACGCCCAGCCAGCGCCAGATTTCGGTGGCGAAAACACCGGCAATAGCGATGAAAATGTAAGACCAGAGTTCGGGGCTCATACCGTGCCCCTTCGGCTGCGTCTCCAGCGATCAATAAGATAGACCGCCGTTCCGCCGCCAATCCCGGCATAGAAAATATCAAGCTGCGGCGCGACGGGTGTCAGCGCTGGACCGACCACAAGCCCGACGAGGAAGGCAATCCGCGTAACCATACCGCGGGCCGAACCCCACATGGACTGCATGAAATAAACCGGCGTCATGAACGCCAGCACCGCCGAAAGCGCAGGCGGAAACGATGAGAGAACGCCGTAGCCCACCGCCACGATGATGGTATTGGCAAGCGTCAACGGCACGGCAAAACCGGCAAACCAGGTGAGCCGCCATTCTCGCGGCACGTGCCGCGCATGCTGCATTGAAAATACCCAGGACGTGATCGCCACGAAATGCCCGAGGAGAATGAGCTTCCAGAGCGGCGTTTTATCGGTGCGCATTTCCGGCACGAAGGCGGCCAGCATCGGCATGAAGCGGATCGACGAGAAGGTGACAGCCACAAAGGCCGCAAAAATGTTCAGACCCGCATGCATAGCGCCGGTCAGGATGATCTGGGCCGGAAGCGCCCAGATGCCGATGGTCATGAACACCGCCTCGCCGCGCGTCAGCCCCGATTGCAACGTCAGCGCCGCAAAGCCCGCACAGGACCCCATGAGAATCATCGCTGGCAGCGAGAAAATGCCACGCGAACCTTTGAGGAACCAGTAAAGACCGGGGGATGTATCAGGCGATGGCATTCAGGCACTCGGTTTCAGAAAAGGCCCGCTAAGCGCTGCCGGTTCTGGCGAACGCAAGATGGCTTGAAACGTGATAACGCCGGGGCTTTCACCCCGGCGTCATGGTTCATAAGCGTCGCTTACTCGCCGGTCGCATCCGTCGCCGCCGGTGCCTCACCCGAAGGCAGAGCGGCCTTGGCTTCCTCGGCCTCGATCACTTCGGCTTCCGGCTTCGGTTTGACGGGCGCGGTTTCGGCCAGGCAATCGAGCGCAAGGCTATCCTTGCCATCGTCACCCTTCGTCACCGTCACACGCACAACGCCGCCCTTCTTGAGCTTGCCGAAGAGGATCTCGTTGGCGAGCGGCTTCTTGATGTATTCCTGAATGACGCGGCCAAGCGGGCGGGCACCCATCTTGTCGTCGTAACCACGCACAGCAAGCCAGGCCACCGCTTCCGGCGACAGGTCGAAGGTGACGTTGCGTTCCGAAAGCTGCGTCTCCAGCTGCATGACGAACTTCTGCACGACGCGATGGATCGTTTCCGGCGCCAACGGGGCGAAGGGAATGATCGCATCGAGACGGTTGCGGAATTCCGGGGTGAACAGGCGGTTGATCGCCTCTTCATCCTCGCCCGTGCGCTTGGATGAACCGAAGCCAATCGCGGCCTTGGCCATTTCAGACGCACCGGCATTCGTCGTCATGATCAGGATGATATTCCGGAAATCGACCTTCTTGCCGTTATGATCGGTCAGCTGGCCGTTATCCATCACCTGCAACAGGATGTTGTAGATATCCGGATGCGCCTTTTCGATTTCATCAAGCAGCACGACGCAATGCGGATGCTGATCGACTCCATCGGTCAAAAGACCACCCTGATCGAAACCGACATAACCGGGAGGTGCGCCGAGCAGACGCGACACGGTATGCCGTTCCATATATTCCGACATGTCGAAGCGCAGCATCTGCACGCCAAGCGACGCGGCCAGCTGCTTGGCGACTTCCGTCTTGCCGACGCCGGTCGGGCCGGTAAAGACGTAGGAACCAATCGGCTTGTTCGGCTCACGAAGACCGGCACGCGCCAGCTTGATCGCGGTCGAAAGCGCCTCGATGGCAAGATCCTGCCCATAGACCACGGAGCGCAGCTCCTGCTCCAGATTGGCGAGAACCATCTCGTCATCCTTGGAAACGGTCTTGGGCGGAATGCGGGCCATGGTGGCAACCGTCGCCTCGATTTCGCGCTCGGTGATCAGCTTGCGACGCTTGGACACCGGAAGCAGCATCTGCGCCGCACCCGTTTCGTCAATCACGTCAATCGCCTTGTCCGGCAGCTTGCGGTCCGTGATGTAGCGGGCCGAAAGCTCGACGGCGGCCTTGATGGCCTCATTCGAATATTTCAGATGATGATAATCTTCGAAATAAGGCTTCAGCCCCTTCATGATCTCGATGGCATCGACGATCGAAGGCTCGTTGACATCGATCTTCTGGAAGCGGCGAACAAGCGCCCGGTCCTTTTCGAAGAACTGGCGGTATTCCTTGTAGGTGGTCGAGCCGATGCAACGGATCGCCCCGGAGGAAAGCGCCGGCTTCAGCAGGTTCGAGGCATCCATGGCCCCGCCCGAGGTTGCGCCCGCGCCGATGACCGTGTGGATTTCATCGATGAACAGCACCGCGCCGGGGAACTCTTCCAGTTCCTTGACAACCTGCTTCAGACGCTCCTCGAAGTCCCCGCGATAACGGGTGCCCGCCAGAAGTGTGCCCATGTCGAGCGAGAAGATCGTATCGTTCTTCAGTGCTTCAGGCACCTTGCCTTCGACGATGCGCTTGGCAAGGCCTTCGGCAATGGCGGTCTTGCCCACGCCCGGATCGCCCACATAAAGCGGGTTGTTCTTGGAGCGACGGCACAGAACCTGAATGGTGCGGTTCACTTCGTCATGGCGACCGATCAGCGGATCGATCTTGCCGTTCTTGGCCTTGTCGTTGAGATTGACGCAATAGGCCTTCAAAGCCTCCTGCGGCTTTTTCTGCCCGCCCTCGTCATCATTGCGCGGCGGCTTGTTCTCCGCTTCGCTCTCTTCCACACCCTTCGGACTGCGGGTCTGGGTGGAGCCCGGACGCTTGCCGATACCGTGCGAGATGAAGTTCACCGCATCATAGCGGGTCATGTCCTGCTCCTGCAGGAAATAGGCCGCATGGCTTTCGCGCTCGGCAAAGATGGCCACCAGAACATTCGCCCCGGTCACTTCCTCACGGCCCGACGACTGGACATGGATGACGGCGCGCTGGATGACGCGCTGGAAGCCGGACGTCGGCTTTGAATCCTCATCATAACCAGTGACGAGGTTGGCAAGCTCGGTATCGACATAGTCGGTCACGATCTTGCGCAGTTCATCCAGATTGACGTTGCAGGCAGACATCACCGCTGCCGCATCCTGATCGTCAATCAGGGCCAGCAACAGGTGCTCGAGGGTGGCATATTCATGATGGCGTTCGTTGGCATAGGTCAGTGCCTGATGAAGCGCCTTCTCCAGACTGGGGGAAAAAGTTGGCACGTTCGATCCTCACTTCTTTTCCATGACACATTGCAGCGGATGCTGATGCTGCCGCGCGAAGTCCATCACCTGAGAGACCTTCGTTTCGGCAACTTCGTAGGTAAAGATTCCGCATTCGCCCACACCGTGATTGTGCACATGAAGCATGATGCGGGTTGCAGCTTCACGATCCTTCTGGAAAAACCGCTCCAGAATATGGATGACAAACTCCATCGGCGTGTAGTCGTCGTTGAGAAGAAGAACGCGATACAGGTTCGGCTTCTTCGTCTTCGGTTTGGTGCGCGTGATGACCGACGTGCCACGACCGGGGCCGTTGCCGTCTTCGTCTTTTCCATTTTGCATCACGACCGGCCTGGCGATCATTGTCATTTCAATCCTTGCGCGCCGATCCGGGACGACCTTGTCCTGGTCCGGCATTATCGGGAACAACTAATCTAGTCATTCACAGCGAGATTTTAAGCCCCCTTGGGAACGAGCCCCAAGATATCACATTCCCAGCCGATCCTTGCCCGGGGATTGCGCTTTGCCAAGCCCCTTTCAAGACAGCAAAAAACCGACGCCGAAGAAAACGACGCCGGTTTGAAATCAGCAAGTTTCGTGCCAGCCAAAGGCTGATCACAGATCCTCGGAGAGGATTGCCATGGAGAAGTTGTAGGAAAGATCCCCATCTTCGTCATCGCGGAAGATCACGCCGATGAACTCGTCGCCCACGTAGACTTCGGCGGAATCGTTCTTGCGCGGACGTGCCTTGACGGCAATCGCCGGGTTCAGCGTGCGCTTGAGATAGGCGTCGAGCTTCTTGATTTCATCGGGTTTCATGGAATTTCTCCGTCAGACAGGAATGGCCGGCTCTGAAAGCACGCGTCCCGGGCGGCAATCCGCCAGCGCCAGACACGAAGCCCCTTACCGGGTTTTGGAATTCGACTCGAGCGGGACAAATCACCCGCTCCGGATGCCCGCTTGTGACATGGCAAAAGCGGCAGTGTAAAGGCGCGACCGCCACCGCCAACAAAAAAGCCCGGAACATCCGGGCTTTTCATCAGAGCGTAGGTAGGTGCGGATCACTCCGCCTCGATAAGCTGGTCCATGACGCGCGCCGGTTCGGCGCACCCGGCCTCGCCCACAACACGGGCCGGAACACCGGCAACCGTCGAGCACGGCGGAACCGCCTTCAAAACAACAGAACCAGCCGCCACGCGCGAGCATGCACCGACGGTAATGTTGCCGAGAATCTTGGCACCTGCACCGATCAGCACACCGTTGCCGATCTTCGGGTGACGGTCTGCGTCTTCTTTGCCCGTGCCGCCAAGCGTCACACCGTGCAGGATCGACACGTTGTCGCCAATCGCGGCCGTTTCACCAACCACAAGACCCGTAGCGTGGTCGAGGAAGATGCCCTTGCCCATGCGTGCCGCCGGGTTGATATCCGTCTGGAAAATCACCGAGGCGCGGCTCTGCAGATAAAGCGCGAAGTCCTTGCGGCCCTTGTTCCACAGCCAATGGGCCAGACGGTGCGTCTGGATGGCGTGAAAACCCTTGAAATAGAGAACGGGCTCAAGGAAGCGCGTGCAGGCCGGGTCACGATCATAGACCGCCTGAATGTCGACGCGCAGGATATTGCCCCATTCCGGCCAGTCGGCCAGCATGGCTTCAAAGGTCTGGCGCAGAAGAACGGCAGGAACGTCCTGATGGTCGAGGCGTTCGCAGATCCGGAAGATCACACATTCTTCAAGCGAACGATGGTTCAGCACCGTGCCATAAAGAAAGGCCGTGAGCATGTGATCGTTCTCGCTCGCGGCATAAGCTTCCACCCGCAGGCTGTCCCAGATGGGATCAATCGCCTGCACGGCGTCATTTGCCCGTGCTTCCGTTTTTGCGACCATGGATGGTCTCCTCTTTTCCGGTTCACCGACATTATATAGGAAAAGATTACGGCAACACAAATGGCAGGAGTACAAGATGACGCAATTGCAGGAATTCGCGGAAGGAAAGCTGATCGCCGCCTCGCGTGATGGCATTGGCACGCTGACGTTCCACAATGAATCCCGCAAGAATGCGATCACCGCCGCCATGTGGCGCGCCATTCCCAAGGCACTGCATTACCTCGTTGTTGAGGCGAAAGCCCGCGTCGTCATTCTGGCAGGCGCCGGCGCGCATGACTTTTCCGCAGGCGCCGACATTTCCGAATTCGCGACCGTGCGCAAGGATGCTGAAACGGCCCGTACCTACGAACTGGAAAACAGCGCCGCCTTCCGGGCCATCCGCGCCTGCCGTGTGCCGACCATCGCCGCCATTCGCGGCATTTGCTATGGCGGCGGCTTTGGCGTGGCGGCGGCCTGCGATCTGCGACTGGCCGATGAAAGTGCGCGCTTTGCCGTGCCGCCTGCCCGCCTCGGCCTCGCCTACCCGGCGGACGCGGTGCGCGATATCTTCGTCGCGCTGGGTAACCAGATGACCCGCAAGATGCTCTATACCGGCCAGCCGGTGACGGCGCGTGAGCTGGAAGCGCCGGGCTTCCTGCTGCAGGTGACGCCCGATTCCGCAACGCTCGAGGCCGAAATCTTTGCGCTGGCCGAAACCATTGCCGCCAATGCCCCGATTTCGATTGCCGCGTCCAAGCTCTCGATCCGCGCCGTGACGGAAAACGACGACGTGCTTCTGAGCGAAGCCGAGGTGCTGGGAGCCTCGACCTTCAACAGCGCCGATTACGCCGAAGGCCGCGCCGCCTTTGCCGAGCGCCGCAAGCCTGTTTTCAAGGGCGAATGATCTAGAGCACGTCCAGCAAAAGTGCGTCAGCGGTTTTGCGTTCGGACTGCGATAAAACAATGAGATAGAGCATTTCCGGTGATCCGGTGTTCACCGGAAATGCTCTAGCCTCAAAGGCTGGCGTAAAATTCCACGACGCCAGCCTTGAACACCCGGTCGCCGGTCGCGATCATATGATCACGGTTGGGAATATCGAGTGCCGTCGCGTTTGGCATCAGATCAGCCAGTTCGATGGCCGACCCGGCAATATCATCCTTGGTGCCAACGGCAATGAGCGTCGGCATATCGACCTTGGCAATCGCCTCACGGGATACGAGATCGCGCGACGTGGCAATGCAGGCCGCCAGCGCAAAGCGGTCGCTCTTGGTCTGCTCGGCAAAGGCGCGGAACATGCGGCCCCGCTCATGCGTCACATCGGCCAGCGTTGGGGCCAGCAGCGCATCGGCGATCGGGTCCCAATCGCCCACACCATCGCACATGCCGATTCCAAGCCCGCCAAACACCAGCGACCGCACCCGTTCAGGATGGGCAAGCGCCAGAAACGCGGAGATTCGCGCACCCATGGAATAGCCCATGATATGCGCCTCCGGGATGCCGAGATGTTCAAGCAGCGCCACCGCGTCATCGGCCATCATCTGCGGATGGTAAAGCTCACTGTCATGCGGCTTGTCGCTGGCGCCATGGCCGCGATTATCGAGCGCAATGACGCGATAGCCCGCCTCGCCCAGCGTTTTGAGCCAGCCCGTGTGCACCCAGTTAACGGTGGCGGACGAGGCAAAACCGTGAATGAGCAGCACCGGAGCACCGGACGGATCGCCCTCATCGAAATAGGAAAGCGTCAGTCCGTCATGGCTGAATGTATTGAAGGCGGGGGGATTGAGATTCATCAATGCAGTCCTTTTTGCCCCGGACCATAAACAATTTCACCCGGCGGGGCCAAGCGGAAGCTTGTTGCAAAGCGCAAATTCCCGCTGCAACAGCCCTACACATTTGCAAAGAAGGAGGTTAAACAGAACCCACGTAACACATAGCATTCGGAGACCAGGATGGCAGGCCACAGCATTCCCCATTTCCAGAACGACGGCGGACACCGCGTGATCGAAATCGGCGTGAAGGAATTCATGTGCACGGGCGCATCGCTTCCCTACGACCATCCGCATATCTTCATCGACATGGGCGACGACAACGAAAAAGTCTGTCCCTATTGCTCGACGCTTTATCGCTACAATTCCTCGCTGAAGGCGGACGATACCGTGCCGCCCGGCTGCACCTTCCACTTCGAAGCCGCCTGACGGGCTCTTTCCTGCGGCGCGGCGACACATCAGCGGCGCGCGCCGCAGAACAGGCCACACGATCATGGCTCCAGAGCATGTCGTTATTTCCGGCGCGGGCGTTGCAGGCCTGACCGCCGCACTCTCTTTTGCGCAATCGGGTATTCGCTGCGACGTTCACGAGAAGGTGCAGCACCTCACGGAAGTGGGCGCGGGCCTGCAAATTGCCCCCAATGCCTCGCGCATTCTCGCGGCACTCGGCGTCCTGCCCGCCATCGAGGCCGTCTGGAATGAACCCGAGCGCATCGACCTCGTCTCCGGTCAAAGCCTGAAGAGACTGGCAAGCGTTCCGGTTGGCGCCAACGCCCGCACCCGCTGGGGCGCACCCTATGGCGTTCTGCATCGCTCAACCTTGCAGCAGGCGCTTCTGACCGCCGCCCTCAAGGAACCACTGATCACCCTACACCTCGGCTCTCTTGTCGATCCGGTTGCCGATTCCATTCCCGGTGACGACGGTCGTCATCTCGTCATCGGTGCAGATGGCGTGTGGTCGCGTATGCGCGGCGTCATCCCCTCCTGCCCCATTCCGGCCTTTTCCGGCAATATTGCCTGGCGCTTCACCGTTCCGGGTGGGCAGGCCCCGTCCTTTCTTGATATTTCCGCCGTCACCGCCTTTTTAGGCCCGGATGCCCATGTCGTGGCCTATCCGCTCACGGAAATCGGCGGCTTTAACGTGGTGGCGATTGCCGCAGGCAACTCGCCCGGCGAAACGTGGGATGCACCGGCGGGCGACATGCGCCTCGACCTGCTCATGAAGCGGTTTTCCGGCTGGAGCCGTGAAATTCGCAGCCTTCTGGAAAACGCCAAGGAGCCGCGCTTCTGGCCGCTTTATCAGGCCAGCGACGGCTTCTGGCAGAATGGTCTGGACACGGCGCTGATCGGCGATGCCGCCCACGCCATGATGCCGTTCGCGGCCCAAGGTGCGGCCATGGCCATTGAAGACGCCTACCAGCTCTGCCAGTCGGTCAAGACAGGCCCCACCCTGCCGGAAGCGCTGAAAAGCTTCGAACTGATCCGCAAGACACGCCTCGCCCGGGCGCGCAAGCAGACGGACTTCAACCGCTTCGCCTATCACGCCACGGGACCGACCCGGATTGTGCGCGATCTGGTGCTGAAAATGCGCACGCCCCAATCCTTGGCCGAAAGCCTCGATTGGCTCTTTGGCTACCGCATCGCATAAATTCAAAAGGGCCGCTTCACGCGGCCCTTTTTCTGTCTTCACAAAGCGCGGACGGCGGCAAAGCCCGCCTCAAGGTCTTTCTGAATGTCCTCGACATTTTCCAGACCGATCTGCAGGCGGATGAGTGGCCCCTCCTCCGGTGCCGTGCAAATGCGGCGGTCGGAGAGGTTCACCAGCACCGCAAGGCTTTCATAGCCGCCCCAGGAATAACCAAGGCCAAACAGGCTCAACGCATCGAGGAACGCCCGGCCGCGCGGCAGGAACTGGTCCTTGCTGTCAGCCTTGAGAACGAAGGAAAAGACGCCGCTGGCACCTTTGAAGTCGCGCTTCCAGAGATCGTGACCGGGGAAGCTCGGCAGCGCCGGGTGCAGAACGCGCGCCACATCCTCATGCGATTCCAGCCACTGCGCGATGGTCAGCGCGCTCTTCTGGTGATGTTCGAGGCGAATCCCCATGGTGCGAAGCCCACGCAGGATAAGATAGGAATCCTCCGGCGCACCGCACAGGCCGAGATTGGTGTTCATGTCGTCCAGCGCCTTCCAGTGCTTGGCGTTGGCCGAAACCGTTCCCATGAGAATATCGGAATGGCCGGACGGATATTTCGTGGCGGCGTGCATGGAAATATCCACGCCATGATCCAGCGGACGGAAGTAAAGCGGCGTCGCCCATGTGTTGTCCATCGTCACGACGATCTCGGGGTTCTGGCCATGGGCGGCGGCGGCGATGGCCCCGATATCCTGCATCTCCATGGTGTTCGAACCGGGCGCTTCCGTGTGAACCAAACGCGTATTGGACTTGATGAGCGAGATGATGTCCGCACCGACAGACGGATGGTAATATTCGATCTCGACGCCCATGCGCTTCAGCACGGTTTCACAGAACCGGCGGCACGGCGAATAAACGGAATCGACGATGAGCGCATGATCGCCCGGCGACAGGTACGTCAGGAACGGAACGGTAATAGCCGCCAGACCCGAGGGAAGAAGAAGCGTTCCGGCCGAACCTTCAAGCTCGTTCAGCGCCGCACAAAGGGCATCGGTCGTCGGCGTGCCATGCGTGCCATAGGTGTATTTCTGACGACCGGACATCATGGTATCGGTATCGGGAAACAGCACCGTTGAACCGCGCACGATCGGCGGATTGACGAAGCCCGCGCCGCTTGAAGGGTCATAACCCAAATGAGCCAGACGTGTGTCCACGCCCGCATTGTCGAGCAGGCCGGTTTTGCGTGTCATGTGGAGTGCTTTCCTGTTGGAAGAGTATCGTTTCGCATATATCTGCGATTTCAACAGGTTCCGGTCAAGTCCCGGCAGTGCCGTACCAATGGGTACACGTTCAAAGCGCTTAGATTTTACCCATTTCTCGCCACATTTCTAGTGCGCTGCCCAATTATTTTGCCCTGCACATTATTTTTCCAAAATCGGGCAAAATTTCGGAAAAGCGAGTCTTGACCACATGGGAAATAACCCCTCTGATAGACGAGCTTTGCGCTCTGGGAGGGTGCGAAGCCGGTCGTCGGGTGGGTCTTCGCATTTTGTGGAGACAACCGTGAACCCTCAAAACAAACGATTTAAAAAGGTTGGGAAAATGAAAAAGACGATTCTGTCCGCAGCTATTGGCGCTGCTGCTATCGCCGCAACGGCACCGGCCGCATCGGCCACGACGCTTGAAACCGTAAAGGCGAAGGGCTTTCTGCAGTGCGTGGTGAACTCTGGTCTCGCCGGCTTCGCCCAGCCCGACGCCGCTGGTAACTGGAACGGCTTTGACGTTGACTATTGCCGCGCCGTGGCTTCCGCAATCTTCAACGACCCGACCAAGGTCAAGTTCACGCCGACCACGGCCCAGACGCGCTTCCCGGCCCTGCAGTCGGGCGAAGGTGACGTGCTGTTCCGCAACACGACCTGGACGATCAGCCGCGATACGGCGCTGGGCTTCAACTTCCGCACCGTCAACTACTATGACGGTCAGGGCTTCATGGTTCCCAAGAAGCTTGAAGTGAAGTCGGCTCTGGAACTTTCTGGCGCGGCTGTCTGCGTGCAGTCCGGCACCACGACCGAACTGAACCTCGCCGACTACTTCAAGGCCAACAACCTGCAGTACAACCCGGTCGTCTTCGAAAAGCTCGAAGAAGTGAACGCTGCTTACGCCGCTGGCCGTTGCGACGTTTACACCACCGACCAGTCGGGCCTGTATTCGATCCGTCTCGGCCTTTCCAATCCGGATGAGCATGTGATCCTTCCGGAAATCATTTCCAAGGAGCCGCTTGGCCCGGCCGTTCGTCAGGGTGACGACCAGTGGTTCGACATCGTTTCGTGGACGCACTACGCTCTGGTTCAGGCTGAAGAATTCGGCATCACCAAGGCCAACGTCGATGAAATCAAGGCATCAACCACCAACCCGGACATCAAGCGCTTCCTCGGCGTTGAGAAGGACACCAAGATCGGTACGGACCTCGGTCTGACCAATGACTGGGCCTACAACATCATCAAGGGCGTCGGTAACTACGGCGAAGTCTTCGAACGCAACATCGGCGAAGGCAGCTCGCTGAAGATCAAGCGTGGCCTGAACGCCCTGTGGTCCAAGGGTGGCCTGCAGTACGCTCCGCCGATCCGCTAATATCGCCTGACCAAGTGCAAGGCGGCCTCAGGCCGCCTTGCTTTCCTGCCTCATAAAAACAAACAAAGAGCGGCTCGCGCGGGGCCCATGGGGAAATTGGCAAAACATGAAAAAGCGCGCTACAGGTGCGCCCGCGAGTGACTTTTCGTTGCGCGCGATGGTGTACGATCCCAAAATCCGTTCCATCTTTTTCCAGGTTTCGACGGCCATCATCTTCGTCATTCTGGTCTGGATGATTTCCCACAACGTCGCGGAAAATCTCGCCCGCAGTAACACGGCTTCCGGTTTTGACTTCCTGAAGCGTCGCGCCGGTTTCGACATCGGCGACTCCCTCATCCCCTACACGGCAGATTCGTCCTACGGACGCGCCATTTTTGTAGGCTTTCTCAATACGCTTCTCATTGCCGCCATCGGCATTGTCACGGCCACCATCATCGGTTTCCTGATCGGTCTGGGCCGCCTTTCGCATAACTGGCTGATTTCGCGCCTTTGCACGGTCTATGTGGAAATCTTCCGCAACATCCCGCCGCTGCTGGTGATCTTCTTCCTCTACAAGGGCGTTCTGGGCGTTCTGCCGAATGTGAAGGATTCGCTGGAAATTCCCGGCGTGCACATCTTCCTCAACAATCGCGGCCTCGTTTTCCCGAAAGCGGTCTGGGGTGAAGGTTCTGTCTGGATTGCCATTGCCTTTGCCATTGCCGTGGTGGCATCGCTGCTCATTCGCCGCTGGTCCTACAAGCGCCAGATGGCCACCGGCCAGCAGTTTCCGATCTTCAAGGTCGCGGCCGGCCTGATCATTGGCCTGCCCCTCCTCGTCTTTCTGGTTCTCGGTGCACCGCTGAGTTTCGACATTCCGCAGGGCGGGCGCTTCAATATCTCGGGCGGCTCCTCGATCCTGCCGGAATTCTTCGCGCTTTATATCGCCCTCTCGCTCTATACGGGTTCGTTTATCGCCGAAATCATCCGTGCCGGTATTCGTGGCGTGCCGAAGGGGCAAACCGAAGCCGCCACAGCACTTGGCATTCAGCCGTCCACGACCACCCGCCTGGTGGTTGTGCCGCAGGCCATGCGCATCATCATTCCACCGCTGACCAGCCAGTATCTCAACCTCACGAAGAACTCGTCGCTGGGCATCGCTGTTGGTTTTCCCGATCTGGTGGCAACCGGCGGCACCACGCTGAACCAGACAGGACAGGCCGTGGAAGTGGTGCTGATCTGGATGGTCGTCTATCTGTCGCTCAGCATTTCCTCGTCGCTCTTCATGAACTGGTTCAACGCCAAAATGGCACTGGTGGAGAGGTAAGGTCATGAGCAACACATCCCCACACTACGTGCGTTCAGAAATGCTGACGCCTCTGCCGCCGCCATCGAGCGACGCCAGCGCCGCCGCATGGGTCCGCAAGAACCTCTTCGCGTCCCCCAAGGACACGGTGCTCACGCTTTTGGGCGCCCTGCTCCTCATTCTGGTTCTGCCCGGCATGATCAACTGGCTGTTCATTCAGGCCACATGGACCGGCGCCGACCGCTCGGTTTGCGCCACCCTCGTGCAGGGCGGTACCCAGCCGGATGGTTGGAGCGGTGCCTGCTGGGCCTTCGTCGGCGACCGTTTCCAGCAATTCATCTTCGGGCGTTACCCGATTGAAGAGCGCTGGCGGCCGATCCTCGTCGGCATCACGCTGATTGCCCTTCTGGTGCCGATCTTGATCCCGAAGCTGCCGCGCAAGGGCCTGAACGCCCTGCTGCTCTTCGTCGTCTTCCCGGTCGTGGCCTTCTTCCTGCTGAGTGGCGGCTATTTCGGCCTCTCCCATGTGGAAACCCCGTTCTGGGGCGGCCTCATGGTCACGCTCATCCTGTCCTTCGTCGGCATTGCCGTTTCGCTTCCGCTCGGCATTCTGCTGGCGCTGGGGCGTCGCTCGCAAATGCCGGTGATCAAGACGCTGTGCGTCGGCTTTATCGAGATCATCCGCGGCGTGCCGCTGATCACCGTTCTCTTCATGGCCAATGTGATGCTGCCGCTCTTCCTGCCCACCGGCTGGACGATCGACAACTTCTTCCGCGCCCTTGTGGGTGTGGCGCTGTTTGCCTCCGCTTACATGGCGGAAGTCATTCGCGGTGGCTTGCAGGCCATTCCGAAGGGACAGTTTGAAGGCGCGGATTCGCTGGGCTTGAGCTACTGGCAGAAAATCTGGCTGGTGGTCATGCCGCAGGCGATCAAGCTGGTCATTCCCGGCATCGTCAACACCTTCATCGGCCTCTTCAAGGACACGTCGCTGGTCTCGATCATCGGCATGTTCGACCTGCTCGGTGTCGTGCAGCTCAACTTCCGTGATCCAAGCTGGATCACACCCGTAACTCCGCTGACCGGCCTGATCTTTGCAGGCTTCATTTTCTGGATTTTCTGCTTCGGCATGTCGCGCTACTCTGGTTTCATGGAGCGCCATCTCGACACCGGGCACAAACGATAAGCTAAGGGGAATACCATGGCAGAAGCCCAACCCGCTAACCTGACCGTATCCGACACGGACGTGGCCGTTGAAATCATCGGCATGAACAAGTGGTACGGTGAGTTTCACGTCTTGCGCGATATCAACCTGAAGGTCATGCGCGGCGAGCGCATCGTCATTGCCGGTCCCTCGGGCTCCGGCAAGTCGACGATGATCCGCTGCATCAACCGCCTGGAAGAACATCAGTCGGGCCAGATCTTCGTGGAAGGCACCGAACTGACGAACGACCTGAAGAAGATCGACGAAGTGCGCCGCGAAGTCGGCATGGTGTTTCAGCACTTCAACCTCTGCCCGCACCTGACGATTCTGGAAAACTGCACCTTGGCACCGATCTGGGTTCGTAAGATGCCCAAGAAGGAAGCCGAAGAGATCGCGATGCACTACCTGACGCGCGTCAAGATCCCGGAACAGGCCCACAAGTACCCGGGTCAGCTCTCCGGCGGTCAGCAGCAGCGCGTGGCTATTGCCCGCTCGCTGTGCATGAAGCCGAAGATCATGCTCTTCGACGAGCCGACTTCGGCACTCGATCCGGAAATGGTGAAGGAAGTTCTGGATACGATGGTGGGTCTTGCCGAAGAAGGCATGACCATGATGTGCGTCACGCACGAAATGGGCTTTGCCCGTCAGGTTGCCAACCGCGTGATCTTCATGGACCAGGGCCAGATCGTCGAGCAGAACTCGCCCGCCGAATTCTTCGATAACCCGCAGCACGAACGCACCAAGCTCTTCCTGAGCCAGATCCTGCACTGACCAGTGAATAACCGAGAAACACCAAAGGGGCCGCAAGGCCCCTTTTTGTTATCCGCGATTTCAAAAAAGTCGCGACGGGCAGCAAATTGCCGACGTCCCCTCATTCCCGCCAGCCTATCATGAAAGACAATGGCGACCCCTGTAGGACTCGAACCTACGACAACCTGCTTAGAAGGCAGGTGCTCTATCCAGCTGAGCTAAGGGGCCAAATGGAGAAACCCCGCTACAAACGGGGTCTCATCAAAGCGGGTCAGCGCCGACGGCTTAGTGCGTCCAGGGCTGCTGACGCGTGAACTTGAAATTGTCCGTGTAGGACACGGTCTTGACCGTCGTTTCCTTGGGCAGGATCACACGATAGTCGATGCCCTTGCGCTTGGCATACTCTTCCGCCTGCTCCTGCGTATCGAACGTCAGCTTGACCTGCTGCAACATGTCGCTCGAGGAGGTGTAGCCGAACATCGGGTCGACCTTGCGCGGGGCTGCCTGATCAAACTCCAGAACCCAGAGATGCGTCTTGGCTTTGCCGGACTGCATGGCGGTCTTGGCGGGGCGGTAAATCTTCGCGGACATGCTTGCTCCGTATTGAACAAATGGGGCGCGTGACCCCGGACCTTGCGGGTATTTCCCAACACCGGCACAGCCGTTCGCCGCGTGGTCGGAGTGGAGAGATTCGAACTCCCGACCCTCTGGTCCCAAACCAGATGCGCTACCAGACTGCGCTACACTCCGTGACCGGCGACGTTGCGGAGATACACGCTTCGTATTGCCACTTCAACTCTTAAAGCAAACCTTTATCACTCTGCCGACGCTTTTTATCAGGGCCGTAGCCTTGATGTCGCTCAACTGATTTCAAACGGTTCACCTGTAATCAGACCTTCCCTTGTGGCCTTGAAAATTTCAAGCCCGCCAATGGTTTCATTCGCTTTTTTTCAAGGCGTCCAGATCGATCCGGCTGCCCGGCCCGACACCCAGACGCTTCACCGTCCCGGCATTGACCTCCAGAACATATTGCACGTCCTCTCCAGACGAGATGATGCTTTCCGAAAATGGCACGGCACGTTCGCGCACGGTTTTCACCTCGCCGTCCGCGCCAATGAAAAGCATATCCAGCGGCAAAACCGTATTGCGCATCCACATCGTCACCAGACGCTCGTCACCGAAGTCAAACAGCATCCCGTGATCGGCAGGCATGGCCTTGCGATACATCAGCCCCTGCATGCGCTCGGCATTGCTGAGCGCCAGTTCGATGGTGAACGGATGGGCTTTGCCATCCGGCCCCTTCAGCGTCAGGCTGGCCTGACGGAAGGTAATGTCAGCCGCCGCGACAGCCGTCGCCAGCACCAATGAAAAAAGCGCCATGAAGGCGCTTTGTGTGATTCGTTTGAAAACACGGCTCACGAAGTCAAACACTCAGTGTGCGCGGCCCATCGGGCCGGGATTGTCGGGATGGATTTCAGCGGCCATGAGGCCCTTGTCACCATCACCGAAGCGCACCAGAACAACCTGACCGGGGCGCAACTCCGTCAGGCCAAAACGGCGCAGCGTTTCCATGTGAACGAAAATGTCTTCCGTGCCCTCGCCGCGCGTCAGGAAGCCGAAGCCCTTGGTACGATTGAACCACTTGACGATGGCGCGCTCAAGACCGCTCGTCGGCGTCACCTGAACGTGGGTGCGAACGGGCGGCAGCTGCGACGGATGAACCGCCGTCGACTGATCCATGGAGAGAATACGGAACGCCTGAAAACCCCGGTCACGCCTCTGTATGAGGGCGACAATGCGCGTTCCTTCAAGAATGGTCTGGAACCCGTCGCGGCGCAGGCAGCTGACATGCAAAAGCACATCCTGCATGCCGTTGTCGGGCACGATAAAGCCGAAGCCTTTGGCCACGTCGAACCACTTCACGACGCCGGTGATCTCAATCAGTTCCACCGGGTCGGTCGCGAAATCCTCGAAACTATCGACCCCTTTCGATGACATCCTATCCGCCATTTTCCTGTCATCCCCTCGAATACGCTTCACACCACAACGGGCAACTGATTCCTCGTCGCTAGATTAACATCGTGTTAACGGAAGAGCGCAAGCCCTAGTTTCAGTTTTACCGATTCGAGTAGACCCGATGTGGCTTGCGCCGGGGTTTCGGGCTCGCGCCGTCATCCGCTTTACCGCCAAAGGGAGTTATTCGATGCGCTATCTGCACACCATGGTTCGCGTTCGCGACCTTGATCAATCGATCCGCTTTTATGTCGACGTCTTCGGCCTTCGCGAGTTCCGCCGCGTGGAGAACGAAAAAGGCCGTTTCACGCTCGTTTTTCTCGCTGCCCCGGGTGATTTCGAAAAGGCATCGGATGACAAGGCGCCCTGCCTCGAACTCACTTACAATTGGGATACGGAAGACTACACCGGCGGGCGCAATTTCGGTCATCTCGCCTATGAGGTCGATGATATTTACGCCTTCTGCCAGCGTCTTGCTGACCATGGCGTGACCATCAACCGCCCGCCACGCGATGGTTATATGGCTTTCGTGCGCTCGCCGGATGGCATCTCCATCGAGATCCTGCAAAAGGGCGCGCCCTTTGCCCCGGCAGAGCCTTGGGCATCCATGGCCAACACCGGAAACTGGTAATGCCAGCAGCGGGCGGCACGCCTCGCGCAAGGCCGCCCGGCTAGTGTCCTCCAACGCTTTGCTGCGGAGGAAAAGAAGACCAATGCCGCTGAACCTGTCTCGCTTTGTGCGCATCACCGTTATGCTTCCAGTCCTGCTGACAAGCACGCTGACCGGCTGCAAGAGCGTCACCGCAGCACTGGCGGGAGATACCAAGGTCGAAACGGCCGACGCCGCATCGCCATCGCGCAAGGCCCGCAAGCCGGGTGGCTCTGTTGACCCTGCCGTCAGCGTTGTGACGGACCCGGATACGGAGATGGCACAGGCTGCCGCGCTCGATAATGCTCAAACGTCCGACGCAGGCACCGCCAATCTCGGCGCTGCCGTCAACCAACCAACCGGCATCAAGGCGGGCCAGTCCAGCATCTTTTCCAATGGCGCAACAGCCGCGGCAAACACCGATCCGGCCACGATCCCGCAAGGGACAAACGGCTCGGTTCTGGCCGCTTCCGCCTATGCGCCCGCGCAAGGGGTCAATCCCCTGCTCTATAGCGTTTATGGCAATGCACGCCGCCCCTTGCCCTCGCCGTAACGGCGCTGGAGAGCCATGCTTGTCCGCCTATCTCCTTGTTTTTGAGAGCCTATCGCGCCGCCCAGTCTTTGCCTGATGCGCGTTTGCCTTTTTCTGCAGAAAGCGAAATTTCGGGCTTGCGCGGCAAAAATCCGCTGCTATAAGGACGCCCACACGCGCCCTTCGTCTATCGGTTAGGACGTCAGATTTTCATTCTGAAAAGAGGGGTTCGACTCCCCTAGGGCGTGCCACTT
>JAIUPA010000021.1 GCA_020161665.1 Pseudomonadota bacterium | reverse complement strand
GTGCTGCGTGATGCCACCGGCTTCGCCCGAGACAACGCTCGTCTTGCGGATGGCGTCGAGCAGCGAGGTCTTGCCGTGGTCGACGTGACCCATGATGGTGACAACCGGCGGACGCGAAGCCAGATCGCCTTCCTCATCTTCCACACCGAAAATACCCGTTTCGACGTCGGATTCAGACACGCGCTTCACGGTATGGCCGAATTCGCCTGCAATGATTTCGGCAAGGTCGGCGTCGATGACGTCGCCCGGCTTCATCATCTGGCCTTCCTTCATCAGGTACTTGATCACGTCGACGGCGCGTTCGGACATGCGCTGCGACAGTTCCTGAATGGTGATGGTTTCCGGCAGGATCACTTCGCGGGAAATCTTCTCGCGCGGTTCCTGCATCTGGCTGCGGCGGAACTTTTCCTGACGGCGACGCATGGAGGCCAGCGAACGACCGCGGGCTGCGCCACCTTCTTCGTCATCACCCGAAACGGCGGTGACGGTCAGCTTGCCACGACGGCGGTCTTCCTCAACCTTCGGACGGGCCGGAACCTTGGCCGGTGCCGGAGCGGCGACCTTGCCACGGGCCGGAGCGCCACGGGCTGCACCACGATCATCGTCGTCATCGTTCGAGGTCTTGCGACCACGCGGAGCCACACCCGGGGCCGGGACCACGGGCTGGGTTGCTACCGGCTGCGGACGTTGGTCCGGACGGCGTGCAGCCACGACCGGAGCAGGCGCTTCAGCGCGCTTTTCCTCAACCTTGGCAGCCGATGCATCAACGGCGGGCGCGGCAGCGGCTTCGGCGGCAAGGCGGGCGGCTTCGGCGCGCTCGGCAGCAATGCGCTGCTCTTCCTCGGCGCGGCGACGGGCCTCTTCCTCGACGCGACGGCGGGCGTCTTCCTGGTCACGGGCCTGCGCTTCAAACAGGGCGCGGCGACGGGCTTCCATTTCGCCAGCCGAAAGGCCGCCAGACGGCGGTGCCGGACCGCGCGAACGGTCCTGACGGTAATCCTGACGCTGCTGTCCGGAAGGACGCTGCGAAGAAGGCTGATGGATTCGCGGCTGCTGCTGTGCGGGCTGACGCGGTGCGGGTGCGGCAGGCTCGGCGGCCTTGACCGGAGCAGCGGCAGGTGCCGGCGGCGCAACGGGTGCTGCGGCAGCAACCGGCTTGTCCGTCGGGCGCACCGGGCGGCGCTTCACGGTTTCGACCACCACGGAGTTCGTGCGACCACGGCCCATGTCCTGGCGCACCGTGCCCTGAGTGTGGCCCGATGGCTTCAGCGTAAGCGTCTTCTTGCCGGTCGTGCCCAGGGTCTTGTCGTCTTTGTCGTCGGTCATTCAGTTTCCGTTCCTTCAGACAAGGCCGGATTGGGACCGGACCCCGTCGTTCAATAAAATCCTGCGGACGGATGGCGGGCCACGGCCCGTATCCGTCTCATCGGGAAGGGCCGCCCTTGCGACCGCTTTTCCCGTCATCGTTTCCGCTTTCGCGGTAGGCGACAAGCGCATTTGCGCGCTTCACTACACCCTCACCCGCCTGCCCTGCAAGCGCTGCGGCATGGGTAAATGCGTTCTGGCCCATCAGTTCGTCCATTTCGGCGCCCGTGAACAGCCGAAAAGACGGAATTTCATCTTCCTCGACCAGCATCGCGAAGGCTTTTCGCGCCTGGTCAATCTTGCGAACGCCGTCCGCTGCCGCATCGAGCGCGTGGAAGGTGGCGAGCGCCGCACCGGAGCGCGCCGCATTGTCCACCTTCATCGCCCCCATGACGAACTGGCCCGCCTTGCGCGCCATGCTCATCATGCTGGCAAGGTCTGCCGCAAAGAGCCGTTCGATCTGGTCGGCCAGATCGGCGGCGGGCTTTGCCTCAACCTTCAGTGCCCGGGTAAACAGCTTGCGCGCCATGGCGGTTTCCACCACGGCGCGGTTTGCGCTTACCCAGCAGCCGCGTCCCGGCAGCTTGCGCTTCAGGTCGGCCACGACTTGTCCATCGGGGCCGGCCACGAAGCGGATCAAACCTTCCGGCGGAGCGCTGCGGCGGGTGACGATACACATGCGCCCGTTCACGAGCGCCTCCATGTCGTCATCGCCGTCATCCGCCTGAGGGCCGGTCGCACTCATTCTTCCGTCGCGTCGCCCTCAGCGGCTTCTTCACCGCCCTGGGCAAGCTCTTCCTCGGTGATCCAGCCAGCCGCGAGACGCGCCTGCATGATCATGCCTTCTGCCTCGACGCGCGAAACGTCGAGCTTCGAGAACAGGCCGTCGAATTTCTTCGTTTCGCCTTCCTTGCGCTCGGTCCAGCCGACGAGATCGTCAACGGCGCAACCGGCGAAATCATCCACCGTCTTGATGCCGTCTTCGCCCAGCGCGACCATCATCTGCGAGGTCATGCCGTCGATCTGCTTCAGTTCATCGGAAACGCCGAGCTTCTTGCGCTTGGCATCCATTTCGGCCTCGATGCGATCGAGATAATCGCGGGCGCGGCTCTGGATTTCCGAAGCTGTTTCCTCATCGAAGCCATCGATGGAGGAGATTTCGTCGGAATCGACATAGGCGAGTTCCTCGACCTGTGCGAAGCCTTCCGAAGCCAGCACCTGGCCGACCATTTCGTCCACGTCGAGGGCGTTCATGAACAGCGCGGTGCGTTCGTTGAATTCCTTCTGGCGGCGCTCGGACTCTTCCTGCTCCGTCATGATGTCGATGTCCCAGCCGGTCAGTTGCGAGGCCAGACGCACGTTCTGGCCGCGACGGCCGATGGCCAGCGAAAGCTGTTCGTCGGGAACGACGACTTCGATGCGCGAGGCATCTTCATCGAGAACCACCTTCGACACTTCAGCGGGCTGCAGCGCGTTGACGATGAAGGAAGCCGGATCGCCCGACCACGGAATGATGTCGATCTTTTCGCCCTGCAGCTCGCCCACGACGGCCTGCACGCGGCTGCCGCGCATACCAACGCAGGCGCCGACCGGATCGATCGAGCTATCGTTGGAGATCACGGCGATCTTGGCGCGCGAACCCGGATCACGGGCCACGGACTTGATCTGGATGATGTTGTCGTAGATTTCCGGAACTTCCATGGTGAAGAGCTTCACCATGAACTGCGGATGGGTCCGCGACAGGAAAATCTGCGGGCCGCGCTGTTCACGACGCACGTCGTAGACATAGGCGCGAACGCGGTCGCCATAACGGAAGTTTTCGCGCGGGATCATCTCGTCACGACGGATGATGCCTTCGCCACGGCCGAGGTCGACGATGACGTTGCCGTATTCGACGCGCTTCACGGTACCGTTGACGATTTCGCCGATGCGATCCTTGAACTCGTCGAACTGGCGGTCACGCTCGGCTTCGCGCACCTTCTGCACGATGACCTGCTTGGCCGACTGGGCGGCGATACGGCCAAAGTCCATCGGCGGCAGCGGATCGGCGATGAAATCGCCAAGCTGGGCGTCCGGGTTGCGGTCGCGCGCCAGTTCAATGGCAATCTGCGTGGAGTAGTCCTCGACCTTTTCGACCACTTCCAGAAGACGCTGCAGGCGGATTTCGCCGGTCTTGGAATTGATGTCGGCACGGATGTTGGTCTCGCTGCCGTAGCGGGAGCGGGCTGCCTTCTGAATGGCGTCGGCCATCGCGGCGAGCACGATGTCACGGTCGATTACCTTTTCGCGCGCAACGGCATCCGCGATCTGCAGAAGCTCAAGCCTGTTCGCACTGACTGCCATGTCTTCACTCCATCGTGTCGCCGGTTTGGCTCCGGCGGTCTTCAATCAATCGGTTTCTTCGGTTCCGTCGTTCTGGTTGGCCGCTTCGCGCGCCAGCTTGTCAGCCTTGAGCGCCTCGCGGATCAGTTCGTCGGTGAGAATGAGTTTGGCCTCGGCCAGCGCCTCGAAAGGCACCACGACCGTCGGGCTTTCGCCATAGGCAATGTCGCTGCGCTCAATGGTGAAGCCCTTGTCGTCGGCGCTCGCGATCTTGCCACGGAAACGCTTGCGGCCATCGAGCATCACAGAGGTTTCGCACTTGACGATATGGCCCGCCCAGCGCGTGAAATCCGTCTTGCGCACCATCGGGCGATCAATGCCCGGCGACGACACTTCAAGATGATACATGCCGGGGATCGGGTCTTCCACGTCGAGGACGGGCGAAATGGCCATGGAAACGGCTTCGCAATCCACCACCGTCATCGTGCCATCGGTCCGCTCGGCCATGATCTGCAAGGTCTGGCCATTCTGGTTCATCAAGCGCACGCGCACCAGCTGGAAATCCATGGCAGCCAGAACCGGCTCGATAATGTCGGCCACACGGCGGTCAATGCCGGTCTCGACAATCAGTCGGGGCTCGATGGCGGTTTTTGCGTTTCCGCTTTCAGACAAGGTCATGATCCTCCCGGATAATCCGGATGTAATTTCAACGTCGGTCTGATCGAGGCAATAAAAAAGAGCGGGTCCGGTGCGGTCCCACTCTTCATCGAACGATCAAGAATTTGTCGGTCTTATAGGCCGTTTCGCGCCGGAATGCAAGGCCGTTGGCGCCCGCCTCAACCGCCCGCCTGATGCCGGAAGACAAGTGCAATCTGGTGGCCGATCTCGGCGGGCGTCAGGCGGCCCTGTCGATACCAGTCGCTGACATTGTTGAGGAGCGTGAGCAGCAGAAGGCGGTAGATGCCCCGGTCGATGGCGGGATCGAGCGGCAGCTCATCCACCAGATCGCGAAAGATCGTCTCGAACTTGTCGCGCCGCGCCACCAGACGCTCGCGGATTTCCGGCGGCGTCGATTGAAAGTCGTTCATCAGCGGCATGGTGATGGAATGGGGGTCGAGCTGGATTTCCATCATCCGCACGCAGGCCATTTCAAGCCGCGCCCAAGGATCGGTCAGCGGCGCAATCGCCTCCAGAACACGGCCTGCCGCCACTTCCAGTGCCGTATCGTGGATTTTGACGAAAAGCGCTTCCTTGGATTTGATGTAGTGGTAGAGCGATCCGCCCAGAAGCCCGACGCGCTCGCCAATGTCGCGCACCGAGGTCGCGGCATATCCGCGCTCGGCAAAAAGGGCCGCCGCCGCCTCCAGAATGTCGCGATACCGATCACTGGTCTCATTGGTGAAAAGATCCGCGACCGGACGCTCGCCGGTCCTGCCTCGATCCTGATCCGCTGCCGCTTTTGCCATTTCGCCTCCGTGATACTGCCGCATCTTTACTGGTTCTTTCGCCACTTGCAAACTGTAACAACCGTTTGGTATAGATTTGTTCAGGGAGTTGCCCCAGTCGCTGCAGGCACTGATGGGCGCATGAAACAGGGACGGGAAGAGGAGCATCATCATGGCAAGTTATACGCCGCCGGTCGAAGACATGGTTTTCCTGCTTTCGGAGGTCTTCGACTTCGATGGCCGCATGGCGGAACTACCGGGCTTCGAGGAGATCAACAGCGAACTCGCCGCCACCGTTCTGGAAGAAGCGGGCAAGTTCGCAGCTGGCGTGCTGGAGCCGCTGAACCGCAGCGGTGACGAAGAAGGCAGTCGCCTGATCGATGGCAAGGTGGTGACGCCGAAGGGCTTCAAGGAAGCCTATCGCGCCTTTGCCGATGCGGGCTGGTGCGGCCTTTCAGGTGATCCCGAATATGGCGGGCAGGGCCTGCCGCGCACCTTGCAGATTCTCACCGACGAAATGGTGTCTTCCGCCAACCTCTCCTTTGGCCTCTTTCCCGGCCTGACGCGTGGCGCGGTCGAAGCCATCGGTCATCACGCCAGTGATGAATTGAAGGCGACTTACCTGCCAAAGATGATTTCCGGCGAATGGACCGGCGCAATGGCGTTGACTGAATCCAATGCCGGAACGGATCTTGGCCTTTTGACAACGCGCGCCGAACCGCAGGGCGATGGTTCCTACCATATCACCGGCACGAAGATCTTCATTTCGTCCGGCGAACAGGATTTCGGCGGCAACATCATCCACCTCGTACTGGCCCGCCTGCCGGATGCACCAAAGGGCGTCAAGGGGATCAGCCTCTTCCTCGTGCCAAAATTCCTCGTCAATGCCGATGGCAGTCTGGGCGCGCGCAACCCGATGGGACCCGGTGCGCTGGAACACAAGATGGGCATCCACGCCCAGCCGACCTGTGTCATGAATTATGATGGCGCGACGGGCTGGCTGGTGGGTGAGCCGAACCGGGGTCTCGCTGCCATGTTCACCATGATGAATGCCGAGCGCCTGTTTGTCGGGATCGAGGGTCTGGGCGTTGGCGAGGCCGCCTGCCAGAAGGCAACGGCCTATGCCAAGGAACGCTTGCAGGGCCGCTCGCTGGATGGCGCCCGCCCGCTCGTTCCGATCATTGAGCACCCGGATGTGCGCAAGATGCTGCTGACGGGCCGCGTGCTTTGCGATGGCGCGCGCGCACTGTCTGTCTGGACGGCGTTGCAGATGGATAAGGCCGGGCGTCACCCGGATAAGGCCGAGCGGCTGGCCGCAGATGGTTTCGTGGCGCTCCTGACGCCGGTGGTGAAGGCAGCCTTTACCGACTTCGGTTTTGAAACGGCCGTTATTTCGCAGCAGGTCTTTGGCGGCCACGGCTACATCCGTGAATGGGGCATGGAGCAGTTCGTGCGCGATGCCCGCATCACCCAGATTTATGAAGGCACCAACGGCGTGCAGGCCATGGACCTTGCCGGTCGCAAGCTGCCCATGGAAGGCGGAGAACTGGCCCCGCGCTTCTTTGCTGCGATCAAGGCGGACCTTGAAGCCGCCAAGGGCGTTGCCGGTGCCGAGACGATCGTTGCGGAAACGGCAAAAGCACTCATCCGTCTGGAAAATGCCACGGCCTACCTTCTGGCGCGAACGGCTGATCCGGCGGAAGCGGGTGCCGCCGCCACCGATTACCTGCGCCTCTTTGCCCTGACGGCGCTCGGCTGGTGCTGGACGAAGATGGCTGTTGCTGCGTTGACGGGTACGGATCGCGCCCCGGCGCTCGCCCGAAAGCCCGCTCTGGCGGAATTCTTTGCTGCCCGCATCCTGCCGCAGACCCTGGCGCTAGAGGCTTCGGTTCTCGCCGGGCCGAAGACGCTGATGGCTCTTGAGGCGGATGTGATCTGAGAAGAAACGGCTTACCGCTTTCCCGGTCCATGAAGGCACGGGCATAGCCCCAATCTCCCTTCTCCCCGCAGGTGGGGGGGGGGGAAGGTCGCGGCAGCGGGGTGAGGGGCTGAAGTCGTCCCGCTCGCCGGTCTGTTCAGCCCTGCAAAGCCGTGATTGTCGCCATCACGTCATCAGGAATGTCGATGCCGGTTTCAATCGCCCGGCGGCGGTTGTTGATGCCGCGTCGACCGGGAATCCGCGCGCCTTCATCGGCGGCAATCTCCTGCGCCAGCCCTGAAAGATGCGAAAGCGAGCCACCCGTCGCCGTCGGATCGATGGCGATGATCGTGTGACCGAGCGCCGGTGGTGCGCCCTTGTCATCAAAGAGCGAGGACGACTGGTAGGAATACTGTGCGCCGGTGAGACCTGCCGCGAGCACCTCCACCATCATGGCGAGCGCCGCACCCTTGGCCCCGCCTGCGGGCATCATGGTTCCGGCCAGCCCTGCCTTCGCATCGGTGGTTGGCTGCCCGTCCGGTCCGAAGGCCCAGTCGGGGGGGATGGGATCACCCTTTTGCACCGCCGCCATGATCTTGCCGCGTGCCACGGTCGAAAGCGCCATATCGATCACCAGCGGATCGTCGCCCGCGACCGGCGCGGCAAAGGCAATCGGATTGGTGCCGAACAGGGGCTTGCGACCACCCCAGGGCGCCATGGAGGCCGGGGCATTGGCGACCATCAGGGCCACAAGCCCCTCATCGGCGAAACGTTCGACGGTGAGGCCTAAAACGCCTGCGTGATGCGACCGCGAAATGGCGGCAATGGCAATGCCCTGCTGCCGGGCCATGTCGGCCAGCCGTGGCACGGTCTGATCGATAGCCGGATAAGCAAAGCCAAAGGCAGCATCGACGCGCAGCACGGACGGGCGCGGCGTGGAGAAAGCCGGGGTGGCAAAGCCGTCGGCCTTTCCAGCGCGGGCCTGCAGGCTATAGGCCTCGATCCGGCGCAGACCATGGCCACCCTGTCCGGCCGCCTCTGCTGTTACCAGCGCCCGCGCAACCGAGCGCGCATTCTCGGTGCTGACGCGGTTCTTCTCAAGCGTTTCGGCAACAAGGCTTTCCGCCTCGGTAAGGGAAAACATCATGGCACGGCCTTTCCATTCAAGCCGTTCCATAGAACACAAATGGTTAGTCGTGAAAACCGCTTAACGGTCGAAACGGATGGGAACCGTAACCGTGCGTCCGGCATCCGGCGGCGGGGCCGGGACCGGCGAGGCGGAGCGCACCATGGCCACTACGGCGCTATCGAGCGACGGATTGCCGGAGGATGCCGCGACGGACGCCGACAGCACATTGCCTCCGGTATCGATGCTAAACCGCACCGTCACGGTGCCCGATTGGCCATCATTGCGCGAAAGCCGCTTCTTGCGGCGTTCGAGATGGGCCTGAAGCTTCGATTGCCAGCGGGCCGGAGAAATGCCCGACGAACCGCTGCCGCCCGTCTGCGAAGCGGCATTGCGCTGTCCCTTGTCCACCTGGGCGGCGGCCATCATGGCGGCCTTCGAGGGCGCGGACGGCGCCGCCTTGGTCTCGATCTTCTTCGGCGGCTCCACCGGCTCGGGCTTGCGCTCCTTAGGCGGCTCCTTGCGTACCTCAACCTTCTTCGGTTTCGGCAGGTCCTTCGGCTTGGGCTTTTCCATCACGGGCCGCGAAGGCGGAAGCGGAACCTCGGCCTTCTCGACGAGTTTGGCGACCTCCTGCTCAACCACCGGCTCCGACAGGGGCGTGGGCTGAGGTGGCTCAGGCGTCGGGATGGTCTGCGTCACCATCTGTGGCGGCGGCTCCGGCTGCGGCTGACTGGCGGCCACGTCGGGCGCATTGGTCATGTCTTCCGAAAGCTGCTGTTCCTGCGTATTAATGGCCTCGGGCAGCGCCGCCATCTCGATCATGATGGCGGGTGGTGGGCCATCCTCGATCACGGGTTCCGCCTGATGCGTGGCAATCCACGTGGCGCTTGCCACATGGGCGAAGAAGACGATCGCTGCCGCTGAGCCCCACAGGATCTTGTCGCGCCAACGCGACGGGCTGATGTCGAACATTTCCGGGCAGGTCATGGCTTGACCTCCGGCTGTTGCGGCACGGACTCAAGGCCGACCAGAGCAATCTTCAGATAGCCCGCATCCCGTAGCAGGTTCATGACCGTCATGAACTGCCCGTAATCGACGGTCTTATCGGCACGCAGGAAAATCCGCCGTTCCTTGTCGCCATTCGTCACCTGATCAATGGCGGTTCCCAGCGCTTCGCGCGCCACCGGCTCATTGCCGAGATGGATGGTCAAATCCTCTTGCAGCGTCAGGTAAAGCGGTTCCGCCGGGCGCTGGACAGGCTGGGCCGTCGAGGCGGGCAGGTCAACATTCACATCGACCGTTGCAAGGGGGGCTGCGACCATGAAGATGATGAGGAGCACGAGCATCACGTCGATAAACGGCGTGACGTTGATGTCATGGCTTTCGGCCATGTCATCGTCATCGAGTTGTTCGCGAATACCCCCGGCCATGACCGCTCACTCCGCCGCCAGCGAAACTTGGCCCTTGGCCGCAGCGCCGGGCACCTTGCGGTAGTCGAGATCGCGGCTCACCAGCCGTTCGGTGCCTGCGGCAGCGTCAGCCAGAAGCAGGCGATAGGCGGCAATCGAGCGCGAGAAGATATTGTAGATCACCACGGCCGGAATGGCGGCGACAAGGCCGATGGCGGTGGCGAGAAGCGCTTCGGCAATGCCCGGTGCCACGACGGCAAGATTGGTCGTATGCGCTTCTGAAATCCCGATAAAGGCATTCATAATGCCCCAGACCGTGCCGAACAGGCCGACAAAGGGGGCGATGGAGCCGGTGGTGGCCAGAATGCCGGTGCCGCGCATCATGCGGCGTCCGCCATGGGCCTCGATCCGGCGCAGAACGGAAAAAACGCGCTCCTTCAGGCCATCGCCGGTCGCGTGGTCGAGCGCACCTTCGGAAAGTCGGACTTCCTCGGCGGCAGCGCGCAGCATGAAGGCGGCCGGGCCACGCCGCTTGCCAATCGCGTCCAGCGCATCGGAAAGAGTGCGTGCGTGGCGAATGGCGCGAATGACGGAAAGCGCATTGCGCCGCGCGGCAATGAGTTCCAGTGTCTTGGCCAGCCATACGGTCCAGGTTGCGACGGAGGCGAGCGCCAGCGCGATCATCACACCTTTGACCACCCAGTCGGCGGCCATGAACATGCCAACCGGCGAAAGGTCATGCGGCAGGTCGGTGCGCGGGGCGTCCGCTGGTCCGGTGGCCTGAATGGGGGCAGGCGAAACGGCAATCGGCGCGGGCGCTGTGGCAGGCGATGTCTCGACGGTGGCAGAGGCAGGGCTGGTCTGGGCCAGAGCCGGAACGGCCAGCACTGAAGCAGCGGCAACAAGGCCGGCGCTCAACAGGGTTTGGATCGGGCGTGCCTTCAACATCGCAACAACTCTCATACGGCCCGGATGGCCATCCCGTTTCCCTTAATGGCAACGGCATGTCCCGGAAAGACCTATAGAGCCACACAGGGGCGCGAGCGATCAAATATTTCGTCGCATGTGGCTCTCCAGAGCTTCGATAAATAACTTGAGTAAAAGATGCAAGATATAATCTGCGAGAATCCGCGCGTGCCTTTGGCCGGTGGTCTCAACGATGGAATGGCGTGCCAGCCGCGCTTAGGCTTTCGGCTTTAAAACCCACTGCTCCCCTAGAATCCGGTCATACTCTGCGGGCTGATAATTTTCGAAGCCGCCGCCGGGGTAGAGCGTCAGTTCGCCCACATGCACCCAGTCGTCGCTGGCGTAGAGATCGACGCGCACGAAGTCGATGCCTTCGCCCAGTCGTTCTGCAATCGACAGCATTTCCTCATAGCGGGCGGGGCGGGGAACATCACCCGGATAAAGCGGCAGATAATCGGCATCATAAAAACCCATCTTCTGCCAGTCGCGCGTATAGAAGCAGGAATAGCCCTTGCCATCGATGCGCATGTCCATCTGGATGCAGAAGACGCGGCCATTAAAGGTGAAGAAGCGATAATCCCACGGCACACCACCATTGACGCTCAGCATCTTTTCGATGACCACCTGCGGCCGCACCATGGAATAGGCCCACTCGCGGTTATAATGAGCGTGATCAAGCTTCAGCCAGCCGGGAACGGGGTTCTCGGCGATCAGCGCATCAATGTCAGCCTGATTGTAGAGAAAGCGACCCTGCGCGCTGGCGTGCGTCGGCTTGACGACGGCGGGCAGTTCCACCTTTGACCAGTCGACCGTCGAAAGGTCGGTGCCGATCCAGTAAGCCGGAACGGCATAGGGCGCACCGAGGCGTTCATCGATCCATGCTTTGGCGTCGGCCTTGTCGACCAGCGTCGCATAAAGCGGGTTGCGGTCGTAAAGCTTGCGATACTGAACCTTCTCGCCAAAGGTCTTGGGATTGTCGAGATCCGGCCAGAGCCCGCGGATCACCCGGTACTTCATCTTCAGATAAGGCCGGTCGGAGAACGGCTTGATGATCCGCCAGATCAGGTGATGGAACTTCTCGCGAAGGGTGTGGTCCTGATAGCCGGGGATCAGGAAGCTTTCCTGCCGGATCGGTTCGTCACGCATCGGGGCGGTCTCCCTGTTCACGAAATCTGCACGCATCGCTTGAATGGATCGCCCCAAACTGGGTCAGTTTCTTTAATTCGACGTTACCTTCTTTCCCCTAAACTTCGCGCCGATGAGCACAGTGCTGAAATCTTCCCTCCTCAATCTGGCGGCGACCGGCGTTTCGCTGGCGGCAGGCTTTGGCGTCAGCTTCATTGTGGCGCGGCTGCTCGGCCCGGAAGGAAGCGGGCTGTCCGCCTTTGCCATCTGGCTGGCGACCTCGCTTTCGGCCCTGTCCGATCACGGCATGCCGCAGACCATGTTGCGCTCGCTGGGCGGCTTTGGCGACGATGAGGATGGCTGGAAGGCGCTGGCCCGCACCGCCTTCGCGCGCTTTATCCGGGCTGTCGCGCTTTCGGCCAGCGCCGTGCTGGCTTATGCCGTCTGGGTTGCGAGCACGGAAGGGTTGGACAAGGCCGCCTATTGGGTGTCGGCAACACTGCTCTTTGTGCTTTACGCGCTCTATGCCTTCACCACCGCCGCAGCGCGCGGACGCGGACGTTTCGCCGAGGCCTCGCTCGCCACCGCCACCGGAAGCCTCCTGCAAATTCCGTTGCTGATGGCCGGTGCCATGTTCTTCGGCATTGCCGGGGCCGTCGCCGCCATCGCCATGCGCTACCTGCCGCAGGTTCTGAAACTGCCGACCTACCTGTCGCGCGCACACAAGCCCGATCCGTCGCTTCTAACCCCCGATATTCGCCGCTACGCGCGCCACATCTGGTTGAGCGACATTATCGACGTGGTGATTATGACCCGCGTTGAGCTGGTGCTGCTCGGGATCATGCTGACGCCCGCCGATATGGGTTACTTTGCCGTGGCCGGGGTTTTCGCGAGCCTCGTCGGCCAGTTTGCCATTCAATTGTCGTCCCCATTGATCGTCGGCTTTGCTGCACCCGATCAATCGCCACAGGCGCGGGATGCGCTTTATCGCAAAGCGGTGCGCATCATGGCGCTCGTCGTCTTCCCGGTCGGCTTTGGCGGCGCGGCCATTGCTCCCCAGCTTGTGCCGCTGGTCTTCGGGGCGGATTTCGCGCCCGCCAGCCTGGCCGCGTTTCTGTTGCTCGTCGCGGCGGGCTTTTCCGGCGTCGTCGTCGTTCCTTGGGCTTATCTCGCGGCCACCGGCAAGAGCGGCAATCTTCTGCGCATCATGATCGTGGTGTCGGCCGCGACGCTGGTGCTGTTTGTCGCCTCGATCCTGATCGGCGGCGTGGAAGGGGCGGCTGTGACCCGCGTTCTGGTCGAGCTTCTGTCGCTCAACATGCTTTTTCTGGCGATTATCCGCAGTGGCGGCCCATCCGCACCCTATCGCGCCTTGGTGAAAACCGTTCTGGCGGCGGCATCCTGCGGTCTGGCCGCCTGGCTGGTCATGAAGGGGCTTGGCGGATGGTCGGGGATTCTGGCAGGCGTTACCGCCGGGGCGTTGATCTATCTCGTCGCTCTTCGTCTTCTGCGCCTCGTGCCGCAAAGTGATACGGCTCCGCTTCTGGAAAGCGGCGCCATGGCGCGTTTGCCGTCCGGACCGCGCAAGGTGCTGACGGCACTTCTCAGGGCCATCGCTGTTCCCGTCGGAAACTGAGCGAAGCGCGCCGTCGATCTGAATTTTCAGGAGCCAGAAAAGATAAAAGCCTGACGCGGGAGGAGGTGCGTCAGGCTTTGATTGTATCGGACAACTGGGAGGAGGAGTGTTGCCGATTATGATCGCAGGCGCTGGGAGGAGGAGTGCGCCGTTGCGATGGGTTGATTTATACCTGAATTTTTGAGGGGACAAAGCATGCAGGGCGCAACACAGCAATGCATTTTTGCATGTCTTGAAAGCGACTTGGGCGGATATGCGCCGGACGCATTGATTAAATCGATTCACGCAAAATCGAGGCTTGTTCTCGCCTTCGGCAAAATCAAGCCGCTAAGGTGCTGATATATTAAAAATTCTATTCATCTCGCAAGGATTGCGGTAATTTTCATCGGAATTGAGCTGGAATTTCAAAGATTCATGGTCCGAATGGCGATTTTTGCTGAGTTTCGGTGCGCCTTATCAAAAGGCATCTGTTTTGCGTTGGTTGCATAACTAAAGTCAGAATGTGCGCTATTGTCGCACGCGCCCGCTGCGCTTCCGGATCGCCTCGGAGAGCGATTTATAGGGCAGATTGCCGCATTTACCGCGAATCCAGCCAAAACTTTCATTTTTTTCTCAATTTTCTTTCGGGGCAATCTTGCCTTGTGAAAACGAGCGGCGTATTTCCTGACGAAAATGTGAAGGTATTAAAACTGAAAGCCGCTTGCGGGAGGTTATCGTGCTGGCACCGTTCCTGATCATGCTGCGAGAAGGCATTGAAGCCGCGCTCGTGACCGGCATTATCGCGAGCTATCTGCGCCAGACGGGCCGTTCGGCCTGGCTGCCGTCCATCTGGGTTGGCATCTTTCTGGCCGTGGCGCTTTCGCTCTTTACCGGGGCGATCCTGCAACTGATGAGCGCCGAGTTTCCGCAAAAAGCACAGGAAATGTTCGAGGCCGTTGTCGGGATCGTCGCCGTCATCGTCCTTGTCTCGATGGTGTTCTGGATGCGTCGGGCCGCCCGCTCCATCAAGTCGGAGCTGCACACCTCCATCGACAAGGCCATGCAAGCGGGGGATGGCGCAACCTGGGCGCTGATCGGTATGGCCTTTTTCGCCGTGGCGCGTGAAGGGCTGGAATCGATCTTCTTTCTTCTGGCCATCTTTCAGCAAAGCCCCGGTGCCGCGGCTCCGCTCGGCGCTCTGGGCGGCGTCGCCGTTGCGGTCGTTCTGGGTTTTGCCATCTATTATGGCGGTGTTCACATCAATCTGCGCCGTTTCTTCCGCTGGACGGGCGTCTTCATCATCGTCGTTGCGGCGGGCCTTCTGGCCAGCGTCCTGCGCAATCTGCATGAAGCGGGCGTGTGGAACAGCCTTCAGGAGCGCGTCTTCGATCTGAGCGCCGTTCTGCCGGTTTCGAGCCTTCCGGGCACAATCCTCTCTGGCATCTTCGGCTACTACGATGCGCCGACATTGGGCGAAGTCATCGTCTGGGTGGCCTTCCTCACCATCACCCTGTTCTTCTTCCTCCGTCCTGAAGCGGCGGCGGTTTCGCCAGCCCCGCGGGCTGCAAAGGTATCATGACATGTCTTCGTCTGAACGCGATCCTTCCCCCGTGGCTCGTCCGTCCCGCCTGATGCCCCTTGCGGTTGCCGGAGCCGCCGTTCTGGCGGTGGCTGGTGGCGCGCTCTTCTACTATGCGGCGATCACGGCCAAAGGCCCGGAAAAGGGCGTGGTCTACAAGGTGACGGTGGGTGAAAAAAGCTGCGAGCCGAACGACCTGAGCGTTGCGGCCGGACGTGTCACCTTCGAAATCCACAATGCCTCCAACCGTCCGCTGGAATGGGAAATTCTCGATGGTGTGATGGTGGTGGAAGAGCGCGAGAACATCGCGCCGGGGTTTTCCTCGTCGCTGACGGGCAAGCTGAAGCCCGGTACTTATGAAATCACCTGCGGCCTTCTCTCCAATCCGCGCGGAACACTGGTGGTGACGCCCTCAGCTTCTTCCGAGGCGGAACGTGCCAAACCGCCGGTCAAGGCTTTCATCGGCCCGCTCTCGGAATACCGGGTCTTTGTCGCCACGCAGTCGTCCGCTCTCGTCAAGGAGACGGCAAAGCTCTCTGAAGCGCTCAAGGCCAATGATCTGGCGACGGCACGCGCCGCCTATGGCGCGGCCCGACTGCCCTACAAGCGCATTGAAAGCGTGATTGGCCGCATTGCCGATCTGGAAAACCGTATCGATGGCCTCGCTGATTACCTTGAAAAGCGTGAGGATGATCCGGCGTTCGTGGGCTTCCATCGCATTGAATATGGCCTCTATGCCAAGGCCTCGACGGAGGGGCTTGCCCCGGTCGGCGACGCGCTTCTGGCCGATGTCACGGCCCTGAAAGATCGCCTGAAGGAAATCAAGCTGGCACCCGAGGATATGGTGGATGGCGCGCTTCGTCAGGCGCGGCGCCTGTCCGAAGAAGCCGTTCTGCATGGCGAAAACCGCTACAGCCAGATCGAGGCACCGGAATTTGCCGCCAATCTCGAAGGCATTGCCAAGAGCGTGACGCTCATGACGCCGCTCGTTGAGGCAGCTTCCGCCGATACGGCGAAGGCACTCAAGGATGCGATTGCCGACACACAGGCGAAAATCGATGCGCTGGGCAGCGGTTCTTATGCCGATGTGCCGAAAGATGCGCGCGATGCTCTGGCCGCAAGCTTTGCCGATCTCGCAAAACGCATGGAAACGATCAAGTCAGTTCTGGGAATGGAATAAGCCGATGTCAGCAATCAAACCGAACATGCTGGATGGAAACCGTCGTAACGTGCTCAAAGGGTTGGGGCTCGCGGCCTTTGGTTGCCCCTTTGCTGCCGCTGCAAGTGCGCATGCTGAAACGCCGCCCGCTCACCACATGACGGATGCGCCGGTGGCCAATGTCGCCTCGGTCAACGACAAGGTTCCGTTCCACGGACGGCATCAGGCCGGCATCACCACGCCGCGTCCGGCCAATGGCATGGTGGCGAGCTTTGATGTTCTGGCCGAAACGCCGGAGGAACTGGAAGCCCTCTTCAAGACCCTGACGGACCGCATCGCCTTTCTGACGCAAGGCGGCGCGCCACCGGAACTTGATCCGCGCCTGCCGCCTGCCGATTCCGGCATTGTCGGGCCGGTCGTGCGCCCCGATGCGCTGACGGTGACGGTGTCGCTCGGTTCATCGCTCTTTGAAAACCGCGACTGGCTGAAGCCTTTAAAGCCGCTTCGCCTGTCGCGCATGAAGAAGTTCAAGAACGACGCGCTCGACGCCTCCCTTTGCCACGGCGATCTGACGCTGCAGATCTGCGCCAATACGCAGGACACCACCATTCACGCCCTGCGCGACATCATCAAGAACACCGCGCGCCAGCTCGTCCTGAAATGGAAGCAGGAAGGCAATGTGCCGGTCATCGCTACACCGCCCGGTGCGATGGCCGAAAGTGCGCGCAACTTCCTCGGCTTTCGCGATGGCACGGCCAATCCCGATGCCGGGAATGACGAGATGATGGAAAAGGTCGTCTGGGTGGGGCCGGAACGCGGCGAACCGGAATGGGCGCTTGGCGGCAGCTATCAGCTGGTCCGCATCATCCGCAATTTCGTCGAACGTTGGGACCGCACGCCGCTGAAGGAACAGGAACTGATCTTTGGTCGCACCAAGACGCAAGGGGCTCCCCTCGATCAGCGAAATGGCGGCGAGTTCGCGGCCCCGCATTATGACGATGATCCGGAAGGCAAGCTGACGCCTCTCGACTCCCATATTCGTCTGGCCATGCCGCGCACCGCCAAGGATCAGCTGACGGAAAACCTCATTCTGCGCCGCCCGTTCAACTATTCGAACGGCGTTACGAAGTCCGGCCAGCTCGATCAGGGTCTTCTGTTCATCTGTTATCAGGGCGATCTTGAAAAGGGCTTCATCACCGTTCAGCGCAGGCTCGATGGCGAGCCGCTGGAGGAATACATCAAGCCCATCGGCGGCGGGTATTTCTATACCCTTCCCGGCGTGCGCGACGCCTCGGATTATCTCGGAAGCACGCTGATTGCAGCCGTGCGCAAAAAGACGCTCTGATTTCGTAGAACTCGAACCCGCTGGAGAAGATATGACCTTCAAGACCCTTATCGGCGCAACCGCGCTGACCCTTCTCATCGGCTCTGCCGCTCGTGCCGAAACCGCAACGCTGGACCTCGTTGAGCCGATCGCCGAATACAAGATCTACGTGACCGAAAAGCTCGACAAGCTGGTGGAAGACACCACGGCCTTTACCGCTGCGGTGAAGGCGGGCGATGTCGAAAAGGCAAAGTCCCTCTTTGCGCCGACGCGTCTGTCCTATGAAGCCATCGAGCCGATTGCCGAGCTGTTCTCCGACCTCGACGTGTCGATTGACTCGCGCGCCGACGACTATGAAAAGGCCGAGGCTGATCCGGAATTCCCGGGCTTCCACCGCATCGAATACGGTCTGTGGGACAAGAAGTCGACGGAAGGCCTGACGCCCGTTGCCGACAAGCTGCTGGCGGATGTCACCGAACTGCGCAAGCGCATCAACGAGCTCACCTTCCCGCCGGAAAAAGTGGTGGGCGGCGCGGCGGTCCTGATGGAAGAAGTCGCGGCGACCAAGATTTCGGGTGAAGAAGACCGCTACAGCCATACGGACCTCTGGGATTTCCGTGGCAATTTCGATGGTGCCTACAAGATCGTTGAACTGGTGCGCCCGCTGATTGCCGAAAAGGAAGCCGAATTCCTGAAGACGGTCGATGCCAACTTTGCCAAGGTCGATGCGACGCTGTCCAAATACAAGGAAGGCGAGGGCTACGTGACCTATGACAAGCTGACGGAAGAAGACCGCAAGGTTCTGGCCACCGCCGTCAACACGCTGGCGGAAGACCTGTCCACGCTTCGCGGCAAGCTTGGCCTCGATTGATCGCCTGAGCCTCGAACAAACGATAAAGCCCGGTCAGCCTGTCTGGCCGGGCTTTTCGCGTTTCACAGACCGGCCACATAGACCGCCGCGATGATCAGCAGCGAAAACGACATCTGGATCACCACGTAACGACGGTTCCAGACGAGGCCTACGACATGGCTTTTAACGCCCGCCTGCGCGGCGGTGATCAGCGTTGTGGCACTGATCGGCGAAACGGCAATCGCCAGCGCCCAGCCGATGGTGAGCGTCAACGCCAGTGCGATGGGATGCTGCGCGCCGAGCGGGCTATGGCCGAAAAGCTGCGCCACCAGCACAACGACAATGGTGTGGGGAATGGCGGCTGCGGCGGTGAGCGGAATGGCAAACAGGCAGAGAATGAGGATCGGCAGGCCGAAATCGCCGCCTTGGGCAATGGTCGTCCAGCCGGGAATGGCCGAAATGAAGATGGTGAGCGCCGCGCCAATCAGCGTGGCAGCGGCAAAGAAAGTCGCTTCGGTGCGCATGTCGGCAAGGGTCGCGAAAATGCCCTGAAGGCCCTTGCCCAGCGCGGGCAGAGAGGGTTGATGGCCTTCCTCACTTTCCATGATGAGCCAGGCCACCGAAAACACCGGCAAGACCAGAATGGTCGCCACCACGAAGCTGACGGAGAGTGCTGTGTGCAGGGCAATCGTTGTCACCATCAGCAAGAGGCAGGCCAGCAGGATCTGCATGAGCGGGATGATCGAGACAGGCTCTTGGCTGGCCTCGTCCTGCTCTGGAACCGTCACCGGCTCGGTCGTCAGGCAGTTTACGACGAGAAGCGCCATGGAGGCCGCAAAGGCCACAAACAGAAACTTGAGCGGATCTAGCCCGGCGGTCGAGGTCGTGACGATGGCAAAGCCAAGACCCATGGGCGACCAGATCGTCATCAGTGACATGCCGCGCATACCGCCCAGCATCATGTCGCGGCCAAGCGAACCTTCCTCGAAACTCTGCCCGGCCTTGCGGATCATATCGCCGATGAGCGGTAGAATGCCGACATTGAACAGCAGGCTGAGGAAATGGCCGCCGAAACTGAGCGCCGTATAGGCATGGCGCGGTTTGCGCGTCACCAGCCAGCGGGCCGCCTGCCGCACCAGGCCTGAGCGGCGGGCCGGATAACGCAAGACCCCCAGCATGGCCAAAAGACAGGCGAAGGTCGTGCTTTGGCGCATGGCGGCAAACATTTGCGTCGAGGCATCCGGCTTCAGCCACAAGACCGCCAGAACGGAAACGACGGCGGCCACCGAGAAAATCCGCGCCAGTCGCGGCAGGTTTGTCCACTCCAGAAGCACGAATAGCGCAAGGGCCGCGACGGCCACATCGGCAAGCGGTTTCACCCCGCCAATGTTCGTGATCAGCACGGCGACGGCCAAGAGAATGATCAGGTTTTTCGCGAATATGGATGCAGTGCGGGAAAGGGCAGGCATGGCGGACCTTCGCTCTGGATATGCGGGCCCTCAGACCACAGACGACCTGTCCGATCAATCATTCCATTTCGCAATTGCGAGATAATGGTACGGTCCATTTGCGAATGTGATAAAAAAGCCGCAGTTTTGACACTGCGCCATTTCAATTATGGGAGTGCCGAAAACCATCAGCCGATGGACATCAGGCTGGCATTACCGCCCGCCGCAGCCGTGTTGACCGAGGTGGAGACCTCTTCAAGAAGCCAGTTGAGGCACCAGCCATCGGGCTTTGCGGCATCCTCGCCATGGGCCGCATGCAATGTGACAAGCGGGCCGGGCAGTGACGCAAGCTTCTCATTGACGGTACGAACCCGGATCGCATCCCCTTCCACCAGCGCTGCGGCCAGCGGGCCTTCCGCCTGCCAATCGGTGCTGATGGTGAAGCGCGCACGCACGCTCGCCGGCAGGCCGGACAACAGCTTCACGAGCGCTTGCGGAGCGTCGATCAGGGCTTCGTTGCCGGTGGCGAGAATGGCACCCAGCTGCGTGATGAGACCTGCCTCCGTTTCCGGCAGCATGAGAATGCGGCCACGGGCATGCAGCGCATAGAGGTTTCGCTCGCCGACCGGGCCGGGCAATTCGCGTTCAAGCCCCAGCGCCGAGGTGCTGGCCTGCATGCGCACCGTATCGGCGGCATCGATCAGCCCCTTGCGGCGCAGCCAGTCGGCGAAGGCAGCGGCAGCCGGATCGGTATGGACCGAGCCATGCTTGGGCGGCACCGGCGGCACCTGCACCAGACGCCCGAGGTAAAGCGGACCGCCGGCCTTGGGGCCGGTGCCGGAAAGGCCGCGTCCCCCGAACGGCTGCACGCCGACGACCGCACCGATGACGTTGCGGTTGACATAGATATTGCCCACCCGCACCCGGCTCGTCACATGCGCAATGGTTTCATCAAGGCGCGTATGCAGGCCAAAGGTCAGGCCGTAGCCCGTGGCGTTGATCTCGTCGATCACTGTTTCCAGATCGTCGCGGCGGTAGCGCAACACATGCAGCACCGGACCGAACACTTCGCGTTTCAACTCGGCGAGCGAGTGGATTTCGATGATGGTCGGGGCCACAAAGGTGCCGTTCGCCGCAGTGGCAGGAAGCGGCAGGCGCTCAACGCTGTTCCCCGCGGCCTGCATACGCTCCACATGCGCATCGATGATGCCCTTGGCTTCGGCGGAAATCACCGGGCCGATATCGACATTGATGCGGTCCGTGCGCCCGAGCGACAGTTCAGCGAGCGCTCCCTTCAGCATGGTGAGGATGCGGTCCGCCACATCATCCTGCAGGCAGAGCACACGAAGCGCCGAGCAACGCTGTCCGGCGCTGTCGAAGGCCGAGGCGATCACATCGAACACCACCTGTTCGGCCAGCGCCGAGGAATCGACGATCATGGCGTTCTGACCGCCCGTTTCGGCAATCAGCGGAATGGGCTTGCCGGAGGCCGAGGTGCGACCTGCCAGCGATTTCTGGATGATGCGCGCCACTTCGGTCGAGCCGGTGAACATCACGCCTGCCGTTTCCGGGGCGCTGACAAGCGCTGCCCCGATCCGCCCGTCGCCGGGCAGGAATTGCACGGCGGCGCGTGGAATACCCGCCTCATGCAGAATACGCACGGCGGCAGCCGCAATCAGTGGCGTTTCTTCGGCAGGCTTGGTGAGAACCGGATTGCCCGCAACGAGTGCCGCCGCCACCTGTCCGATGAAGATGGCCAGCGGGAAGTTCCACGGGCTGATGCAGACGATGGGGCCAAGCGGCTTGTGCGCGGGACCGAGCGTCAAGCGGGTCTGTTCGGCGTAATAGCGCAGGAAGTCGATGGCCTCGCGCACTTCGGCAATGGCATTCGGTACGGATTTGCCCGCTTCGCGCACGGCAAGCGCCATGAGGAAGGGCATTTCGGCCTGTAACGCGTCGGCGGCCCGGTCGAGGCAGGCGGCGCGATCCTTCGGAGGCGTGGCGGCCCATTCACCAGCCCCGGCAACGGCAAGCGCCATGGCCTTGGCGGCGAGCGCCTCACTGGCTTCCGTCACCATCCCCACCACATCCTGATGGTCGGCGGGGTTCAAAACGGCATGGCGTTCGCCCTCGCTTGATCCATCGGCCAGAATGGGCGCGGCATCCCAGTTGCGGCGCGCGCTTTCCATGAACGCGTCCGTGAGACCGGCAAGCGCATCTTCGTCGGAAAGGTCATAGCCTGCCGAGTTGGTGCGACCAGACCCCAGAATATCGCGTGGCAAGGCAATCTTGTCGTGGCGCGCGCCGGGGCGCGGCATGGCCTTCACCACATCGACCGGATCGGCGATCAGGTCGTCAACGGTCACGCTTTCATCGGCAATGCGATGTACGAAGGAGGAGTTGGCGCCGTTTTCCAGAAGACGGCGAACGAGATAGGCGAGCAGCGTTTCATGCGTGCCGACCGGCGCGTAGACACGGCACGGGCGGTCAAGATGATCCGGTCCGACGACCTCTTCGTAAAGCGGTTCGCCCATGCCATGCAGGCACTGGAACTCGTACGTCCCGGTTTTGAAGTCCGTGCCCGCCAGATGGTAGATCGTGGCCAGCGTCTGGGCGTTGTGCGTGGCAAATTGCGGGAAGACGGCATCCGTCGCAGCCAGCAGTTTGGCCGCGCAGGCAATGTAGGAAACATCGGTATGCACCTTGCGGGTGTAGACCGGGTAGTCAACCTGACCGTCAAGCTGGGCGCGCTTGATCTCGCTGTCCCAGTAAGCGCCCTTGACGAGGCGCACCATCATGCGGCGCTTGGCGCGGCGGGCAAGATCGATGATGTGATCGAGCACGAAGGGGCAGCGTTTGCCATAGGCCTGCACCACGAAGCCGATGCCATCCCAACCGGAGAGGTCGGGATCGAGTGCCAGGCTTTCGAGAAGGTCGAGCGAAAGTTCGAGGCGGTCCGCTTCCTCGGCGTCGATGTTGAGGCCGATATTGTAGGAGCGGGCAAGCACGCATAGCGCCTTTACGACCGGCAGAAGTTCGCTCATCACCCGTTCCGGCTGCGCGCGGGTGTAGCGCGGATGAAGGGCCGAAAGCTTGATGGAAATGCCGGGACCGGCATAAATGCCGCGCCCGTCGGATGCCTTGCCGATGGCGTGAATGGCCGCTTCATAATCGCGGAAATAGCGCTTCGCGTCCTCGGCTGTGGTCGCGGCTTCGCCCAGCATGTCGTAGGAATAGCGAAAGCCCTTCTTTTCCATGATGCGGGCGCGTTTCAGCGCCTCATCAATGGTTTCGCCGGTCACGAACTGCTCGCCCATCATGCGCATCGCCATATCCACGGCGCGGCGGATCACGGGTTCACCGGCGCGGCCAATGAGGCGGGTCAGCGCCGCCGAAAGGCTGCTGTCATTAACGGTCGCGGTCAACCGGCCGGTCACGACAAGCCCCCAGGTGGCGGCGTTGACGAACAGCGAGCGGCCACCGCCGATATGCGCCTTCCAGTCGCCGTCCGAAATCTTGTCACGGATCAGGGCGTCGCGTGTGGCCGCATCGGGAATGCGCAGCAGCGCTTCGGCGAGACACATCAGCGCCACCCCTTCCTGACTGGAAAGGGAATATTCCTGAACCAGCCCCTCGACGCCCGAACCCGTATGCTTGGCGCGAAGCGCCACGATCAGCTGGCGCGCCGTCTCGCGGATGTCGCCCTTCAAGGCCTCGGGAAGCGAGGCCGCCTCGATCAGAGGTTTCAGGCATTCCTCTTCGGCACGGCGATAGGCCTGCGTGATGGCATCACGAGACGGCGTTCGCGGCGCGATCGGCATGGCGAAATCATCAAATGGCTTGCGGGCGTCGGGCGTGAAATGGCTCGTCATATCGTGGGTCCGCTGATCTGGTATGAGAAAATGGCGCTTGCTTTGCACCCTGAGGCGCTTCAACCTTGATCAGCGGATCATAGACCCTATTGCGAATGAATGTTGGACTTTGATTTGCCGATTGAGTGCGCTATAGAACCAATGATTGGTTTGAGCGTGGGGAAATTCACCTTGGAAAACACAAAAGATAGCGATCTTGATCAGTTCGATATGAAGATTATCGATGCCGTGGTCGAGAATGGTCGCATCTCCGTCACCGATCTCGCCGAAAAGATTGGATTGTCCAAGACGCCGGTAACGGCCCGTTTCCGCAGATTGATCGAAGATGGTTATATTCTGGGGTTCAGGGCGCTTCTCAATACGCAGAAGCTTGGCCTCGACCATGTGGCCTTTGCCGAAGTGAAGCTGTCGGACACGCGCGAGGATGCGCTGCGCGAATTCAACATCGCGGTGCGTAAAATCCGCGAAGTGGAAGAGTGCCATATGATTGCCGGGCGCTTCGATTATCTCCTGAAGGTGCGCACGCCCAATATTCGCCGCTACCGCGAGGTGCTGGGCGAGAAAATCTCAAGCCTTCCGCATGTCTCAAGCACCTCCACCTCTGTCGTCATGCAGTCGGTGAAGGAGTTCTGAACGACAGTCCCGGCGTGCTTCAGTCCGAACCCTGAGGCGCGGCGCCTTCAGAATTCTGTCGCATGGATGTGGTAGCGCCAGCGCAGGCGTTGCCCGGTTCTGTTTGAAGGACGTTCCATGAAGCCGAATATTCTCCTGATCACCGCGGACCAGTGGCGGGGCGATTGCGTTTCAGCGCTTGGGCATCCCGCCGTGGTGACGCCGATGCTCGATGCGCTGGCAAAGGAGGGAACGCTCTTTGCCCGCCATTATGCGGGGGCAGCACCCTGCTCACCGGCCCGGGCCTCGATCTATACCGGCCTTTACCAGATGAACCACCGCGTCTGCCGCAATGGTTCGCCGCTGGATGCCCGCTTCGATACGGTGGCGCTGGCCGCCCGCCGGGCGGGTTATGATCCGACCTTGTTCGGCTATACCGATACCGCGCCTGATCCGCGTGGGCTGGCCCCATCGGACCCGCATCTGACGACCTATGAGGGCGTTCTGCCGGGCTTCACCGTGCGCCGCCTGCTGCCCGAACATGAGAAGCCGTGGCTGTCTTGGCTGAAAGCCCGGGGCACCGAGCCGAACAGGGGTTGCCCCCACGCGCCCGATGGCGTGCCGGTGGGCACGATTGGTGTCCCGCCCGTCTATGGCGCTGACGAAACCCAGACGGCCTTTCTGGTCGATGAATTTCTGCAATGGCAGGGCGAACAGGAGGCGCCGTGGTTTGCCCACATCTCCTTCCTGCGCCCGCATCCGCCCTTCGTGGTGCCGGAACCCTTCAACAGCATGTTCGATCCCGCAACGCTGCCGGTGCCGGTCAGGGCTGAAACGCCCGAAGCGGAGATGGCCGCGCACCCGTTGATCGCCTCGCTTCTGGCGACGCTTGCCCGCTCGCATTTTGTCGCCGGGGCAGACGGGCTGGTCAGGGATTGGACACCGGCGGACTTTGCCGCCATTCAGGCCGTCTATTACGGCATGATTGCCGAGGTGGATGCACAACTCGGTCGTCTGTTTTCGGCGCTGAAGGCGCGCGGGGACTGGGAGAATACGGTTGTTGTCCTCACCTCCGACCATGGCGAGATGATGGGCGAGCATTGGGCCTTCGGCAAAGGCGGCTATTTCGACGGCAGCTATCACATTCCGCTCGTCATTCGTGATCCGGCGGCCTCCGCCGGTGCCGGGCAGATCGTGCGGAAATTCACCTCGGCCGCAGACCTGATGCCGACCCTGTGCGAACGCATGGGTGTCGAGCCGCAGAACCATCTGGATGGCGCATCGCTGCGCCCGTTTCTGGATGGGAAGATGCCGGAAGATTGGCGCGAGGCGGCCTTCTTCGAATTCGATTTCCGCGAGGTGGAAGGGGAAAGCACAAAGGCACAATTTGGCCTCGGCCCGGATCAGTGCAATCTCGCGGTGCTGCGCGATGAGCGTTACAAATACGTCCATTGCGCTGGCCTGCCGCCGCTGCTCTTCGATCTGGAGCGCGATCCCGGAGAACTGGTCAACCGCGCCGAGGACCCGGATTATCTGCGCATCCGTCTGGCCTATGCGGAACAATTGCTGACGCTGCGCGCCCGCCATCTCGACCAGACGCTCGCCTTTTCAATGGTGACGGCAAACGGCCTCGTGACCACGAAAGGGTGAGGTCCTCAGTCCTGGCTGTCTTGTGAAGGAGCCGGGTCCTGCCGGTACTCGAGAATATCGCCCGGCTGGCAGTCGAGGATCTCGCAAATCTTGTCCAGCGTTTCGAAGCGAACACCTTTGACCTTGCCTGACTTCAACAGCGAGACATTCTGCTCGGTGATACCGAGGCTTTCAGCCAATTGCTTCGAGCGCATCTTGCGCTTGGCCAGCATGACATCAAGGTTGACGACGATCACCATGGGCCGCCTCAGATGATCTGACGGTGGTCGTCGGCGAGCCGCTGGCCCTCGGCCATCACCTGCCCAATTGCCAGAATGAGCCCGCTGAAGACGATCAGCATGACGTCTTCGATGGCGATGCCGATCGCCAGAATACGCTCGCCGGGCACATTGGATGCCGTGAGAACCACGCCGAGCAGGGTCGCCGTGGCAGGGCGAAGCACCGCAAGCGTCAGTAGCGCCAGACCGATGCGGCTCAGGCGAAGCGGCGGCTCCTGCGTGAAGATCTGTCCCTGACGATAGCCCGCGAACAGCCTGTCCACCTGAAAAAGCAGATAGAACAGCACACTCATCGGCACCAGCGAGATGGTGAACCCGGCAAGGCGCGTTAAGGCGTCGAGTGCCACAGGGACGGCGCCAAGATCGAGACGCGGCGCCAGAATGGTCTGAACCGCCATTGGCGATGCCCACAACCAGACGAGCACGGTCGCGCAAAATGCGCCGGTTCCAACGACCGCCACGCGCATGAATGTGGACAGCCGACGCAGTTCTTCGCTGCCGGAAGAAAATTCGTTCGTTGACATAGCGCCCTCGAAATGTGATTTATTATCGCAAAACGATAATTATTAAACTTAAAAGGTTCAGTCAAGAATGTTGCGAATCGCAGCCCTCACCATCCTTGCAACCAGCTTGTCCGGCTGCGCAAGTGTTTATGTTATGAGCCATGTCCCCACCGCGACAATGGCCAGGCTCTCGGCCATGACGGTCGCCGATATCGATCCCAGGGAGCTACGTGTCGTGGCACGACTGGCCAAGGGGCTCGAACCGCAGCCCGGTGGCGTCAAGGTGACACTCGGCCTCAGCGCTCCCCAAGGGGGACGGCGCACCGAGACCTTCGCGCTCGAGGCCGTGCCAACGTCCGCCGAGATGGTTGCCGTCGCCAAATTCCAGCGGCTGGATGAGGGGCTTTTTGTCTATCAGTTGTCGTCAACTGACATGGTGCGCCTCAGCCGCATCGTGGCGGAAACGGCGCAAGCATCCGGGAGCAAAAGCATCTCGATCTCCGCGGGCGTCGATGCCTGCCATCGCGGCCCGCTCGCCGAAGGGGCGCTGCCGAGCACAACGATCCTGAAGGCCAACGCGTCCGGCTACTTCATTCTGGCACAAGATCTCGATATCCGCAGATTGGTTTCGGCAAGCGAGCTGGCTACCAAGGTCCCCGCCTGCGTCTCATAAGACGTCGCGTGAGGGTCGAAGAGGAGCGGGCTGGCGCGAGAAGAGCGCCAGTCCAGCGTCAGACAGCGATCTGCAGAAAGAACGCCGCGCGTATCCGGCGTTGCAAACGCACGAATCGAAATCGAAACCGACAAGGTTTGAAGGGCGCTGATGTAAGGGGAAAGTAAATGGCGCACCCGAAGAGATTCGAACTCCTGACCCCCAGATTCGTAGTCTGGTGCTCTATCCAGCTGAGCTACGGGTGCGCGCTGCAGTGCCTCTCGGCTTGCGTGGCGATCCTCTAAAGCGTCGCCCGGATGATTGCAAGAGCGTTTTTTGACAAAGGCGTCATTTTTTCCAAAATTCTTGCCGAAGTCATTGAATTTGCGGGAATTGTTAAAGTTTGCGCTGGCGGTAGTCTTCCATCGAGACGGGGCGGTCTGGAATTTCCAGCCGGAATTCCGTGCCGGGGCTGGATTTTTCGACCAGCGCGATAGTGCCGCCATGGGCCAGAACCAGTTCGCGGGCAATGGCAAGGCCAAGGCCGGTGCCGCCGGAGCGCACACCGCCGCGAAAGGCGCGAAACAGGTTTTCGCGTGCCTTGTCCGGCATGCCGGGGCCGGTGTCATCCACGGAGACCGCCACCACGGTGCCGCGCCGTTCGGCTGTGACCGTAATGCGCTTCAGGAGCGCCGGGTCCGTTCCGGGAGAGGATAGCGCCTGATGCGCGTTCCGGCAGAGATTGTTGACGATGCGGAACATCTGCTCGCTGTCGGCATCGATCTCGAGACCGGGGTCAATGTCGATGCGGAAGTCGATGCCTGCCGTCGGATCAAGGCCCAGCATATCGCGCACTTCCCGCACCAGTTCGGCGAGGGGGAAAATCCGCCGTTTGGGTTCGGCCTCGCCAGCCTGCCCGTAGGAAAGCACTTCGCTGGTATAGCCGACGGCGCGGTCAATGGTGCGCAAGAGCTTCGGCGCGAAGTTGCGCACCAGCGGATCGTCCACATCGACAAGGCGGTCGGACATCAGCTGGGCGGAGGCCAGGATGTTGCGCATGTCGTGATTGATCTTGGAAACGGCAAGGCCAAGCTCGGCAAGGCTTTTCTGCTGGCGAAGGGTGCGTTGCAATTCCGTCTGCATGGCGGCCAGATGCTGACCGGCAATCGCCACCTCATCAAGGCCGCATTCCGGCTTCATCACCAGCGCCGGGTTTTCCGGATCGGCGGCAAAGGCCTGCATATTGTTCGTCAGGCGGCGGACCGGGCGGATCATCAGGCGGTTGATGCTGAGATAGATCAATCCGGCGGTGCTGAGCGAGATAATCAGCGAAATGATGAAGACGTTGCGTGAGTAGGTCAGCATGGCCCGGCGCAATGCGTCGTCCGGCATCACCACTTCGATGGTCGCGTTGCCGCTCTCGTCCATGGGGCCGAACACACGCACAAGCCGCCCGCCGCCAAAGACGAGCGTATCCAGCGCATCGCCAACGGCCCTGAGGCTGTAGCCGCCGGAAACTTCGTAATGGGCGTCGACTTCCCCCGGCACCTCGGAAGCCGCGACCAGCCGCGACGTGCCATCCTTGCGGATGACGATGGCCCGCGCGCCGGTGGCGATCAGCGCATCCGCCTGCACCTGCTCGGGAAGTTCGGCTTGTAGCCCGTCGATCACAATGCCCGCCGATGCGGCAGCGGCCAGCCGGTCCTGCAGCCAGCGCAGCCGCATGGCCGCCACGGAGGGCACGAAGATCAGGACTTCGGCCAGCATGACAAACACGACCGTCAACGCGAGAAGACGACCGGAAAGGCCATTGAAAAAACCGGGCAGGTTGGTTCGCGCATCCGGAGGAATGCCCGTCTGTTGCCTGTGTTCCTCTGGTGCGCCGGTCTGCATCATGGCCCTATTGTAACGGTGCCTGTCGTGATTTCCATCCCCTGACATCACCTTGGGCGTGAACAAGGCCCCTGGAATGGCCTGCCGCTGGGCTAAAAAGCGCGGCAGCCCCGCCAATTCAGGGCGTCAGTGATTGACTTTGGCGCTTTTCTGCCCTTATAAGCCGCCCACGTCCGGTCAAGCCTGTCCCGCGATTGCGGTCGGCTGCCGTTCGGCAACCACGCTCATTGCGAATGCAAACCAAGAAGGGCCGCACTCCGCGGTATTAAAATAAATGTCTACGAAGCGTACCTATCAGCCGTCCAAGCTTGTTCGCAAGCGTCGCCACGGCTTCCGTGCCCGCATGGCCACCAAGGGCGGTCGCGCCGTTCTCAACGCTCGCCGCGCTCGCGGTCGCAAGCGTCTGTCGGCCTGATTGACCTCAAATCCCGGCGCTGACGCACCGGGATTTGCCTGATGATGCGGTTGGCCCATTGGCCGCCGCATTCGGGAGCCGAAACCGGCCCCGCGGGATTGGACGTTCTGATCCGTGCCTGAAAAGTGCAGCGATCTTGCGGAGCGAAAGCCGAATGACGGATTCCAAAACCGCCGAACGAAAGCCCGGGCGGCTGAAAAGCCGGCCGGAATTCCTCGCCGTCCGAGAGGGCGAAAAACGTCGCGGGCCTTTCTTTCTTCTTGAGGTCCTTGATCGGAAAGATCCGGACCTGCTGCCTCGCGCTGGCTTTACCGTCACGAAGAAGCAGGGCAATGCGGTTCAGCGCAACCGCATGAAGCGGCGACTGAAAGAAGCCGTCAGGCTTCATGCCGCAATTGCAATGCAGCCCGGACATGATTATGTGGTCGTCGCCCGCCGCGAGGCGCTCGGCGTGCCGTTCGAGCGACTTGCCAGCGAACTTGTTGCGCGCGTCAAAAACAGGCCGGGCCCGGGGCGAAGCCGGGACAACGGTCGCAGGAAAGAGTGATGGAAAAGAACCGCAATTATATGGTGGCGATTGCCCTGTCAGCGCTGATCGTGCTCGCCTGGCAGTTCCTCTACATGAATCCGCGCCTTGCCGAGCGCCGCGCCGCTGAAGCGCAGCTGGCCGCGCAGACGAAGGTGGAATCGAGCGAGCCGGGTGCTGCAGCCCCTGCGACCCCTGCCGCTTCCGGCACCACGACGACGGCAGCCCCCGCAGCGGATGCGGCCTCTGCCGGTATCGTCAGCCGCGAGGAAGCCATCGCTTCGACCAAGCGCGTTGAAATTGATACGCCCTCCATCACAGGTTCGCTCAATCTGGCAGGCGCTCGCCTCGATGACGTCCGCCTGAAGGGTTACCATGAGACGGTGGACGACAAGAGCCCGATCATCACGCTCTTCAATCCGGCCAACACCAAGGACAGCTATTTTGCCGAAGTCGGCTTCGTGAAAAGCGACAATTCCGGCGCCGTGCCCGGCCCGACAACGGTTTGGGATGTGGCGGAAGGCGACAAGCTGACGCCGACCACGCCGGTCACGCTGCGTTGGACCAACGAAAAGGGCGTTGTCTTCACCCGCAAGATCGAGGTGGACGAACATTACCTCTTCACGCTGACCGACCGCGTTGAAAACGCAGGCCAGGAGCCGGTGACGATTGCTTCCTATGGCCGCATCACGCGCGCCAACAAGCCGACGACGCCGTCCGTCTACGTGCTGCACGAAGGCTTCCTTGGCGTCATCGGCACCGATGGTTCCTACATCGAAGAGGCCTACAAGAAGGTCGAAGACAAGCCGTTCGAAAACGAAAAGGCCACCGGCGGCTGGCTCGGCATTACCGACAAGTACTGGGGCGCGGCACTCGTTCCGCCGCAGTCGACGGCCTTCACGTCGCGCTTCTCGCGCTTCACGGATGGCTCACCGCGCTATCAGGCTGATTACCGTGGCGATGACGTCACGGTTGCAACTGCCCAGCCGCTGGAAGTCAAGACGCGCATCTTCGCTGGTGCCAAGGAAGTGCCGATCATCGGTCAGTACGAGAAGCAGTATTCCATTCCGCGCTTCGATCTGATGATCGACTGGGGCTGGTTCTACTTCATCACCAAGCCGATGTTTGCGATGATGGACTATTTCTACCGCTTCATCGGCAACTTCGGCCTCGCCATCATGCTGACGACGGTTGTGGTGAAGGTTCTGTTCTTCCCCATCGCCAACCGCCAATACGCCTCCATGGCCAACATGAAGCGCGTGCAGCCGAAGATGGAAGAGCTGAAGGCCAAGTTTGGCGATGACCGCATGGCCCTGCAGCAGGCCATGATGGAGCTTTACAAGACCGAGAAGATCAATCCTCTGGCCGGTTGCTGGCCCGTGGTTCTGCAGATCCCGGTGTTCTTCGCGCTCTACAAGGTGATTTACGTCACCATCGAAATGCGCCACGCACCGTTCTTTGGCTGGATTCAGGATCTTTCGGCCCCGGATCCGACGAGCTTCGTCAACCTGTTCGGCCTGCTTCCGTTTGAGGCTCCGACCATGCTGCACCTCGGCATCTGGCCGATCATCATGGGCATCACCATGTTCGTGCAGATGCGCATGAACCCGGCTCCGGCCGATGCGACGCAGGCCATGGTGTTCAACTGGATGCCGCTGATCTTCACCTTCATGCTGGCCAGCTTCCCGGCTGGTCTGGTGATCTACTGGGCGTGGAACAACACGCTTTCGGTGACCCAGCAGGCCGTGATCATGAAGCGCCACGGGGCGAAAATCGAACTGTTCGACAATCTGAAGAACCTGTTCCGCCGAAAAGCGCCAAAGACACCGGATGCCTGATCCGTTCAGAACCCCGGGGCGCACCCCGGGGTTTTCGTTTTGCAATGTGCAATAATATTCTGATGAAGCCTTTCCGCCTGTGCGCTGGAAGTGCTTTGCGACCAACGGCAGAGAGTTGACGACCATGACCGAGACCGGCAGCAAGACCCCACGTCCGATCTTCGGCAATCCGTGGATTTTCATCCGCGGCGTTCCTGCCATGAAGTTTCTGCCGCCGGAAGGCCCGCTGGAGATCGCCTTTGCGGGGCGCTCCAATGTCGGCAAGTCCTCGCTGATCAACGCCCTTGTCGGTCAAAAGGGACTCGCCCGCACGTCCAACAAGCCGGGCCGCACGCAGGAACTCAACTACTTCGTGCCGGATGGCTATTCGGGCGGGGAAGACGACCTGCCGCCTGCCGCCCTCGTGGACATGCCGGGTTATGGCTATGCGCAGGCGCCGAAGGAGCAGGTCGATGCCTGGACCAAGCTGGTGTTTGACTACCTGCGCGGTCGCGCCACGCTGAAGCGCGTCTATGTGCTGATCGACAGCCGCCACGGTATCAAGAAGAACGATGAGGAAGTGTTGAGCCTGCTCGACAAGGCCGCCGTCTCCTATCAGATCGTTCTGACGAAGACCGACAAGATCAGGGCTGCGGATGTGCCGACGCTGATGGCGGATACGGCAAAGAAGATCGCCAAGCGACCGGCCGCCTATCCCGAAATTCTGGCGACATCGTCTGAAAAGGCGGCTGGTCTCGATGAATTGCGGGCCGAAATTGCCCGCACGCTCGGCCTTTCCGGCTGATCAGCGGGTGGCGGGTGCGGTGGCCAGGCTCGCGCCCTTGCCCATCATCGCCTGCATGTCCGCCGACAGAAGAAGGCGGCTTCCCGGCGCAATTTCTCCCAGAAGATGGGCTTGGTTATCCATCCCGATCAACCAGATGCGGGCTGGTTCGCGAATATCCGGCAGGCTCACGCTACCCGTCGACGCTTCATAGATCGGCGACGCAAGACCGTTTGTCGAGGCAAGCGAAACGGCGGCCTTTGGGGCAAGCGCCTCGAACACCGTATAGGCCCCGGCAAGGCACAGGCCGGTCAGAAGCAGGCTGCGCCAGATAAGGCTTGCCCTGTGGCTTGTAATGCCCGCGCGCCGTGAGCGTTCTGGCGCGAAAGCAAGCGTCTGCCAGCGGTCATCGTCTTCGTTAAAGGTGGTTTCGGCCAGATTGTCCTGCCAGCGCTGCACGATGCTCGCGAAATGGCCGTCCGTCGCAAGGCGCGCTTCAACCCGCCGGGCGCGCTCGGCCGGAAGCGCGCCAAGCACATATTCGCCGGCCAGCACTTCGTCGGAGATACCGCTCCCGGTTCCGCCTTCGGTTTTAGACATGCCCTGACTTCCTCCACGTGCATCTTTTCGACACATCCTTTTGATTGAGGTTTCCTCTGCTTTGCCCCGTCTGTCAATCGTTTCGGCGGGGCTTGCGACAATCTGCGGGCCCGCTTGCGATATTCATCGGGGATTATTCCCTATGGCCGCGACTTGTTCTAAAAGACGCGCGAACATTCTTTGCGTGGGGGACAAGATGAGCGCTTCCGAAAGTGAAATTCAGGCCCGGTTGCTGGCACAGGCGCTGCCCTTCATGCAGCGCTACGAGAACAAGACCATCGTGGTGAAGTATGGCGGTCACGCCATGGGCAATGCCGAACTGGGCAAGGCTTTTGCGGGTGACATCGCCCTTCTCAAGCAGTCGGGCGTCAATCCGATTGTCGTTCATGGCGGTGGACCGCAGATCGGTGCCATGCTGACCAAAATGGGCATTGAATCGAAGTTCGAAGGCGGCCTGCGCGTCACCGACCAGAAGACGGTTGAAATCGTCGAAATGGTTCTCGCCGGTTCGATCAACAAGGAGATCGTCGCCCTCATCAACCAGACGGGCGAATGGGCCATCGGCCTTTGCGGCAAGGATGGCAACATGGTCTTCGCCGAAAAGGCCCAGAAGACGGTTCGCGATCCTGATTCCAACATTGAGCGCGTTCTTGATCTCGGTTTCGTCGGCGAAGTGGTGGAAGTGGATCGCACGCTTCTCGATCTCCTGGCCAAGTCCGAAATGATCCCGGTCATCGCTCCCGTTGCTCCGGGTCGTGATGGCCATACCTACAACATCAATGCCGATACCTTTGCCGGTGCAATTGCCGGTGCGCTGCGCGCCACGCGCCTGCTGTTCTTGACCGATGTGCCGGGCGTGCTCGATGCCAAGGGTGAACTGATCAAGGAACTGTCGGTGGCCGAAGCCCGCCGTCTCATTGCCGACGGCACGATTTCCGGCGGCATGATCCCGAAGGTCGAAACCTGCATTGATGCGATCAAGGCGGGCGTTGAGGGCGTGGTCATCCTGAACGGCAAGACCTCGCACGCCGTGCTTCTGGAAATCTTCACGCAGCGTGGTGCCGGAACGCTTATCGTTCCCTGATCGTTGCGCGTGCCATCAGGAAAGCCTGCGTCAGGCGGCAGGCTTCCATGGCGGCGTCCCGTACTCGTTGCCCGGTAAGCACCCCGTGGAGAAGGGCTCCGGCGAAGGTGTCGCCGGCCCCGATGGTGTCGGGAACCGAAAGCCGACCGGGTGGGTTGGCCCGTTCGATCTTCTCACCATTGAAAATGCGCACCGGCCCCGGCCCGTCGGTGATCACCAGATGCGAGAGCCGTGATCCGGCAATCATGCGACTGTCCTGCCAGAGATCCGGCAGGCTGCGGCTCTTGAGATCGGCGGCAGAGCCGATCAACAGGTCAGCAGGTCGCGGGTCTGGCCGGCTCGGAAACTGCGCCATGGAAAAGGTCGTCGCTTCCATCGCGGCCAGCAGGTCGTCTGCACAGGCCGACGCATTCACATAGACCGCATCCACAGACACCGGCCCGTTGAGCGAAACCGGCGCACGCATGCGTCCCGGCGGGGCGATGATGGTGCGCTCGCCGCGCGGGTCGAGCAGGATATCGGCGCTTTGCGTGACGCCGGGTGTCATGGTGACATGCGTGGTGTCAAAGCCGGATTGGCGAAGGCTGGCGAGTGCCTGCCGTCCTGCCTCGTCATCCATCAGCGTTCCGGCGATCAGAACCGTTGCCCCAAGCCGCAAAAGCTCCATGCCGGTGTGGTAGGCCCCGCCACCGAGCCGCGTTTCGCGCGACAGGCAGGACAGACGCGCCCCGGAAGACAGGGGGCGATCAAGATGCCAGATGCAGTCGTGATTGATATTTCCGGCAACCAGAATGCGGCTCATGGGCAAGTCCTGTGCGATCATCCTCATCAGGGGAGGAGGGAACACACTCTTAGCGCACTTCCAAGCCCGGGCAAACGCGATCCTGACCCGATGCCAAGCCATTTGCGCGCCTGGATTTCTTGTGCGATAGAATGTCAAAAGGCGGCCCGGAGAAGCCGTTGCTTTTCAAAGGGGTGTTGAGTTTGAGGCCGTTGCCCAATCTGCGACAGCTGCGCTATCTCGTTGCGCTGGCCGATCATCTTCACTTCGGCGCGGCTGCAGACGTGTGTCAGGTCACGCAATCCACCTTGAGCGCGGGCATCCAGGAGCTGGAGAACATGCTGGGCGTGCCGGTTGCGGAGCGCACCAAGCGTTCGGTGGTCATTACTCCGGTCGGGCGTCGGATCGTCGAGCGCGCCCGCTTTATCCTGCGCGATGTCGATGAGTTGCTGGAGATCGGTGCCCGCGCCGCCAATCCCCTGTCCGGGCGTCTGGAACTCGGCGTCATTCCCACCATCGGCCCCTTTCTGCTGCCCAAACTCGTGCCGCATATCATCAACCGCTATACCGACATGCGGCTCATTTTGCGTGAGGACAAGACGGCGGAACTTCTGGAGCGCCTGCAGGCCGGGCGGCTGGATCTGGTGCTGATGGCCTTCCCGTACAATGCCGAAGGCTGCGAGACCTTCATGCTGTTCAAGGATGGCTACCGCGTCGCCTGCAATCCCAATGACCGGCTTTCCGCGCTGGACGCCATTGCTGCGGACGATGTGCGCGATGTGTCGGTCATGCTTTTGGAAAAGGACCATTGCCTGCACAGCCACGCCCTGCCGTTCTTGAAAGCGCTGCCGGGGCAGGCCATCACCACCTTTCAGGGCACAAGCCTTTACACGCTGGTGGCGATGGTGGCCGAAGGTCTGGGCGTCACGCTTGTGCCGGAACTGGCGATCGCCAGCGGCCTTCTCAATGAAAGCAACGTCACCACAAGGCCGCTTGCCGATGGCGAAACATTGCGCGAAATCGGTCTTTGCTGGCGCAAGAATTCCTCGCGTGCCGCAGAGTTTCGCGAATTGGGCGGCGTGATCCGCGAATGGGCGCAAAAGAGCGGCATCGGTCGCGTGGTCGCTGAGGATACGCCGGTAACGGACGCCTGAGTATTTCATCTGTTTCGGCCAGTTTCGGGGCTCCTGATGGCCCTGAAAAACCGTGTGTTTGCCGATAGGCAGTGCAACCCAATGACGATTGAATGAATTGACGGCACCTGTAGTCGTTGCTATCCGTTGACCTGCCTGCAACCCGGCTTTGCCTTTGCGTGAAAAAATACAAGAATCCGGCGGATTTACGCCTCTTGGGTAATTGCTTTTCAAGCGTTGGGAGGTATTGCAGGCAGCAGTGCGCTGGGGTTTGACCGCTCTGGCCGCCGGGAAGAGATTTATCAGGTTAAACGACCATTACGCAAAGAGGGATTGCTTATGCTTCGTGACCGCGTGCGCCGTAAGGCGCTTATGGATAAGGTTGTCACTGCCGAAGAGGCAGCTTCGCTCGTCAAGGACGGTAGCCGTCTGGGCATGAGCGGCTTCACCCGCGCTGGTGAAGCCAAGGTGGTGCCGCCCGCACTCGTCGAGCGCGCCAAGAAGGACGGCCTCAAGATCGAACTGTTCACGGGCGCTTCGCTCGGTAACGACATGGACGGCAAGATGGCCGCCGCCCACCTGCTGACCCGCCGTTCGCCGTTCCAGGCTGACCCGGTTATGCGCAAGGCGATCAACAACGGCGAGATCATGTTCATCGACCAGCATCTGTCGCTGACCGCTGAAGCCATGCGCGCCGACCAGATCAAGAAGGTCGACACCGCCGTCATCGAAGCCTGCGCCATCACGGAAGAAGGCTACATCGTTCCGACCAGCTCCGTCGGTAACTCGGCAACCTTCGCACTCGACGCTGACCAGATCATCGTCGAGCTGAACCTGGCCCATACGGACCAGCTGGAAGGCATGCACGACGTTTACATTCCGGAAAAGCGTCCGAACCGTACGCCGATCAACATCAACTCCACGATGGACCGCATCGGCGTTCCGTATTTCGCCGTTGATCCGTCCAAGATCGCCGCCATCGTCGAGACCAACATTCCCGACAGCGCCGCCAACAACCTGCCGCCGGATGAAGAAACCGCGCAGATCGCTGGCCACCTGCTCGACTTCCTCAAGAACGAAGTGAAGCAGGGTCGTCTGACCCACTCGCTGCGTCCCATGCAGTGCGGCATCGGCACCATTGCCAACGCCGTGATGTCCGGTTTCCAGGATTCGCCGTTCTACGATCTGGAAATGTACTCGGAAGTTCTGCAGGACTCGACCTTCGAACTGTTCGACAGCGGCAAGCTGCTGCGCGCCTCCACCACCTCGTTCTCGCTCTCCGCAGCCACGAACGATCACGTGATGGCCAACCTTGCAGCCTTCAAGGAAAAGATCGTTCTGCGTCCGCAGGAAATTTCCAACAACCCGGAAATCTCCCGCCGCCTCGGCCTGATCTGCATCAACACCGCGCTCGAATTCGACATCTACGGCAACGTCAACTCGACGCATGTCGGCGGCACGCACATGATGAACGGTATCGGTGGCTCGGGTGACTTCGCCCGCTCCGGCCAGATGTCGATCTTCGTGACGAAGTCGATCGCCAAGGAAGGCAAGATCTCGTCGATCGTCCCGATGGTCGCCCATATCGACCACACGGAACACGACGTGGCTGTCGTTGCCACCGAAATCGGTCTCGCCGACCTGCGTGGTCTGGCACCGCGCGAACGCGCACCGCTCATCATCAAGAACTGCGTGCACCCGCTCTACCGTGACATGATCACGGACTACTACGAGCGCGCCTGCAAGCGTGGTGGTCACACCCCGCACGTTCTCGAAGAAGCGCTGTCCTGGCATATCAACCTGGCGTCCAAGGGCACCATGCTCTAAGCGCTGGCGGATCAAGAGAATACGGAAAGGGCACCTTCGGGTGCCCTTTTTCGTTGCGCAATTTGGCGGAAAGACCCGTCTCGCGCTCTGGTCTTTCCGCTGCCCCCGCTCTAAAGGTTAAGCTTGCGTAAACGGCAACAGAGACAGGGCAGCGTGAGAATGTTTGCAGATATGAGTTCGGCTCGGCAGCCATTTCTGCGTGCCATGCGTCTGGCAACCGTTGGCGGGATGCTCCTGCTCCTCGCCGCCTGTGCGGGTCGCCCCATCGGGGTGATGGACCCGGCCAATTCGCAAGCCTCGCTTCCGCCCGGCATTCCGACTGTTGATCTGCTGGTTGCCACCACCCGCGCTCCTGATAGCAATCCCGCGGTGCTGTTCTCCGGCGAGCGCGGCACGGGGCTGGCGCTGTCTGCCGTTACCGTTTCCATCCCGCCCGATGGCAAGCGTGAGGTCGGGCAGGTGCAATGGCCGAAGAAGCTTCCCTCTGATCCGATGAAGACGTTTACGACCGTCTCCGTCGCGCCGATGCTGAGCGCCGCGCAGGCCAAGGATTGGGGCCGCAGCCATATGACCAAGAGCCGCCGCGTCATGGTTTTCGTGCACGGCTTCAACAACCGCTACGAGGATGCGGTCTACCGCTTTGCCCAGATCGTGCATGATTCAGGAGCCGATGTGGCCCCGGTCATCTTCACCTGGCCGTCGCGCGCCAGCATTTTCGATTACAATTACGACAAGGAAAGCACCAATTACTCGCGCGATGCGCTGGAGGAATTGCTGCGCACCGTCGCCCGTGATCCCTCCGTCAGTGATGTGACGGTCATGGCGCATTCCATGGGCACCTGGCTTGCCATGGAGGCGCTCCGCCAGATGGCGATCCGCGATGGCAAGGTGGCGAGCAAGATCAGCAACGTCATTCTGGCTGCGCCGGACCTTGATGTGGATGTGTTCGGCCGCCAGATCGCTGAAATTGGCAAGACCAACCCGAAATTCACGATCTTCACCTCGCAGGATGACCGCGCCCTTCTCGTGTCGCGCCGCATTTCCGGCAATGTCGACCGCCTCGGCCAGATTGATCCGGCAGCCGAACCCTATCGCACGGCGCTGGAAAAGTTCGGGATTTCGGTGATCGACCTCACCAAGATGAAATCGGGCGACAGCCTGAACCACGGCAAATTTGCCGAAAGCCCGGATGTGGTGAAGCTGATCGGGACGCGTCTGGCGGCAGGCCAGACGGTGACGGATTCTGATGTCGGCATCGGTGAGGCGCTGGGCTCGGTGGCCGTCGGCGCGGCCTCGACGGTGGGGCAGGCGGCATCAGTGGCGGTTTCCACGCCGATTGCCGTGTTTGATCCCGCGACACGCCGCAACTATGGTGGCCAGTGGAAGCGCATGACCGGCAGCGTCGGCACCACTGTGGGCGCTTTTGGTGCCCCGCTCGAAGTTATTACCAACCCGAAATAAGGCAATTATCATGCGGTGGAAGCGCACGCTTCAGCTTCTCGACGTTCATTGTGAAGGCGAAATTGGCCGCGCCGCCATTGGTGGCGTGCCGAAAATCCCCGGCGAGACGGTCGCCGACCAGCTTCATTGGCTGAACACCGACCCGAAGGGCGAGGCGCTGCGGCGCATGCTCTGCCTTGAGCCGCGCGGCGCACCAATCGGCTCGGTCAATCTCGTGCTTCCGGCGAAAAATCCGGCGGCGGACTTCGCCTTCGTCATTCTTCAGCCCGATCAGGCCCACGCCTCGTCGGGTTCAAACTCCATCTGTGTCACCACGGCGCTTCTGGAAAGCGGCATGGTGGAGATGAAGGGGCCGGAGACCATCGTGATGCTCGAAACGGCGGCCGGTCTCGTGAAGGCCACGGCCACCTGCCATGACGGTCGCTGCCAAAAGGTGAAGCTCACCATGGTGCCCTCCTTCGTCCATACGCTGGATGCGGAAATCGAGGTGGCTCCCTGGGGCAAGGTGCGCTTTGACCTCTCCTATGGCGGCATTTTCTATGCGCTTGTCGATGCCGCACAGCTTGGCATGACGATCAATGAAGCGAGCGCCGGGGCACTGGTTCAGGCCGGCATGGTGCTGAAGGCGGCGATCAACGACGCGTTCGACGTGGTTCATCCCGAGATCCCGGCAATCAACGGCGTCGCCTATGTGATGTTCCGTGGCGTGGATGATGATGGTGCCATCCGCACCGCCACCACCATGTGGCCGGGCCGTGTCGACCGCTCGCCCTGCGGCACGGGCAATTCCGCCAATCTTGCCACGCTTTATGCCCGCGGCAAGGTCAAGGTCGGGGATGTCTACAAATCCCGCTCGACGATCGGCTCGGAATTCGAGGTGGGGCTATCCGCCGTCACCGAAGTGGCCGGACGCCCGGCGGTGATCCCCACCATTGCCGGACGCGGTTTCACCTTCGGGCTGCATCAGGTGGCGCTGGACCCGTTTGACCCGTTTGAACGCGGCTTTGCGCTCACCGATGTCTGGGGCCCGGAAGCGGGCAGCATAGGGCGCTGAAAAGCTTCATTTTCACCGGCCATGGTGCTGTTTTCCGGGCGGCAAAAATGGTAAGCGCGGGAAACATGTCCGCCCGGAGGCTTCCCCATGACAAAGCTCACTCTTCGCCGCCCCGATGACTGGCACCTTCACCTGCGCGACGGTGCCATGCTGGAAGGCGTGATCGGCGATACCAGCCGCCATTTTGGCCGCGCCATCATCATGCCGAACCTCGTGCCGCCGGTCGTCACCACGGCGGATGCGCGCGCCTATCGCGAGCGCATCGTCAAGGCCATTCCTGCGGGCGACACCTTCGAGCCGCTGATGACCCTTTATTTGACCGAGCACACCAGCCCGGACGATGTGGAGGAAGGCAAGAAGAGCGGCCTCATCACCGCTGTGAAGCTTTACCCCGCTGGTGCCACCACCAACTCCCACGGCGGCGTGCGCGATATGGACAAGGCCATGCCGGTGCTGGAGCGCATGGCGAAGATCGGCCTGCCGCTCTGCGTTCATGGCGAAGTGACGACGCCGGAGGTTGATATTTTCGACCGCGAAGCCGTCTTCATCGAAACCGTGCTCGATCCGTTGCGCAAGCGCCTGCCGGAACTGAAGGTGACGATGGAGCATGTGACGACCGAAAACGGCATCGATTACATCCGCTCGGCGGAGAAGAATCTCGCCGGTTCGATCACCACGCATCACCTTATCATCAACCGCAACGCCATCCTCGTGGGCGGTATCAAGCCGCATTATTACTGCCTGCCGGTCGCCAAGCGTGAGAACCACCGTCTGGCGCTCGTCAAGGCCGCCACTTCGGGCGATGCGCGCTTCTTCCTGGGCACCGATTCCGCGCCGCATATCGATCCGCTGAAGGAATGCGGCTGTGGCTGCGCGGGCATCTACACCTCCATCAACACCATGAGCTGCCTCGCCCACGTTTTCGAAAACGAAGGCGCGCTCGACAGACTGGAAGCCTTCGCTTCTCTGAACGGCCCGACCTGGTATGGTCTGCAGCCGAACCCGGAAACGATCACGCTCATCAAGCGCGATGAGCCGGTTGATTTCCCCAAGAAGCGCGAAACGGGTGCCGGTCCGGTGACTGTTTTCGATCCCCTGTTCCCGCTTCATTGGGATGTGGCCTGAGCCGTTTGAAGAAAGGATAACGCCATGAGCATCAACGCCTTTAACGACAAGCAGGTCGTCGCCCGTCTGGTTGCCAAAATGCTTTGGGAAATCAAGGCCGTGCACTTTGCCGCCGCCGAACCTTATACGCTCGCGTCCGGCATGAAGAGCCCGGTCTACATCGACATGCGCAAGCTCATCTCCTTCCCGCGCATCCGTTCGGCGGTGATGGATTTTGCCGCCGCCGCCATCATGAGCGAAGCAGGCTTTGAGGCGTTCGATTGCGTGGCGGGTGGCGAGACGGCGGGCATTCCCTTTGCCGCCTTCCTCTCCGAGCGCCTTTCCCTGCCGATGATCTATTGCCGCAAGAAGCCGAAGGGCCATGGCCGCAATGCCCAGATCGAGGGCTATATGGCAGACGGCGCGCGCGTTCTGGTCATCGAAGACCTGACGACGGCAGGCGGCTCCATGTTCACCTTCATCGATGCCATCCGCGCCGCAGGCGGCGTCATCGATCACGGCATCGCGCTCTTCTACTATGGCATTTTCCCGGAAGCCGAACAGCGTTTTGCCAATGGCAATGTGAAGCTGCACTACCTCGCCACCTGGCGCGATGTGCTGGCGGTTGCCAAGGAAGACAAGCTCTTTGATGAGAAGACGCTTTCCGAAGTGGAAGCCTTCCTTGATGCCCCGCTGGTCTGGTCGGCCAAGATGGGCGGCGTCAGCGAACTGCCAACCGCCTGATTTTTCAGGCGGCCATCGGTTGCCGCATTGTCAACCGAACGCGGCATTTCCCGAAACCGGCATCCGGCCTATATCCTCTGGCACAGGCAGCTTGAACGCTGCGCACAACGCTTGAGGATTAAGCCATGCTGGTGAACGGAAAATGGACGGAAGACTGGCAGCCGGTGCAGGCCAAGGATGCCAAGGGCGGCTTCGTGCGGCAGGTGTCTTCGTTTCGCAACTGGGTGACGCCGGATGGCGCCCCCGGTCCGACGGGTGAGGGTGGCTTCAAGGCCGAGGCCGATCGCTATCATCTTTATGTGGCGCTCATCTGCCCGTGGGCCTCGCGCACACTGATGGCCCGCAAGCTGAAAAAGCTGGAAGATGTGATCTCGCTGTCGATTGTCGAACCGGCGCTTTCCGACAAGGGCTGGCGCTTTGGCAGCTATCCGGGTTCCACCACCGATACGGTCAATGGCGTGGAGCATCTCTACGAGCTTTACGTGAAGGCCGACCCGGATTTCACTGGCCGCGCCACCGTGCCGGTGCTGTGGGACAAGAAGACCGGCACCATCGTCAACAATGAATCGGCTGATATTCTGCGCATTTTCAATACGGGCTTTGGTGATCTGGCCGATCCGTCGTTTGACCTCTACCCCGCGGATTTGCAGGCCGAAATCGACGCCTTGAACGAGCGCATCTACCCGAAGCTCAACAACGGCGTTTATCGCGCGGGCTTCGCCACCACGCAAATCGCCTATGAAGAGGCGTTCCACGATGTCTTTGCGATGCTGGATGAGTTGGAAGCGCGCCTTGGCCAGGGTGGCCCCTACCTGCAGGGTGAGCGCTTCACCGAGGCCGATATTCGCCTTTTCGTGACGTTGATCCGCTTTGATGGGGCCTATCATGGCCTCTTCAAGTGCAACCTGCGCCGTCTGGCCGATTACAGCGCGCTGAGCGCCTATCTCTTGCGGGTCTACAATCTGCCGGGGATCGCCGAAACCGTCAGCATCGACCACATCAAGCGCGGCTATTACTCGATCAAGAGCCTGAACCCGAACGGCATCGTGCCGCTCGGTCCCGATCTTGCGGGTATTATGCCAGCCCGCCGACAAAGCCCGTAAGTTCGTCAAGGCGCACCATGGCAAGGCGTGCATGGCCCCGGCAGCCACGCGCCTTGCAGCGCAGGCGTCGTTCCAGCTCATCAAGGTATAGGCTCTGGTCCTTCACATCCAGCCCGGTGATATAAGCGAGCCGGCCACATTGACGGCAGATGATCTCAAGCTTCTGGGTGGGGGCAAGATCGCTGACACGGATGCGGGTTTTCCAGTTCATCACCAGAAGTCCTCCGCAGAAGGCACGCGCACATAGCTGATTTTCCCGCCGACATGGCCCCCGGCGGGCGGCGACCATTCGCCAAGATGAACCAGTGTGCGGGAATATTTGCTATTGAGGGTATCGACCGCCTGGCCTGCGTTTTCCCATTTGCGGCGTGTCTTGTCGTCCTGAAGGAGAAGATCCAGTTGGCGTTCGGCAGCAGGCGAAAGATCATAAAGGGTCACGCCGACACGAAAGATCGTCAGGCCGTTGCGGTGTTGCTGGCGCACCTCGCGCCACAATTCGGCAAGCGCTGTCAGGATCGCCTGATCATCCCGCACGCTAGGCAGGTGCTGCTTGCCAAGCCATGATCCCTCTTTGATGGAGAGCCAAAGCCACAGCCCGCTGGCATAATAGTTTTCGCGGCGCAGTCGGCGCGCCGCCTTTGTCAGCAGTAGCCGCGAAATGCTTTCCGCCCCTTCGATGTTGCGCGCTTCCGGCGGTAAAACACGTCCGTGCCCAAACATGCCACGTTGGGACACCGGGGCCTGAATGTCGTAGCCGTGCAGCGCGTACCAGAGCCGTTCTCCGGTCACATTGTTCCAGATACGGCGCATCTGCTTGGGCTGGGTGTTGTAAAGATCGCGCGTATCATAAATGCCGATGCGCATGAGTTTGCGATAGATATTGGCACCAACCCCCGGAATATCAGCGAGTGGAACGCTGAGAAGCGGGTCAGGCATCAGGGATGGGTGCCAGATGGCAAGTCCGTCGCCATAACGACCCGTGCCGCGCTTGCCTTGTTTGCAGGCGATCTTCGCCAGTTGCCGATTGGCGGCAAAACCGATGGAGCAGGTAATCCATGGGCCGATCCCTTCGCGGATCGCTCCCTTGATCGCTGCCGCCACGCGCTCCGGCTCCAGACGCTGGCGCTCATCAAGTTTGCAGGTCAGCTCGTCAATGCTTTTGGCCGTGTCAATCGGAAGAATGGTTTCGATTTCGCAGAGCAGGGCATTGTGGGCGCGGCGATAAAGGTCGGGCTTTTGCGGAACGAGGACGATATCCGGGCAACGCTGCCGTGCCTCCTTGATGGGCATGACATTCTTCACACCAAACGCCTTGGCTTCGCGCGAAACAGCGATCACGGCGGTTCGGTCCGTGCCGGCAAATGGCACGACCCCCACGGGTCGACCACGCAGACGTTTGTCACATTGCTGTTCCACGCTGGCAAAAAAACCGTCGAAATCAATGTAAAGCCGCTCGATGGTTTCAGGCAGACGCATGGTTTGGATTCCGATGATCGCGCAAGAACGACACCAGTGCGCGCTGAACGCTCACTGTTTTTTGTTCACTTTATGTTCTAATAAATATGAGAGTCAAGGAGCCTTGAGCGGGCCTTGAAGAGGCTGATTCACGTTTTGATCTGAAAGGGTTTTGCGAGATGTGGAAAAGTGGTGCCGCTTAGGTGACTCGAACACCTGACCCCGTCATTACGAATGACGTGCTCTACCGACTGAGCTAAAGCGGCCCTTGTGCTGCCCCGGAAAGTCCGGCGCGCGTTTTGTGTGGCGGTGGATACAGGCAAAGCGAACGGATTTCAAGCACCGAGTTTCGAAAAATGTCGAAACTTTTCCGTGAAATCCGTTCGGCCTGTTTTAGCCGAGAAGCCGTGCCCGTGTCGCCTGATACTCCCGCTCCAGCCGGTCCACGATGGCGGCAGCCGGTTCCACCGCCTTCACGGCGCCGATCCCCTGTCCCGCACCCCAGATATCGCGCCAGGCCTTGGCCCCATCACTCGCCTTGTCGAAATCCATCTTGGAGGGGTCCGCCTCTGGCAAATGGTTCGGGTCAAGCCCCGCCGCACTGATCGACGGGCGCAGATAATTGCCGTGAACCCCGGTGAAGTAGTTGGAGTAAACGATGTCCTTCGAGCTTCCATCGACAATCGCCTGCTTGTAGGCCTCACTGGCGCGCGCCTCCTCACTGGCAATGAACAGCGAGCCCATATAGGCCATGTCGGCTCCCATGGCCTGCGCAGCGAGAATGCCGCCGCCCGTCGCGATGGCGCCCGCAAGCAGCAGAGGCCCATCGAACCATTCGCGGATTTCCTGAATAAGCGGGAAGGGCGAAATCGTGCCCGCATGGCCGCCGGCTCCCGCCGCCACCGCAATCAGCCCGTCAGCCCCCTTGCGGATGGCCGAGCGGGCATGACGGTCGTTGATAATGTCGTGCAGCACGATGCCGCCATAGGAATGGATCGCGGCATTGACCTCCGGCACCGCCCCGAGCGACGAAATGACAATCGGCACCTTGTATTTCACGCAGAGCGAAAGATCATGCTCCAGCCGTTTGTTGGATGTGTGAACGATCTGGTTGACGGCAAAGGGTGCCGCCTTGCGCGTCGGGTTGGCCGCATCATGTGCGGCAAGTTCTTCGGTCAGTTGCGCCAGCCATTCGTCAAGCTGGCTTTCCGGGCGGGCATTGAGCGCCGGAAACGCGCCGATGATGCCCGCCTTACACTGCGCCAGCGTGAGCGTCGGATGCGAAATGATAAAGAGCGGCGAGCCGATGACCGGCAGCCGCAGGTTTTCCTTCAAAATGGCCGGAAGCGCCATATCTCCTCCCGATATTGACGTTTACGATAACGTCAATATGTAGCAGCACCTTTCATCGAAGGCCAGAGCCTATCAAGGGGAATTGGCGAAAGCACAAAAATCCCATGAAAGCCCCGAAATGGTGGCCGGTTTCGGGCGAAACAACACGAATTATGAACCACACAATGCGTGCCGAATATCTCGGACTTGCGAATTGGTGATGGAGCCGTTACCTGAATCTCTATAGCGTGCTGGGAAGTTGGCTTTGCCCCCTGATGCGCATGAGTTTTTGAGAAGGACGACGCGTGAACGGATTTGAAGCTGCGATCAGGAACGCATTGGAGCGCTCCGACCGGACCAATCCGGAGGTGCGAGCGCGCATTTATCAATCCGCTCGCCAGGCCTTGGAGGCGGGTCTGCGCAAGCAGGGCGTGGATGATCCGACGCGCGTGGCCCAGCAGCGTCGCCGCCTTGAACTCTTGATCACCAGCATCGAAATCGAAGAGCAGAAGGCCACGCGCCCGGTGCCGCAGCAGCGCGAAGAGCCGGGCTTTGCCGAAGTGGCTCCGCCGATGCGCGACCATGACGGGCATGGACGCCGCGAACCGGGCTTTGACAGCCCGGCCCAGACCGGCCCGACCGAGGCTGGCGAGCCGGTGGATGATGGTGGCTTGCGGGCTGCGCGCGAAGACAGTTTCGTCGCGGCGCCAGTTCATGCCCATGGCGAACACAGCCATGATGGTTCCGGCCTTGATGAGGCCGTCGAGCATGAGGCATCGCGGGTGGCCCAGCCGCGCAAGCGTGGCTTTTACGCGCGCCTTTTCATTTTCGCGACGCTGTTTTTCTGCGCTGTGGCCACGGCGGTCTGGATCTATGATTCCGGCGCGCTGATGAGCGAGGCGGAGCGTGACACCAGCGTTCCTAATCCGCCGCCGAAGGTGGTGGAAGAGGATTTTGCCGGCCGCAAGGATGGCACGGAAGGGTTTGATCCGCAGGGCGGGTTCTCCGGGGATTGGACGGAAATCTTCACCCCCGGCGATGCGCCGAAGCTGAAGGTGGGGGCTGCGGCCAAGATCGAGGCGGTCAATGCCTCCAGCGGCCCGGCGCTTCGCATTGTTTCCAGCCGTTCGGGCAGCGATGGCGATGTGCGCATCGCCCTGCCGGTTGATGTTCTGCGCGCTATGGCGGGCAAGTCATCGACGATTGCGCTGACCATGCAATCGGCCACGGCCAATGCGGCGGAAGTCTCCGTGCAATGCCAGTTCGGCAGCCTTGGCAATTGTGATCGCCACCGCTTCACGGCCAATCAGGAAAAGTTTGATGCCCTGTTCACGGTCGAGTTGCCGCGTGGGCTCACCCCCTCCGCACCCGGTGCGTTGATCCTCAACACGGGGCTTGGCGGATCGGACAGCAAGGTCGACCTGTTCTCGGTGCGCATCCTGCCGGGAAGCTGAGCCGCCTAGGGTCGACCCTAGAGCGGCGCGTCTCTCACTTCTTTTTCAGGAAGTCGGGACCGAAGCCGAGAATGTCATTATCGATTTCGCCGATGGCGTCCTTGTCCTTGCCCTCATAGTTGAGGCTGAGAAGAATGTGGCGAATGACGTTGATGCGGGCGCGGCGCTTGTCGTTGGCCTTGACCACGGTCCACGGCGCGTTGTCGGTATGGGTTTCCTTCAGCATCCGGTTGCGCTTCTCGGTATAGTCGTCCCAGCGCGGCAGGGCGGCGATATCCATGTCGGAAAGCTTCCACACCTTGAGCGGGTCATGACGCCGGTCATGGAAGCGCTTCAACTGCATTTCGCGGCCAATATCGAGCCAGACCTTGAAAAGGTGGATGCCTTCGCGCTCGATCATCTTCTCAAAGCGCGGAACCTGCTCGAGAAACTGCTCATACTGGTCCTTGGAGCAGAACCCCATGACCGGCTCAACACCGGCGCGGTTATACCAGGAACGGTCAAATAGCACGAACTCGCCCGCCGTCGGGAAATGCGAGATGTAGCGCTGGAAATACCACTGGCCGCGCTCCGTCTCGGTGGGCTTGGTCAGCGCCACCACGCGGGCCGAACGGGGATTCATATAGGCGCTGGTCGCGGAGATCGCGCCGCCCTTGCCCGCGGCATCTCGACCTTCGAAAACCACCATCACGCGCTCACCACTGGCCTGCTGCCAGAACTGTACCTTGACTAGCTCCATCTGCAGCTTGGTCAGGGTCTCGATATAATCCTCTTCCTTCATCTTTTTCTTTTCGGGAAAGTCACCCGACGAAAAGGCCGCGTCCTCGATCCACGACGGCAGAACCGGATCATCCACGTCAAACATCCGCACCTGCCCGTTCAATTCGATCTGGGCAATACGGGTACCTTTGGGGTTCAACATGGAAGTCCTCCTGACGTATGGTTGTTGCAGGCAGATTATATGTTTTTGCCAACGGGTGAAGGCCCTGCGGCAAGCCGTTGCGCTGGCGGCGGTTTGTATTTCTGTTATGAACGGATGATAGACGGCGGCAACGGAGCAGAGTTCCGTTGCGGACTGCCTTGCCGGTCTTGCCCCTTCGTACGCGAAGGCGGGACGAGGCTGGGGAACCGCTTGTGGCGGAAACGGGGGCTGATGGCGTGAACGGGCAATCGAACGGAACGGGTCGGGTGCATCGCATCGCGCGCGAAACAGGGGGCGTTCTTCTTGCTGCTGCGCTTGCCGCCGTGGTGGCGTTTTTCGCCGGTGCCCCGGCCTGGGCGGCCGTGATCGTCTTCGTGCTGCCGGTCGCAGGTCTTCTGCTGCGCGCCAGGCCCGTGGCGGAGGTGGTTGCCGAAAGTCCGGTCGTGGATATTCTGCCACCGGAAACACCATCCATCGATCTTCTCGACGCGGTGGCCGCCGTTCCCGCAGCTTTGGAAGCGCCGATCTTCCTGCTGGCGGCAGACGGGTCCGTGATTTTCCAGAACCGTGCTGCCGAACGCGCCTTCGGCACCCTGCCGCCCGGCGTCCACATCACAGCGCGCCTGCGTTCACCCGGAATTCTCGACATGGTGCGCGAAACCATGGCGACCGGCGAGCCGAACCAGATCGAACACTCCGAACGCACGCCTTCGGAAACCGTCTATCTGGTGCGCATTGCGCCGCTGTCGCTGAAGTCCGAGGCGTCCGGCCCGCGCTATGTGCTGTCTTTCCGTGATATTTCCGAGCTACGCCGCATCGACCGCATGCGCTCCGATTTCGTGGCCAACGCCAGCCACGAACTGCGCACGCCGCTGGCCTCCATGCGCGGCTTCATCGAAACCCTGCAAGGCCCGGCCCGGGAAGACACCAAGGCGCGCGAACGCTTTCTCGGCATCATGTTCGATCAGGTCAATCGCATGAGCCGGTTGGTCGATGATCTCCTGTCGCTGTCGCGGCTGGAGGTGAAGTCGCATATCGCACCGGACCGCATCGTTGATCTCGTGCCGCTGATTGGCGGGGTCCGGGATTCGCTCCTTCCGCTCGCCGATGATCTGGGCGTCGAAATCCGGCTGGAGGCGCCCAAAGGCAAGGTGGAAGTGACGGGCGACCCGGATGAGCTGGTGCAGGTGTTCGAAAACCTGATGGAAAACGCCTGCAAATATGGACAGGACGGCAAGACGGTTGAGGTCAGTATCCGCGCGGCTTCAGGTCGTCCGGTGGAGGTTGCGATTACCGATCACGGTCCGGGCATTCCCGCCGAGCATGTGCCGCGCCTCACCGAGCGCTTTTATCGCGTCAATGTCGAGGCCAGCCGCTCCAAGAAAGGCACCGGACTCGGCCTTGCCATCGTCAAGCACATCCTCACGCGCCACCGTGCGCGCCTCGTTGTCCGCTCCAAAGAGGGCGAAGGATCGACCTTTACCGTTCGTTTTTGACATGAAACCGTTATTTACGGCGATGGTCGGATTTTAAAGTCCATAAAAATCAAACACATAATATGTCACAAATGTTTCATTGAACTGACATAAAAGAGAGGGGCAAGGAGCGCTACAAGCCCGTCAGCGAGAACCGAAGGCGCTGAGGAACAGCACCGACAGGTTTCGCGAAAGCCTGATGGCCCGGTGCGTTGAAGACGTGTGTCGGACCTTGGGATTGACGGATTGAAACCGCGCAAGTGGAACTGGGGCAGGGGCCTCGGAAACCTGCGCCAGCCCTGACGGGAGATGTTCATGACCCTTCTGAAATTGTCCGCCGCTGCTCTGGTGGCTTCTGTTGCCTTCGCCGGTGCCGCTGCTGCCCGCGACCAGGTGCAGATCGCCGGTTCCTCCACGGTTCTGCCCTATGCCAAGATCGTTGCTGAATCCTTCGGTGAAACCTTCCCGAACTTCAAGTCGCCGATCGTTGAGTCCGGCGGCTCTTCTGCTGGCCTGAAGGAATTCTGCAAGGGCGTCGGCCCGGAAACCATCGACATTGCCAACGCCTCGCGCCCGATCAAGAGCAGCGAAGTGGAAGCCTGCAAGGCTGCCGGCGTGACGGAAATCCAGGAAGTCCGCATCGGTTATGACGGTATCGTCTTCGCGACCGACAAGGGCATTGCCGACATCAACTTCGTTCCGGCTGACGTTTACAAGGCACTGGCTGCCCAGCTCGTCATCGACGGCAAGCTGGTTGCTAACCCGAACAAGAAGTGGTCGGACGTCAACCCGAAGCTCCCGAACATCGACATTGCTGCTTACATCCCGGGCGAAAAGCACGGTACGCGCGAAGTGTTCGAAGAAAAGCTTCTCGCTCACGGCTGCAAGGACACCGGCGCTGCTGACGAAATCAAGAAGCTGATCACCGACGAAAAGGCTGCTGCCAAGGCTTGCGTGGCTGTCCGTAAGGATGGCGTTGCTGTCGACATCGACGGCGACTACACCGAAACGCTCGCCCGCATCGCCGCCAACAAGAACGGCGTCGGCGTGTTCGGCCTGTCCTTCTACGAAAACAATGCTGACAAGCTGAAGGTTGCCACCGTCAGCGGCGTTGTCCCGACGGTCGAAAGCATTGCCAAGGGCGAATACCCGGTCTCGCGTCCGCTGTTCTTCTACGTCAAGAAGGCTCACCTCGGCGTCATCCCGGGTCTGAAGGAATATGTCGAGTTCTTCCTTGGCGACGCCATGGTTGGCCCGGATTCCCCGCTGGCTGAATACGGTCTGGTTCCGGCTCCGGATGCTGAGCGCGAAAAGGCTCGCACCGACTTCGCCGCTGGCAAGACCCTCTAATGGCATGAAACGGAGCGCGGCAGGAAACTGCCGCGCTTCACATCAGCATTTCCAGCAAAAGTGCGTAGCGGTTTTGCGCCCGGGAATGCTGAAACCAAAAGCATAGAGCGCTCTTGGCGATTCCGTTTCGCTGAAGATGCTCTCGGGTTTTGCCCCTACTCCAAGGCTGCCGATGCAGGCGGCAAAGGAATACCCAATGAGCGGATCCGTCGTTCTTCTTTGCGTTCTTGCCATCGGCATCGTGGCCTTTCTTCTGGGGCGCCTGCGCGCCAATGCCCTTGCCGGTCCCAAGCTTTCGAACCTGCATTCCCGTCCGGTTTACTACGGTGGCTTTGTCGCCATCTGGGCAACGTTGCCTGCCCTGCTTCTGCTGGCATTCTGGTCGATCACGGCCCCCTCGGTCATCCAGTCCTCGGTGCGCGGTTCCTTCCCCGCTGAAGTGCTGGCCGCCCCGCAGGCCGAGCAGAACCTCGAATTCGGAATGATCACCTCCATTGCCCGCGGCATGAAGCTGCTGAGCCCGGCCGATGCTGAAACGCTGGCCGGTGATGCCGCCACCGTGCGCACGCTGCTGTCGGCCAAGGGTGTGCCGCTGGCCGGTGATCCCAAGCCCTATATGCTGCCCGCTGCCGACGAGCTGAATCGCCTGACGGATCGCAGCAACTGGCTGATGACGGGTGCTGCGGTCCTCGCGGCCCTTGGCGGCCTTGTCTATGCCCTGCGCGCCATCCAGCCGAAGCTTCGCGCCCGCAACCGTGTCGAACGCGTTGTGCTCGGTGCGCTGCTCGGTGCCTCGTCCATCGCCATCCTCACGACGATTGGTATCGTTGCCTCGATGCTGGGCGAAGCAACCCACTTCTTCAGCATGGTTCCGGCCCATGAATTCTTCTTCGGAACGGTCTGGGACCCGCGCTTTGCCGCAGCCGGTTCCGGTGGCTCCGAAGGTCAGTTCGGCCTGATCCCTCTGCTGGCAGGGACACTTTATATCGGCTTCGTTGCCATGCTTTTTGCCGTGCCGATTGGCCTCTTCTCGGCCATTTACATGGCGGAATATGCCTCGCCGCGCGTGCGCGCCTTCGCCAAGCCTCTCCTTGAAATCCTCGCCGGTATCCCGACCATCGTCTACGGCTTCTTCGCCCTGACCACGGTTGGCCCGTTCCTGCGCGATATCTCGGCCCAGATCAGCGGTCTGGTGACGGGCGACTATGCCAACTTCATCCAGGCCCAGTCGGTCATCACCGCAGGCTTCGTCATGGGCATCATGCTGATCCCTTACGTATCCTCGCTGTCGGATGACATCATCACCGCCGTGCCGCGCGCCCTTCGCGATGGTTCGCTGGGGCTCGGGGCCACGCGTTCGGAAACCGTCAAGCGCGTGATCCTGCCGGCCGCTCTGCCCGGCATCGTCGGCGCGCTTTTGATGACCGCCTCGCGCGCTGTGGGTGAAACCATGATCGTGGTTCTCGCTGCTGGCGTTGCTGCCCGCATGCAGTTGAACCCCTTCGAACCGATGACCACGGTGACGGTGAAGATCGTCAATCAGCTGACCGGCGACCTTGAGTTTACCTCGCCGCAGACGCTGGTCGCCTTCGCGCTCGGCATCACGCTCTTCGCGCTGACGCTGTGCCTCAACATCTACGCGCTCTACATCGTTCGCAAATATCGGGAGCAGTACGAATAATGACCGACATCACCTCTGCCGACCCGATGGTGTTGACCGCCGCACCACCGCGCCGCGAGATCGGCATCAAGCGCCGCTACGCCGCCGAACGCCGCTTCCGTCTCTATGGCATTCTGGCGATCAGCTTCGGTGTGATCTTCCTGCTTCTGCTGCTGTGGTCCGTGGTTTCCAAGGGCTACACCGCCTTCCTGCAGACCGAAATCACCGTGCCGGTGACCTTTACCGAAAAGGTGATCGACCCGCAGAATACCCGCGCGACCAATCCCGCTGTACTGATGGCGGCCAATTATCCGGTTCTGGCCCGCGATGCGCTGGCTAAGGAACTGGGCGTTGATCCGGCAGATCGCGCCGCCCTCAAGGAGGTCAATTCGATGATCTCGGCGAGCGTGCGCGTCCAGCTTCGTGACATTGTTGTCAATGACCCCTCGGTCATCGGCAAGACGGTTCCCGTCAAGGTTCTGGCGGAAGGCAATGTCGATGCCGCCTATAAGGGGCATATCGACCTGTCCGTGCCGGAAAGTGATCGCAAGATCTCCGACCGTCAGCTGGGCTGGATCCAGCAGCTGGCCGCCAAGGGCGAACTTGCCAGCCGCTTCAATACGGGCCTTTTCGTCAACGGCGCATCGAGCCGTCCGGAAGCCGCCGGTGTCGGCGTCGCCCTCATCGGTTCCTTCTTCATGATGCTGATCGTTCTGGCGCTGGCCCTGCCGATTGGGGTGGCCGCGTCGATCTATCTGGAAGAGTTTGCCCCGAAGAACCGTCTGACCGACCTGATCGAGGTGAACATCAACAATCTGGCCGCCGTTCCGTCCATCGTTTATGGTCTGCTCGGTCTTGCCGTGTTCATCAACTTCGCCGGCCTGCCGCGCTCGGCCTCGCTGGTCGGTGGTCTGGTGCTGACGCTGATGACCTTGCCTACGATCATCATCGCCACCCGCGCTGCCCTCAAGGCCGTGCCGCCGTCGATCCGCGCCGCCGCCCTTGGCCTTGGCGCCTCGAAGATGCAGACCATCTTCCACCATGTGCTGCCGCTCGCCATGCCCGGCATCCTGACCGGCACGATCATCGGCCTGGCCCACGCGCTTGGCGAAACGGCACCGCTGCTTCTGATCGGCATGGTCGCCTTCGTGGCCGATTTCCCGGCAACCCCGCTTCAGCCTTCCACCGCTCTGCCTGTGCAGATCTATATGTGGGCGAATGAGGCGGAGCGCGCCTTCGTTGAACGCACCTCGGGTGCGATCATCATCCTGCTTCTGTTCCTGCTCGCCATGAATATCGGTGCCGTCATTCTGCGTCGCCGGTTCGAGCGCCGCTGGTAGAAAGGGCGAATAAAATGAATATGCTGACCGAAACGGCAGTCGAAAAGGTTCTGGAACGTAAAATGACCAATTCAGCCCTGAAGATGAGCGGCACGGATGTCTGTGTTTTCTACGGTGAGAAGCAGGCACTCCATAACGTCAACCTCAACATCCGCGAAAACACGGTTACGGCGCTGATCGGCCCTTCGGGCTGCGGCAAGTCGACCTTCCTGCGCACGCTGAACCGCATGAACGACACGATCGACAGCTGCCGCGTCACCGGCAAGATCCTGCTCGACACGGATGATATCTATGATCCGAACATCGACGTGGTGGAACTGCGCGCCCGCGTCGGCATGGTGTTCCAGAAGCCGAACCCCTTCCCGAAGTCGATCTACGAAAATATCGCCTACGGTCCCCGCATTCACGGTCTGGCCCGCACCCGCGCCGAATTCGATGAAATTGTCGAAAGCTCGCTGCAGCGCGCCGGTCTCTGGAATGAGGTGAAGGATCGCCTGCAGGAGCCGGGCACCGGCCTTTCCGGTGGTCAGCAGCAGCGTCTCTGCATCGCCCGCGCTGTTGCCGTCAGCCCGGAAGTCATCCTGATGGACGAGCCCTGCTCGGCACTGGACCCGATTGCAACCGCCAAGGTCGAGGAACTGATCCACGAACTGCGCGCCAACTTCACCATTGTCATCGTGACCCACTCCATGCAGCAGGCGGCCCGCGTGTCGCAGCGCACGGCCATGTTCCACATGGGCTATCTCGTGGAAGAAAACGACACCGACAAGATGTTCACAAACCCGGATGACCAGCGCACCCAGGACTATATCATGGGCCGCTTCGGCTGATCGCCGATCTTCGCCTGAAGCCCAACGCTTTCCGGACCTGCAAGGATTCAAGAATGGCCTCGTCCCACATCATCACCGCCTTCGATGAAGAACTGAAATATCTGAGCCGCCGCATTTCCGAGATGGGCGGTCTGGCCGAGCAGATGGTGGGCGAGTCTGTTCGCGCCCTCATCAATGCCGATGTCTCGCTGGCCCAGAAGGTCATCTCCGACGACGCCATTCTCGACGCCGCCGAACGCGAAATCGACGACAAGGCCATCCTCACCATTGCCAAGCGCCAGCCGGTCGCCTCGGATCTGCGCGAAATCATGGGGGCCATCCGCATCGCCGCCGATCTGGAGCGCGTGGGCGATCTGGGCAAGAACACCGCCAAGCGCGTGGTCGCCGTTCGCGATACAGGCGTGCCGCGTCCGCTGGCCCGTGGTCTTGAGCATCTGTGCGAACTGGCCATGAACCAGCTGGCCGATGTGCTCGACGTGTACGCCACCCGCTCGGCCGAAAAGGCTGCCGCCATTCGCGAGCGCGATGACGAGATCGATAGCGTCTACACCTCGCTGTTCCGCGAGCTTCTGACCTACATGATGGAAGATCCGCGCACGATCACCACCTGCACGCATCTTCTCTTCTGCGCCAAGAATATCGAGCGTATCGGCGACCACGCCACGAACATCGCCGAGACCATCTTCTACATCGCCACCGGCAACCAGCCGGAAGGCGAGCGTCCGAAGGATGATCTGTCCACCTCGGTCGTGGCCGGGGTCAAGTAAGCAGGCGGTGTAAACATGGCAATGCAGCCGAGGATTACTGTTGTCGAGGATGAAGAGGCGCTGAGTGTGCTTCTGCGTTACAATCTCGAATCCGAGGGCTATGAGGTCGAGACTGTCATGCGGGGCGACGAGGCGGAAATCCGCCTTCAGGAACGCGTGCCGGATCTTCTGATCCTCGACTGGATGCTGCCCGGCGTCTCCGGCATTGAACTGTGCCGCAGACTGCGCGCCCGGGCCGAAACCGAGCGCCTGCCGATCATCATGCTGACGGCGCGCGGCGAGGAAAGCGAGCGCGTCCGGGGCTTGAGCGTCGGGGCGGATGATTACGTCGTCAAGCCCTTCTCGACGCCGGAACTGATGGCCCGCGTCAAGGCCATGCTGCGGCGTGTTCGCCCGGAGGTTCTCTCCACGGTCCTGCGTTGCGGCGATATCGAGCTTGATCGCGAAACGCATCGCGTCCACCGCAAGACCCGCGAAGTGCGCCTCGGTCCGACCGAGTTTCGCCTGCTGGAATTCCTCATGGCCTCGCCAGGCCGCGTGTTTTCGCGCTCGCAGCTTCTGGATGGCGTCTGGGGCCACGACATTTATGTCGATGAGCGCACCGTGGACGTGCATGTGGGGCGTCTGCGCAAGGCGCTCAACTTCTCCAACATGCAGGATGTGATCCGGACCGTGCGCGGTGCCGGCTACTCCATGGAAGCTTAATGCATGTCGCGCAAAAGTGCTGAGCGGTTTTGCGATAACGACATGCATAAAATCAAAGACTTAAAGCAGTGGAAGCAGATCTGAAAGTCGCGACACGCTTTTAGCGCTTCTCATTGATAGCAGAAACAAAAAAACGGGCCGAAAGGCCCGTTTTCTGTTTGAATCCTGTGCTCGCCGATCAGCGCATGCGACGGCGTTCGTTCACCGGCTGGTAGGCCATGCGACGATGGAAGTTGCAGTAGGGCGAGGCCTCGTTGGCGTCGCAACCGCAGAAATGAAAGTCGTCCTTGAGCGGGTCGCCAACCGGCCACTTGCAGGTGCGCTCGGTCAGTTCCGTCAGAGCCAGACGGCGCGAAATCGGCACCACCACATTGCTTGCGGGCACGTAGGCCGTCTCGACCGCTGCGTCGACTTCGACCTCTTCCTTGAGTATCGTGGCACCCACGGCGCGCGTCACGGTGCGGGTGGCAACGCGCGATGCGTAGTTCGGCGCGCGCGGCGCGGACGTCTGGCGCTTGGCCGGGCGGGTCGCAGCACTCGTGCCGCCGCCAGCCTTCGCTCGGCCCGGAAGGCTAAGGCGATGCACCTTGCCGATGACAGCGTTGCGGCTGACGCCGCCCAGCTGTGCCGCGATCTGGCTTGCGCTCAGGCCTTCGGACCAGAGCCTTTTAAGCTTCTCGACGCGTTCGTCTGTCCAGTTCATGCCGCCTCTCCGCTATTCGCGCATTGCTGGCGGAATCCATCACCATTGCCGTGGAAAGACCACGGACAACCTTGGTTACTCGGCTTTTGGTGAAAAGTCCCGCCGCATGCAGTCAATTCATTGAATATTAACCTAGTGTGAGCCTGACTCCCTGACAAGAGTCCCCGGAATCGCGATGAATCGATTTCTTGGTTTTCCCCAACTTGGTGCAGGGGTGTGATAATTCTGCTGGCGTGATGCGGAACGCTTGAGGCGTGAAATCCGGCATCGGAAGCGCATTAAAGCCCCGGAATTCAGCACTTTTCTTGACACTCATCCCCAAAAGGGGAATATTGCGCCCGCCGCCCTTGGGGCGGCTTTTGATTTTTTGTGGCCCGGCTGTTCAGCCATTTCCCAGGGCCTCGTGAAAGAGCATGGAGATTGCGCGTCATGGCCACGGCCGCCTCGCTTTATGAAACCTATAACAGGGCCCCGCTCCGGTTTGAGCGCGGCGAAGGCGTCTGGTTGTTTACGGAAAGCGGCGAGCGATATCTCGATTTCGCCGCGGGCGTTGCCGTCAATGCCCTCGGTCACGGCCATCCCCACCTTGTCGCGGCGCTGAAGGCGCAGGCCGACAAGGTCTGGCATCTTTCCAACCTTTACGAAGTGCCCGGTCAGGAACAGCTTTCGAAGCGCCTTGCCGAGAACACCTTTGCCGACCGCGTCTTCTTCGCCAATTCGGGTGCGGAAGCGCTGGAATGCGCCATCAAGACGGCGCGCCGCTATCATTTCTCCAAGGGCCACCCGGAACGTTTCCACATCATCACGTTCGAGGGCGCGTTCCATGGCCGCACGCTGGCGACCATCGCCGCCGGTGGTCAGGAAAAATACCTTGAAGGCTTTGGTCCCAAGGCCCCGGGCTTCGATCAGGTGCCGTTTGGCGATGTCGACGCACTGAAGGCGGCGATCACCTCTGAAACGGCCGCCCTTCTGATCGAGCCGGTCCAGGGCGAGGGCGGTCTGCGCCCGGCCACGAAGGAATTCATGCGCGAACTGCGCCAGATCTGCGATGAGAACGGCATCCTGCTGATACTCGATGAAGTCCAGTGCGGCGTTGGCCGTACCGGCAAGTTCTTCGCTTACGAAAATTCGGGCATCACGCCGGATATCATGGCCGTTGCCAAGGGCATTGGCGGTGGCTTCCCGCTCGGCGCCTGCCTTGCCACCGCCGAGGCCGCATCGGGCATGCAGCCGGGCACGCACGGCTCCACCTATGGCGGCAATCCGCTGGCCATGGCCGTTGGTAATGCGGTTCTCGATGTCATCCTCGAAGATGGCTTCTTGCAGCATGTCAACGACGTGGCGCTGGTGTTCCGTCAGGGCCTTGAGGGGCTGAAGGATAGCTACCCGGAGATCATCGAGGCCATCCGCGGTGAGGGACTGATGCTCGGCATCAAGGCCCGCGTGCCGAACGTGGAACTGGTGGCTGCCATGCGCAGTGAGCATCTGTTGTCCGTGCCGGCGGGTGATAATGTGGTTCGTCTTCTGCCGCCGCTGACGGTGACGGCAGAGGAAGCGCGCGAGGGGTTGGCGCGCATCGAACGCGCGGCTGAAAAGCTGCAGGCTGAAAAGCAGAAGAAGAGCGCCTGAGCGGCGCGCGTGGGGGTTACTGGAATGGCTGCACCGAAACATTTTCTCGATCTTTCCGCCGTCTCGGCTGGCGAACTTCGCACCATCATGGATGATGCCAAGACCCGAAAGATCGCCCAGAAGGAAGGCCGCGCTGACAAGCCGCTGGCTGGCAAGGTTCTGGCGATGATCTTCGAGAAGCCTTCGACCCGTACACGCGTTTCCTTCGATGTCGGCATGCGCCAGCTGGGCGGCGAAACGCTGTTCCTGTCGGGAACGGAAATGCAGCTCGGCCGCGCCGAAACCATTGCCGATACGGCCCGCGTTCTGTCGCGCTATGTCGATGCCATCATGATCCGCACCACGAGCCATGCCCGTCTTCTGGAACTGGCCGAACACGCCACGGTTCCGGTCATCAACGGCCTGACGGATGACACCCATCCCTGCCAGATCATGGCCGATATCCTCACCTTTGAGGAGCATCGCGGCAATATCGCGGGCAAGACGCTGGCCTGGACGGGCGACGGCAACAACGTGCTGCATTCGCTGGTCGAAGGCTCGGCCCGTTTCGGCTATCGCATGAACATGGCAACGCCGCTGGGTTCCGAGCCGGACGACAAGTTCATGAACTGGGCCCGCAACAATGGCGGCGAGATCATGCTCTGCCATGAGGCGGAAAAGGCCGTGACCGGGGCGGATTGCGTCATCACCGACACCTGGGTTTCCATGAACCAGGAGCACAAGGCGCGCGGTCATAACGTGTTCCAGCCGTTCCAGGTCAATGAAGAGCTGATGAAGCTTGCCAATCCCGAAGCGCTGTTCATGCACTGCCTGCCCGCCCACCGCGGCGAGGAAGTCACCGATGCGGTGATCGATGGTCCGCAGTCGGTGGTTTTCGACGAGGCGGAAAACCGCATGCATGCCCAGAAGTCGGTTCTGGCCTGGTGCCTTGGCGCCATCTGATATCCGGGGATGTGCGGTCTTGACCTTCAGGCCCGCACCCCCCATTTGAATGCGAACCAAAGCCGACGGTGCCTGATGGGCCGTTGGCTTTTGACGTTCTGGAAAGCCGGTTGCCTTTTCGTGTCCATGTCGCCGTTCTGTCAGCGCGCCATGCGACAAGAGTGTATGGGACCGCAAGGAGTGATGATGGCCGGTGATGTAATTGAACTGGAAGATCTGGTGCTGGCGGGCGATGACCATGTCGTGCCGTTTCAGGTGGAAGGTCTTGATGTGCGCGGTCGTGCCGTTCAGGTCGGCCCGCTTCTCGATGCCATTCTCGGGCGTCACAACTATCCGGCACCCGTGGCGCGCCTTCTCGCTGAAGCCATCGTTTTGACGGCCCTGATCGGCACCTCGTTGAAATTTGATGGCCGCTTCACGGTCCAGACCCGCTCCGATGGGCCGGTTGATCTGCTGGTGGCCGATTTCTCTTCCCCCGATCGCATGCGAGCCTATGCCCGTTTCGATGAGGAGGCGCTGGCGGCAGCCGTCGCAGCAGGCAAGACCTCGCCGCCCGAACTGCTGGGCGAAGGCATTCTGGCGCTCACCATCGATCAGGGCTCCTTCATGCAGCCCTATCAGGGCATTGTGCCGCTCGATGGCTCCTCACTGGAAGATATTGCCGGAGTTTACTTCCGCCAGTCGGAACAGATCCCGACCCGCGTTCGTCTGGGCGTCGCCGAGCTTCTGGATCGAGACGCGGACGGCAAACCACGTCACGGCTGGCGTGCAGGCGGCATCATCGCCCAGTTCCTGCCGGAAGCGCCCGAGCGCATGCGTCAGGCCGACCTGCATGGCGGTGAGGGCTATGAGGCGAAGGAGCATGAGGACGACGATTCCTGGACGGAAGCGCGTATGCTGGTGGAAACCGCCGACATGGACGAGTTGACCGATCCGCAGATTGGTGCGGAGCGCCTGCTGTATCGTCTGTTCCATGAGCGCGGCGTGCGCATTTACCCCGCACAGGCGGTCCTCGACCGCTGCACCTGCTCGCGCGATAAGCTGATGGGTGTGCTGAAGGGCTTTTCTGCGGAAGAGATTGAATCGAGCCTCGACGATGATGGCACGATGTCTCTCACCTGCGAGTTCTGCTCCACCGTCTATCGCTATCAGGCAACGGAGATCCTGCAGGGTTAAGGCGCACCCTTCCGTCATCCTCGGGCTCGACCCGAGGATCCATCAATTTCAGGGATTTATGGATGGTCGGGTCAAGCCCGACCATGACGAAAAAAGAGGTTTCAACCTTTATCCGTCGTGTGAGGCCGGGGTTTCCCCGGCCTTTTTCATGCCTCAAAGACGGATCAAGGGCCGGTGCCGTTTGGCGCGTGGGGCCTTGTCATAATGCGAGAAGAGCAGCTGCTTGGTGGTTTCCGTTACCACCAGATAGGCAAGTGTGATCCCCGCAAGACCAACAAGAACCTTGAGCGGTAGCGGGCTGAAACCGAGCCAGGCCGCCATCGGCGAATAGGGCAGATAGAGCGCAATGGCCGCCACGATCGGGCTGAGGCAGATGAGCATCAGACCCGGGCGGCTTTGCCAGAAATGTTTGCGGCTTCGAACCACGAAGACGATGAAAATCTGGGTGAGCACCGATTCCACGAACCAGCCGGTACGGAACAGGGTTTCGTTGGCATCCACGATGTAAAGCAGGAAGCCAAAGGTCAGGAAGTCGAAGAGCGAACTGACAAGGCCAAAGCTCACCATGAAGCGGCGGATATGGGCAATATCCCATTTCTTCGGCTGGGCAATGTCCTCGGGGTCTGTGTTGTCGCGCGCAATCGACAGCGACGGGAAATCCGAGAGGAAATTGTTGAGCAGGATCTGCTTGGCCAAAAGCGGCAGGAAGGGCAGATAGAGCGATGCAATCGCCATGCTGATCATATTGCCGAAATTGGCGCTCGTGGTGATCTGCACATACTTCATCGTATTGGTGAAGGTGCGTCGCCCGTCATCAACGCCGGAAATCAGGATGCCCAGATCGCGCTTCATGAGCAGAATGTCGGCAGCCTCGCGCGCCACATCCACCGCGCTGTCGACCGAAATGCCGGTATCGGCGGCGTGCAGCGCCGGTGCGTCATTGATACCGTCGCCCAGATAGCCGACCGTGCGACCGCCACGCTTCAGCGCCCGGATAATCCGCTCCTTTTGATTGGGATCGATTTCGGCAAAGAGGCTTGCTTTGGCGGCCCGCGCAAACAGCACGTCATCCGTCATCTGATCGAGTTCATCGCCGGTCACGATATCCTCGACCGCAAGCCCCACCTGATCGGCGAGATGGCGCGCCACATAGCGGTTGTCGCCGGAAATGATCTTCACCGCGATGCCGCGCGCGCGAAAGGCGGCCAGCGCCGTCTCGATCCCCGGCTTGGGCGGATCGAAGAACAGCAGGAAGCCGGCAAAGGAAAGCCCCGTTTCATCGTCGCGGCTGTAGTGCTCCTGCGCCGTGCGCCGTGCCGTGGCCAGCCCCAGAACCCGATAGCCCTTTTCGCTCCACGCCTTGAAACGCTGATCAAGATCGGCGCGGCCTGCCTCGTCCAGCGCGACGGTCCTGCCGTTATCAAGAAGGCTGGCGCAGGTTTCCAGAACATTGGCGACGGCCCCCTTGCAGATGATCACGTCCTCGCCTCGGGCTTGGTCGCGCACAACAATGGAAAGCCGCTTGCGGATGAAGTCGTAAGGCACTTCATCGATTTTCTCATAGGCGGAAATATCGAGTTCGCCGGCCTTGCTGGCGGCAATCGCCTCATCGAGCGGGTTGGCGATGCCCTTCTGCAGGCGGGCATTCAACCCGGCGAGAAGAAGAACCGTGTCAGAAGCCTCGCCCCGGATATCGGCCGCCGCATCGAGGTGGATGACCCCTTCGGTCAGCGTGCCGGTCTTGTCGGTGCATAAAACATCCATGCTGCCCAGATTCTCGATGGCATCGAGGCGGCGCACGATCACGCCATTCTCGGCAAGGGTGCGCGCGCCGCGCGACAGCGTGACGCTGATGATGGCGGGCAGGAGTTCAGGCGTCAGACCAACGGCGAGCGCCAGCGCAAAGAGCAGCGAGTCCGTCAGCGGTCGCCCGTTCATCACGTTGAAGACGAGCACCAGCAGAACGATGATCAGCATGACCTGCGACATCAGATAGCCGAAACGGCGCATGCCGATGTTGAAGGCCGTTTCGGGGGCGGCCCGCTCCAGAGATTCGGCAATGCGGGCAAATTCGGTGCGATTGCCGGTCTTGACGGCGAGAACCGTTGCCGTGCCGCTGCGCACCGAGGTTCCGGTAAAGACGGTGTTCATGCGTTTGGCTATGGGCGCATCCGCCGGGCAGGGGCCGGGGGTCTTGACCACCGGGAAGGTCTCGCCGGTCATGGCCGCTTCAGACACGTTGAAATCAAGCGCTTCGAGAATGAGACCATCGGCGGGAATGAGGTCGCCCGCCGAAAGCTGCACCACATCGCCGGGAACCACCTGTTCCGCATCGATCGACTGGTCCTTGCCATCACGCATCACATTGGCTTTTTGCGAGATGCGGGCGCGAAGCGCCTGCATGGCCTGCGAAGCCCCGTATTCCTGCGTAAAGCTCAATGCGCAACTGGCCAGCACGATGAAGCCGATGATCGCCGCTTCCTGTCCTTCCCCGGCAAAGACGGAGATCGCCGAGGCGAAGATGAGGATCAGAACGAGGGGGCTTTCGAACTGCCGGAAGAAAATCCGGATGCCGCTCGCCCCTGCTTGTTTGCCGATACGGTTCGGCCCTTCGGTGACAAGGCGTTGGGCCGCCTCGTCGGAAGACAGGCCCCCGGCCGGACTTTTGAGCGCGGCGGAAACTTCATCGGTCGGGCGGGACCAATAGGCATCAATGGGTGTGGCGGGCATGGCTCCCTCCTTTGAGGGAAAAGGGGACGGCTGCGTCAGTTGAGAACGCGCACCAGCCCGGGCAGATCAAGCGAAAAGGCAGGGACGGCGGCGTTGAAGCTGTCGCCATCATCGGTTTCCATGCGGAAATGGCCGAACATCATGCCCGAGGGCGTGTCGAGCGGGCAGCCGGAGGAATATTCGTAGACAGCACCGGGCAGAATGCGCGGCTGATCACCCACAACGCCGGGGCCGGACACTTCGTCCACCTGACCATTCTGGTCGGTAATGTTCCAGTAGCGGTGCGTCAGCTTGACGGCATGGCGGGAGTGGTTGGCGATCACGATGCGATAGCCCCAGACATACCGATTATCGTCCGGATCGGATTGCTCCTCCAGATAAAAGGGCTCTACGGCAATCTCGATGTCGCGCGTTCGGGCACGATACATCGTCACTTCCCTTCTTGCCTCGATCGGCGTCTGCTTCGAGGCACTTAACCGCCGCCGACACGGATCATATTGACCAGCTTTGCGGCAAGGTCAAGGAAGGCCAGGAGGGCGGCGAAATCACTTCGCCGCCCTCATCGATTTCAAGCTTGCTTCGCCGTTGCTCAGCCGGGAACCTTGTCCAGAGCGGCAAGGAAATCCTCGATCAGATCATCGGTATCCTCAAGGCCGGCTGAAAGGCGCAACGTCCCGGCAGAAATGCCCAGTTCCTCGCGCGCCTCGTCCGTCAGGTTCTTGTGTGTGGTCGTCGCCGGATGGGTGATCAGGCTGCGCGCATCGCCCAGATTGTTGGAAATCTTCACGATCTCCAGCGCATCCTGAAGGGCGAAGGCAGCCTGCTTGCCACCCTTGAGTTCCAGCGCCACCAGCGTCGAGCCGCCGGTCATCTGGCGGGCGATGATGTCGGCCTGCGGATGGTCGGCGCGGCCCGGATAGATCACCTTGGCGACCTTCTTGTGGTTGGCCAGAACATCGGCAATCGCCGCGGCATTCGTCTGCTGCTGGCGAATGCGAAGCGGCAGCGTCTCGAGGCCCTTCAGCAACACCCAGGCATTGAACGGCGACATGGCCGGGCCGGTGTGGCGGAAATAGTCCTGAAGAACCTCTTCAATCCACTGCTTGTCGGAAAGGATGACGCCGCCGAGGCAACGGCCCTGACCATCGATATGTTTGGTCGCCGAATAGACGACGATATCGGCGCCGAGTTCGAGCGGCTTCTGGAAAAGCGGCGTGGCGAACACGTTGTCGACCACCACCTTCGCGCCGATCTGCTTGGCGAGTGCCGAAACACCGGCAATATCGACCACTTCCAGCGTCGGGTTCGTCGGGCTTTCGAGGAAGAACAGCTTGGTATTGGGGCGGATGGCCGCTTCCCAGTTGGCAAGGTCGCGACCATCGATCAGCGTGCATTCGACACCGTAGCGCGGGGCGAGCGTTTCCACCACCCAGCGGCAGGAACCGAACAACGCACGCGCCGCCACGATGTGGTCGCCGGCCTTGATCTGGCAGAGAATGGCGGCGGAAACGGCGGCCATGCCGGATGCCAGCGCGCGCGCGTCTTCCGCACCTTCCAGAAGGCACATGCGCTTTTCGAACATGTCGTTCGTCGGGCTGGCATAACGGGCGTAGATGAAGCCTTCCGTTTCGCCCTTGAAGCGGGCCTCGGCGGCAGCGGAATTTTCGTAGACGAAGCCCTGCGTCAGATAGATGGCCTCGGAGGTCTCACCGTAAGGAGAGCGCAGGGTTCCACCATGGACGAGGTTGGTTGCGGGACGCCATTTCTTGGTCATATCGGGTGCCTTCAAAAACAAAACCGGCCGCGAAAGCAGACCGGTTTGACGACAACCCGGTCTTTTTAGCTACTTATTTAACGTGGCTGCAAGCCGACCGGCCAAATCACCACAATAGAATGTGCATTACGCCTGCCCACGCCTTGCGTCAAGCATGAGAGTTTGGTTCTGTTCGCGGAACTCTGGAGCATTTCCAGGAAAAGTGGATGCCGGTTTCCGTTCGGAAATGCGTGACGAAGAAACTGAGCGTTTTCGCGGTTCGAAGAAAGGCGGAAAGGCTCTAAGGGATGAAGGATCATGACGGACAAAACGGGTATTCTGGCCGATAGCGCCATCCACGCGCTGTTTGCCTCGGGCGCGCTGAAAAGTGCGGCGCCACTCGATGCCGATCAGGTTCAGCCAGCCAGTCTCGACCTTCGTCTTGGCCCGACGGCCTATCGCGTGCGCGCCAGCTTCATGCCCGGTCCGGGCCATCGCGTGGCGGACAAACTCGACCGTCTGAAGCTGCATGAGGTGGATCTGCAAAATGGCGCGGTTCTGGAGACCGGCTGTGTCTATATCGTGCCGTTGATGGAAAGTCTGGCGCTGCCGCTGTCGCTGTCGGCTTCGGCCAATCCGAAGAGCTCGACCGGGCGTCTCGATATCTTCACCCGCGTCATCACCGATTTCGCGCAGGAATTCGACAAGATTCCGGCAGGTTATCAAGGCGGGCTTTACCTCGAAGTCTCGCCGCGCACTTTTCCGATTGTTGCGCGTCAAGGCTCGCGCCTGTCGCAGATCCGCTTCCGTCAGGGTCAGTCACTGCTGGGTGAGGCGGAACTCCATGCGCTTCACGAGGCTGAAACGCTGGTCGCCAGCGAAACGCCCAACGTCTCCGGCGGCGGGATTGCGCTGTCCATTGATCTGAATGGCACAGGGCCGGACGGGCTGGTCGGCTATCGCGGCAAGCACCATACGGCGGTGATCGATGTGGACCGCAAGGCGGCGCATGACGTTTATGATTTCTGGGAGCCGATCTATAGCCGGGGCAGCGGCGAACTGATCCTCGATCCGGATGAGTTTTACATTCTCGTGTCGCGCGAAGCCGTGCACGTGCCGCCCCTTTATGCGGCGGAAATGACGCCTTACGACCCGCTGGTTGGCGAGTTTCGCGTTCACTATGCAGGCTTCTTCGATCCGGGCTTTGGGCATGCAGCGGCGGGCGGTTCGGGCAGTCGCGCGGTGTTGGAAGTGCGCAGCCACGAAGTGCCCTTCATTCTCGAGCATGGCCAGATCGTCGGCCGCCTCGTCTATGAACATATGCTCGAGCGCCCGGCCTCGCTTTATGGCAGCGGCGCGGGCTCCAACTATCAGGCGCAGGGCCTCAAGCTTTCGAAGCATTTCAGAATTCCATAAGTGCTTGACAGGGCGAATGATCTGTCAGAAGAGTGCGCCACGCGCAGCGCCCGCCGTGGGCCTGTGTCGCGGGTATGATGTAATGGTAGCCTGTCAGCTTCCCAAGCTGAACGCGCGGGTTCGATTCCCGCTACCCGCTCCAGTCTTTCCCTTCAGCTTTTGACGGTCTTGTTCTCGCTCGGCTCGTGCGGCGTCTTTCGCCAAAGGAAGGGGCGGCTTGTCAACTCGTGAAGCCCGCGCCAGGCCGCATAGGAAAGCGCCAGCCAATAGGCGGGCAGCGCCAGTTGCCGCCAGCCGACCGCGCGCCGTTCAGTCTTGCTCATCGGCTTCATACCCATCTGCCGCATGATGATGTAGCTGCCCAGAATGTTGAAGCCGTCGATGAGAAGCAGCAGGCCCTCCCGGCCCATGGTGGCGCTTGAGCCGTCAAGCAGGCTGATAAGCGCCATCGCCAGCGCCGCGATGATCATCGGATGGATGAGGGAGGACAGGATCATCCCGCCAATCAGCAGATGAAAAACGATCCACGCTCCGGTGCCAAGCTCCCGGCGCAAGGCAAGCGGCGCGCGCATCGTCACAAGCCATGTCTGGATCCAGCCCTTGTACCATCGGGTTCGCTGGTTGAGCCAGACCCGGAAGGTGACGGGCGCGTCCTCAAGCGTCGGCGCATCGATGACACCGCTGCGATAGCCAGATCGATGAAGCCTAAGGCCGAGGTCAGCATCCTCGGTCACATTGAATGGGTCCCACGCACCGATAGCGCGCAGTACATCGGTCCGGAAATGATTGGACGTTCCACCAAGCGGCAGCGGCAGGCGAAGACGGGCAAGTGTCGGCAGAAGGCTTCGAAACAGAGCGGAATATTCCAGCGCGAACAGCGCACTCAGCACGCTGTCGCGTCCATTGGCGATCACAAGAGGGGCCTGAAGGCAGGCCAGTTCCTGAGGCGCCGTTGCAAACTTCGCCGCCGCCTGGCGCAATTGCTGCGGATGTGGTCGATCCTCGGCGTCATAAATGACCGTATAAGCGCCCCGCGCTCCGGCAAGGGCGTAACAAAGCGCCTTGGGCTTGGTCATCGGCAGCATGGCCGGAACCTCGATGATCTCAAACGGTGCGCCGGACGCATGCTGGCGCAAGGCGGCAATCGTATCGCTGTCACCGGCCTCGCAGACGAACTTGATATCGAGGCAGGCCACCGGCCAGTCGAGGTGTCTGAGCGCCTCGATCAGTTGCGGCACCACGGTCTGCTCGCGGTAAAGCGCCACCATCACGGTGTAGACGGGGTAGGGACCGCTGGTGAGGAGTGGGGCAGGTGTCGGCTTGCGGTGAAGCGCCAGTGCCAGCACCCGGAAGGCAAGCCCCGCCGCATAAAACAGTGAGGCCGACATGTGGACGAAAGCGCCGGTGAGTGATGGCGCAGCGATGAAGGCAAAGCCCAATCCGGTCACAGCGGCACCGATTGTCAGCCCCTGTCGACCCGTCAAGGTGACGCGCGCCGAAAGCTGCGGCGTATCATCGAAAAGGCGCGATACAGCCTGCCGGACACGCCGCTGCTCGCCGGTTTGCCACACTGCACGACGAACAGCGCTGCGGCTTGAAACGGCAAGAGAGGCGCGCGCGCCGGAAAGCCTGTCCAAGAGCGTCTTGATTTCGCCAAGGCGGCGCGCCTGCGGCACGTTGATGATGACCGGCGCCCGACCGGGCGGGTGGAGCCGCAGCATTTCAGCGCGGATGAGCTGGCTATCCAGATCGCTGCTGTCGATCACCGTGGCGGGGTCCGGGGAGGTCAGAAACGGGACCTCGAGAAAGGCCGCCAGCTTTTGATAGTAGTCGTCTTCCGGCCATCCATCGGCGAGGATTTCGTCTTCGATAGTGCTGCCATGGGCAAGCGCTCGGGCACCCATCTGCGCAATCAGGGGTGAGGGAAAGCCTGCGGCCAGAAGTGCGTCGGCCTCGTGGAGAAGGTCCCCGGCGGCAAAAGGCGGGGCAGGCGTCTCATGGGCGTCTGTCGTGTCGTCATGTTTTCCATGGCGCATGAGTCTGCTAACCTGCCTGAGGCGCTTCGCCGAAAATGGCCTCCCGAACGGATCATATCCAACGTGAAATCTTTTTCATCCCCTCATTTTGGCAGGTTAGCCCTGACAATCGCGCTGGCATTTCTGGCCATGACAGGTGTTGCGCGAACGCAAGACAAGGGCGGCATGGGGCTGCCGCTACTGTTTGATGCGCGCGAACATCTGCCGCGCCCGGACATCTCTGCCTATCCGCGGCTGCGCTTCGTGACGACCGCGGATTTTCCGCCCTTCAACTTTGCCGATCAGGGCGATCGGCTGTCAGGCTTTCATGTCGATCTCGTTCGGGAGATCTGCGCGGTTCTGGCGGTGGAGGCCCGTTGTCAGGTGCAGGCATTGCCCTTCAGTGAACTGGAGGCGGCCTTGAAGGCGGGGCAGGTCGAAGCGGTGATCGCAGGCGTCGCCATCACGCCGGAGCGCCGGGCGGAATTTGCCTTCTCGCGCTCTTACATGCCGCTTCCGGCCCGCTTCGCCGTCAGAAGCAAGGCTCCGGTCGCGGAGAAGATTCCTTCACCGGATTGGCGCGTCGGGGTTGTGGCGGGATCGGCCCATGAGGCCATGTTTCGCGCTTACTTTCCGCACATGAAGCCGGCGCTTTATGACAGCCAGGCGCTGCTTCTCGCCGGTTTGAAAGAAGGAAAGGTTGACGCGGCGTTTTCAGATGCGCTGCGCCTCGTCTTCTGGACGGCAAGCGGTGCGTCGGAAAGCTGCTGCGCGATGGTGCCGGGCGCTTATGTCTCGGAGCGCTATCTGGGCGAGGGGCTTGCCATCATGGTACGCCGCGAGGATGCGGTTCTGGCTGCCGCATTCGATCACGCGCTCGCCGAACTGTCGTCGAACGGCCGACTGGAGGAAATCTATCTGCGTTATTTCCCCGCGGGCCTCTTTTAAAGCAGGCCTCCCAAAAGTGGGAACCGGCTTTGGGGTTAAGACAGGCGGTCAAACAAAGAGCTGAAGCGCAGAGCAAATCTGAAAGATCACGCGGCGCTCTAGACACGTGGAATTATTGGCTGGCCCAGATGATGCGCGCCACCCATTCTACATCGGCCATCTCGAAACTGCGATTGGGATGGTCCGGATTGAGCGACAGAAGCTCGATGGTGCGCGCCGACTGGCGAAAGAGCACCTTGGCCATGATTTCGCCCTCACGGGTCTTGACCACGACGCGGTCGCCACGGCGCACCTGCGCGCCGGGTTCCACGATCAGAACGTCGCCATCACGGTAGAGCGGCAGCATGCTTTCGCCCTGCACTTCCAACGCATAAAGCCCGCTGCGACGCGGCGGTCCGGCGGGAAAATCCACCACATCCCAGCCCTGTCCGGCGGGAAAACCGCCATCGTCAAAGAAGCCGCCAGCCCCGGCCTGCGCGAAACCAAGAAGCGGGATGGAGGAGGATTGCGGTGGGAAATTGTCTTCCGCAGGTGGTGTGCTCACGGCCATGGAACCGGCCTGCAGATGGCCAAAAAGATCATCAAGACTGGCCCCGGTGGCCTCCAGAACCTTGGCCACCGATTCCGTTGAAGGCCAGCGCAAACGGCCATCCGGCCCCAGCCGCTTTGACTTGTTGAAGGCGGTCGGGTCAAGTCCTGCCTTGCGCGCCAGTCCTGAAGGCGTCAGCCGGTTTGTTTCGGCCAGCGCGTCCAGCGCTCCCCAAATGGCCTCGTGCGACAACATCTCGCCACTCCCTTCGGCAATCCTCCTGCCTCACGGCAATCCGAGGCAACCTGTGCGCGTGGAATTTAGCGGCTGCCAGCCGAAACGTAAAGAGCAAGAGGAATAAAATCCTCACTCCGCCCATCCGGCCAACAAAAAAGCAGCCCGGAGGCTGCTTTTAAAGGGGTTGTTATGCCGGCGCCGGATCAGGCAACCATCGGCATGTTGATACGGCTCAACTGGATCACGGCCTGCGTGCGGCTGTCCACCTTGAGCTTGAGCAGGATGGCCGAGACATGCGCCTTGATCGTGGCTTCGGAAACGCCAAGCTCATAGGCGATCTGCTTGTTCAAAAGCCCTTCGCGCAGCATGTTCAGCACGCGGTTCTGCTGCGGCGTCAGGGTGCGCAGGCGGCTGATGAGGTCCGCCATATCCGGGTCATGTTCCTTCGCGCCCTTGTAGGACTTCGGCGTGGCGATATCGCCTTCCAGCACGATACGGATGCTGTTGCGAATGTCGTCAATGCCCGAGGACTTGGAGATGAAGCCGGAAGCGCCAAGCTCGATCGCGCGGTGCACCGTCGTCGCATCATCCGTCGCTGAAACGATGACGATGGGAAGACTGTAGAACTCGGCGCGCAGCGACATCAGGCCGGAAAAGCCGCTGACGCCCGGCATGGCCAGATCCAGCAACATGACATCGGCGTCGGAATGCTCGCTGGCAGCCTTGCGCGCTGCGTCGAAATCCCCGGCTTCAATGATGGTGACATGGCCTTCCATGCCGTCGACGGCCTGGCGCAATGCCCCACGAAAAAGTGGATGGTCATCGGCAATGATGATGGTCAGTGCTGCCATTCGGTCGTTCCCTCCCAAGAACCGTATACTCTCTTCGTATAGTCCCGCCGTGCTTTCTTATTAGCTGCATATATGCGTTTAGACAATAGTCTATGCCATTGCAGACAAGTGATTCATAGAAAAGCCACTATGCTTTTTGAGCGCTGCGGCCATCGGCACGCCCGTGGCGCGGTTTCGACAAAACATGTGCAGCGGTGTCGCATGGTAAAAGGCGAGATCGCGCTTATGGTGGACAGGACGGGCAAATTGCGGCAAACGGGTCCGGTGCCCTACAGAAGCGTCAGGGCGCGCCGCTTTCTCGCACATCCCGCAGGAATCCCATGTCTGCTGCCGTCATTTACAAGATCGTGCCTGCCGCGCTGTGGCACACTGCCGAGGCCGCCGGTCGCTTTGACGGTGCCTCGATTGATCTGACGGACGGCTTCATCCATTTTTCCACTGCAGAACAGGCGCGGGCAACCGCTGCCCGTTATTTCGCCGGTCAGGAGGGCCTGATACTGGTGGCGGTGGATGCTGCCGCCCTTGGCGACAAGCTGATTTTCGAACCGTCACGCGGCGGTGATCTTTTCCCCCACCTTTACGCACCTCTTCTGCTGTCGGCGGTTCTCTGGGCCAAGCCCCTGCCGCTTTCGCACGAGGGCACCCACATCTTTCCGGAGGCCATGCAATGACCGGCTTTTTTGATCTCATTCGCCCCGGCGTTTTCAAGATGGATTCTGAAACCGCGCATGGTCTGGCCGTCAAGGCGCTGAAAACCGGACTGGTTCCGGGTTGCGCGGCAAAGGCTGATCCGAAGCTCACGGTCCACGTGGCGGGCATCTCCTTCCCCAATCCGGTCGGCATGGCGGCTGGCTTTGACAAGAACGCAGAAATTCCCGATGCGCTGCTGTCGCTCGGCTTTGGCTTTGCCGAAGTCGGCACGCTGACGCCGAAGCCGCAGGCGGGCAATCCCAAGCCGCGCCTGTTCCGTCTGCCCGCTGACCGCGCCGTGATCAACCGCATGGGCTTCAACAATGATGGCCATGCGGCAGCGCTCGCCCGTCTTGTGGCCCGCAAGGGCAAGCCGGGCATCGTCGGCGTCAATATCGGCGCCAACAAGGATAGCGAGGATCGCGTCGGCGATTATGTGCAGGGCATTCACCGTTTCTACGAGGTTGCCACCTATTTCACCGTCAATATCTCCTCGCCCAACACCCCGGGCCTGCGCGACCTTCAGGCGCGCGACAGCCTGAAGACGCTGCTCGATGCGGTTCTCGCCGCTCGCGCCGAAGAGGTGGCGAAGAGCGGTCGCCGCCTGCCCATTTTCCTCAAGATTGCGCCGGATCTGACGCCCGAAGGTCTGGATGACATTGCCGCTGAAGTCGCCGAACACGATCTCGACGGCCTGATCATCTCCAACACCACGTTGTCGCGTGAAGGTCTGGTGGAGAAGGAACTGGCGGCGCAGGCAGGCGGCATGTCCGGCAAGCCGCTCTTCGAGCGTTCGACGGCGGTTCTCGCCGCCATGCGCAAGCGCGTCGGTCCCGCTCTGCCGATCATCGGCGCGGGGGGCGTCGGCAACGCCGCCGATGTGGTCGAGAAGATCAAGGCCGGGGCTGATCTCGTGCAGATTTATTCGATGATGATCTATGAGGGGCCGGGCATTGCAGCGGCCATCGTCAAGGATCTGCCGGGGCTTCTGGTGCGAGAAGGCGTGACGACAATCAGCGCCCTTCGCGACCGTTCGGTCGATGCCTGGGCGGCCAAGTTCTAATCCGAAAATGCGTTGAGCCATAAGGCTCTATCGCGAAAGCACCATCGCCCAAAAGGGGTGATTTCCCGTGCCGGGATCGCGCGCCACGGCCACGCCGAAGCTCGTGTAATTCGGCCCTAGCATGTTTTCGAGGTGGTGCGGTGAGGCGATCCACGCCTTGACCACGGCGTCGGTGGTTTGCTGACCGGCCGCAATGTTTTCGGCAGCCGGAAGCGGCACGCCCGCCGCCCGCATGCGCGGCCCGAAACCATCGGCAAACCCCATCACATGCTTCATCTGCCCGCTGGCCGCCATGCGCTGTGCCTGAGCAAGCGCTGCCCCTTGCGCCGGTGCGGCGGGTGAAAGCGGCGAAAGCCCCTTGCTGGCACGCAGCGCATTGACCGTGCCAAGCGCTTCCGCTGTCCGGTCTTCGGCACTACCCGTAAAGGGGCGCGGCGGCTTGGGTGTGGGCGTGCAGGCGGCAAGAAGTGCCGCTCCACTTAGGAGGAGAAGCCCGCGCCGGGAAGGGGTCGAAAACATGATCAACGCTTGTAGGTGAAGAGCCGTAGGACGATGAAAACGGGGATCACGACCGTTGCGCCAAGCATCAGGTAGCGCCCCACTTCGCCAAGTGCCTCGAAGCCGCGATACCACAGCCCGAAGAAGAAGGTGCGGAAGCCTTCAATGATGTCCGCCGGGAAAATCCCGAACAGAGCCATGACGAAGCCGACGACCAGTGAAACCACAACCAGTTTCACGACGGTGCGGGTGGGCGTGTCGCCCAGAAAACGGTTGATCTGATCGGACATCCGGTCACTCCTTTTCCCGCAGAGATAGGCTCTGGCGCATGACGCGGCAAGAGGCGCCGCAACGGGATGCGCGGTTTGTGCCGCCAAATTGGAGCAACAAAGCGGCGGGCCTTGCCTGCTGTGCGGTTTTGCGCGAAGAAACGCCGACCTTTGCGCAGAAACGGAGTCGCCATGCAGCCGGGCAGCCTTCCCTCGGGCGATGTACTCGCCGACCGCCGTGCCGCCTATGCAAAGATGGCGGCCGATGACGGGGCGTTTGCCGAGGCGGCGGAACTCATGGAGCAGGCGCTGGAACTCACCCCCCTCTGGCGCGCCGGTTGGTTCCAACTGGGCGAATACCGTGAAAAGGCCGGAGATGTGGAAAAGGCCGTTGCCGCTTACCGGCAAGTTCTGGCCATGGCGGGGGACGACATTTTCGGGGCAGGTCTGAAACTCGCCTTGCTTGGCGCAGAAGCAGCGCCCGCCAATCCCGAAAGCCGCTATGCCGAAAGCCTGTTCGATGACTATGCCGATCGGTTTGAAAAATCGCTGACCGAAAAGCTCGGCTATGACCTTCCGCAGAAGCTGGCCGCTGCCATTCAGGCCCATGCGGGCGCTGAAACCCGGTTTGCACGGGCCGTTGATCTCGGTTGCGGCACGGGCCTCGCCGGACCTTATGTCCACCCCTTCGTGGACCATCTGGAAGGTTTTGATATTTCCGCCAACATGCTGGCCAAGGCGGTCGAAAAGGGTGTTTACGACCATCTCGCCCGCGCCGATCTGTCAAAGCCCGCCCCGGAAAGCGGCCTGTTCTCAGCCGAGCATCTGCCGCATCGCGCCGATCTGGTGCTGGCCGCCGATGTGATGATGTATCTCGGCGACCTCGAAAGCCCCGTTGCGCTGGCGGCTGAACTCTTGAAGGCAGGCGGCACCTTTGCCTTTTCCGTCGAGGCGGCGGATAAGGGCTATGTGCTGCAACCCTCCATGCGCTACGCCCATTCGCAGGCGCATGTGGCGGCCCTTTTTGCCCGCCATGGCTTTGCAGAACGCGGTTTTGAGCGTGTGACGCTGCGCATGGATGCCGGAAAGCCGGTTTACGGCTTCATCTTCATTGCGGTCAAATGTTAGGTTGAAACCGAGACTTATCATTGCGCGCCAATAGGTCAGCATTGCTGACCAAGGCGGTTTGAGATATGCTGGTGGTGGTTCAAATCCGAACCGTCAACAGCAGGATCATCCCATGCCGGAATTGAGCAAGGTCGCAGGTTTCTGGAACACCAGCCCCACGCACCACACCAAGGCGGAGGATTTTCAGGGGCTGATGACAGGTGCCGTGATTTCCTCGCTCGGCTTCTTCCTGCTCGGCAAGGCCGGGCTTTTGACCGGCGGCACGGCAGGCGTTGCCTTCCTCATGCATTACCTGACCAACTGGAGCTTCGGTCTCTGGTTCTTCCTGCTCAATCTGCCCTTTTATTATCTGTCGATCCGCAAGGTGGGCTGGGATTTCACGCTGAAAACCTTTGTGGCGATTGGCGCAACCTCGGCGCTGGTGGAAGTGCAGCCGCATTTTCTGGGGATCGCCACGCTGAACCCCATCTGGGCCGCCATTCTGGGTGGCCTTCTGCTGGGCTACGGACTGCTGGCCTTTTATCGTCATCGCGCCAGCCTCGGCGGCGTCGGCATTCTCGGCATCTATCTGCAGGATCGTTTCGGCATTCGCGCCGGATTGGTGCAGATGGCCTTCGACGTCGCGGTGCTGGTCGCCGCCTTCTTCGTGGTCGATCCCTTTATCGTCGCCTGCTCGGTTCTGTCCGCCGTCGTCATCAACCTCTTTGTCACCGTCAATCACCGCAAGGACCGCTATATCGTCTTGAGATAAGAGCTTGATCCGACCGGAGCGAAGCGAGGATCGAAAAGATCATGCGTCAGAGAAAAGCCTTGCTTCTCGCCTCTTTGATCCGGTCGGCGAAGCGGCTAAAACGGCATGCGGCCTTGAGGTCGTCGTGATGTGGAGTGCGCCTTGTCGGAACGGAATCTGTTGAAGCTGATGGTCGAATCGACGCCGGTGCGCCATTCGCTGATTGAGGATGCGCAGGCGATTGCCGTCGGCGCCATGCTGTCGGCGCTGGGGATCGCCCTTCTCAAAGGCGCCGACCTTTTGAGTGGCGGCACGGCGGGTGTGGCCTTTCTGGCCCATTATGCCTTCGGCCTGTCCTTCGGCACGGTCTTCTTCCTCATCAACCTGCCATTCTATTATCTGGCCTGGCGCAAGGTGGGGCTGGCCTTCACGCTGAAGACCTTCTCCGCCGTCACGCTTGCCTCCTTCATCACGGAGGCGCTGCCGCGCTATATTGGTTTTGCCCATCTCGATCCGCTGGTGGCAGCCCTCTTCGGCGGCGTGCTTCTGGGCAATGGCATGCTGGTGCTCTTTCGCCACCGCGCCAGCCTTGGCGGCTTCGGCATTCTGGCGCTCTGGCTGCAGGATCAGTTCGGCATCCGCGCCGGGCTGGTGCAACTGGCGCTGGATATGACGATCCTCGTCTTCTCCTTCTTCGTCGCCAGCCCCTTCATCATTGCCTGCTCGGTCATCGGCGCGGTGGCGATCAACATCGTTCTGGCGGTCAACCACCGCCGCGACCGCTACATCGCCGCCTGATGGACGAAGGGCCAAACGACCGTTTGCCGCCTGTTTTCGAACGCTGGTTCGAGGAGAAGGGCTGGTCGCCGCGCCCGCACCAGATTGAGCTGTTGAAGCGCGCCCGAAGTGGCGAAAGCACGCTTTTGATTGCCCCCACCGGCGCGGGCAAGACGCTCGCCGGTTTCCTGCCTTCGCTCACCGATCTGACCGCGCGCGGCAAAATCCCGCCGGGCAGCGCCTTTACCGGCATTCACACGCTCTATGTCTCGCCGTTGAAGGCATTGGCGGTCGATATCGAGCGCAACCTCATGAAGCCGGTGAGCGAGATGGGCCTGCCCATCACGGTCGAAAACCGCACGGGCGATACGCCGGTCCACAAGCGCCAGCGCCAGAAATTGACGCCGCCGGATATTCTGCTGACAACGCCGGAGCAGGTGGCGCTGCTTCTGGCCAATGGCGAGGCGGCGCGCTTCTTTCGCGACCTGAAATATGTGGTGCTGGACGAGTTGCATGCGCTCGTCACCTCCAAGCGCGGCCATCTTCTGTCGCTCGGGCTCGCGCGCCTGCGCAAGCTTGCGCCCGATGTGCAGACCATCGGCCTTTCGGCGACGGTTTCCGATCCGATGGAATTGCAGCGCTGGCTGGTCGGCCAGCCTGAGGAGGGCCGTCAGAACGCCGGGCTGGTCACGGTTTCGGGCGGTGCCAAACCGCAGATCACCATTCTGCAAACGCAAGCGCGCATTCCCTGGTCCGGCCATTCGGCCCGCTATGCCATCCCGGACATTTACGAGACGCTGAAACGGGCCAAGATGGCGCTCGTCTTCGTCAATACGCGAAGCCAGGCCGAGCTTCTGTTTCAGGAACTCTGGACGATCAACGACGACAATCTGCCGATTGCCCTGCATCACGGGTCGCTCGATGTCGGCCAGCGCCGCAAGGTGGAAGCGGCTATGGCTGATAATCGCCTGCGCGCCGTGGTCGCCACCTCGACGCTGGATCTCGGGATTGACTGGGGTGATGTCGATCTCGTGCTGCATGTCGGCGCGCCGAAGGGAGCGAGCCGCCTGGCCCAACGCATCGGCCGCGCCAATCACCGCATGGATGAGCCGAGCCGGGCGGTGCTGGTGCCCGCCAACCGTTTCGAGGTGATGGAGTGTCGCGCCGCACTGGACGCCAATTATGTCGGCGCGCAGGACACGCCGCCGATTGGCGAAGGGGCGCTGGACGTGCTGGCCCAACATGTGCTCGGCATGGCCTGCGCCGAACCGTTTGATGCCGATGCGCTTTATGGCGAAGTGATTTCGGCAGAGCCCTATCACGCCCTGCCGCGTGAGACTTTTGACCGGATCGTCGAATTTGTCGCGACCGGCGGCTATGCGCTGAAAACCTACGAGCGGTATGCGAAAATCCGCCAGACGGCCGAAGGCTTGTGGCGCATTTCGAACCCGGCGGTGGCGCAGGCCTATCGCCTGAACCTCGGCACGATTGTCGAATCCCCCATGCTCAATGTCCGCATGGTGAAATCGGGCGGTAAGGCGCGCTTCGGCGGCATGATGCTGGGCAAGGTCGAGGAATATTTTCTCGAGCAGCTCGTGCAGGGCGATACGTTTCTCTTTTCTGGCAAGGTGCTGCGCTTCGAAGGCATCCGCGAGAACGAATGCCTCGTCAGCCCGGCCTTTTCCTTTGATCCGAAAATCCCCGCCTATGCGGGTGGCAAGTTTCCGCTCTCCACCTTTCTGGCCGAACAGGTGCGCGGCCTTCTCGCCGATCCCGGAACGTGGGGGACGTTACCGGATCAGGTGCGTGAGTGGCTGGAAATCCAGCGTCTGCGCTCCATCCTGCCCAAGCGCGGCGAACTGTTGATCGAGACGTTCCCGCGCGCTACGCGCTACTACATGGTCGCCTATCCGTTCGAGGGGCGGCTCGCCCACCAGACGCTCGGCCTGCTTCTCACCCGGCGGCTGGAGCGCATGGGACTGAAGCCGACCGGCTTTGCCGCCACTGATTATTCGCTCGCCATCTGGGGGCTGGAGGATCTGGAAGGCGTCGATTTCGCCGACCTTTTTGACGAGGATATGCTGGGTGAGGATCTGGAAGCCTGGCTTGCCGAATCCTTCATGCTGAAGCGCACCTTCCGCAATTGCGCCGTCATTGCGGGCTTGATCGAGCGGCGTCATCCCGGCAAGGAAAAGACCGGGCGGCAGGTGACGGTTTCGACCGACCTTGTCTATGACGTGCTGCGCAGCCACGAGCCGGACCATATTTTGCTGGAGGCGGCACGGCGCGATGCGGCGACCGGCCTTTTGGATATCGCCCGCCTTGGCGCTATGCTGAAGCGAATCAGGGGGCACATCACCCATATGGCGCTGTCGCGGGTGTCGCCGCTGGCCGTTCCGGTTCTGCTGGAAATCGGCCGCGAGCCGGTCTCGGGCGGGGCGGACGATGCCATTCTGGCCGAGGCCGCCGATGACCTGATCGAAGAGGCACTGACCGTTGACGATGTTTGAGGGCAAGACATGAACCGCATGGTTCTGGCACAGCAGTTGAGAAACCAGGCACCTGCCGCCGGGGCCGCGATTTCGCTTGCCGGGGTCGAGGCGGTTTGCGATCCCTCCGGCGCGCTCTTCCTCCCGGCTTTTGATCTTCTCTGCGTGTCCGATCTGCATCTGGAAAAGGGCGCGGCCTTTGCCCGCCGCCGCCAGCTTTTGCCGCCCTATGACACCGCCGCGACGCTCGACCTTCTGGAGGCCGCACTGGCGCGCCGCAATCCGGCAATCGTTGTCAGCCTCGGCGACAGTTTTCATGACCGTGCCGGGTCCGGGCATCTGCCCTTGCCCTATCGGGAGCGCCTGAAGGGACTGATGCGCGGTCGTCAATGGATATGGATCACCGGCAACCATGACCCGGATGGCGTCGAAGGGCTTGAGGGCGAGACGTGCGAGGACGTGAGCTTCGGCCCGCTGACCTTCAGGCATGAGCCGAAGGCGGGTCAGGCGCGTGGCGAGGTGGCGGGTCACCTTCACCCTGCGGCAGCCGTGACACGGCGGGAAAAGACGGTGCGTCGCCCCTGTTTCGCGACCGATGGCGAACGCCTCGTCATGCCATCCTTCGGGGTGTTGACCGGCGGGCTCGACCTCGGCCATCGCGCTTTTGACGGCCTGTTCGACAGGCAAAACCTTGTCGCCCATCTCCTTCACGGCGGACGGGTCTACACGGTTCCTGCCGCGCGGTTCAAGGGATAGCTTTTAATCCCTGCGGAAGATCAGGCTGGCACCCCAGCCGGTAATCAGCGCCAAAAGAACGCAAAACAGGCCATAGATGACCGGGGTCTTGTGCGCGGCATCCGTGATGGTCTGTTCCAGACCCGTTTTCACCACCCGAAGCGGCAGCGTCTTGCTCGAAACAAAGGTGCCGCTTTTGAAGAGATAGGCCTGCACGGTATGCACGCCGTCGGGAATATTGGCGGGCAGTTTCAGCGTGGCGCGAAAGAGGTTTGAGGCGACGAAACGAACGCCGTTCGTATCACGCTGGTAAAGCCCGCCCGTTTCCTTGATCCGCCGATAGGCTTCGCGAAATTCGCCAAGATTGACGGCATTGCCCGCATAGCCGGTCGGGTTAAGGGCCATGTAACGGATGCCCGCCCCGATTTCGGCCAGCACCTGGGGCTTGGCAATATCATC
>JAIUPA010000020.1 GCA_020161665.1 Pseudomonadota bacterium | reverse complement strand
CTTACTGTCCTTCATGCCCGCCAGATGCTGGATCGCACCGGAGATGCCGCAGGCGATGTAAAGATCAGGCGCGACCACCTTGCCCGTCTGGCCCACCTGCCAGTCGTTCGGCGCGTAGCCTGCATCGACCGCCGCGCGCGAAGCACCGACGGCGGCACCCAGCTTGTCGGCGACCGGCAGGATGACTTCCTGGAACTTCTCCGAAGACCCCAGCGCACGACCGCCCGAGATGATGATCTTGGCCGAGGTGAGTTCGGGACGTTCCGACACCGCAATCTCGTCGGACACGAACTTCGACGCGCCCTTGTCGCCGGCGGCGGCAATCGCCTCGATGCTCGCCGAACCGCCCGCAGCAGTCGTCGCAAAGGACGCCGTGCGCACCGTAATCACCTTCTTGGCGTCACCCGACTTCACCGTCTGGATCGCATTGCCCGCATAGATCGGACGCTTGAACGTATCAGCAGACACCACCTCGATGATTTCCGAGACCTGCATCACATCCAGAAGAGCCGCCACACGCGGCAGAACGCTCTTCGAAAGGGCCGTCGCTGCGCCCATTACCACATCATAGGACGCGGAAAGCGAGACGATGAGATCGGAAAGCGGCTCGGCCAGCCCATGGGCATAGGCCGCATCGTCAGCCACCAGAACCTTGGCGACGCCCGAAAGCTTGGCGGCGGCGTCGGCTACGGTGGACACGTTCGTGCCTGCCACGAGAACATGCACATCGCCGCCGATCCGGGCAGCGGCCGTCAGGGCTTTCGCCGTCTGTTCGGAAAGAACCTTGCCGTCATGATCGGCGAGAAGAAGAATGGTCATGGTCTTTGCTCCTTGGCTGCCGATTAGAGAACGCCAGCGGTCTTCAGGCTGGAGACAAGCTCCGCCACCGAAGCCACCTTGATGCCGGCCTTGCGGCCTGCCGGTTCCTCGGTCTTCAGCACCGAAAGACGCGGGGTGATATCAACGCCAAGATCGGCCGGGCTCTTCTTGTCGAGCGGCTTCTTCTTGGCCTTCATGATGTTGGGCAGCGAGGCATAGCGCGGCTCGTTCAAACGCAGGTCCGTCGTGATGACGGCGGGCAGCGACAGCGAAACGGTCTGCAGGCCGCCATCGACTTCGCGCGTCACGGACACGGCGCCATCGGCGACCACCACCTTCGAGGCAAAGGTCGCCTGCGGATAGCCCGTCAGCGCCGAGAGCATCTGGCCGGTCTGGTTCGAGTCATCATCAATCGCCTGCTTGCCGAGGATCACGAGGCCGGGTTCTTCCGCCGTCACGACCGCCTTCAAAAGCTTGGCAACGGCCAGCGGCTCGACCGTCTCGTCGGTCTCGATCAGGATCGCCCGGTCAGCCCCCATGGCGAGCGCCGTGCGCAGCGTTTCTTCCGCCTTGGCCGGGCCGACCGACACGGCGATGATCTCGCTCGCCTGACCCGCTTCCTTCAGACGCAGCGCTTCTTCCACCGCAATCTCGTCAAACGGGTTCATCGACATCTTCACATTGGCAAGCTCGACGCCCGACCCATCCGCCTTCACGCGGATCTTCACGTTGTAATCAACAACCCGCTTAACAGGTACGATAATCTTCATAGTCTCTTCTCCCTGAACGAACCCCAGCCGCCGCGTGATGTCGCGCATCCGGGTTCGACAAAAACCGGCAGGCGACATGGATACGCATTTTTCCCCCGATTACAATGTATCAAGGCTGAGGGCGGCTATGATTTAAAATCATCTTCCTTTTACGTCAACGTAAAACATTATTCCGGACGTCCCCATTTGATGGCGCGATGCGGCGTATCGGTTTTGACGGGGGAAGGGCTTGGTGCGGCGGCGCTGTGCTCCACCGCTTTCGGTGTGACGATGGTGCGGTCAAAGAGCGGCACACCCCGGCGACGCATGACGAGAACGAGGAGCGCGCCCGTGATAATGCCGCCCACATGGGCACCCCAGGAAACGCCGCTCGCATCCCCGACGAAGAGCATGAAAAATTGCTGTCCGACCCAGAAGAGAAGCGGCACAAAGGCCGGGAGCGGCAGGGGAAGGCGGAAAAGCACCAGCACCCAGACGCGCACCTTGGGATGCAGCAGCAGATAGGCGGCAATGACGCCCGACACCGCACCCGATGCTCCGATCAAGGGCCCTGGGGAATGCGGCATGAGAAGGCCGTGGGTCAAGGCTCCAGCGACCGCGCAGGCGATGTAGAAGATCAGAAAACGGACATGGCCGAGGGCGTCTTCGACATTGTCTCCGAACACCCAGAGAAAGAGCATGTTCGAGCCGAGATGAATGATGTCGGTATGCAGAAAGGCATAGGTGACAAGCGTTGCATCCGGCGGGACGATGGCCAGCGACGGGTCCAGCGTCGCGAAGTCGAAGACGACGGCGGGAATGAAGCCGAGGCCGGTTGCGGCGCGTGCGGCGATTTCCTCACCGGCCAGCGGGCCGGTGACAAGCCATGCCAGCACATTGATGACGATCAGCGTGATCGTCACATATTGCAGGCGGATATGTTCCAGACCGTTACGATCATGCAGGGGGATGAACATGGCGGTCTCCGGAAAAGGTCAGCGGTTTTTGCCCGGCACCCAAAGGATGTCGGCCTTGCCGCCGTCATTGACGTGGCGACCAGCGACAAACAGGAAGTCGGAGAGGCGGTTGATATATTCAAGAGCCGCAGCGCTCACCACTTCGCCTTCTGCTTTCGAAAGCGCCACCATGTGGCGTTCGGCGCGACGTGACACGGTGCGGGCCAGATGAAGCCAGGCGGCCGCCGGTGCGCCACCGGGCAGGATGAAGGAGCGCAGCGGATCAAGGCTGGCATTCAGCGCATCGATTTCGCTTTCCAGACGCTTGACCTGTGCGGGGATGATGCGCAGCGGCTCATAGGACAGTTCCTCCCCCGTATCGGGGGCCGCAAGGTCGGCGCCGAGATCGAAAAGATCGTTCTGGATGCGGGCGAGCATAGCGTCGAGGTCGGGCTGGTCGGCGGTGTGAAGGCGCGCCAGACCGATGACGGAATTGGTCTCATCGACCGTGCCATAGGCTTCGACGCGCAGATCATGCTTGAGGCGGCGAGGGCCGGTGACAAGGCCGGTCGTGCCATCATCGCCGGTGCGGGTATAAATCTTGTTGAGCTTGACCATATCGTTTCCTTTGGCAGCCGCGATCAGTCGACCCTTCCCATCAGCCGGTAGAAGAGGGCCGAGGGCAGAAGGCGCTTGAGCAGAATGCCCTGTTTGGCGGGCACGGTGACGGGATAATGGGGTTTTGGCTTTTTCGCCGTCAAGGCATGGCGCAGCACGGCATGAACGGCGTCCGGCCCGAGCTTGTGGCGGTTGATCGCGCCCTTGCCGCCCAGCCGCGCCAGCTGGCGGGCATAGTCTGCGGCATGTGGCGAGTTTTCAAGGTCGATATTCTCGTGCAGCTTGACGAGGGCATTGGCGGTGAAGCGCGATTCAATCGGGCCGGGTTCGATGAGGCTGACCTCGATGCCGGAGCCGGCAAGTTCCATACGCAGCGTGAGCGAAAGACCCTCGAGCGCGAATTTCGAGGCCGTGTAGGCACCGCGATAGCGAAAGGGCACGATGCCGAGAATGGAGGAGCATTGCACGATGCGGCCTGCGCAGCGCTTGCGCATATAGGGAATGACCTGCCGGGTCAGTTCGTGCCAGCCGAGGACATTGGTTTCCAGCTGCAGGCGAAGGGCCGCGGTCGGCAGGTCTTCCACCGCGCCCACCTGCCCGTAGGCGCCATTGTTAAAGAGCGCATCGATGCGCCCGCCGGTGCGGCCTGCAATCTCGGTCACGGCGGCGGTGATCGTCGCTTCATCGGTGTAATCGAGGATCAGGCTTTCGATGCCGTCGGCCTCAAGGGCGGCGAGGTCTTCCACCTTGCGCACCGTTGCGAAGACGCGCCAGCCTTCGGCCTTGAGGGCGCGGGCGCAATAGGCGCCGATGCCGGACGAGCAGCCGGTGACGATGATGACGGGGCGATCACTCATGGAATCAATCCTTCACAACTGCGGCAGCATTCCCATATTCAGCCGGGTGAAACAAATGAAATACCCGTTGCACACGCCTGAGGAATAGGGTCTTAAGGGCATAGCGCAGGGAGAGGCGATGCCGACGTTTATCCGATTTGTCTATAAGGTCCTGTTTGATGCCGTCTATCACTTCACCGAGGATGACGGCTGGGCCATGGCAAGCCATGTGGCGCTTTCCACGCTGCTGGCGGTTTTCCCGTTCCTGATTTTCGCGACCACGCTCGCCAGCTTCCTTGGGGCCGATCAGTTTGCCGCAACGGCGGTGCATCTGATTTTCGACACATGGCCGGAAGCCATTGCCAAGCCGCTCGCCGAACAGGTGATGCAGGTGCTGACCATTCCGCGCGGCGGTCTTTTGACCATCTCGGTTCTGGCGGCCGCTTACTTCGCCTCGAATGGTGTGGAGGCGCTGCGCGTCTCGCTCAACCGTGCCTATCGCGTCACGGAAAAGCGCTACTGGTATCACACCCGCCTGACGAGCCTCGGTTATGTGATCATCGCATCGGTGATTTTTGCCGCCATCAGTACGGTGCTGGTGGCCGTGCCGGTGGCCATTGGCGTCATCGGCGAGCGTCTGCCCTGGTTGACCGAAGTCCTGACCACCGTGTCAGACTGGAGCGTGACGTTTACGGTGCTGATGCTGGTCGTCGGGCTGTTTGTCATCCATCTGTGGCTGCCTGCCGGTCATCGGCGGCTTGTCGATGTCATACCGGGCATTGTGCTGACCTTGGTCGCCTGGCTGGTGGGCGGTCTGGTCTTTGCCTTCTATCTCGCGCAGTTTGCCAATTATACCGCGACCTATGCGGGTCTGGCCTCGGTGATGATTGTACTCGTCTTCCTCTACATGGTCGGCGTGATTTTCATGATTGGCGCGGAGTTCAACGCGGCGCTGATGAAGTACCGCGTGCGCTACACGCTGACGCATGGCGGGGCCTTCAGCCCCGACCGACGCCTTTTAAAGCCCGATGATGGCGCGGATGGCTGAGGGCGTCAGGCCCTCTTCACGCAGTGCTCCTAAGGCCGTGCTGCCTTCACTTTTGGACAGTTTGCGGCCATCGGCCCCCAACACCAGCCGGTGATGGCGGTAGAGCGGTTCCGGCAGGCCGAGCAGATACTGCAGCAGGCGGTGAAGATCGGTCGCGGCATAAAGGTCCAGACCGCGTATCACATGGGTGACGCCTTGCAGCGCATCGTCAACGACGACCGAGAGATGATAGCTTGATGGCGCGTCGGATCGTGAGAGGATGACGTCGCCCCAGCGGGCCGGATCGGCGGTGATCGTGCCGGTTTGCCCATCACCCGTTTCAACGAATGTCAGCGGTGCGGATAATCTTGCGAGCGCCTTTTGCATGTCGAGCCGGAAGGCGTGGCGTTTGCCTGAGGCGATCAATTTTTCGCGTTCGGTTTGTGAGCGCTCGCGGTCATAGGGCGGGTATAGCGGCGCGCCATCGGGATCGCGCGGCCAGAGCTTTCCGGATTTTTCAGTGTCCGCCACATGTGCCTTGACCTCGCCGCGCGTCATAAAGGCGGGGTAGACAAGTCCGTCCTCGATGAGCCGTTCCAGCTCCGCGCGGTAATCGCCAAAGTGTTCCGATTGACGGCGCACCGGACGTTCCCAATCGAGGCCGAGCCATGCCAGATCCTCATAGATGCCCCGTTCCAGCTCTGCGGTGCAGCGCGTCAGGTCGATGTCTTCGATGCGCAGAAGGAAACGTCCGCCCGTTTGGTGCGCGGCTTCGAAATTCAGGCAGGCGGAGAGTGCATGGCCAAGGTGCAGGGCGCCATTGGGACTGGGGGCAAAACGGAAAACGGGCCTTTGACCGGACGGGTTCGACATGCTTTCTTCCTCCCCGATTTTACGAGGAACCGCAATGGTCATCATTCGAAGCGAAGCGGATATCGAGGCGGGGCTTGAGGCACTGGCCGTTCTCGATCCGGCGCTTGCTCCGATCATCGCAGTCGCTGGCGCGGTGCCGCTTCGGCTTTCGCCGCCCGGCTTTGCAAGCCTTGCCCATATCATCGTGTCGCAAATGGTGTCGCGGGCAAGCGCTATGGCCATCTGGAACCGGATGCTGGTCGCCGGGCCGGTGACGCCCGAGGCCTATTGTGATCTCAACGAAGAGGTGATCCGTGCACTGGGTCTCAGCCGCGCCAAGGGGCGAACGCTGGCTGCTGCGGCAAATGCCATCCTCGATGGACGGCTTGAGCTTGAAGCCCTGGAGACGATGCCCATCGAGGCCGCCCTTGGCAAGCTGACCGCCCTTTCCGGCATCGGCCCGTGGACGGCAGAGATCTACATGATGTTTGCGGCGGGCCATGCCGATCTCTTTCCGGCGGGTGACATTGCGCTTCGCAAGGCGGTGGCGCATGCGCTTCTTGACGGGAATGTGCCTTCCGTCACCGCGCTCGCGGACCATGCACAGCGCTGGTCGCCCTGGCGGGCCGTCGCGGCGCGCCTTTTCTGGGCCTATTACGCCCGCGCCATGGGGCGTGATGGCTTGCCGGTTTCCTGACGGGCCGCCCATTTTCGCATTGCGAAAGGGGGCTTCACAATCGTGTCATGGCGCGCCTAATATACAAGATGTAGATGCCGAATCGATCAGGAGAATCCGCTTGACGATTGCAGTCTCCCCGCAGGCCTTGCCCGCGCTCGTTCTGAACGCTGACTTCAGGCCGCTCAGTTATTATCCCTTATCGCTGTGGTCCTGGCAGGACGCGATCAAGGCGGTTTTCCTCGACCGTGTGAATATCATCGCCGAGTATGATTTCGCGGTTTCGTCCCCGACCTTCTCGATGCAATTGCCGAGTGTCGTCTGTCTCAAGACCTATGTGCAGCCAACCCGCAATCCGGCCTTCACCCGCTTCAACGTTTTCTTGCGCGATCGGTTCGAGTGCCAGTATTGCGGATCGGACGATGATCTGACCTTCGACCACGTGATTCCGCGCGCCCATGGCGGGCAGACGACGTGGGAAAACATCGTGGCGGCCTGTTCGGCGTGCAATCTGAAAAAGGGGTCCAAGCTGCCGAAGGTGGCAGGCATGCATCCGCGCCAGATGCCGTTTCGGCCTACCGTTCACGATCTTCACAATAACGGGCGGCTTTTCCCGCCCAACCACCTGCATGAAAGCTGGCTCGACTATCTCTATTGGGACAGCGAATTGCAGCCCTGAGGCTTATGTCTCAGGCGTTGCGGCGCGCGCCGAAGAAGGCGAGCGAGGCCAGAAATGCACTGGCGATCACGTTCCAGCCGGCAAAGGACAGGCCGAGAATGCGCAACGACGCTTCCGAGCAGGACGGCGGCTTGATGGCGTTGAGATCGTCCAGAAGATTGGCGGCATTGGTGGTCGAGGAGGAGAGGTTGCCGGAGCAGCCCGCCGGACCTTCCCAGAAGTGCCATTCGACGCCCGCGTGGTAGACGCCGAGACCGGCGCTGACAATCATGATCAGACCAAGGATGACGAGCAGCGTGCGGCTCAGCCAGCTCGGCGCGCCAAAGGCAGAAGCGGCGATGGCGACAAGACCCACCGGAAGGCTCACATAATAGGGAATGCGCTGCAGAAGGCAGAGCGCGCAAGGGATATAGCCGCCGATATGTTCGAAACCGAGTGCGGAGCCCACGGAGGCGGCAGAGGCCAAGGTGAAGAGCGTGGCGCAGCCCGTGCGGGAGAAAAGCCATTGGCGGGAAAGCAGCATTCTTTATGTCCTGTCTTGCCGGGAACGCATGTTGATTTGCGTTCGCCTACTCATAAGCGCGCGATTGCGGCGCGTAAATGGCGGGGATAACAGACGCGGCATTTCGACAGTGAACGCTGCGTTTCAAAAAAGCGGTTGACCGAACCGGCCCGGACCTTATATTCCGCCCGTCTTGAAGGCTTCGTGCCTTGCCCCATTGGCGGAATTGGTAGACGCGCTCGACTCAAAATCGAGTTCCGCAAGGAGTGCTGGTTCGACCCCGGCATGGGGCACCATCCCTTTTTCCCTACAGAAATTGCAAACCGCAGCCGGAGATTTAGCTCCGGCCGGTCATGGCGAAGATTTTTTCGCGCAGCAGGCGCGCCATGTTGCGGGTGTTGCGGTAAAGGTGGAGCTGTGAGGCGGCCTGACGCGCATCGCGGTCGCTGTTTGGCGAGAGGCCGACAGTGACGGTTCCCATATCCTCGCGTTCCTGCCACATGCGGCTCATGATCGGGTGATCGGCGACGGCGCAGGAATCGGTGCGCAGGATGTTGGCGTCTTCCAGCTGCCATTCGGTCAGGCGGGCGGTCAAAAGCTTGCCCGGCGAATAGGCCGACAGCGTTTCGTCATAGGCCGTCTTCCACGTATAGGCTTCGCCCGCCATGATGAAGACAATCAACGAGGCAATCGCGCGGCCATCGAGATCAATAGTGTGGATACGCACGGCGTCGGTTTCGGCGAGATTGGTGATCGCCTCGCGGGCAAAGGCCGAGTGCAGGCGGTCCATGACCATGGCGGTGCGCTTCTTGCCCTTCCAGCCGCTCGCTTCCAGCGCCAGAAACTCTTCCATGCGCAGGCGGATTTCTTCCGGCTGGCGGGCCACGTTGTAGGTCAGTTCGCCCATTTCGGAGAGCTTCTTCCACTGCCGCCGCATTTCGCGCAGGTGGCTCGCGGAGACCGTCTGCTGCAGATAGGCGTCGCCGTCGAGGTAGCTTTCGAGCATCGGGCGCTTCTGATTGTCGGTGATGACAATCGGCAGGTTGCGGCCAATGGCGATGGCGCGCAGCATCTGGGCGAAGGGGCCGTTGAGGCGCAGTTCCGGGAACACCAGAACACCCGGCAGGCCCGCTTCCTTGCGGCCCATGCCCTCAAGCAGATTATCGATGGTTTCGGCCGCACCTTCCGCATCCACGAGCGGAGTACCGAGCGGACCGAACGTATTGGCCCAGACGCGCACGATGGACGGACCCACGGAAAAGCCCGGCTTTTCCACGGAGAAGGGCATCAGAAGGCGCAGGCGGCTGCGGCTTGGGCCATCATCGCGGATGATCGCCATGCGGATCTGGCGGTCGTCAAGGCGCGGCATGGCCGGGGCCAGAAAGCGGGCGGCGAAGAAGATGTTCGGCTCCATGGCACGACGGGACAGGAAATCCATCTCATCTTGCAGGTCATAACCGGATTGGGCCGGGTAAAGGCAGAACTGGCGCTGGTCATGGCCGACGCTGATGACACGCTCGGCATCGGGACGTTCCATCGGCTGACCGGAAAGCGCACCCACCATGCGGTTGGCATCGCTATTCATGCTCTCGTTATAGACAGGAGGATGGGTCATGACGCAAAGGCCTTTGCCTGATCGGATGGAGGGGTTTGCCGGGCAAACGCAAAGAGCGTGATGCCCAGTGTCCGGCGAACGGTCACGTGCAGCAGGATGGCTTCCACGAGCGTTGCCAGCGCGACGGCCATGGCCGCGCCTGCAAGGCCGAAGAGCGGAATACAGATGATGTTGAGCACAATGTTGACGCCCAGAATGCCGGCATAGAGCGCCGCGCACAGGCGTTGGCGTCCGGCCATGGTGAGCAGCACTTCACCGGGGCCAACAATCGCCTTGGCCAGCATTCCGGCAAAGAAGATCGCCATCAACGGATAGCCTTCGGTGAAAGACGGCCCGAACAACGCCAGAAGAAGCTTGCCTACGGCCAGCACGAAGAGGCCGAGTGCGAGTGATGGCCAGAAGGTCCAACGGGCTGTCTTGGCCGCGAAATTGCCCAGCGCGACCCGGTCCTTTTCGGCAATCAACGACGAAAAGCGTGTCCCCGCTGCGGCTTTGACGGAGAAGAAGACGAACTGAACCAGCGCCATGGTCTTGGCGGCGGCAAAGTAGACGCCGACCTGATCCGGCGGCAGGAACATGCCCACGGCAATGACATCGGCATTGGTCAGCATGAAGCCGAAACCATCGATTAGAAAGATCGGCAGGGCAACGCGAATCCAGGCAGGAAAATCGATGACGATCGGGCCGGTGTTGTAACGCTTGCGAAGGCGCCACGAGATGCCGATGAACTGGCCGAGCGACGTGACGTAGGTCGCGGCCAGCGCCGATTGCATGGCCGTCACGGCCGTTGCCGGGCGACCAAACTGGACGGCCAGCACCATGAAGATGAGGGTCAGCGACGGGCGGATGATATAGGTCTGGCTGAAGGCGGCAATCGCCCAGCTATTGGCGCGCGCCGTGCCATCCAGCACGTCACCAAGCGCAATCATCGGCAGGGTCACAAGGCCGAGGAAGATCGGCACGATATAGTAATGATCGATGCTGCTTTCGAATATACCGAGGCCCGCAAATCCCAGCAGCGCGATGATGGTCGCCGAGGTCATGGCAAAGATGCGGGCAGTCAGCGCAAGCCCCCGGATTTCACCATGCGATTCGCTGACCCGATAACCGGGCAGGAAGCGGATGACGGCGGAGGGAAAGCCGATGCAGGACAGGTTGCCGCTCAGGATCACCATCACCCATACGAAAACGAAAATGCCGTATTCGTATTCGCCCATCAGCCGGGCCTGAATGATTTGCGAAAAGAAGGCAATACCGGCGCTGGCAACGCGAATGGCAAAGGCGATCAACGCCATTTTCTGGGCGCGCGCGTTCTCATCATCGGAGCGCAGGGCTTCAACGATGCGTCGACTGGCGGGCAGCAGTTTCTCTGCAATATCCAGAATGCTCATAGACCGTACGCGATACTCAAAACAGGGAACGGGTCGTCTTCTTTCTTGCCAGATCAGAGTTAATGAAACATGCCATCCGCCTGCGGATCGACCGACCGGCTGACAATTTTTATCGTTCCCGATGATGCTTGGAAAAGTGCTAACGCAAAAAGGGCGCGCCGGTTAAAGCGCGCCCTTGCGTCATTCACGGATTGCCAAAAATCAGGCTTCGAGTGCGCCGTGGCAATGCTTGTACTTCTTGCCGGAACCGCACGGGCAGACCTCGTTGCGGCCAACGCGGCCCCAGGTCGAGGGATCGTTCGGGTCGCGGTTTTCCGGGGCGACTTCCTCGGCGGCGTAGGCGATTCCGGGGAATTCGTCCTCGCCGGTGGAGGCATCGATGTGATGGCCTTCCATTTGCGGCACTTCCGGTTCATCGGCAGGCTGCTGCATCAGCTCGACACGCATGAGCTGGCTCGTCACCGTCTCGCGCATGTTGGTCAGAAGCGCCGTGAAGAGTTCGAAGGCCTCAGACTTGTATTCCTGCAGCGGATCACGCTGGGCGTAGCCGCGGAAACCGATCACCGAACGCAGATGGTCGAGGTTGACGATATGCTCGCGCCACAGGTGATCGAGAACCTGCAGAACGACCGACTTCTCGACGTAGTTCATCAGTTCCGGCCCGAAGCGGGTGGCCTTTTCGGCCATGTGGTTATTGGCAAGGTCCGTCAGGCGCTTGAGGATATCATCCTCGGCAATGCCTTCTTCCTTGGCCCATTCCTCAATCGGCAGATCAAAGGCCAGAATGCGTTCGACGTCGGCTTTCAGACCCTTCACGTCCCACTGCTCGGCATAGGCCGTTTCGGGGATGTGGCGGGCGACGATGGCCTCGATCACTTCCTCGCGCATGTCGGCGATGGTTTCGGACACATCGGCCGCATCCATCAGCTCGATGCGCTGTTCGAAGATCACCTTGCGCTGGTCGTTCAGCACGTCGTCGTATTTCAGAAGGTTCTTTCGGATGTCGAAGTTACGGGCTTCGACCTTCTTCTGGGCGCGTTCCAGAGCCTTGTTGATCCACGGGTGGACAATGGCCTCGCCTTCCTTCAGGCCAAGCTTCGACAGCATGGAATCCATGCGCTCGGAACCGAAGATGCGCATCAGGTCGTCCTGAAGCGAAAGATAGAACTTGGAGCGGCCCGGATCGCCCTGACGGCCGGAACGACCGCGCAGCTGGTTGTCGATGCGGCGGCTTTCATGGCGCTCGGTGGCGATCACGTAAAGACCACCGGCGGCCAGCGCTTCTTCCTTGAGCTTCTTCACTTCCTCGCGGATGGCCTCGGCCTTGGCGTCGTATTCCGGACCTGGCTCCATGTCGGCCAGTTCGCGCTCAAGACGCATTTCAAGGTTGCCGCCCAGCTGAATATCCGTACCACGACCGGCCATGTTGGTGGCGATGGTGATGGCGCCCGGCACACCGGCCTGCGCAACGATATAGGCTTCCTGCTCGTGATAACGGGCGTTCAGAACCTGGAAGTTCTCAAAGCCCGACTGACGCAGCATGGTGGCCAGAAGCTCGGACTTTTCAATCGAGGTGGTGCCGACCAGAACCGGCTGGTTCTTCTCGTGGGCGGCCATGATCTCGGCGATGATCGCCTTGAACTTTTCCTCGAAGGAACGATAGACCTCATCGTCCTCATCGATACGCTTGATCGGCAGGTTGGTGGGCACTTCCACAACCTCGAGGCCGTAAATGTTGGCGAATTCTTCCGCTTCGGTGGAGGCCGTGCCGGTCATGCCTGCCAGCTTTTCATACATGCGGAAGTAATTCTGGAAGGTGATCGAGGCGAGCGTCTGGTTTTCCGGCTGGATCTGAACGCGTTCCTTGGCTTCCAGGGCCTGATGCTGGCCTTCCGAATAACGGCGGCCCGGCATCATGCGGCCGGTGAATTCGTCGATGATCACCACTTCGTCGTTGCGGACGATGTAATCCTTGTCGCGCTGGAACAGCTTGTGGGCCTTGAGCGCGTTGTTGAGGTGGTGGACGATGGCGACGTTTTCCACGTCATAGAGCGAACCGGAGCGCAGCAGGCCGATATCGCTGAGGATCTTCTCAAGCTTTTCCGTGCCGACTTCGGAGAAGTTGGCCGAACGCTGCTTTTCATCGATTTCGTAATCCTCGGCGGTCAGCTGCGGGATCAGCGCGTCGATGGCGGTATAAAGTTCCGAACGGTCATCGAGCGGACCGGAAATGATGAGCGGCGTGCGCGCCTCGTCCACAAGGATCGAGTCCACTTCGTCGACGATGGCGTAGAAGTGCGGACGCTGTACCATCTGGCCGCGGTCATACTTCATGTTGTCGCGCAGATAATCGAAGCCAAGTTCGTTATTCGTGGCGTAGGTCACATCGCAGGCATAGGCCGCGCGGCGTTCATCATCCTCGATGCCATGGACAATGACGCCCGTGGTCAGGCCGAGGAAGCTGTAGAGCTTGCCCATGGTGGCGGCGTCGCGGCGAGCGAGGTAATCGTTGACGGTCACGACATGCACGCCCTTGCCGGCCAGTGCATTGAGGTAGACGGGAAGCGTTGCCACCAGCGTCTTGCCTTCGCCGGTCTTCATTTCGGCGATGGAGCGCTCATGCAGGATCATGCCGCCGATCAGCTGAACATCGAACGGGCGCAGGCCCAGCACGCGGCGGGCGGCCTCACGGGCCACGGCAAAGGCCGGAACCAGAATGTCATCGAGCGTCTTGCCATTGGCGAGCTGGTTGCGGAACTCGACGGACTTGGCAGCGAGCGCCTCATCAGACAGCGCCTTCATCTGCTCTTCCAGAGCATTGATCGCTGCAACACGGGGACGAAGGCCACGAACGCGGCGCTCGTTGGAGGAGCCGAACAGTTTGCGGGCAATACCGCCAAGGCTGACCATCTTTATGGTCCTTTCTGATGTCGTTTCCTTTTGCGTCTCGAAACCCGTTTCAACGGGGCAGGCAATTTCGCGGCATTGCCCGGAAACTGGTCTGGACGCGGGGTTGCGTGACAGATAAGAGGGGGGCCGAATGATGTCAACGGGACAGGCTGCTTCGAAAACGCCACATTCCGGTGCTCACCAAGGTTTCGCCGGAGTTTCAGCTCGTCGGCAGAGAGACTCAAAAGAGGATCATACATGTTCTCCTACCGTAATTTTGCCGCCGCCGCGTTTGTCGCGTTTACAGGTTTCGCCGGCACCCTCCATGCCGAAGACAAGGTGATTGCCAAGGTTGGCGATACCGAAATCCTTCAGTCGGAACTGGATCTGGCCGTTGCCAATCTTGATCCGCAGCTTGCCCAGCTTCCCGATGAGCAGAAGCGCGTTGCCGCCCTGTCGTCGGCCATTGATGTCAAGCTTTTCGTCAACAAGGCGAAGGGCGAGAAGATCGAAGACACCGCTGACTACAAGGCCCGCATGAAGTACCTCGCCGACCGCGAGCTTCATAACGCCTATTTCCGCAAGCACATCGTCGATGCCGTGAGTGCCGACGAAGTGAAGGCGCGCTACGAAAAGGAAGTGGCTGGCCTGCCGAAGCAGGAAGAAGTCCACGCCCGCCATATTCTCGTGGCCAATGAAGATGAAGCCAAGGCTGTCATCGCCGCGCTCGACAAGGGTGGTGACTTTGCCGCGCTTGCCAAGGAAAAGTCTTCCGATTCCAACAAGGATGAAGGTGGCGATCTCGGCTTCTTCGCCCGCGGCCGCATGGTGCCGGAATTCGAAGAGGCTGCCTTTGCGCTGAAGCCCGGTGAATACACCAAGACGCCGGTCAAGACCCAGTTTGGCTATCACGTCATCAAGGTTGACGAAAAGCGCGATGTTCCGCCGCCGGCTCTGGAAGAAGTCGAGCCGCAGGTTCGCCAGATGGTCATGCGCGAAAAGTATCTTGCTGCGCTGGCCGAAGCCAAGAAGGGCATGAAGGTGGAAATCACCGACGAGGCGCTGCGCAAGGGCTATGAAGAGGTCAACAAGGACCCGCAGTAACATTGTGGCAGGCCCTTTCCTTAAGGGCCTGCCTCTTCCCGTTCTCCATCGATCCGAAAGCGTGTCACGATCATGTCCGGTTCTGTTTCTCCGCTCGCCCCGAAGTCCTATCCTGCCATGCCCGCCATTGAAGGCGTGCGCATGGCTACCGCTGCTGCCGGGATCAAGTACAAGAACCGAACGGATGTGCTTTTGATGGTGTTCGATGAAGCCGCCGCCGTTGCCGGTGTCTTCACCCGCTCGCGCTGCCCTTCGGCTCCGGTCGATTTCTGCCGCGCCAATCTTTCGCATGGCAAGGCGCGCGCCGTGGTCGTCAATTCCGGCAACGCCAACGCGTTTACCGGCCTGAAGGGCAAGGCTTCAACCGCGTTGACGGCGAAGTCCGCATCCGAGGCCGTGGGTTGCGGCGAGAACGAAGTTTATCTCGCTTCGACCGGCGTGATCGGCGAACCGCTCGATGCCTCGAAGTTTTCCGGCGTGCTGGGTGCAATGAATGCTGAAGCCAAGGGCGACTTCTGGATTGAAGCAGCCAAGGCCATCATGACCACGGATACCTATCCGAAGGTTGCCACCCGTTCGACCGTGATTGATGGCGTGCCGGTTACGATCAACGGCATTGCCAAGGGTGCGGGTATGATCGCACCCGATATGGCGACGATGCTGTCCTTCGTTGTCACCGATGCCGATATTGATTCCCACGTGTTGCAGGTGCTGTTGGCGCAGGGCGTCGGCCCGACGTTCAACTCCGTGACGGTGGATAGCGATACGTCGACCTCCGACACGCTTTTGATGTTTGCGACGGGTGCCGCCGGGAAGAACGGCCAGCGCAAGGTGGAAAAGCCGGATGATCCGCATCTCGACGCCTTCCGCGCCGCGCTCAACGATCTGCTCAAGGATCTGGCGCTTCAGGTTGTGCGCGACGGCGAGGGTGCGCGCAAGATGGTGGAAGTGACGGTGACGGGCGCTGAAAGCGATGCCGCCGCCAAGAAGATTGCCCTTTCCATTGCCAATTCACCGCTGGTGAAGACTGCCGTCGCCGGTGAGGATGCCAATTGGGGCCGTGTTGTCATGGCTGTCGGCAAGTCTGGCGAACTGGCGGATCGTGACCGTCTGGCCATCTGGTTTGGCGATGTGCGCGTGGCCGTCAATGGCGAGCGCGACCCGGCTTACTCCGAGGAAGCCACGACGGCGGTGATGGAGCGCGAGGATATTCCGGTGCGCGTCGATATTGGTTTGGGTGATGGCTCTGCCACGGTGTGGACCTGCGACCTCACCAAGGAGTATGTGGCGATCAACGGCGATTACCGGAGCTGATGGATGCAGATTGCACCTTCCACGGACCGGCTCCCACTCGTACGTCGGCTTGAGGCCGTCGGGTTTCGCGCCTGGCCCGCAGCGTCCGTTCATTATGATGGCAGCTGGCAGGTGCGTCTGACGGGTGGCTATCCGTCCAAGCGCCTGAACAGTGTTGTGCCGCTTGATCCCTCCGATACGCGCGATCTGCCGATCCGGCTGGAACGGGCGCGCAAGAAGTTCGAGGCCTATGGTCGCCCGCTTCTGGTGCGTGAAACGCCGCTGATGCCGCTCGAACTGCGTGATCTGCTCTCGAATGAGGGCTGGTCTGTGTTCGAGGAGGTGCTGGTGATGACCTCCAGCCTCGACAAGATCGAGCTGCCGGATACGATGGACCATCTGCCCGGCCATGATATTGGCCGCTTTGTCGAAGCGTATCTCAAGATCACCGGCAGCAATTCGGCGCTGCAGGCACCGCTGGCCGAGATCATCTCATCGATCAAGCCGACGGTCGGTCTCTTCCTCAAGGAAGAGGTTGAGGAAGCGCCGCAGGCGACCGTGCTCTGCGTGCAGGACAATGATCTGGCGGGCATCATGTCGCTGGCCGTTGTGCCGGAACTGCGTGGCAAGGGCTATGGCGCGGAAATGCTGGCGGCGGCCATGCGATGGGCGCGTATGCGCTCGGCGCGCACGGCCTGGCTGCAGGTGGTTTCCACCAATGCACCCGCTATTGCCATCTACGAACGGTTCGGCTTCACCGAGGCCTATCGCCATCGTTACTGGCGCAAGGGCGCGTGAGCATGAGCGAGGGCAGCGGGCGCAAGATTCTTCTGGTGGCGGCCTGCGCGCTGATCGATGCCGATGGGCGCATTCTGCTGGCCCAGCGCCCCGAGGGCAAAAGCCTTGCCGGACTTTGGGAGTTTCCCGGTGGCAAGGTCGAGCCCGGCGAGACGCCCGAGGAAACGCTGGTGCGCGAACTTGAGGAAGAGCTGGGGATCAAGACCCGCATTCCCTGCCTTGCGCCGCTGACCTTTGCCAGCCACACCTATGAGACCTTCCATCTTCTGATGCCGCTCTATGTCTGCCGTCGTTACGAGGGCATTGCGACGGGGCGTGAGGGGCAGGCCCTTAAATGGGTTCGTCCGGCCAACTTGCGCGATTATCCGATGCCGCCTGCCGATGAACCGCTCATTCCCTTCCTGCAAGATTTGCTCTGACAGGTTGTCTTTGGCGTATTTCAGCCGTTGGCGTTAACAGTTGGTTTAACCCCTTCTGGCAAAGTCGACCCAAGTTCGATGTAATTGCGTTGACGGGGTTTGACATGGCCGACGAAGATTCCTGGCAGGATGTGCGTATTCGCCGACGGGTGTCCTATTCGTCGTACCGCACGGGCGCGCTCAACATGGCGCTTCTGTTCGGCATGGCAACCGTGGCCCTGACGCTGGTTCTCACCCCCATTCTGGCGTCCAAGCAGGATAATCGCAGCCTTGCGATGGTTGAGGATGATGTCGACAATATGCCGACGGCCTCCATTCCGGAAAAGTCCGGCGAGCGCGGCAAAACCTATTCGATCCGTCGCAGCATCCTGCAGGAGACGCCGGGTTCGGTCTGCATTGTTGAAGGGTATGGCAGCGGCGGTTGTCAGTAACGCCCATATCTGGGGGAGATGGGTGTGAGAGAAAGTCTGACGAAGCCGATGCGGGTGTTCAAACGCTTCATGGATGATGAAACGGGTGCGACGGCCATTGAATATGGCCTCGTTGCGGCCCTCATCACGGTGACGATGATCGCCAATCTGGAGCGTCTGGGAAATACGATTCTCACGATCTTCAGCAAAGTCGAGACAACCATGTCCAACAATGTGAAGTAACGCGACTGACCGTGTCAGCGCCTGAATCTGCCCTCAAGCCCGCAATCCACGTGCGGGCTTTTTGCTGTGTTGTTTTGCCCTTATGATTGGGCGGCTTTCAGCGCATCGGCAAGGCGAACCTTGGCCGAGCCGGGCTTCAAAGGCTTCTGCTGGCTTTCATGCGGCGACCAGGCCGATGCAAAGAGGATCGAAAAGGTCGCGCGGATGCGCCCGTCCGGATCGCTGTAGCGTTCGGCGTAAAGCTCAGCGGCCCGCAGAAACAGGGCACGACTGGCGGGTCGGCGACTGCGCCCGGCCAGCGGATTGGCCATGCCCATGGCGCGCAGATCCTTCATGAGATCGAAGATCGTATCGTAACGCACGGTGTAGTTTTCCATGTCCACCACGGGCAGGGCAAAGCCTGCACGCTGCAACAGGCCGCCGACATCGCGCACGTCGGCAAAGGGGATGATCCGCGGGCTTGCGCCGCCCGTCAGTTCCGCTTCTGCCGAGAGCAGAACGTCGCGCAATTCCTGAAGTGTGCCACTGCCGGGAATGGCCGCCAGAAACAGGCCATCGGCAACAAGTGCACGGGCAATCTGGACCAGTACGCCGGGCGTATCATTGGTCAGATGCAGGTTGAGCGGCGAGATGACAAGGTTCACGCTTTTCGGCTCAAGCGGCAGATGTTCAAGCGCTGCCAACGTTACGTCGGCATCGGCTGAGGTCGTGCCTTCCAGTTCGACGCGGGTCATCGACTTGACCTTGCCGGTGGACAGGCAGGCGCGCGCGGTCGCCCCCGTGACGCCGAACAGTTCGACCCCCTTGTCGAAGGTGCGTTCTACGACCGACAGACGGTCGGCCATTTCGTCCGCCACCAGATCCAGGAGGAAGGCGGACCGCGGATCACCCGCCTTGACCGCGCGGCGGCGGTTCGCGGTGATGAGCGACTGATCGAAGAGCATGTCCATGGGTTGGTTCTCCGTAAACGGGTCTCTCGCAATGGCGACAGCCTTCGCCTATTGTCAAGCAATGAGTGATGAAGCGTCCACACTATCCGGTCTACCGCGTCTTGCCCTTCGCTACGGGCGGCGCGTGCTGGGCGGCATCGTGGATTTCGTCTACCCGCCGCATTGCGTGTCTTGCGGGGCGGCGACCACACGGCAAGCGGCGCTGTGCGTTTCCTGCTGGTCGAAGGTGCGTTTCATCGAAAAGCCCTTCTGCGATATTCTCGGCATCCCCTTTGACCGGGATGAAGGCGAGGGGATGTTAAGCCCGCTCGCCCTTGCCGAGCCGCCGGTCTTTTCAAGGCTGCGGGCTGTCGCGCTGCATGATGGCCCGGCGCGAAACCTTGTCCACGGCCTGAAATACCGGGACCGCACCGATCTGGCGCCGATGATGGCAGGCTGGATGCTGCGGGCGAGCGACGGGCTGGTCAGCGGTTGCGATGCCATCATCCCCGTGCCGCTTCATGGACGGCGCTTGCTTATGCGCCGCTTCAACCAGTCGGCGGAACTGGCGCGCGCACTTGCGCGACTTTCCGGCAAGCCGCTTCTGGCCAGCGCGCTTGTTCGGATCAAGCCGACGCGGCGTCAGGTGGGGCTGACGGCACGGCGGCGCGCCGCCAATGTGCGCGGTGCCTTCAAGGTGCGGGATGACCGGCTTCACGAGATCGCGGGCAAGCGCCTGCTTCTCATCGATGATGTCTATACGACCGGGGCGACCGTTTCCTCGGCGGCACGGGCGCTGTTGCGGGCCGGAGCGCTTGACGTCAGCGTCTTGACGTTTGCAATGGCGCTCGCAAAGCCTATATGACATTCAACCTGTTTATTGCATGTCGCGCATGGAGGCGAAATGGCTGCGGTTACGATCTACACCCGGGATTATTGCGGTTACTGCTCGCGCGCCAAGGCGCTGCTCTCGTCCAAGGGCGTTGACTTTGAAGAGAAGAATGCGACCGCCAACCCGGACTTCCGTCAGGAAATGATCGCGCGCTCCAACGGGGGCACGACCTTCCCGCAGGTTTTCATCAACGGCCAGCATGTGGGCGGCTGCGATGATATTCATGCGCTGGATCGGGCTGGCAAGCTTGATCCGCTTCTGGCCGTGGAGGGTTAAGTCATGACATTCAAGGTCGCCGCTATTCAGATGTGTTCCGGCATGGATGTGGCGCGCAATGTCGAGACGCTGGAAGCGCTGGTGCGCGATGCCGCCGCCCAAGGCGCGATCTATGTGCAGACGCCGGAAATGACCGGCTCGCTTCAGCGCAATCGCAAGGCCTTGTTCGCGGCGATCCGCCCGGAGGAAAGCGATCTGGTCGCTTTTGCTGCCTCCAAGCTCGCACGGGATTTGAACATTCACCTGCATATCGGCTCGACGGCGATTGATCTCGGGGACGGCAAGGTGGCCAACCGGGCGCTCGTCTACAGGCCGGACGGGCAGAAAATCACCCATTACGACAAGATCCATATGTTCGACGTGGATCTCGACAATGGCGAAAGCTGGCGCGAGAGCGCGACCTATCAGCCGGGATCAGAGGCGCGGGTTCTCGACCTTCCTTTCGCGAAGCTCGGGCTTGCTATTTGCTATGATGTGCGTTTTCCGCATCTCTTCCGCATGCAGGCGCTGGCGGGGGCTGAGATCCTCACGGCGCCAGCGGCCTTCACCCGTCAGACGGGGGAGGCGCACTGGTCCATTCTCCAGCGGGCGCGGGCCATTGAAAACGGTGCCTACATGATTTCGGCGACGCAAGCCGGGGTGCATGAGGACGGGCGCGAAACCTATGGTCACTCGATCATTGTCGATCCGTGGGGCAAGGTGCTGGCCGAGGCCGGTGGCACGGGCGAAGCGGTGGTGATGGCCGAGATCGATATTGCCGCCGTTGCCGCAGCGCGGGGCAAAATCCCCAACCTCAAGAATTCCCGCGACTTTTCTCTGACCTGAGAAGGAAGCAAGTCTGCCTTGATCCGCTACACCCTGACCTGCGAACATGGTCATGAATTTGAGGGCTGGTTTTCCGGAAGTGCTGATTTTGACAGTCAGCGCGAACGCGGCTTCGTGTCGTGCCCGGTTTGCGGATCGACGCAGGTGGAAAAGGGGTTGATGGCCCCGTCCGTCTCCACCGCGCGCAAGAAGGAAGAACGTCAGGCCCTGGCGGTCGAGGCGTTGCAGAAAGAGGCGCTGGCGAAACTGAAGGCCGCCGTTGCCGAGGTGAAGGCCAATTCCGAAGATGTGGGAGAGCGATTTCCCGAGGAAGCGCGCCGCATTCATTACGGCGAGGCCGAGGCGCGCGGCATTATCGGTCAGGCCAGCATCGACGAAGCCGAGGCACTTCTGGAAGAGGGCATTGCGGTTGCACCGCTGCCCGTTCTTCCCGATGACGTGAACTGAAAACGCTCCGGCGGGTCAGGCCGGGCGTCTGGCCAGAACCATGTAATTGACATCCGTATCGGACGACAGGTTCCAGCGATCCTGCAGCGGATTGAAGAACACGCCGCGCTTTTCGACGACGTCCATGCCACTGGCTGCAAGCGGTGCTTCCAGCTCTTCCGGCGTCACCAGCTTTTCATACTGATGCGTGCCGCGCGGCAGCCACCGCAGAACGACTTCGGCGGCGAAAATCGCCAGCGCCTTGGCCTTCAGCGTGCGGTTGATCGTGGCAATCAGCATCAGGCCGCCGGGGCGGACCATGGAGGCGCAGGTGCGGATGAAGAATTCCACATCGGCCACGTGTTCCACCACTTCCATGTTGAGCACGATGTCGAAGGTCTCACCCGCTTCCGCCAGCGCTTCGGCGGTGACGGCACGGTAGTCGACGATGGCACCGGACTGGGCGGCATGGGTCTTGGCAATGCCGATGTTCTTTTCGGAGGCATCGGCCCCCAGAACATCCGCCCCCATGCGCGACACGGGTTCGGAGAGAAGGCCGCCACCGCAGCCGATGTCGAGCACACGCAGGCCCTCAAGCGGCTTTGCCGATTTCGGATCACGCCCGAAATGGGCGGCTGCCACATCGCGAATATAGGCAAGACGCACCGGATTGAACTTGTGCAACGGGCGGAATTTGCCGGTCGGGCTCCACCATTCGGCCGCCATGGCCGAGAAGCGGTCGACTTCGGCTTGATCAATGGTGGTACGCTGGGCTTCGCTCATGGTTTTGGTTCCATCTTTGTGTTAGTTTCAAGTCGGACGATGAGGCCGTGAAGTCAAGAGGCGAGGGCGAGAAGATGGGTGAAGAACCGCGTGACGAAAAGCGGATCTATGACCGCTACGAGATGACGCCCGAAGAAGCGCGCCGTGATCATTGGGATATGTTGCGCTTTCTGGCGCTCAACGCCCTGTCCGGGGTCGCGCTTGGCTTTGCCGTCGCCGCCAGCCTTTTGTGGTTCGATATTGGCGGGCTGGGAACGCATCTTGGCCGCTCGCAGCATCCGTTCATCACCGCTCTCCTGCTCTTTGTGCCGCTGGGTCTGACGTTTGGCAGCGTGGTGACGGGCACGGCCATCATGACCATGCCCTACAAGCGGCGGAAGGAAATGTAGGTCTCGCGTCCCGGCTGGTGCATTTTGCCGGGCCTGCGGCTGCAAAACAGGTCTTTTGCGGCCTTGGTTGGCATTGCGCCGCGAGATGCTTTTCGCTATGAGACACGCCGGTTGCCGCGCCCTTGCCTGCCAAGGGGCGGTTTCGTTTTTGGGTGCCTTCGCAGAGAAGGCGACGTTCGGAATACCGGAATCTAGGCCATGGCACGTATTGTGATGAAGTTCGGCGGCACGTCCGTCGCCAATCTTGAACGCATTCATAACGTTGCGCGCCACGTCAAACGCGAGGTCGACGCCGGTCACGAAGTGGCTGTGGTCGTTTCCGCCATGTCGGGCAAGACCAATGAGCTGGTCGGCTGGGTTCAGGATACGCCGAAGACCACGGGTGCCAGCTCGCCCTTCTATGACGCGCGCGAATATGATGCCGTCGTTGCCTCCGGCGAGCAGGTCACGTCTGGCCTTCTGGCGATTGCGCTGCAGTCGATGGGCATCAATGCCCGTTCCTGGCAGGGCTGGCAGATCCCGATCCGCACCGACAATGCCCATGGTGCCGCCCGCATTCTCGAAATCGATGGGTCCGACATCATTCGCCGCATGGGCGAAGGTCAGGTGGCTGTGGTTGCCGGTTTCCAGGGCATTGGCCCGGATAACCGTATTGCGACGCTCGGTCGCGGTGGCTCGGATACGTCCGCTGTCGCCATCGCCGCTGCCGTCAAGGCGGACCGTTGCGATATCTATACCGACGTCGATGGCGTCTACACGACCGACCCGCGCATTGAGCCGAAGGCGCGCCGCCTGAAGAAGGTGGCTTTCGAGGAAATGCTTGAAATGGCCTCGCTCGGCGCCAAGGTGCTGCAGGTGCGTTCGGTCGAACTGGCGATGGTGCACAAGGTGCGCACCTTCGTTCGCTCCAGCTTTGAAGATCCCGATGCGCCGGGCATGGGCGACCTTCTCAACCCGCCCGGCACGTTGATTTGTGACGAGGATGAAATCGTGGAACAGGAAGTCGTAACCGGAATTGCCTACGCCAAGGATGAAGCCCAGATTTCGCTGCGTCGTCTGGCCGACCGTCCGGGCGTTTCCGCCGCGATCTTCGGCCCGCTCGCCGAAGCGCATATCAATGTCGACATGATCGTGCAGAACATCTCCGAAGGTGGTTCGCACACCGACATGACCTTTACGGTGCCGTCCGGCGATCTGGAAAAGGCGATGACCGTTTTGGCCGACAACAAGGACAAGATCGGTTTCGATGTCGTTCAGAGCGAATCGGGCCTGTCCAAGGTTTCCGTCATCGGCGTTGGCATGCGCAGCCATGCAGGCGTTGCCGCAACGGCGTTCCGCGCTGTGGCCGACAAGGGCATCAACATCCGCGCCATCACCACCTCGGAAATCAAGATTTCGGTGCTTATCGACGGCGCATACACGGAACTTGCAGTGCGGACTTTGCATTCTGCCTACGGTCTCGATAAAAAGTGATTCACGCCGGCTCTTCCCCGCAACCTGATTGATGGTGGCGGGGTTTCCGGAAATGCATCTTGTTTTCGGGAGCACCACGCGATGAGAGACCTGTCGGCGGGTCCGCGCGTCCTACTCAAGCGACTTCGCGAGCTTATGGCGGAGTCGCTCGAGCCACAGGAGCGGCTAGACCAGATCGTTCTGCAAATCGCGCAGAACATGGTTGCGGAAGTGTGCTCCGTCTATGTACTCCGTTCCGACGGCGTGCTTGAGCTTTACGCGACAGAAGGTCTGAACAAGGACTCCGTCCACCTTGCCCAGCTGAAAATGGGTCAGGGTCTTGTCGGTACCATTGCGGCAGCGGCCCAGCCGCTCAACCTTTCCGACGCGCAGGCGCATCCGGCTTTCCGTTACCTTCCCGAGACCGGCGAAGAAATTTACCAGTCGTTCCTCGGCGTGCCGATCCTTCGTGCGGGTCGCACGCTTGGCGTTTTGACCGTTCAGAACAAGGCCCAGCGCATCTACCGCGAAGACGAGGTTGAGGCGCTTGAGACGACGGCAATGATCCTTGCCGAAATCATCGCGACCGGCGATCTCAAGAAGATCACCCGTCCGGGCGTGGAGCTTGACCTTTCGCGACCCGTGACGGTCGATGGCGATGGCTACAATGAAGGCATCGGCCTTGGCCGCGTCGTGCTGCACGAACCGCGCATTGTTGTGACCAATCTTCTCAATGAAGATGCCGAAAAGGAAATCGTGCGTCTTGCCGAGGCGCTCGGATCGCTGCGCATTTCGATTGACGACATGCTGTCGCGCCGCGACGTGCCGATGGAAGGCGAACATCGCGAGGTGCTCGAAACCTTCCGCATGTTTGCCCACGATCAGGGCTGGGTGCGGCGCATGGAAGAGGCGATCCGCAACGGTCTGACGGCGGAAGCAGCGGTTGAAAAGGTGCAGAGCGATACCAAGGCGCGCATGATGCGCCTGACTGATCCTTATCTGCGCGAGCGCATGCATGACTTCGAGGATCTGGCGAACCGCCTGCTTCGGCAGTTGACCGGCCATACCGGGCGTCTGACGGGCGAAAGCTTCCCGACCGACGCCGTTATCGTTGCGCGCGCCATGGGCGCTGCCGAACTTCTCGACTATCCGCGCAACAGCCTGCGGGGCCTTATTCTCGAAGAAGGGGCCGTGACGAGCCACGTGGTGATCGTGGCGCGCGCCATGGGCATTCCGGTGGTGGGGCAGGCGGCGGGTGTGGTGGCGCTCGCTGAAAATGATGATTCCATCATCATCGATGGTGATGAGGGGCAGGTACATCTGCGCCCGGTGCCGGACCTTCTCAAGGCCTATGAGGAGAAGGTGAAGCTTCGCGCCAAGCGGCAGGAGCAGTTCCGCGCCCTGCGCCATGTCGACCCGGTGACGAAGGATGGCAAGCGCGTCAACCTGATGATGAATGCCGGGCTTCTGGTGGATTTGCCGCAGCTGATGGAATCGGGGGCTGACGGCATTGGCCTGTTCCGCACCGAGTTGCAGTTCATGATCGCCTCGACCATGCCAAAGGCGGATGAGCAGGAAATCTTCTATCGCAGTGTTCTTCGTCAGGCCGGCAAGCTGCCGGTGACTTTCCGCACACTCGATATTGGCGGCGACAAGGTGGTTCCCTATTTCCGCGGTCACGAGGAAGAGAACCCGGCCCTTGGCTGGCGCGCCATCCGTCTGGCGCTCGACCGTCCGGGTCTGTTGCGCACGCAGCTTCGGGCGCTTCTGAAAGCCACATCGGGCGGCGAGCTGAAGCTGATGCTGCCGATGGTGACGGAAGTTTCCGAGGTACGCACGGTGCGCGAAATTCTGCGCAAGGAAGTGCAGTATCTTTCGAAGTTCGGACACCGGCTGCCGCGCACGCTAAAGCTTGGCGCGATGATCGAGGTTCCGGCGCTTTTGTGGCAGCTGGATGAGCTGATGCAGGAGATCGACTTCGTTTCGGTCGGCTCCAATGATCTGTTCCAGTTTGCAATGGCGGTTGATCGCGGCAATGCGCGCGTGGCGGACCGTTTCGACAATCTGGAGCGGCCGTTCCTGCGCATCCTGCGCGATATTGCGCGCGCCGGTGAGCGCAACAATACGCCGGTGACGCTCTGCGGAGAAATGGCAGGCAAGCCACTTTCAGCACTGGCGCTGATCGGGATCGGCTTCCGGTCGGTCTCCATGGTGCCGACGGCGATTGGCCCGGTGAAGGCCATGTTGCTTGGTCTTGATGTGGATGCTTTGAGCGAGGAGCTTCATGCCGCGCTTGATGATCCGCATCCGGTCATGCCCATCCGGGAACTTTTGACGCTCTTTGCCGAGCGCAACAATATTCCCGTCTGATTGCTCTTAACAGGTCGAGTGGTCAAAGGATGGCGAAACTTCCCGTCGATAAAATGCGTGAGCTTGAACGTCGCTTTGGCGAGGTTGAGGCGCGTATGTCTGCGGGGCCAGCCGCCGACGTCTATGTGAAGCTGGCCGCCGAATATTCGGAATTGCAGCCGGTCGTCAAAGCGATCCGCGATTTCCACAAGGCCGAGGCGGAAATGGCCGATCTGGAGGCCATTCTGGCTGAGAAGGATGGCGACCGCGAGATGCGGGAACTGGCCGAGGCCGAGTTGCCGGAGCTGCGCGAGACCCTGACCCGGCTTGAGGGCGAAATCCGCATCCTTCTTTTGCCGAAAGATTCAGCCGACGAGAAAAGCGCCATTCTGGAAATTCGCGCCGGAACCGGCGGGTCCGAGGCGGCGCTTTTTGCGGGCGATCTGTTTCGTATGTATGAGCGCTATGCCGCCGCGCATGGCTGGAAGGTGGAAGTGCTTTCCTCCAGCGAGGGCGAAGCGGGTGGCTTCAAGGAAATCATCGCGACCATTTCGGGACGCGGGGTTTTTGCCAAGCTGAAGTTCGAATCCGGCGTTCATCGGGTGCAGCGCGTGCCGGAAACCGAGGCGAGCGGACGCATTCACACCTCGGCGGCGACGGTTGCCGTTCTGCCGGAGGCCGAGGATATCGACATTGAAATCCGGGCTGAAGATATCCGTATCGACACGATGCGCGCTTCCGGGGCCGGTGGGCAGCACGTCAACACGACCGATTCCGCCGTGCGCATCACGCACCTGCCAACGGGGCTTGTGGTGACGTCATCTGAAAAGTCGCAGCACCAGAACCGGGCCCGCGCCATGCAGGTTTTGCGCTCACGCCTTTATGATATCGAACGGCAGCGGGCCGAGAATGAGCGCTCTGCCGACCGCAAGGCGCAGGTTGGTTCCGGAGACCGATCCGAACGCATCCGTACCTATAATTTTCCGCAGGGCCGTGTGACCGACCATCGCATTGATCTGACGCTCTACAAGCTCGATCGCATCATGATGGGCGAAATCGACGAAGTGGTGGATGCACTGGTGGCGGACCATCAGGCCGACCAGTTGGCCCGTCTCGGGGAGAGCGGTCTTTGAGCGCGCCGGAAACTCTGGGTGCCTTGCAGCGCTGGCTGCGCGAGCAACTGACGGACATCGGCGTCGATGATCCTTCCGGGGATGCCCGGGTTCTGCTTTCCGGTCTTCTCGGTGTTCAGCCGGTGGTGCTTCTGCTTGAAAGCCAGCGTGCCTTGCAGGCGGGTGAGTTCGATCAGGTTGTGGCGGCGCTTGAACGGCGCAAACGGCGTGAGCCGGTTCATCGTATCCTCGGTCGACGCGAGTTCTACGGGCTTGATCTTGCGCTTTCTGCGGCAACGCTGGAGCCGCGACCGGATACGGAAATTCTGGTCGATCATGTGTTTCCCCATCTTCAGCGCGTGATCGAACGGAAGGGCCGTGCCGAAGTTCTGGACCTTGGAACCGGAACGGGCGCGATCCTTCTGGCGCTTCTCAGCGAATGCGCCGAGGCCTTTGGCACGGCAGTCGATATTTCGGCGGCAGCCCTGGAAACGGCGACGGAAAACGCCCGCGCCACTCAGGTCGCCGGGCGCTTCCGCGCGGTTGAAAGTGACTGGTTTGAAAAGATCGAAGGCCGGTTTGATATCATTGTTTCAAACCCGCCTTACATCACGACCGCGGTTGTGGCCGGACTGGCGCCCGAGGTGCGGGATTATGATCCTGCGGCGGCCCTTGATGGCGGGGCGGATGGGCTTGATGCCTATCGCCGCATTGCCGAAGGTGCCGCAGCACATCTTGAAGAAGACGGTATTCTCGGCGTTGAAATCGGCTTTGATCAGAAGGCGAGCGTCAGCGCGCTTTTCGAGGCTGCCGGGTTTTCCTGCCTTGAAGCGGCGAAGGATTATGGCGGGCAGGACCGCGTGCTGATTTTCACGCGGTAAGCCTTTCGAATATGCGCTTTTGCGAATGCGAAGGCCGTTTTGTTTTTCGCAAGAAAAGGCTTGGATTCGCTAGGGAAAGCAGATAGTTTGCAAGCACACGCCGGGAAGCTGGAAATGAACGACGATTCGTTCGGTTTCAGTGAGACCCCGCTCCGCTCTCCTCTTTAAGGGAGCCGGAGGGGCGACCAATTAGCGGCGCGTGAATCAATAATTCGACTTTCATCAGGGCGGACAAGGTTTCGCAATCGGCTTCTACGGCCTGAAGGTCCCGACGGTTGTTCCGTCCGGTCCGGTGCCGTTTTGCGGGAAGCTCCGACACACACAAATTCAGGTGATGGATCTATGAGGCCAGGACAGCAGAACAAGCGCGGTCGCGGGCGTGGCAGTAACAACAACAATAATAACAACAATAACAACGGCAATAACAACAACTTCAACCGCAAGGGCCAGAACCCGCTGACACGGACCTATGACAGTTCGGGTCCGGACATCAAGATTCGCGGGACTGCCCAGCATATTGCCGAAAAATACGCCGCTCTGGCCCGTGATGCGCAAAGCTCCGGTGACCGCGTGATGGCCGAGAACTATCTGCAGCATGCCGAGCATTATAACCGCATCATCGCGGCCGCTCAGGCCCAGATGCAGGAGCGTTTCCAGCGCGAAGATCGCAACGATGCGAATGATCGCGATGGCTACGATCGGGATGATGATAATGGCGATAACGGCATGGAGGGCGATGGCCCGGTCCAGCCGGTTGTTGTCCAGCAGCCTGCTCCGCAGCGCCCGGCCCCCGTTGTTATTGATGGGACGGGTCCGCAGCCGGTGATTGATGAGCTTCCGGTTGAAGTGGTGGCTGCCGAAGAAGGTGCCTCTGCCGGTGCCGGTCGTGATCGCAACCAGGCCCGCCGCAGCCGTGGTGGCCAGCGTCCGCGCCGTGCGCCGCGCACCCGTGAAGGTGGCGAGGGCGGCGAAGGTGCTGGCGAAGCCGCACCCGCGCCGGCGGTTGAAGTCGCCGAATAAGGTTTCCCTCTGCGGGATATGCTTTGAAGAGGCCGGTCATCGAAAGATGACCGGCCTTTTGCCGTTCAATGGTCCATCTGGGCCAGGACGCGGCGCAGCGGTTGATCGGAAATCTGGATCGGTCCGTCAAAGGGGATATTCATATCGAGCACCAGATAGAAGGCGCTGGAAATCAGGAACGAGGCCACGATGAAGGAGGACACCACCACCTTGTTATGCGGCGCGCGGTAGCCGAAGCTTGCGAAGATCACGACCAGCCATGCAACCAGAACCCCGAGAAGGGGAAAGGGGACGCCGCCCTCCGACTGTTCCAGCAGGACCCAGCGCTGCTGAACCAATGATCGGTATTGCTGCTTGATGTCGAGGAGAAGCTGTTCATGGTAGCTGTTGCCCGGTTCGATCACGCTCAACGCATCGCTGAGCGCATCGAGTGCTTTTCCAGCCCGATCCGGCATGGCTTCGAAGGTTTCGTCGGCGCGCGACGGGTCGGCAATGGCAACGGTCACATAATCGCGCAATCGCAAGCGGGCGTCCTTGCCGCCCAGTCCATAGGACCGCAGTGAGCGATCCAGCAAGATCATGTTCGTGGCATAGGCGTGGACATTCTTGTCGACGCCTTCATAGGTGCTGCGCGATGCGTTCAGCATCAGGCCGAAGACCAGAGATGTCATCACCACGAAGATGTTGGCGACCAGCCGCACCACGGTGTTGGTTTCCTCATCCCGGTGGTGCTGGGGCAAAATGGGCGTGAGATACATGACGCCGAGCGATGCCGCTGAAAGGCATACGAATACGATCGCTGAAATCCAAAAATCGCTCACCGTTTTCTCCGCGAAAGGGTCTTTCACCATCATTAGAGCAGGAGTTTGCCGGAGGGAATTCGTCCGAACGGCTAAGTTTTGCCGATGCTGCAGGCACCGTTCCTGCCAATCGGGAGGTGCGGCAGAAATTCGCGGCAAATTGCTTCCAGCCGGTCTTTAACGGAATAAATTCCTCCCCATATCTCACTCGAGAGGTCGGGCCATGGTGTCCGATCCGGGGTCTGCCGCTTGCGGGGACCTATCCTTGAAATGGCCAATCCGTGCCGATGCGGGCGGAATGGCGACTGGAGGTCGAGATGAATATTGAAAAATACTCCGAACGGGTTCGCGGTTTCCTGCAATCCGCCCAATCCTATGCACTGTCGGAAGGTCATCAGCAGTTTGCGCCCGAGCATGTCTTGAAGGTGCTGCTGGATGATGATCAGGGCATGGCGTCCTCGCTCATCGAGCGGGCCGGCGGCAATGCCCAGCAGGCGCGCCTTGCCAATGATGCCGCTCTTGCCAAGCTGCCCAAGGTTTCGGGCGGCAATGGGCAGGTCTATCTTTCGCAGCCGTTGGCCCGCGTGTTTTCGACGGCGGAAGACGCCGCGAAGAAGGCCGGCGACAGTTTCGTGACCGTTGAACGACTGCTTCTGGCGCTTGCCGTTGAAAGCACGGCATCGACGCATGACGCCTTGAAGAAGGCCGGGCTGACGCCTGCCGCCCTCAATACGGTGATCAATGAGCTTCGCAAGGGACGCACGGCGGATAATGCCAGCGCCGAGCAGGCCTATGATGCCCTGAAGAAATACGCACGCGATCTGACCAGCGAAGCCCGCGAAGGCAAGCTTGATCCGGTGATCGGTCGCGATGATGAAATCCGCCGTACCATTCAGGTTCTGTCGCGTCGCACCAAGAACAATCCGGTGCTGATCGGCGAACCGGGCGTCGGCAAGACGGCGATTGTCGAGGGGCTCGCTCTTCGCATCGTCAATGGTGACGTGCCGGAAAGCCTGAAGGACAAGCAGTTGATGGCGCTCGACATGGGCGCATTGATTGCCGGTGCCAAGTATCGCGGCGAATTTGAGGAACGCCTGAAGGCGGTCTTGAACGAAGTTCAGTCCGAAGACGGCGGCATCATCCTCTTCATCGATGAAATGCACACGCTGGTTGGTGCGGGCAAGGCGGATGGGGCAATGGATGCCTCCAACCTGTTGAAGCCGGCGCTGGCGCGCGGCGAGTTGCATTGCGTCGGCGCCACGACGCTCGACGAATACCGCAAGCACGTGGAGAAGGACGCGGCCCTTGCCCGTCGTTTCCAGCCCGTGATGGTGGAAGAACCGACGGTTGAGGATACGATCTCGATCCTGCGCGGCCTCAAGGAAAAATACGAGCAGCACCACAAGGTCCGTATCTCGGATTCGGCTCTGGTGGCGGCGGCCACGCTTTCCAACCGCTACATCACCGACCGTTTCCTGCCGGACAAGGCCATCGACCTGATGGACGAAGCCGCCTCGCGTCTGCGCATGCAGGTGGATTCCAAGCCGGAAGAACTCGATGAGCTTGATCGTCGTATCATGCAGCTGAAAATCGAGCGGGAAGCCCTGAAGAAGGAGACGGATACCTCGTCTGCCGACCGGCTGAAGCGGCTTGAGGAGGAACTGGTTTCCATCGAAGAGCAGGCGGATGCCCTGACGGCACGCTGGCAGTCGGAAAAGCAGAAGCTTGGCCATGCCGCCGACCTGAAAAAGCAGCTTGAAGAAGCGCGCAATGAACTGGCCATTGCCCAGCGCGGCGGCCAATTCCAGCGGGCGGGCGAACTGGCCTATGGCATCATTCCGGGCCTTGAAAAGGAACTGAAAGACGCCGAAAGCCGCGAAGGCGAAGCCTCGTCCATGGTTCAGGAGGTGGTGACGTCTGACAATATCGCTCAGGTCGTCTCCCGCTGGACCGGCATTCCGGTGGATCGGATGCTGGAAGGCGAGCGCGAAAAGCTGTTGCGCATGGAAGACGAACTGGCCAAATCGGTCGTCGGTCAGGGCGAAGCGGTTCAGGCCGTCTCGAAGGCGGTGCGCCGTTCGCGCGCCGGTCTTCAGGACCCGAACCGGCCCATTGGCTCGTTCATTTTCCTAGGACCGACCGGCGTCGGCAAAACGGAGCTGACCAAGTCTCTGGCACGCTTCCTCTTTGATGACGAGACCGCGATGGTTCGCCTCGACATGTCGGAATACATGGAGAAGCACTCGGTCGCCCGGTTGATCGGCGCACCTCCCGGTTATGTCGGCTATGAGGAAGGTGGCGCGTTGACGGAAGCAGTTCGTCGTCGGCCCTATCAGGTCGTGTTGTTCGACGAGATCGAAAAAGCGCATCCGGATGTGTTCAACATCTTGCTGCAGGTGCTGGATGATGGCCGTCTGACCGACGGTCAGGGCCGCACCGTCGATTTCAAGAACACCATCATCATCATGACCTCGAACCTCGGTTCCGAGTTCCTGACGCAGATGGGCGACACGGATGATGTGGATTCGGTGCGCGAACTGGTGATGGAGCGGGTTCGCGGGCATTTCCGCCCCGAATTCCTCAACCGTGTTGACGATATCATCCTCTTCCACCGGCTGCGCCGCGAAGAGATGGGTGCGATTGTCGATATCCAGTTGCGTCGCCTCACGGCCCTTCTGGCCGAGCGCAAGATCACGCTGGATCTTAAGCCCGAGGCCCGCAGCTGGCTGGCCAACAAGGGCTATGATCCGGCCTATGGTGCCCGCCCGCTGAAGCGGGTGATCCAGAAGGAGGTTCAGGACCGCCTGGCGGAAATGATCCTTGGCGGCGAGGTGCCGGATGGCTCGGCGGTGGTTGTCAACGCCGGTTCGGATCGCCTGCTTCTGAAGGTGCGTGCCAGTGATCATCAGGAAGCGGCTTAAATCCGCTCCACACTGCTGAAAGAATCTTGAACGTTTCTTTCGTCATGGTCGGGCTTGACCCGACCATCCATAAGACGTGAATTCTGGATCCTCGGGTCAAGCCCGAGGATGACTGAAGGGTGTGAGGAAAGGTATTCTTTCAACCTAATGGCGGCTTTCGGGCCGCCATTTTTGATTCCGGCTTACTTGCTGGCGACTTGCTTCGATTTGCCGGTGTTCAGCAGGTCATCGATGCGCTTGCGTTCATCCTGGAAGCGGGCCAGTGCGTCACCATCCAGCGACTTGCCACCGGGTAGACGGATTTTCAGCGGATCGACCTTGTTGCCGTTGACGATCAGTTCGTAGTGCAGGTGCGGCCCGGTCGAAAGGCCGGTTGAGCCGACCCAGCCGATGACCTGACCCTGACGAACCTGGCCGCCAACCTTCACGTCCTTGGCAATGGCGCTCTGGTGGTTGTAGGAGGTCACATAACCGTTCGGGTGGCGGATCAGCGTCTGGTTGCCATAGCCACCGGAATCCCATCCGGCTTTTTCCACGGTGCCATTGCCTGCGGCGATGATCGGCGTGCCGCGCGGTGCTGCCCAATCGACGCCCGTATGCATGCGGGCATAACCGAGGATCGGGTGGCGGCGCATGCCGAAGGGCGACTTGAAGATGCCGTTCGGAACCGGATTGCGCAGCAGGAACTGGCGGGTCGACCGGCCATTTTCATCGAAATAGTCGATCGAGCCGTCTTTCGGGTTCTGGAAACGGTAAAGCTGGGTGTCTGTGTCGCCAAAATGCGCGCGGATATAGAGGATCTCGGAGTTTGCCGCGGCTTTGCCCTCCTCATCCTGTACGGAGAAGAAGGCTTCAAGCGTATCCGTCGGTTTTAGCTGGGCCTGAAAATCCACATTGCTGGCGAGGAGCTTGATCAGGCTCGTCGTCATCTTCTGGGTCATGCCGTAGGAGAGGGCGGCGCGGAAAATGCCATCATAGACACGCGGCAGCTCGCGGCCCGCCTGAACGGGAACGGAATCGGTGTCAAAGGCCGTGCGGACGGCGTCAAGCGCCGGGGGTTCCTGTCCGGCCACGAAGCGGCCCTGATCATCGAGCGCCAGCGTCAGGCTGTGACGGTTCTTGCGATAAAGGCTCACGCGAATGATCGATGCCTGTTCACCCTTCTGGATGACGCCGATACGCAGCACGTCACCGGCCGAAAGGTCGTCGGACGCCACACGCGGCGAAAGCAGGGCGGAAAGATCGTTCGCTTGGGCGCGCGAATAACCGGCATTGGTCAAAACATCGCGGATGGCCGTGTCTTCGCGCACCGGAATGACGTCTTCGGCATATTCAGGCGTTGCGGGCGTCAGGGCTTCCGGTGCGGAAACGGACATATTCTGCTCGACCACTTTGGCCGAAAGACCGGCCGTCAGGTCGACATCTTCATTTTCCGTTTCGAAACGGCGCGGGTCGACGTAATAGAGCGCCGCCAGCTGCTTGGTTCCATCGGTCAGCACCGAGCCGTTGGAACGCACGTTTTCTTCCACTTCATCCAGCGTCATGGAGGCGGTGAACGGGTAGGGTGCGTTACGGGTCGGGAAGGGAACCGATTTCAGGCTGACTTCGGAGTCGACATCGGCACCATAGATGCTTCCCGTGCGGGCCTGCGGTGCGGTCTCGATCTTGTCGTCCGACGAGAAAACCGTCAGCGCATTAAAGGCCGGGTAGTCTTCCGATGTCGTATGGTTGGCGGCCAGCGCCATTTTCACATGGGCGAAGGGCTGTCGGCGAACGACATCCTTGTCGCCCTCACGCACGAGCGTGGAGACTTCCATGATGGAGCGGTCGGTCGGCTTGGCGGTCATCGGCGTGGCAAACAGACGTCCGCCGCGCACCGCATCTTCATCCGTCGGGCCGGTCGAATGGGTATTGGCATAGGCTTCTGCCGGAATGCCAAGCTGCTGGCGACCATCAAGGGCGGCAAAAAGCGCCACACCCATCAGCACACTTGAGGTAATGCCGGTCAGAAACGTGCCGGAAAGCCAGCGCAGGGAAATCTCGCGTCGGTCCGGAGAGCGCTTGCCGTCCGCAAGGACAGGGGCCTCGTTGCCGAGCGAACGTTCGAGTGCCGGATCTGGCATCATGCGATTTCCGGAGCTCCCTGTTCTTCGTTCTTGGTTGTTGCTTGTTCTTGCCGGTCACAGGAAACCCGTTCCCCGGATGTATTTGGTGGGCGAAAATGTGCATTTTTCGGCTGGCAAGTCAAATCACGTCGCCAGCGGGCTGTGCAAATCACCTCTTTGAAGAAGCCTTCTGACGGGCAATTGTGAAATTCGCAGGGCAAACGTCGAGAAAGCTGTTGGCCTGTTAAGGCCTTCTTAGAGGCTTCATGGGTCCGGCCCGGTCGCTGATTCGGTGGACGCGAAAAATAGCATTTCTTTTCAGTGCGTTGAAAGAAAAATGCAGGTGTTTGAAATTTTCCCATTGACGGTTGGAATGGGTGTGTCCTATAAGCCGCGTCACTGAACGAGGGCGGCGGCGCTGCTGGCGACGGACTGCTTCGTTCTAAAGACTGGCGCTGATGACCTGGAGACGGGTGATTGGTTGAGGGG
>JAIUPA010000019.1 GCA_020161665.1 Pseudomonadota bacterium | reverse complement strand
CCCCTCAACCAATCACCCGTCTCCAGGTCATCAGCGCCAGTCTTTAGAACGAAGCAGTCCGTCGCCAGCAGCGCCGCCGCCCTCGTTCAGTGACGCGGCTTATAGGACACACCCATTCCAACCGTCAATGGGAAAATTTCACGAAAGTCGAACTTTCTTTCAAGTCATTGAAAATAAAGAACGAATTCGTTTCATTCCGTTTTGCGCATCCAAAACGGGTTCAAAGCTCCCTCATCGATGACGGTTTTTGGCCGGGTGAGGCTAGGCCCTATCTTCATACCCATCGCATGCCGGAACAATTCCTCAATTTGTCGCATCGCACTAGGTAGAAGGGGTTTCCTAGGGTATCTGAGAGGTTCCCATTCCACGTCTTGAGCCCGCACTTTGCCTATGACTTTTTCACGTGAATCACTGCCCGCCCTTCCCGTCTCCGGTGTCCTTACGGATGTGGCCGCGGCTTTAGAGGCGCATGGGCGGGCCGTCCTTTCAGCGCCACCCGGCGCCGGCAAGACGACGCTGGTGCCGCTTTACCTGCTTGAGGAAGCCTGGCGAGGCGACGGGCGGATCATTCTTCTTGAACCGCGCAGGCTTGCTGCGCGGGCTGCTGCGGCACGGATGGCGGCGCTTGCCGGTGAGGCCGTCGGAGAGACCGTGGGCTACCGGATGCGCCTCGATAACCGCATTTCGTCCCGCACGCGTATTGAGGTCGTCACCGAAGGCGTCTTTGCCCGCATGGTTCTGGATGATCCGGAGCTGTCGGGGGTAGCCGCCGTTCTCTTTGATGAATTCCACGAACGCTCGCTCGATGCGGATTTCGGTCTGGCGCTCGCGCTCGACGTTCAGGCCGCACTTCGCCCGGATCTGCGCATCCTCGTCATGTCGGCAACGCTCGATGTGGAGAAGGTCAGCGGTCTGCTTGGCCATCCTCCCGTTATTGAAAGCATGGGACGCGCCTATCCGGTCGATGTGCAATACCGGGACCGCCCCACCGGAGAGCGTATAGAGAACAGCATGGCGAGTGCGATCCGCGCTGCCCATGCCAGCGAGACCGGCTCCATACTGGCCTTCCTGCCGGGACAGGCGGAAATCCTGCGGACGGTCGAGCGGCTTGAAGGATGGTTCGGCCCGGAGACCGACATCATGCCGCTTTTTGGCAACCTCAGCCAGCAGGAACAGGATGCGGCCATCCGGCCAACAGCAGCCGGACGACGCAAGATTGTTCTGGCCACCTCCATTGCCGAAACCTCCATCACGATTGATGGGGTGCGGATCGTCATCGACAGCGGGCTGCAGCGCCTTCCGGTCTACGAGCCATCAACCGGGATCACACGCCTGGAAACCGTGCGCGTCTCGCGCGCCTCGGCAGACCAGCGGGCCGGACGTGCCGGGCGTACCGAGCCGGGGAAAGCCATTCGCCTGTGGCATTCGGGCCAGACGGCGGCCCTGCCCGCCTTCACGCCGCCGCAGATCCTTTCGAGCGACCTCTCCGGTCTTGTGCTGGATATGGCGCATTGGGGTGTGAAGGAGCCTTCAGCGCTTTCCTTTATCGATCCACCGCCGGTGGCCGCATTTGCCGAGGCCAAGGCACTCCTGACGCTTCTGGGCGCGCTTGATGCCAAAGGCGATCTCACCGAAGCGGGAAAGCGCATTCGCGCGTTGGCGCTACCGCCGCGGCTGGCCGCGATGGCGGTTGCTGCTGCCGAACAGGGCCATGGTCGGGACGCCTGCCTGCTGGCCGTTTTGATGACCGAGCAAGGTCTGGGCGGAACAAGCCCTGATCTGGAAGAACGGCTGCGGCGCTTCAAAACCGAAAAAGGCAATCGCGCCGAGCAGGCCCGCAAGCTTGCGCTGCGGCTTGCCGATACGCTCGGGAAACACACCCCTGCGAGCGAACCCGTCAGCCCGGGCGCCCTTCTCCTCCATGCGTTTCCGGACCGCGTGGCCATCCAGCGGGGTGGTCGGGGCCGCTTCGTGCTGGCCAATGGACGCGGCGGCGAACTGCCCGAGACCGAGCGTCTTGCCGCTTCGCCCATGCTCGTTGTTGCTGATCTGACCGGACGGGCCGCGAGCCCGCGTATTCTGGCAGCGGCAGAGATCACCCGCACGGAGGTGGACGCCGAACTTTCCGCTGCCATCACCCGTGAGGAACAATGCTTCTTTGACCGGGACAGCCGGCAGGTGCGGGCAAGGCGCGTCACACGGCTCAACGCCCTGATCTTCGATGAAGCGCCTCTCCCCCGCCCGAACGGCCCGAAGGTTGCCAAGGCGCTCAGCGACGGTGTGCGGATGCTGGGGCTTGACGCCCTGCCCTTCAGCAAGGAGGCGCGGCAGTTGCGTGACCGGATCGGCTTCCTGCATCGGGCTTTGGGCGAGCCGTGGCCGGACATGAGCGACGCGGCGCTGCTGGAGCGGCTGGATGTGTGGTTCGAGCCGTATCAGCAATCGACCAAGGGCATTGATGACATCACCGCAGGCAGCCTTTCAGACGGTCTGATGTCTCTGGTGCCGCATGAGGTCCAGCGCGATCTTTCCCGACTTGCGCCCACCCATTTTGAGGCGCCGACCGGACAACGGCATCCGATCCAGTATGATGGCGAGGAGCCGGTGCTGTCTATTCGCGTGCAGGAACTCTTCGGCCTGAAAACTCATCCCACCATCGGGGCCGGCCGGTTGCCGCTTCTTCTGGAACTGACATCACCGGCGCACCGACCGATCCAGACAACGCGCGATCTGCCGGGCTTCTGGGCGGGATCGTGGAAGGATGTGCGGGCCGACATGCGCGGGCGCTACCCGAAACACCCCTGGCCGGAAAATCCGGCGGACGCCACGCCCACGCACAGGGCCAAGCCGCGCGGCACATAACGCCGTTTGCGGTCTTGCAACCCCAAAATGCCACTTCTGCTTGAATTCGACGGCTAATTTAGGCACAAGCGAACTTTCCCAAAACGGCAGGCCGCCAAGGCCGGAGACGCAGACATGAACGCTACACCGAGCGACGCCAATGTGACATTCGGCCATGACAGCCGAAACCTCAGACTGCACACACTGGCGCGTCTTCGCTGGCTGGCGATTGCGGGGCAAACGGCGACCGTGGCGGCGGTGGCCTTGTTGCTGGAGTTCCCTCTGCCGATCATGCCGATTGCCGTGCTCATCGGCGGCCTTGCGGCCCTCAACCTGTTCATGACGCTGAGCTACCCGGAAACACAGCGCCTTTCGGCCAGCACGACCTTCCTGCTGCTGTCCGTTGACCTTCTGCAGCTGGCGGCGCTGCTTTTCGTGACCGGGGGCCTTGGCAATCCCTTTGCCGCGCTAGTCTGCGTTCCGGTCATCATCTCCTTTGCCTCGCAGCCGCCGCGTTACTCTCTGGCGCTTCTGGCTGTCGCCCTGATTGCCACCACGGCCATGGCGTTTTCGCCCTTCCCGATGCCCTGGTATCCGGGCCAAACGCTGGTGATCCTGCCGGTCATGCTGTTCGCTTTGTGGTGCGCCGTGGTTTCGACCATGGCGTTTGCCGCCTTTTATGTGTACCGCATCTCCAATGAAGCCACGCAGCTGGCCGACGCGCTGGCCGCCACGGAACTCGTTCTGCAGCGGGAAAAGCACCTGACGCAGCTCGACGGCCTGGCTGCTGCCGCCGCCCATGAACTGGGCACGCCACTTGCCACGATCAGCGTCATTGCCAAGGAAATGGAGCGCGAACTCAAGCCCGATGACCGGATGCGCGAGGATGTGCTTCTCCTGCGCAGCCAGAGTGAGCGCTGCCGCGATATTTTGCGCCGACTGACGTCCCTTTCCGCCGACAATGAAGAGCATATGCGCGTTCTGCCGCTTTCCTCGCTGGTCGAGGAAGTGATGGCGCCGCATCGCGATTTCGGCGTGAAGCTGGAGCTTGTCGAGAAATCGGGCCGGGCCGGTGAGCCTGTTGGCAGCCGCAATCCCGGCATCCTTTACGGTCTTGGCAACCTGATCGAAAATGCCGTGGACTTTGCCCGCGAGAAAGTCACCATCACCGTGGAGCATGATCGCGACCGGGTTTCGATCCTGATCAGCGATGACGGACAGGGTTACGCCCCGGATGTTCTGGCGCGAATCGGCGAGCCTTATGTGACGAAGCGCGCGCGGGCCGACAAGGCAGGCGGCCTCGGTCTTGGCATGTTCATTGCCAAAACCTTGCTGGAACGCTCCGGTGCCCGCATGGAATTCTTCAACAGCGGGCCGGAGACGACCGGCGCCAATGTTCGAATTGAGTGGCCGCGCGCGCGAATGGACGCGAACGCGCTAAAATGACTTTACCCGCCTTGAATTAATAGCCATAACCGATCACCGGGATGGAAGGCCCCGGTGAAAACACGGTTGGTTTGCCTGCTGATTGGATACCACCAGATTTGCCTGCGGGGCCACTGGCGGTTGGAGAGGAATGTTTGCGATGGTTGAAAAGAGCCCGAACGGCACCGTTGCTTCGTCCCCTGCGGACAAGGAACGGGATGACATCGACGCTATGGAGGAAACGCTCCTGCTCGTCGATGACGATGGTCCGTTCCTGCGTCGTCTGGCTCGCGCCATGGAAAGCCGCGGCTTTGCCGTCGAAACGGCCGAATCTGTCGCGGAAGGCATCGTCAAAGCCAAGAGCAATCCACCGAAATATGCCGTGGTCGATCTTCGTCTGGGTGACGGCAATGGTCTCGACGTGATCGAAGCCATCCGCACGACCGGCAGTGACACCCGCATCGTGGTTCTGACCGGCTATGGTAATATCGCCACCGCCGTGACGGCTGTGAAGCTGGGTGCGCTCGACTATCTGGCCAAGCCCGCCGATGCGGACGACATCTATAATGCGCTGACGCAGCGCCCGGGTGAAAAGGCCGAAGTGCCGGAAAATCCGATGTCGGCGGATCGCGTGCGCTGGGAACATATCCAGCGCGTTTATGAAATGTGCGACCGCAATGTTTCCGAGACGGCCCGCCGTCTCAACATGCATCGCCGCACCCTTCAGCGCATTCTGGCCAAGCGCGCGCCCAAGTAAGCATTAAGCCTCTGGTTCTGTCGAGGAGGCGCCTGCGGTCCATTCGGCCACCATCAGGCGCCGTGCGGCAGCGCGCGAAAATTCCAGCATCACGCTTTTACGGGTCGCAGGCGGCAGGCGATGTTCCGGGGCCTCGCGCAGGATATGCGCGCCATAGCCATCCGAAACCATCAGTCCACATTCTTCCGGGAAGATGTCGAGCGGCACCTCGGCATGGGTGGCGAAGAACAGCCGGTCACAATGGGCGCGATACTCCGGCCATTTCTGATCGGCCCGGAAATCGGCAATCGATGACTTGATTTCGATGATCCAGATCTCGCCCTTGACCGAGAGGCTGATGAGGTCTGCGCGCCGCCCGCTGGCGAGCGGGAGTTCAGGCAGAGAGGCATGCAGCATCTTGTCGAGCAGGCGCTGAACGCCACGCCGCACAAGCATCGCCGAATCAGACTGGCGACCGTCGATCAGCGGATGTGAGCCGGGAATGGAGACCAGCGTCATGAAAGTCGATCCTCATGGCATGGCTTGCGCGCAACACATGTTGCAAAAAGGCCATGGCTGACAAATTTGCGCCACAGGTTTCACTGTCTGGCCATGATCGCCTTGCCAAGGGAAACCTTATGGAAAATAACCCTTGATCAACGGCGGTTGCTGCACTGCCGAATCATCCTGTTCACAACGAGAATATCATGCGCGCCCGCAATGTCCTGACCCTGTCTGGCCTGGTTGCAATGCTTGCACTGGCCGGTTGCACAACTACTTCTTCGTCGAAGACCGCAGACAACGGCAAGCCCGCTGTTGAAACTGCCAAGGTCGAAACGAACCAGATCTTCACGGAATCCTACGGGGCAACGACGGATGCGGGTTACGCACTTCCGGCGATCCCGATCAACCGCGTGGACAAGCGTTTCCACCGCCAGATCGTTGACTATTCGACGAACGAAAAGGCCGGTACGATCGTTGTCGATACCCCGAACCGCTTCCTTTACTACGTTCTGTCGGGCGGCAAGGCTGTTCGCTACGGCATCAGCGTCGGCAAGGCCGGCTTTGCATGGCAGGGTGAAGCCTATGTTGCCTGGAAGCAGGAATGGCCGACCTGGCATCCGCCGAAGGAAATGGCACAGCGCAAGCCGGAAATCGCCAAGTATGTCGAGAACGGAATGGGCCCGAGCATTTCCAACCCGCTGGGTGCCCGCGCCATGTACCTCTTCGACGACAAGGGTCGCGATACGCTGTTTCGTCTGCACGGCACGCCGGAATGGTCCTCCATCGGCACCGCCGCTTCCTCGGGCTGCATTCGTCTGATCAACCAGGATGTGATCGACCTTTACAGCCGTGTTCGCCCGGGCCGCAGCACGCGCGTCGTCGTGATGCAGTAATTCCAAGTGAAAGCTTGAAGTCTGAAGGCCGCCGGTCATCCCGGCGGCCTTTTTCTTTGGCCCCACCGCTCCATGCCAGCCTGCCAACAAAAAAGCCGCCGGTTGAATCCGACGGCTTTTTCGTGCGCGGTTACCGCTGGTGCGGTGGCCGGGCATGGGGGCTCGGGAACCTTGGGCAGGACAAGCCGCCCCAAAGTTCAATCTTTAACCGGCAAGCTTCGCCTTCAGCTCGCGGCGGCGGCGGTGCAGAACCGGCTCGGTATAGCCATTGGGCTGCTCACGGCCCTTAAGCACCAGATCAAGGGCGGCCTGGAAGGCAACGGAACCCTCGAAATCAGCCGCCATCGGCGTGTAGAGCGGATCATCCGCGTTCTGGCGATCCACGACAGCAGCCATGCGCTTCATGGTTTCCATCACCTGCGCTTCGTTGATGATGCCGTGACGCAGCCAGTTGGCCATGTGCTGCGAGGAAATGCGCAGCGTGGCGCGGTCTTCCATCAGCGCAATGTCATTGATGTCCGGAACCTTGGAGCAGCCGACGCCCTGATCGATCCAGCGCACAACATAGCCGAGGATGCCCTGGGCATTGTTGTCGATTTCGCGCTGGATGTCTTCCGGCGACCAGTTCGGACGCGTGGCGACCGGAACGGAGAGGATATCGCCCAGCTTGGCGCGGCCACGGCTCTTCAGGCTCGCCTGAACCGAAGCCACATCAACGCTGTGGTAGTGCGTGGCATGAAGGGTTGCGGCCGTCGGCGAGGGAACCCATGCGGTGTTCGCGCCCGCCTTCGGGTGGGCAATCTTCTGTTCCAGCATGGCGGCCATCAGGTCCGGCATGGCCCACATGCCCTTGCCGATCTGGGCGTGACCGGAAAGGCCGCATTCGAGACCGATATCGACGTTCCACTGTTCATAAGCGGAAATCCAGGCGGCCTGCTTCATGTCGCCCTTGCGGATCATCGGGCCAGCTTCCATCGAGGTATGGATCTCGTCGCCGGTGCGATCGAGGAAGCCGGTGTTGATGAAGACGACGCGGGCGGCAGCCGCACGGATCGATTCCTTGAGGTTGACCGTCGTGCGGCGTTCCTCGTCCATGATCCCCATTTTCATGGTGTTCGGGGCCATGCCGAGGGCTGCTTCGACCTTGCCGAACAGCTTGGATGCGAAGGCCACTTCTTCCGGGCCATGCATCTTCGGCTTCACGACATACATGGAACCGGCGCGCGAATTGGCGCGGCGACCCTTGGGGCCAACATCGATGAGGGCAATGAGCGCCGTAACCAGCGCATCCATGATGCCTTCCGGGATCTCGTTGCCAGCCGCGTCAAGCACAGCCGGGTTGGTCATCAGATGGCCGACGTTACGAACGAGCATCAGCGAGCGGCCATGCAGCGTCAGCGACGTGCCATCCGGCGCGGTGTAAACGCGGTCGGCATTCAGGCGACGGGTGATGGTCTTGCCGCCCTTTTCGACCTGTTCCGACAGGTCGCCGGTCATCAGGCCAAGCCAGTTGCGATAAACGAGAACTTTGTCCTCGGCATCGACGGCAGCGACGGAATCTTCGCAGTCCATGATGGTGGTGATGGCCGATTCGACGATGACATCGGCAATCGCGGCCGGATCGGTCTTGCCGATCATCGAGCTGGCGTCGATGCGAACTTCAAGGTGAAGGCCGTTCTTCGTGAGAAGCAGCGCGGTCGGGGCCGATGCATCGCCATTATAACCGGCGAAGGAGGCCGCATCCTTGAGGGCCGTCTTCGTGCCGTCGAGCAGGGTCACGGCAAGCGCGCCACCTTCAACGGCAAAGGACTTCACATCCGTCCACGAACCGGCAGCCAGCGGTGCGCTGGTGTCAAGCAGGTTGCGAGCCCAGGCGATGACCTTTTCGCCGCGCTTCGGGTTGTAGCCCTTGCCCTTTTCCGCGCCATCGGCTTCGGAAATCGCATCCGTGCCGTAGAGCGCATCATAGAGAGAGCCCCAGCGGGCATTGGCAGCGTTCAGCGCGTAGCGGGCATTCATGACCGGAACGACGAGCTGCGGACCGGCAATCGAGGCGATTTCCGCGTCCACATGGTCCGTCGTGACCGTGAAGGCCGGGCCTTCGGGCAGGATGTAGCCGATCTCGCGCAGGAAGGCTTCATAGGCGGCCATATCCACCGGCGCGCCGTTTTCACGATACCAGGCGTCGAGCTTCTCCTGGAAGCGGTCGCGCTTTTCGAGCAGCGCCTTGTTCTCCGGAGCGAGTTCGTTGACGATGGCCGCGAAGGACGCGAAGTAGGCATCCGCATCCACACCGGCAGCCGGCAGGGCTTCCTTCGTCAGAAACTCGTAAAGACCGGCATCAAAGGCCAGCCCGTTCTTTTCAATCCGGCTCATGTCTCAACTCCCGTGGCGTATCGCCGTTATGGTTGGATGCAGTTTCCTCGGATTCCGGTTTTCGTCAATTCTGCAAAAGTTTGAAGGATTTTTTCCAAAATAGAAAAAATCATGTTCGGGTCCTGCCCATGCGGACATAATCGGCTGGCGTCAGAGAAGCTTCTTCAGTTCGTCTAGGCGATCATTGATCAGCCAGCCGTAATAATTTTCCTCCGGCCAGACATCGCCACCGCCGGCGCGACGGGCTGCCAGCGCGCGGGCACGCTGGCGCGAGTTGCCGACATTATAGAGTGTCGCAGTAACGCCGGGATTGGTGGAAATATCGACGCCCGCGATTTCGCGATAATCATCGATGGAACGGCGGATGATCGCGGCCATGTAGGCCAGCGAATGATCCGGGTCCATAATGGCCTTGTAAACCTCGGCGGCATCGTTCTCATCAAGCCTGTCATAGCCCGAGCGCTTGGCCACCATATCGGACAGCATCAGCGCCGTCAGCGGATTGACCTGACCGAGACCGAAGGTCTGCCCGGCAAAGAAAGGCTGGAAGAAAACGGCGCTGAAGCGGTTATCCGGAAACGCCGTTCCGCCGACCTTGCGGCCGCGGAAGCTCTGTTCCCAGACATCCTCGCGGCAGGTCCAGAGACTGTAGCTGTCGGACTGGCGGCATCCGGCAAATTGCGGACGCTTCAGAAAATCGGAAATGCTCTCGTCGCCATAACCAAAGCGGAAGCTGGAACCGGCATAAGACGCAGCCTTGACGTAGTAGCTCTGCAGCCGGTCATAGGCATCGACATTATAGGTATGTTCGCCGACCAGCGCGCCCACCATGTGGATGGGGTCGATGCCGTAATCGGCAGCGGTCGCCTTGATCTTCGACATCAGCTTGCGGTCGGTGGCCAGAAGATCGCGCACCTTCTCATACTTCACGTCGAAGCTCGACTTGGTGGCCGAGGTGCGGCGAACCGAGGAACCGGGAATGGCCGGCTGTTCCGCATTGCGGTTGCCCGGCGGCACGGATGCGCTCAAAGCCATATCGGCAGAGGTCAGGGCGAGAACGCCCGTCAATGCAAAGAGAAACTGCCGAAGCTTGACCATCATGTCCGCCATCTGTTCACCGATCTCCGTCACTGCGCTTGTGCCCGCGGGTTAGACCCGAATCATGGCAAATCTCGGCAAGGCGTGCGGAAGCGGGTTTCCATTAACGAATTCTTGACGGACTTGTCGAGGCGGGACTGTCAACAATCCCGCCCCGTTATGGCGCGTCAGAGAATATAGCGCGACAGATCGGTATCGCGGGCGAGTTCGCCCACGTGCTCGCGCACATAGTCGGAATCGATCATCACTTCCGAACCGCCCCGGTCCGGGGCGTTGAAAGAGATTTCATCGAGCACCCGCTCCATCACCGTCTGAAGACGGCGCGCGCCGATGTTTTCGACCGTGGCGTTCAGATGAACCGCCGTATCGGCCAGCGCATCAATCGCGTCTTCAGTGAAATCGAGCGTCAGCGCTTCCGTGGCCATCAGCGCCTTGTACTGTCGGATGAGGCTGGCTTCGGTTTCCGTCAGAATGCGGCGGAAATCTTCCTTGGTCAGCGGCTTCAATTCGACACGGATCGGCAGGCGGCCCTGCAATTCCGGCAAAAGGTCGGACGGCTTGGCGACGTGGAAGGCACCCGACGCAATGAAGAGAATGTGATCGGTCTTCACCTGTCCGTATTTGGTGGAAACGGTCGTGCCTTCGACGAGCGGCAAGAGGTCACGCTGCACCCCCTCTCGGGAAACGCCAGCGCCCACCCCACCATCACGGGCGGCGATCTTGTCGATTTCGTCGATGAAGACGATGCCGTCATTTTCCACCGAGCGGACCGCTTCGCGCTGGATCACCTCATTGTCGATCAGCTTGTCCGATTCATCGCGGATCAGATCCGGATAGGACTTCGCCACCGTGGTGTGGACCTTCTTGGTGCGGCCACCCATGGCCTTGCCGAACATTTCGGACAGGTTCAGCACACCGATATTGGCGCCCGGCATGCCGGGAATTTCAAAGCCCGGCGCATTGCTGGCCCCTTCCGCCACCTCGATGTCGATTTCCTTGTCGTCCAGCTCACCGGCGCGCAGCTTCTTGCGGAAACTGTCACGCGTTGCGGGCGAGGCCGTGGAGCCGACCAGTGCATCGAGCACCCGCTCCTCGGCATTCTGGTGGGCGCGCACTTCCACCTCGGCGCGCTTCTTTTCACGCGTCAGGGTGATGCCGATCTCGACCAGATCGCGAATGATCTGTTCGACATCGCGCCCGACATAGCCGACTTCGGTGAACTTGGTGGCCTCGACCTTGATGAAGGGTGCTCCGGCAAGGCGCGCCAGACGGCGGGAAATCTCCGTCTTGCCAACGCCGGTCGGGCCGATCATCAAAATGTTCTTCGGCATTACCTCGTCGCGCAGCCCTTCTTCAAGCTGCTGGCGACGCCAGCGGTTTCGAAGCGCGATTGCGACAGCGCGCTTGGCATCGTGCTGACCGATGATGTGGCGGTCCAGTTCGGATACGATTTCACGCGGGGAAAACTCGGTCATGATGCTTTTCTCCTCTGATCTCGATCAACGCTCGGCATCGAGCGTTTCGACGATGAGGTTGTGATTGGTGTAAACGCAGATGTCCGCGGCAATTTCCATGGCGCGCCGGGCAATCTCTTCGGCATCGCGCTCGGAATCCATCAGCGCACGGGCGGCGGCGAGCGCGTAATTGCCGCCGGAACCGATGGCAATCGCGCCGTGTTCCGGCTCCAGAACGTCGCCGTTGCCGGTAATCGCCAACGTGACCTGCCGGTCGGCGACGATCATCATGGCTTCGAGGTTGCGCAGATACTTGTCGGTGCGCCAGTCCTTGGCCAATTCCACGGCAGCCCGCATCAGCTGACCCGGATATTGCTCCAGCTTCTTTTCCAGACGATCGAGCAGGGTGAAAGCATCCGCCGTCGCGCCCGCAAAACCGGCGATCACGTCGCCGCCCTTGCCGATGCGGCGCACCTTGCGGGCATTGCCCTTCATCACCGTCTGGCCGAGGCTGACCTGACCGTCACCCGCCATGACCACCTTGCCGTCCTTGCGGACCGATACGATTGTCGTCATCGAAAATCCTCCACCCGAAACACCGGGCGCTTAAAACTCTTCGCCAGCTTATGTAAGCGCCGTATTTGCGAATGCAATGCGGCGCAATGCGCGCAAACATTCTGGCAATTGCCGCCCATGCCTGATAAGGAACGGGCATCTTTCCAAGGAGTTGGCACATGACCGAAGGCTCGGGCCGCAAGGCCAGCGTTTCCCGCACCACGAACGAGACCGCCATTGCCGTGTCCGTCAATCTTGACGGCACCGGCTCGGGCAAGATTTCGACGGGCGTCGGCTTCTTCGATCATATGCTCGACCAGCTTTGCCGCCATTCGCTGATCGACATGGAGATTGCCGTCAAAGGCGATCTGCACATTGACGATCACCACACGGTGGAAGACACTGGCATCGCACTCGGTCAGGCCATTTCCAAGGCGCTGGGCGACCGTCGCGGCATTACCCGTTATGCCTCGCTCGATCTCGTCATGGACGAGACGATGACCAAGGCGGGCGTTGATGTTTCGGGCCGTCCGTTTCTGGTCTGGACTGTGAATTTCTCCGCCCCCAAGGTCGGCACGTTCGACACCGAGCTGGTGCGCGAGTTCTTCCAGGCCTTTGCCCAGAATGCCGGGATCACGCTGCACGTTCTCAACCATTACGGCGCGAACAACCACCATATTGCCGAGACCTGCTTCAAGGCCGTGGCGCGCGTGTTGCGTACGGCACTTGAAATCGATCCGCGGCAGGCGAACCGCGTGCCTTCCACCAAGGGCATTCTCGTCTGATCCCTTATCTGTTTCCCTAATACGGAGGACTGCGAGGCCATGCGCGTCGCGATCATTGATTACGGTTCGGGCAATCTGCGCTCGGCCACCAAGGCCTTTGAACGGGCCGCCCGCGAGGAAGGCATTGCCGCCGAGGTGATCCTGACCAGCGAGGCCGATATTGTTGCCAAGGCGGACCGCATCGTTCTGCCGGGTGTCGGTGCCTATGCCGATTGCCGCGCCGGGCTTGATGCCGTTCCGGGCATGGTGGAGGCGCTTCATCACGCGGTGGACGACAAGGCGCGTCCCTTCCTCGGCATTTGCGTCGGCATGCAGCTCATGTCTTCGCGTGGGCTGGAAAAGACCGTCACCAAGGGTCTCGACTGGATCAAGGGTGACGTGAAGCTGATGACGCCGGCCGATCCGGCTTTAAAAATTCCGCAGATCGGCTGGAACACGCTTGACCTTCACAGCCAGCATCCGCTGTTTGACGGCATTCGCACCGGCCCCGACGGCCTGCATGCCTATTTCGTACATTCCTACCACCTCGACGCCGAAAACGGCGACGAAGTGATTGCGACGACCGATTATGGTGGCCCGATGACGGCGTTTGTCGGTCGCGGCAACAAGGCGGGCGCTCAGTTCCACCCGGAAAAGAGCCAGTCGCTCGGTCTCAAGCTGATTTCCAATTTCCTGAAATGGACGCCGTGACATGATCCTTTTTCCGGCTATCGATCTGAAAGACGGCCAGTGCGTTCGCCTCAAGCTGGGCGATATGGAGCAGGCCACCGTTTATAATCCGGACCCGGCCGCGCAGGCGCTTGCCTTTGAAGAGCAGGGCTTTGAATGGCTGCATGTGGTGGACCTCAACGGCGCTTTTGCCGGTGAGAGCGTCAATGGCGCTGCCGTCGATGCGATTTTGAAAGCCACGAAGAACCCGGTACAGCTCGGCGGCGGCATTCGCACGCTCGACCATATTGAAAGCTGGCTTGCCCGCGGTCTGACCCGCGTCATTCTCGGCACGGTCGCGGTGCGCGATCCGGCGCTGGTCATTGAAGCCTGCAAGCGTTTCCCCGGCCATATTGCGGTCGGCATCGACGCCAAGGGCGGCAAGGTGGCCGTGGAAGGCTGGGCGGAAGCCTCCGAACTCGGCGTGATCGAGCTTGCCAAGAAGTTCGAAGGGGCCGGCGTTTCGGCGATCATTTATACCGATATCGACCGGGACGGCATTCTGACCGGCATCAACTGGGAGTCGACGCTCGATCTCGCCAACGCCGTTTCCATTCCGGTGATCGCTTCGGGCGGCCTTGCCTCGCTTGAGGATATTCGCCGGATGCTCGAACCCGATGCCGCGCGTCTTGAGGGAGCGATCTCCGGTCGCGCCCTTTATGATGGCCGTATCGATCCAAAGCAGGCGCTGGCGCTCATTACCGCCGCACGCCAGGAGGTCGGCCGATGACACTGAAAGCCCGCGTCATTCCCTGTCTCGACGTGAAGGACGGCCGCGTCGTCAAGGGCGTCAATTTCGTCGATCTCATCGATGCCGGTGATCCGGTCGAGGCTGCCAAGGCCTATGACGCTGCCGGGGCCGACGAGCTTTGCTTTCTCGACATTACCGCCTCGTCCGATAATCGCGACACGATTTTCGACGTGGTGGCCCGCACCGCCGACCATTGCTTCATGCCGGTGACGGTGGGCGGTGGCGTTCGCGCCATCAGCGACATTCGCAAGCTTCTGCTGTGCGGTGCCGACAAGGTTTCGATCAATTCGGCAGCTGTGAAGAACCCGGATTTCGTCAACGAAGCCGCTGACAAGTTCGGCGACCAGTGCATCGTTGTTTCCATCGATGCCAAGAAGGTTTCCGGCGCGGGTGAAGCGGACCGTTGGGAGATTTTCACCCATGGCGGTCGCAATCCGACCGGCATTGACGCCCTTTCCTTTGCCGTTTCCATGGTGGAGCGCGGTGCAGGCGAGTTGCTGGTGACGTCCATGGATCGCGACGGTACGAAATCCGGCTATGACATTGCGCTGACGCGTGCCATTGCCGACAGCGTGCATGTGCCGGTGATTGCGTCGGGTGGCGTTGGCACGCTCGATGACCTTGTCGCAGGCGTGCGGGACGGGCATGCGACGGCGGTTCTGGCCGCCTCGATCTTCCACTTCGGTACCTATTCGATTGGCGAGGCCAAGCGTTATATGGCCGAGCGCGGCATTCCGATGCGGCTTGATTAAGGACGCCACGATGAGCGACTTTTCCCTCTCCGATCTCGAAAAGATCGTCGCCAACCGCGCCAAGGCATCGCCAGAGGAATCCTGGACGGCGAAGCTTTTTGTCGCAGGGCAACGCAAGGCCGCCAAAAAGCTGGGTGAAGAGGCCGTGGAAACGGTCATTGCGGCCATTTCGGACGATAAACTTAACCTTATCGACGAAAGTGCGGACCTTCTGTACCACCTTCTGGTCGTTTTGAAGATTGCGGACATACCGCTTTCGGATGTAATGAACGTTCTGGAACAGCGTACTGCACAATCCGGCCTCCAGGAGAAGGCCAGCCGTCGGGAGTAAGGCTAAGCATGGGCGCGATCAGGGAGGTGGAAGTGCCTGAAACTCTGGACCATTTCCAGGATAGCCGTTATTCGCCGTACCACTTCTTCACGACTGCGGAATGGGCTCGCTTTCGCGCCGATACGCCTCTGACGCTGACGGAAGACGACCTCAAGCGCCTGCGCTCGATTGATGACCCCATCGATCTCGATGAGGTGCGGCGCATCTACCTGTCGTTGTCCCGTCTGCTCTCGGCCCATGTCGAATCCTCACAGATGCTGTTTAACCAGCGCAATGAGTTCCTCAGCCTTTCCGGGGCCGTAAAGACGCCCTTCGTCATCGGCATTGCCGGATCGGTCGCCGTCGGCAAATCAACGACGGCCCGCATCCTGAAAGAGCTTCTGGCGCGCTGGCCATCAAGCCCCAAGGTCGATCTGGTGACGACCGACGGCTTTCTCTATTCCAACGCCGTATTGAAGACGCGCGGGTTGATGGCGCGCAAGGGCTTTCCCGAAAGCTACAATACCGGGGAACTTCTACGCTTCCTTTCCGACATCAAGGCCGGCCTGCCGAATGTGAAGGCGCCACGCTATTCGCACGCGGTCTATGACGTACTGCCAGACCAGTTCACTATTGTTGACCGTCCCGACATCCTGATTTTCGAGGGCGTGAACGTCCTGCAGTCGCGCAGCCTTCCGGCGGGCGGCAAGATCATTCCCATCGTTTCGGACTTCTTCGATTTCTCGATTTATATCGATGCTGACGAGCACCTGATTCACAAATGGTACGTGGATCGCTTCATGCGCCTTCGTGAAACAGCGTTTCGCGACCCGCAGGCCTATTTCAACCGCTTCTCGGTCATCAGTGACGAGGAAGCGCTGACCGTGGCCGAAGGGTTGTGGCACAACACCAATCTGAAGAACCTGCGCCAGAATATCCTGCCGACGCGCCCGCGCGCCGATCTCATTCTGCAAAAGGGTGAGAACCACCTCATCGAGCAGGTCGCGCTGCGCAAGCTTTAAAGCTTCAGACGGTTCAGGGGTGGGTTACACGCCTCAGCGTCAGATTGATTCGTCCGCCATTCTTCAACAGGTCCGACGTGCCGGGATAGATGCGATCCACACCGTGGAACATCAACCGCCCTGCCCCGCCGAGCACGAAAACATCGCCGCTTTTCAGCCGAAACGAACGCGTCGGGCTGTTTCGCTCCAACCCGCCCAGACGGTAGAGGCATTCATCGCCTAACGAGACAGAAACAACGGGCGCGGAAAAATCCTGCTCGTCGCGGTCCTGATGCAGGCTCATGCGCGCTTGCGCATTGTAGAAATTGATGAGGCAGGCTTGCGGTGGCGGTGCATCTGGCACCACGGCCTGCCAAAGGTCATCGAGCACCGCAGGCATCGGGGGCCAGGGCTTGCCCGTTTCCGGGTGCGTCGGCTGATAGCGATAGCCGCGCTCACGATCAGTCACCCAACCAAGCGCGCCGCAATTGGTCATGCGCACCGACATCGGCGTTCCGGTGCGGGGCATGCGCGGCGTGAAAAGCGGGCTTTCCATGACAAGGGCACGGATCGTCTCCACCAGCGCTTCCTGGGCGGCGCGATCAAAAAAGCCCGGCCAGTAGCGTGTCCCTTCCGGCAGGTTTTCCGGTTGCAGCACCTTCGCCATCACTTACACATGCCTCGAATAAGAAAACCGCCGCATTCCTTTTCAGAATACGGCGGCTTGTCGTTGTGATCCAGAGCCTTCAGGCTCCGATCAAATCAGGATTCCAGTTCCGGAATGCGCAAGACCTGGCCGGGATAGATCTTGTCCGGATGGCTGAGCATCGGACGGTTGGCTTCGAAGATCACCGTGTGCTTCGCGCCCTTGCCCTTGCCATACTGGCTTTCGGCGATTTCCCAGAGCGTATCGCCCTTCTTCACCGTGTAAAGGACCGGCTCCTTGGCGGGAGCGGAAGCGACCTTCAGTTCGGCGGCCTCGACCTTGGAAATGCCGAGCGTATTGCCCACGGCAATGACGGCCTTTTCGAAGATGCTCTGGTTTTCAACGTCGCCCTTCAGGACGACCTTGTCGCCTTCCACGGTGACTTCGACCTTGTCGGTGCCGAGATTGAGCCCTTCAAGCTCCTTCTTGACGGCTTCGGCATCCGGGGGCGTTTCGCCCTCGTCGTCCACAAGACCGAGCTTCTTGCCAGCGCTCTTGATGAAGCTGAACAGACCCATGACGTTTCTCCCTTGGGTGTTTTGATTCGGGTTCCGGACGCTAGCTTTCGCAACCTGAACGGTTGCTGTAAGCCCGCCTCCACTGATCGCTTAAGAGAAAGCAATAACGTGCGAATGACAAGGCATAACAATGTCGAATTCGCTTAGAGCGCGGTTCCATCTAACGGAATCAGATCGGCGCTCTCAATTTTTGATTTGAAGCGTCATCTTATCGATCCTCGTTTCACTCCGGTCGGATGACGCTCTAATCATCGCTGGGTCGTCCGCGCATCTTTTTCACATCGGCGCGACCGGATTTTTCCTTCAGGCGACGCTCGACCGAGGAGCGGGTTGGCCTCGTCTTCTTTCGTGGCGGTGGTGGCGGTGCTGCGGCTTCGAGCAGCAATTCCCGCAGCCTGTTGCGGGCGTCCTCGCGATTGCGCTCCTGGCTGCGAAAGCGGCTCGCCTCGATCATCAGCACGCCTTCCTTCGAAACACGGCTACCGCCCAGACGGACAGCATTCGCCTTGACGCGCTCATTCAAGGCAGGCGAGGCCGCGATGTTGAAGAAGAGCTGGACGGCGGTCGATACCTTGTTGACGTTCTGGCCACCGGGGCCGCCCGCCAGGACAAATTGTTCGACAAGCTCCCAACCGGCAAGGGTAATGCGGCTGTTGATGATCAGCGGGTCGCTGGCCATATCCTTCCCTCTCGCTGGCGTTGCTCCGCGCGATTGATAGCTGCTTTCCGGACAAAGAAAAACCCGGCGGTTGCCCGCCGGGTTTCACGTGAATCGTGATCAGACGTCTGATCAGGCCTTCGGAGCAGCAGCCTTGACGCTGTCGCTGACGTGGCTTTCGAACTTGGCGAAGTTGGCCACGAACATGCCGGCCAGCTTCTTGGCCTGTGCGTCGTAAGCGGCGCCATCAGCCCAGGTCGAACGCGGGTCGAGGATCTTCGCATCGACGCCTTCAAGGGCGGTCGGGACGAGGAAGCCGAAGGTTTCATCCTTGCGGAAGTCAACCTTGTTGAGTTCGCCCGTCAGAGCAGCCGTCAGAAGCGCGCGGGTTGCCTTGATCGGCATGCGCGAACCGATGCCGTAGGCACCGCCGGTCCAGCCGGTGGAGACCAGCCAGCAGGTGACGCCGTGCTTGGCGATCAGATCCTTGAGCAGGTTGCCGTACTCGGCCGGATGACGCGGCATGAACGGCGCGCCGAAGCAGGTCGAGAAGGTGGCTTCCGGTTCGGTCACGCCCTTTTCCGTGCCGGCAACCTTGGCGGTGTAACCGGAGAGGAAGTGGTACATGGCCTGCTCAGGCGTGAGCTTGGCAATCGGCGGCATGACGCCGAAGGCATCAGCCGTCAGCATGATGATCGTCTTCGGGTGCGGAGCCTGGCCGGTTTCCGATGCATTCGGGATGAAGTGCAGCGGGTAAGCAGCGCGGGTGTTTTCCGTCAGCGAGCCGTCGTCGAAGTTCGGAACGCGGTTTTCGTCGAGAACGACGTTTTCCAGAACCGTGCCGAAGCGCTTCGTCGTGGCATAGATTTCCGGCTCGGACTCAGCCGAGAGACGGATGGTCTTGGCGTAGCAGCCACCTTCGAAGTTGAAGATGCCGTGTTCGCCCCAGCCATGCTCGTCGTCGCCAACCAGCGTACGCTTCGGGTCAGCCGAAAGCGTGGTCTTGCCGGTGCCGGACAGGCCGAAGAAGACAGCCGAATCGCCAGCCGGGCCAACGTTGGCCGAGCAGTGCATCGGCATGACGTTCTTGGCGGGCAGGAGGTAGTTGAGAACCGTGAAGACCGACTTCTTGTTTTCACCGGCATAGGACGTGCCGCCGATGAGAACCAGACCGTTTTCGAGGTCGCAGGCGATGACGGTTTCCGTACGGCAGCCGTGACGGGCCGGATCAGCCTTGAAGCTCGGAAGGTTGATGATCGTCAGCTTCTGCTGGAAGCCGGCGAGTTCTTCCTTCTTCGGACGGATCAGAAGGTTACGAATGAAAAGGGCGTGCCAGGCAAGCTCGGTGATGACGCGGGTCGGCAGAGCGTTTTCCGGGTCGGCACCGCCGATGAGATCCTGAACGTAAAGCTTCTTGCCCTTGGCGTGAGCAAGCATGTCGGCCTTCAGCACGGCAAAGTGCTCGGGCGACATGGGCTTGTTGTTGTCCCACCAGATCTTGTCTTCGGTCTTTTCGTCGCGAACGACGAACTTGTCCTTCGGCGAACGGCCGGTGTGCTGGCCGGTCACGGCGCGCACGGCACCATCAGCGGTCAGAACGGCTTCGCCAGCGAGAATCGATTCTTCAACCAGATACGGCTCAAGAACATTGTACTTCACAACAGCGGCACCATCGATCCCGATCGTGGTTACGCTATTCTTCGGATTGAATACTCCGAGTTCCTCCATGCAGACGCCCTCCTTCGCTTAAGGCCAAATCTGAAGCTGGCGGAACCTAGTTGCGGAAATAAAAAAACGCAAGAGACCTGCGACAAAATAGGCTAATAATTTCAAATAATTAATCGGTTTAAAAGGAATCACGCCAGTTTAAATCGTTTGAACCTGAGAGGCGATCTGGCAAAAGCTGGCGAATGATAATTTCAGGCCGCTCAAAGCGTCCGTTATTCGATTTGCCTTTGCCACAATTTGTTCCACCTTTATACTCAATAAGACGCACCGGCGCTGGCCGGACCTGGGCTGGGTACAATTCCAGGAGATGCGAAGTTCATGATGGCGGAGACCTTCAACATGCAGACAATCGCGCTCGTTGACGACGACCGCAACATTCTTACCTCGGTATCCATCGCGCTCGAAGCCGAAGGCTACAAGGTGGAAACCTATACCGATGGTGCGTCCGCGCTTGATGGCCTCATGGCCAGACCGCCGAATCTGGCGATCTTCGACATCAAGATGCCGCGCATGGATGGTATGGAACTGTTGCGACGCCTGCGTCAGAAATCTGACCTGCCGGTGATCTTCCTCACCTCCAAGGATGAGGAAATCGACGAACTCTTTGGTCTCAAGATGGGGGCCGACGACTTCATCACCAAGCCGTTTTCGCAGCGCCTTCTCGTCGAACGCGTCAAGGCGATCCTGCGCCGCGTGGCGAGCCGCGAATCGGCGGCATCCGGCACCGCGCCCAAGGCTGCACAGGGCGATCAGGCCCGCACGCTTGAGCGGGGACAACTGTCCATGGACCAGGAACGGCATACCTGCACCTGGAAGGGTGAGCCGGTGACGCTGACGGTCACGGAATTCCTCATCCTCCACGCTCTGGCCCAGCGCCCCGGCGTGGTGAAGAGCCGTGACGCCCTGATGGACGCGGCCTATGACGAACAGGTCTATGTTGACGATCGCACCATCGACAGCCACATCAAGCGCCTTCGCAAGAAGTTCAAGATGGCCGATACCGACTTCGACATGATTGAAACGCTCTACGGCGTGGGCTACCGCTTCCGCGAAGCCGCCTGATTCACGGCGGGCGGGTGCAGCCAGACCGGCCGCATCCGCCACTGACCGCCAAAGGAAACACATGACGTTCGCGGACGACCAGACAGCCGACAAGGACGCTGCGAGCGGTGAACCCCGCGCGCCGCGCCGAACCGGCCATTTGCTTTCGCGACCGTTCAGGCTGATTCGGCGCATTTTCGGCAATGCCGTGTTTTCCAGCCTGACGCGGCGGATCGTGTTCTTCAACCTCGCCGCCCTTGTGGTGCTGGTGAGCGGCATTCTCTACCTCAACCAGTTTCGGGAAGGCCTGATCGATGCGCGCGTCGAAAGCCTTCTGACGCAGGGCGAGATCATCGCCGGGGCGATTTCGGCCTCAGCCTCGGTCGACACCAACTCCATCACCATCGATCCGGAAAAGCTCCTGGAACTGCAGGCAGGCCAGAGCATTACGCCAGTGCCGAGCGACGAGAACCTCAATTTTCCGATTGATCCGGAACGGGTGGCTCCGGTCCTTCGACGCCTGATTTCTCCGACCCGCACGCGCGCCCGGCTTTTCGACGCCGACGCCAACCTGCTGCTCGATTCCCGCCATCTCTATTCGCAGCGACAGGTGCTTCGTTTTGATCTCCCCCCCATCGACCCATCGACCGTCAGCATCAGCGACCGGGTGATGAGCTGGGTCAACCGCATGCTCCAGCCAAGCAATCTGCCGCTTTACAAGGAATCGCCCGGCGGCGACGGTGCGATCTATCCGGAAGTGATGAACGCCTTGACCGGGGTGCGCGGCGCTGTGGTGCGCGTGACTGAAAAGGGCGAGCTGATCGTTTCCGTGGCCGTTCCCGTTCAGCGGTCGCGCGCCGTTCTGGGTGTGTTGCTTCTGTCGACGCAGGCCGGTGACATCGACAAGATCGTGCATGCGGAACGGTTGGCCATCATGCGCATGGCCGGCGTTGCGACGCTGGTCAATATCGTACTGTCGCTGATGCTGTCGTCCACCATCGCCAACCCGTTGCGCCGTCTGGCGGCAGCGGCCGTTCGGGTGCGTCGCGGGGCAAAGCAGCGCGAGGAGATTCCCGACTTCTCCGCCCGACAGGACGAAATCGGCAATCTGTCCATCGCGCTTCGCGACATGACCAATGCGCTTTACGACCGGATCGCGGCCATTGAGAGCTTTGCCGCCGATGTCAGCCATGAGTTGAAGAACCCGCTGACATCGCTGCGCAGCGCGGTGGAAACCCTGCCGCTGGCCAAGAGCGAGGACTCCAAGCGACGGCTGACGGAGATTATTTTCCATGACGTTCGCCGTCTCGACCGCCTGATCAGCGATATTTCCGATGCGTCGCGACTGGACGCGGAACTGGCGCGCGCCGATGCCGCGCCGGTTGATCTGGAAGTGCTGCTTAGCAATCTCGTCAATATTTCGCGCCAGATCCGCGGCCACAAAAAGCCGGTGGAACTCGACTATATCATCGACCAGAAGCCGGGCAGCCGGACAGGCTTCGTTGTCAATGGCCACGACCTTCGCCTTGGCCAGATCGTCACCAACCTCATCGAGAATGCCCGCTCCTTCGTGCCCGAGAAGGAAGGTCGCATCACCGTTCGCCTGTCGCGCAATCGGGATCGCTGCATCATTCAGGTGGAAGACAACGGCCCCGGCATTCAGGCCGAGAATATCGACCGCATCTTCGAGCGTTTCTACACGGACCGCCCGGACGGCGAGAGCTTTGGCCAGAACTCGGGCCTTGGCCTTTCGATCAGCCGCCAGATCGCCGAAGCCCATAACGGCACCTTGCGCGCCGAAAACATCCGCGACAGCGAAACCGGAGACATGCGCGGTGCCCGTTTCATTCTGACGCTTCCAGCCGAAACGACGGCGTGAGGCCAGGATGAGCACAGCGTCACCCCTGCGAAATGTCCATGGCACGGCCATCGTCGCGGGAACGACGGGGCTGATGTTCGTCGGTCCTTCCGGCATCGGCAAATCAAGCATGGCCTTTGCCTGTCTTTCGCAGGCACGCCGCCTCGGGCTTTATGCGGCGCTGATTGGTGACGATCAGGTTTTCATCAGCGTTGCCGGTGGCCATGTCATCGCACACCGCCCGCCGGCCATTGCCGGACTGATGGAGTTTCGTGGCACTGGAATCGGTACCGTCGAAAGCCTGCCCTACGCCATCCTGCACAGCGTCATCGACGTCGTCGATCCCTTGGAATGCGAGCGCCTGCCCACCGAGAACGCACACTTTTTCGTCAACGAAGAGGTGAGCCTGCCGCTTGTGCGGATGGCTCGAACCACGACGGAACCGCTTTCCCTTCTGGCCACATTCATCCCGCAACTGGCACGGCAGACGTCCTACGCCGGTCTCTGACCTTCGTCTTGGTCTTGATTTTTGTCTTGCACTTCCCGTTTTGATGGCCAAGATATTTGTCCACCGGTGGACAGCGCGGCAGCATTGCTATATCGGGCCGTCAATCCGCGCTGTGAGGGGACAGGTTTCTTATGATCGGACTAGTGCTGGTAACGCATGGCAGGTTGGCGGAAGAGTTTCGGCTGGCCCTGGAACATGTAGTTGGACCCCAGCAGTTCATTGAAACCATCTGTATCGGTGCCGATGACGACATGGACCAGCGTCGTGATGACATTCTCGACGCCGTTGGCCGTGCCGATACCGGCCATGGCGTGGTCATCCTGACCGACATGTTCGGCGGAACGCCGTCCAATATGGCCATTTCCGTGATGAATACCGGCAAGGTCGAAGTGATTGCCGGCATGAACCTTCCCATGCTGATCAAACTTGCGGGCATTCGCGGCGAAGACAATATGGAAAAGGCGCTGCTGGAAGCCTCGGAAGCGGGGCGCAAATATATCAATGTGGCGAGCCGTGTGTTGAGCGGCAAATAAAGGCTTCAGGGCTTCCATGACCGCGCTTTCCCGCGAATTTCCCATCATCAACAAACGTGGACTGCATGCGCGCGCTTCGGCGAAGTTCGTTCAAACTGTCAGCGCCTTTGATGCGATCGTGATCGTCTCCAAAGACGGCATGAGCGTCGGGGGAACCTCCATCATGGGCCTCATGATGCTGGCCGCAAGCCCCGGCTGTTGCGTGCAGGTTGAAGCCAGTGGCAACCAGGCCCTTGAAGTGCTGGACGCTCTGGAAAAACTGATCGCCGACCGCTTCGGCGAGGAAATGTAACGCCGGTTACGTCCGATATCGTCTTTTTTCATGGTTTGCTTTCGATCCCTAATCCGGCTCTGCCTCCCGCAGGGACTGGCAATTCGTGTTCGGATCGCATTCACCAATGATATAAAGATATAAAGACTTCTTTATGTGGACATTGCCTTGTTCGGCAAAGCCTGCTAAAGGCATTCCCAATTCCATATTGCCGCTGGAAGGCGGCCCGCTTTCAACGCGCTGGCACCCGTGACTATTTAAAAAAGCATGGCGTTGCGGCTTATCTCATCCGGGAGACATTCATGAGCACCGAAAAAGATTACATCATCGCGGACCTGGGCCTTGCAGCCTTCGGTCGCAAGGAAATCGAGATTGCCGAAACCGAAATGCCGGGCCTGATGGCCTGCCGCGCCGAATTCGGTGAAGCGCAGCCGCTCAAGGGTGCGCGCATCTCCGGTTCGCTGCACATGACGATCCAGACCGCCGTTCTCATCGAGACGCTGAAGGCGCTCGGTGCCGACATCCGCTGGGCTTCGTGCAACATCTTCTCGACGCAGGATCATGCTGCTGCCGCGATCGCCGCTGCCGGCATTCCGGTTTTCGCCGTTAAGGGCGAAACGCTGACCGAATACTGGGAATATACCGACCGCATCTTCCAGTGGACCGATGGCGGCGTTTCCAACATGATCCTCGATGACGGCGGCGACGCCACCATGTACATCCTGCTTGGCGCCCGCGCCGAAGCCGGTGAAGACGTGCTTTCGAACCCGGGTTCGGAAGAAGAGGAAATCCTCGTTGCCCAGATCAAGAAGCGCCTCAAGGCTTCGCCGGGTTGGTTCACCAAGCAGCGCGACGCCATCAAGGGCGTTTCGGAAGAAACCACCACGGGCGTTCACCGCCTTTATGAACTGCAGAAGAAGGGCCTGCTGCCCTTCCCGGCCATCAACGTCAACGACTCGGTCACCAAGTCGAAGTTCGACAACAAGTACGGCTGCAAGGAATCGCTGGTTGACGGTATCCGCCGCGCCACCGACGTGATGATGGCTGGCAAGGTTGCCGTCGTGTGCGGTTACGGCGACGTGGGCAAGGGTTCGGCTGCCTCGCTGCGTGGTGCTGGCGCCCGCGTCAAGGTCACGGAAATTGACCCGATCTGCGCGCTTCAGGCTGCCATGGACGGTTTTGAAGTGGTGACGCTGGAAGAGGTTGCGCCGACGGCCGACATCTTCATCACCACGACCGGCAACAAGGACGTGATCCGCATCGACCACATGCGTGCGATGAAGGACATGGCCATCGTTGGCAATATCGGCCACTTCGACAACGAGATTCAGGTCGCAGCGCTTAAGAACCTCAAGTGGACCAACATCAAGCCGCAGGTCGACATGATCGAGTTTGCCGGTGGCAACCGCATGATCCTGCTCTCGGAAGGCCGCCTGCTGAACCTCGGTAACGCCACGGGCCACCCGTCCTTCGTGATGTCGGCTTCCTTCACCAACCAGGTGCTGGCGCAGATCGAACTCTACACCAAGCCGGACGTCTACCAGAACGAGGTTTACATCCTGCCGAAGCACCTCGACGAGAAGGTTGCCCGCCTGCATCTCGAAAAGCTCGGCGTGAAGCTCACCGAACTTTCGCAGGAACAGGCTGACTATATCGGCGTCTCGCAGACCGGCCCGTTCAAGGCTGAACACTACAGATACTGATCTTAGCCGGATCAATCCACAACATATAGAAGCCGCGGCCTTGACTTTGGCCGCGGCTTCTTTTTTTGCCCCGTCCCTTCCCGCGGATTCCCGAAGGCAGTATTGTTTTAAGACTTGATTCGCGCATGTGCAGAGTGGTCACGCGCCTCTTTGGCCCGTTCGTCGGGTTTGAAAGATGCACGTGAATTCAACACTTTAGCCGTGCCTGTCGGTTCTGACAGGTGCATACGGGGGCTTATTGCATGGGTGAAAATGGGATGTCTTGTCGAGATGCGGCAGAATGGACGGAGACAGACCGAATATGACGGTTGAGATGCGAGGCCAGTCTGCAAGGACGGCTGAAAACGGCAGCGACGAGGCTTGCCGTCAAACCGCCGGAAACGGCATTGGCCAATTCATCAAGCGCGCCTTATCGGGCAAACGCGCCCAACGGGCCGTATCCTTCCTTTCGGGAACCGCGCTTTCAGGCGTCGCCGTATCGGTTGCCCATGCGCAGCAGCAGGGCGAAACGGCACCTCACCTGTTTTCCTCGACCGAGATGGCGACCTTCTCGCTGGTGCTCGGCGTTCTTTCCGCAACGCTTCTGTCCACCGTCTGGTTCATTCGCCAGCGCGGCAACATGGAAACCGAGGCGCGGGAAATCCGCACGGCCCTTTCCGACGCCAACCACCGCATTTCCAAGTATGAAGCGCTGATCGCCGACAAGAACCGTCGCATCGTCATCTGGGATGGCCCGGGCTCCAAGCCTGAAATGCTGGGTGCGCTTCCGGTTGAAACCGGCGCACCGGCAGGCAACAGCGAATTCCTGGCCTTCGGGCGCTGGCTGAAGAGCAATTCGGCGGCCGACCTCGACAATGCGATTGAGTCACTCAGAGCCGACGCCCGCAGCTTCGATCTCGTAGTTGAAACGCAGCGCGACGAAGTTCTGGAAGTGCAGGGCCGCGTTTCGGGCGGCCGCGCCTTCGTCCGGTTCATCGCGCTCAACAATCTGCGCGCCGAACTGGCCGAGCTAAAGATCGAGCGCGAACGCCTGCAAAATTCGATGTCGATCTTTCAGGAGCTCCTCGATTCCATCGAGCAGCCGGTCTGGCAGCGCGATGTCGATGGCAAGCTGACCTGGGTGAACCACGCCTATGGCGAGGCGGTTGAGGCGGAGACGCCCGCGATTGCCGTGCGCGAGGGACGCGAGGTCCTGCCGACCATCAGCCGCGAAAAAATTCGCGCCAGCGCCATGCCGAATTCGCCTTTCCAGGGCACGGTTTCGACAGTCGTTCGCGGCAACCGCACCTTTTATGATGTGGTGGATGTGAAGACGGCGCAGGGCTCTGCCGGTCTCGCAATTGACGTGTCCACCGAAGAAGCAGTGCGTGAAGAACTGAAGCGCACGCTGCGCGCCCATGCCGAAACGCTCGACCATCTGGCGACGCCGGTGGCGATCTTCGATGGCGAACGCCGCCTGCAGTTCTACAATCAGGCCTTCATGCAGCTGTGGGGCCTCGACATGGCCTTCCTCGAATCCGCGCCGGATAACAGCGAGATTTTCGACCGCCTGCGTAGCGCTGGAAAGCTGTCCGAGCAGCTGAACTGGAAGAGCTGGAAGGAAAATGCGCTTTCCGTCTACCAGTCGGTCGATACGAAAACCGATCTCTGGCACCTGCCGAACGGGCAGACGCTGCGCGTGATCGCAACGGCGCATCCGCAAGGTGGCGCAACCTGGGTCTTCGAAAACCTGACCGAGCAGGTCGATCTCGAAACGCGTTACAACACGCTGGTCAAGGTGCAGGGCGAAACCATCGACCACCTCAGCGAAGGGGTGGCCGTGTTTGGTCCCGATGGGCGCATTCGCCTGTCCAACCCGGCGTTTCGCGCCCTTTGGGGCATTACGGAAGACGAGGCCAAGCCGGACACGCATATCCGCGCCATCGAGGCGGCTTGCGCGCCCTCCTATGACCGTCCGGATGGCTGGCGCCTGTTTGGCCAGATGATCACCAGCTTCGATGACGAGCGTCCTTCACAGCAGGGCACGCTGGAACTGCGCTCCGGCCTCGTGCTGGATTATGCCGTCATCCCGCTGCCGAATGCCCAGACCATGCTGACCTTCGTCAACATGACTGACAGCGTGCGCGCCGAACGCGCCCTTCTGGAAAAGAACGAAGCGTTGCGCCGCGCCGACGAGTTGAAGAACGATTTCGTCCAGCACGTTTCCTACGAGCTGCGCTCGCCGCTGACCAACATCATCGGCTTTACCGATCTTTTAAAGACGCCCGGCCTTGGTACGCTGAACGACCGGCAGGCGGAGTATGTGGACCATATTTCCACCTCGTCCTCGATGCTGCTGACCATCGTCAACGATATTCTCGATCTGGCGACCGTCGATGCGGGCATCATGCAGCTCAACTATCAGGATTTCGATCTCGACGATCTTCTGGACGAAGTAGCGATGCAGATCGCCGACCGTCTGCAGGAAGGCCGCGTGACGCTGGAAATTCTCGCCCCGGCCAATCTCGGCGGCATTATTGCCGATCCGCAGCGCCTCAAGCAGATTCTCCTAAAAATCCTCAGTAACGCCGCCAATTTTGCCCCGGAAGGCTCGACGATCACGTTGGCCTGCCAGCGCGACGGCAGCGATTTCGTCTTCTCCGTTGCCGACAAGGGACCGGGCATTCCCGAGGATATGATCAAGGCCGTGTTCAACCGCTTCAACGCGGGCGCAAGCGGCGGCAAGCGCAGCGGTGCGGGCCTCGGCCTTTCCATCGTAGAAAGCTTCGTCAGCCTGCACGGCGGAAGCGTCTCCATCGATAGCGCACCGGGCAAGGGCACCATCGTTCACTGCCGCATTCCAACGGCACCCGCCGAAATGCTGGCCAACGTTGCCGCTGCCGAATGACGCTTTCTTCGCGCGCCTTCACACTGACACTGGCCGGTGAAGCCGATACGATCCGCCTCGGACAGGATCTGGCGCTGGCGCTGAAGCCGGGCGATTGCCTTGCGCTTTCCGGCGATCTGGGCGCGGGAAAATCAACGCTTGCCCGCGCCTTGATCCGTGCCATTGCCCATGACGAGGCGCTGGAAGTTCCAAGCCCGACCTTTACGCTGGTGCAGAGCTACGCCTTGCGTCTGCCCGTCGCGCATTTCGATCTCTACCGGATCGGCGACCCGTCGGAACTTGCCGAACTTGGCCTTGATGATGCGCTGGATGGCGGCATCGCACTCGTTGAATGGCCGGAAATGGCGGGTGGCGATCTGCCGGCCAACACGATCCATCTGAAACTTGAGACAGACGGCAACGGGCGTAAGGCGACGATCACCGCGCTGGAACCGCAGGCGAGCCGCATCGAGCGCAACCGCCTCATCCGCACCTTCCTCGACCGTAACGGTCACGCGGGCGCTGAACGGTCGCATCTGACGGGCGACGCCTCCTCGCGGGCCTATGAGTACATTCTCGAAGCCGACAAGCCGCGCATCATCCTGATGGATGCGCCGCGCCAGCCGGATGGGCCGCCGATCCGCGATGGCAAGCCCTATTCGCAGATCGCCCATCTGGCCGAAGACGTTTACCCCTTCGTGGCGCTCGCCAAAACCTTGCGCGACAAGGGGCTGGCGGCACCGACCATTTACGGCGGCGATTATGAAGCCGGTATCCTGCTGATCGAGGATCTTGGAACCGAGGGCGTGCTCGACGCCAATAGCAAGCCGATCCCGGAACGCTACCGGGCCAGCGTTGCCTGCCTCGCGCATCTGCACTCGATTGCGTTCCCGCGCGAAATTCAGGTCACGGAAACGCATCGCCATGCGATTCCCGACTACGACGCCACGGTGATGAAGATGGAGGCCGAGCTGACGCTCGACTGGCATCTGCCGTGGAAGCGCAATGGCAAGGCCGCAACCGATGCAGAACGCGCCGATTACCTCGCCATCTGGGATCAGTTGATTACCGAGCTTGCCGATGCCGAGACCAATCTCGTGCTGCGCGATTTCCATTCGCCCAACATCATCTGGCGTCCCGAGGATGAGGGCGTTCGCCGGGTTGGCCTGATCGATTTTCAGGATGCGATGATCGGGCCGACGGCCTACGACCTCGTTTCCATCGTTCAGGATGCGCGCGTCACCGTAGAGCGAGATCTGGTCGACGTGCTGATGGCCGACTATATGGCGCTTCGCCATGCGCAGGGTCCCGCCTTTGATGAACAGAATTTCCGCAAGGCCTGGGCCATCATGTCCGCCCAGCGCGCCTGCAAGCTCAATGGTCTGTGGGTCAGGCTTTTGCAGCGCGACGGCAAGCCGGGCTATATGAAGCATATGGACCGCACGCTCTGGCACCTTCAGGTGGCCTTTGAGCATGAGGCTCTGGCCCCGTTACGCGAATGGTGCGCGCGCGCCGGAATCGGCAGCCTGAACGCGTAGGCTTCAGGGTTTTCAGCCCGCAAAACGTGCTAAACAGGTTGGGTCATATCCAGCCGAATCATCACGCAAGTGCAGCCGAAAACGATGACTATCCAGCAAGCCATGCTTCTTGCCGCGGGACTTGGAACCCGCATGCGCCCGATCACCAACACGATCCCGAAGCCGCTGGTGAAAATCGCTGGCGTGACCATGGCGGACCGGGCGCTTGACCTGCTTGAAGCAGCCGGCGTGACCCGCGTTGTCGTGAACGTGCACTATCTCGCAGAGCAGATGGAGGCGCATCTGGCCAAGCGGGGCCACCCCGACATCCTGATTTCCGACGAGCGGGCGGAACTTCTCGATTCCGGTGGCGGCTTGAAGAAGGGTTTCCGGCAGCTTTCGCCGGGGCCGGTTCTCATCATGAATTCGGACCTGTTCTGGGTCGGCGAAAAGCCCGGTGCGCCAACCAATCTCACCCGGCTGGCCGAGGCTTTTGACCCCGCCCGCATGGACATGATCCTGCTGTGCGTGCCGCTGGAAAAAACCACGGGCCATAATGGCAAGAAGGACTTCAGCCTTGATGCCGATGGACGTCTCATGCGCTATCGCGAGGGCATGGAAAACCCGGTCGTTTATGCCGGGGCCATTGCCATGACAACCGACCTTCTTGACGACGCGCCCGAAGGCCCCTTCAGCCTAAACCGCACCTTTGATGCGGCCATTGAAAAGGGCCGTCTGTTCGGCCTGATGCTGGAAGGACACTGGCTGACGGCTGGCACGCCCGAAGCCATTGGCGAGGCGGAAGCCGTCATCGAACAGCTGGAACGGGAGCGCGGATCGTGACGGGCGGGCATCGCCCTCACCTCTTCACCATCCCGCCGGGGGCACCCTTCCTCGCGACCCTTGTTCAGATGCTTTGTGCCGGACAACTGGTGCCGGGCTACCGCTATGATCCGACTGATCCACTTTCACTCGCCGATGTGACGATCTTTGTGCCGACGCGGCGCGCGGCGCGTGTTCTGCGTTCGGAATTTGTCGACTATCTGGGTGGCAAGTCCGCTATCCTGCCGGTCATCCGCCCCTTGGGCGAGGCGGAGGAGGATTCCGGTTTCTTCGAAGAAGCGCCGCCCGCACTCCTTGATCTTGCCGAGCCGCTGTCCGGGCCGGGCCGCCTTCTGGAACTTTCGCGCCTCATTCTCGCCTGGCGCAACCGCTTGCCGGATGCGATCCTCAACTTTCATTCCGGTTCCCCCCTCGTTGCCCCGGCGAGCCCCGCCGATGCCGTGTGGCTGGCACGCGATCTTGCCGAACTGATCGATTCCATTGAGACGGAAGAGCGCGACTGGCGTGACCTCGAGAAACTCGATGCCACGAAATACGACAACTGGTGGCGGCTGACGCTGGAGTTTCTGAAAATCGCCAGCGAATGGTGGCCCGCACGGCTTGGCGAGTTGAAACGATCCTCCCCGGCCCGTCATACCGCAGCCCTTCTCGATTCCGAGGCCAACCGTCTGGCCGACCTTGCCGGGCGAGGACCCGTGATCGTTGCCGGTTCGACGGGTTCCGTTCCCGCAGCGGCCCGCCTGATCACGACCGTGGCGAACCTGCCGAACGGGGCCGTTGTCCTGCCCGGTCTGGATCAGGTGATGAGCGACGATCACTGGAAAGCGGTGGGTGGAGCCACTGCCGAGGGTCCGGTTGCCGAAGCATCAAGCCGCAGTCATCCGCAGTATGGTCTCTTCCGCCTGCTTGAGAAACTCGGGGCGACCCGTGACGATGTGCTGCCCCTTGGCACCGTCGATGCGCGCATGGAGGCCCGCAGCCGCATCGTGGCGCAGGCGCTCGGTCCTTCACAGGCAACGGATGGCTGGCGGGAATGGCGCAAGACCCTCAAGGCTGGCGAGATCGAAGAGGCCTTTTGCGATGTCTGCCTGATTGAGGCGGCGAACGAGCGTGAGGAAGCGCTTGCCATTGCGATTGCGCTTCGTCTGGCGCTGGAAAAGCCGGGACGGGACGGCGGGGAATCACGCGCTGCGCTGATTACTCTCGACCGCAATCTCGCCCGCCGGGTCAGCGCCGAACTGGCCCGCTTCGGTATCGAGGCGGATGATTCCGCCGGTACGCCGCTGGCCGCTACACCGCAAGGGGCGCTTCTCAGCCTCATTCTCGAGGCGGTGCTACGCCCCGGCGATCCGGTGGCGATTGCCGCCCTGCTTTCCCATCCGCTTTGCCGCTTCGGCCTCTCCGGAGAGGCGTTCCGTTCGTCAGCCCAATCACTTGAACTTCTGGCGTTGCGAGGGGGCGTCGGAGAGACGGACGTGGCCGATCTCGGCTCTTCGCTGGAACGCAATTCTTTAAGCCGCAGCACACGGCATCCGCCCCGCTGGTTTTTGTCGCTTCCGCCGGAAGCTTCGGAGAAGGCACAGGACCTTGCGACGCGCATTTCCAAAGCCGTTGAGCCGCTGGCCGGGGCCTTCCTCTCCCGCCGCAGCGTGGGCGGCCTGACGGCAAGTCTTGCCCTTTCCGATTGGGCCGAGCGGACGGGTCGCGTTCTGGAAGCCGTGGTCAGCGATGCGGAGGACGATCTTTCCGCGCTTTGGTCTGGCGAGGCAGGGGAAAAGCTCTCCGGGCTTCTGACTTCGGTGATGGCCAATGATGGCGGGGTCACGGCGGATGGTCCGCAATGGATCGATATTGCCGCCGCCTTGATGACCGGCGAAGCGGTGAAGCCGCGCGCCATGAGCCACCCGCGCGTTTTCATCTTCGGCACGCTGGAAGCGCGTCTGCAGGACGTCGACATGCTCGTTCTGGGCGGGCTCAATGAGGGGGCCTGGCCGGATCAAGCCTCCAGCAACCCGTTCATTTCGCGTGGCATGAAGATGGAAATGGGGCTGGAACCGCCGGAGCGGCGCGTCGGCCAGTTGGCACACGATTTTCAGATGGCGAACGGCACCGCCGACCTGATCTATTCCCGCGCCTTGCGGCAGGGATCGGCGCCGACAGTCGCCTCACGCTTCTTGCAGCGATTGCTGGCGCTTGGCGGGCCTGATTTCGGAACAACCCTCAAGGAACGCGGCAGCCTTTACCTGCGCTATGCCGCCACGATTGATCTTGGCGAGAACCAGCCGATTGCCAAGCGTCCCTCCCCCAAGCCGGACAAGGCGTTGCAGCCGGACCGCTATTCCTTCAGCGAGGTGGGGCGGCTTCGGCGGGACCCTTATTCGGTCTATGCCCGGCGCGTGCTGAAGCTTGATCCGCTGGCCCCCTTTAACGGCGACCCGGGGGTGGCCGAACGTGGAACGCTCTACCACGCCATTCTCGACCGCTTCGTCAAGACAGCCGAGAAAGCCGGGACGCCCGCCGCCACAAAGGCAATGAAAGAGATCATCGACGTTGCCTTTGCCGAGGCGAGCCTGCCGCCGCATATCGATGCCGTGTGGCGGCCGCGTTTTCGCGAGGTGGCCGACGCTTTTCTCACATGGGAGGCCCAGCGGCAGGGCGATCTTCAGACGAGCCTCACCGAAGTGCAGGCATCACTGCCCATCGAACCGCTCGGCATTCGCCTGACCGGCAGCGCCGACCGTATCGACCTTCTGAAGGACGGGCGTGCCGCGATCATCGACTACAAGACGGGCTCCAACCCGACGCCCAAACAGGCCCGCACCCTTCTCGAACCGCAATTGTCCCTGGAAGCGGCAGCCCTTGAAGGCGGCGGCTTCAAGGGGCTGCCCCCGACCCCGTCGCAGGATCTTCTCTATGTTCGCCTGCGTCCCGGCGCCCGCTTCAAGAGCGAAGTCGTCAACAACGAGAGCGCCAAGGATGGCAAATCCGCCAGCGATCTAGCCGCCGAGTCGCTGGCGCAGTTCACGCGTTTCGTGGCCGTTCTGCAATCGGGAGACCGGGGCTTTACCTCCCGGCTCGTGCCGTTCAAGCAGATGGATTACGGCGGGGAATACGACCATCTGGCCCGCGTCGCCGAATGGTCGACCGCAACGGCGGATGATGAGGCTGACCATGACGCATGATCTTGACGCCGCGCCGCTCTCACAGGACCCGAAGGATTGGCTGAACTGGACCAGCCTTCGGCAAGGCATTGCCTCCAACCCGGAAAACTCGGCCTGGGTGTCGGCCAATGCGGGGTCTGGCAAGACGCATGTGCTGACCCAGCGCGTCATTCGCCTGCTTCTCTCCGGCTGCCGGCCCTCGGCCATTCTCTGCCTCACCTATACCAAGGCGGCGGCCTCGGAAATGTCGAACCGCGTCTTTGCCCGGTTGGCCGAATGGGTGGTTCTGGATGATGAAACGCTGAAAGAGCGCATCAAGGCGATGGAAGGCGTTGCGCCGGACGCGCTGAAGCTTGCCGAAGCGAGGCGGCTCTTTGCCCGGGCGCTGGAAACGCCGGGCGGCCTGAAAATCCAGACGATTCATGCCTTTTGCGAGGCGCTGCTGCACCAGTTTCCGCTGGAAGCCAATGTGGCCGGGCATTTCTCCGTGCTGGATGATGGCGGTGCGAAATCGCTGCTGGCCGAGGCGCGGCGTGCACTGTTGACGGCAACGACCATGGAAGGCGATGCGGCGCTGGCGGAAGCCTTTGCGCATGTTCTATCGCTGGCCGATGAAGCCGGGCTGGAGACACTGCTCTCCAACATTGTTGCCAACCGGCAGGCCATCGGCGCTTTTCTCGCCCATGCGGAGCAGAACGGCGGCATCGAAGCCTGCCTTCGCCAAGGCTATGGGCTTGGCCCGACCGAAACACGGCAAGAGGCCGCGGCCATGGTCTGGCCGCTGCCGTCGCTGCCGGGCGCGTTGCTTTCCACCTATATCGACCTTGCCGACACCAAGGGTGGCAGCACCGTTCAGGCGATTGCTAACGATCTCAGGAATGCCGTTGCCGAGACCGATCCTTTCCTCCGTCTGGAGCTTCTGGAATCGGCCTTCCTGAAGAGGGATGGCGACCCGAAAAAGGAGACGACGCTTGTCACCAAGCCGCTTGCGAGCGCCGCACCTCAGCTTCTGGAGGCGATGAGCGAAGCGGCGCTGCATGTGATGGCCGTTCGCGATCGCGTGCGACTTTGCGCCCTGATGGAGTCGACAAAAGCAGCGCTGACGCTCGCCGCGCGCCTTCTCGCCGATTATGACGACCTCAAGAAGCGCCGCAGCCAGCTTGATTTCGAAGACCTGATTGTTCGCGCCGCCCATCTTCTTACCCGTTCGGATGTTGCGCCGTGGGTTCATTACAAGCTTGATCGCGGCATCGACCATATTCTGGTGGATGAGGCACAGGATACCAGCCCGGTTCAGTGGACGGTCATCCAGTCGCTAGCGGATGATTTCTTCTCCGGCGAAAGCGCGCGCGGCGATGCGCTTCGCACCATCTTTGCGGTGGGCGACGAGAAGCAATCGATCTACTCATTTCAGGGTGCGCGGCCCGAGCGCTTCTCCGCCGAACGCGACGTGACCGAAAAGCAGGTGAAGGCTGGCGGGCGAAGCTTTGCACGCATCAGCCTGCCCTTATCCTTCCGGTCCACACCGGATGTGCTTTCTGCTGTGGACGAGGTTTTCACGCATGAGGGCAATGCCCGGGGCCTTAGCGCCTCCGGGGAGGCCATCGTGCATGTGTCGAGCCGCATCAACCAGCCGGGCGCGGTCGATCTGTGGGATATGATCGTTCCCGACAGTCAGGACAATGAGGAAGACTGGACCGCACCGTTCGATTCGACACCGGAAAGCGCACCGGCGGCCATTCTGGCGCAGCGCATGGCGCTTGCCATTCGCGACATGATCGGGCGCGAAACGCTGATCGAGAAAAACCACGCCCGCCGCATCGAACCGGGCGATATTCTCGTTCTGGTGCGCAAGCGCGATGCTTTCGTCAATGCACTGACGCGGGCGCTGAAAAACCTCGACAACATTCCCGTGGCTGGTGCCGACCGCCTGACTCTGACCGGCCATATCGCGGTGCAGGACCTGATGGCGCTTGGCCGCTTTCTGCTCTGCCCCGGCGATGATCTCTCGCTGGCGGCCATTCTGAAAAGCCCGCTTTTCAATCTCGATGAGGATGCCCTTCTTGCCCTTGCGGCGGGTCGCGGTGATCGGCAAAGCCTGTGGTCGCGGCTGAAGGAGCGCGCCAAAGCAGAGGACGGAAACCTCTCCGCTATTGTGGCGCGGCTGAAGCAATTAAGCGGACTGGCACATCGCCTCAGCCCGCATGACTTCTACGCCCGCCTTCTGGGTGCCGATGGCGGGCGACGCAAGTTCCTTGCCCGCCTCGGTTCGGAAGTCAGCGATATTCTCGACGAGTTCCTGACCTTTACGCTGACGCATGAAACAAGCGGCCTGCCCGGCCTTCAGGCCTTTCTGGCGACGCTGGAGACGGAAGCACCGGAGGTCAAGCGCGAGCAGGACAAGGGACGCAACGAAGTGCGGATCATGACGGTGCACGCCTCCAAGGGTCTGGAAGCGCCCGTTGTTTTTCTGGTCGATGGTGGATCGAAAGCCTTTTCGCACAGCCATCTTCCGCAATTGCGTGTGATTGCGCAGGGCGAAGGGAGGCCTCCCCTTCCCGCCTGGACAGCGGGCGGACAGACAGCCAACCCGCTGGTGAAAGCGGATACGGAACGCAGCCGCCAGCAAACGGAAGAGGAATACCGCCGCCTTCTCTACGTGGCGATGACGCGCGCGGCTGACCGCCTGATCATTTGCGGCTATCGCGGCCCGCAAGATAATGCGGAGATCTGGCATCCGATGATCCGAACCGCGCTTGCCGGGAATGAGAGCCGGTGCCGCCCGCACACATTTACCCTGCGTGACGGGACAAGCTGGGAAGGGTTGATCTGGCGAAGCAGTCCAGCCCGCGACGTCCAGGCAGCGGAGCCGGTCGCCGCGTCCGACGACAAGCCGATTGTGCTGCCTGCCGAACTGTTCAAGCCTCTGCCGCCGCAAGTGACGCTGCCGCGTCCGCTCAGTCCTTCGGGCGCGGGCGCGATGATCGATGACGAGCTTGAGGAAACACTTGTTTCATCGCCGCTTTTTGGCACGAAACGCGCCGACAACAGCCTTGTTCTGGAACGCGGACGCCTCATTCACCGGATGCTGCAGATCCTGCCGCGCTTTCCGGCAGACGAACGCGCCCCGGCCGCAAAACGCTATGTGGAGCGTAGCGCCGCCGCATGGTCGGAGGATCAGCAACAAGCCCTCATCGCCTCGGTGCTGGGTGTTCTTGACCATCAGGCGCTTTCCGGCCTGTTCTCGCCACAGGCACAGGCTGAAACCACCATCATGGGAACGATTTCGCTCAATGGACGCCAACACGCGGTTTCCGGCCGCATCGACCGTATCCATGATGACGGTATGTGCGTGACGATTGTCGACTTCAAGACCAATCTTGCCCCACCCTTTGAGGCTGCGGATGTGCCCTATGCGCACCGGGCGCAGCTTGCGATTTATCGCGAGGTTTTGAAGCCTCTTTACCCGGACCGACGCTTCGAATGCCTGCTCGTCTATACGCAAACGGCCAACGTCATTCGATTGCCGGGGAAGATGCTTGACGATGCCCTTGTCGCGCTCACCGCAAAGTGAGATACGAATGTTGAAATTTCGATGCGGACACATCACATATTCTCTATCTCTGACGCGCTTGCCCCCAAGCCTGAGAAGCGCGCGACCCTCGAAAGGAGAGGCCCATGGCCACCGTGAAAGTCGATAATGCCAACTTCAAGAGCGAAGTGCTGGATTCTGCCGAGCCCGTCGTCGTGGACTTCTGGGCCGAATGGTGCGGTCCGTGCAAGATGATCGGCCCGAGCCTCGAGGAAATCTCCAAGGAGATGGCTGGCAAGGTGAAGATCGTGAAGCTCAACATTGACGAAAACCCGGAACTGGCCGCCAAGTTCGGCGTGCGTTCCATTCCGACCCTTGCCATGTTCAAGGGCGGTCAGGTTGTCGACATCGCCGTTGGCGCCAAGCCGAAGACGGCTCTTTCGGCCTGGATCGTTTCGGCCGCCTGAGTTTAGCGTCTATAGGAATGCAAAACGCCGGCGTTTCGCCGGCGTTTTTGTTTTCAGCGGTTATACACTTCGATGATCGGGATGGGCGAAACCGTCGTCGGCTGCTGAAACGGATTGCCCTGCACCAGAATAATGGCCGCCGTTGGGGCTGAGGCCGCGGCGAAAAGCAGGATGGAAACCAGCGCGGCGCGCGGATGCTCGACATGCACCACGGCAACCGACAGCATCGTCACCAGCCCCAGAAAGGCCATGCCCAGCCATTTCAGAGGGTTCACATGGGTTTGCGAGAGCGCAATGCGCTGATCGCGGCTATCGCGAATTTCGCCGACCTGCACATGAACGCGGGTGTGCACGGCCAGCCCCAGTTCTTCGCCAATCATTCGGTTCGACACGAGGATAAGCAGGCGATCAAGCTTTTCGGCGGTTCCGGCATCGGACTGACGGTGGGCGAGCAGCGGCCATTCGATTTCGGCGGCAGACCGCGCATAGTCATTGACGGCCTGATGAATGGCGGTGCGTTGCGTCTCCGGCAAAGCCAAGGTCAGCGAAAGGATTGCCTTCAGCGCGTCAGCCTCGTGATAAACGGCGTTGCTGGCGCGGTCATGGGCGCTCCAGGTGTCATTGGCAAGGAAGGCGAGCATCAGCGCGAAAAGCGTGCCGATCACATTGATAAAGGGCGGCGCGACCCCCTTCAGCGAGTGAACAAAGGGCTGGTGACGGGGGCTGAAGATGAAGCGCGTCAGTCCCCAGGCGACACCCAAGGTGCCGAAGAGAACCGTGGCCGCCAGCCCGAAATGATCATACGCAAACCAGTCGATGTTTGACATGCTTCCCCGATTCTCAGCCCGCACCCGCGCAAGGTCACATCTTCGAACCCGGTTCTGTCAAGCACTTCAGACGGGCGGCGTGCCATTCTCGGCCAGCGCATTCCCCGCCAGATAGAGGGAACCGGCGATCAGGATGCGGGGCGGACGCTTGTCAGAACCCGCCGCAAGCGAACGGATTTCCGTCATCGCCTGCGCGATGTTTTCCATGGGCTGGGCGTTCAGGCCCGCATCGCAGGCGGAATTGGCCAAAACCACCGGATCAATCATCGCTTCCGTCCCGCGAATCGGAACGGTGAAGACACGCTCAACCAGACCTTCAAAGGCACGGAAGTAGCCGAGCGAGTCCTTGGTGTTGATCATGCCCGCGATGAAATAGAGCGGACGGGGATCGGCTTCCTCGAAATTCGCCAGTGCTTCGGCAATGACTTCGGCGGCACCGGGATTATGACCGCCATCGATCCAGATTTCCGAGCCTTTCGGCGCGATGTCGAGGAGATGGCCGGTCTTCAAACGTTGCAGACGGCCCGGCCATTCGACCGAAACCATGGCCTTGTCCATGGCCGTATCGCTGATGCCAAAACCTGCAGCCCGAACCGCGCGGATGGCAGCGGCGGCATTGGCCAGCTGATGGCGTCCGGGAAGGGCGGGCAGTGTCAGATCCGACAGGCCTTCGTCATCCTGATAAACGAGGCGGCCAAACTCCTCATGGGCCGAAAAATCCTGCCCATAGACCCAATGCGGGCAACGCAGGCGCTCGGCGGTGTGGATCAGCACATCGCGGGCCGCATCGAATTCCTGAAAACCGATAACGGTCGGGCAGCCTCGCTTGATGATACCCGCCTTTTCCGCGGCAATCAGTTCCACCCGGTCGCCGAGAAACGCCTGATGATCGAGCGAGATCGGCATGATCACCGAAACCGCCGGGCGATCGATGACATTCGTCGCATCGAAGCGCCCGCCTAGGCCCACTTCCAGAATCACGGCATCGGCCGGAATTTCCGAGAAGAACAGGAAGGTGGCGGCGGTGAGGATTTCAAACACCGTGATCGGCTGGTCGTCATTCGCCTTGCCGATGCGCAGCAGGGCTTCGGCGAAGCGCTCATCGTCAATGTATTGCCCGCGACCGCCCTTCACGCCGATGCGATAGCGTTCATGCCAGTTGACGAGATGCGGCGAGGTATGGACATGCACGGCGTAACCGGCGGCTTCCAGCAGCGCACGGGAAAAGGCCGATGCGGAGCCTTTGCCGTTTGTTCCGGCAATATGAATGATCGGGGGCAGATGGTGCTGCGGATTGCCAAGCTTTTCGAGCAGCCCCCGAATACGATCCAAGGAAAGGTCGTAACCTTTCGGATGCAGGGTCATCAGGCGGTCGATCTCACGTTCCGCCTTGCTCTTCGATATGTCCGTCATCGTCGGCTTTCCGCAGTCTCCCGCTCAGGGCGGGATCATGAAGAAGCGGGATGCGGCACTTTCAGCCCCACCCCGCTCGAATTGTTTTTGTCTTCGCTCGTTCAGGCCGCCTTGGCCGGATCTGGCTGCTTCATCAAAATGGTGAGCACCCGGGCCAGCGTATCGGCGATTTCACGGCGGTCCACCACCATGTCGACCATGCCATGCTCCAGCAGGTATTCCGAGGTCTGGAAGCCCGGCGGCAGCTTTTCACGAATGGTCTGCTCGATGACGCGCTTGCCGGCAAAGCAGATTTCAGCGCCCGGTTCGGCAATGTGGAGATCACCCAGCATGGCATAGGATGCGGTCACGCCACCCGTGGTCGGGTTGGTCAGCACGACGATGTAGGGAAGACCGGCTTCCTTGAGCATGTCGACCATGACCGTGGTGCGCGGCATCTGCATCAGCGAAAGAATACCTTCCTGCATGCGTGCACCGCCCGAAGCGGGGAAGAGCACCAGCGGGCACTTTTCAGCAAGGGCGCGCTCGAAAGCCTTCACGATCGCTTCACCCGCAGCCATGCCAAGAGAGCCGCCCATGAAGGTGAATTCATGCACGACGGCCACGAGCTTCACACCCTTGACGCGGCCCAGACCGGCGACAATCGTATCGTCCTGCTCGGTCTTGGTACGGCTGTCCTTCAGGCGGTCGATGTACTTCTTGGAATCACGGAACTTCAGCGGATCGGTCGCGACCTTCGGCTGAACAAACGCCTCATACTGACCATCATCGAAGAGGTCGAGAAGACGAGCCTTGGCGGGCATCTTCATGTGATAGCCAGAGGCCGGGATCACCCACTTGTTTTCCTCGAGGTCCTTGTGGAAGACCATCTCGCCCGTTTCAGGGCACTTGATCCACAGGTTCTCCGGCACCTCCCGCTCGGGACGGCCGAGCATGGAGTTGATCTTCGGGCGAACGTAATTGGTAATCCAGTTCAAGGTTCATCACTCCCGTTCTGTCAGTTCCCGTTCCCTCGGGATAACCGTTCTTATTCTTTTCTTCGTCCGATGGCAAAAGCGCATTTACGCTTCCGCCCGGTTTGGCTTACTCGGCCGCAACGGCACGGGCCGCACGAACACCATCGCTCAACTCACGCACCAGCGAAATCGTCTCTTCGACGGTGTTTGCCGTGGCCTTGCCATGGGCATCGAGGCTTCCCGCCACGCGGTTGACAATGGCCGTACCGACCACCACGCCATCGGCAGAGGCCCCAATCAGGCGGGCATGTTCCGCCGTCTTCACACCAAAGCCGACGCAGATCGGCAGATCCGTATGCGCCTTGATGCGCGCCACAGCCCCCGAAACCAGCGACGGATCGGGCAAGGCAGACCCCGTGATACCGTTCATCGAGATGTAATAGACGAAACCCGACGTGTTGGTGAGAACCGTGGGCAGGCGCTTGTCATCGGTCGTCGGCGTCGCCAGACGGATGAAGCTCACCCCCTTGGCAAGAGCCGGGATGCAAAGCTCGTCATCCATTTCAGGCGGCAGATCGACCACGATCAGACCATCAATGCCGGCGGCGACCGCATCATCAAGGAACTTTTCAACGCCGTAGATGTAGATGGGATTGTAATAGCCCATCAGAACGATCGGCGTGTCCTTGTCCGTCTTGCGAAACTCGGCGGCAAGCGCAACCGTCTTCTTCAGCGTCTGGCCGCCATGCAGGGCACGCTGACCGGCCAACTGAATGGCCGGGCCATCGGCCATTGGATCGGAAAAGGGCATGCCCAGTTCGATAACATCGGCACCGGCTGCGGGCAGCGCCTTCATGATGGCGAGCGAGGTTTCGTAATCCGGATCGCCGCCCATGAAATAGGTGACGAGGGCCGGACGGTTTTCAGCTTTCAGCGCCGCAAAGCGCTTTTCCATACGCGCCGTCATTCTTATTCTCCCATGCCCAGAAGCTTGCCGACGGTGAAGATATCCTTGTCGCCACGACCGGACAGGTTCATCAGGATGATTTCGTCCTTGCCCATCTTCGGGGCGCGCTTGATCACTTCAGCCAGCGCATGGCTCGGCTCCAGGGCCGGGATGATGCCTTCAAGGCGGGTCAGAAGCTGGAAGGCCTCAAGTGCTTCATGGTCCATGATCGGCACATATTCAGCGCGACCCGTATCGTTCAACCAGGCATGCTCGGGGCCGATGCCGGGGTAATCGAGACCGGCGGAAATCGAATGGCCTTCGAAGATCTGGCCGTCGCCATCCTGCAGGAGATAGGTGCGGTTGCCGTGAAGAACGCCGGGGCTGCCCGCAGTGATCGACGCGCAATGTTCCTGACCTTCAAGACCGCGACCGCCGGCTTCAACGCCGACGATCTTCACGTCCTTGTCGTCCAGGAAGGGGTGGAAAATGCCAATGGCATTCGATCCACCGCCAACGGCAGCGATGACCACATCCGGCAGACGGCCTTCGGCTTCCAGCATCTGGACCTTGGCTTCGTCACCGATGACGGCCTGAAATTCGCGCACCATTTCCGGATAGGGATGCGGACCCGCCGCCGTGCCAATCAGATAATAGGTATCCTCGACATTGGTCACCCAGTCGCGCAGCGCCTCGTTCATGGCGTCCTTCAGCGTGCCGTTGCCCGCCGTTACGGGACGAACTTCCGCACCCAGAAGCTTCATGCGGAACACGTTCGGGGCCTGACGCTCGACATCCGTTGCGCCCATATAGACGACGCAAGGCAGACCAAAACGGGCGGCCACGGTGGCCGAGGCCACGCCATGCTGACCGGCGCCGGTTTCCGCGATGATGCGGGTCTTGCCCATGCGCTTTGCCAGAAGGATCTGGCCAAGGCAATTGTTGATCTTGTGCGAACCCGTGTGGTTCAGCTCTTCGCGCTTGAAGTAAATCTTCGCGCCGCCGAGGTGTTCCGTCAGACGCTCGGCAAAATAAAGCGGGCTGGGGCGGCCGGTATAATGCTTGCCGAGATGGGCAAGCTCCGCCTTGAATTCGGGATCGGTCTTGGCCTTTTCCCATTCCGCCTGCAGATCCAGGATCAGCGGCATCAGGGTTTCCGCCACGAAGCGACCGCCGTAAATGCCGAAACGGCCATTTTCGTCGGGGCCCGAGCGATAGGAATTGGGCTGCAAAATTGTGTTCACTCTACCACTCCGTCTTCATTCGCCTTTGGATACGGCCGCTTCGACAGCATCGAAGAAGGCATCCATGAGAGCGAGATCCTTGACACCCGGCGCGCTTTCCACGCCCGAGGAAATATCAATGGCCCGAGCGCCTGTCAGCGCCAGTGCCTCACCGACGTTCTGCCTGTTCAACCCGCCGGACAGCATGTAGTCAATGCTATCGTCCAGCGAACGCAGAATACACCAGTCAAACGAAACGCCGTTGCCGCCGGGCAGTTCCGAACCCTTGGGCGGCTTGGCGTCAAACAGAAAGCGATCCGCGAGCCCGATATAGGGATCGATGCGCCTTAAATCATCCTCGTCGCGAACGGCGAAGGCTTTGATCATCGGCAGGCTGTAGAGCGCTTTCAGCATCAACATGCGCTCCGGACTTTCACTGCCGTGAAGCTGGAGCATGTCCGGGCGAAGCTGATCGACAATCTCGTCGAGATCATCCGTGTCGGCATCGACCGTCACCGCGACGATCTTGGCCTTGCCACGGGCAATCTCGGCAATCTCGCCTGCCAGCGCCGGTTCAATATTACGAGGACTTTTCGGAAAGAAGATAAAGCCCACATGGCTTGCGCCACGCGCCACGGCCTTTTCGACCGCCTCTTCCGTCTTCAATCCGCAAATTTTGATATCCGGTTTCATGGCAAGCGGAGTCGCATGAAACGAAGCGTGAGTCGAGAGGAATTGAGCGGATTTGCCGCATTCAAAGCCTTGCGCCAATCATCCGATCTGGACGCGGACAGATGCTCGGATTTTGCCGATACATTTGATCAGAGGCCCGGGTTTTGCTCGCCGATCAGCTGAAATCGACCGCATGGAGGGCGCTTCCGTGCTGCTTCAGCCAGCGCTTTGCACTTTCCGTTCCGGGACACAGTTTCTCGCACAAGGCCCAGAAGGCCGGTCCGTGGTTCATTTCCTTCAGGTGCGCCACTTCATGCGCGGCGAGATAATCAAGAATGTCCGGCGGTGCCATGACGATGCGCCAGGAAAAGCTCAAGGCGCCATCATGCGTGCAGGAGCCCCAGCGGCTGCGGGTATCCTTCAAGGTGATCGACTTCGCGGGCCTGCCGATGGCCGTCGTGTGAACCTTGACCCGGGCTGTGAGATCCTTGCGCGCCTCGGCTTTCAGAAACGCCATGATGCGGCGGGCGATCTGCTCCGGCAGACCGCTAACGCGCAACACGGCCTCGCCATCGATCAGCACGCTTTCGGTCACGCCGCGCACCTTGCCGCTATGTTCGATGCGGTGGCGGACTCCGCGAACCGAAATGCTGCCGCCATCGGCCAGCGCTGAGGATGTCGCCGCATCAAGACGGGCGATGCGTTCACGAAGCCAACCTTCATGACGGCTCAGGAAATCATCGACATCCTGGCGACGTATTCCATACGGCACCGTCATTTTCAGCGCCCGACCACCCGGCTCGATCCGCAGCGTAATACGTGTAGCGCGGTGATTTTCACGTATGGACAACGGCAGGGCGCGGCCCAGCACCTCCACCGTGCGCGTATTTTGCGCGGGTGGCGGGCGGCGGATGGTTCGCTTTTTCGTGAGAAAGGAAAACATTGGCCTTTGCATAGCCGATTCGTCCCACCCTAAGCCAAGCAAATTTGCGTCTTGTCAGACCCCGAGGGCCGATCATTCCCCCGATGTGGCCTCTTTCTGGAATGCTGTGCTTTGCGTGTGGCCCTTCTGTTCCTATCTTAGGGCGGCAAGCCTAAACGGCTCACCTTCCCCGCACCATCCTCCGGTGCCGCATCCACGAGAGACATGATGACCTTCACCAACCCCCGCTCCAGCGAATACCCCGTCGAGCCCCTCTTTCTTGACCGCTGGTCGCCGCGCGCCTTTGATGGTTCGGCTGTTCCGCCATCCGACCTTCTGACCATTCTCGATGCCGCACGCTGGGCGCCTTCGGCATTCAATTCCCAGCCCTGGCGCTTTGTTTACGCGGTGAAGGGAACGCCGGACTTCGACAAGCTGCTTGGCCTGTTGAACGATTTCAACAAGAGCTGGGCTTCGGACGCTGGCGCGCTGGTCTTTCTGCTTTCCAAGACGCATCTTCTGCCACCGGGCGCTCAGGACGAAGTTCCCTCCTACAGCCACTCCCTTGATGCCGGTGCTGCCTGGGGCAGCGCTGCCCTTCAGGCGTCGCTCCTTGGCTATGCCGCACATGGCATGACGGGCATTCATCTCGACAAGGTTCACGAGGTGCTGGGGGTTCCGGACGGCTACCGCGCCGAGCTGGCTTTTGCCATCGGAAAGCGCGGCGACAAGGCCAAGCTTCCCGAAGGTTTGCAGGCCCGCGAGACGCCGAGCCCGCGAAAGCCGCTGGCCGAAGTGGCGTTCGAAGGCACCTTCAAGGCATGATTAACAAAGTGTTTCACGTGAATCCGTGAAAAGCCCCACAACCCGCCGGGCGCGATTCACGTGAAACACCAAATGAAAAGTCCCGGCGGAGGTTTTCCACCGGGACTTTTTGTTGATTCGTAAACGGCTTTTCGACGGTCAGATGTCGAGGTTTGCGACCGACAAGGCGTTGTCCTGAATGAACTCTCGACGCGGTTCCACTTCATCGCCCATCAGGCGCGAGAAGAGACCATCGGCATCGACGGCATCATTGACCTTGACCTGAAGCAGCGAACGAACGTTCGGGTCCAGCGTGGTTTCCCAAAGCTGCTCGGCGTTCATTTCGCCCAGACCCTTGTATCGCTGCATGGTGAGACCCTTGCGGCCGGCGGCGAAAATGGCATCCAGAAGGGCGCGCGGACCGGAGATTTCGGTGCGGCCATCCTTGCGGGCCAGAAGCGGCGGGCGGCTGTAAACGTCCTTGAGGCGCGGCGAAAGCTGATCAATGTAGCGGGCATCCGCCGAACCGATCAACGCCATATCGAGCGTGGCCACTTCACGAACGCCGCGCACCATGCGTTCCAGACGCAAGCCGCCTTCCTTCGTGACAACACCTTCCCAACCGCGTTCGGTTTCTTCGGCAATGAGGTCCAGACGCGCAGCCACTTCGGCTACGATGCGTTCGGCTTCGTCCTGACGGGTGGTCAGTTCCGGATTGAAGGCGCCGGCAATGGCGGCCTGCTCGACAACCGAGCGGTTATAGCGCGAATGCAGGCCGTCGATCAGCGAGCGCAGACGCAGAGCGTCCGTGATCACTTCGCGAAGGTCGGCTCCGGCACGAACCTCACCTGTTCCCAGTTCGAGGCGGGCATCATCGGTGCCCTGCCCGATCAGATATTCTTCCAGCGCCTTCTCGTCCTTCAGGTACTGCACGGACTTGCCGCGCGTTACCTTATAAAGCGGCGGCTGGGCGATATAGAGATGGCCACGCTCGATCAGCACCGGCATCTGGCGGAAGAAGAAGGTGAGCAGCAGGGTGCGAATATGCGCGCCGTCCACGTCAGCATCGGTCATGATGATGATCTTGTGGTAGCGCAGCTTGTCTGCGTTGAATTCATCCTTGCCGATGGACGTACCAAGCGCCGTAATCAGCGTGCCGATTTCCTGGCTCGACAGCATCTTGTCGAAACGGGCGCGCTCGACGTTGAGGATCTTACCGCGCAGCGGCAGGATGGCCTGCGATTCACGCGAGCGTCCCTGCTTGGCCGAACCACCTGCGGAGTCACCCTCGACGAGGAACAGTTCGGACTTGGACGGATCACGCTCCGAACAATCGGCGAGCTTACCGGGCAGCGAGGCGATGTCGAGCGCGCCCTTACGACGGGTCAGCTCACGGGCCTTGCGGGCCGCTTCACGGGCAACAGCGGCTTCCACCACCTTGCCGACGAGGATCTTGGCGTCTGCCGGATGTTCTTCGAGCCAGTTGGACAGCGCCTCGTTCACGAGGTTTTCCACGGCGGGCCGCACTTCCGATGACACCAGCTTGTCCTTCGTCTGCGACGAGAACTTCGGGTCCGGCACCTTGACAGACAGAACGGCGGTCAGGCCTTCGCGGCAATCATCGCCTGTCAGCGAGACCTTTTCCTTCTTGATGATGCCGGAGCTTTCCGCATAGCCGGTGATCTGGCGCGTCAGCGCGCCACGGAAGCCGGCCATATGGGTGCCGCCATCACGCTGCGGAATGTTGTTGGTGAAGCACAGGACATTCTCGTGGTAGCTGTCGTTCCACCACATGGCCACTTCGACCGTGATCCCGTCCTTTTCACCGAGAATAGCGACCGGCTTTTCGACCAGCGGCTTCTTGGCGCGATCAAGATAGCGAACGAACGCTTCAAGACCGCCCTGATAGAGCATTTCTTCTTCACGGATCTCCGAGCGACGGCGATCCGACAGGAAGATGCGCACACCCGAATTGAGGAAGGCCAGTTCGCGCAGGCGGTGTTCCAGCGTTGCGTAATCGAACTCGATATGGGTGAAGGTTTCCGGGCTCGGCTGGAAGGTGACTTCCGTTCCCGAGCGGCCTTCATAATCGCCAACGATGGCGAGCGGGGCATCGGCAACGCCGTGGGTAAAGCGCATTTCATGCACCTTGCCATTGCGGCGGATTCTCAGCTTCAGCCAGATCGAAAGTGCATTGACCACCGAAACGCCCACGCCGTGCAGACCACCCGACACCTTGTAGGAGTTCTGGTCGAACTTACCGCCGGCATGGAGCTGGGTCATGATGACTTCGGCTGCAGATACGCCTTCCGAGGAGTGGATATCCGTCGGGATGCCGCGTCCGTTGTCCGTCACGGTCACCGAGCCATCGGCATTCAACGTCACGGTGACGATATCGGCGTGACCGGCCAGCGCTTCGTCGATGGCGTTATCGACGACTTCGTAGACCATGTGGTGCAGACCCGAGCCATCGTCCGTATCGCCGATGTACATGCCCGGGCGCTTGCGCACGGCATCGAGGCCCTTGAGAACCTTGATCGAGTCTGCGCCATATTCGGCACTCGCACCGTTGTCAGTTACGGGTGTGTCGCTCATCGATGTTCTTTCCGTCAGTTTATTCGGTCGGGCGGTTTTTAAGCCCTCGCGCGGTGATGCGAATCACCGGCCATTTTCCAATACCAACTATAGGAATTCCCGTGCGTTTTCCAAACGTCAGGGGCTCATTTCAGGCAGAAAACGGGGGATTGCCGCGATTTGCTGCTGCTTTTTCCAGCGCGGCTTCAAGCTCGCTGACCGATTCGGGCGAAAGATGCCGCAATTCCCGCGCCAGGCGGTTGGCAAGGGCCGTATAGGCCGGGGGAAGCCCAGCCGTATCCACCACCACACGGGGGTTCGACATGCCCGCCACGGAGAACAATGCCTCGGCATCGTCCCAGATGACATTGAAGTATCCGGCAACGCGCTGCAGCAGATTGAAGCTCGGTGTGCCGCGATGGCCATGCTCCAGCGCCGACAGATAGGCCGCAGAGACACCGATGGCGGCGGCCATTTCCTTTTGCGTCACGCCCCGCTCCTCCCGCAACCGGCGCACTTCCTCACCAAAGGGTGTCGCCATCAGCGTGCCCCCTTGGACCGCGAGAGGCGCACATAGAATGCACCCTCCCCGCCGTGGTTTCGCGCCGCCGTCTCGTAAGACGAAATGAAGAAGCGGAACTCCGGCTTGGAGAACCACAGCGGAAGGGCACGCTTCAAGGCGCCCTCGCTGCCCATGGACGAGCCTTTGCCGGTAATCACCAGAACGTGGCGCAAACCGCGCTCATGGGCGCGAATGATGAAATCGAGAAGGACATTGTGCGCTTCGCTCTGGAAAAGTCCGTGCAAGTCAATGCGCGCTTCGAGCGCGAGCGCACCGCGCGACAGCTTGCGCTTGACCGGCTTTTCAAGCGGGTGATGGCGATGCTGCTCCGGATTCTTGGCATCCTTATCCGGAGTCGGCACCGTTTCGATGATCATAGTCGGCGGTTTGGGGTGGGCAGATTCAACGGGCGCATCCGGCTCGTCATAGGTTTGCTCGAAGCAGAGAAGATCTTCCATGCGGCCCGGCAGCGCCCGAACCGTGCGCGCCACCTTGCCCCAGAGGATACGATCATCGGCCTCAAGCCCCCGCCGGTTTTTCATTTCAAAAACCTCTGCGCTGCGGCCTTGGGAATGAGGATGGTGAAATCAGCGGCGTTCTTGATCGTGCCCGCCATCTGTCCGGCGTCGAAACCCGAGCCGGTAAAGATATCGCCGCGCGCCGGGCCGATGATGGCCGACCCGGTATCGAGGGCCAGAAGCAGGCGGCGGAACGGCTGGCCCTGATCAAGATGGGTCAGTGTGGGCGCGGAAACGAAAAAGGGAAAGCCGAAGGTGTGGATCATACGATCCACGGCCAGCGACCGGCCAGCGACCAGCGGCACCTTGGCAGCCGCGACCGGACCGGCATTGTCATCGGCAACGTCTGCTTCGCGGAAGAAAATATAGGAGCGGTTGGTCCAGAGGATTTCATCGACCCGATCCGGGTTTGCGGCGAGCCAGGCGCGAATTGTCTGCATCGACACGGCTGCGGCCTCGATCTCCCCCAGATCAATCAACCGCCTGCCGATGCCGGAAAAGAGATGCCCGGCCTTGGCCGCATAGGTGATGCGACGCATCGAACCATCCGGATAGACAAGGCGCGCCGCGCCTTGCACATGGGCGAAGAACACATCGACCTTCGATTTCGCCCAGGCGATTTCCAGCCCACGACCTTGAAGCGCGCCACGATCCACCGCCTCACGATCCGGGTAAAGACCAATGCTGCCATCCGGTTTCAGAAGACCGAAGCGGTAATCGGCAGGCATGTCCGCCGGACGGTTGGTGTCATCCACATCGATGAGGTCTGACGGGCGGCGATAGAAGGGATAGCGCCACACCTCATCCGGCGCAGCGGCAACATCCACCTCCGGCTCATAAAAGCCGGTGACGAAGCCGCGGCGGTTCTCGGCCAGACGAATGGCGAAGGGCTGGCAATGGGTTTCGAAAAACTGTCGCGCCGCGGCGGCATCGGCCGGGGTGAACCCTTCAGCCGCATCCAGAAGCGGCATCAGGTCTTCCGTGGTCAGGCCCAGTGAACCGGGCCTGTAGGGCTTGGTCGCCCGCACATGCGCCCGGCAATCCCTCAACGCGGCAAAGAGGGCTGAAGGGTCGTCGCCCTGCCAGCCCTCAAGGTCGGCAAAGGCGACGGGTAAGAGTGAGAAATCTGCGGCGTCCGCGCTCATTGTTCCGATTCAGTTGCGACGAGTTTCCAGTTCGGATCACGGGACCGCACGTCGCGGGAGAAGGTCCACAAATCGTTGACTTCACCGACCGCCTCGGCGTCGCCATCCACCACGCTGCCATCCTTGGCAAAGGTTGCTGAAATGAGCTGGCTCAGAACGCGAACCGTGACCTGCACTTCGCTGTCCTTGACGGAGGCCTGAACGATGTCGGCCTTCTCGATGCCGACAAAGGTCGATTTCACTGTTTCGCCGCGTTGCTCGCGTTCGGTGATCGCGGCGTTGAAGCCATCGAAGACTTCGCGCGACAAAAGACCCTTCAGCGTTTTGCGATCGCCCTCGGCGAAAGCCATGACAATCATTTCGTAAGCCATGCGTGCGCCGTTGAGGAATTCCTTCGGCTCGAAGGACGGATCCGCGTTCACCACGTCGCGCAGCTTCGCGTTCAACTCGGTGTCCGGCTTGGCATAGGCGTCCACCGCGGCGTAGCGGTTGTCGCTGTCTGTGTCGCCCTTGCGCTGCAGGGTGACGACCTTGCTGTCTTCCGAACCCGGACCCTTGGCCAGATCCTTGGGGCTGTAAGGATCGAACGGCGGCTTTTCATTTCCGGTCCGACGACCCAGCACGGAGCGAAGCTGAAGAAAGATCAGCACCGCTGCGACCAGAAAAAACAAGGTTATGAAGTCGTTCGATCCCATCGGTTACCCGTAAGCGTTGTTTCTATTGCTATAGCGCTCCATATAATCAGCATGTGACCGTCATTCAAACACGGAACGCCCTTAGAGGTGCTTTTCGCTACGCAATTGCCGTTCACACTTGCGTTCGTTGCCCCTGAAATGAAGGAAACAGGAACAAGCCATGTCTTCCCGCTTTATTTTTCCCGCCCTCCTGCTCCTTCCGCTGGCTGAAATTGCCATGTTCGTTCTGGTGGGCCAGAAGATCGGTGTCATGGCGACCATCGGCCTTGTGCTTGTGAGCACGCTGCTCGGTCTTGTCGTTATCCGTCGTCAGGGTCTCGGGATGGCCAAGAACCTGAACGCCGCGCAGATGAACCCCGATGAAGCGGGCACCCGCGTGATGGGCGGTATGCTGCATATGGTGGCAGGTCTGCTTCTCGCTGTGCCGGGCTTCATCACCAGTGCCCTCGGTCTCCTGCTTCTCCTGCCCTTGACCCGGAACCTGATGTGGCGAACGCTGAAGCCAGACGTTGTGTTTACCCGAACCGGCGGGTTTTATAAGGGTCCCGGTCAGAATAGCGGTGAACCCCGCCACGGTCCCTCGGTCATCGATCTCGACGCGGATGATTTCCACCGTGACGAGGATGGCAACGATCCCGGCCCCAACGGGACTTCAAACGGGTCTCCCTGGGCTGGTCCGCGTGGCCATTTGCCCAAATAGGCAAGGGTTGTAAGCCTTTTTGTGAAGTGCTAGAGCGTTTGCGGCTTTAAAGGAATCACGAGAACATCGAAGCCTCTATTTTCAGGCCATGCCGGGCGCAAGACGCGGTTCAGACCTTCGCCGAACATGCCCCTGAGCGGCCCATAACCCTTTCCGGAGACACGCTCCATGACGAACGAAACCGCTTCTGAAGGCACGGCACAGTCGCCGTCGCTCAACATTCTCGCCCAGTACATCAAGGACCTGTCCTTTGAAAACCCGGGTGCGCCGCGTTCGCTGCAGTCGCGCGACAAGGCACCGTCGATCAACATCACCGTCAACGTCAATGCCAACCCGCTGTCGGGTTCGGACTTTGACGTGGTGCTTTCGCTGAATGCCGAAGCCAAGGAAGACGACAAGGTTATCTTTGCTGTCGAACTGGTCTATGGCGGCGTTTTCCGCATCGCCGGTTTCCCGCAGGAACATGTCCTGCCGGTTCTCTTCATCGAGTGCCCGCGCCTGTTGTTCCCGTTTGCCCGCCAGATCGTGGCCGACGCCACGCGCAACGGCGGCTTCCCGCCGCTGATGATCGACCCGATCGACTTCGCGCAGATGTTCTCGCAGCGCATGGCCGAAGAGGCGACCCGCGCCAAGGTTCAGGCCAACTGATTTTTCAGTTGCTGCACGGAATTGAAAAACCCGGCCTCGTGCCGGGTTTTTTGTTGGTCTCTGTTTAGTCGGAACCGTATTTCGACCAGATCGCCTTGTCCCCTAAAGACGCCACAAGGGCGGCGTGACGCTCGCATTCTTCCGCCGTCAATCGCGACGGCAAGGGCCGAGGCCGTTTGGCCACCTCAACGGGACCCCCGGCTTCCGGCTCGTCGGTGCCCTGCTTCTGCCGTTCGTCTTCCGTCAGACCGAAGGCCGCCTGGCGGCCACCGATCATCTCAATATAGACTTCCGCCAGAAGCTCGGCGTCGAGAAGTGCGCCGTGCTTGGTGCGATGTGAATTGTCAATGCCATAGCGGCGGCAAAGCGCATCCAGCGTATTCGGCCCCATGGGATGCTTGCGGCGAGCCATGGACAGCGTGTCCACCACCATTTCGCCCGGTACCGGCGACAGGCCAAGCCGCTCGAACTCGGCATTGATAAAGCCCATATCGAACGACGCATTGTGGGCGATCCAGCGCGCCCCTTCGAAGAATTCGATGATCTTTGGTGCGACCTCGGCAAAGGGCGGCTTGTCCGTCAAAAACGCATCGGTAATCCCGTGCACGGCAAGAGCATCCGGATGGACCTTTCTATCACCCGGATTGATGTAGAAATGGATGGTGTTGCCGGTCGGAAAATGATTGATCAGTTCCACGCCGCCAATTTCGATGATGCGGTCATTGCGGTTTTCGAGACCCGTCGTTTCCGTATCGAAGATGATTTCCCGCATCGCTCAATCCTTCCGTTTCCAACCGGCCTGCAGCGTCGCAATCACCGCACGAACCTGTTCTTCCGCCGCATCCATTCCCGCACCCGTCTCAATGACGAAGTCGGCACGGGCCCGCTTTTCTGCATCCGGCATCTGCCGCGAAAGGATCAGTTCAAACTTTTCTGGCGTCATTCCCGGCCGAGACAGCACCCTCTGGCGCTGGGTCTCGGCATCGCAGCTGACAACCGCAATCGCATCGACCCGCTTTTCACCGCCCGTCTCGAACAAGAGCGGAATGTCGAGAACGACCAGAGGCGTCTGCTTCTCTCGCTCTGCTTTCAGGAACGCGTGCTCGCGTGCGCGCACCAGCGGGTGAATGATCGCTTCCAGTTCCTTGAACTTAGCCGGATTCTGCGCGAGTTGGCGGCTCAGTTCAGCGCGATTGACCGCGCCTTCCACCACGCTGCCGGGAAAGGCCGCGCCAATCGGTTCGACGGCTTCATTGCGGTAAAGGTCATGCACCACGGCATCGGCATCATTGACGGGAACCCCTGCCCGGCGAAAGAAATCCGCCGTGGTCGACTTGCCCATCCCGATGGAGCCGGTGAGACCCAGAATGATCATGCGTGTTTTTCCATGTCGGCAATGACGAGCGCCCGCAGCGTATCATCGACCACGGGACGTTTGCCGAACCATTTCTCAAAGCCCGGCACAGCCTGATGCAACAGCATGCCCAGACCATCAATGATCGGGAAGCCCTGCTGTTGTGCCATCGCCAGGATCGGTGTCTTCAGCGGCACATAAACGATATCGGTCACGGCCGCATCCTTCGACATCACCGTGAAATCAATGTCCGGGACAGCCGTTCCATCCATGCCGAGCGAGGTGGTGTTGATGAAAAGCCCCGCCCCTTGCATGACTTCGGCGAGTGCATCCATCGAATGGGCTTGAACCATGGGGCCAAAGCGGTCAGCCAGTTCGCGCGCACGCTCGACCGTGCGGTTCACCACATGGATCTCACCGATGCCGCGATTGCGGACCGCCTGAATGATGGCCCGGCATGCGCCGCCTGCACCCAGAATGACGGCGCGGTTGGTCTTGTCCCAAGACGGATGGAAGGCATCAAGATTAGAGGTGAAGCCGATGCCATCGGTATTGGTGGCTTTCAGCTTTCCCTCTTCCAGCCAGAGCGTATTGGCCGCACCGAGTTCGGTCGCCAGTTCATCCGGCTCATCGGCCAGCTGATAGGCCATTTCCTTGTGCGGGATCGTGACGTTGCCACCACGAAAGCCACTGGTTCCCGTCTTGAGATCTGCGATGAAAGCGGGAAAGTTTTCCGGCGAAACTTCCTGCGCCGTGTAACTTCCGGCAATGCCGAAGCTCTTCAGCCAATGGCCGTGGATGAGCGGCGAGCGGGAATGGCGCACGGGGAAACCCGTCACGAAGGCACGCGGGATGGTTAATGTTTCACGTGAATCAGCCATCGATCTCCCCCAGCCTTCTCAGTTCACCAAGGACGGCCAGAAGCGGCAGGCCGATAATGGTGAAATAGTCACCGTCAATTTTTTCAAAGAGCTGAATGCCCTCGCCTTCCAGCTGGTAGGCGCCGACACTTTTCAATGCCTTGTCTCCGACGCGGGCCAGATGTCGTTCAACAAATCCATCCGTGAGCGGGCGAACCGTCATATCGGCATGAGCAACATGTTCCCAGATCACCTGACCGTCACGGGCAAAAGCCACTGCGCTGTTCAGCCGATGCGTCTTTCCAGACAGCGAAAGAAGGTGATCTTTCGCCGCCGCCCTGTCCTTCGGCTTGTGATAAACGCGGCTTCCCAGCGACATGGTCTGATCGGAACCAATGACGAGCTTAGCCGGATTCTTGTGACTGACATCCAGCGCTTTGGCGCGTGCCAGCTCGAGAGCGACTTCATCCGGTGATGCACCGGCGGCCTCAAGCGGTGCTTCGATGGCGCGCTCATCGATATCCGCCGCCTGGGCCAAAAACTGCAAGCCGGCATTTTCCATCAGCTGACGGCGGAAGGGACTGGACGAGGCAAGGACGAGAGATGACGGCATGATTTGATCCCGGTTGTCAGGTTCGCACTATCGCAGCTTCGGGCGCAGGGCAAGGATGGCGGCAGCCGTCTCTTCAATCGAGCGCCGGGTGACATCAATCACCGGCCAGTTGTTTTTAGCGCACAGGGCACGCGCGAATTTCAGCTCCTCGGCAATGGCAGCGCGATCCGTGTAATGCATGGGATCATAGCCCAAGACGGAACCGAGTTCGCGAAAGCCGCGCACCTGCGAAATGCGGTCCGAGGTGGCAATCAGTCCGACAATCAAAGGTCCTGTGACCGTGAAGAGATTGTCCGGCAGGGCGACGCCATGGACAATCGGAATGTTCGCCGTTTTGACACCGCGGTTGGCGAGATAGATGGCGGTCGGCGTTTTCGATGTGCGGCTGACACCGAGAATGATCACATCCGCTTCATCATAGTCTTCGGGCAGTTGCCCGTCATCATGATCCATCGCGTAGTTGAGCGCTTCGATACGGGCGAAGTAATCAGCGTTCATCAGATGTTGAGCGGATGCACGCCGCCGCGACGGCTCGCCAAGATAAACCTGAAACACATTCATCACAGGTTCGAGCACGTTGGCCGAGGGCAGCCCCAAGCGGCGGCAGTGTTCATCGAGAAGCTCGGCCAGTTCACGATCAACAATGGTGTAGAGGACAATACCCGGTTCGGCATCAATCGCCTCAAGGACCGGAAGCAGCTGCTTGCGGCTGCGGATCAGCGGATAGACATGCTCCACGGATTGCGCATCGCGAAACTGGGCCGTGGCGGCACGTCCAGCCGACATCAGCGTTTCGCCGGTTGAGTCGGAGATCAAATGGAGATGAAAGAAGTTTTTACGGTTTTCCACGATATCCCTGTGGGCCTGTTGATAATCCGGGAGAGGGTGACGGCCAATCCGGGGCTGCGCCGAGGCTAGGGGAAAACTGCCGATTTTTCCACATGTCGTGTTTCGGTGAATCGCGAAACGGAAGGCCTGTGCATAAGACTCATAACTCATTTACCAATTTGCCCATCAACAGGCTGTCCACAGGCTTTGAAAATTGAGATTTCGCCTAGGACATTGATTCAAAATCACGAATCCGGTTTTCCGGAATATTCAGGCACGCCTGATGTAATTCCTGCACGCGACCCCTGTTTTCCTGACACGCGTCATTTTGTCGGGATTGATTTTAATCCTTGCTACTCACCGACTCTAAGAAATAGAAAACCTTAAGATTCAGATTTATTTTATATGAGGGACCCCTTGCAGGTGAGCGAACGCCGGATTGTCAGAGTTTTGAACGGGGAGACGCTGACGCCTCCCCCCTTGTGGCTGATGAGACAGGCTGGTCGTTACCTTCCTGAGTATCGCGAGACGCGGGCTGCTGCCGGAAGCTTCCTTGATCTCTGCTACAATCCGGAACTGGCAACCGAAGTTACGCTGCAGCCCATCCGGCGCTATGGCTTTGATGCTGCCATTCTCTTTTCCGACATTCTGGTGATCCCGGATGCGCTGAAGCGCAATGTGAGCTTCAATGTGGGTCATGGACCGCAGATGGACCCCATCGATCCCGAGGGCATCGCCAAGCTTTCGCCGGAGGGTGTTTCTGCTCACCTGAAGCCGGTCATTGAAACCGTGTCGCGCATCCGTGCAGCCCTGCCGCATGAGACGACGCTTCTGGGTTTCTGTGGTGCGCCGTGGACCGTCGCGACCTACATGATTGCCGGAAAGGGAACGCCGGATCAGGCCCCGGCCCGTCTCTTTGCCTATCGCTATCCGGAGATCTTCGCGCGTCTTCTCGATTTCCTCGCCGATGTCTCGGCGGATTATCTGGTGGAGCAGATTGATGCCGGTGCCGATGCCGTGCAGATTTTCGACTCCTGGGCCGGTGTGCTTGGGGAGAAGGAATTTGAAGCCTATGCCGCCCGTCCGGTTCGCCGCATGATCCAGTCGGTACGCGCCCGCCGCCCGCAGGCCAAGATCATTGCCTTTGCGAAGGGTGCCGGGCTGTTGCTCAAGGACTATCGCCAGAAGACCGACGCCAATGCGATCGGTCTCGACTGGTCGGTGCCGCTTTCCTTCGCCGTTGAGCTGCAGAAGGACGGTGCGGTTCAGGGTAATCTTGACCCGATGCGGGTGGTCGCCGGCGGAGCCTCGCTCGATGACGGCATTGATGCCATTCTGCAGGCGCTGGGTCAGGGGCCGCTGATTTTCAATCTGGGCCATGGCATTACGCCGGAAGCCAACCCCGATCACGTCACCCAGCTAGTCAAGCGCGTCAGAGGGCTTTGAGATGAGCCCTGTGGAACGTCAGACCGATGTAGCGCCGGGTCGTCGGGCGGCTGTCAAAGCCTTCACGGCCATTGGCGTCTTTCTCGGTCTGATCGTTCTGCTCTACCTCACCCAGAACGACATGTTCGATGTGTGGATGAAGGCGCTGCATGTGATTGCCGTCATTTCGTGGATGGCCGGGCTTCTCTACATGCCGCGCCTTTTCATCTACCACACCGATGCGCAACCGGGCTCAGTACAATCGGAAACCTTCAAGGTGATGGAAACCCGTCTTCTGAAGGTCATCATGAACCCGGCCATGGTAATTTCCTGGGGGCTTGGGCTTTACCTCGCGTGGTCGACCTATGGCTTTCAGGGCGGATGGCTGCACATCAAAATCTTGCTTGTGGTGGCCCTGACGGCGGTCCATTTTCTGTTTGCCCGGGCGGTGAAGCGCTTTGCCGAAGATGGGCCGAGAAAGACGGCGCGTTACTGGCGTGGCATGAACGAGCTTCCGACCGTTCTCATGTTCGCCATCGTGATCTTCGTCATCGTCAAGCCATTCGCCTGATTTCGAGGCGTGTGCACTATTTCGTGACGACATTCGTTTATCGCTTGCGGTGCACCCAGCGAGTCGCTATTTTCCCGCCATCCTACCTATCGTGCTTCGCGTGACTTGTCCCGATCTCTGCGCCTGACCGCAGATGTGCATGCCGCCGACACATCTCCCCTTTGATATCTCGACAAAATGGTGCCCCCTTCATGGCTGAAATGAAGCTACAGGAACTAAAAAACAAATCCCCGACCGAACTTCTGACTTTTGCCGAGTCGCTTGAGGTCGAGAACGCCAGCACGATGCGCAAGCAGGAGCTGATGTTCGCCATTCTGAAAGAACTGGCCAGCCAGGACGTCGAGATTATCGGCGAAGGCGTCGTCGAAGTGTTGCAGGATGGCTTCGGCTTTCTGCGCTCGGCAGATGCCAACTATCTGCCGGGTCCCGACGACATCTATATTTCGCCTTCCCAGATTCGCCGCTTCTCGCTGAAGACTGGTGATACGGTTGAAGGCCCGATCCGTGGCCCGAAGGAAGGCGAGCGTTATTTTGCGCTTCTCAAGGTCAACACGATCAACTTTGATGACCCGGAAAAGATCCGCCACAAGGTTCACTTCGACAATCTGACGCCGCTATATCCCAATGAGCGCTTCAAGATGGAACTCGATATTCCGACATCGAAGGACCTTTCGGCTCGCGTCATCGATCTCGTCGCACCGCTTGGCAAGGGCCAGCGTGGTCTGATCGTTGCGCCGCCGCGCACAGGTAAAACGGTTCTGCTGCAGAACATCGCGCATTCGATCACGGCAAACCATCCGGAATGCTACCTGATTGTTCTTCTGATCGACGAACGTCCGGAAGAAGTGACGGACATGCAGCGTTCGGTCCGGGGCGAAGTCGTGTCCTCGACCTTCGATGAACCGGCAGTGCGCCACGTTCAGGTCGCCGAAATGGTCATCGAAAAGGCCAAGCGACTGGTTGAGCATGGCCGTGACGTTGTGATCCTGCTCGATTCGATCACGCGCCTTGGCCGCGCCTACAACACCGTCGTTCCCTCTTCTGGCAAGGTTCTGACGGGCGGTGTGGATGCCAATGCCCTGCAGCGTCCGAAGCGCTTCTTTGGTGCGGCTCGTAACATCGAAGAAGGCGGCTCGCTGACCATTATCGCGACCGCGTTAATCGATACCGGCAGCCGCATGGATGAAGTTATCTTTGAAGAATTCAAGGGCACGGGTAACTCGGAAATCGTTCTGGATCGAAAGGTTGCGGACAAGCGTATCTTCCCGGCCATGGACATTCTGAAGTCCGGTACGCGTAAGGAAGACCTTCTGGTGCCGCGTCAGGATCTGCAGAAGATCTTTGTGCTGCGTCGTATTCTGGCACCGATGGGCACCACTGATGCCATCGAGTTCCTCATCGACAAGCTCAAGCAGACCAAGAACAATGGTGACTTCTTCGACTCGATGAATACCTGATTAGCCGGATTCATCCGGGGTTAGCAGCGCGAGGAGCGCTGCCGGATCATAGACAGGTGGAAGACAGACAGGCCCGCTGCACAGCCATGCAGCGGGCTTTTCGCTTTTCCAACAGTCCGCGCACGTATCAGGGTCAAGGATCACGTCGAGGCGTGACGGGTCCGGGCATGAACGCGCGATGTCCGCCAAGGCACTGTCTGTTTCGGAAATTACCAGCTTCTTTGGTTCGAGATTGAGGCGCAGTGCGTTGAGAATCGCCGCATGGCCGTGTGGTTGCCTGAGACGCTTCCACAGACCTTCTGCCAGCGCGTCGGCATGATTTTGCAGCGTGGCGTCCGCGAAGACGAGTGCTGCACGTTGCAGGGCCTCCAACCACTGCCCGCTTGCCGAAGGCGTTGCTTCATCACGGTCCTGATAGGCGCGAAGCGGTGTATCTATGCCATGGTCAGCCGAGAAGTAAAATGTACCATCGCCATCCCCATGGTGGGTGAAGGCTTGCTCGATCCATGACCGGATGGACTGCTCAAACTGTCGTTTTCCCGTGAGGGCATAGAGGGTGACGCCGGCGTTCACCATGGCGGCGAGATCCGACAGAAAGGTTCCTTGCTTGATCGTTCGATCCCGGCGGCTGTGGACGAGACGGCCCTTGGAATCGATTGATTCGGATATGGAATGAAAGAGATTCTCCGCCAACACAATCCAGTCAGGCCGGTTGAGGATAAAGCCGCAATCGGCAATGGCGCGGATGGCCATTGCGTTCCAATCTGTGAGCACCTTGTCATCAATGGCCGGTGCTATGCGGCGCTGGCGTGCCTTGAAGAGCACGGACCTTGCTTCGGTAAGGCTTGCTTCTTCCTCGGCCGAATAACCCCATCCTCTGAAATGGAGACGGTGGAGGATCGTTTGACCCTCCCAGTTACCATCGGGCCGGATGTCATAGACCTGTGAGACAAGCGCCAAATCATCCCCCTGAAGATGCTCACTCATCTCTTGCGGGGTCCAAACGTAGTATCGCCCTTCTTCGCCTTCGCTATCAGCATCGAGGCTGCTGCTGAAGCCACCGCCCGGTGCGGAAAAGTCCCGTATCAGGCAATCGATGGTTTCTTCGATTCGGGTTCGAAACAGAGTGCGAAGGTCCTGAGTTGAGGCCAGCGGTAAAGCAAAGGCTAAAGCCCGCAGGAAAAGCGCATTGTCGTAGAGCATCTTTTCAAAATGCGGCACAAGCCAGCGGGAATCGACCGCGTAACGATGCAGGCCTCCCCCCAGATGATCGTAAATCCCTCCAAGACACAGGCTTTTCAGCCACAGAAGGGCCTGTTGACGAACGGCTCCGTTGCCCACCTCACCTTGGGCGGCGAGCAGGAGGCTTTCGAGCAGAGGTATGTTTGGAAACTTTGGAGCTGAACCCCCGCCCAAAACCGGATCCAACCGGGCAAGGGATTCGGAAACGTATCGATCAAAGTCGTCTTCTTGAAAACCTGTCGTATCAAGTCCCGCGGGCGCCCAGGCCAGCGCTGTTGCCTCTGTTACGCGGTGGGCCGACGTGACCACCTCATCACGGCGTTCGGTCCAGGCTGCCGATACCGCCTCCAGGAGACTGCGAAAGGCCGGGAGGCCATGGCGCGCAGTGGGAGGGAAATAGGTTCCGGCCCAGAACAGTTCACCCTTGGGCGTCAGAAACGCCGTGAGAGGCCAACCACCCTGTATGCCCAAGCGGTGGAGGCCCTCCATATAGATCTGGTCGATGTCGGGTCGTTCCTCGCGGTCGACCTTGATGTTGACGAAGTTGCGGTTCATCAAAACGGCTGTGTCCGCATCCTCGAAACTCTCATGAGCCATGACGTGGCACCAGTGGCACGCTGCGTAGCCAATCGACAGCAGGATGGGCTTGTCTTCCGCCAAGGCTGTCTGTAGTGCTTCTTCGCCCCACTCATACCAGTCAACGGGATTATCCCGATGCTGAAGGAGATAGGGGCTTGTCGCGCGGTACAGGCGGTTTCCGCCGGATTGTCCGGGCATTGATGTTTCCCTTGCGGTGTTGCATGGCCAATTTCAAGGATACAATCTTTGCGTTGTCTTCGGGAGCCCTTCCGAGCGGGGTCGCTGTCGTGCGCCTTAGCGGAAGCAGGGCTATGGATGTGGCGGCGGAACTGGTTTCCGGAAGGCTTCCATCGTCACGCCAAGCGGCCCTGAAAACGATTCGGACTCGTAGTAATGAGGTCATTGACCATGGGCTGGTGCTGACATTTCCATCGCCCGCGTCCTTTACCGGTGAAGATTCTGTGGAATTTCAACTACATGGCGGTCGGGCGGTGGTCACGCGACTACTCGCTGAGTTGTCTTCGTTTGACGATGTTCGTCATGCGGAAGCGGGTGAATTCTCGCGCAGAGCCTTTGAAAACGGCAAAGCGGATCTGGTCGAGATGGAAGGTCTGGCCGATCTCATATCGGCCGAGACCGAAATGCAGCGTCGTCTTGCCATGGAACAGAGTTTCGGAGGGCTTTCTGAACTCTATGAAGCCTGGGCGAAGCGCCTCACCCATGCGCGAGCCATGATTGAGGCGGAACTGGATTTCGCAGATGAAGAAGACGTACCCGGTTCCGTTTCGGACTCGATATGGTCTGACATGGAAGAGCTGGCACGCGAGATGCAGGACCATTTGCATTTGGCTGGCCAAGGCGAGATCATCCGCAACGGGTTGAAGGTGGTCATTGCCGGGCCACCTAATGCCGGAAAATCCAGTCTTATGAATGCTTTAGCTGGCTCTGACCTGGCCATTGTGACGGAATTGGCCGGCACGACGCGCGATATTCTTCACGCTGATATCGATATTGACGGTTTTCTCGTCCGTCTTTACGACACGGCGGGGTTACGGGAGACAGATGAGCGCGTTGAGCAGGAGGGTATTCGACGCGCCCAGCAGGCCATACGCACTGCCGACATTGTCTTGCGGCTTCGCTCCATCGATGATGGCACCCCGGACGATACCACCATTGAGACGGGTTCAGCGCGAGTGATTGAGGTCGGAACCAAGGCAGACCTTGGTACAGGATCAGTAAACTCCGCGAACTATGATATTGAAATTTCTACGCTAACAGGTACAGGCCTTTCGGCTTTGCGGGGCTTGTTGGTCCGCGATCTTCAGGATCTGACCGCGCGTTCGCTCTCAATGCCAGTCCGTGATAGACAGGTTCTCCACTTACGGCAGGCGCATGAGCGGATTTCTGATGCGGTCAGTGCTCGCTCCTCAGGACTTGAACTTCGGAGCGAGTATCTCCGGCAGGCATCCCATAGCCTCGGGCGCATTACCGGCCGTGTTGACGTTGAAAACCTTCTTGATGTGATCTTTTCGGAGTTTTGCGTTGGCAAGTAAGCGTGACTCACGTGAAACATGCCACACTTTGAACGAGTCTCCTAAAGTGTTTCACGTGAAACAGGTTGTACATCAAGTTTTACCAGAACAAGCCCAGACAGGAGCTTGAAATGAATCGAAAATTCGACGTTATCGTTATTGGCGGCGGGCATGCGGGCTGTGAAGCTGCTGCGGCTTCAGCGCGTCTGGGGGCTCAAACGGCGCTTCTCACGCATCGCAAGGACACGATTGGCGTCATGTCGTGCAATCCGGCCATTGGGGGTCTGGGTAAAGGCCATCTGGTGCGCGAGATCGACGCGCTGGATGGTTTGATGGGTCGCGTCGCTGACGCTGGCGGTATTCAATTTCGTATGTTGAACCGAAAGAAGGGTCCCGCCGTTCGGGGTCCACGGACGCAGGCGGATCGTAAGCTTTACCGACTGGCTATGCAGGCGGCCATTGGCGAGACACCCAATCTCGAGGTGATCGAGGGTGATGCCTTCGATCTCGGCGTAGAGAATGATCGAGTCGCATCCGTTATGACAGCGGATGGGCGCGTGTTCAGCTGCGGAGCGGTCGTTCTCACCACGGGTACTTTCTTGCGCGGTCTGATTCATATCGGTGATCGCAAGATTCCTGCTGGCCGCATGGGTGAACAGCCCAGCATCGGCCTCTCGGAGACACTGAAGCGTACTGGCATTGCACTCGGGCGGTTGAAAACCGGAACACCAGCGCGTCTCGACGGCACGACAATTGATTGGCAGGCTGTGGGTCGGCAGTCCGCAGACGATGAGTTGGTTCCGTTCTCTTTCCTCACAGATAAGATTACGAACCCACAGATCGATTGCGGTGTTACGCGCACCACGGACGCAACGCATAAGATTATTTCAGAGAATATTGGTCGGTCGGCAATGTATTCTGGCCAGATCGAGGGTGTCGGCCCGCGGTATTGCCCGTCCATCGAGGACAAGATCGTCCGATTTGGTGAGCGTGATGGTCACCAGATTTTCCTGGAACCGGAGGGTCTTGATGACAGTACTGTTTATCCGAACGGTATTTCCACATCGCTTCCGGAAGATGTCCAGGCAGCTTTTTTGCAAACCATCCCCGGTCTTGAGCGTGCAAGGGTCCTTCAATACGCCTATGCCATTGAATATGATTTCGTTGACCCCCGCGAGTTGACGCCGGCTCTTGCGCTCAAGCGGTTGCCCGGCCTTTACCTGGCGGGACAAATTAATGGAACGACAGGCTATGAGGAGGCTGCGGCCCAAGGACTGGTTGCCGGTCTGAACGCTGCGCGTGCGGCCGCAGGTTCCGAGCCCTTTCATTTCAGTCGAACGGACTCCTATATCGGAGTCATGATCGACGATTTGACGTCGCGTGGCGTCTCCGAGCCCTATCGGATGTTCACATCCCGCGCAGAATACAGGCTGTCCTTGCGTGCCGATAATGCTGATGTTCGACTGACGCCGACCGGAATGAAGCTTGGATTGGTTGGGGAAGCGCGCTCGCGTCGTTTTGAAGACTATTCCAGCGAAATTGAGCGGGGACGCGACCTTTTGCAGGCCGCGAGTCTGACACCCAACGAGGGCGAAAAGGCGGGCATCAAGCTCAATCAAGATGGGCGTCGTCGTTCAGCCTATGAATTGCTGTCTTACCCGGAACAATCCATTTCGGCTTTGTCCGCGATCTGGCCAGAGCTTGGTTCGATTTCTCCCCGTGCGGCTCAGGCTCTTGAGATTGAAGGTGCTTACTCTGTCTATATGGATCGTCAACGCGCCGACATTGAAGAAGTTCGCCGTGAGGAAGGGAAAGTCATTCCAGATGGATTCGATTTTTCGGTCCTACCGGGGCTCTCCAATGAATTGAAGCAGAAGCTGCAGCGAGCGCGTCCAACCAACCTTGCACAGGCGGCGAAAATTGATGGCATGACGCCAGCAGCCATTTCACTGCTGCTTGTGCATATCAAAAATGATTCTGAATCGAAACGATCCGTCGTTTGAATACCCGGAAAGCGAGTCTTGTCATGGATATAAACGGTCTCCGCGTTTCACGTGAAACACGAGAGCGACTGGAGCATTTCGCCGCATTGTTCCAAAAATGGGCCAAATCTATCAATCTTGTTGCGCCTTCGACCCTGGAAGCACTCTGGAGCCGTCATATCGCTGATAGCGTTGGTGTTTTCCAGCTTTATCCTGGCGCGCATCGTTGGGCTGATCTGGGAAGCGGTGGGGGGTTTCCAGGGATTATCACGGCGATTTTGCTGGCTGAAACGGGAGATGGCTGGGCTCATCTTGTGGAAAGCAATCACAAGAAAGCGGCTTTCCTCCGCGTAGCGCTTTCAGAGACCGGCGCACGTGGCTCCGTGCACGCGTTGCGCATTGAGGACGCACCCAAGATCGTGGGAGAGGTGGATGCTGTTTCGGCCCGCGCCTTGGCCGAACTCGACTTGCTCTTCACATATTCAGCGCCCTGGATGTGCGAAGGGAGCCGTGCAAAGGCCATTTTTCATAAAGGCCGGGATTACGAGGCGGAAGTGGCAAAAGCGCGTGGTCGATGGGACTTTGATCTGCTAGTACATAAGAGCAAGATTGAGGCAGACTCTGTGCTGTTGGAAATCACCAATCTCGCGCCCAAGTCCTCATTCGAATAGCTGGCGGATGTGATGAGCGAACGAAACCGGATCATTACCATTGCAAATCAGAAGGGCGGCGTTGGAAAGACAACGACGGCGATCAATCTGGCGACAGCGCTCGCGGCGATTGGTGAGCGCGTGCTGATTGTCGACCTCGATCCGCAGGGAAATGCCAGTACTGGCCTCGGAATTTCACGAAAAGATCGCAAGCTGTCTTCCTATGACGTGCTGATTGGCTCCAGTACGATTTCGGAGGCCGCTATTCAGACGGCTGTGCCTAATCTCTTTGTGGTGCCGTCGACCATGGATCTGCTGGGTCTCGAAATGGAGATCGCCCAGAACCCCGACCGAGCTTACCGCTTGCGTCGGGCATTGCAGAACGAGGACGCGCTTTCCTATAATTATATTCTTCTGGATTGCCCGCCATCGTTCAACCTGTTGACGGTCAATGCCATGACGGCTGCTCATTCGGTTCTTGTGCCGCTGCAGTGCGAGTTCTTTGCCCTTGAGGGTCTCAGCCAGTTGCTTGAGACGGTTGACGAGGTGCGCAAGACGGTGAACCCACGTCTCGATATCCAGGGCATCGTGTTGACGATGTATGATTCACGCAACAATCTTGCCCAGCAGGTTGTGAATGATGTTCGCGAGCACCTTGGTGAGAAGGTCTACCATACGTTGATTCCGCGCAATGTTCGCGTTTCCGAGGCGCCGTCCTATGGCAAGCCGGCCATTCTTTATGATCTGAAGTGCTCAGGCAGTCAGGCCTATCTGCAATTGGCATCAGAAGTGATTCAGCGCGAGCGGCAGCGGAAGGCAGCCGCGTAATTAGCCAGCTAAGTATTGCTCCGAAGTGGAGAGATTGATGAACGATGATATTTCCAAACGCCGCCTTGGTCGTGGTCTGGCCGCGCTGATTGGCGAGATTGATCAGACCGCGCCGGTTGGTGCCCGGCCCGAGCCCGTCAATGCGGACCGCGATGTGCCGATTGAATTCATTACGCGCAACCCGCGCAACCCGCGTCGGCAGTTCAACGAAGCCGAATTGCAGGATCTGGCCAATTCCGTCCGTCAGCATGGCATTGTTCAGCCCGTTGTTGTTCGCAAGCTCGGTGTGGATGCCTATGAGCTGATCGCCGGTGAACGCCGCTGGCGTGCAGCCCAACTGGCCGGTTTGACCCAGATTCCGGTCATTATCCGTGATGTGGATGATCGTACGGCGCTGGAAATCGCCATTGTCGAAAACGTTCAGCGATCGGACCTCAATCCGCTTGAAGAAGCGCTGGGCTATGAGCAGCTGATTGCCGATCACGGCTATACGCAGAACGATCTCGGTGAAATAATTGGTAAAAGCCGCAGCCATGTGGCCAACAGCCTGCGTCTTCTGAAGCTGCCTGAGCCGGTGCGCGTGATGCTGTCCGACGGGTCGCTTTCGGCAGGTCACGCACGTGCACTGGTGTTGACCTCCGACCCGGTTGCGCTGGCGCGGCGCATTGTTGACAAGGGCATGTCCGTTCGCGATGCTGAACGTCTTGCCCAAAGCGATATCAAGGCGCAAACGGAGCCGAAGGTAGCGACGAGTGCTGCCGAGAAGGATTCCGATACGCTGGCGCTGGAGCGCAGCCTGACGGACGCGCTCGGTCTTGAGGTCAAGATTAATCACAAGGCCGCGGGCGGGCAGGTTCGTATCGCCTATAAGACGCTGGAGCAACTCGAAGAGATTTGCCGACTTCTTGAGCGGCGCGGTTAAGCGACGGGTATCGTGATTTGAAACGTTCGAAATCCGGCCTCACGGCCGGATTTTTTGTGTTTCACACTATTATGAGCCGGATTCTGGACTTAGCGCGCGGAGCGCTGGCGTTGCGATGACTGAACTGTAATCGACAGCAATGTATGAAGCGCGACGGATTCTTCCAGCGCCGGTTTCTGGCGCGTCTGAAGGATGGCCGCCTGAATACGGTTCATTTCCCGGGCAATGGACGCGCCGTCCCAAGCCTTCAGGGCCTGTTCCACAGCCGGTTTGCGGCGAAAGTGAATGCCGCGTCCCAAGGTTTGCATGACCTGCGCCGACGGTGTGCGTCGCTCATCCATCTCGAAGCGCATCAGATCCAGCATCTGAAATTGCTTCAGGCAGCCCTGCAGCACCAGGAAGACCGGAGTCTTCGAGGCGGTGATCTTACGCATGGCGTGGAAAAAGCCGTTGCGATCACCCGTCAGAATGGCATCAATCGCCTCGTCGGTCGAAATCGCACTGGCATCACCAATAATGGCCGATACGTCGTCTTCATCGACCGCTGGCTTACCCTTGGCGTAGAGCGCGAGTTTTTGCAATTCGTTGCGCGATGCCAAGCGGTCGCCGCCGATCAGTTCCAGCAGCATTTCACGGCCCGCGGGCGTGATCCTCAAGCCTTCAGCGCCTAATTCCCGGTCGATCAAGGCGTTCAGCGCCTTTGCGTCGTCGGCGTAACAGGGAACAACGGCAACGGCGCGTGACGGTTCTGCGACCTTGCGCAAGGTTGAGGTTTTCTTGACGTCGCCTGCTTCAATAATGACCGTGCTATCGGTTGGCGGATTTTGAGCCAGCAGAGCCAGTGCATCGCCCAGCACCTTGTCCGAAGCGCTCCCTTTGACCCAGACGAGCTTTCCTCCGCCGAAAAGCCCCATCGTGTTGGCTTCATCGAGCAGGCGTCCGGGATCATTCTGTAGCGAGGAGGCATCCAGACGCACCAGGGCAAAGGGATCATCGAGGGCGATGCCAGTGGCCTTGGCCAAAGCCTCGGCGCGCTCGGAGACGAGGCCGCGATCCGGACCGTAGATCAGAAAAATGCGGTAGTTTCGGGCCGACTTTTGAAGAAAACCCTCGAACTCGTGGGATTTGACTTCTGTCATAATATTATGCCCTCACCCGTGCCGAAACACCCATGCCCTCACCCGTGCCGGTTGAAACAACCAAATGCTTCAAGCCGTTCAAATTCAAGCGAATTCCCGTCACACGCACAAGAGGATCGGTCGCATGTCGGATCACGCGACCGCATCACGCTCAGCGTGCCAGATAACCGGCGAGATCGAGGTTGATGAGTTCGGCAACTTCGCGTGCCGCACGGTTTTCGGCATCACGGATGGCGCGGATCTTGGCAAATTCCTGTTCGGAATAATCGACAAGGGCCGTCACCGAGCGGTTGCGGGCTTTGAGAATTTCGCCGGTCGAGGCCTTCTTCAGCGTGTAGCCGACATTGACCATGATGCGGCCAGCGCGCGGTGTATCGGTCGTGCTGTCAACAAGCACGCCAATAGCACGGGTCTTGACCTCGTAATCCAGACGATATTCGGGATTTGCCGCTTCACCGGCGCCCTTACCGGCCAGGAATACGAGACGATTGCGCACTTCCTGGCTCACACGATCCTTGGCATCGGCAAAACCGACGCTGGCCATGGCGTGCGAGGCATTGCTGCGCTCGGCGTAAAGCGGCTGAACCTGGCAACCCGACAAGGCAACCGCGGAGGCGGCAAGGATGACGGCACCAACCAGACGGGACAGTCCAAAGCGACGATCAGACGACAATGTTCACAATCCTTTGCGGAACGACGATGATCTTCTTCGGTTCGCGACCATCAAGAGCCGCCTTCACCGCCTCAAGGGCGAGAACGGCCTGCTTGACCGCATCTTGATCCGCGTCGCGTGCGATTGTCAATTCCGCACGCTTCTTGCCATTGATCTGAATCGGCAGAATGATTTCGTTTTCCGCTACCAGTGCTTCATCGAACACCGGCCATGCGGTGCGGGCGACGAGGCCTTCATTGCCGAGTGTTTTCCAGCATTCTTCGGAAAGATGCGGGGTCATCGGGGCGATGATCTGGATCAGGATTTCAACCGCGTTGCGCAGTGCAGCCGTCGTGACGGCATCCGCCTTGCCAGCAGCCACGGCCTGCAGCGGCGCGGAAATCGCATTGACGAACTCATAGATGCGGGCAACAGCCTTGTTGAAGGCAAGCTTCTCATAATCCGTACCGACAGCCTTCAGGGTGCGGTGGGCGATCTGTGAAATCGCCAGCGCATCACCATCCTTAGCCGGAGTCGAAGCAGATGCCTTCAACGCGTCTGCGGCTTCCGAAACCAGACGCCAGACACGCTGGACGAAGCGGTGAGCGCCTTCAACGCCTGCTTCCGACCAGATCACGTCACGATCCGGAGGGGAGTCCGACAGAACGAAGAAGCGGGCGGTATCGGCACCATAGGAGGCGATGATATCGTCCGGATCGACCACGTTCTTCTTCGACTTGGACATCTTTTCGATCGAGCCGATCTTCACTTCCTCGCCGGAGGTGAGGAGGAAGGCGCGCCGTGCGCCATCGGCTTCTTCAAAACGAAGGTCAGCAGGCGCAATCCATTCGCGCGATGTGCCTTCACCCTTCGAATAGGTTTCATGCACCACCATGCCCTGCGTGAAGAGGCCCTTGAAGGGTTCCTTCAGGTCGAGATGGCCGGTTTCGCGCATGGCGCGGGTGAAGAAGCGTGAATAGAGCAGATGCAGGATCGCGTGCTCGATACCGCCGATATACTGATCGACCGGCAGCCAGTGATTGGCCGCCTTCGGATCGGTCGGGTTATCTTCCCACGGGGCTGTGAAGCGGGCGAAATACCAGCTCGAATCGACGAAGGTATCCATGGTGTCGGTTTCGCGGCGTGCGGGCTTGCCGCAGCACGGGCAGGACACGTGACGCCAGGTCGCGTGACGGTCGAGCGGGTTGCCCGGCACATCAAACGTCACATCATCGGGCAGCTGAACCGGCAGATCCTTCTTCGGAACCGGAACGACGCCGCAGACCTCGCAATGGATGACCGGGATCGGGCAGCCCCAGTAGCGCTGGCGGGAAACACCCCAGTCACGAAGACGGAAGTTCACCTTGCGCTCGCCCTGAACCGAGCCAAACAGCGTCTGGTTCGTCAGGCGGTTGGCGACCTCCTCGAAAGCGGCCTCTGTCGTCATGCCGTCGAGATAGCGCGAATTGATCATCACGCCATCGCCGTCATAGGCTTCGGTGCCCACTTCAAACGTGGCGGCGTCGCCATCGGCGGGCATGACCACCGGAACCACGGACAGGCCGTATTTGCGTGCGAAATCAAGGTCGCGCTGGTCGCCCGACGGGCAGCCGAAAATCGCGCCTGTGCCATAATCCATCAGCACGAAATTGGCGACATAGACCGGCAGTTCCCACGAGGGATCGAGCGGATGGCGAACCTTGATACCGGTGTCGATGCCCTTCTTTTCGGCCGTTTCAAGCGCGGCCAGAGAGGTTCCGGCGCGGCGGGCTTCCTCACAGAAGGCGGCCACATCGGCGTTCTTCGCAGCGGCTTCGCGCGCCAGCGGATGATCGGCGGCAATGGCCAGGAAGGAGGCACCAAACAGCGTGTCCGGGCGCGTGGTGTAAACCGTCACGTCCTTGGCTTCTTCGGCCCCGGAGGTGATTTCCCAGCGGATCAGCATGCCTTCGGAGCGGCCGATCCAGTTCTTCTGCATCAGACGGACCTTTTCCGGCCAGTCATCCAGCGTATCGAGTGCTTCCAGCAAGTCTTCGGCAAAGGCGGTGATCTTGAAGAACCACTGCGTCAGTTCGCGCTGTTCCACCAGCGCGCCCGAACGCCAGCCGCGACCTTCAATCACCTGCTCGTTGGCGAGCACGGTCTGGTCAACCGGGTCCCAGTTCACCTTGGACTGCTTGCGGTAGACGAGGCCCTTTTCCATCATGTCGAGGAAGAGATGCTGCTGGCGATGGTAGTAATCCACGTCACAAGTGGCGAATTCACGCGACCAATCCAGAGAAAGGCCCATCGACTTCAGCTGCTTGCGCATCGAGGCGATGTTTTCATAGGTCCACGCCTTGGGGTGAACCTTGTTCTGCATGGCGGCGTTTTCAGCGGGCATGCCGAAGGCGTCCCAACCCATGGGATGCAGCACGTTGAAGCCGCGGGCGCGCTTGTAGCGTGCCACCACGTCGCCCAGCGCATAGTTGCGCACATGGCCCATATGAATGCGCCCGGACGGATAGGGGAACATTTCAAGGACGTAGTACTTGTCGCGCGGGTCGTCATTCTTCGTGACGAAAACCTCATTCGCGTTCCAGGCTTCCTGCCAACGGGGCTCAGCGTCGCGCGGGTTATATCGTTCGGTTGCCATGCTTTTCATTCCGGAAATGCGGGGAGAGACGAGTCGGGCTGACCTTCACCACGAAACCGGGGAAGCGTCAAGTAAAACGGCCTTGCTGAGCCTCGCGGCGGCGGCCTTTTCGTCTTTGCACTTGGCAAGGCGCGGCTTGCGGGGCTAGAGCAAGGACAAGGATTATTCGATTTGGAGCAATGGCCCATGACAGTTCAGATGCGACTTCAGGCGGTTAAGGACGCGATGGCCAAGGCCGAACGGGAAGCCGGACGGCCTGCCGGTGCCGTGACGCTGGTTGCGGTGTCGAAGACCTTCGAGGCTGAGGACATTCGCCCCGCCATTGAAGCCGGGCAGCGCGTGTTCGGCGAAAACCGTGTGCAGGAAGCGCAAGGAAAGTGGCCGGGCCTCAAGGCCGAGAGGGCGGGCATTGAACTGCACCTCATCGGGCCGCTGCAATCCAACAAGGCCGCGGATGCGGTCTCCCTGTTTGACGTGATCGAGACCGTTGACCGCGAGAAGATCGCCCGCGCGTTGGCGGTCGAGATGGAAAAGCTGGGCAAGCGTCCGCGCCTTTATGTGCAGGTCAATACCGGGCTTGAACCGCAGAAGGCGGGTATTGCGCCGGATGATACGGCAGCCTTCCTGACGCTCTGCCGGGACGAGCTTGGTCTTTCCATTGAAGGTTTGATGTGCATTCCGCCAGCGGATGAAAATCCCGGCCCGCATTTTGCGCTTCTGGCCATGCTGGCGTCGGAAAACGGCGTTGAAAAGCTTTCGATGGGCATGTCCGGCGACTATGAGACGGCCATTGCCTTTGGCGCGACCAGCGTTCGCGTCGGTTCGGCCATTTTCGGCAGCCGCTAAAACCGGGTCGTCTTCATCACGAAAAAAGCCCCGGAACGGCGATCCGCTCCGGGGCTTTTTGTTGGAAACTTCAAAAATCAGAAGTTGTCGTCGTCTTCATCGTCGTTGCGCGTCGACTTCAGCGACTGAAGCTTGGCGAAGACGGCGTTGGCGTCGATTTCCTTCTCTTCCTCGCGGTCGTAGCTGAAGCCGAGGTTTTCGGTTTCGCGTGCCGGGACGAGGGTCAGGTCTTCAGCCGACGGCAGCGGACGGCCGCGCGAAGCCTTCTCGACTTCAAGGTCGAGGTCGATCTGGCTGCAAAGGCCGAGCGTCACCGGGTCCATCGGCGTCAGGTTGGCCGAGTTCCAGTGGCTGCGGTCGCGGATCTGCTCGATGGTCGACTTGGTGGTGCCGACGAGGCGCGAAATCTGCGCGTCCTTCAGTTCCGGATGGTTGCGCACCAGCCAGAGAATGGCGTTCGGGCGGTCCTGACGCTTGGAAACCGGCGTGTAACGCGGGCCGCGACGCTTGGATTCGGGAACGCGGACCTTCGGGTCAGCCAGCTTGAGCTTGTGGTTGACGTCGGCTTCGCCCTTGGCGATTTCAGCGCGCGTCAGCTGGCCGGTGGAGATCGGGTCCAGACCCTTGATGCCCTGCGCCGACTCGCCATCGGCGATGGCCTTCACTTCCAGCGGATGCAATTTGCAAAGCTGGGCGATCTGGTCGAAGGAAAGCGCGGTGTTGTCGACGAGCCAGACGGCGGTCGCTTTCGGCATCAGCAGCTGTTGGGCCATGGGTAGAGTCCTTCTATCGTCCGCGCCGGTGTCGCGGGCCGTGGGTAGTCACCACAATTTCCGGAAAAGTGCGCCCTTATAACCGCATTGCAAAGGGAATGCAATTCTTCTGTCACACGAGGCTTGCGCGGGGGCGGGAAGGCCTCAGCAGCCGATGGATTTACGGATCTGTTCCACTTGTTGCAGGCTGTGGCAGACGTTTTCGCAAGGGATGCCGTCGTCATCGCCATCGGCGCGGGCGTATCCGTTGCACCACAGCTCCACCGCCTCTTCGCAGCTTGAGACCTGCTTGCAGCTGCGGCCCGCGACCGGAATGGGGCTGAAGTCCGGTTGTGGGGCGATCCGGCCCGGTGAAACGGCCAGAAGGCTGGCCAGAATGACGATGTTGAGCGTTGCAGACACGGATGATCCTCCGCGCACAAACCAAGCACGAAATCAAAAGTAGTGCAATCACTTTAAAGCACGTAATGATTGTTCAATTCTGGCAGGCTGGCGGCTGGCGTTTGCCGCCGCCATAGCGTCTCACCAAACCGGCGTTCAGCAGATCGCTGGCCGGGTCGATGCCATCCTCACTCACGACATCGGCCAGAATGCGCCCGAAATATTTGTCGCCCGAAATACGCGAGAGCGTCACCTCTGTTTCGGCCGGGAGGATGCTTGCAAGCACCAAGCGGGCGTCTTCTGCCGCGCGTCGTTCGCCGCGACAAGGCGATTTCAACTCGGGGGCGTCCACGCCGCGCAGCCGCACATAGGTTTCCACCTCATATTGCGGCCAGGGCCGCGCGCGAACGAGAAGCGTATCTCCATCAATGATGCGCAGCACGCGTGCCGAAACCGGCCCCTCGATCATGGCAACGCCGCCCGCGAGAGCCGGGGCGGTCATGACAAGACAGGTCAGGGCGAGAAGAGTGAAGCGCATGAATGGAATTAATTCCTTTCATGCGAGTCGGTCAATAGGAATTATATCCTTTATCGATCAAAAATCGATGGCGCGGCCGTTGATTTCCCAATCGCCAAAGCGGGAGGGCTCGGCACCGCCACGACCACCGATCTCGGTCGGTAGTTCGGCTGGCTGTTCGGCCTTGCGGCGGGCTTCGGCCTCAGCCAGCGCGCGTTGGGCTGCGGGGGAAAGAACCTTTTTGGGTGCCAGTTCCACGGAGGTTTCAGCGTTATCGTTGCTGGCCGCAATATCGGACATGGCCCGGTCTCCATCCATTCTTCGCGTTTCAGCGCATTTCAAGCAAAAGTGCTCAACAGCCGACGCGACATGCCTTATTGAATTCTGATCACGAATGGCCAAATCATAAGCTGTTCAATGAAAAAGAGGAAGGCAATCTTTGTCTGACCTTATCGCCTCAGGGAGTGAACGATGAATGTGATCCGCACTGCCATGCTTCTGGCCTTCATGACGGCGCTCTTCATGGGCGTTGGATACCTGATCGGCGGACAGAGCGGCATGATGATTGCCTTTGTCGTGGCCGCGGGCATGAACTTCTTTTCCTACTGGAACTCCGACCGCATGGTTCTGGCCAATTACCACGCGCAGGAAGTGGACGCGAATACGGCGCCGGAATTCTATGAGATGATTCGCCAGCTTTCGGCCAATGCCGGGCTGCCGATGCCGCGCGTCTATCTCTATGACAGCCCGCAGCCCAATGCCTTTGCTACGGGGCGCAACCCTCAAAACGCAGCCGTTGCCGCCTCCACAGGTCTTCTCAACATGCTGACCGAGGAGGAAGTGGCGGGCGTGATGGCGCATGAACTCGCGCACGTCCAGAACCGCGATACGCTGACCATGACGATTACGGCGACGCTCGCCGGTGCCATTTCCATGCTCGGCAATTTCGCCTTCCTGTTTGGCGGCAATCGCGACAACAACAATAACAACCCGCTGGGCGGGATCGGCGTTCTCGTGGCGATGATCGTCGCACCGTTTGCGGCGATGCTGGTCCAGATGGCCATCAGCCGTACCCGCGAATATTCCGCCGACCGTCGCGGCGCGGAAATCTGCGGCCACCCGCTGTGGCTTGCTTCGGCGCTGGGCAAGATTGCCGGTTACGCGCAGCAGATTCCGAACGATGATGCGGAACGCAATCCGGCAACCGCGCATATGTTCATCATCAATCCGCTCTCCGGCCAGAAGATGGACAATCTCTTCTCGACGCATCCGGATACGGGCAATCGCATTGCCGCTCTTCAAGACATGGCCGGTGAATTCGCGTCTCAGCCCGCACCACGCTCGACGCCAGCGCCTGCGGCTGATAGAGCGGTGCGCAAAGCGCGGTCCGTTCCTTCGGCGGGTTGGGGCCGCGACAATTCCAATCCGCCCAAGGGTCCCTGGTCTTGAACGATAAACGGCAGCGCGGCTATTCCCGTCCCTCCTCTTCACAGAAGCCTGAGAAGCGGCAGCCCCAACAAGATGCCCCTGCCCCGAAGCCCGGTCTTGAGGCACGCATGGCGGCGGCGAAGCTTCTGGCGGCGGTGATTGATCGCAAGACGCCGCTCGACGGGATGCTTGACGCGACGGGGGGTAATCCCGCCTATATGGCGCTCAGCGAGGCCGACCGTGGCCTTGTGCGCGCCATTCTCAATTCCGCGCTGCGCCACCTGCCGCGGATTGATGCCATGCTGGCATCGCTCGTTTCCACGCCGTTGCCGGACGGTGCCCGTGCCCTCCACCACGTCCTGACGGTGGCTGCCGCGCAAATCCTCTACCTTGATATTCCCGATCATTCCGCCGTCGATCTCGCGGTCGAGCAGGCCAATCGTGACCCGCGCAACAAGCGCTTTGCCGGTCTCGTCAACGCCGTCTTGCGACGCCTCGTGCGCGACAAGGCCGAGCTTCTGGACTCCGTCGCTTCCGTTTCGCCGGTGCCGGAATGGTTCATGAAGCGCCTTGCGAAAGCCTATGGTGCGGAGCGTGCCGCGATCATTGCCGAGACACAGCTTATTCCGGCCGCTATCGACCTGACGGTCAAATCGGACCGCGAAGGCTGGGCGGCGCGCCTCGGCGGGCTTGTCTTGCCAACGGGAAGTGTTCGTCTGGCCGCCTTTGATGGCTCGGTTTCAGCCCTTGAAGGCTATGAAGACGGTGAATGGTGGGTGCAGGATGCCGCTGCTGCCATTCCGGCGCGGCTTTTGGGTGATCTGACGGGCAAGCGGATCGCGGATCTGTGCGCGGCTCCGGGCGGCAAGACGGCGCAGCTGGCGCTCGCCGGTGCCGATGTCACGGCGGTCGAGCAATCGAAGAGCCGCCTGAAGCGGCTTGAGACCAATCTCGCCCGCTTGAAACTGTCGGCCACGTCACTGGCCGCGAACCTGCTCGATCTCCAGCCGAGCGAGCTTTATGACGGCGTTTTGCTGGATGCCCCCTGCTCTTCCACCGGCACGACGCGCCGCCACCCGGATGTGCTGTGGACCAAGGGGCCGGACGATATCGAGAAACTGGCAGCGCTTCAGGAAAAGCTGCTTCGCCACGCCCTGACGCTGGTTCGGCCCGGCGGGCGCGTTGTTTTCTGCAACTGCTCGCTCGACCCGCTGGAAGGCGAGGAACTGATTGCCCGCGTGCTGGGCGATACGCCCGGTCTTGCGCGAATCGCGGTTTCGCCCGCCGACTGGCCGGGGCTTGAAATTGCCATCAATCAAAAGGGTGAAGTGCGCACCACGCCGGATATGATGCCTGTCGCGGACGGCTTTTCCCCAGGTATGGACGGGTTCTTTGCCGCCGTTCTTGAGAAATTGGTAGAATCCAATCCCTAACTATTAGAATTATAGGTTGAGGCCGGTTCGCGTATAGATTTGCGCGACGACCGCAAAGGGATTCGCACGCATTCATGAAATCAGACCGCCGAAGGCATTTCAGTCTCTATGCGCGCCAGGCGCTCCGCAACATGCGGTTCTCTCTGGCGCGGGCAAGACTGCGTCTGATTCCCTCGGCAGGCCGGGTTCCCGACCGGCTTCTCGTTGCGCCCACCGATTTGCGGGCCGTTGATTCCTTCGTTGCCGAAGAAATCCTGCAGGGGCGATTCTTGCTGGCCGGGCGGGCGCTGGTGACGGATGGCGTCTCGCCGTTTCTGCTTGAGCTTCCGACCCGGAATTTTGCCGTTCGTCTGCATTCGTTTGGATGGTTGCGCCATATCCGCGCCATTCGCACCGATGCGGCCTGCCAGCTTGCTCGCAGCATCGTCGTTGATTGGTTGAACATGCATGGCAAGCGGCCCAGCGGCATCGCCTGGGAGCCCAATGTGGTCGCCAGCCGGATCATTGCATGGCTGTCGCATTCCCCGGTGATCCTTCAGGGTGCGGAAGCCACCTTCTATCGCCGCTTCATGAAGTCGCTGGCCCATCAGATCCGTTTTCTGGAGATGATTGCCGACACCGTGGAGGACGGTGAACCGCGCCTTCGTGTGCGCATCGCGCTTGCCATGGCCTCCATCGCCATGCCGACACCGCCGGCCGTCGTCAAACGCGGGTCAAAACGGCTCGATATCGAGCTGGAACGGCAGATTCTGCCGGACGGCGCGCATGTATCGCGCAATCCGCGCGCCGGTCTTAACCTGTTGCTCGACCTTCTGCCGCTCCGCCAGACCTATATCAATCTGGGTCATGACGTGCCGCAGAAGCTGATTGCCGCGATTGACCGCATGTATCCGGCGTTACGCTTCTTTCGCCATCAGGATGGTGACCTCGCCCTCTTCAACGGGGCGACCTCGACGCTTGCCAATGAGCTGATGTCGGTGCTGCGCTATGACGAGACGGGCGGCCAACCCTTCCGCGCCCTGCCCCATGCCCATTACCAGCGGCTTTCGGCGGGCCAGACAACGGTGATCTTCGATACCGGCTTGCCGCTGTCGCCGGAACTTTCCCGCACAGGCCATGCAGGCTGTCTTTCGTTTGAGATGTCGTCCGGGCGAAACCGCTTCATCATCAACTCGGGTTCGCCAAGCTTTGCCGGCAGCAATTACCAGCAACTGGCCCGCTCTACGGCGGCGCATTCCACGGTCACGGTTGCCGATACGTCTTCGAACCGGCTGTCGAAATCGGAATTGATCGGGCCGGTCATGATCAGCGGCGTTTCGGCGGTGCGCATGCAACGCAAGGATCTGGACGACGGGAGCGATCGGGCGGTTGCCTGCCATAATGGCTATGCAGGCAAGTTTGGCCTGCTGCACGAGCGGGAAGTCACCATGGACGCAACCGGCGCGCGGATCACCGGGCGTGACAGCCTGCTGCCGGCCAGCCAGCAGCCCGGTGCCGGTGTGGGGCTGACGGCGGTTGCCCGCTTTCACATTCACCCGGCCATTGATCTTGTTCAGGTTGATGATGAAACCATCCTGATGCGTGCGCCGGACGGGGAAAGCTGGTATCTCCACATCCCGGACCAGAGACCGCATATCGCCGAGGACGTGTTCTTTGCCGATGCCTCCGGCATTCGCGCCTCCGAGCAGATCGAGGTCGAATATTTCGTCGCTTCCAGCCCTCACCTGCACTGGTTTTTGACGCGCCGATCCTGATGCGTGAAGCGTGCGGGCAAGGGCGGCAGCTTTTTCCTGTCATTTCCGCCCGAATATTCGGCGCAATACCCCATGAGAAACGGCTTCGCACTTTTCCTGCTCATGGTCCTGTGCTACGTCGCCGCCATCTTGAGGCGGCCAAACCGCTCGGCCGCCCCGCTCGAGTAGAGAGGGAGCCAGAAGCATGGCCGTCGTTTCCAAGAAAATTCCCGCCCCTGACAAGGTCAAGATCAAGACCGCGCTGTTGTCCGTTTCGGACAAGACGGGCATTGTCGAACTGGCCCGCGCCCTTGCCGATCTCGGCGTGAAGCTTCTGTCGACCGGCGGCACGCACAAGGCGATTGCCGCGGCGGGTATTGCCGTCACGGACGTTTCCGAGGTCACGGGCTTCCCGGAAATCATGGACGGTCGCGTCAAGACGCTGCACCCCACGGTGCATGGCGGCTTCCTCGCCATTCGTGACGACGAAGAGCATGTGGCGGCCATGAAGGCACATGGCATCGAAGGCATCGATCTCGCCGTCATCAACCTCTACCCGTTTGAGGAAGTGCGTGCGGCGGGCGGCGACTACCCGACGACCGTCGAGAACATCGACATTGGCGGTCCGGCCATGATCCGCGCTTCGGCCAAGAACCATGCCTATGTGGTGACGCTGACCGACCCGGTCGATTATCCGGAACTCCTGGAAAGCCTGAAGTCCGATGCCGGTCAGACGGCCTATGCCTTCCGTCAGCGCATGGCCGCCAAGGCCTTTGCCCGCACGGCGGCCTATGACGCCATGATCTCCAACTGGTTCGCAGAAGCCCTTTCGATCGATACGCCGCGCCATCGCGTCATTGGCGGCGTCTTGAAGGAAGAGATGCGCTACGGCGAAAACCCGCACCAGAAGGCCGCTTTCTACGTCACCGGCGAAAACCGTCCGGGCGTTTCGAACGCGACGCTTTTGCAGGGCAAGCAGCTTTCCTACAACAACATCAACGATACCGATGCCGCCTTCGAACTGGTGGCCGAATTCCCGCCGGAAAAGGGTCCGGCCTGCGCCATCATCAAGCATGCCAACCCCTGCGGTGTGGCTGTTGGCTCGACGCTGGCGGATGCCTATCGCCGGGCGCTGGCCTGCGATTCCACCTCGGCCTTTGGCGGCATTATCGCGCTGAACTCGCTCCTCGACAGCGAAACGGCGGAAGAGATCGTCAAGCTCTTCACCGAAGTGATCATCGCTCCGGCTGTGTCGGATGAGGCCAAGGCCATCATCGCCAAGAAGCCGAACCTTCGCCTTCTGGTGACGAATGGTCTGCCTGATCCGCGCGTTCCGGGCCTGACGGCGAAGACCGTTTCCGGTGGCCTCCTCGTCCAGACCCGCGACAACGGCATGGTCGAGGATCTCGACCTCAAGGTGGTCACGAAGCGTGCCCCGACGGAACAGGAATGGATCGACATGAAGTTCGCCTTCAAGGTCGCCAAGCACGTCAAGTCCAACGCCGTTATCTATGTGAAGGATGGTCAGACCGCCGGGATCGGTGCGGGCCAGATGAGCCGCGTTGATTCCGCCCGCATCGCCGCCCTGAAGGCGGAAGACGCCGCCAAGGCCAATGGCTGGGCCACGCCGCTGACGAAGGGGTCGTCCGTTGCTTCGGAAGCCTTCTATCCCTTCGCAGACGGTCTTCTGGCGGCCATTGCCGCCGGTGCCACCGCCGTCATCCAGCCGGGTGGCTCGATGCGTGACCAGGAAGTGATCGATGCTGCCGACGCCCACAACGTGGCGATGGTCTTTACAGGCATGCGCCACTTCCGCCATTAAATTTTCGATCATTTCAAAATAAAAAGGCCGGGGCAAAACCCCGGCCTTTTTGCGTTTCAGAAGGGCTTTCAGCCGCCCCGGTGCTGCGCCGCCAGATCGGACAAGATACCCGCGGCCACGGCGATCTTGGCGAGACCGATTTCGCCGCTATCGCTCAGCGAGGCCAGTTCAGCGGCGACGCGATTGACGCGGACGCGGTCTGAGGCGTGCCAGGTTTCCATCGGCTGGCGTTCCTTGCCGTGGTGATCGAGAACCGCCATGACGATGAGGCGTCGCGCCGCAGCGATCTGGTCAAGACCATGGGTCAAGGCGAGTGCTTCGTAATGATCGGCCGTGATGATGCGGCGACCGTTTTCGATCAGGCGGCCAATGCGGAAGGTCTGCGAAACCGCGAAATAGGTTTCGATGACCTTGATCAGGGCTGCATCGGTGCGTTCGGCAATCTCGATGATTTCCGGCGTGAGCGACAGAACGGGCAGGGCGGCAATTTCCTCGGCCAGTTCTTCCGGTACGCCGGCCTCGACGAAAGCCGTGTGGCGGTCTGCCACCTCGGCGGCGAGGAGCGGCGGCATCGACTTGACCAGCGCGGGCTTCAGCTTGCGTAGGGCGGTGCCGATCTTTTTGGCGGTGGCATCGAGATCACCCTTTTCCATGCCAGTCTTCAGGAGAAGACGCGTTGCGTTGGTGTAAAGCGTTTCGATGACGGCGTAGAGATCAAGCTGTGCACTGCCTGCAAGCTTGCCATCCAGCGCATCGACGGCGGCCCAAAGGCGGTCCAGTTCGAAGCCTTCGCGCACGAGAACGGCGGCCCTAACCACATCGGCGGCCGAAGCGCTCGTTGCATCGCTCATCGCCTGGGCAAAGCCCGGGCCACCCCGGTTGATCACCTCGTTGGCGAGGATGGTGGCGATGATTTCACGGCGCAGCGGGTGGGTTTCAATATCGCCTGCGTAGGTCTTGCGCATACGGGCCGGGAAGTAGTGGGCCAGAGTCTGGCCAAACCACGGGTCATCGGGAAGCGTGCTCGCCACCAGTGCCTCGGAGAGCGTGATCTTGGCATAGGAGAGAAGCACGCCGATTTCCGGGCGGCTGAGCGGCTTGCCGGCGGTATAGCGCTCGGTCATGACGGCGGCAGATGGCAGGTTCTCAACCTTGCGGTTGAGGTCGCCTGCCGCTTCCAGCACATCCATGAGGCGGGCCAGCGTTTCACCATTGGCGACGCCCTGCCGTTCCGTGAGCGAGATGGCGAGGCCCTGCAGGTAGTTGTTGCGCAGCACCAGATGCCCGACCTCATCGGTCATGGAGACAAGCAGCTTGTTGCGCGCTTCCCGCGTCAGCCTGCCTTCGCGCATGGCGGTGGCAAGGGCAATCTTGATGTTGACCTCGACGTCGGAGGAATTTACGCCTGCCGAGTTGTCGATCGCGTCGGAATTGATGCGCCCGCCCTTGAGACCGAAGGCAATGCGGCCCTTCTGCGTTACACCGAGGTTGGCCCCTTCGCCGACGACCTTGGCGCGAACGTCCGCTGCGGCAATACGGATGGCATCATTGGCGCGGTCGCCCACCTCGGCATCGGTTTCTTCCGGGGCCTTGATATAGGTGCCGATGCCGCCGAACCACAGAAGATCGACCGGCGCTTTCAGTATGGCCGTCATGATTTCGAACGGCGTTGCCTCCGTCTTGTCCATGCCGATGACGGCGGCGGCTTCAGGCGTCAGCGTCACGGACTTTTCAGCCCGCGAGATGATCATCGCGCCGGGCGAAAGCGTGGACTTGTCATAGTCCTGCCAGCTGGAGCGCGGCAGGGCGAACAGCCGTTCGCGTTCAGCAAAGGAGCGGGCGGTATCCGGATCGGGATCGATGAAGATGTCGCGGTGATCGAAGGCGGCGACGAGACGGATCGCCTTCGAGAGCAGCATGCCGTTGCCGAACACGTCGCCCGACATATCGCCGACGCCGGCCACCGTGAAGGGCGTCGTCTGGATGTCGATGTCCATTTCACGGAAATGGCGCTTGACCGTTTCCCATGCGCCGCGGGCGGTAATGCCCATTTTCTTGTGGTCGTAGCCTGCCGAACCGCCGGAAGCGAAGGCATCATCAAGCCAGAAGCCTGCGGCCTGAGCGAGACCGTTGGCCGTGTCGGAGAAGGTGGCCGTGCCCTTGTCGGCGGCCACGACGAAATAGGGATCATCACCATCAAGGCGTACGGTATCGGCAGGGGCAATGACCTTGCCGCCCTCAATGTTGTCGGTGATCGACAACATTGTGCGGATATAGGTCATGTAGGCCTGCTTGCCCGCGTTGAAGACCTCATCGCGATTTCCGCCGACCGGCAGGTTCTTCGGGAAGAAGCCCCCCTTGGCACCAACGGGCACGATCACGGCATTCTTGACCTGCTGTGCCTTGACGAGGCCGAGCACTTCCGTGCGGTAATCCTGGGCGCGGTCCGACCAGCGCAGTCCGCCGCGCGCGACTTTGCCGAAGCGCAGGTGAACACCTTCCACCTCCGTGCCGTAGACGAAGATTTCGCGGAACGGGCGCGGTTCGGGCAGATCGCTCAGAAGCTTCGGATCGAACTTGATGGCCAGCATGGCGGGCGGATGGCCGTTGGCATCCTTCTGGAAGTAATTGGTACGCAGCGTGGCATCGATGGCGTTCTTCATGCGCCGCAGGATGCGGTCGTCATCGAGTGTTGGCACGGCGGCAAGGCCTTCGCCGATCGCCTGTCGATGGGCGACCAGACGCGCCGGACGTTCCTTCTCGGAGATCGACGGGTCGAAACTGTCGGAGAAGAGGGCGAAAAGCGCCGTGCTGATCACCGGGTAACGCACCAGCGTTTCGGCAATGTGGTGGGGTGAATAGATAATGCCGGTCTGGCGCAGGTAGCGGGCATAGGCGCGCAGGACTGCGGTTTCGCGCGCCGTCAGCCCGGCCTTCAGCACCAGACGGTTATAGGGATCATTATCGATGAGGCCGCAATAGGCGGCGATGAAGGCATCTTCGAGCACCCGGCGCTGCTTCTGCAGGTCCAGCTCCTGTCCGCTTTCGGGTTCAAGCTCCATGTCATGGAGGATGACAAGATCGCGCCGGTCGCCCTTTTCCACTTCCACATCGAAGGTCCGCTCGCTGATGACACGGAAACCGAGATTTTCCAGCAGCGGGACACGGCGCGACAGCGGGATCTGCTGTTCGGGCGAGAAGATCTTGAGGCTGAGAACACGACCTTCCGGCTCGTAGCGATAATGGAAGGCAATGTGCGGCGTGTGGTCGCTCAGCGCGCCCTCGATGAGGGGCATGTCAGCGAAGGCATCTTCCGGGGCAAAAGCCTCCTCGAAAGCCTGGCTGACGGAAAGGCGCGGCGCAAAGGGGCCGGCAAGGGCGGCCAGGCGGTCGCTCCAGCGTGCCACAAGACGGCGCACGGCGTCTTCAAGGCGGGCCTGGCTGATATCCGGTGTCCGGCCATTGCGGCGTCCGATGATGACATGGACGCGAGCCACGCCACCTTCCGGGAAGGCGGGGTAATAGGCGGAGACGTGGCCATCATACACGGCGGCCAGATAGGCTCCGATCTTTTCGCGCACGACGGAATTGTAATCCTCACGCGGCACGAAGACGATGAGCGACACGAAGCGGTCGAAGCGATCGGCACGCGGCAGAACCCGCACGCGGGGCCGCTCGGCCAGATCGTTGATCTGCTCGCAGAAATTGGTGAGGAGATCGACGTCGATCTGGAACAGATCATCGCGCGGGTAGGATTCCAGCGTGTTCTGCAGGCGACGACCGGAGTGGCTGCGCTCGTCGAAACCGAAGCGTTCGGCCACCTTGGCGACCTTGCGGCGCAGAAGCGGAATATTGGCAACAGAGCGGGTATAGGCCGTCGAGGTGAAAAGCCCGGTGATGCGCAGTTCGCCAATGACATTGCCGTTGGCATCGAAGCGCTTCACGCCGATGTAATCCATATAGGCGCGGCGGTGGACCACAGATTTCACATTCGCCTTGGTGACGATGAGATAATCCGGTCCTTCCAGAAAATCGAGGATTTCCGGCGTGGTCATGACGGCATCCTTGCCGCGTCGCAGGATCAGCACATCGGGATCGGAGAGAATGCCGAGACCTTCCGTGTCGCCGCGGTCGAAACGGGCGCTTTCGCCCTTGCCGGAATAGACATATTCTCGCATGCCGAGGAAGGTGAAGTTGTCGTTGCGCAGCCAGTCGAGGAAGGCAATCGCCTCATCGCGCTCGGCGGCGTTTTCGCCCGCCTTCTTCGCTGCCAGTTCGTCCATGGCCTTGTCGAGCAGGGTGAGCATCGCTCTCCAGTCCCGGCAGGCAAGATCGACCTGCGAGAGGACGACCGTTAGGTGTTCGGTCAGTTCAACGGCGCGGCTTTCACTGATGCCGGTCAGATGCACCTGAATGTGGCTGATCTGTTGGTCCGTCTTCTCGTCACCCGGCGTGAAGAGGCTGTAGCCCTTGCCATCCTCAATCAGAATGGGATGGACGGCCAGATGCACGTCACGGCTCTGGGCGGCGATTTCGCCCATCACGGAATCATAAAGGAACGGCATGTTGCGGGTGACGATGGAAACCACCGTCAGCGGCGTGCCGTTGAGTTCGATGCCCGGAACCCGGCCGATTGAAATGCGCGGCTCCGTCTTTTTCCAGGCCGCCAGTTCGCGAGCGGCGTGAACCGCGCTTGCAACCAGCATCTGCGTGGAATAGGCGGCGATGTCATCGCTGCTGGCGCGACCAAACAGAAGCGCCAGGTCCAGCCATGCCGCTTTGCCGGCGCTTGCCTGCTTTTGCGCCTCCTCGATCTTCACATCTCGCTTGGAGATATCCGCAACGCCCATTCCTGCCTCCCAATGGCTACCGTTCGGTTCGAGCCAGATTGGCCCTCATTTCTTGTCGAATCATGTAGAAATCGCCAGAAAAATGTAAAACTAGTGCGAAATTGGGTCAAAATCTCCGGTTTTTCCGTCTTTTTTATCGTCGAATTACGATTTTTCGTCTGAAAATCCCAAAAATGCGTCCTAAAAGGCCAGCGGTTGACATGGGCCGTTCAAAGCGAAACAAAAGGCGCCTCATCTGTCAGGAATCCCGCCATGTCTGAAGAACAATCCGGCACCGTTCTCGCCATATCGAGCCATGTGGTGCGCGGTGCCGTTGGAAATCGCGCCGCTGTCTTCGCTCTGGAGACGCTCGGCCATACGGTCTGGTCGCTGCCGACCGTTGTGATGCCCTGGCATCCCGGCCACGGTCCCTCGACGCGCATGGTGTTTCCCGATGAGGTTTTCGACAAGGTGATTGATGATCTCATTGCCTCGCCGCGGCTTGGTGAGGTCAAGGCGGTGCTGACAGGCTATTTCGGCTCCAGCGCTCAACCGGCAGCCGTTGCGCGCCTGATCGCTGCCATGAAGGCGAAGAACCCCGATCTTCTTTATGTCTGCGATCCGGTGATGGGTGATGTCGGCGGTCTTTATGTGCCGGAAGCGACGGCCATCGCCATTCGTGATCATCTTCTGCCTCTGGCAAGCCTTGCGACCCCCAACCGCTTCGAACTCGGCTGGCTCACGCAGCGGTCGTTTGAAAGCAATGCGCAGATCATTGATGCCGCGGGTGAACTCGGCCTGCCGAAGCTTCTCGTCACCTCTGCCTTCTCGATGATGAACGGGGGCACCGGCAATCTTCTGGTGGCCGGGCGAAACGTTCTTCTGGCCGAACACCGGGCGGTTGGAAACCCGCCCAACGGGCTGGGTGATCTTCTGGGGGCGCTGATGACCTCCCGCCTGTTGTCGGGGCTTGATGATGAGCGCGCCCTTCAGATTGCGACCGCCAGCGTCTTCGAACTGATCGTGCGCACGGCGCGCAAGGATGGCGATGAACTGACCCTGGCGGCCGATGCTTCCAGCCTCGTTCGCCCCATGGCGATGGTACAAGTCAGGCGGATTTTGCAGGCGGTGCGGAAACGTTCTTAAGCTTATGTTGCAACGCGAAAGTTTTTCTCCAAGAAAAGCTTGATCGATGAAGGTCAGCGGATATATGCGTTGGCATCATGCACAGATTTCCCGACTATCTCCTCAACGGCTACCGGAACTTCATGGCCGGTCGCTATATCTCCGAGAGCGACCGTTACCGGCAGCTCGCATCCGAGGGACAGAAGCCGCACACGCTTCTGATCGCCTGTTGCGACTCCCGCGCGGCGCCTGAGATCATTTTCAACAGTTCGCCCGGCGAGTTGTTCGTCGTGCGAAACGTCGCCAACATGATTCCGCCCTATGAGCCGGATGGTAATTACCACGCCACTTCGGCGGCTGTGGAATATGCCATTCAGGTGCTTGAGGTCGACAATGTCGTCGTCATGGGCCATGGCCGCTGCGGTGGTATCCAGGCCGCCCTGTCGCCCAATTTCGATCCGCTTTCGGATGGTGACTTCATCGGCAAATGGATGGGGCTTCTGAAGCCCGCCGCCGAGCAGATCCAGAACAGTTCACTGCTGACTGCCGCCGAGCGTCAGCGGGCGCTGGAGCGCGTCTCGATCCGCAACTCGATCAACAATCTGCGTGACTTCCCCTTCGTGAAGGAACGCGAAGCCAGTGGTGGCGTCCATATCCATGGTGCCTGGTTTGATATTTCGACCGGCGAGCTTTGGGTGATGGATGCCGATACGGGTGATTTTATTCGCCCGCCTCTCAACCCCTAAGCAAAGCTGATCCTCAAATGCAAAAAGCCCCGGTTTCCCGGGGCTTTTCGTTTCTATGCACGGTCTGGTTTATTGGCCGTCGATGGCCGCGCCGATATAGGCAATCGCCTTCTGGTACACCTGAGCGGCGTTCCAGCCCTGCAAGGCGCCGAAGTTCGGCTGACCCGGCTGGTAACCGGCACCGGCGCGCCAGCCATGGCCGCGCAGGAAGTTTGCCGTGGAGGCCAGGGCGTCGGCGCGCGAGCCGACGAGATCAATGCGACCATTGCCGTCGCCATCGGCGCCAAAGCGCACGACGTTACGCGGCAGGAACTGCGTCTGGCCGATTTCGCCATGGGCAGCGCCGCGGGCGTTCGGGCTCAGCGAGCCGCTGCCGACGAGCTGAAGGGCGGCGTAGAGCTGGTCCGTAAAGTAATCGGAGCGGCGGCAGTCATAGGCCAGCGTCGAGACGGCGGACAGCGTATGCTCGTTGCCCATGAAGCTGCCGAAACCTGTTTCCATGCCCCAGATGGCAATCAGCGGACCGGCGGGAACGCCGTAACGCTTCTCGATGCTGGCAAAGAGCGAGGCGTTGGACGCCTTCATGCTCTTGCCGCGCGAAATGATTGACTGACCGCCGCGCTTCTGCATGAACTGCTCGAAGGACAGCTTGAAGGAATGCTGGCCTCGGTCAGCACGGATCGTCGGCTGGTTGTAGTTGACGTTGGCGAAGGCCTTGTCGATCACGGAAGCCGGGACACCACGGCCCGCGGCTTCCTGCTTGAAGGCTGCGACCCATGCCGTGAAGCCGGCGGAATTGTTGCCGCAGCTTGCGGCTGCCGCCGGCGCTGCCATTGTCGTGAGCGCGGCCATGGCCAGCGCGTAAATCCCCATGCGCATGAAGGAAACCCCGTGTGTTTTGCCCAAGATTGAGGAGGTCGATTCCGCAGCCGTCCCTTGTGTGAGACGTTCGGCGCGCTCCTTTGATTCTCTCCTTAACTGGAAAGCCGTAAAAAACGGCTTAACAATTCGGAAACCATGAAGCGGTGCGGGGCCGAAACAAGTCAAGGCCGAAGCGGTTTGATCCGCTCCGGCCCTGCTGAATTTTTCGCGTTATCAGGCAGCCTTCGGCTTGATCAGGCCACGGTTGATGAGAAGCTCGGCAATCTGCACGGCGTTCAAGGCCGCGCCCTTGCGCAGGTTGTCGGAAACGACCCAGAGGTTCAGGCCATTTTCCACCGTCGCATCTTCGCGGATGCGCGAGATGTAGGTGGCGTCTTCGCCAGCGCATTCAACCGGGGTGATGTAACCGCCGTTTTCATGCTTGTCGATGACCAGGCAGCCCGGAGCTTCGCGCAGGATATCACGGGCCTGATCGGCGGTGATTTCCTTTTCGAACTCGATGTTGACCGATTCCGAGTGACCGATGAACACCGGCACGCGAACGGCGGTGCAGGTCACCTTGATCTTCGGATCGAGCATCTTCTTGGTCTCGGCGAGAACCTTCCACTCTTCCTTCGTGTAGCCGTCTTCCATGAACACGTCGATGTGCGGGATGACGTTGAAGGCAATGCGCTTGGTGAACTTCTTGTTCTCGATCGGATCGGCCACGAAAACGGCGCGGGTCTGCGAGAACAACTCGTCCATGCCTTCCTTGCCAGCGCCGGAAACGGACTGGTAGGTGGACACGACAACGCGCTTGATGGTCGCGACATCATGGAGCGGCTTCAGCGCGACGACGAGCTGGGCGGTCGAGCAGTTCGGATTGGCAATGATGTTGCGCTTGGTGAAGCCGGCCACCGCGTCCGGGTTTACTTCCGGAACAATCAACGGAACGTCGGCGTCGTAACGCCATGCCGAGGAGTTGTCGATCACAACACAACCCTGCGCGCCAATCTTCGGCGACCACTTCTGCGAAACGGTGCCGCCAGCCGACATCAGGCAGATATCGGTGTCGGAAAAGTCATAATTTTCAAGGTTCTGGACCTTCAGCGTCTTATCGCCGAAGGACACTTCGGTACCCTGCGAACGGGCCGAGGCGAGTGCGACGACTTCCGAAGCGGGAAAGCCGCGTTCCGACAGAATGGCCAGCATTTCACGGCCGACATTCCCGGTCGCGCCCGCAACTGCAACTTTGAAACCCATGATCAAGCTCTCTTTCTCTTCTCTCCTCGTATCCGGTGAGGGGGGAAGCGACGACCGAAACGGCGTCAATCTTCCTGTCCCCAGCCGTGCCGGGGAGAGAGCGGCGGGCCAGAGACGTCAGACGGTTTTCGTCGTCGTTTTGGCCTTGGTTGTGCTGAAAATTGAAACAGCGAAGCATCCGGCATCATGTGCCGGAGAAGAATGCTCAGCGATCTGGATGTCGTTGCAAAGCATTGCAGTTTCCCTGTTCGCCGTTGCTCTTACGTTATTTTCCTTGGGAGTCAAGCAATTCGGGGCGCGGCGCGGTGCTTTCGGTCTATTTGCCGCGCTCGCGTCCGGCAAAGGCGGCGAAGCCCGCCATGAAGCCCTTAATCTCCGTTCTGGTCTTCTCATCGATGAGATTTCCCTCGGCATCGAAGAGCGTATTCGCGCGCGAGACCATCAAACGTCCGCCGGTCCACGGCGAGGCTCCCAACGCCTTGATCACGGGAAGCCAGGCCGTTTGTGCCAGAACCGTGCCGAAACCACCCGGAGACGCACCGATAACGGCCACCGGCTTATCACCGAACACGGCTTTCATGTCGCCGCCACGGCTCATCCAGTCGATGGCGTTCTTGAGGACACCGGGAAGGGAGTTGTTATATTCCGGCGTGACAATCAGAAGACCATCGGCTTCGGCAACCAGCGCCTTCAGGGTGACGACGGCCTCCGGCAGGCCTTCGGAAGCTTCCAGATCGCCGTCGTAAAGTGGCACGCCGCGAATCGAGCCGGTCACCACCTCAACGCCATCCGGGCTGGCCCCGGCGCAGGCCCTGAGCAGTGCGCTGTTGAGAGAATCCTTGCGCAAGCTCCCCGAAATCGCGGCAATCCGTGTCATCCAATTTGTCCTTTTCGTTAGGTCAAAGGCCGAGAGGCCCGTGTTTCCCGTTGATCTTGCTGGCAAAAATGCTGCGCGCAGGCTGCGACAATTTGCTCGTTAACACAATACTAAAGTCATACACCCAAAGAACTGCTGCGCTGCAGTGCAACTTCTGTCAATGTAAAGTCAAGCGCATCCAAGCTCGTCTTGGAGCCACCCAGGAGGAGGAACCAGGGTCAGGATGCGCTTTGGGGATTTTTTGGAGGAATAATCAATGGCAGATGTCGCCACGGCAGCGGGCAAGCCCGCGCGCATGACTTCCGAAGAGCGCAAGGTTATCTTTGCATCTTCGCTCGGCACCGTTTTCGAATGGTACGATTTCTATCTTTACGGTTCTCTCGCTCTCTACATCGGTTCGCACTTCTTCTCGCAGTATCCGGAAGCGACCCGTAACATCTTTACCCTGCTCGCCTTCGCTGCAGGCTTCCTGGTGCGTCCGTTCGGCGCTCTCGTGTTCGGTCGTCTCGGCGACCTCGTCGGCCGCAAGTACACCTTCCTCGTCACCATCCTGATCATGGGTGCGTCGACGTTCCTCGTCGGTCTTCTGCCCAGCTCGCAGACCATCGGTATCGCTGCTCCGATCATCCTGATCGCGCTGCGCATGCTGCAGGGTCTTGCACTTGGCGGTGAATACGGCGGTGCTGCGACCTACGTGGCTGAACATGCTCCCGATGGCCGTCGCGGTTTCTACACCGCGTGGATCCAGACGACGGCTACGCTCGGCCTGTTCCTTTCGCTGCTCGTCATCCTGGGTATCCAGAACACTATGGGCCCGGTGGCCTTCGCTGACTGGGGCTGGCGTATTCCGTTCCTCGTCTCTGTTGTCCTGCTGGCTGTTTCCGTCGTCATCCGTATGACGATGAGCGAATCCCCGGCGTTCAAGAAGATGAAGGAAGAAGGCAAGCAGTCCAAGGCTCCGATTTCTGAAGCCTTTGGTCAGTGGAAGAATGCCAAGATCGCTCTTCTCGCTCTGTTCGGCGCTGCTGCCGGTCAGGCTGTGGTGTGGTACACGGGTCAGTTCTACGCCCTGTTCTTCCTGCAGAACGTTCTGAAGATCCCGGCACAGGATGCCAACCTTGCGGTTGCTGCATCGCTCGCCATCGGCACGATGTTCTTCGTGGTCTTCGGCTGGCTCTCGGACAAGATTGGCCGTAAGCCGATCATCATGGCTGGCCTGCTTCTCGCTGCTGTCAGCTACTTCCCGCTCTTCAAGGCTCTGACCTGGACTGCCAACCCGGCACTCGCTCAGGCTCAGGCTACGATCCGCGCAACGGTTACGGCTGACCCGAAGGACTGCAACTTCCAGTTCAACCCGACGGGCACTGCCAAGTTCACGACCTCGTGCGACGTTGCCACGGCCTTCCTCACCAAGAACTCGGTTCCCTATGACGTTGTCGCAGGCCCGGCTGGTCAGGCTGCCACGGTCAAGATCGGTGAGACGGTTGTTCAGGGCTATGCTGCCACGGACGCTGACGCCAAGGCCAAGGCTGGTGCCTTCGAAAAGGGCGCGAACCTGGCCCTCCAGACGAACGGCTACCCGCTGAAGCGCGGCGAAATCAAGGTTCCGGACACCAAGCTCGATGCCTTCATCGCGGCTAACCCGGAACTGAACCTTGACGGTGCGGCCATCCGCGCTGGTGAAAAGACCATTGTTCCGACTGAAGAACTCATCGAAGGCAAGCTGCTGACGGCTGAACAGGCCGCTGGTCAGACCTCGATGTCGGTCTACACGATCAAGGGTGCAGGCGCCTTCGCCATGTACGCTGACCATGCCAACATCAAGTGGGTTCCGATGATCGGTATCCTCGTCGTCCTCGTCATCCTCGTGACGATGGTCTACGGCCCGATCGCCGCTCTGCTTGTCGAAATGTTCCCGACCCGTATCCGCTACACCGGTATGTCCCTGCCCTACCACATCGGTAACGGCTGGTTCGGTGGTCTTCTCCCGGCAACGGCCTTCGCAATGAGCGCCGCCAAGGGTGATATCTACTACGGCCTGTGGTACCCGGTGATCATCGCCAGCGTGACCTTCATCATCGGCATGATCTTCCTCAAGGAAACCAAGAACAACGACATCTCGGTCTGATCGAAAGAACAGAACTGAAACGTCAAAAGGCCCGGCGCTTGCAAGAGCGCCGGGTTTTTCATTTGTGGAAGCGTTTTCCGAAGCGGGCGAACGGGCGCGCAATCATTGCAGCCGTGAGCGTGCCGATCATCAGGCCCGCCGTAACGTCGCTTGGATAGTGGACGCCCAACATGACGCGGGTTGCGGCAAACCAGAGCGCCAGCAGAGCAAAGCCATAGCGAAAGCGGGGGAAGGCGAAGGCAAGGGCCGCAAAGAGGGCTGCCGCATGCGTGGCATGGCCTGACGGGAAGCTTTCGAAATCAAACTGGCCGGAAAAGGGATTGCGACCGTAGAGGCCTTGCGTCTCGAAAAGCGTCGGCCGGGCGCGTCCGAAGATCTGTTTCAGAACATGGGTGATGCCGCTTGCCACGAGGGTTGTTGCCGCGGCGTAGAGGATCGTTTCCAGTGTCCGGCGCGACTTTACGAGGGCAGCGATAAGCGCTGCGGTCCCGAGACCCGCCAGAATGGGTTTGAGCTGGACCGCATCCGTGGTCCAGGCTGCGAGATCGGTGAGGGGTTTCGGCAGGTTGGCGACGAGGCCAGGCGCGAGAGGATCAAGGGCGAGCAGGGCCGCGAGCGGCAGTGAAATCCCGACGAGCAGGGCCGCGATGCGGATGCGAGGTGGCGTGATGCTGTCGGATTTCGGATCGTGCTCTTGCGGCTGCATGAAGAGGCCTTCTTCTGGTGGATGTATCCTCCAGATAAGGCTTTTTCGCTCAATGCAAATGGTCGTCACAGAAAAACCCCGCCTGCACTGGCAGACGGGGTTTTGAATGGCAGGGCGGTTTGATCAGGCCGAGAGGGCCTTGAACTCGGCAAGGATGGCGTCGCCCATTTCGACGGTGCCAACCTTCTGGCAACCGGCGGCCATGATGTCGCCGGTGCGGATGCCCTTTTCGAGCACGTTCGCGATGGCCTTTTCGAGATTGTCTGCATCTTCGACCATGTTGAACGAGTAGCGCAGGCACATGGCGAAGGAGGCGATCATGGCGATCGGATTGGCAATGCCCTGACCGGCAATGTCAGGCGCGGAGCCGTGGACGGGCTCATACATGGCCTTGCGCTTGCCGGTCACCGGGTCCGGCGCGCCAAGCGAGGCAGACGGCAGCATGCCGAGCGAACCCGTGAGCATGGAGGCGATATCCGACAGCATGTCGCCAAACAGGTTGTCGGTGACAATCACGTCGAACTGCTTCGGCTGGCGCACGAGCTGCATGCCGCCGGCATCGGCCAACATGTGCGAGAGCTGCACATCCGAGTAGCGTGCCTTGTGGGTTGCGGTCACGACTTCGTTCCACAACACGCCGGACTTCATGACATTGCGCTTTTCCATCGAGCAGACGGCGTTCTTGCGCGTGCGGGCCAGTTCGAAGGCGACGGCGGCGATACGTTCGATTTCGTAGGTGTCATAGACCTGCGTGTCGATGGCGCGCTTCTGGCCGTTGCCGATGTCGGTGATGGTCTTCGGTTCGCCGAAATAGACGCCGCCGGTCAGTTCGCGCACGATCAGGATATCGAGGCCCTGAACCAGCTCAGGCTTGAGCGAGGAGGCTTCGGCGAGCGCCGGGTAGCAGATGGCGGGGCGCAGGTTGGCAAACAGCGCCAGATCCTTGCGCAGGCGCAGCAGGCCAGCTTCCGGACGCACTTCGTAGGGAACGCTGTCCCACTTCGGGCCGCCCACAGCGCCGAACAGAACGGCGTCAGAGGCCATAGCCTTGTCCATATCGGCGTCGGAGATCGACGAGCCATGGGCATCGTAAGCCGAGCCGCCAACGAGGCCTTCATCGGTAACGAAGCCTGCGCCCTTGGCTTCATTCATCCAGGCGATGATCTTGCGGACTTCGGCCATGGTTTCGACGCCGATGCCGTCACCGGGCAGCAGGAAAAGAGAACGGGTGGTCATGACTTGATCTCCTTGAGAATTTTGCGTGGGTTTTAGCGCCGGTGAACGTTCAGCACAAGGACGACAAAAGGCGTTGCGGTACGGGAAAAGGGCGATTCCGCGCCGTTTCGGCCGGCTGGCGGGCGAAAGGCAAGGTTCAGGTTTGCTTACAAAGCGATGCGGTGTCGGCGTTGCGCATGGTTCGCAGGCCCATCTATCGGAAAGAAATCGCGATTTTCGGCATTCTTTGCGACATGTGGCGTAATGTCATCTTTTTGACGATGTGCTATTCAGATTTAAGCAGGTGTGAAGCAACCGGCGGAAGGGCAAGTTCGCGCCCGGTTGTCAAAATGGAGAACGAGAATGATCAAAGCAATTGCTAAGCCGCTTGCCGCAGCGGCGCTTCTGGCATGCGTGGCCGCCCCGGCATTTGCCGCCGACCATGAAATCAAGATGCTCAACAAGGGCACCGACGGCGAAGCCATGGTTTTCGAACCGTCCTTCCTGCGTGTTGCTCCGGGTGATACCGTCACCTTCGTTCCGACCGACAAGGGCCATCAGGTCGACGCCGTGAAGGAAGGTCTTCCGGAAGGCGCTGAAGAGTTCAAGGGCAAGCTCAATGAGCAGGTCAAGGTGACGCTCACGGTTCCCGGTGCCTACCCGGTCAAGTGCGTTCCCCATCTTGGTCTCGGCATGGTCGGCCTGATCGTTGTGGGTGATGGCGTTCCGGCCAACCTGGACAAGGTCAAGGCCCTGAAGTTCCCGAAGAAGTCGGCAGACCGCTTCGTGGCTGATATTGCCAAGGCTGAAGCCCCCTGATTTCAGGCGGGATTAAGAATCCAAAAGGCCAGCCGTTCGAAAGAGCGTCTGGCCTTTTTCATGGTCGCGAAGCACAGGCGGCAGGTTGGTCCGCCGCGCTTTTCCGTTACGCCCAGGGACGAACGGTTTCGCGGGTCTTTTCGAAGGTTTCGATCGAACCGGCCTTTTCCAGTGTCAGGCCGATATCATCAAGGCCGTTCAGCAGGCAGTGGCGACGGAATTCGTCGATTTCGAAGCTGATCGAGCCGCCATCCGGGCCGGTGATCTGCTGGCTTTCAAGGTCAACCGTCAGAATGGCATTGGCGCCGCGCGAGGCGTCGTCCATCAGCTTTTCCAGTTCGTCGGGGCTGACGACGATCGGCAGAACGCCGTTCTTGAAGCAGTTGTTGTAGAAGATGTCGGCGAAGCTGGTGGAGATCACGCAGCGGATGCCGTAGTCGAGCAGCGCCCACGGGGCATGTTCGCGCGACGAGCCGCAACCGAAGTTATCACCCGCGATCAGGATCGAGGCGTTCTGGTAGGCGGGCTTGTTCAGCACGAAATCCGGGTTGGCGGAACCGTCATCGAGATAACGGGCTTCAGCAAAAAGACCCGTACCGAGACCTGTGCGTTTGATGGTCTTCAGGTAGTCCTTCGGGATGATCATGTCGGTGTCGATGTTGACGACCGGCATCGGGGCGGCAACGCCCGTGAGCTTGACGAACTTGTCCATTCAAATCCTCCTGCAGCAATCGGTTCCGAGCGAAAATCCGGTCGTGAACGCTGCCGCCGTCCTCAAAAATTGCAAAGCCATTCGGGGGATGCCGGCAACAATCGCTGCCTTGCGCAAAACCGCCGTTTCGCCCTGCAAATAGTGCAATTCAGCGGGTTTGAGAAGTCGAATCTGAGGGAAACGGTACGATCCTTTCACGGAGCGCCGTTTAATTCCGTCAAGGGCTCGACCTTTAGAGGTCGATGATCGTACCGCGACCGTCGTTCCAGACGCGCATCTCGCCGTTCTTGCGGGCGCGGGCATAGGCCGGGGCCTGCTTCGGCGCGGGCAAAAATGCCCGGGCGATGAGGCTGAGCGCCGCAACGCCTGCGAAGACGACGAAAAGCGAGGCCGTGAACAGCATGGTTCCGGCAATGATGGCAATGCCGAGAAGGCCGAAAAGCAAGGTGCGAAGCGTGTTCATCAGTGGTGATCCTTTCACAATGACCAATGTGGGCTTGCGGCCCGCGCTTCGCAAGGGTGCCTGTCGATCAATTTGGCGTGCAGTCCTGCAACAGACGTGAAGACAGGTGGCGCTTGCACGCTGCCACAAAGCTTGGCAAAACCTTCTCCATGACCGACACCAAGACCTATAGCGTGCGCCTGCGCCGTTCCATCCTGTCCGTTCCCGCGATCAACCTGCGCGCCCTTGAAAAAGCGCGGGGTCTCGATTGCGACGGTGTGATTTTCGACCTTGAGGATTCCGTTGCGCCGGAAATGAAGGCGCAGGCTCGCGAAAACCTGTCAGCCTTCTTCGCGGCGGGGCGGCTTGAGGGCCGTGAAATGGTGATCCGCATCAACGCCCTTTCGAGCGCGTTCGGTGCTGATGACATGGCTTGCGTCATCGCGCTGCAGCCGGATGCGGTTCTCATTCCCAAAGTGGATGAGCCGGATGATGTGCTGGCGGTTTTCGATCTTCTGGAGGAAGCGGGTGCGCCCGACAGTCTCAAGGTCTGGGCGATGATGGAAACACCGCGCGGTGTTTTGAATGCCGGGGCGATTGCCCGGCTGGGGCGTAGCGACGGGGCGCGGCTTTCCTGTTTCGTGGTGGGGCTGAATGACCTGCGCAAGGATACCGGCGTGCCGATGGCGCCGGGGCGCACCTATCTGGTGCCCTGGCTGATGCAGGTGGTTCTGGCGGGCCGTGCCTATGGTGTCGAGGTCATTGATAGCGTCTCCAACGATTTCAAGGATCTCGAAGCCTATGCAGCGGAGTGCGAGCAGGGTCGCCTCATGGGTTTTGACGGCAAGATGCTGATCCACCCGGCGCAAATCGCGGCCGCCAATCAGGCTTTTGCACCGGCGGCCGGCGATATTGCCGAAGCCGAAGCCATCGTTGCGGCCTTTGCCGATCCGGCCGCCGCGAACCTCAATGTTCTGACTGTCGACGGGCACATGGTGGAGCGACTTCACCTTGAACAGGCCAAACGGCTTGTGACCAAGGCCCAGCTTGTCGCGAAAAGAAGGATGCCAGAATGAAACTCTATCGCTTTTTGACCGGGCCGGATGATGCGAAATTCTGCCATCGGGTGACCGATGCCCTCAACAAGGGCTGGTCGCTGCATGGATCGCCGTCCTATGCCTTCAACGCGGCGGATGGTGTCATGCACTGCGGTCAGGCTGTGACCAAGGAAGTCGAAGGCAAGGACTATCACCCGGACATGAAGCTCGGCGAGCAGTGACCGGAGGGGAAGGCTATTCGTCTTCCACGCCTTCCTCGATACGCTCCATGTCGTCGTCCGAAAGGCCGAAATGGTGGCCGATCTCATGAATGAGAACGTGGGTGATGATATCGCCCAGCGTTTCCTCATTCTCGGCCCAATAATCGAGGATCGGGCGACGATAGAGCGTGATGCGATTGGGAAACTCGCCGGTTTCCATCGTGAACCGTTCTGAAATGCCGCGCCCTTCGAACAGGCCCAGCAGGTCGAAGGGTGTTTCCAGCGCCATGTCCTCGAACACGTCGTCGCTTGGAAAATCGGAAACCTCGATGATCAGATCGGTCGTCAGCGCGCGGAAATCTTCAGGCAGTTGGCCATAGGCCTCAATGGCCAGCGACTCGAAGGCACTGATGGTCGGTGCGTGGCGGTCGCGCCAATCTTCAGTCTGGTCAATGCGGGCCATCGATACTTCCGTTCAGGCAAATCATGCGAGCTTCGGCACATATAGGCATTCCATCGTCGGTTTTCGAGTGAAAAGACCGAACAAGGCTAACGCTTCTGGGGTGCTGAAAATATCTTGACATTCACTCTCGCCTTTAGCATGAAAGAGGAGAGTGAACATCAAGTTTGACGGACCGAACCGACATGCTGGTTTGCAGTTGCAATTTCATTACGGACAAGGACATCAAGGAGGTCATCAACGAGCTCCTCGATGAAGACTGTTGGCAATTGATTGTTCCGGGCAAGGTCTATCACGCGATGTCGAAGCGCGGGCGCTGCTGTGGTTGTTTCCCAACCGTTGTCGATCTGATCATTTCCACGACGGAGGAATATCACCGTCGTCGCCAGTCGACCGAGGCTGAGGTTTGCGATTTCCTGTCCCGTCTCAAAGAATTCCATGAAGAACGCAGGAGAGCGGACAGTGAAAGGCGACAAGCAGGTCATCGAGCGGCTTAACGAGGCCCTTTTTCTCGAACTTGGGGCAGTCAACCAGTACTGGCTGCATTATCGCCTTCTGGAAGATTGGGGCTATACCAAGCTTGCCAAGAAGGAACGTGCCGAATCCATCGAAGAAATGCAGCATGCCGACAAGTTGGTGGCGCGCATCATTTTCCTGGAAGGTCATCCGAACCTGCAGAAGGTTGGCGCGCTGCGCATCGGCCAGAATGTCAAGGAAGTGCTGGAAGCGGATCTGGCTGGCGAATATGACGCCCGCACCTCCTACAAGCAGTCGCGTGATATCTGCTATCAGGCAGGCGACTACGTCACCATGAAGCTGTTCGAGGAGCTGTTGATCGACGAGGAAGGTCACATCGATTTTCTTGAGACGCAGCTTGAACTGCTCAACAAGATTGGCGAGGAAAAGTACGGCCAGCTCAACGCAGGCTCGGCTGACGAAGCGGAAGCCGACTGAGGTTTCAAGCCTTTCCTTTCAAGCCGTCCGTGACACGTTTGCGGGCGGCTTTTTCGTGTCTGGATTCCGCAAGACCGTTATCAAGTGCGGTGCTAGAATGCCGCAGTAGACTGACAGGCAGGAGGAGACGCCATGATTTTTCGCTACACCATCCTTTATGTTCAGGACGTTCGCGCCACCATTGCCTTCTTTTCGAAGGCATTTGGCTTTGCGCAGGGCTTTGTGCATGAAAGCGGCGATTACGGTGAACTCGTAACGGGCGAGACCAAACTTGCCTTTTCGTCCATCGCGCTGATGAACCTTCTGGGCAAGGAGCCGCAGGCCCCGGATATGAAGCGCCCGGTGTTCGAACTCGCCTTTGAGACGCAGGATGTCGCTGCCGATTTTGCCAAGGCCGTGGCCGCCGGTGCAACGCCCGTTCAGCCGCCGCGCCTTGAGGCGTGGGGTCAGACGACGGCCTACGTGTCGGACCCCAACGGGTATCTGATCGAGATCTGCTCGCCGGTTGAGCCGCCCAGCCTCGATTGACGCTTTCAGCCTGTCCTGTCGGTTTCAGTGACCGGCCAGATGGGCGAACTCGGCGACAACCTCTTCATAGACCTTGCGCTTGAAGGGCACGATCAGTTCGGGAAGATCCGTCATGGGCTTCCATTCCCAGGCGTCGAACTCAGCCGTATGACCGCCGGGGGGCGGGTTGATGGCGATTTCGCTTTCGTCACCCTCGAAACGATAGGCAAACCAGCGCTGCGTCTGGCCGCGATACTTGCCTTTCAGGCCCACGCCGATCAGCTTTTCCGGCAGATCGTAATTGATCCAGCGGCTGGCTTCGGCCAGAAGCGAAACGCTCTTCATGCCCGTTTCTTCGTAAAGCTCGCGCAGTGATGCCGTTTCCGGGTCCTCGCCGGGGTCAATGCCACCCTGCGGCATCTGCCAAAGCTGCGGCGAGCCGTCATACTCGCTATTGCCTTCGGAGATGCGCCGTCCGGCCCAGACAAGACCTTTGGCGTTCAGCACCATGATGCCGACACAGGGGCGATAGGGCAGATCTTCCGCCCGAACCTTGTTATTGCCGTCCTTGCTCATTTTCAGCCCTTCTGAACCGCGCTACGGCGGCGATGTCACTTGCTTGCGTTATACGCGCTTCATGCCTTACGAGCCTTCCGCAACGCTCGCATGACCAAAAGCGGCTTTCTCAAGGGGTCGCCAGCGAAGAGACGCCGACAATTTCGATGCCGCGACCTTCTGCTTCCTGCGCCCACTTCTCCACCGCTTCAATGGTCTCGTCATAGGCGAAACCGACGCCGATGGCGGTGCCGCCATTGTTGCGGGCGATACGTTCCAGCTCATCAAGCTTCTTGAGAATTTCCTGCTTATCGACGCGCTGGTCGATCTGCAGATCACCAAAGGCGTGGGACACGCCGAGCGTCTTGGACAGCTTTCCGCTCAACGAACTGGCCGCCGATCCGTCATCGAGGAACATCAGTCCGCGCTTTGCCACGTCGCGCAGCACCGGCTCGAAAGCCTTGGCATCTGTCATGAAACGCCCGCCCATATAGCTCATAACGCCGACATAGCTGTCCATGCGGCCCATGGATTTGTGCAGGAATTCAAGGTTTGTCGCAGCGGGTCGTGAAACGAGGAGCGTGTCCGGTCCTGGGTTATTAGCCGGGTAATCGATCGGTTCCATCGGAATTTGCAGCAGCACTTCGTGCCCGGTTGACCGGCCTTCGCGCACCCAGCGCGACAGGCTGTTGCCGCTGGCAGCAAAGGCCAGCGTAATTTCCGGCGGAAGGGTTTTTACGGCCTTCTGGCTGCCGGTCTGGCTCAGTCCCAGTCCACCGATGACGATGGCAATGCGGGTGCCGCGCGCGCCGGACCAGGCGCGGGAATAGTAATCTTTCGGCTTGGTGCCATCGGACGCGATGACAGGAAGGCGACCGAAGGCCGTCGTTTCGAGAAAATCGCTGTCGCCGGACCCCGCGAGGCGTGCTTCCTGACGGCGTTGTCCGGCATTGATCATGACGGGGCCTTCACCATCGCGCGGGCGCGGCGAAAATGTCGTGACGACATTGCCATCGGCAGTGGTCGTTTCACGCACATTGGCGCCGGCCTGCGGGCCGGAGCGGCTCAGGCCGCTATCGCCGCTTGTGGCATCGGGACTGCCTTCAGCCATTTTATCAGGATTTTCGGCGGAGGTTTGGGCCGTTGCGACGGCGGAAGGATCTTCCTTGCGCAAGGACGAGGGCATTTGCGCCGTATAGACGGAGAAGCCGACGACGCCGAGAACGGCGCCCCCGGCGATCACGCGCAAAGGAGTCAAAAGACCGGAGCGCTTTTTGGGCTCCGGTCTGTTCTGACCCAGTGGTGCGTGCAGATCGTTGTTCAATTCCTGTCCCATGGCCGGTTTCACGCCCCGCTTGCGGGGCGCGAAAGGCGGGCAATCCCTTTACTTCTTGACGACAGCCTTATCGGGCGAAGCAGGGAAGGACGGATCGGTCTTGGTGCCATGCAGAAGATCAAGCGCATAGCCCAGCTGAACGTCGTCCTTGGCTTCCGGCGGAACATAGGCGGTGGAACCGGAACCTTCTTCCGTCTCGCTCTGGCCCTGAATATGGCCGCGCAGGCCGGATTCGCCTTCGGTCTTCACCTTGCCTTGCAATTCGGGCGGCAGCGGCTGTTCGACCTTGATATCCGGCGTGATGCCCGTGCCCTGGATCGACTTGCCCGACGGCGTGTAATAGAGCGCGGTCGTCAAGCGCAGGGCACCGTTGGCACCGAGCGGAATGATGGTCTGAACCGAGCCCTTGCCGAAGGAGCGCGTACCGACAACGGTGGCGCGCTTGAGATCCTGAAGAGCGCCAGCGACGATTTCCGAAGCGGATGCCGAGCCACCGTTGACGAGAACGATCACCGGCTTTCCGTCGGTCAGGTCGCCGTCGGTGGCGCTGAAGCGGCGGGTTTCATCCTGATTGCGACCGCGCGTCGAAACGACTTCACCCTTTTCGAGGAACGTGTCGGAGACGTTGATCGCCTGATCGAGAAGACCGCCCGGGTTGAGACGCAGGTCGAGCACGTAACCCTTCAGCTTGTCAGCCGGGACTTCCGCCTTGATCTTGCGGATGGCCTTTTCGAGGTCATCGGTGGTCTTTTCCGTAAAGGAGATCACGCGCAGATAGCCCACATCACCGCCTTCGACGCGCGACTTCACGGCGCGAACCGCCACGATATCGCGGGTGATGGTGAAATCGAGCGGCTTGTCGGCGCCCTTGCGAATGACGGTGAGCTTGATCGGCGTACCAACGGCACCGCGCATCTTTTCAACGGCATCCTCAAGCTTCAGACCGCGAACCGACTGGCCGTCGATTTCGGAAATGAAGTCGCCCGCGAGAATGCCCGCCCGTGCGGCCGGCGTATCGTCGATCGGGGTGATGACCTTGACGAGCTCTTCTTCCATCGTCACTTCGATGCCGAGGCCGCCAAACTCACCCTTGGTCTGGGTGCGCATGTCTTCCGCGTCATTGGCGTTCAGATAGCTCGAATGCGGGTCCAGCGAGGAGAGCATGCCATTGATGGCGTTTTCCACCAGCTTCTGTTCGTCCGGCGGCGTCACATACTGGGCGCGCACACGCTCGAAGACATCACCGAAGATGGAAAGCTCCTTGTAGGTCGAATTGCCTGCGGCAACGGCGGGAACGACGGCAGAATAAATGCCGACAGTCGCCGTGGCGCCCAGCAGTGCGCCGGCGAAAACAAGAGAAGCCCTACGAATCATTGCGTGCCTTTCCAGCGTCTGTTGCGATCCACCATGGTCGTGAATCGACCGGTTCGCCATCTTTTCTCAGTTCAATGTAAAGCGTCGGCCTGTCGGTTTCCAGCGCCAATGCCGTTGCACTTGCTACTCTTTTTGCACCCATGGCGGCAATCGGTTCGCCTGAGAACACAAACTTTCCTGCACTGACCTTTACCTGATCCATGCCGGACAACACCATATGGTATCCGTCGCCGAGGTTCAGAATGATCATTTCACCATAACTGCGAAATGTTCCTGCAAAGACAACCGTACCATCTGCCGGGGCCGTGACCAGCCCATCGGGGCCTGTCGCCAGAACAAGACCGCGTGAGGAATGTCCCGTTCCGTCCGGATCGCCGAACTTTCTCAGCACTTCGCCTTCGACCGGATAGTCCAGTTTCGCCTTTAACTCGGAAAAAGCATATGCCGGTGCAATGCGGTTTTTATCAGGCATCGCCTCGCCGGTCGAAGGTTTCGTCTCCGGCGGCGCGTTCAAACGGCGTTCCTGCTCAAGCCTGGCCGCTTCCGCTGCCTTGCGCACGGAGCCGATTTCGCTTTCAAGCGAGGCAATCAGCCCTTCAAGACTAGTGGCCCGGCCCGCGAGTTCGCTGGCCTTTTGCTTTTCGCTCGCCAGTTGCTCGGTATTCTCGCGGCTGATCCGGGCATTTTCGCTCAGCAGCAGGTCCATGCGCTTGTCTTCTTCAAGACTGGCGGTCATCGTGGCCGTCATATCGGCCTTTTCCTTGGCGAGCGCGGTTTCCAGCGTCGAAAGCTCGGTCAGGTCCGCGACAAGCTTTTCGGTTTCATTGCGGATTCCCGGAACCACGGCACCGAGCAGAATGGCACTGCGCACCGAGGCCAGCGCGTCATCCGGCGTGACCAGAAGGGCCGGTGGCGGATTGCGCCCCATGCGCTGCAGAGCGGCAAGCACTTCGGCCAGCACACCGCGTCGCTCGTTGAGCGAGGCATGGATGCGGTCTTTGCGTATTTTCAGGTCGGCCATTCGCTTTTCACCGGAGCGAATGGAGGCCTCCAGCTTCTTGCGGCGGGCTGCCGATTCAATGAGCGCGGTGCGGATCGCGGTCGAACTTTTCTCCAGCTGGGCGATTTCGTCTTGAAGGGACTGACGTTTTTCCTGCGATAGCGCCATGGTGCGGGAGAGTTCCTCCAGCTCCTTGCGGGTTTCGTCCCGCTTCTTTTCCAGCTCATTGGCCGGGTTGGTCGCTGCTTGCGTCTGTTCCGTACTGTCCGTTGCGCCGGGTTCGAGCGCCTTGCCCGCTGCCGGTACCATCAAGGCAAAGACCAGCGCCGCCGCAACGGGACGACGGAGAAGGGCGTTGGCGACTTTGCTCGGTATGGCGGTCATAATGTTATGAATAGGGCGGAAAGCTGGCCCGAAGCCTATGTGCGATGGAATACCATCGCTTTACGCTGATTTGGCGGCAAGCACCAAACGCTTTCAAACACGGTGGTAGGGGTGGCCCGAGAGAATGGTCACGGCGCGGTAAAGCTGCTCGGCAATCAGAATGCGCACGATCTGGTGCGGCCAGGTCATGCGACCGAGGTTGAGGACCGCATCGGCACGGGCATGGAGCGCCGGATCAAGACCATCCGCGCCGCCAATCGCTATCATCAGGTCGCGCTTGCCCTGATCGCGCCAGGTCCCGATCTGGCCCGCAAAGGCCTCGCTGTCCAGCGCCTTGCCACGTTCGTCAAGCAGCATCAAAAGCGCGCCGTCCGGCAGCGCTTTCTCCAGCATGGCGGCTTCCTCGCGTTTGCGGGTTTCGGCGTTGGAGGCGCGGCTTTCGGCCACTTCGATGACGCGCGCAAATTCCAGACCCGTCGCCGGACCTGCCTTTGTCAGGCGGTCAAGATAGCGCGCGACAAGTTCCTTTTCCGGTCCGGCTTTCAGCCGTCCCACGGCAAAGAGGCTCAGGCGCATTCCATCTCCGTCCGCTCGGTCAAATCCCGGTGCCATTTCTGACACACGGTCCTGGCACATGCGCGACTGTTACAGCATTCACGGCGCGCCGCAAATGCCTGACCGCAAACCATATCCATCCGGAAACGGTGCGGGATGCGCATATTCGCCTGCCCGGGTTGTCAAACCCGGTATCAGTGGATCGTTTCGCCTTCCAGTTCCGGGGCGGACCACATCTTTTCGATGTTGTAGAAGGCCCGGACTTCCGGTCTGAAAACGTGAACGATGATATCGCCCGTATCGATCAGAACCCAATCTCCGGCGTCAAGCCCTTCGACGCGGGCATTGCCAAAGCCTTCGTCCTTCAGGTCGGAGATGATGTGTTCGCAGATCGCGGTGACATGCCTTGTCGATCGCCCGGATGCCACAACCATGTGGTCCCCCAGCGCCGATTTTCCGGTTATGTCGATGGAGACGACGTCTTCCGCCTTGGAGTCCTCGAGACTTGCGAGGACCAGTTCAAGCGCACGGGCAGCGGCATCAGCGCCGCGTTCCTGGCTTTTGGGAGCAGGGGCCGTAGCCCGTCCCTTGGTGTGCACTGTTGTCAGATGATTGCCTTTCTCTCGTAAACAGGGATGCACATGTCCGCACCAAATCAGCCGGACAGGAAAAAGGTGGCATCAAACGTTCTGCATTTCAAGGGAAAGGCTTGCCCGGCGGGCGGATCATGGCGCGGTGTTGCGGGAATCCCCCTTCGCCTTGTCATCGAGAACCGGATAGGGAATGGGGTCTGACGGGATACCGGCGTTGCCTTCGGCGCGGTCGCGATGCAGTGCGGCGCGGCCGAGCAGCATGGCCGTGACCGGCGTCGTCAATGTAATGAAAAGACCGATCAGCAGTTCGTGCACCACCGGCCTGCCGCCGCTCACCGTGAAATACAGCATGGAGGCGATGACGATGGCACCCGCCCCCCAGCTGGCGGCAATGGCCGGGGCATGAAGCCGCTCATAAAACGTGCGGAAGCGCAGGAAGCCGATTGCTCCCACCAGCGCCAGAAGGGCTCCGATGACGACAAGGGCGGAAACGATGATGGCCGCCCAGAGCGGCATGTCCTCAGCGGCGGTCATTCGATCACCTCGCCACGCATGATGAATTTCGCAAGGGCGGCGGTTGAAACAAAGCCGAGCAGACCGATGATCAAGGCCGCTTCGAAATAGACATCGCGTCCGGTTTCGATGCCGAAGGTCAGAAGAATGAGCATGGCGGTGACATAGAGCGTGTCGAGGCCGAGAACACGGTCCTGCGCGCGTGGCCCGCGAAAGACGCGGTAAAGCACCAGCGCCATGGTCAGGACCAGAATGAATTGGGCCGACAGGATCGACCAATAAAGAATGACGCCGCTCATTCGAAAATCTCCATGAGCAATTTTTCGTACCTGTTCTTGATCAGGTCTTGCCAGCTTTCCTCGTCCACCAGATCGAGCACATGCAGCAGGAGCTTTCCTGAACGCGATTCATACTCGATCCAGGCGGAGCCGGGTGTGGCGGTCACGATCACGGCCAGCATGGACAGGGCCGACGGGTCGCGAAGCTCAAGCATGACGGTGACGAAGCCCGAGCGACGCTCGCCGGTTTTGCTGAGGATGATACGCACAAGGCTGATGTTGGACCGCAGGATGTCATAGAGAAAGATGCCGAAGAGTTTCGGCAGCAGATACCAGCGGTGGATGTGGGGTTTGACGGGGCGCAGCGATGCCATGGACCAGCAGGCAAAGAGCGAAACGATGGCGCCCAGCAAAGTGTGGCCGAGCGTCAGGCCGTTCAGCAGCAGCCACATAACGGTGAGGCAGAACCACAGCAGCGGGTAGGGAAGCACGGTCATGGCTTGATGGCTCCCTCTGCAATGCGGCGGGCCTCGAAGACCGCGTTGATGTAGTTGCGCGGGTCAGACAGCATGGTGATCGTGTCATCCATGTAGCGCATCACAGGCCCGGCCCCGGCGGTGAGGGCAAGGGTCATGGTCAGCAGGATGAGAACCGGAGCCACTTCGATGACGAGGACGCGGGGGACGGTGCCCTCGATCGAGGCCCAGAAGGTGCGCATGCCCGTTCGGGTCATGGCAATCAGGGCACAGAGACCGGACAGGATGATCAGCGTTGCCGTGATCCAGGCCGCGCTCGTGGCTGTCGGGGCATTGGCACCTATCACTCCCGACAGGATTGTGAATTTGGCGACGAAACCGGACAGCGGCGGCAAGCCGGACAGGAGAATCGCGCAGGCCGAGAAGCAGACGGACAGCACCGCCATGGTGGCAGGCATGGTGACGCCGATTTCGTCGTCGGCCTCGTCTTCATCCACGTCACCGTAAACCTCCATGGTCACAGCGAGCATCGAGGCACCGGCGTCCTGCCCGCGTTCCACCAGTTCGATCAACAGGAAGAAGGCACCCATGGTGAGCGTAGAACTGACCAGATAAAACAGCGCGCCGGAGGACGCCGTTGCCCCGCCGAAGCCGATGACAGCCAGGAGCGTTCCAGACGAGACGAGTACGGAATATCCGGCAAGCCGCCCGAGCGCCTGCGAGGCGAGAACGCCGATGGCTCCGAACACGACGGTTGCGAGGCCCGCATAGAGCAGCACGTCGCGGGCCATGCTTGCCATGGGCAGCGTGTCATTGCCAAGAACAAGCATGCTGAGCCGCAGGATGATGTAGATGCCGAGCTTGCTCAAGATGGCGAAGATGCCCGCGACGGGGGCAGAGGCCGCGCTATAGGCGTTGGGAAGCCAGAAATTCAGCGGCCAGATGCCAGCCTTGATCAGGAAGACGATGCCGAGAAGGGCAAGGCCGGATTCCAGCAGGATGCGCCGTTCGACGGGCAGGTCGGCGAGACGCAAGGCCAGATCGGCCATGTTGAGCGTTCCGGACGTGCCGTAAACGAGGCTGACGCCGATCAGGAACAGGAGCGCCGAGGCAAGGTTGATCACCAGATAGTGCAGCCCCGCCTTGACGCGCTGCTGGCCGGAGCCGTGCATCAACAGGCCGTAGGAGGCGGCCAGCATCACCTCGAAGAAGACGAAGAGATTGAAAAGATCGCCGGTCAGGAAGGCCCCGTTCAAGCCCATCAGCAGAAGCTGGAACAGGCTGTGAAAATGCGCGCCCGCATTGTGCCAGCGGGCCAGCGAGAAGCCGAGTGCCGGAATGGCGAGCGTCGCGGTCAAGAGCACCATCAGCGCCGACAGGCGGTCAAGCACAAGAACGATGCCGAAGGGGGCCGGCCAGTTGCCAAGCAGATAAACGCCGCCCGCCTCGCCATTCGGACTGTCCATGCCGTGGGCGCTGCGCATCAGAAACATGGCGACCGTCAGGAGAAGCACCGTCGAGGCAAGGCTGATGAGTGCCTTTGCCGTGCGGTTGCGTTCCTCGATGAACAGCATGATGGCTGCCGCCGCGAAGGGAATGAGAATGGGGGCAACGATCAGGTGATGGGAGAAGCCGCTCATTTCGCCTTCTCCTTACCGTCCACATGGTCGGTGCCGGTCAGCCCGCGGGAGGCGAGCATGACCACGAGGAAGAGAGCGGTTGTTGCAAAGCCGATGACGATGGCCGTCAGCACGAGTGATTGCGGAACCGGATCGGCGAATGAGGTGATGTCGGCGCCGTCGGTCAAAAGCGGAGGCGCATTCTTTTTCAGGCCGCCGACGCCGAAAATGAACAGGTTCACGGCATAGGACAGCAAGGAGAGGCCGATGATGACCTGATAGGTTCGAGGGCGTAGGATAAGCCAGACGCCCGAGGCGGTCAGGATGCCGATGCCGAGAGACAGGACCAGTTCCATCAGCCGTCCTCCATCATGGAATGCTCGATCTTGCGCACCCGGTAGGTGCGGATCGACTGGTGGGCGAGGGCGATGAGGATCAGGACCGTTGCGCCGACCACCAGTGCGAAGACGCCGAGGTCAAACAGCATGGCCGTGGCGGCCGGAACCTTGCCGATGAGCGGCAGTTCCATATAGCGCGAATGGGTCGTGAGGAACGGGTAGCCAAACAGGAGCGAACCAATGCCGGTGGTGGCAGCGGTCAAAAGGCCAAAGCCCATCCAGCGTAGCGGCAGGATGCGGATGCGATCTTCCGCCCAGCGGGTGCCGCCCGCCAGATATTGCAGCAGGAAGGCAATCGCCAGAGTGATGCCAGCCGAGAAGCCGCCGCCCGGTTTGTCGTGGCCGCGCATGAAGAGGTAAATCGCCAGAACGATAATGATCGGGAAGAGCCATTGCATGATGACCGAGGCAATCACCATGTAATCGCGGGCCGTGTCGCCGGTCTCGCGATTGGGGCGGGCGTCGTCGAAGGCTGCCTGCAGGCGTTGCTGCAGAGGCTTTGCAATCGAATCCGGGGCCGGTCGAAAACGGCGAAGCAGGGCGAAAACAGTCAGCGCCACAATGCCGAGAACGGTGATTTCGCCCAGCGTGTCGAAGCCGCGGAAATCCACGAGAATGACGTTCACGACGTTGCGCCCGCCGCCTTCGGAATAGGCACGCTCCAGGAAATAGTTGGCGATGGTGTTGGGAACGGGAATCGTCATGACTTCATAGGCAATCAGCGCCATGCCAAGCCCGCAGGCCGCGGCCAGCGCAAAGTCGCGAAAACGTCGCATGCGGGCGGAGAAGGTTGCGGCTTCGTCAATCTGTTCGCGGCGGATCGGCAGCCAGCGCAAGCCCAAGAGGATCAGAACCGTGGTGACAATTTCGACCAGCAACTGGGTGATGGCCAGATCAGGCGCGGAGAGCCAGACAAAGGTGAGGCAGGTTGCAAGACCCGCCCCGCCGAGAAGCACGAGGGCTGCGAGGCGGTGATATTTGGCCTGATAGGCCGCACCGACGGCTGAAAACATGCCGATCGCCCAAAAGGCCGCAAAAACCGGGTCGAAACTATCGATGGATGAGGGCAGCCCCGGCGCATAGTCCGAAAAATAGAGCGGCAGGAAGGCTGAAACGAAGCTGATCGCCGCCAGAATGCGCAATTGCGGCTGCAGTTGACGGGTGCCGAAGCGGCTTTCCAGCCAGCGCGCCCATTTCCACGAAACGGTGACAAGAACGCGCTCGAAGATGCGCTGGCCGCGCAGGTGGCGAAAGAGCGGCGTGCCATCGTCGCAACTGGCGAGATAGCGCTGCAGGCTGATGTAGAGGACCACCCCGCCGACCAGCGCGACGATACTCATGATCAGCGGCGTGTTGACGCCGTGCCAGAGCGCCAGCGAATAGTAGGGCGTGGCGCTGCCAAGAACGCCGACGACGCCGGTGTGCAGCAAGGGGCCGATGGAGTAATTCGGGGCGATGCCGACCACAAGGCAGGCCAGAACCAGAAACTCCATGGGAAAGCGCATCCAGTGCGGCGGTTCGTGCGGCTTTTCCTTGGGCAGGTTTTTGGGGGCCGGGCCGAAAAACACGGTGTGGATGAAGCGCAACGAATAGGCCACGGCAAAGGCACCCGCCAGTGTGGCGACATAGGGCAGCGCCCGGTCGAGAATGGAATCGGCATGGGTGGCCACCGCTTCGGCAAAGAACATTTCCTTGGAAATGAACCCATTGAGAAGCGGTACGCCAGCCATGGCGGCGCTGGCGACCATGGCGAGCGTCGCGGTGATCGGCAAGAAACGGTAGAGCCCGGATAATTGCCGCATGTCGCGTGTTCCGGTCTCGTGGTCGATAATGCCGGCCGCCATGAATAGCGATGCCTTGAAGGTGGCGTGGTTCATCATGTGGAAGATGGCGGCGACGGCGGCAATCGGGCTGCCCAGGCTCAAAAGCGTGGTGATGAGGCCGAGATGGCTGATCGTCGAATAGGCCAGCAAGCCTTTGAGGTCCTGCTGGAACATGGCGAAATAGGCACCGATCAAAAGCGTCGTCATTCCAGCGAGCCCGAGCAGGAAGAACCATTCATAGGTGCCGGAAAGGGCGGGCCACAGGCGGGCCAGCAGGAACACGCCCGCTTTCACCATGGTGGCCGAATGAAGGTAGGCGGAAACCGGGGTCGGGGCGGCCATGGCGTTGGGCAGCCAGAAATGGAACGGAAACTGTGCGCTCTTCGTCAACGCTCCGATCAGGATCAGGACGAGGGCCGTCAGGTAAAGGTCATGGCTGCGGATCAGATCACCCGAGGCCAGCACCTTGTCGAGATCGTAGGAGCCGACAATGTGCCCGAGAACCAGCACGCCTGCCAGCAGGCAGAAGCCGCCGATGCCGGTGACGGTGAGCGCCATGCGTGCGCCATCACGTGCCGTGGCATTGTGGTGCCAGTAACCGATGAGCAGGAAGGAGAAGAGGCTGGTCAGCTCCCAGAAGATCGACAGAAGAATGAGATTTCCCGACAGTACGATGCCGAGCATAGCGCCCATGAAGGCGAGAAGCAGCGAAAAGAAGCGCGGGATGGGGTCTTCGGCTGAGATGTAATAACGCGCATAGACAACGACGAGCAGGCCGATCAGCGTGATCAGCAGCGAAAACAGCCAGGCAAAGCCATCCATGCGAAGCGCGAAATCCAGCCCGACTTGCGGCAACCATTCCAGCGTGAAGCGAACGACATCGCCATTGCGCACAAAGGGAAAAAGGCTTGCCGTGATCAGAAGACCCGTTGCCGCAACCGAGGCGGCGAGCCAAGCGGGAAGCACATGCTTGCCCTGACGCGGCAGGAACGATGCAGCGAGGCTTCCCAGAAAGGGCAGGAGCAGGAGGATGGGGAGAAGGGCTCCGGTCATGGGCTGGTATGGTTCGCTTTCGGTTCTGGCATCTGCGGAGCGGACACGATGAAAGTGCCCTCAGTGAGGCGTCGTCCTCTCTTTCAGGCCGGAGGACCGCGCAGCCGAACCGTGATCAGGCGTTTGCTCGCTAAAGCAGTCTCTTGGGGTGCGCTACCCGGTGTGGCGGGATCTGAAACCTGATGGTGGCCGGTTTCATGGAGCACCATCACCGGATCGACAGACGCCGGATGAGAGAACGCCTGTGTGATCTTCAAGGCCCGGCGGCAGAGCGATGGCGCGGCCTTGACTGCTGAATGGTCAGCGGCCAGATGCCATTCAGGGCAGAGCCTTGTGGTCGGCGAAAGGGTGGCGCGCGCGCGCTGGGCGGCTTGGGCCGCGGGGGCATTCAGAACGAAAACGAGGCAGGAGAAGGCGATCAGGAAGGGAAGCAGGCGCGCAAGGCTGCTTGCGGTGCGTTCGAACCGGTTTTCCCGTCGTAACAATCATGCCTCCTTTGTCGCTTTCAGGGTTTTGAAGACGCATCCTTCGAAAACCTGAGGCGAATCCTGTTTGCTGACGGTTTGTGCTTGCTAAACCGCCCTGCTTCCGGACACCGCGCACGCGCGTTCGTCCGCCCGAATCCTCACGAAAATCAATGATGAAGCACTATAGGCAGGCCGAATCCGGCTTGTCCAGCCGCAAGCGGCGGTGAATGTTTGCAAAGCGGTCATTTTGCCGTTCGGGCGAACGAAAAGACCCGCAAGCGTACTCGACGTGGCGGCAAGGGCAGGTAATATCCGGCGAAGCACTCGCCACTGGAGACCATCATGCCGCAAGCTCTTCTTATCGGCGCCTTTCTGGCTGCACTGTTTTACGTGCTCATTCCCGGGCCTGCCTTTCTGGCGCTTCTCGGCATCGGCGCGGGGCAGGGACGCGCTGCCGGTGCGTGGTTCATGTCCGGGCATCTGGTCGGTGATACGGTATGGTCGGCCATGGCGCTCGTCGCGATCATTGGGGCAAAGACACTCGGCACCACTCTTTTTGATGTGCTCGGTCTGCTGTGCGGCCTTTATCTGGCATGGATCGGCTGGAAGGCATTTACCGCCAAGCCGCGCCCCGATGGCCAGTCGATGATGATGGTGGAGCGGCCGTTCCGGCGCGGGCTGATTTTCGGCCTGACCAATCCGAAGGGCTATCCGGTGGCGCTTGCCACCTTCACGGCGCTGATTGCCGGTTCGGCCCAATCCCTTGATTTTTCGGCTTTGCCGATGCTGCTTGCGGTTTCCTTCCTCGGCTTTCTGGTGGCCGATGTGATCCTGATCGGCGTGATCGGGGCTGGTGTGGTGCGCCGCTTTTACCGCCGTTACGAACGCTACATCGTCAAAGGTTCCGGGCTGCTCTTCATGGGCTTTTCCCTGCAGGCGTTGTGGCATTCGGTGCCGGGCCTTGTCGGCTGGCGGCGGGTCTGACCCTGCCGTTGCAGCACGGCAGGATTGACCAGAAAGCGGATATTCACCCGCGGGCTTCTCGCCTATAGAGAAGGCTAACAATCAAAAACATCACCCGGAGGCCCCATGAGCGAGACCAAGACCGTCAATCCTGCCATTTTCGACTGGAACGGGCTGAATGGCTTGCCCCGCTTCGACCTTGTTGCTGACGAGGATTTTGCGCCGGCTTTCGAGGTGGCGCTGGCCCGCCATGAAGCGGAAATCGATGCGGTGGCCAACCAGACGGCCGCGCCTGATTTCGCCAATACGATCATTGCGCTTGAAGTGGCGGGCGACGATCTTTCCCGGGTCTCGTCTCTCTTCTGGAACCGTTCGGGTGCCCATTCCAACGATACGATCCAGGCCCTTGAGCGTGAGATCGCGCCGAAAATGTCGCGCCACTATTCCAAGATCGGCATGAATGAGGCGCTGTTTCGCCGTATCGATGCCCTGTGGCAGGAGCGCGACAATCTCGGCCTGACGCTTGAGGAAACCCGTGTTCTGGAGCGCCACTGGAAGGGTTTCGTGCGCTCCGGCGCCAAGCTTCCGCGGGCCGATCAGGAACGTCTGGCGGCGATCAACGAGCGATTGGCCACGCTTTCCGCCACCTTCGGGCAGAATGTTCTGGCCGATGAGAAAAGTTGGTCGCTCCTGCTTTCGGGCGGCGATGAGCTGGAAGGGCTACCGGAATTCCTCAAAGACGCCATGGCGGCTGCGGCGCGCGAGCGCGGGGCTGAGGGTCAGTTTGCCGTGACCCTTTCCCGTTCGATCATCGAACCGTTCCTGACCTTCTCGACCCGCCGCGACCTTCGCGAACAGGCCTTCAAGGCCTGGGTGGCGCGTGGGCTTTCCGGTGGTGAAACCGACAATCGCGACATCATGCGCGAAACGCTGGCGCTGCGTCATGAACTGGCCAACCTTTTGGGCTTTGCTTCGTTTGCCGACTACAAGTTGGACGACACGATGGCCAAGACGCCTGCCAATGTCGATGCACTGCTCAGCAAGGTGTGGGTGAAGGCCGTTCAAAAGGCGCGCGAGGAAGAAAAGGCGCTGGCCGAATTGGTGACGGAAGAGGGGCGCAACCACGACGTCATGCCGTGGGATTGGCGTCACTATGCCGAGAAGCTGCGCGCCCGCAAATTCAATTTCTCCGAGGCCGAGTTGAAGCCCTATCTGCAGCTGGAGCGCATTATTGCCGCCTGCTTTGACGTGGCACAGCGCCTCTTCGGCATCACCGCCACGCCGGTTTCAGCCCCGGCCTATCACCCGGATGTGCGCGTTTTTGAAATGCGCGACCGGGCTGGCAAGCTGTTCGCGCTCTTCATGGGCGATTACTTTGCCCGACCGAGCAAGCGTTCCGGCGCGTGGATGAGTTCCTTCCAGTCGCAGCATCGCCTGCCGTTGAAGAACGGTGCCATCGGCGAAATGCCGATCATCTACAATGTCTGCAACTTCGCAAAGCCCGCCGAGGGCAAACCCGCGCTCTTGTCGCTTGATGATGCGCGCACGCTCTTCCACGAGTTCGGTCATGCGCTGCACGGCATGCTGTCGAATGTCATCTATCCGTCGGTCTCCGGCACGGGTGTTTCACGTGATTTCGTTGAACTGCCCTCGCAGCTCTATGAGCACTGGCTGACGGTGCCGCAGATCCTCAAGACCTATGCCGTTCACTTCGAGACAGGCGAGCCGATGCCGCAGGCCCTGCTCGATAAGGTTCTTTCGGCCCGCACCTTCAATTCCGGTTTCTCAACGGTGGAATTCACCGCATCCGCGCTGGTCGACATGGCGTTTCATCGCGATGGTGCCGTGGACGACCCGATGGCCAAGCAGGCCCAGGTGCTGGATGGTCTCGGCCTGCCGAAGTCCATCGTCATGCGCCATTCCGCACCGCATTTCTCGCATATCTTCAATGGTGGCTATGCAGCCGGCTACTATTCTTACATGTGGTCGGAAGTGCTGGATGCCGATGCCTTTGCCGCCTTTGAGGAAACGGGCGATGCCTTCAATCCGGTGATGGCGCAAAAGCTCAAGGAAAACATCTATTCCACCGGCGGTTCGGTCGATCCGGAAGATGCCTACAAGGCTTTTCGCGGCAAGCTGCCGAGCCCCGATGCGATGCTGGCCAAGAAGGGTCTGGCCGCCTGAGGCGATCACCTCACGTATAGCTGACCTGATGGAAGTGCATGGCGGCGCGTTTGACTTTCCCTCAAGCGCGCCGTACCTGTTTCTCGTCGTGGTTCCATGGCGTTTTCGAATGTCATGGCTAAGAGGGAATCCGGTGAGAGCGAAAGCTCAAGGCCGGAACTGCCCCCGCAACTGTAAGCGGCGAGCCGCTTTCCACCCGGATGACCGGGAAAGCCACTGGGGACGTTGGTCTCCGGGAAGGCCGGAAAGAGGCGATGACCCGCAAGTCAGGAGACCTGCCCGACGAGACGTCCACGGGCGGGGTTGTCCGGAATGACCTTCGAGCGGCGAATTCCGCCCTGCGGTCTTTCCATGGCCTACCCCACCTTCCTGAAACGCCGAACTTCGGGGTGAAGCCATGGCACATGCAAATCGGTCGAACGACGACCGCAATTCCCAACACGTCACGCCATGCGTGCCGATTACCGTTTATGTCCTGCCTTTTTGCGCGCGGTCTCTTGCGACGGTGCGCGAGCTTTCGCGATACGGGCTGGACTTCGATGAGGTTGACCTCACGACAGATCCCGCCGCCCGTGCGCGGGTCGAGGCGCTTGGCTACATGCGGGCGCCCGTCGTGGTCGCCGGTCTTGATCATTGGGCCGGATACAATCCCGAGCGCATTTCACGCATGGCAAACGGCGTGCCGAAAAGCAACGTATCCGACTTTAGCGCGACCCGTCCGCCTCTGGTGTTGACGGAACGTTAAGCGCCCGTTAACAGGTGACTTGGAACTGGTTCCACCCACAAGGTGGATGAAAAGGGAATGCGGTCCGGGAGTCATCCCAAATCCGCAACTGCCCCCGCAACTGTAGCCGTTGAGCCTATTTCCACACATGCCACTGGGTTTGTCCCGGGAAGGCGGAAATCAGGCGATGACACGGAAGTCAGGAGACCTGCCGGTTTCAGTCACCCATGTCGGGATGCGGGGCGCATCCAGGCGCGGACATCCGTTGCGGTGACAGCCACTGAGTTGCCGCTGACGGAGTCTTCCCGCTATTTTCGCAGGACCTCCGAAACTTCGGCCATTCGTATGTCGTTGTTTCGCGCCTTCTCGCGCACCGTATCGGGGGTTCCGAATGTATAAGTTGTTTTTCACGACCAGCCTCATTGCGCTGGTGGCTGGCTCTGGCGTTTCTGTTGCACAGGACGCTCCGGCAAAGCACGAAACCGTTCTTTCGACCATTGTTGTGACGCCGCTTCGCCGCGAAAGCGCGCTGGCAAGCGCGACCGCATCGGTTACGGTGATCGACCGCGCCTCCATCGAGAAGGCGCCGACGCTCGATCTTCTTCAGCTTCTTCGCTCCTATGCGGGCGTTTCCGTCGTCAACTACGGTGGCATGGGCGCATCGTCTTCGCTCAGCCTGCGCGGCATGGGCAGCACCCGCACGCTGGTTCTCGTCAACGGTGTTCGCGTGTCTTCCGCGACCAGCGGTACGGCAACGCTCTCCAACATTCCGCTCGAATCCATCGAGCGTGTTGAAATCGCCAAGGGCCCGCATTCGTCGGCCTATGGTGCCGACGCCATCGGCGGTGTCATCAACATCATCACCCGCGAAGGCGGCAGCTGTGGCAATGGCAAGGTCATGTGCGGCAGCATAACGGCGGGTGTGTCCTATCCTTGGGGTGCATTCACCAATGCGGATGTTCGCGGCGAAAAGGACGGCACAACCTTTGCCATCGGCGGCAGCCTGATCGGCACGCGCGGTTACGACTTCACCTATCCGACCACCTGGGGTCACGAGCCGGATGATGATGGCTTCCTGCGCGGTTCGTTCAACTTCAATCTCGCCAAGCGTTTTGACTGGGGCAAGCTTTATGCCGATGGTCAGTTCTCGCGCGGTCGCAGCCAGTTCGATTCGCTTGGCAGCAACCAGACGGATGCGACGACGTTCAACGGCAAGCTGGGTGCCCGTCTCGATCACAGCGAAGACTGGTTCACGACGCTGGAAGTGTCGCATGGTTTCGATCGTTCGAAGAGCTTCCGCGACAATGTCGCTGGCAGCGAGGTTTACCAGACGCGCCGCACCGGCGTTCTGGCGCAGACCGAGAAGAGCTTCGAAACGGGCGCGCTTGACCATACGCTGTTGTTCGGCGGTGAGTTCTACCGCGAAAACGTTGTCGTTCGTCCGACCAATTATGGCACGACCGAGCGCGATGTTGCCTCCGCCTTCGCGCAGTATTCTCTTGGTTACGAGGACCTGCATTTCGATTCCGGCCTTCGCTATGACTATAACGAGCAGTTCGGTGATGCGCTGACCTACAATGTCGGTGCCGCCTATGACCTGACCGATGATCTGACGCTGCGCACCAGCTGGGGCACGGGCTTCCGCGCCCCGAGCTTCAACGATCTTTACTATCCGCTCGATGGCTGGGGTATGCACGGCAACCCGAACCTGCGCCCGGAACATTCCAAGAGCCTTGAGGCTGGTCTGACCTGGGAAGTTCTCGATGGCACGAAGCTCGACGTTTCGATCTATCGCAACTGGCTGAAGGACGGCATCGTCTGGGGCTGGGTGCAGCCGGACAACATCTCGCGCATGCAGGTTACGGGACTTGAAGTGTCGGTCAATCATACGGTGAACGACCGCCTCTCGCTCAATGGCGCGATTGACTGGCGCGATCCGCGCGATGAATCGACGAACAAGTACATTGCCAATATCGAGCGCTTCAAGGCGAATGCGGGCTTCACCTTTGCCGCAACCGAAGCGCTTTCCATCGATGTTTCGGCGATTTATGGCTCTGGCGTCTTCACCAATGCGGCCAATACCGCCCGTCTCGACTCCTACGTGACGGTGGATACCTCGGCCATCTACAAGTTCGATGAACAGTCGAGCGTGAAGCTGGCGGCAGAGAATCTGTTCGACAAGGATTATGCAACGCGTGATGGTTATCGTGCGCCGGGGCGTACGGTGACTTTCTCCTTCACGCGCAAGTTCTGAGGATCTGGGCATGGCAAACAGGGCGAGTGCGATGGCAAGGGGTGCGGTTTTCGCCGCATCGCTTGGTTGCGCCCTGTTTGCTGGTCTTTTCCCGGCATGGGCGGGTGAAAAGCCTGCCCGTGTCGTATCCATGAACCTTTGCACGGACCAGCTGGCCATGCTGATTGCAGCGCCCGGCCAGCTCGTGTCCATCTCGGCCATTGCCCGGCAGCCGCAAAGCTCGGCCATGGTGGACGAGGCGATGCATTTTCCGATCAATCAGGGGCAGGCGGAGGAGATTTTTCTTCTGAAGCCCGACCTCGTGCTGGCCGGAACCTACACGACGCGGGCGACCGTTGGCCTCTTGAAGGAACTCGGCATCCCGGTCGCGCAGTTTGCACCGGAAACCTCGTTTGACGGGGTTCGCGAAAGCATGCGCCGCATGGGTGAATTGCTGGGACGCGAAGAGCGGGCCGCTGAACTGATTGGCGAATTCGACGCCGGTTTGAAGCGCCTGCAGAACCTGCCGAAAAGCGGCAAGGTTGCGGCTCTCTATTACGCCAACAGCTATACGTCCGGCAGCGGCACACTGGCACATGCGGCCATTGATGCGGCAGGGCTTGAAAATCTGGCCGCCCGGCTTGGCATTCAGGGGACCGCGACGATCCCCTTGGAAACGCTGGTACTCGCCATGCCCGATGTCGTTGTGGCCGGAGACCGCGATTACACCGCCCCGGCACTGGCTCAGCAGAATTTCTCCCATCCGGCGTTTCAGGCTTTGATCCAGAAAAGCGGTGAGGCATCCATGCCCGTGCGCAATACGGTGTGTGGTGGTCCCTTCACGCTGGCCGCCGTCAGGATGCTGCGGACTGCGGCCGGGCAGGATATCGCACGCCGATGAGCGCTGGCCGGTCCTACCCCCTGCTGATCCTTTCCCTGAGCGGACTGACGGCTGTTTTGTTCTTTCTTTCGCTGGCGCTCGGCCCCGCAGGCACCGGGTTCAGCGAAAGCCTTGCCGCGCTCTTTTCCCGGGATGGCGGGGCGATTGCCCTCATCATGCAGGAAATTCGTCTGCCGCGCGCGCTTCTCGGCCTGATGACCGGCATGACGCTGGGGCTTTCCGGGGCTGTGCTGCAGGGATTCTTGCGCAATCCGCTCGCCGAACCCGGCCTGATCGGTGTTTCGTCTACGGCGTCGCTCGGGGCGGTTCTGGCGATCTATACCGGCCTGTCGGCAGCTGTGCCGCTCGGATTGCCGCTTGCGGCGCTGGCCGGGGCGCTGATTGCCGTCCTCGCCGTTCAGGCGCTGGCAGGAAGTGGCGGCATGCTGACGGTCATTCTGGCGGGGGTCGCGGTTTCGAGCTTTTCCTCGGCCATGACCTCGCTGGCGCTGAATCTGTCGCCCAATCCGTTTGCAGCGCTTGAAATCATGTTCTGGATGCTGGGCTCGCTCACCGACCGTTCCATGACGCATGTCTATCTGGCGGCACCGTTCATGGTGGCCGGCTGGATCATGCTTTTCGCAACCTCTCGCTCGCTCGATGCGTTGACGCTCGGGCGCGATGTCGCGGCGAGCATGGGCGTTGACCTGCAGCGGGTGCGGCGACTTGCGATTTTCGGCACGGCGTTTTCGGTGGGGGCCGCCACCGCCGTTGCCGGGGCCATCGGCTTTGTCGGTCTCGTCGTGCCGCATTTGTTGCGTCCGCTGACGGGAGCCATGCCGTCGCGGCTTCTGCCTGCCAGTGCCCTGGGCGGAGCATGCGTTATTCTGGCCGCGGATATTCTTGTTCGCTTCGTCGCGCCGGGCCGCGACCTGAAACTCGGTGTCCTGACGGCGATTGTTGGCGCACCGTTTTTCCTCTTCCTCGTCTATAAAAGCCGGAAGGACTTCCTTTGAGCGCACATGGCCCCCTGAAAATCTCGGGACTGAGCGTTGCCCTTGGCGGCATGCCGGTTGTGCGTGATCTTTCACTGAGCGTTGCGCCCGGTGATTTCATCGGCCTGATCGGACCGAACGGGGCGGGAAAATCCACGCTTTTGCGCACGCTGGCCGGTTTGATTACGCCTGATCAGGGCGATGTTCATCTCGGGGGCGCGTCGCTGGCCGATCTTCGCGCCGAGGACCGGGCCCGTCATATTGCCTATGTTCCGCAGGAGCATGACATTGCCTGGCCGATTGCCGTAGAGGCGCTCGTCTCGCTTGGGCGCGGACCGCACCGTTCCGGTTTTGCGCTTTCGTCTCGGGATCACGAGATCGTTGCGGCGGCGATGCAGCGTATGGACGTGGAGAAATTCGCCAAGCGCCCGGCCACGGCGCTTTCCGGCGGCGAGAAGGCGCGGGTGCTGATCGCACGCGCGCTTGCGCAGGATACTCCGGTGCTTCTGGCCGATGAACCGGCAGCCGGGCTTGATCCCGCCCACCAGATCACCTTGATGCGGGTTTTCCGTTCGCTGGCCAATGAGGGGCGTAGCGTCATCGTTTCGATGCACGACCTTGGCCTTGCTGCGCGCTGGTGCTCTCGTCTGGTGCTGATGGACCGGGGGCAGATCGTCGTTAAAGGTCCGCCCGATCATGTGTTGACGGCGGAATGGCTGCGCACGGTTTATGGCATTACTGCCGAAATCGGTTCGGTCGATGGAAAGATGCTGGTTCAGCCGCTCGATCTTGCCAACCGCTGATCCTTGCCGCGACCGACCTCAGTTTCCCCGGATTCCACGTTTTTGAAAGCGGATGACCGCCTCAAAACCATCTGCCTTGCCCCGTGCCGGTGAGTGGAGATCCAGTTCCGCGTTCATGGAGTTCAGGAAGTTGGAGGCAATCGACAGCCCGAGGCCGGAGCCATTGGCATCGGTTCTGCCGCGCTGGAACCGCCCCTTGAATTTGGCAAGTTCCGCCGCGCCATAGACCGGGCCGCCATTGGCCACCGAGATGCTGCCATCCGCAGCCAGCACCAGTTCGACAGGGGCGGCGGGATCGCCATGCACGAAGGCATTCTCCACCAGATTACGCAGGGCAATGGCAAAGGCATCGGCGTTGTAAAAGCCGGTGATCTGCACATTCGGATCGAGCCGAACCGCAAGGCGTGATCCGTTTTCACCGCGCCGGATATCCTCGACCATCATTTCGAGAACCGGAACGAGATCCGTTTCGTGGTCGGCAATGCCAAGCCCTGCCTCGGCGCGGGAAAGCTGGAGCAGCTTTTCAGCCAGATGATGCAGCTTGCGCAGCGATGTCTCGATTTGCGTAGCCCTGTGCAGCGCCGGTTGATCGCCGATTTCGGCAATCAGCATCTGGGTCTGGGCCAGCGCGCCAGCAATCGGCGTGCGCAGTTCGTGGGCGCTATTGGCGGTGAACTCGCGCTCGGCGGTGAGAGCCTTGCGCAGGCGTTCCAGAAGGTTGTTGACCGAGGTGGCAATCGGCTCCAGCTCGTCCGGCAGGTTGTTACTTGGCAGCGGTTCCATATTGCCGCTGTCCTTCTCCTCGATCCCGGCGCGCAGCCGTTCAATCGGCGAGAGCGTGCGCGTGGCGACGATCCAGATGAGCGCAAAGCTGAGCGGCAGCAGGGCCAGAATGGGCAGAAACAGGGCCAGACCGCTTTCGGTCAGGGCTTCGCTGCGGTTCTCCAACGCATCGGCCACCTGAACGAAAACCGTCTCGCCCATGCCCGTCGCCGTGTAGTAGCGGAAGTTTTCGTCGCTCCAGAAGCCGCGCTTCAAAGGTATGTCGAAGGGTTCGCTGGGGGAATCCTGCGAGTGAAAGAGCATTCGTCCGTCAATGCTGCGCACCTGATAGACGAGATACTCCTTGCCCGCTTCCTCGACATCATAGGAATCGCCATTCTTCAGGCGTTGCGGGGCCGTCATTTCGCCCTTGCCCAGAATGTCATCGACCACAAGCGGAACCAGACGCTCGCCCTTGCCCAGAATGTCATCGACCACAAGCGGAACCAGACGCTCGGCCGTGCCCTGAAGCGAGCCGTCAAACATCTCGCCATATTCTTCTTCCATGACGGACAGGCCGAAACCGGCAGCAAACAGCCACAGAACGGCGAGCCCGGCCATCAAGCCGATGACAAGACGGCGGATCATGGAATGGGATTGCATTTCACTGTCCATCGTGATCTCCCGCCCGATAACCGACACCACGCACGGTCTGCACCGCATCCTTGCCGAGTTTCTTGCGCAAACGGCTGATGTAAACCTCGACCGTGTTACTCTCGATCTCCGAGCCGAAGGCGTAAAGGGCTTCCTCGATCCGGGCTTTCGAGACCACCGTTCCCTGGCGCGACAAGAGTGTATCGAGAACGGCCCATTCGCGGCCCGATAGCAGGATTTCCTGCCCGTTCTGGCGAATGGTTCGCCCGGACGTGTCGATCTCCAGATCACCAAGCAGGAGGGCGGCGCGGGCGCGGCCGCTCATGCGCCGGGCAATGGCCTGAACGCGGGCCGACAGCTCGCCCAGATCAAACGGCTTGACGATATAATCGTCGGCACCGCTGTTCAGCCCCTCGATACGATCCGAAATCTGGTCGTGCGCCGTGAGGATGATGACGGGCGTGAGATTTCCCTTGGCGCGGAAGGATTTCAAAAGGTCAATTCCGCTGCCATCCGGCAGGCGCAAATCCAGAAGAACCATGCTGTATTGCGTGGTTTCGAGCGCGGCGCGTGCGTCTTCCAGCGTTCGCATCCAGTCGATGGCGTGGCTTGCCAGCGCCATGTGATCACGCACCGCTTCGCCCAGAATCTCGTCATCTTCGACAAGCAGAACTCTCACATCTTCCTCCGCTGTCGCGACTGATTGCCAAGCCGCTGATCCATCGCAATCATACCCCGGTTTCCTTGTGATTCAAAGACTTGTGTCATGGAAGAGGGTGCGGCATCGCCGCCTGTCCCTCGCCCAATCCATTCAGCATCCTGTCAGTGAGCGCGCCTAGAAGGGCGTCATAATGACCAGCCCAAAGGAGACCAACATGAAACTGATTATGTCCGCATTCGCTCTTTCGCTCGCCGCTTCCGGCGCTGCACTCGCCGCTGACAAGTGCGATGTGCCGAAGAGCGAGTGGCAGTCCATCGACACGCTGAAGGCCCAGCTTGAAAAGCAGGGTTGGAAGGTTCGCTCGGTCAAGACTGAAGACGGCTGCTACGAAGCTTATGCCATCGACGCTGCCGGCAAGAAGGTTGAAGCCTACTTCAACCCGAAGACGCTCGAAGCCGTTGACAAGAAGAGCAATGATTGATGAGCGAACCGACCGTGAAAGTGTGGGAGCCCTATGTTCGGGTTTTCCACTGGAGCCTCGTGATCTGTATCGCGACGGCATGGATCACGGCGGATGAAGTTCAGCGCGTTCACGAGTTCGTCGGCTACACAGCCAGCGTTCTCGTGGCGTCCCGCGTCGTCATGGGATTTATGGGCGGGCACTACACCCGCTTTCGCCAGTTCGTGAAAGGCCCGTCCACGGTTCTTTCCTACGCCGCTAGCGTTGCCAAGGGCAATGAAGCGCGTTACCTCGGCCACAATCCGCTGGGTGCGGCCATGGTGATCTTCCTTCTCGCACTTGTCAGCGGCATCGCCTTTACCGGCTGGCTGCAGACCACGGATGCCTATTGGGGCATCGAGTGGGTGGAAGAACTGCACGAGGCACTGGCCAATCTTCTCATCGCTTCGGTGGTTCTGCATGTCGGTGGCGTGGTGCTTGCCAGCCGTCGCCACAAGGAGAACCTGGTGGCCGCCATGTTGCGCGGCTCCAAGCGCGCCGCTGAACCGGGCGATATCGCCTGACCTCATCCGTTATGGATCGAAACGAAATCAAAAAGGCCGCCCCTTCAGGCGGCCTTTTTGCGTTGTGCGCTCAGTCGGCAGACATGAACAGGGGCCCGATCCCATTTTGAGGATCATGCCCCTGTTGAAAGGAGAACTCGAGGTTGGAGGCCGCAGACGGTTCTCCCTCTTTTCCGGTTCAGGATTTTGCGCCGTTGCGGCAGCTCGCCAGCACATCCAGATTGCTGACATATTCCTTGGTCGAGATGCTCATGAGACCAAGCACGGTTGCCGAGAGATTGTCATGCGAGGCTTCTTCTTCGGTCTTGGCCGCCAGACAGGCGGTATCAATGGTCTGTTTGGTGTCAGATCCGAGCCAGAGAACGAAGGGAATGTGCGTCTGCTGCGAGGGGGCGATGAAATAGGGCGCGCCGTGCAGATAGATGCCCTTTTCGCCCAGCGATTCACCATGGTCCGACATGTAAAGCATCGAGGTGGCGAGGTTTCCTTCGCGTGCCTTCAGCTTGCCGATGATCGTCGAGAGGAAATGATCGGTCTCGAGGATCGTGTTGTCGTAGGCGTTGGTGATTTCCTCACGGCTGCAATTGGCAATCTCGGCGGTCTGGCAATCGGGCGTGAACTTGCGGCGCTCATCGGCGTAACGCTGATAATAAGCCGGTCCATGGCTGCCGAGCTGATGCACGACCAGAACGGCATCCGACTTGACGCTGTCGAGCCAGCTGTCGAGATTGGCGAGCATGACTTCATCGCGGCACTCGTGGTTCACGCAGAAGCGCGGATCGTTTTCATCCGAGAAGTTGCGTTGCGTAATGCGCTTTGCCACATCCTTGTCGCCGGTGTTGTTTTCCCACCATTCGATGCGCAGGCCCGCATGGGCCACCACGTCCACGACATTTTCCGTGCTGAGGCCCTTTTCGTGCGAGTAACCACCGCGCCCGAAGAAGGAGAACATGCAGGGGATTGAAACGGCCGTCGCCGTTCCGCAGCTCGACGTATCCTTGAAGTAGGAAATGTCGAGCTTTGACAGTTCGGGGTTGGTTTCGCGCTGATAGCTACCCAGCGAGAAGTTTTCGGCGCGGGCCGTTTCGCCGGCAACAACAATGAGAACACGCGGCTTTGCGCCGGGTTCAGCGGGCGGGACCACCTTGGCGTCAAGTCCACGCGCTTCAACAACGATGTTTCGCTCCTTGGCCGTGCCGATGAAATAGCGGGTGACGGACACGATCGGCGCAAAGGGGTTCAACGTGGCAACCAGATCGTGGTGGGCGCGGCTGGTGGTTGAAAGCGTGCGGGCCTGGCTCAGACCGGCTGCGGCCGTGATCACCAGCAGGAGCAGGATGAGGCCGATATTGCGCTTCAGCTTGCTGAAGAAGGGGCGATGCTCGATTCTGACCCAGAGAAGAAGGCCAACGGGGATCACTGCGAAAATCAGAAGGTGACGCAGGAAGCCGAAGGTGATGAGGTGGCCCGCTTCGGCCGGCGTCGTCTGCATGGCATTGCGCACCATGTCACGGTTGATGATGACGCCAAACGAATCCATGAACCAGGAAGCCGCGGCCGCCGAGAGCACCATAAAGATCAGGACCGGCTTGGTGATGAAGCGGAAGGACAGCGCCACGAAAATCGCAGAGGCCAGCGCGGTCAGGCCGATTGCCAGAACGACAATCGGCAGCATTCCTTCAAAATAGTTGAAGGCGCGTGCCCAGAAGCTGTGGTTCGCCACGAGGATAATGTAGGCAGCGGTCAACATGGCGAGCGTCGGCGCTCCCAGCGTGGGGCGCGTGCTGGTTTTCCGCTGCTTATCCTGGGCTTGTTCCTGCATGGGTCTATTCCATTTCTGCCTTTAGAGAGGGCTAGCCGGCGCGATGGTTCACGCGTTCCGGTCATACCTCGCCTGAATTTGGCAGGGCATTGCCCGAGTTTCCTGACGGGAACCTGAATGCGGTCGGAAAGTTTCAGGTGGAGGCGGCGCGTGCCGCCCTGAGGGCGGTGGAGCTCAGGGTCGAGCGAGGTCCATGGATGAAGGTCCAGGCCGGGGCCTGGTGCTTCCAGAGAACACCGGCGTCATCTTCATCGACGCGCGCATAGTCAAAGGTGCGGGCCATTTTCGAGGACAGATAGGACAGGGTGGAGCCGGGGCGGTCGATGACGGCAATCGGGAAGGTCTCGGCGATGCGCTTCCAGCTCTGCCAGCGGTGGAAACCTTTCAGATTGTCCGCGCCCATGATCCAGATGAAGCGCACATCCGGATTGCGAGCCTTGACGGCGCTCAGCGTGCGGGCGGTATAGGCCGTTCCCAAGGTCTTCTCAAAGGCCGTGACCTTGATGGCCGGGTCATGAATCAGCGTTTCGCAAAGAGAAAGCCGTTCGGCCAGCGGGGCCAGCGCACGCTTGTCCTTGAGCGGATTGCCGGGGGTCACCATCCACCAAAGCTGGTCGAGGTTCAGGCGGCGAAGGGCGATTTCCGAGACCAGTTCATGGCCCGCATGGGGCGGATTGAACGAGCCGCCAAACAGGCCCACGACCATGCCCGGTGCCGTCGGGGGCATGATCAGGTGGCGGCGCGCAATCTTCTCCTCCCCGGCGGCCTGCATGGGCGTCAGGGTCTTGTCTGGCCGGTGCCGTGCACCCGGTAATTGAACGAGGTCAGTTGCTCGACGCCCACCGGGCCTCGGGCGTGCATCTTGCCGGTGGCGATGCCGATTTCCGCGCCCATGCCGAACTCGCCGCCATCGGCGAACTGGGTCGAGGCGTTGTGCAGCAATATGGCCGAGTCCACTTCATTGAAGAAGCGTTCGACCGCCTTGGCATCCTCGGACAGGATTGCTTCCGTGTGGTGCGAGGAATAATGCGCGATGTGATCGATGGCTCCGGATACGCCGTCCACGATGGCAACCGAGATGATCGCGTCGAGATATTCGGTGCGCCAATCCTCTTCCGTCGCGGGCTTGAAGCCCGGATGCACCTTGAGCACAGCGGCAGAGGCGCGAATTTCGCAACCGGCTTCGGTCAGGGCTTCCATCAGCGGCATGAGGTGCGTCGCGATGGCGGCACTGTCAATCAGCAGCGTTTCGGCGGCACCGCAGACCCCGGTACGCCGCATCTTGGCGTTGACGACGATCTTCTTCGCCATCTCGATGTCGGCGGTCGCATCGACATAGATATGGCAGAGACCTTCCAGATGGGCGAAGACCGGAACACGCGCTTCCGACTGGACACGGGCGACGAGGCTCTTGCCGCCGCGCGGCACGATCACGTCTATCGCACCGTCAAGCCCCGTCAGCATGGCCCCGACGGCAGCGCGGTCTGCGACCGGCACCAGCTGGATGGCGTCTTGCGGCAGTCCGGCAGCCTTCAGGCCCGCCGTCAGGCAGGCATGGATGGCGCGGGACGAATGGAGCGAATCCGTGCCGCCACGCAGGATGACGGCATTGCCCGCCTTGAGGCAGAGTGCGCCCGCATCCGCCGTGACATTGGGGCGGCTTTCATAAATCACGCCGATCACGCCAAGCGGCGTGCGCACGCTTTCGATCTTCAGGCCGTTCGGGCGATCCCAGGCGGCGATGGTTTCGCCTACCGGGTCCTTCAGCGCGGCAATGGCGCGAATGCCTTCGGCAATGCCATTAAGGCGCGCTTCATTCAGCAGCAGGCGGTCGAGAAACGAGCCGGAAATGCCGTTTTCGCGGGCGCGCTCCATGTCGAGCGCATTGGCGGCCAGAATATCGGCCTTGGCGGCGTCGATTGCATCGGCCATGGCCAGAAGGGCCTTGTCCTTGGCGTTCGTATCGGCAAAGGCGAGCGGGCGCGCGGCAGAGCGGGCGCGGCGGCCCATGTCCAGCATCAGAGCTTCGACATCCAGTGCGGTCTGGTCAACGGTCTGATCAGCCATGGGCGTTCTTCCTTCCCTTCTTGGCCTCGCGATCCAGTGCCGCATGTCCCGTCAAAACGAGATCGTCGCGATGCACCATGGCGGAGCGTCCGGCATAACCGAGAATATTTTCGATCTCGCCGGACTTGCGCCCGGCAATCTGGCGCGCGTCGCCATCATCATATCCGGCAAGGCCGCGGGCAATTTCCAGCCCGTCCGGTCCATAAACAGCCACCGTATCACCGCGGCTGAAATGGCCCTCGATACGGCGGACGCCTGCGGGCAGAAGGCTCTTGCCGGAGAGAAGCGCCGTTTCGGCACCCGTATCGACATGAAGTTCGCCCGCGGGATGCAACTGTCCGGCAATCCATGTCTTGCGGGCATTGACCGGGCTTTTGGCCGCCTCGAAACGGGAAAAGCGCGCGCCATCTTCAATCGAGGCCAGCGGGTTTAAAACCTTGCCCGAGGCAATCAGCATGGCGCAGCCGGACGCGGTGGCAATCTTGCCCGCTTCGATCTTGGTGCGCATGCCGCCACGCGACAGTTCCGAGGCCGCGCCGCCTGCCATGGCCTCGATCTCCGGGGTGATTTCCGGGATGACGGGCAGGAATTCGGCGGCCGGGTCCAGATGGGGCGGTGCCGTATAGAGGCCATCGATATCGGACAGCAGCACCAGAAGGTCGGCCCCGATCATGGTGGCGACGCGTGCGGCCAGACGGTCGTTATCGCCATAGCGGATTTCGGTTGTCGCCACCGTGTCGTTTTCATTGATGATCGGCACGGCCTTGAGGCTGAGGAGCTGCTTCAGCGTGGCGCGGGCGTTGAGATAGCGGCGGCGTTCTTCCGTATCGCCAAGCGTCAGAAGCACCTGACCCGCAACGATCCCGTCGCGATCCAGGCTTTGCGACCAGGCACGCGCCAGCGCGATCTGGCCAACGGCGGCGGAGGCCTGACTTTCTTCAAGCTTCAGCGCACCGGCGGGCAGTTTCAGCACCGAGCGGCCGAGCGCAATGGCCCCGGAGGAAACCACCAGAACCTCGATGCCGCGCGCGCGCAGGCGGGCAATGTCAGCGCAGACCGAATCCAGCCATTCCTTTTTCAGACCCGTCGTCCGGTCCACCAGAAGCGCCGAGCCGATCTTGATGACGACGCGGCTTGTTCTGGCAAAGGCATTCGATTGATCAGTCTTCTTCGTCATAAAACTCGTCCCCTTCATCCAAAGAATCCTCCTTTCCGCCCGATGGCGGTGGGGTTTCCTGTGGTGGGGAGGTTTCGGCAATGACATCGCGCAGCGCACGCAAAACGTCCGTCATACCGCGCCCTGTGGCCGCGGAAATCACGAAGATCGGCTTGCCGCAGGCCTTTTCGAGTTCCTTTTTCTTCTTCTTGAGCTCGTCTTCATCGACAACGTCGATCTGCGACAGGGCTACGATCTCGGCCTTGTCGGTCAGGCCCGCGCCGTAGGTCTCAAGCTCGTGCTTCACGGTCTTGTAGGCCTTGCCGACGGCTTCTTCCTGCGCGGAGACCAGATGCAGCAGAACGCGGGTGCGTTCGACATGGCCGAGGAAGCGGTCGCCAAGGCCGATGCCTTCATGCGCGCCTTCGATCAGGCCCGGAATATCAGCCAGCACGAATTCGCGACCATCCACCGTTGCCACGCCCAGATTGGGGTGGAGCGTGGTGAAGGGATAGTTGGCGATCTTCGGACGGGCGCGGGTGCAGGTGGCGAGGAAAGTGGACTTGCCCGCGTTCGGCAGACCAACGAGACCCGCGTCAGCGATCAGCTTCAGGCGCAGCCAGATGGTCTTTTCTTCACCCGGCAGGCCGGGATTGGCCCAGTCCGGTGCCTGATTGGTCGAGCTTTTGAAATAGGCATTGCCGAAACCGCCATTGCCGCCCTTGGCCAGGCGGAACTTCTGGCCCTCGATCGTCAGGTCGCAGATCAGCGTTTCGTTGTCTTCTTCAAAGATCTGTGTGCCGACCGGCACTTTCAGCGTCGCGCCCGCACCGTTCGCGCCGGTGCGATTGCGACCCATGCCGTGGATGCCGGTCTGGCCCTTGAAGTGCTGCTGATAGCGAAAGTCGATGAGCGTGTTGAGGCCGTTGACCGCCTCCACCCAGACATCGCCACCGCGTCCGCCGTCGCCGCCATCCGGGCCGCCGAACTCCACAAACTTCTCGCGCCGGAACGAGACGGCACCTGCACCGCCATCGCCCGAGCGGATATAGACTTTCGCTTCGTCGAGAAATTTCATGTCAATGTCGCTCGTACTTGTACTATCAGGAATATGGTTCGCCGTTCTCGATATAGAGGCTGGCAGCGGAGGTCAAAGATTATCGTGAAACTGGTCAGCTACAATATCCAGTTCGGGCTTGGACTCGATGGACATTATGATCCGGCGCGGATTGCCGCCAATCTCTGGGGTGCGGATGTCATTGCGCTTCAGGAAGTGACGCGTGGCTTTCACCGCAATGATTTCGCCGATATGCCTGCCGCTTTCGCCGCGCTCTTTCCCGGCTATTACCGGCGTTTTGCGGCGGGCTGCGACATGCATCTCGATGCTGGTATGGATGAACGCGGTACTCTGGTCGAGCGACGCTTTCAGTTTGGCAATATGATCCTGTCGCGCTACCCCATTCTGGCCTCGCGCGCGCTGCTTTTGCCACGTGGACGGACCATGGAGCGCATGAATATGCAGCGCGTGGCGCTGGAAACGGTGATTGCAGCCCCTTGCGGACCTTTGCGGGTCTACAGCCTGCATCTCGACCATGTGAGTTCGGACGAGCGGATTGCCCAGATCGAATTCCTCAAAAGCCGTGTTCTTCATCACGTGCTGGAGGGCGGTGCGGTGACCGGCGGCATCGAATATGGCATTTCCGATCCGCCGGTGCCGGAAGACTATATTCTGCTCGGCGATTTCAACATGCTGCCGGATAGTGAGGAATATGACGCGCTGGCCGGACGCGCGACGCCGGGGTTCGGGCGGCCGCTGCGCTATGACCGGCCTGTCGATGCCCTTGCGCGGCTGGGGGGGCAGACGCCCGATACGCATAGCTGGGCCTTGCCCACCGACGAGGGCACGATTAGAGCTCTGTTCGACTATGCCTTCGTGCATTGCAATCTCGTGTCCCGCATCGCCCACGTGTTCATCGACACGGCGGCGGAAGGCTCGGACCATTATCCGCTGTGGGTTGAACTGAAATAGGGTTTACCCCGCCTGCACCGTCCGATGCAGGCGGGGGTTTTGATTTTGAGGTATGACGCGCAAAACCGCTTCACGCTTTTTGCGCGACATGTTTTAGCGGCCGTCGCCCCAGCTTCTCAAGGAAAGCCAGGTCTTGCGATCCAGCCGGTACCATTCCACCGGAACCATGCCGCCCAGAGCCAGAGACGGAACCATGCCCGAGCCTTGGAACTGGAAGCCGCACTTCTGGATGACGCGGCGCGAGGCCACATTCATGACCCGGACGCGGGCATCGATCTGGTCGATATCGCGGGCGCGAAAGGCCATGTCGACCAGCGCGTGGGCCGCTTCCGTCACATAGCCCTGGTTCCAGTAGGGTTCACCGAGCCAGTAGCCGATTTCCAGCGTCCGCTCGTTCTGCTCATCGGCCTCAAGGCCGCAGCAACCGAGAAAGGCACCATTATCCGCACGGGTAATGGCATAGACGCATTTGCCAATCGCGCCTTCTTTCGTACGTCGCACGAAATCGGCGGCGTCGGCTGCCGTGTAAGGATGCGGCATGCGCGATACCATCGTGGCGATGGCGGCATTATTGGCGAGATGGGCAAGTGCGTCGATGTCGTCCGTGTGGGGCGCGCGCAGAACGAGCCTCTGCGACAGCAGAACGGGGCAATATCTTCTCTCGGCCTCTTGTCTCGACCGCTCCTCGGGGGGCCGTGATTGGCTCTCCCTCAACAATTCGACTTGCATGGCATTAACCTCCGTTGGGTTTGGAAAGAAAAAGGGGAGATGGTGTCCCATCTCCCCTGTTTTCTTGCTGAACCGCTTGAAGGCGCCAGCCGGGTCGATGAGACACCGGCTGCATTCGAGCGTTACCGGCTTATTCTGCTGCTTCTGCGGCTTTCGGCGCCACAGACACGTAGACTCGGCCATTGCCCTTCTTGGCGAAGGACACGTTGCCCGGCGTGAGGGCGAAAATCGTGTGGTCCTTGCCGAGGCCGACATTGGCGCCCGGATGCCACTTGGTGCCGCGCTGACGCACGATGATGTTGCCCGGAACGACGGCTTCGCCGCCGAACTTCTTCACGCCCAGGCGCTTGGACTCGGAATCGCGACCGTTACGCGAGGAACCGCCAGCTTTTTTGTGTGCCATTGGTGTTCTCCTTTAAATCCTGTTGCGCTTCCGATCAGGCCGAAATGGCCGTGATGCGGACGACGGTGTGGTGCTGACGATGACCGCGAATTCGCTTGGAATTCTGGCGGCGGCGCTTCTTGAAGGACAGAACCTTCTTGCCGCGGTTGTGTTCAACCACTTCGGCCTTGACGACCGCACCGGCAACAAAGGGAGCGCCGATCTTCGCGTCAGCGCCTTCGCCGACAACGAGGACTTCGTTGAATTCGATGGTTGCACCGGCTTCGGCTTCCAGCTTTTCGATGGTCAGCACGTCGTCGGCGCTTACGCGGTACTGCTTACCGCCGGTCTTGATGACTGCGAACATTTTTTAACCTTTCATGTCCGTTTCCAGCTCTGCTCGCTTCCAAAGAAGCGAAACGGCCGTCTTTTTGTCAGTCGGAATATTTGAAAAATGAGGCTTTCGCCCCCGTTTCCAAACGGGTGAAGGCGCACAGGGCGCGGCTGGACACAGTAACCCCATGTCTAACTGACGGGGGCGATACGCGAGAGGGCTCAGACTGTCAAGATGAATGCGCAGGAAAGACGAAGAAAGTGCCTTGCCAAGCGCATTTTTCGTCGCTATGAGACAGCCCGCGCTACCAAAGCGCCAACCATGACGCGGAGAGGTGGCAGAGTGGTTGAATGCACCGCACTCGAAATGCGGCATACGGGCAACCGTATCGGGGGTTCAAATCCCTCCCTCTCCGCCATAT
>JAIUPA010000001.1 GCA_020161665.1 Pseudomonadota bacterium | reverse complement strand
GAACCGCTGCGGGCATTATTCCCGACAACTCCTCTCTCTTCATCAACATCGGCACCACGACTGAAGCGGTTGGCGAAGCGCTTCTTGAACATCGCGGCTTGATGGTGATTACCAATAATGTCAATGTTGCCAATCGCTTGAGACTTTCACCCGGCATTGAGGTGGTGATTGCCGGCGGTGTGGTGCGCCATTCCGACGGCGGGATTGTCGGCGAGGCCGCCGTCGATTTCATCCGTCAGTTCAAGGTGGATTTCGCCGTGATCGGCGTTTCGGCCATCGATGAGGATGGCGTTCTTCTCGACTTCGACTTCCGCGAAGTGAAAGTCGCCCAGGCCATCATGTCCAACGCCCGCCATGTAATTCTGGTTTCGGATTCTTCGAAATTCGAACGCACCGCGCCGGTCAAGATCGGGCATATTTCACAGGTTCACACCTTCATTACGGACCGCTGTCCGAGCGAGCGAATTCGCAATGTCTGCCTTGAGAACGACGTGCGCCTGATTGAGACCAACGCCTGAAAGTTGAAAATGAAAAGGTGCGTATTTCTTCGATTGACATTCGTTTTGCATTCACATCATATGTCGTCAGCTTTCAAAAGAGAGCGAATGCGCGTCGGTTACCGTGCGGGGAGGCACCATGCCAGACGACAAGATTTTCGATCTGTTTGTGATTGGCGGCGGCATTAACGGTTGCGGCATTGCCCGCGACGCTGTGGGTCGCGGTTATTCCGTTGCGCTGGCCGAGATGCGCGATCTGGCGTCCGGCACGTCGTCCATGTCGACAAAACTCATTCATGGTGGCTTGCGCTATCTGGAGCATTACGAGTTTCGCCTTGTTCGCGAAGCGCTGATGGAGCGCGAGGTGCTGTGGGCCATGGCACCGCACATCATCTGGCCGATGCGCTTTGTCCTGCCCTTCCAGAGGGGTGGCGTGCGTCCGGCCTGGCTCGTGCGGCTTGGCCTTTTCATTTACGACCATCTGGGCGGGCGAAAGCTCCTGCCGCCGACCCGTACCCTCGATCTTCGCCAGGACCCGGCCGGGCGTCCGCTCAAGCCCCTCTTTGCCAAGGCCTTCGAATATTCCGATGGCTGGGTGGATGATGCCCGCCTCGTGGTCCTCAATGCCCGTGACGCGGCAGATCGCGGCGCGCTCATTCTCAACCGCACGCAGGTCGTTTCCGTCCATCGGGATGGCGACGTCTGGCATATCGAAACGCGCAATGGCGCAGGCGTCGTCACGGTTTACCGCGCCCGCATGTTGATCAACGCCGCCGGTCCCTGGGTGGATGGCGTTCTGGCTGGAGCGCTTGGCCGCAACAATGTCCATAACGTGCGTCTGGTTCAGGGCAGCCATATCGTCGTGCGCCGCAAGTTCAATGACGAGCGCGCCTATTTCTTCCAGAATCCGGATGGGCGCATCATGTTCGCCATCCCCTATGAGGGTGATTTCACCCTGATCGGCACGACGGACCGGGACTACACCAGCGATCCGCGCTCGGTTGCCATCACGCCCACCGAGATCGATTATCTGTGCGCGGCGGCGAGCGAGTATTTTGCCGAGCCGGTGCGGCCTGAAGATATCGTATGGACCTATTCCGGTGTGCGTCCGCTCTTTGATGACGGAGCCTCCAAGGCGCAGGAAGCGACACGTGATTACGTGCTGGTTGCCGAAGGCAATGCCGCGGTCGCGCCGCTGCTCAATGTCTTCGGCGGCAAGCTGACGACCTACCGGCGGCTGGCCGAGCATGCGCTGGAAAAGATCGGCGAGGCGATTGGCGTCAAAGGCGCGCCCTGGACGGCAGGAACGCACCTGCCCGGCGGCGATTTCGCCCCCCAGGCATTTGACGAGGAACTGGCGCGTCTGCGTTCGCGTTATCCGTTCCTCAGCGATAGACACGCCGAAAGGTTGTTGCGCGCCTATGGCAGGGATGCGGTCCGCATGCTGGCGGATGCCCGCGACGAACAGGCTCTCGGCTGCCACTTCGGCGGTACGCTTTACGAGATTGAAGTCCGCTGGCTCATCGAGCGGGAATGGGCTGGCTCTGCCGAGGATATCCTTTGGCGGCGCACCAAACAGGGGCTTTTCCTGTCGCCGGAGGAAGCGGCGGAACTGGCGGACTATCTGGAGGGATTGAGCAGTCGTCTCAAGGCTGGCTGACAAATTGATTTCGAGGGTGGAGGAGGCCCGAGAATGCTCGAATTGCAAAACGTCGCAAAGACGGTGGGGGGCGTGTATCACGTTCACCCGACAAACCTGACGCTGAAGCGTGGCAGCCTGAATGTGCTGCTGGGGCCGACGCTTTCGGGTAAAACATCGCTGATGCGACTGATGGCGGGCCTTGATAAGCCAAGCCAGGGGCGGATTCTTTTCGAGGGCGAGGATGTGACCGGCGCGCCTGTGCAGAAGCGCAACGTCGCCATGGTCTATCAGCAGTTCATCAATTATCCGGCAATGACCGTCTATGAGAACATCGCCTCGCCCATGCGGATTACCGGCAAGGATGCGGCCACCGTCGACCGCGAGGTCCGCAAGGCCGCCGATCTCCTGAAGCTGACGCCCTATCTGGAACGCACCCCGCTCAGTCTCTCCGGCGGCCAGCAGCAGCGCACCGCTCTGGCCCGCGCCATCGTCAAGAATGCCAATCTGGTTCTGCTGGACGAACCGCTGGCCAATCTCGACTACAAGCTGCGCGAGGAACTGCGCGAGGAACTGCCGCGTATCTTTTCCGAATCCGGGGCGATTTTCGTCTATGCGACCACGGAACCCTCCGAAGCCCTGTTGCTCGGCGGCAATACCGCGACCTTGAGCGAAGGGCGGATCACGCAATTCGGCAGGACCATCGACATCTACCGTTACCCGGTTGACCTGACCACGGCGCGGACCTTCGCCGATCCGCCGCTCAACACGCTGGAAGTGGTCAAAGCCGACGGGCGTTTCAAGCACGGGCAGATGACCGTGGTCAATGTGCCCGCGCATCTTGCCGGCGTGCCGGACGGGCCGGTGACCATCGGCTTCCAGCCGCATCATCTTTTCCCGGAACCGGCAGGCGAGATGCGGCGGTACCTGAAAGCCCGAACCACCATTTCGGAAATCGCCGGTTCGGAAAGCTTCGTCCACATCGATTACGCCGGCCAGCGCTGGGTGATGCTGGCGCACGGCATTCACAACATCGAGCCGGATCTGGAGATCGACCTTTATCTCGATACACGGCACCTGATGGCCTTTGACGGTGCAGGCCGGGCCATCTCCACGCCGCCGATGGGCGGAGCTTGAGGAGGAAGACATGGCACGCATCATGCTCGATCACATCCGCCACGCCTACAGCGAGAAAGCGCGCGCGGCCAATGAATATGCCCTGAAGGAAGTGCACCACGAATGGGAAGATGGCGGCGCCTATGCGCTGCTTGGTCCATCCGGCTGCGGCAAGACCACGCTGCTGAACATCATTTCCGGGCTGATCCGCCCCTCCGAGGGGCGCATCTTCTTCGATGGCACCGATGCCACGGATCTCGCCACCGAAGACCGCAACATTGCCCAGGTCTTCCAGTTTCCCGTCGTCTACGACACCATGACGGTGCGCGATAACCTGGCCTTTCCCTTGCGCAACCGGAATGTGCCGGAACGCGACGTCGAGCGGCGCGTCAACGAAATCCTCGAAATGACTGGCCTCGGCGAAGTGGCCGGACGCCGGGCGCGCGGACTGACCGCCGACCAGAAGCAGAAAATCTCGCTGGCGCGCGGGCTGGTGCGTTCCGATGTCAGCGCCATCCTGTTCGACGAACCGCTGACGGTCATCGACCCGCATATGAAATGGGTGCTGCGCTCGCAGTTGAAGCGACTGCATCGCCAGTCGGGCTTCACCATGGTCTATGTGACCCATGACCAGACCGAAGCGCTGACCTTCGCCGACAAGGTCGTCGTCATGTATGACGGCCAGATCGTGCAGATCGGCACCCCCGCCGAACTCTTCGAAAGACCAAGCCATACCTTCGTGGGTTATTTCATCGGTTCGCCGGGCATGAATGTCATGCCGGTCACCGTCGAGGGGGCGACCGCGAGGATCGGCGACATGGCCGTGCCGCTGGCCGGTGCGCCGAAACTTGCCGGTTCCGGCACCGTAGAACTCGGCATTCGCCCGGAATTTGTGAAGCTGGAGCGCGGTGGCCTGCCGGTTTCCATCGAGAAGGTCGAGGATATCGGCCGCCAGAAAATCGTACGCGCCCGTTTTGCCGGGCAGCGCATCGCCATTGTCGTTCCCGAAGACGATGAAATCCCGGCGGAAGCGGGCATTCGCCTTGATCCCTCCGCCATCGGCATCTTTGCCGATTCCTGGCGCGTGAAGATGGAGGCCTGACCATGGACAAGACATGGAACAACAAAGCGTGGTTTCTGGTTCTGCCTGTTCTCGTGCTGGTGGCGTTCTCGGCCATCATTCCGCTGATGACGGTGGTGAACTATTCGGTTCAGGACACGTTCGGCAACAACCAGTTCTTCTGGGCCGGAACACAATGGTTTGAAGAAATTCTGACCTCCGACCGCTTCTGGAATGCGCTTGGGCGCAACCTTCTGTTTTCGGCAATCGTGCTGGCCGTCGAGATTCCGCTCGGCATATTCATCGCGCTGAAAATGCCGAAATCCGGCCTTGGCGTGCCGTTCTGCCTCGTCACGATGGCCTTGCCGCTTCTTGTTCCGTGGAACGTCGTGGGCACCATCTGGCAGGTCTTCGCGCGCTCCGACATCGGTCTTCTCGGCTATGCCGCCAATGCCATCGGCCTCGATTACAACTATGTCAACGATCCCTTTGACGCCTGGCTGACGGTGATCGTCATCGATGTCTGGCACTGGACGAGCCTTGTCGTGCTTTTGTGCTACGCCAGCCTCGTGTCCATTCCCGACGCCTATTTTCAGGCGGCCCGCATTGATGGCGCCTCGCGCTTTGCCGTGTTCCGCTACATCCAGTTGCCCAAGATGAAGCGTGTGCTTCTGATCGCCTTCCTGCTGCGCTTCATGGACAGCTTCATGATCTACACCGAGCCTTTCGTCGTCACCGGCGGCGGCCCCGGCAACTCGACCACCTTCCTGTCCATCGATCTCGTGAAAATGGCGCTTGGCCAGTTCGACCTCGGTCCCGCCGCCGCCATGTCGCTGATCTACTTCCTGATCGTCCTTCTTCTGTCCTGGGTGTTCTACACCGTCATGACCAGCCACGACGCGGAGACCTGAGCCATGAATGCATCCACCCCCACCCCGGTCGCGCGGGCCCGCAGCCATCATGGCGAACAGCGCTTCAACTGGATCGTCCCGGTCGTCTACATCACGCTGCTGATGGTGCCGATCTACTGGCTCATCAACATGAGCTTCAAGACGAATGCCGAAATCATCTCGTCCATGACGCTTTTCCCGCATGAGCCGACCCTTGAGAACTACCTCACGATCTTCACCGATGCGTCGTGGTATTCGGGCTACATCAACTCCATCATCTACGTGGTGTTGAACATGGTGATCTCGGTCGCTGTCGCCCTGCCCGCGGCTTATGCCTTCTCGCGTTACCGCTTCCTTGGCGACAAGCATCTGTTCTTCTGGCTTTTGACCAACCGCATGGCACCGCCCGCCGTCTTCGCCCTGCCCTTCTTCCAGCTCTATTCGGCCTTCGGCCTGATCGACACGCATATCGCGGTGGCGCTGGCGCACTGCCTGTTCAACGTACCGCTGGCCGTGTGGATTCTCGAAGGCTTCATGTCGGGTGTGCCGAAGGAAATTGACGAGACCGCCTATATTGACGGCTACTCCTTCCCGAAATTCTTCGTGAAGATCTTCATGCCGCTGATTGCCTCCGGCATCGGGGTCGCCTGCTTCTTCTGCTTCATGTTCTCGTGGGTGGAGCTTCTGATTGCCCGCACGCTGACCACCACCGACGCCAAGCCGATTGCCGCCACCATGACGCGCACGGTTTCCGCCGCCGGCATGGATTGGGGCCTGCTCGCCGCCGCCGGTGTTCTGACGCTGATCCCCGGCGCACTCGTCATCTGGTTTGTCCGCAACTACATCGCCAAGGGCTTCGCCCTCGGGAGGGTTTGATCCATGTCTTATCTGCCTGATTTTTCCTGGATGGCGTGGACCTGGCAGACGGCTGCCTTCTTCGCCACCATCGCGCTGCTGATCCTCGGCATGGGCCTTTGGGAATATGTCTCGCCGGGCGGTGCGCCGCGCCACGGCATCCTGCGTTTCGAAACGACCCGTGGCGACCGCCTGTTCATCTCGTTGCTGGGCAGCGCCTTCATTCATCTCGCATGGCTCGGGCTGATTGGCCCCGGCCTGTGGTGGGCTCTCGTCCTTTCGTTGGTCTACGCCATCGGCGTTTTCCGCTTCGTTTAGGACAGAACAAGGGGGGCGCGGAGGAGATGTGCCCCTTGAATACCTCATACGTTCGCAACCTTTGGGAGGACTATCATGCGACGGAATCTACTGACAACGACGGCAGCAGTGCTGCTGGCAATGGCCGGCACTGCCTTTGCCGGGATGGACGAGGCGAAGCAGTTCCTCGACAAGGAAATCGGCGATCTTTCGTCGCTTTCGCGTGCCGAGCAGGAAAAGGAACTGCAATGGTTCGTCGATGCGGCAAAGCCGTTTTCGGGCATGGAGATCAAGGTGGTCTCCGAATCGCTGACCACGCATGAATATGAAGCCAAGGTTCTGGCCCCGGCCTTTACCGCCATCACCGGCATCAAGGTGACGCACGACCTCATCCAGGAAGGTGACGTCGTCGAAAAGATCCAGACCCAGATGCAGACCGGCCAGAACCTTTATGACGGCTGGGTCAACGACAGCGATCTCATCGGCACGCATTGGCGCTACAAGCAGGTCCGCAACCTGACCGATTTCATGGCCAATGAAGGCAAGGACGTTACCAACCCGAACCTCGACCTGAAGGACTTCATCGGCGCATCCTTCACCACGGCTCCGGACAAGAAGCTCTACCAACTGCCCGACCAGCAATTCGCCAATCTTTACTGGTTCCGTTACGACTGGTTCAACGACGAAAAGAACAAGGCCGATTTCAAGGCCAAGTATGGTTATGATCTGGGCGTTCCGGTCAACTGGTCGGCCTATGAAGACATTGCCGAATTCTTCACCGGTCGCGATGTCGCCGGCAAGAAGGTCTTCGGCCATATGGACTACGGCAAGAAGGACCCGTCGCTCGGCTGGCGCTTTACCGACGCCTGGCTTTCCATGGCCGGCAATGGCGACAAGGGCCTGCCGAACGGCCTGCCCGTCGATGAATGGGGCATCAAGGTCAACGACAAGTCGCAGCCGGTCGGTTCTTGCGTGGCGCGCGGCGGCGATACCAACGGCCCGGCCTCCGTCTACTCCATCGAGAAATATCTCGAATGGCTGAAGAAGTATGCCCCGCCGGAAGCTCAGGGCATGACCTTCTCCGAAAGCGG
>JAIUPA010000018.1 GCA_020161665.1 Pseudomonadota bacterium | reverse complement strand
CTGACCGGCGCGGGGCCGATCGCGGCCGGCGACACCGCCCGCTGGATCATCGGTGACACCGAGAGCGGCAGCGGTGCGAACCGCCGCGTCCATATCCTCGTGAAGCCGACGCGCCCCGACATTTCCACCAACCTTGTCGTCACCACCGACCGGCGCACCTACATGATCGAGCTTCGCGCGCGGGAATCGCTCTACATGCCGGCCGTGGCGTGGGCCTATCCCGCAACGCCCGGCCAGCGCCAGACCGTTCCGGCCGCGCCCGTCATCCCAGCCGAAGCCGCGCGGAACTATCGCTACGGGTTACAGGTGCAGGGCGACAGCCCTCCGTGGCGGCCCGTTTCCGTCTTCGACGATGGCCGCCGCGTCTATGTCGTCTTCCCGGCCGGCATCGTGCAGGGCGAGATGCCGCCGATCTTCGTGCTCGGCACGGACGGCGAACCGCAGATCGTCAACAGCCGCGTCCACCAGAACGTCCTGATCGTTGACCGCCTGTTCGGCGCGGCCGAGCTGCGCCTTGGCAGCGGCAATCGCCAGCAGGTCGTCAGGATCGTCCGCATCAACCCGACGCAGGCCGCCGCCGCGCGGCCCGCCAGCGTGACCGGAGACTCCCCCTCATGACCGACAACACCATCACCGATACCGCCGCGCCCATGCGGCTGCGCGCCGAACCGCCCCGCGTCACCCGCCTGTCCCGCAGGATGCTGGCAGGCGTCGGCGCTGTCGCCTTGCTCGGTATCGGCGGCGCGCTGATCTACGCGCTCCAGACCCGCGATGCTGGGCCGGGCGGGGACGAACTCTATTCGACCGAGAACCGGCCCACGGCGGACGGCTTGTCCGGTCTGCCCCGCGACTATACCGGCCCGGTCCTAGGGCCAGCATTGCCCGGCGACCTCGGCCGCCCGATCCTCGACGCGCAGAACCGGGGACAACCAGTCGTGCCGCCCGTCATGGCGACACCCGCCGTCGATCCAGAGGAAGAACGCCGCCGCGCCGAGGAAGAAGCCGCGCGCTTGAGCAACGTGTTTTTCCAGTCCGGCCCGCGCACGGGAGTGCCGGCAGGAACGGCCATGCCCGGCCTTGCCGGTCTCGGCCTCGCCGGTCAGCCCGGCGCTACGGGGACGCAGGATCGGCACACGGCTTTCCTCAATGGACCCGTGGACCGGCAGACCGTCGCGCCGGATCGCGTCACGCCGCCGGCCTCGCCCTGGATACTACAGGCCGGGGCCGTCATTCCGGCCGCGCTCATCACCGGCATCCGTTCGGACCTTCCCGGCCAGATCACCGCGCAGGTCACGGAGAACGTCTATGACAGCCCGACCGGCTCGCTGCTTCTGATCCCACAGGGAACACGCATCATCGGCCAATATGATGACGGCGTGACCTTCGGCCAGCGCCGCGTGTTGCTGGTCTGGAATCGCCTGATCCTGCCCGGCGGACGCTCCATTGTGCTTGAGCGCCTGCCGGGCGCGGACGGCAGCGGCTATGCCGGCCTTGAGGATGGCGTCGATTATCACTGGTGGGATCTGATGAAGGCCGCAGGGCTGTCCACGCTGCTCGCGGTCGGCACGGAGTTGGCGACCAGCGACGAGGACCGGCTGATCCGCGCCATCCGCGACGGCGCGCAGGACACCATCAATCAGGCAGGCCAGCAGATCGTCCAGCGCCAGTTGCAGGTCGCGCCGACGCTCACGATCCGGCCGGGCTTCCCGGTCAGGATTATCGTCACCCGCGACCTTGTGTTCGACCCGATTGGAGGCTGACTATGACGAAGCTGAAACTCGGCCCGCTCCCCGACGACAAGCCCGTCAAGGTGACGGTGGAGTTGCCCGCGCCGCTTCACCGCGATCTGGTCGCCTATGCCGAGGTGCTGGCCCGCGAAACCAGCCAGCCCGCCGCCGATCCCGTCAGGCTCATCGTGCCGATGCTGGAGCGGTTCATCGCCACGGATCGCGGCTTCGCCAAGGCGCGGCGCGCAACATCATCCTAGATGGTTGGCGGGGCTTCTGGATTCATTCAGCGCCGCGCGTGCGCTGCAATGCTTCCAACAGAAATTCCTGCATGAGGCGCTGTAGTGTCTCGGTCGCTGCGCGCACATCCAGCATCGCGCGTTCGACTTCTGCGTCGTCGAATGGGGTGGCGTTCGCCGCCGTCGCGAGATTCTGACGCGCTTGCCGCAGATCGCGAAGGGCAGCAACCGTGCGTGGCCGGTTCTCGCGCAGCAGGTTTCGGAACTCGGCGCGGACCTCGGCCGGATAGGACCCGCCGACGCTCTCGGCCAGAATGCCTGCATCGGGACCCGCGCCCATGTTCCTTGCCGCGAAGCCGAGAAGAAAGACATTTGCCAGCACGGATAGCGCGAGCACGGCGACAAGTGCCAATTGGGACCATGAACGCCGCCTCATAGGAAACCCTCGCCGAGGCTCCGGAAGAGACTTCGATTCAAGCCGGTCTCAATACCGCTGACGGCCGGATCGCCAGTAGCAAGCGCAAGCAAAAAGTCGTCCATCATCGGATAGCCCGGCCCCGCCACGGAGTAGCCGGCGATGCCGGCTGCAACGAGGATGGCAGCGAAGCTCGCGGTTGCGGCGGGAAGCTGCCATGACGGCATCATCGGGAAGAAGCGGAAGAAAGTTCGCCGCTCCCGGCCAATCCGCTCCCGAACCTTTCGCGTGAGTGCCTGTTCGTCTGTCTCCATTCGGGCGGCTTCCAGAATGAGCCGGTCGAGATAGGCATCTTCACCAAAATCGGAGACCTTGCCTGCCCCGGCCAGAAATAGCCACGCTTCCTGCCGATACGGCGCGGGCCAAGCCGATATATCGACGCCGAAACGGCGCTTCATACGTTCAAATTCTTCTTCGGTCATGTCGGAGTCCCTTTCGGATCATCGTTCGTGTTCACCACTTTCGCCATGTGTTCTCGCAGGGCGCGCCTGCCGCGCACGAGCAGTTGTTCAACGGAGCCGGCGCTCACGCCCATCACCTCCGCGATGGCGGGCACATCAAGGTCGGCGACGGCGCGCAGCAGCAACGCCATTCGCTGCCGCTCAGGCAGGCGCGAAAGACTGTGGCGAACAAACGCAAGTTCCTGCCGTGCTCCGACCCGCGCATCGGCACGCGGGTCCTCGTCGGCCAGCATATCCTGCACATCTTCGAGGCCGATGAAGACGCGAAAGGCACGTCTCCGGTGCGCGTCGATGCAGCGGTTTGCCGTGATCCTGTAGAGCCATGTCGAGGCGCGTCCCTTCGCCGGATCGAAACGCGCTGCGTGCTTCCAGACCGACACGAACACATCCTGCACGACATCCTCCGCGTCGGCGGCGCTGCCGAGATACCGGGCAGCGAAGAGGCGAAGGCCACGACCGTGGCGGTCGATAAGGCGCGCCAGCGCGCCTTGATCGCCCGAGGCGACACGGGCGAGAAGTTCGGCATCCTCGCCAAGTTTACCCCGCTCGTCATCGCTGGAATCTCCCGTGCCGCTCACGCCACTTCTATCTCCAATGACGGTGGACACCGGCGATGGTGTTCCCGCGCGGCCCGGTGAAGCTTCCTGCCGACCGCATCAGGAACGGTCCATGCGCCGAGGCGCGGTAGCCTGCAAACGACTGTCCGTTGGAAAGAGCGCCCACGTCAACCGGGACGGCCGACGAGAAGGCTGCGGATGACGGCGAACTCTGCCGGCGAGAGCTTTCCGTCGCCATCGCGGTCGGCTAGGTCGAACAGGAGGGTTCTGGTTCGAAACTCCTCTGCGGAGACCGTGCCGTCGCCATTCGCATCCATCCGTCGCAACTGGCTGCCCAGCCGCGCCTGCATGGCAACGGCGCGGTCCATGATCGCATCGCGTAAGGCGTCGATCTCGCCGGCATCGAGATTCCCGTCGCCGTTCGCATCGAGTCGCTCGAACAAGCGCTCGCGCGCCGCAGCAATCTCGTCGCGCGAGACAATACCGTCGCCGTCACTGTCGAGACGATCAATGAGCGCAGCTATGGGCGTCGTTTGCGCCTGAACTGCGCCGGGCAGCGCTAGGCCGGATATGAGAACGGCGAATGCAGCAGCAGCAAGTTTCATGACGGGTTTCCTTTCGTCGTAAGGCAAACCACCACAGGGCGGTGATACTGCCGATACGCAGAAGCCCGGCTCCTCCTACGCTGTCATGGAAAAATGCACCCCATTTGAACACTGCCGCTGCATGGCCGGAAGATTCTCGGGCTGTGCGTAGGACTGTGCGCGCGTCTGCGTAGGAAGCGTGAAGAGAGGCCGCAGCGGTCCTCTCGCACGGAGAACGCGCATGAACACCAAACTCCTTTCCCTAGCCATTCTTCTGCTCGGCAGCGGCAGTGCCTACGCTTCCGATTTCCCGAACGCTCGCGAGATGTTTCGCCAGTTGGATACGAACGGAGACCGGGCAATCCAGTTTTCCGAGATTCAAGCCGCACGAGCCACGTTGTTCGACCGGCTCGATGCGAACCGTGATGGATTTCTCGATGCGGAAGAAGCGCGCGCGGCCGCGCAACAAGCCGGGAATCGGCGAAACATCGCAATGGTGTCCGTCGACGATCTGGCTGCACACGTCTCTCGCATGGACTCTGACGGAGATGGTCGAATTTCGCGTCAGGAGTTCTCACGCTTCATTCCAGACCGCGTGAGGCGCGCCGATACGAACGGGGATGGCGTGCTGTCGCTCCGCGAATTGAGGGCGCTGCGCCGACAATAGAGCGCATCACGCCGATCCATACAGAACCCGAAGCAGGACGATAGCACAAAGCTCCGAATCGACGGCGCAACTCCTGCTTCCCTTGCCAGTCCAATTAATCAGGAGATGGAAATGAAACTGAAGCTGACCTTCGCAGCCGCTTTTGCGGCATTTGCAATGAGCGGCACGGCCGCGCTGGCGCATCCGGGCATGACGACAGGAACCGTCAACATGCGAATCGGTCCCGGAACGCAGCATCCCATCATCGTCGCAGTTCCGGTTAGCCAGCCCATCACGATTGTGGGCTGTCTCTCCGGTTCGGCATGGTGCGATGTCGTTTGGGCAGGACACCGGGGATGGGTTTCCGCAAGCTACATCTACTACACAGCACCGGGATACTCGGTGCCCATCGCGACCGTCTATCATCGCGTTCCGACTGTTTCCCCATGGGTCGAGGCCCGACGCGACGCACGCGTCCAATATCGCGTCCATCGGCGCATGGATCGCAGATGGGATCGCTGGACTGGAAACTGATCTTCGCGAGTCTCCAGTGTTGGGATCGTCGGCTACATCGGGTGGGGCATCCCTTACCATCACAGGGGTGCCGTCAGCGCATCAACGCAAATGCGGCACGCTACAGGCCGCCGATCCCCCTCCATGGTTCGCTTAATTCCGGGACCGTGAGTGCCCCGGAATCCACCAGAGCCAAGGAGGATTCCATGTGCGCAGAGCGCCGCCGCGCCCGCAAAGGGCGACCGCGACAGCCGGTTCCCGAGACACTTCCCGACGATCTTTTCGACTATGCGGACGAACCCACGCCGGACGGCCGGGAGCGCCGAAGGTCGCCGCTTCGCATCGTCGATGTGGAGTCGTTGCCTGTCTTCGATGACTGGCCCGAGAAGGTGCCGATCACCGAGGAAGAACTGCAAATCTTCGAGCGGTATTTCGGCGACGTGCTCGACCGGCTGTTCGGCCCAATCGACGATCCTGACAATCAGGGCTTGCAATCGTTATCTTCCGATGATAACAGTAAGTCATGAGCGAGGATCGTGACCCGAGCCTCGACACGCTTCTCGACCTCGACGGTCAGGTGCTCGTTGTCGATCCCGAGGGCGGCCATTGGGTGAAGTTCGTCGTCACCCGCGTTCCGGTCTCGCCGGACAAGCCGCACGGCCTCGATTACTCGCTCACGCTTCACGGGCCTTCGGGCGAACGGCTGGTCGGCTTCGATAACGCCCATCCGGTCGGTCGGGGCAGGCGTGGCGAGCCGATGGACCATCGGCATCGCCTCCAGACCGTGAAGCCCTACGCCTACGAAGATGCGGCCACGTTGCTGGCCGACTTCTGGCAGGCGGTGGACGCGGTGTTGAACGAGCGAGGCGTAACATGACCACATTGAAAGTCGGGATTGCCGACTACGACGAGATGAAGGCCCGCACCATGCGGATCGCCAAGGGCGAGGAAAAGCCCGCACCCGACGATCCGAAGGTGTGGTTCACGTCCATGGAATCCTTCGCGCAGCTCCTTTCGAGCGGGAACCGGGAGTTGCTGCGCGTCATCGACGAGCAGTCACCCGGTTCGCTGGAGGAACTGTCGCGGATCACGGGACGGGCGAAGCCTAACCTGTCCCGAACCCTCAAGAAGATGGCGAGCTACGGCCTGATCCGTATGGACCCCGGCGAGGGCCAGAAGCTCGTCCCTAAGGTGCTGCATGACCGCGTGGAGCTGGAATTGCCGCTGATAGAACGCCGCACGGCGGAAGGAGTTCGGTCATGAATATGCAAAGTCCCCATGTTGCGCTCCGCGCCGCACTCTACCTGCGCGTCTCCACCACGCGGCAGGCCGAGCATGACGTGTCGATCCCCGACCAGCGCAAGCAGGGCGAGGCTTATTGCGCTTCGCGGGGCTACCAGCTTGTCGAAACCTTCGTGGAAGCTGGCGCTTCGGCCACCAATGACCGCCGCCCCGAGTTTCAACGGATGATCGAGGCCGGCACCAGCAAGCCCGCACCGTTCGACGTGGTGGTCGTTCACAGCTTCTCTCGCTTCTTCCGCGATCACTTCGAGCTGGAGTTCAATGTCAGGAAGCTCGCCAAGAACGGCGTCAAGCTGGTCTCCATCACACAGGAAATGGGCGATGATCCCATGCACGTCATGATGCGGCAGATCATGGCGCTGTTCGACGAATACCAGTCGAAGGAAAACGGCAAGCACGTCATGCGGGCCTTGAAGGAGAACGCCCGGCAAGGCTTCTGGAACGGCTCGCTGCCGCCCATCGGCTACCGCGTCGTCGATGCCGAGCAGCGCGGCGCGAAGATGAAGAAGAAGCTGGAGATTGACCCGCTCCATGCCGACACCGTGCGGCTGATCTTCCGTCTCGCATCGGAAGGCGACGGCACGTCCGGCCCCATGGGCGTAAAGAACATCGTCAGTTACCTGAACAAGCACCGCATGTTCACTCGCAACGGCGGACGTTGGGGCATCGGCCAGCTTCACCGTGTCCTGACCCGGCGCACCTATATCGGCGAGCATCGCTTCAATCGCCGATCCAACAAGGGAGTTGTGAAGCCCGAGGAAGAAATCGTCACCGTCCCCGTGCCGCCGCTGATCGACCTTGAGATATTCGAGGTCGTGCAGAATCGGTTGAAGGTCAACAACCCGAAGGTGACGCCGCCGCGCGTCGTCAGCGGCCCGAACCTGCTGACTGGCATTTGCCATTGCGGCAACTGCGGGGGCGCGATGACGCTGCGCACAGGCAAGAACGGTCGCTACCGCTACTATGCCTGCTCGATCCGGGCGCGGCAGGGCGAAACCGGCTGCAAGGGTCGGGCGATCCCCATGGACAAGCTCGACCGCATCGTGGTCAGCCATATCGAGGAAAGGCTACTCGACCCCGAGCGGATCGAAGATGTGCTCGCGTCGCTTCTGGATCGCCGGCAGGAGGGTGTCGAGCGGCGCAGCCAGCATATCGCAGAGTTGAACCGGCGCGCGGCCGAGGCCGACATGCGCCTCAAGCGGCTCTATCACGCCATCGAGGCGGGTTCGCTCGACCCGGCCGAAGCCGCCCTTGGCGAGCGGATAGCGGGCCTTACCGCGCTACGCGATCAGGCACGCGCCGACGCCGAAAGGACCGAGGCCATGCTGAAAAGCTCCGCACATCAGGGCCTCACAGGGGCGGCCGTGCGGGAACTGGCAGGCGAAGCTCGCACCCGTCTCCGGCTTGGAAAGGGCGGCTATCGGCGGGAACACGTCCGGGCGTTCGCCCAGCGTGTCGAGGTTGCGGACGATGCTATCTACATCAAAGGCAGCAAAAGCACCCTGTTGAGGACGCTGGTAGCCACCAAAGGAGGGAAATCGGCGGGAATCGGCGTTCCCGGTTTTATACCAAAGTGGCGGACAGGGAGGGATTCGAACCCTCGGTACGCTTTCACGCACACACGCGTTCCAGGCGTGCGCCTTAAACCACTCGGCCACCTGTCCTTGCCATGGCGTCATTTGCGTCTTGGCGCAAATCAGCCGGTCGGGGCGGATATATACCGATGATTTTCAAAGGATCAACCGGAATCTGACGTTTTCTTGACGTCGCCTGTGAAAAGGCTTTCCGCGCCTCCATTGTCCGGCGCGGGAAGGCGCATTATCTATAGGCATCAAACGGGGTTAAGCTTACAGGAGGGCAGGGCCTTCATGCGGTTGTTGTTGCGCTTGGCAAGCCTCTTGGCGCTCCTGGCGGCCATCATTGTGGGCGGTGTGGATGCCATTCGTTACGTGGCGTCCGATGTGCCTGAATGGACGGCTTTTGGTGCGGTTCTGGCCTTTTTCGGTCTGGATCAGCCACTGGTCGCCTGGGTGGGCGATGGCTTTGCCGCAAACACCTTGCAGGCCTTGTTCGCGCTGCCGGGGGAAGCCCTGTTCCTGTGTGTGAGCCTGGTGATCTGGCTTGGCGCCTACCGGCGCCCGAAGCCGCGCCATGCTCTTCTCGCCCCTCAATCCTGATACAGGAGGACCACTCGATGTTCTTTAACGGCGACTATGAAAAGAAGACCGTGATGCCGACGACTGAGACGGCTCTGCCCGGTCGTGAGGAGCCGATTGCCACGGCAACCCGCCACTTCGTCAATGGTAACAGCTTGAAGGGCCCCTATCCGCATGGCTTTGAAAAAGCGGTGTTCGGCATGGGCTGCTTCTGGGGTGCCGAGCGTCTCTTCTGGCAGAAGCCGGGCGTCTTCGTCACGGCCGTGGGCTATTCCGGCGGCCTGACGCCGAACCCGACCTATCGTGAGACGACCACGGGGCTGACCGGCCACGCTGAAGTGGTGCTCGTGGTCTTCGATCCCGACATCATTTCCTATGATGCTCTTTTGAAGAGCTTTTTCGAGGAACACGATCCGACGCAGGGCATGCGTCAGGGCAATGACGTCGGCACCACCTATCGCTCGGTGATCTACACAACGACGCCGGAGCAGGAGGAAAAGGCGCTGGCCGCCCGCCGCGCCTATACGCGCGCACTTTTGAGCGCCGGTCGCACAACGCCGGTAACGACCGAGATCGCGCCGCTCGGGGTCTTTTATTTTGCCGAGAACGAGCACCAGCAATATCTCGCCAAAGTGCCGGATGGCTATTGCGGACTGAAGGGAACGGGCATTTCCTGCCCCGTCGGCGCGGCCTGAGAATCGCGGGCCGGGGCGGTCCGCCCCGGTTTTGCCACAGCGCTGTGGGGCGGATTTTCCCTATCCTCGCAATTCTTTACCGTTTGAAAAAAATCGGATGAATTTTGATTTTACCCGTGCAAGGATGCCTTAGACCGTGCTGACCCGGATGCAACGGGTGGCCACGGGGGAACTGAATTCCAACAGCGATGACAGGGCTGAAGAAGATGAAAAAAAGCGTTTTGACCATGCTGGCAGTTGCCGCGATGTCCACCACGGCGCTCGCCGCCGATGTGAAGCCGGCGCTGGTTTACGGCACCGGCGGCAAGTTCGACAAGTCGTTCAATGAAGCCGCTTACGCGGGCGCTGAAAAGTTCAAGGCAGAGACCGGCATCGACTACCGTGATTTCGAACCGACCGGCGATACGCAGGGCGAGCAGGCCATCCGCAACTTCGCCAGCCGCGGTTTCAACCCGGTGATTGCCGTGTCCTTTGCCTGGACCTCGGCCATTGAAAAGGTCGCTGGCGAATTCCCGGACACCAAGTTCGTGATCGTCGATTCCGTGGTGGAAAAGCCCAATGTCCGTTCGGTCGTTTATGCCGAGCATGAAGGCTCCTACCTCGTCGGCGTTCTCGCGGGCCTCGCTTCGAAGACCGGCAAGGTCGGCTTCGTCGGCGGCATGGATATTCCGCTCATCCGCAAGTTCGAATGCGGCTACGAGCAGGGCGCACGCGCTGCCAATGCCAAGGTTGAAGTCTTCCAGAACATGACCGGCACGACGGGCGCGGCCTGGAACGATCCGGTGCGCGGTGGCGAACTGACGAAGAACCAGATCGACCAGGGCGCTGACGTGATCTACGCGGCAGCCGGTGCAACCGGCCTTGGCGTGCTCCAGACCGCCGCCGACAACAAGAAGCTGTCGATCGGCGTCGACTCCAACCAGAACTACCTGCATCCGGGTTCGGTGCTGACCTCGATGGTCAAGCGCGTCGATCTCGCCGTCTACAACGCCTACAAGGATGCCAAGGAAGACAAGTTCACCCCGGGCCTGCAGGCGCTCGGCGTTAAGGAAGATGGTGTCGGCTATGCGCTGGACGACAACAACAAGTCGCTGATCACCGATGAGATGAAGGCGGCCGTCGAAAAGGCCAAGGCCGACATCATTTCGGGTGCGGTCAAGGTTCACGACTACATGTCGGATAACTCCTGCCCGAAGTAAGGGCATCCGCAATAGACTGAAATGGAGCGGACAGGACGAAGCGCCTGTCCGCTCCCTGTTCCGTATTTGCCGGAGGTGTCCGCTTGGTCGACGTCGCAGCAATCGAACTATTGGGAATCGACAAGCGCTTCGGTTCCGTCCACGCCAACAAGAACATCAGCCTGAGTGTCGCAAAAGGCTCGATTCACGGGATCATCGGTGAAAACGGGGCCGGAAAATCGACGCTGATGTCCATTCTCTACGGCTTTTATCAAGCCGATAGCGGTGAAATCCGGGTCAGCGGCAAGCCCGTGTCCATTCGTGACAGCCAGGCGGCCATCGCGGTCGGCATCGGCATGGTCCACCAGCATTTCATGTTGGTCGAAAATTTCACGGTTCTCGAAAATCTCATGCTGGGCGCTGAAGGCGGTGCCTTCCTCGGGCGTGGCGCGGATGCGGCGCGCAACGAGCTGAAGCGACTGGAAGCGGAATACGGCCTTGATGTTGATCCGGACGCGGTGGTCGAGGAACTGCCCGTCGGTCTGCAGCAGCGTGTCGAAATTCTCAAAGCCCTCTATCGCGGCGCGGAAATCCTCATTCTTGATGAACCGACCGGCGTTTTGACCCCTTCGGAAGCCGATCACCTGTTCAAGATCCTTGAGCAGTTGCGCGATCAGGGAAAGACGGTGCTGTTCATCACCCACAAGCTGCGCGAAATCATGGCGGTGACCGATACGGTCTCGGTCATGCGTCGCGGCGAGATGGTGGCAACCGTCAAGACGAAGGAAACCTCGGTCGAGGAACTGGCTGAACTGATGGTGGGCCGCCGCGTTCTGCTGCGCGTCGAAAAGCAGGCCGCCAACCCCGGTGACGTGCTTCTTTCGGTCAAAAACCTGACCGTCAAGGATGGCCGTGGCGTCGTCATGGTCGACAATGTCTCGTTCGATGTGCGGGCGGGGGAAATCACCGGCATTGCCGGCGTGGCGGGCAATGGTCAGTCGGAATTGCTGGAGGCGATTGCCGGCATTCGCAAGCCGGTCTCCGGCGAGATTTATGTGAATGGCGAGCTTTTGACGGCGGCCAATCCGGCCAAGCTGCGTGACATGGGCCTCGCCCACATTCCCGAAGACCGCCACCATATGGGCCTCGTGCTTCCCTTCGAGGAAAACGAGAATTCGATGCTTGGCTATCACCACGACCCGCTTTACGGGGCGGGGCCGTTCCTCGACCTTGAAGCCATTCGCAAGGACGCGGCCGATAAGATCGAGAAATATGATATTCGCCCGCCGGACCCGCGCCTGAAAACGGCGAACTTCTCGGGCGGCAACCAGCAGAAGATCGTCTGCGCCCGTGAGATCGAGCGCGATCCAAAAATCCTGATCATCGGCCAGCCGACGCGTGGCGTGGATATCGGTGCCATCGAGTTCATCCATCGTCGCATCATCGAAATGCGTGATGCGGGCAAGGCCGTGTTGCTGGTGTCCGTCGAACTCGATGAAATTCGCGGCCTTTCGGACCGCGTTCTGGTGATGTTTGCGGGGCATGTGGTGGGCGAAACCGCGCCCGATGCCGATGAAAAGACGCTGGGCCTGATGATGGCCGGCATTGCCGCATGAGGGCCGTATGAGCACCGCTTCTGTAAAATTGCCGAACTGGATCAATTACGGCCTCATGCCGTTGATCAACCTCATCGTCGCCTTCCTGATTTCCGGTCTGGTGATCTGGCTGATCGGCGAAAGCCCGCTGGAAGCGCTGGATTTCATGCTGCGCGGTGCGTTGGGCAGCGGCGAGGCCATCGGCTTCACGCTCTATTATGCGACAAGCTTCATCTTCACTGGCCTGTCGGTGGCGATTGCCTTCCATGCGGGCCTGTTCAACATCGGCTCGGAAGGGCAGGCCTATGTTGGCGGCCTGGGCGCGGCGCTGGTCGCGCTGGCGCTGGATCATTATGTGCCGTGGTATGTCACCATGCCGTTTGCCATTCTGGGCGCGGCGCTGTTTGGGGCGGCCTGGGCCTTTATTCCGGCCTGGATGCAGGCCAAGCGTGGCAGCCACATCGTCATCACCACCATCATGTTCAATTTCATCGGCGCGGCGCTGATGGTCTATTTGCTGGTGAATGTGCTGATCGTGCCCGGCAAGATGGCGCCCGAAACCCGCACCTTCCTGCCCGGTGGGCAATTGCCGAAGCTTGATTGGCTGATGGCTATTTTCGGCATGAAGCTCGGGGCCGCTCCGCTCAATTTCTCCTTCATCATCGCGCTCGTCATGTGCGTGCTGATATGGCTGTTGATCTGGCGCACCAAACTCGGTTTTGAAATGCGCACGCTCGGCGTCAGCCCCTCGGCGGCGATCTATGCGGGTGTGCCCTATGTGCGCACCGTCATCATCGCCATGCTGCTATCCGGCGCACTGGCGGGCATGATGGCGCTGAACCCGGTGCTGGGGGCGTCGGCCCGCCTGCAGGTGGAATTCGTCGGCGGCGCGGGCTTTGTCGGCATTGCCGTGTCACTCATGGGGCGAAACCATCCGCTCGGCATCGTTCTGGCCGCCATCCTGTTCGGCCTGCTTTACAAGGGCGGCGATGAACTGTCGTTTGAACGGCCGGCCATCACGCGCGATATGGTCATGGTCATTCAGGGCCTCGTCATTCTCTTCGCAGGCGCGCTGGAACACATGTTCCGTCCGGCCATCGTGAAAATCTACACGCGTTTTGCCAAGGGCTGAGGAGAGGATCATGGAAACCTTCGATATCTTCATCAGCATTCTCGGTTCGACGATCCGCCTTTCGATCCCGCTGATTTTCACCGCACTGGCGGGTCTCTTTTCCGAACGCGCCGGCGTTTTCGACATCGGCCTTGAAGGCAAGATGCTGGCCGGTGCCTTTGCCGCCGCCTGCGTCGCCTATCTCACCGGCTCGGCTTTTGCCGGGCTGGGCGCGGCGATTGTCGTCTCGATGATCTTCTCGCTGATCCATGGCTTTGCCTCGATCACCAGTCGCGGCAACCAGATCGTCTCCGGCGTGGCGCTGAACTTCGTGGCAGCGGGTCTGGCCGTCGTCTTGGGTCACGCCTGGTTCGGGCAGGGCGGTCGCACGCCCACCGTGGCGAATGATGCGCGCTTCCAGCCGATCACCCTTCCGGGTGTCGATATGATGCGTGACGTGCCCTTCATCGGCCCGATCTACGCCAATGTCATTTCCGGCAACAACCTCCTGACCTATCTTGCCTTTCTGGCGGTGCCATTGTCGTGGTGGGTGCTTTATCGCACGCGCTTTGGCCTGAGGCTTCGTGCCGTCGGTGAAAATCCGGGCGCGGTGGATACGGCAGGCATTTCGGTCATCTGGCTTCGCTATCGTGCGACGCTCGTCGCAGGCTTTCTCTGCGGCTTTTCCGGTGCTTATCTTGCCATCGCCCAGTCGGCGGCCTTCATCAACAATATGTCGGCAGGCAAGGGCTATATCGCGCTGGCCGCGCTGATCTTCGCCAAGTGGAAGCCGGTGCCGGTGCTGTTTGCCTGCCTGTTGTTCGGCTTTCTCGATGCCTTTGCCAACTTCATGCAGGGCAAGGCCGTGCCGGGTCTCGGCGAAGTGCCGGTGCAGATTTTCCAGGCACTGCCCTATGTGCTGACCTGCGTGCTGCTGGCAGGCTTTATTGGCGTCGCCCGCCCGCCGAAGGCCGGTGGCGTGGCCTATACGAAGGAGCGATAAGATGTCGCAAGAACTGTTCGAGGCCGCCCGCGATGCGATGAAATTCGCCCACGCGCCCTATTCGAAATTCCCGGTCGGCGCGGCCATCCGGGCCGATGACGGCAAGATCTATACCGGCGCGAATATCGAGAACCTGTCTTTTCCGCAAGGGTGGTGCGCGGAGCCGACCGCCATCGGCTGCATGATCATGGCAGGCGGCAAGAAGATCGTCGAAATGGCTGTCATTGCCGAAAAACTGGCGCTTTGCCCGCCCTGCGGCGGTTGCCGCCAGAAGATTGCTGAATTCGCCGATGCCAAGACCCCGATCTACCTGTGTGATGCGGTGGGCGTGCAGAAAACCATGACCATGGAGGAACTGCTGCCCTTCTCCTTCAAGACGGAGATTTTGGGATGAAGAATGCAATCGACCTTCTGGTCGACCGGCTGGATGGCCGGATGCCGCGCGTGGCCGTGGTGCTCGGCTCCGGTCTGGGACCGCTTGCCGATGAAGTCGAAGATGCCGTTCGCATCCCCTATGCCGATCTGCCGGATTTCCCGATCAGCCGCATTTCCGGCCATGCGGGCGAAGTAGTGGCGGGCACCATCGGGCGTGAGCCTGTCATCATGCTGTCGGGCCGCGTTCATTATTACGAAGCGGGCGATGCGCGCGTCATGCGCCGCCCTATCGAGGTGCTGGCCGGGCTTGGCGTGCAATCGCTGATCCTCACCAATGCCGCAGGCTCGCTGCATGAAGATATGCCGCCGGGCTCCGTCATGGCGATCACCGATCACATCAATTTCTCCGGCTTCAACCCGATGATCGGCGAAGAAGATGATCGCCGCTTCGTGCCGATGGGCGATGCTTATGATGCGGTCCTTCTCGACCGGATGCGCTCGTCAGCGGCCAGAAGCGGTGTCAAACTGTTTGAGGGTGTGTATACGTGGTTCTCCGGGCCGAGTTTTGAAACACCCGCAGAAGTGCGTATGGCCCGCATTCTGGGGGGCGATGCGGTTGGCATGTCCACCGTGCCGGAAGTCATTATCGCCCGCTTTTTCGGGTTAAGGGTTGCCGCAGCCTCCGTGATCACCAATTATGGGGCTGGCATGCCAAACGCGACCATCAGCCACGAACAGACGAAGGAGATGGCGCCCTTGGGCGGAAAGCGTCTGGCCGCCATCCTGAAGACGATGATTGCCGGTGGAGGTTTCGAGTTATGAATGACCATGATCTGCGTGAGGCTGCCTCCCAGGCGCTGACGCTTCTCGATCTCACCAATCTGAAGGATGATTGCACCGAGGCTGATATCCGCACGCTCTGCCATCGCGCCGTCACGCCCTTCGGCAATGTCGCCGCCATCTGCATCTGGCCGCGCTTTGTCGCTTATGCGGCGGGAATTCTCGGCGATACGTCGCCGGTTGCGATCGCCACTGTGGTCAATTTCCCCTCGGGCGATATGGCTGTCGCCGATGTGGTGGCCGAGACGGAAACGGCCATTGCCGATGGCGCCAACGAGATCGATCTGGTTTTGCCCTATAAGGCGCTGATGGCCGGTCGCGAGGCCGAGGCGGCGAAGATGGTGGAAGCGGTTCGTGCCGTTTGCCCGCCCGTGGTCAAGTTGAAGGTCATTCTGGAAACGGGTGAGTTGAAGGAAAAGGCGCTGATCCGCCGCGCCAGCGAGATTGCCATTGAGGGCGGCGCTGACTTCATCAAGACCTCGACGGGCAAGGTGGCGGTCAATGCCACGCTCGAAGCCGCCGATACCATGCTGCACGCGATCCGCGATTCCGGTCAAAATATCGGCTTCAAGGCCGCCGGTGGCATCGGCTCTGTGCCGGATGCAGCCCTTTACCTGGATCTGGCCAGCACCATTCGCGGACCGGATTGGGTCATGCCGTCCACCTTCCGCTTTGGGGCGTCCGGCCTTCTCGACAACATTCTGGCGGCGCTGACCGGCGGTCACGCCCCCGTTTCCAAAGGCTATTGAGCATCATGATCCCGCAGGAAATCATCCGTCGCAAGCGCGATGGCCAGCCGCTCGCCGCAGACGACATTGCCGGTTTTATCAAGGGGCTGACCAGCGAGACGATTTCCGAAGGGCAGGTCGCGGCCTTTGCCATGGCGGTGTTCTTTCAGGGCATGAGCCGTGAGGAAGTTATCGCGCTGACGCTCGCCATGCGCGATTCCGGCGATGTCCTGTCCTGGGCCGACGCCGGACGTCCGGTCGCCGACAAGCATTCGACGGGCGGTGTGGGCGATAACGTGTCGCTGATGCTGGCCCCTATCGTGGCGGCCTGCGGTCTTGCCGTGCCGATGATTTCCGGGCGCGGACTTGGCCACACGGGGGGCACGCTCGACAAGCTGCAATCGATCCCCGGCTACAATGTCATGCCGGGCGAGGCGGATTTGCGGCGCACGGTCAAGGATGTCGGCTGCGCCATCATCGGCCAGACGGGCGATCTCGCTCCGGCTGACAAGCGTCTCTATGCCATTCGCGACGTGACCGCGACGGTGGAATCCATTCCGCTGATCACCGCCTCCATCCTGTCAAAAAAGCTGGCCGCGGGTCTCGAAAGCCTTGTGCTCGATGTGAAATGCGGCAACGGCGCGTTTATGGCGAGCCGCGAGGCGGCCGAAGCGCTGGCCCGCTCGCTGGTTGAAGTCGCCAATGGTGCGGGTGTGAAAACGGCGGCCCTTCTGACCGACATGAACGAGCCGCTGGCGGACGCTGCGGGCAATGCCGTCGAAGTCGCCAATGCCGTGGCCTTCCTGAAGGGCGAAAAGGCGGACACGCGCCTCGATACCGTGACATTCGCACTGGCCGCCGAAATGCTGGTTCAGGCCGGAGCGGTAAGCGACCGCAAGAGTGCCGAGACCGAAGCCCGCAAGGCGCTCGAAAGCGGTGCCGCAGCGGAAATTTTCGCCCGTATGGTTCGGGCCTTGGGTGGACCAGTGGATTTCATGGACAAGCCGGACGCCTATCTGGTCGCCGCGCCCGTCATCCGCCCGGTTCTTGCCCCGCAGGCGGGCTATCTCGCCGCCTGTGAAACGCGCGATGTGGGCATTGCCGTTCTGGAATTGGGTGGCGGGCGCAAGCGTCCGCAGGATGGGATCGACCACCGCGTCGGTTTCACGGATCTGAAGCCGCTTGGCACGCATCTGGAAAAGGGGGAGCCGCTGGCTGTGATCCATGCGGCGGATGAAGCTTCGGCGGATGCCGGAACCGCACGCCTTCTCGCCGCCTATCGCATTGGTGAGGCCGCGCCCGAAATCGGCCCGGCCATCCTCACTCATATAGCCTAGCTCGAAAGCTTCATGCGCCCGCTGGAAACGGAATAACCGGAGATCTTCGAAAGGAAGCTCATGCCGATCAGCGGTGAGGAAAGCGCCTCGTCGCGGATGACGACGGCCTGCACGCCGAAGGCGCGTACGGGGCCGATTTCCACCCGGTCCAGTGTGATCCGCGCGCTCATGGTCTGGCCGTTGGCGGTGCTCACCGGGTGATTGAAGTTCAAGGTTGCGGGGCTGAAGCCGATCCGGCGTGCTACGCTTTCCGGCAGCGCGATCAGGGATGCGCCGGTGTCGATCATGCCCTCAACCGGACGGCCATTGATGGTGAAGGTGCCGGAAAAATGCCCGCGCGCGTCCTGCTGCAGATAAGCGTCGCGCCCTCCGCCTTGAGAACTGGGGACCGGCGGTGCGCCCGCGCGTTCGTTGGCGACGAGGACCTGTTCATGACCGCCGGCCGGAGCCGGATTGCGGTTGAGATAGTCCGGCAGCGCCATGGCAATAAACGCCATAAAGCCCGAAAAGATCAAAAGATTGCGCACCATCTGCCATCATTCCCCGATTTTGCGGGTGATGATGGCAGGATTGTTCTGAAAGGCGCTTAAGTCGATTGTGACAATTTGAACGATTGTCAAAAAAGAGCTTACTTGGTGCCGTACATGCGGTCGCCCGCGTCACCCAGACCCGGCACGATATAGCCCTTTTCGTTCAGATGGCTGTCGATGGAGGCGGTGAAGACCGGCACATCGGGATGGGCGGCACGGAAGTTGGCAATGCCTTCCGGGGCGGCCAGCAGGCAGAGGAAGCGGATATTGTGGGCGCCGCGCTCTTTAAGCTTCTCCACGGCGGCAATCGAGGAATTGCCGGTTGCCAGCATCGGATCAACGACGATGACGAGACGCTCGGCAATGTCTTCCGGGGCCTTGAAGTAATATTCGACCGGCTGCAGCGTTTCATGATCGCGGTAAACGCCGATATGCGAGACGCGGGCCGAAGGAACGAGATCGAGCATGCCTTCCAGAAGGCCGTTACCGGCGCGCAGGATCGAGGCAAACACCAGCTTCTTCCCCTCAAGGATCGGCGCTTCCATGGTCTGAAGTGGCGTCTCGATGGTCTCCATGGTCAGTTCCAGATCATGGGTTACTTCGTAGCACAGCAGCGTGGAAATCTCGCGCAGCAGGCGGCGGAAGCTGCCCGTCGACGTGTCCTTGCGGCGCATGATGGTCAGCTTGTGCTGCACCAGCGGGTGCTTGATTACGGTAACGCCATTCATTGGATTGACCCCGGCCTTGTCTGTTGCTCTTTTCCGTTGTTTTTTCACGGAAAAGGGTAGGCCGCAAGCGTTTCGGATGCTCGGTCCCCAGCAACGTGGGCGCTAAATGCTGTCAAAGACGGGCGAGAAGGGCTGTGCGCGTTGCCTCATCCACGAAAGCGGCCTCAATCGCTGTCCGCGTCATGGCATTGATCACCTCGTGCGAAAGCCCGAACACGGTTGCCGCCCGCTCATATTCCATGGCAAGCGTCGTATGGAAGAACGGCGGGTCATCGGAATTGAGTGTCACGCGAACGCCCGCCTCCAGGAAGCGCTTCAGCGGATGGCTCTCATAATCCGGGTACACCTTGAGCGCGATGTTCGAGCCGGGGCAGATTTCCAGAACCGTGCCGAGGTCGGCCAGACGCTTCACAAGGTCCGGGTCTTCGATGGCGCGAACGCCGTGGCCAATGCGTGATGGCCGCACCAGATCCAGCGCATCGATCACGCTTTGCGGGCCGACCAGTTCGCCCGCATGAATGGTAAGGCCAAGTCCGGCATCGCGGGCAATATCAAAGGCGCGGGCATAGTCCGCCACCCGGTTCATGCGTTCTTCGCCGGCCATGTTGAAGCCGGTGACGAGCGGATGACGGTGCAGCATCTTCGCCGTTTCGGTCGCCCGGCGCAGCACGTTTTCCGGTCCGAGATGGCGTTCTCCGATGATCACCATGCGGGATTCGATGCCGCCCTTGTCGCGGGCCGCCATCATGCCTGCGGCAATGCCTTCGAGATAGGCGTCGGCCGAAATACCAACCGCTTCGCCGTGATCGGGCGAGACGAAAAGCTCGGCATAGATCGTGCCGTAACCGGCCAGTTCCATGAGGTAGGCTTCGGCCAGATGCGCATAGTCTTCCGGCGTGCGGAAGAGATCGGCCACCAGATCATAAGCGGCGATGAAGGAGGTGAAGTCCTCCCAGACATAGCCGCCATCGCGGATGAAATGATCCGCATCGACGTTATATTTGCGGGCCTGCGCGAGGGTGAGCGTTGTCGGTGCCGCACCTTCGATATGGCAGTGCAGTTCAGCTTTCTTCAGCGTCTTGGTCACAGGAAACTCCGTCCATGGGGGCCGGCGGGCAGGCCAAGATGGGCCGCGATGCTTTCGCCAATATCGGCATAGGTCGAGCGAACGCCGAGATGGCGCGCCGGGATGGATGGCCCGAAGATCAGCACCGGCACGCGTTCCCGGGTGTGGTCGGTGCCGCGCCAGGTGGGGTCGCAGCCGTGATCGGCGGTCAGAACCACGATATCGCGGCCCTTCAGCTTGCGGTGAATTTCCGGAATATGCCGGTCGAAGGCCTCAAGCGCTGCGGCATAGCCCGCCACATCGCGGCGATGGCCGTAAACGGAATCGAAGTCCACCAGATTGGTGAAAACGATATCGCCGCTTTCCGCCTCATCCATGGTCTGCATGGCAGCCGCCACCAGCGCTTCATTACCATTGGCCTTGATGACACGGGTAATGCCCTTATGGGCATAGATGTCGCCGATCTTGCCCACCGCATGCACCTTGCGGCCTGCATCAATCGCGCGGTCGAGCAGCGTCGGCTCCGGTGGCGGCACGGCAAAATCACGCCGGTTGCCGGTGCGCTGGAAGGTGGCAGCCGTTTCCCCGACAAAGGGGCGGGCGATGACGCGGCCGATATTCAACGGGTCGATCAGTTTGCGAACGGTGCGGCAGAGTTCGATCAGCCGGTCGAGGCCGAAATGCGTCTCATGCGCGGCAATCTGGAAAACGGAATCGCTGGAGGTGTAGCAAATCGGCTTGCCGGTGCGGATATGCTCTTCGCCCAGACGGGTGAGGATTTCCGTGCCCGAAGCATGGCAGTTGCCGAGAATGCCGGGCACATGGCCCTCGCGGCAGATGGCCTCGACCAGCTCTTCCGGGAAGGCATCGCCCTCGCTCGGGAAATAGCCCCAGTCGAACGTCACCGGCACACCGGCAATCTCCCAGTGGCCGGAGGGCGTATCCTTGCCGCGTGAAACTTCGCTGGCCGCGGCTGACAGGCCGAAAATGCGGTCGGGCACGGGCATGCCAGCGGGGAAACGGCCCGTGGCCGATTTGGCCGCATGCAGCAGCCCGAGAACGCTCATGTTCGGCAGGCGCAGCGGCCCCTCACGAAGCCCGGCGCGGTCGGCCGCCCCGGCGGCGCAGAACTCGGCAATGTGCCCCAGCGTATCGGAACCGGCGTCGCCATAGGCCGTGGCATCCGGCGCTCCGCCAATGCCGAAGGAATCGAGAACGAATATGAAGGCGCGCGCCATGCAAGCTCCCGCTGCTGCCATTACCTGTATCAGAAGGACGACGCTTGTGAGCGCGTCGCCAGCTGAAAGGTTTCAGATATAGCGTTGTCAGCAGGTTGGCAAAAGAGTGGCGTGCACAATTCTTACTTGGTGGCGCAACCCGTGCAGGGCAGGGTGTCGCCCGTGCGCTGGCGGAAGTAATACTGGCGGTAAAGCGTCAGATCCTGGGTCTGCGACGGCAAGAGGCCCGGCATGAAGCTCAGGATTTTGTACGGGTAGGTCACTTCCGAACGGATGAGGAAGGAACTGGGGCCTGCCATGTCCGAAGGAATATTGACCGTAGAACCGACCTTGTAGGGGTTGGAGTTGTCCTGCGTCCACGACCAGCTCACCGTCGACTTTCCGGTGGAGTCCACGGCAATGCCCGAAATCACGATGCTCATCTGCGAGGTGCTCATGGGGGCAAAGATCGAATTGGCGATCACCGTCATGCCGCTCAGCGTCGTCGGTGTGACCTCTTCTTCCTGACTGACGAGGTCGGCGATGACACCCGCTGCCCGCGCGGTCCGCTTGGAGGCGGAAAAGCCTTGCGTGACTTCGAAGGCCGAGATGTAGAGCATCAGAAGAAGCGGGGCGAGCAGGGCAAATTCCACAGCACCCAGACCTGAGCAATCGTCCCGCAGGCGCAGTGCGTTGCGCTTCGCGCTCGCAAGCACCAGGCCTGTGCGCTGGCGCAGGGCGGAAAGGAAGGTCCGGTTCGCAGGAGACGTACGCATTTTTTCTGACCTATTCCGGGAACGGTTCATTCTTGTACGCCGTGGTTTCCATGATCAGGAAGTAGGACTTGCTCGGATCCGAGGCGATCTTGACCGTCGAAAAATAGGGACGCATCAGATCGAGCATCACTTCCCACTTGTAGACGGCGCGCACCATGTTGATGGTGCCGGGACCGCCGGGGGCGTAGGCAAAGGTCGATGTATCAACGTCACCCGTGGAGACATCATTGCCGATCGAGGTCGAAATATCAGCAAAACTGGCCGCGCTCTGGACATCGATGAAAAGCTTGGTCGGTGTCGCCACCTCGGTGCCCGAGCATTTCATCAGGATCGCGATCTCGTCGCAGAAGGCCTGCCGGAACTGGCTTTCACTCAGATAGGTCGTCTTGGTCGTGTCCGTTGCGGTGATCTGGCCCGTGCGCAGACGTCGCGCCAGAGTATCGACAGCGCCGCCGACGATTTGCTCGCCGGTGAAGGCGATAAATGTCTCGAAAATGGCAAAAATGATCATGAAATAGGGCAACGCCAGCAAAGCGAATTCAAGCGCCGCGGCCCCGTCGTCCGAGCGCACCAAACGCGGAAACAGGCGGCGAAGACGTGACGTCTTCTTCCCAATCTCGCTCTTGTTTTTCAGACGGTTGAACATGAATGCTTCCCGTGGCGCCGTTTAGCGACACAGGATAGGGCCCGGAGGTTTACAATCCGTTGCACCGATCAGCCCGATTCCGGCATTTGTATCGCTTGGCGGCACAGTCCACACGCGAGACGTGTTTAAGGCTTTGCACCACCGGATGAGACATTCTCCTCGCACCACGGTGCGCAGGAATAGACGTTCCGGCTCGTCTGCTTGTAGAGGCGAACCGTGTTACCCTCGTCAATCGACACCAGAACGCGCTGGTCAACGATTGCATTGCCATCGCCATCCAGCAGAAGCAGGTTGGTCGAGCCGTAGTTCTTGCCGGTCAGCACCACGGTGCGATCATCGGCAACCGTTGCATCGGCAATATCGTCATTCCCGACAATCACCTTCGAGACGGGGCGATCAAGCCGCAAAACGCGTGCATTGTTCATGTAGACGCGCAGCATGCCAGAGTCCTGTGCGGCAAATGCCTGCCCGGAAAGCGAGGCAACCGCAGCGGCGCCGCAAAGAAGGGCAAAGCCGAAAAGGGTGGATTTCTTGATCATGGTCGCAACCGTCCCCAAAACGACGATAAAAGTGTCGTTTACGGAAGATGAACCGAAGAGGTGAAGGTCCGGTTAATACAAAAACCCTCCGGATGACGTCGATTGGTCATGGCCGCGGCATATATATAGATAACGCGTACGCGCGCGCTCGGATCAGAAATGGGCGATCCTCAGGGATTGCGCGTTTGGCCTTATCACGCGGTCTTTACCGGGTGTTTACCCCAATCTTTCCCGTTTTTGCATTCACAGCCGGTTAACCATTAAATTTAAGCGGGTTGCAACGACCTCGCGGTAGTCTCGCCTCATCCGAACAACGAACAACAGTTGTCGGTCGTGCTGAAAAAAACCAAGTGGAGTAGGAGAGTACCATGACCAAGATTTTCGCTCAGTTCTTCAAGGATGAATCCGGTGCAACCGCCATCGAATATGGCCTGATTGCAGCCCTGATCTCCGTCGCGCTCATCACCGGCGCTACGTCGCTCGGCAACACGCTGAACTCGACGTTCTCGAAGCTGTCTGACAAGATGAACACGAACGCCGTCAACAAGCTCTAAGACCTCTGGGCCTTGAGTTTGAGACTTGAAGACGCCTCGCGAAAGCGGGGCGTTTTTGTTTATGGCGAAGATGATCCGCCATTCACGTTGTTGTGATCTGCCGTGAATTTTGCATCGGATCAGGTCGGTTTTACCAAGATTTAAGCCCTCAATTCTACTATCAGGCGATCAGATTAACGCATCAGCGTTTCCTTTTAAGTATTGAGTAGGAGAGCAGAATGAACACGATTTTCGCGCGGTTCCTGAAGGATGAATCGGGTGCGACCGCAATTGAATATGGCCTGATTGCCGCCCTCATCTCGGTGGCGCTGATCACGGGTGCAACGTCGCTTGGTGGCACGCTGAACAACACGTTCTCGAAGCTGTCGAACAAGATGAATGCCAACGCCGTGAACAAGCTCTGAGAACTTTCTGTCTCAGGTCTGAACTGCAAACGCCTCGCCTTCGCGGGGCGTTTTCATTTGGTTTACCGCACTCTCTGTTTGTACGGCTAACCCACGCTATCCGGTCTCTGCGGCCAGCAGATTCGCCATTTTTTAAGATCGCAGCGCTATTCTGGCGCTCAATATGAGTTTGAGCCTGTGCTGGGATTGATCAGCACGCGGCGCTGCACAAGGGTATTGTTTCCATGGTCGACATCGCGATCTTTATGATCCTGCCGTTCTGCCTTTGCCTGGCTGCCTTCACGGATCTCTTCTATATGAAGATCCCGAACTGGATTCCCGCGATTGTGCTAGGCTCCTACATCGTCATCGCACCGCTGAGTGGTCTTGGCTGGCCGGAGATCGGCATGAGCTTCGCAGGTGCCGCCATTGTGTTCAGCGCTTGCTTTGCCCTGTTTGCCATCGGCGTTATGGGTGGTGGCGATGCCAAGCTGTTGACGGCAGCCTCCGTCTGGTTCGGTTTCGGCATGCCGCTCGTCGGTTTCATCGCCTTCGTCAGCTATATCGGGGGCTTCCTCACCCTCGTCATCGTTCTCCTGCGCAGCCAGTCTTCGCTCGTCATGGCCATGGGCCTGCCGATCCCGAACTCCTTGCTGATGGCGCGCAAGATCCCTTACGGCATTGCCATCGCCTTTGGCGGCTTCATGGCTCTGACCGAAGCCCCGATGATCGCCATGCGGCTTTCCGGGCTGCACTGACAGCCCTCAAATCGAATGTTTTTCAAGGCCGACCCTGTGTCGGCCTTTTTGATTCCTGTGGTTGTATCGCGGGCGTCAACGATGCGTTAACCGTGTTTCTAAGGCTCGTGTTAACTATAATTATACGATTACGGCGCATCTTAACGGGAGACGTAGAGTTCCGTACCCGTACCAGAGAGCCGCAAATGAAGCCCGCTCGCCTAATTATCCTCGCTGCCGCCGTAGGCGCTGCCGGTCTTGCCGGAATGATTGCCATGCAAATGACCGGCACGCAGCAGGTCGTGATGCAGCAGGCTGAAGCCATTATTCAGAGGGAAGAGACGGTCAACGTCCTCGTTTCCGCTGAAAATCTGCCGATTGGCTCGCGCCTCAACGAAAAGGCGATGCGCTGGGCAAACTGGCCCGCAAGCGCTGTGGTCGAAGGCTTCATCACGGACAAGACCGCACCGCAGGCCATGCAGGATCTGAACGGGGCCGTGGTGCGCATGCCACTCTTTGCCGGTGAACCCGTTCGCCGCGAAAAAATTGCCGACTCTTCAAGCCGCGTCATGTCGGCCCTGCTGCCCGCTGGCAAGCGGGCTGTGGCGACCGAAATCTCGGTATCGACCGGGGCAGGCGGCTTCATTCTGCCCAACGACCGCGTCGACATCATCATGGTTCGCCGCCAGAACGGGAATTTCGTGACGGAAAACGTGCTCGATAACATCCGCGTTCTGGCCATCGACCAGCAGATTCAGGAACAGCAGGACGGGTCCAAGGCCGTGATCGGCACGACCGCAACGCTGGAACTGACACCGGATCAGGCCAAGATCATTTCGGTTGCGCAGCAGATGGCCGAGCGTCTGACGCTCGCGCTTCGGTCCGCCGCCGATGCGCAGGACCCGGATACGCGCGCCGCCTCCTATCTCATTTCGGGCGGTTCGGGTTCGCCGGGCGTGCAGCTGATCAAGGCCGGTCAGATCAGCACCAGCAATGCAACCCTGTCGTCCGGGTCTGCCCCGCCGGCGTCGATGCCGTCCGGTGCGCCGTCCATGCCGCCGGGCGCTGCACAGCCGTCTGCGATGATGCCCGGCCAGCCGCAAATGCCGAATTCCATGCCGGTCCCGATGCCTGGACAGCCGCAGTCAGTGAGGGTGGTAAATTGAACACGTTGAAGCACACGGCCAAGGCCGCAACCCGCACAGCGATCGCTCTTGGCATCACCCTCTCCATGGCGGTGCCGACCGCTTACACGCCCGCTTCTGCGGCAGGCACGGCTTCGTCGATCATCCGCATTACGGAAGCCGGAACGGGTGCGCGCAAGCGCATCAACCTCGGCCTGAACAAGGCACTGGTGATCGATCTTCCCGCCGACGCCCATGATATTCTCGTGGCCGACCCGTCGCTGGCCGATGCCGTGACGCGCAGCGCGCGACGCATCTACCTGTTCGGCAAGACCGTAGGCCAGACCAACATTTTCGTCTTCGGCGAAAACGGCGAGGAAATTGTCAGCCTTGATGTCGAGATCGAGCGCGATGTCGGCGGTCTGGAAGGCAACATCCGTCGTTTCGTGCCCGATTCCAACGTCAAGGTTGAGATCGTTTCGGATAACATCGTGCTGACCGGCACCGTGCGCACCCCGCAGGACGCCGACCAGGTGGTCAAGCTTGCCAACGCCTTCCTCAAGGGCGGCGAGGCGACGACCCGCCAGACCACGGTGACCGGAAATAACGGCGGTGATGCCGCGATCTATGCGGAAGGCCGTCAGACGTCGCAGATCGTCAATCTCCTGTCGATCGATGGCGAAGATCAGGTCACGCTCAAGGTCACGGTCGCTGAAGTGCGCCGCGAAGTCCTGAAGCAGCTGGGCTTCACCAATTCGATCAGCCAGAATTCCGGTGGCGGCGGCTTCGACGTGTTGACCACCACGACCAGCGCCGCAGGCCTGAGCGGCGGCATTGCCGGTCAGCTTGGCAAGTATGCGCTGCAGTCCACCATCGATGCTCTGGAGCAGGCCAAGGTTCTGCGCACGCTGGCAGAGCCGACCCTGACGGCGATTTCCGGTCAGGCCGCGACCTTCAACTCGGGGGGCGAGCGCCTCTATTCCGTGCCCGATGGCAATGGCGGTACGACCATCGTGCCTTACAATTACGGTATCTCGCTGGGCTTCACGCCAACGGTTCTGTCGTCGGGCCGCATTGCCCTGCGTGTTCAGACCAAGGTGTCTGAGCCGGTGGCGGCATCGACGGGGGTCGAGTATCGCAAGCGCGATATTGAAACGGTGGTTGAGCTGCCGTCTGGCGGATCGCTGGCGCTGGCGGGCCTCATTCAGGACGATCAGAAGCATTCGACCAATGGCACCCCCGGAGCCAACAAGATTCCGATTTTGGGCGCGCTCTTCCGCGACAAGACCTTCGAGCGCGCCGAAAGCGAACTCGTCATCATCGCAACGCCTTATCTGGTACGCCCGGTGGCGCGTAACCAGCTGGCGCGTCCTGACGATAATTTCGGTGCGCCGAGCGATGCTGGCAACTTCCTGCTTGACCGCGTGAACAAGATTTACGGTCGCCGCGAAGTGGCACAGCCAGGCACCTACCACGGCAATGTCGGGTTTATTTACAAGTGAGGAGCGGCGCGATGACGAAGTTTCAAGGCAATCCGTCGCTTGAGGGAAGGAACGCCACCATGTCTGGCGAAAATGCAAAGCGTCCGGTTCGCGTCCGGTTCGGTCTTTCGGCCGCGATGCTGACGGTTCTGGCGCTCGCTTCCTGTGGTTCGCCGCGTGATGGTATCAACACCGGATCGGTCGACGACTACCGTGAACGCCACCCGATCATCGTGACGGAAGCGGAACACTCCATCGAAATTCCGATTGCATCGGGTGATCGTTCCCTGTCCATGGGCGCGCGCGATGTCATTCGCGGCTTCGGCCAGAAGCGCATGGCTGCCCAGCGCGGTGTGATCCAAGTTCTGTATCCGCAAGGGTCACCGAACTCCGCGGCCGCCCGCACGGTTCGCGAGCAGGTTCGCGCCGAGTTGCGCCGTTCCGGTATCGAGCCGGGCATGATCGTTGAGCAGAGCTATCAGGCGCCGGGCGGGGAATCCGCACCGATCCGCATCAGCTATGTGGCGACGACCGCCATGGTGGCCAGCACCTGCGGTGAATGGCCGAAGAGCATCTCTCCGGATATGGCCAACCGCCAGTATCACAACTTCGGTTGCGCCTATCAGAACAATCTGGCGGCCCAGATTGCCAACCCGGCGGATCTCATCGGCCCGCGTGCCCAGACGCCGGTTGACGCCGAACAGCGCAGCGCGGTGATGAAGAACTATCGCGAGAAGTTCGTTGAACTGAAAGACATGAACTAAGGCCGCGGATCGGAAAGCGACGGGGACACGAAAATGAGCACGGTAAACTACGAAATCCGCAAGGCCGCCGATTCCGCCGATCTGATGATGGACGGTGATGTGCGTCCGGCTGATCTGGAATCCGTGCGGCCCATTCCGCGCATTTCGATCCATGCCTTTTGTGAAACGCCGGAAGCCCAGCGCGTCATGGAACGACTGGCATCGGATCGCCGCATGGCCAAGGCCAACATGCGCGTGACGGCTGGCAACGTATCGGCTGCCGCCAACATGTTCTCGTCGACGCCGACGCCGAACCTGATCATTCTTGAAACGCATGCCAAGCCCGAAGACATGCTGATGGAACTGGAGCCGCTGGCCGAGGTTTGCGATCCCAATACGCGCGTCATCATCATCGGTCGCTACAACGATATCGCGCTTTACCGCGAGTTGGTCCGCAACGGCATTTCCGAATATCTCGTTCATCCGGTCGGCATGCCCGAGGTTTTGAACGCGGTGGCCGGAATCTTCGTGGACCCGGAAGCCGCTCCGCTTGGCCGTTCCATCGCCTTCATTGGTGCCAAGGGTGGCGTCGGGGCCTCGACCATTGCGCATAACTGCGCCTTTGGCATTTCTTCGCTGTTTATGACCGAAACCGTGCTGGCCGATCTCGACCTGCCTTACGGCACCGCCAATATCGACTTCGATCAGGACCCGGCTCTGGGGATCGCCGAAGCGGTTTTCTCGCCGGAACGTCTGGACGAGGTGTTCCTCGACCGACTGTTGACGAAGTGCTCCGAGCACCTGTCGCTGTTGGCCGCACCGTCGCTGCTTGACCGCGCCTATGATTTCGACCGTTCGGCCTTCCAGCCCATTCTCGAAATCTTGCAGCGCACGGCTCCGATTTCGGTTCTCGATGTGCCGCACCAGTGGTCGGAATGGACCCGCACGCTTCTCTCCGAGGTGGATGAGGTGGTCATCACCGCAATCCCCGACCTCGCCAATCTTCGCAACACGAAGAACATTATCGATGCGTTGAAGAAGCTGCGTCCGAACGACAAGGCCCCGCATCTTGTGCTCAATCAGGTGGGCATGCCCAAGCGTCCGGAAATCGCTCCGGCGGACTTTTTCGAGCCGCTCGAAATGGAGCCGATTGCCATCATTCCGTTTGATGTGCAGCTGTTTGGCAATGCCGCCAATAGCGGGCGCATGATTTTTGAAGTCGATCCCCGCTCGCCGGTTGCCGAAACCTTCTCGCAGATTGCCCATGTGGTGACGGGCCGCGTGGTGGCCAAAAAGCAGAAGAAGGCGGGTCTGGCGAGCGTTCTGGCCAAGCTGAAGAAGAAATAGCGACAGTCCCGGCGCGCCGGGCTTGTGGCGGTGGCTTTGCCACCGTGTGCTCAAGACAATGAGAATGGAAAGAGGGCATGTTCGGAAAACGCGGTAACGACGGTTTCAGCAAGAAGCCCGCAGCCCCGGTGCCTGCAGCACCGCCTGCGGCGACATCGGCTGCGGCAGGATCGGCCACCGCTGTGGCCCCAAGAAGCGGCCCGGAAGTGTTGTCCGATCCGGTGCGCGAAGGGGCGACCGCGCCACGCCAGCAGATGACCCCGCCGCCGCTTCAGCCCGCGGCCGGTGGTGCCCAGTCCCGTCGTCGCCAGACGACGCGCGACGAGGGCTATTACGATACGAAGATGCAGGTTTTCTCGGCGCTGATCGATACGATCGACCTGTCGCAGCTCGCCAAGCTGGATACGGAAAGCGCGCGTGAGGAAATCCGCGATATCGTCAATGATATCATTGCCATCAAGAACCTCGCCATGCCGATTGCCGAGCAGGAAGACCTGCTCGACGATATCTGCAACGACGTTCTGGGTTATGGCCCGCTGGAGCCGCTTCTGGCTCGCGACGACATCGCCGACATCATGGTCAATGGCGCCGGGCAGACCTTTATCGAAGTGAGCGGCAAGACCATCGCTTCGGATATCCGCTTCCGTGACAATGCCCAGCTTCTGTCGATCTGCCAGCGCATCGTGAGCCAGGTCGGCCGCCGCGTCGATGAATCAAGCCCGATCTGCGACGCCCGTCTGCCGGACGGCTCGCGCGTGAACGTGATCGCGCCGCCGCTGGCCATTGACGGCCCGGCGCTGACCATTCGTAAGTTCAAGAAGGACAAGCTGACGCTCGAACAGCTTGTGAAGTTCGGTGCCATCACGCCGGAAGGGGCTGCCCTTCTGCAGATCATCGGGCGCGTGCGGTGTAACATCGTCATCTCCGGCGGTACCGGCTCCGGTAAAACGACGCTGCTCAACTGCCTGACCGGCTATATCGAGCAGGATGAACGTGTCATCACCTGCGAGGATACGGCCGAACTTCAGCTGCAGCAGCCCCATGTCGTGCGTCTGGAAACGCGTCCGCCGAACATTGAAGGCGAAGGCGAGATCACCATGCGCGATCTCATCAAGAACTGCCTGCGTATGCGCCCTGAACGCATCATCGTCGGCGAAGTGCGCGGACCGGAAGTGTTCGACCTTCTGCAGGCCATGAACACCGGCCACGATGGCTCCATGGGCACGATCCACGCCAACACGCCGCGCGAGTGCCTGAGCCGTATGGAATCGATGATTGCCATGGGTGGTTTTACCCTTCCGGCCAAGACGGTGCGCGAAATCATCGCCTCGTCGGTGGATGTGGTCATTCAGGCCCAGCGTCTTCGCGATGGTTCGCGCCGCATCACGGCGATTACCGAAGTGTGCGGCATGGAAGGCGATGTGATCATCACGCAGGATCTGGTTCGCTACAAAATCGAGGGCGAAGACGCCAACGGCAAGCTCATCGGTCGGCATGTCTCGACCGGGATCGGCAAGCCGCGCTTCTGGGATCGCGCCCGCTACTACAATGAAGAAAAGCGTCTGGCGGCCACGCTCGACGCGATGGAAGTTGAAAAGCAGTAAGCCTGTCCTTTTCCGCGCAAGGCACGGAAACGCAACGACCGGGTGGAGATGAAACGATGGATATGACCGTTCTGCTGGTTGTCGTTCTTGCGGCCATCTCCGCTGGCGCTGTCGCGTGGGGCGTGCTCTTCAATCGTCTTGAGACGGACAAGCGAATTGAGACCCGTGTCCAGCGCGTCAAAGCCGCCGAAACCGATCGTATGCAGGTCAAGGCCTCGCGCGATCGTGTGGCCGAACTCACCAAGCGTCGCAAGAATGTTCAGGATTCGCTGAAAGAGCTGGAGCGCAAGCAGGCGGAAAAGAACGCCCGTGAGGCGAGCGTCAACCTGAAGACCCGCCTTGTTCAGGCTGGCCTTTCGATTGAGCCGCGCCAGTTTTACATCTTCAGCGCCGTTGCCGGGGCTGTCGGCTTCTTCCTGCCGTTTCTGTTCGGCTTCGGGCTGCTGGTCTCGCTCGGCTCGGCCATTGTCTTTGGCGCGGGCTTGCCGCGATTTGTCCTGAATTTCCTGCTGAAGCGTCGCCAGAAAAAGTTTCTCGAAGAGTTCCCCAACGCGCTCGATGTCATGGTGCGCTCGATCAAGTCGGGTCTGCCGCTCAACGATTCACTTCGACTGATTGCGTCCGATGGTCAGGAGCCGGTGAAAAGCGAGTTCCGCCGCGCCGTGGAATCGCAGAAAATGGGCCTGAGCGTGGCGGAAAGCTGCGCTCGTATCAGCCTCACCATGCCGCTTCAGGAAGTCAATTTCTTCTCCATCGTCATTGCCATTCAGGCGCAGGCGGGCGGTAACCTGTCCGAAGCGCTCGGCAATCTGTCGCGCGTGCTTCGCGAACGCAAGAAGATGCGCAGCAAGGTCAGCGCCCTTTCCATGGAAGCGAAGGCCTCGGCCGCCATCATTGGCGCGCTGCCCTTTATCGTGACGCTGCTCGTCTACATGACGTCGCCTGACTACATCATGGTGCTGTTTACCGACACGCGCGGCCACATCATTCTGGGCGTGTCCGGGGTTTGGATGTCGTTCGGCATCCTGATGATGCGCAACATGATCAACTTCGACATTTGAACCGGGGAGAGCCTTATGAATCCGTCAGTCATTGTTGCGGGTCTGGTTGCGGCCTCGGTTTTTGCAACGCTTTACGTTCTGGTCCAGCCTTATCTTTCCAAGGATGGGCTGGAAAAGCGCATGAAGGCGGTCTCCACGGAACGCGAGCAGATGCGCGCCCGCGAACGTGCCAAGATGAACGACCCGAACGGGCGCGCCAACCTGCGCGGCAACAACAACCAGAACGCCCGCCAGATCGTGGAAAAGTTCAACCTGCGCGAAGCGCTGGTCGACGAAAACACGGTCAACAAGCTGAAGGCCGCCGGTCTGCGCTCGCAAAACGCGCTGAACACCTTTCTGGCCGCCCGTTTCATCCTGCCGTTCATCTTCTTCGTCGTCGCCCTTCTGTGGGTCTTCGGCCTTGGCAATCTGGCCAGCAAGCCGTTGCCGATGCGGATTTTCGCCACCATCGTCTTTGGCTATATCGGTTTCTACGCGCCGAACATCTACGTCTCGAACCGCACCAAGAAGCGTCAGTTGTCGATCCGCCGCGCCTGGCCGGACGCGCTCGACCTCATGCTGATCTGCGTTGAATCCGGGATCTCGATGGAAGCGGCCATGCGCCGTATCGCCGATGAACTGGCGGAGGCTTCGCCGGAACTGGCCGAAGAAATGATTCTGACGACGGCAGAACTGTCCTATCTTCCGGATCGCCGCGTGGCCCTTGAAAACCTGGGGAACCGCACGCAGCTTGATGCGGTGAAAAGCGTGATGCAGGCGCTCATTCAGGCTGACCGTTACGGCACACCCGTGGCGACGGCCTTGCGCGTTCTGGCCCAGGAAAGCCGTGATGAACGCATGACGGAAGCCGAAAAGAAAGCGGCTGCCCTGCCGCCGAAACTCACAGTGCCGATGATCCTTTTCTTCCTGCCGGTGCTGGTCGCCGTCATTCTCGGCCCCGCTGGTATTCAGGTCTCCGACCGCTTCCAGTAAGCGAAACGGATCGGTACAATAAGAAAAGGCGGCTCAAGGGCCGCCTTTATGATTTTGGGGAAGGGAAGGGGATCAGCCGCCCGCCTTCTTGTCCTTCTGGGCGAGATCCTTCCAGGCATTCTGCTGGGACAGCATGCTGCGCAGATAGGCGACATTGGCATCGGCCTGCTGCGGCATCAGTTCCTGTCGGGCAATCTGCTCGGCCTCGGCAAAGCGGCCCTGAAGGCCAATCACCAGCGCATAGTTCTGGCGCACGCGGCTATCGGCCAGCGGTTGCGCCATGGCGGTGCGCAGATAGGATTCACCGCTCTTCAGGTCGCCTGAAAGCACGTAGGACATGCCGAGATTGGAAAGAACGCTCGGTTCATTCGGCTGAATCTGCAGGGCGTTGTTGTAGCGGTCGCGCGCTTCCCGGGAACGGCCCAACTGGTCGAGCACGGCACCTTCGGCAGACACCAGACGCCAGTCGGGACGGTCGGGGGTCTGAGCGCGGCGGATGGTTTCGAGCGCCTGATCGAGCTGCCCGGCACCGGCCTGCGCCTTGCCATAGGCCGCCAGCACTTCGCGGTCGTTCGGGTTGGCAATGGCGACCTGCTGCATCACGGCGAGCGCCTGATCGTTGCGGCCACTCATCAGCAGCACATTGGCGTAGTTGACGCCGATGGTCTTGTCCTTCGGGTTCTTCTCATAGGCGGTGCCATAGCTTCGCGCCGCATTGGCCAGTTCCGCGCCGCTCAAGGATTCTATCGGCTTTCCCGACTGCGAAAGGTTGGCGGTGGAACCCGTCGTCTGGCGACCGGACGCGCACGCGCCAAGCGAAAGCGCCATGGCCAAAACGGCGGTGCCGCGCAGGAAACGGCGTGTTGCAATGGACGAAATACGCAAAGCGGACATGGATCAATCTCCGGGCCGTTGACATGCCTCGGGCGAACCGCCACGACGCAATCTTCGCACCAGCAATAATCTGTTAACCCTAACGGATCGTTAACGCGTCCTTTCCAGAACCCCTCCGAAGGCTCCCATGCTGCCCTATCAGTACATCGAAAGACCGTCGCCTTTCTGCCAGAAGGGGGGTGGAACGCTCCCCGTTTTTGCCGTCACCCCGTCGCATGTGGAGCAGGGTGCCATTGAGCCGGCGGCGCTCGACTGGGCGCGAAAGGCCGATTTCAAGGCGAAACTTGGAGCGCTTCTCCTCATCCCGACCCCGGATGGCCATCTGGGCGGGGCGCTGTTTGGTCTGGGGTCCGCGCCCGCCGAAGCCCCTTTCCTGACGGGTAAGCTCGCCCGCCTTCTGCCGCATGGGGATTGGCATATCGAAACGGCACCGCTCTGCGCTAACCGTCTGGCCATGGGGTTCGGGCTGGGGTCGTACTCCTTCGACCGTTACCGCGCTGAACCCCCCATCCAGCCGCGCCTTCTGATGCCGGCCGATGCCGATGGCAACGATATTCGTCGCCAGCTGGCAGGGGTCTATCTCGCCCGCGACCTGATCAATACGCCCGCCAATGACATGGGGCCGGCAAAGCTTGAAGAGGTGTTCCGTGCACTGGCCGCCCACTACAAGGCCGAGGTGAAGGTCACGACAGGCGATGCACTGATCGGGGCCAATTTTCCGCTGGTCCATGCCGTCGGGCGCGCGAGCGCCGAAGCGCCGCGCCTTCTCGAAATGCGCTGGGGCAAGCCGAACCATCCCAAACTCACGCTGGTCGGCAAGGGGGTCTGCTTCGACACCGGCGGTCTCGACCTGAAGCCCGCCTCCGGCATGGCGCTGATGAAGAAGGATATGGGCGGCGCTGCCAATGTCATGGCGCTGGCCCTGATGATCATGGATGCCAAGCTGAAGGTCGATCTGACGGTGATCGTGCCGGTGGTGGAAAATTCGGTTTCCGCCAACGCCTTCCGTCCGGGCGATGTCTATCGCAGCCGCAAGGGGCTGACGGTCGAAATCGACAATACCGATGCCGAAGGCCGCCTCATTCTGGCTGACGCACTGGCCTATGCCGATGAAAGCGCGCCTCAGCTCCTTATCGATATGGCGACGCTGACGGGAGCGGCCCGCGTGGCGCTTGGCCCCGATCTGCCGCCTTATTATACCGACGATGCGACGCTTGCCGCTGACATCGCCGCGTCCGCGCTGGAAACGGATGATCCGCTGTGGCGCATGCCGCTTTATCGCGGGTATGACAAGGATCTGAAGGGCAAGATCGCCGATCTGACCAATGCACCCTCGGGGGGGATGGCGGGCTCGATCACGGCAGCACTCTTCCTCAAGCGCTTCGTGTCCTCGGGCCGCCAGTGGGTGCATCTTGATGTCTATGGCTGGGCACCCGCCGAGCGCGCCGAAGGTCCGGCGGGCGGCGAGGCTCAAGGCATTCGCGCCCTGTTCCACCACATTTCCACCCGCTTTGCATGAGACGAAGCACCTTGCCAAACGGCGACATTTGACGGAAAAAGGAACGGACGCGAAACGAAGTCCGGAGCCGTTCCTTGCCCGTCGAAATGAACCCTTCCCAGGCCTTGTCGCTTTGGCATGCGGTGACGCTCGAGCAGGTGCGCCAGGATGACAGCGATCTGACGATCCGCCAGATCGCCATTCTTCTGCATATCTATATGCAGCCGCCACCGCATACGGTGCGGGGGCTTGCCGCGACGCTGGGCGTCACCAAGCCGGTGATTACCCGCGCGCTCGATACGATGGGTGAGCGTGGCCTTGTAGAACGGGTGCGCGACGACCGCGACAAGCGAAACGTCATTATTCGCCGCACCGTCGCGGGCGCGCTGTTTCTCGAGCGTTTCGGGGATCTGGTGATTGCCGAAGGGCGAAAACTCTCCGTTTGAACGGATAAGAAGACAGGAAGGAATGAGCATGCTCGACCGCCGGCTGAACGCTTTCAGGCCAGACCTCGCCGATATTCGCCTGAAGGGCCAGGTCGAGGCTGAACGCTTCGTGGAAGGTACGCCCGCCAGCGTCTGCGTGCCATTCGCGCCCCTGCGCCCGCGTCCGGATTTCGAGGCCTCCATCGACACCCAAATGCTGTTTGGCGAAACGCTGAAAGTTTTCGACAGCGTTGATGGCTGGGCCTTCGTCCAGTCCGATGTCGATGGCTATGTCGGTTACTTGACCGAGGAGGAAATCACCGACGCCATGGATCCGGCGACCCACTGGATCGCCACGCCGCGCACCTTCGTCTATCCCGGTCCCGACCTGCGCTTTCCCCATGTCGGCGAGCTTTCGATGGGCTGCCGTGTGACGCTGACCGGCGAGGCGGAAACGCGCGGCACGAAATATGCCCTGATGGAAGGAGGCGGCGCGTTGATCTCGGCCCATTGCCAGCCCATCGGCAAGCCGATTGACACCGATTATGTCGCGGTCGCCAGCCGTTTCCTGGAGACGCCCTATCTCTGGGGCGGTCGCTCCGGCTTCGGCATTGATTGCTCGGGCCTAGTGCAACTGGCCATGATGATGACGGGCCGCGCCGCACCGCGCGATTCCGATATGCAGGCCAGCCGCCTCGGCACGCCCATCGAACGGGATGCGCTTCAGCGCGGGGATCTGGTGTTCTGGAAAGGCCATGTCGGCATCATGGAAGACGACAAGACCCTGCTGCACGCCAATGGGCACACCATGACCGTGGCCCGTGAAAATCTGGAAGAGGCCATCAAGCGCATTGGCTGGCTTTATGATGCGCCAACCGGCTTCCGGAGGCCCTGATGCGGGGCTTGTCGACCACGCTGGCCGTTTGCGCCCTGATCGCCCTGACCGGCCAAGCCGGGGCAGCCGAAAAGGCAAAGCCGAAGCCGAAGGGCGGCATTGATTTTTCAAAGCCGCTCGGTCCCGCATCGGATTACCCTGACCTGCCGGGCGTGAAGAAATACGATCCCCTGAAAGCCGATGACAATGACGGCTTTACCTGCACCACGGTTCTCAGAAGCCAGCGCGACGATGACAGCCCCTTTGGGCGCACGCTTTCGCGCCGGGTTTACCGCTGTGAGAAGAATGGCTTCGTCATCGAACGTGAAGACCCGCCGCTGCGGGGCGAATGGCTGCCGGGCATCAACCCGCCGGACCACTGATCCACATTGGTTTCAGTGCGCCGAAGGCTTTGCGCTCGCGCCCGTATCCAAACCTAGCGCCAGTTGCTGGCCACCATATTTCTTCAAAACATAGGCGGGCGGGCGGTTCATGATCGCTGCGGCCCGCTTTTGCATTTCCGCACGCCGCGCCATCTGCATTTCGCGAATGGCGCGCACCTTGGCAACTTCCCTCAGGGCCTTCTCAACTGCCGTATCCTGCATGATGCTTCTCCCTGTGTGTTCCCTTTATGTTCTATTAGTTAACGAATTCTGTCAAGAGAAATCGCAGCGCTGGGCGGCGCTCCCGTTTGGGCGGCAGGAAACATGATGCTGAGTTTCACCATTTGATTGCCTAAGCGGGAGAGACGTAATATGCATCCCTCGAAAACTGTATCGGGTTGAGGCGCTCACATGGATTCCGGGCCGGGTTGCGAAACCGCCAAGCTCACGCCGCTCGGAACCGCCGCGCGCGGGGCTGCGGGCGTGATCGACCGTATTGAGGTCGACGGTTTGCGTTTTGACCTTCCCGCCGCCGAAATCGAGCGCCGCCTTCTGGAGCTTGGCTTTCTGGAAGGGGCACGGGTCAGCGTTCTCCATGAAGGCCTTTTCGGTCGCGATCCGATTGCTGTGCGCGTCAATGGCGCAACGGTTGCGCTCCGCCGCAGCGAAGCCATGGCCATTCTGATCCGTCAGGGCCAGTCATGACGGAGACGACGGTTGAGACCATCTGGCGTCTGGCGCTCGTCGGCGTCCCGAACTGCGGCAAGACTGCGCTTTTCAATGCCATGACCGGCAGCCGCCAGAAGGTGGGCAATTACGCGGGCGTCACCGTCGAACGCAAGATGGGCACGGCCACGACGCCGCATGGCAGAACGCTTTCGGTGCTCGATCTGCCCGGCACATATTCGCTGCGCGCCCGCAGTCCGGATGAGGAAATCACCCGTGATGTGCTTCTCGACCGCAAGGACGGCGAAGCGCCGCTCGATCTCGTTCTGGCCGTTGCCGATGCCACCAATCTGCGCTCGGCCATGCGGCTGGTTCTCGAATTGAAAACCGCCGGTCATCCGGTGGTCCTCGTTCTGAACATGATGGATATTGCCCGCCGCATGGGCATGGACATTGATCTGTCCGCACTTTCAGCCGCATTGGGCCTTCCCGTTGTGGCGGCGAGCGCGGTGCGCAAGGGCGGAATGCATGAGCTTTGGCATGCTCTCGACAAGCTGATCACCGAAGGGTTGCCAGTAGCCTCGGCGCGAAGCTGGAAGGAACCTGCTGCCAGTGATCTGCGCGCTCTTCAGCATGAAGCCGACCGCATCATTCATTCGGGTGTCCGCTTCCCGGAAAAGCCGGATACGCTGACGACGCGGCTCGATGCCGTCCTTCTGCATCCCGTGCTGGGGCTTTTGTCCCTGCTGGCTTTGCTCTTTATCATGTTCCAGGCGGTGTTCGCCGGGGCCGCGCCGATTATGGATCTGATTTCCGCCGGCTTCGATGCCTTGGGCGCTGGCGTTCAGGTCGTGCTTGGCCCGGGCATTGTCGAAAGCTTTCTGGTGGATGGCCTGATCAGCGGGGTAGGCGGTGTTCTCGTCTTCTTGCCGCAGATCCTAATTCTCTTCCTCTTCATCCTGCTGCTGGAAGACCTGGGTTACATGGCCCGCGCCGCCTTCCTGATGGATAAGATCATGGGCGGGGCAGGGCTGCATGGCCGCGCCTTCATTCCGCTTCTGTCGAGCTTTGCCTGCGCCATTCCGGGCATTATGGCCACGCGGGTGATCGATAATCGTCGCGACCGCTTGACGACCATCCTCGTCGCGCCGTTGATGACCTGCTCGGCCCGCATCCCCGTCTATACGCTGATCATTTCGGCCTTCATTCCCGCTCGCCCGGTGCTTGGCCTGTTCAATCTGCAGGGCCTCGTCATGTTCGGGCTTTATGCGGCGGGTATCTTGAGCGCGCTTGCGGTTTCCTTCGTCGCAAAATACGTGTTCTGGCGCGATGAACCGGCCCAGCCCTTCATGCTGGAACTGCCGGATTACAAGCTGCCGCGCCCCGTCAATGTGCTGCGCGAGATGCTGACGCGCGCGCGCCAGTTCCTGCAGCGCGCGGGCACCACTATTCTCGCCATGACGGTTCTGATCTGGTTTCTGGCAACCTTCCCGGCGGCACCCGAAGGGGCCACCGAGCCGCCGATCTTCTACAGCTTCGCGGCGATGATCGGCCATGGCATCGAGCCGCTTCTGAGGCCCATCGGCTTCAACTGGCAGATCAGCGTTGCGCTGGTGCCGGGCATGGCCGCGCGTGAGGTCGTGGTGGCGGCGCTTGGCACGGTCTATTCCGTGCAGGACGCCGGTGACGCGACGGTCACCATTGCCCGCAGCCTTGCCAGCAACTGGAGCCTCGCAACGGCGCTGTCCTTCCTGACCTGGTATGTCTTCGCCCCGCAATGCTTCTCGACGCTGGTGGTCATCCGCCGCGAAACGGGGCAGGCGCGCTGGCTGTGGATCAGCCTCGCCTACATGCTGGTGCTGGCCTACGTGGCCTCGTTCATCGTCTATCGACTGGCGCTGCTTGCTGGTCTTGGCTGAAGGCTGAGAGCCGAAATCCACCGTTATGAATGCCTGATTTCAGGCAACAAAAAAGCCCGGTAAAACCGGGCTTTTTGTGTTTCCAGCACCGCATGAGCGATCTGAAACGGGAATTTGGTGCCCAGAAGAGGCATCGATTTCGTGCGTTATCTTGTTGAAATATAATTACTATTTTTATGGCTAAATTCCCAAATGCCAACAAATATACCAACAAAATCTGCGGCTGCACCGGAATAACGGCGAACATCCGTGAACGGGTGGTGCGGTGAATAATTTTCGTTGTATGAAGACTTTTCACCGTTCCTGTTGCCATTTTGCTGCATGGGCGAAGCCCACCCAATCAAAATCATTCCACCCACATATCTCAGCCCCGAGGCCAGCCGTAAAGCATGGATAGCAAGACAACTGACAGCATCGAAGCAAGTTTGAATGAGCTTCGGGCGAAAGCCCTGAACGTGTTCAATATGCGGATCATCAAAATCTATTCCGCTGTCGAACATCCGGCGTTTATACCGCATAGCTTGGTCAGTGAGGCCGTGAGGGCTGCGGAGGAGAACGTCAACCAATTCGTTCGGCAAACCGTTTCCGGGGTCTCTGCCATATCAGAGGCACCGGAAGCCTTCCTTCTGGTTCGTGATGCTGTAGCCGCCCATCTGCTGGACTTGGAGATAAGGATTGAACAAGGGCGTGGTGTTCCGCTGCCGCCTGATATGCTCAAAGTGATCAACGAACGATTTGAGGCGGTCAGCCAACGCGCATACCAGAACCTCGAAAATCGCCGTGCCTCCTTCTCTGGTTCAAGAAACAAGGGTGGGCGACTTCCAGAATGGAATTGGGAGGAGGCAGAGGCTCACGTCAGAGGAAAGTTTTCTGATGGCATTCCTATGGGGCGGGGTGCGCAGGCCAAGATCGTAAATTTGATGGCCGAATGGTTTTCCGAGACCTACGACAAGGAACCCGGAAAGACAGAGCTTAACCGCCACGCTGCTGCTTTGGTGAATGGTCGCGGGAATGTCCGGTAACTGGTTGCCGAACCTTGCCGGGCGATATGTTCGTTGAAAGTTCATAGGTATTCGTCCGCTCCCGCAGTAAGCCAGCGTAAATCGCGTTGACCGGGAGCAGGGATTGAAAACCATGAACGACCAATATCTTTGCTCCGTCTCCGAAGCGGCCAAAATGCTCGGTCTCGGACGAACCAAAATCTATGACATGCTCGCCAAGGGGCAAATCTTGTCCATGCGGATCGGCTCACGGCGGCTGGTCAAGATTGAAAGCATCAAAGCGCTAATTGAACGCGGTGATGCAGCATGAGCGGTATGGACCTAAATGAGAAAGCCGGTGCTGCGCCAACAGCCACCGGCCCTGATGATGCCAAATCTTCTAACCCGGCATTTTCACCTAACACGAATGAGGAAATTACGCCAGAAGGAGATACCTCCGGTGTCGTCAGCATCGACGGCGCGGACCTGCTGAACCGCGTTCGGGATTTCGCGAACCGCTTCATATGCTACCCGTCCGAAACGGCGAGCATCGTGCATGTGCTATGGGTGGCCCATGCTCACCTCATGGATGCTTGGTTTTCCACGCCACGCCTTGCGGTTTTGTCCCCTGAGCCGGGTAGTGGAAAATCACGGGTGCTGGAAATCACGGCGCTGCTCGTGCCAAATCCATTGCTGTCGGTGAATTCATCGGCGTCGTTTATACTGCGGATGATCGCGGATCAGGAAAACCGGCCTACCGTCCTATATGATGAAATCGATGCAATCTTCGGCCCCAACGCAAGGGGCAACGAAGACCTGCGCGCGATGATTAATGCGGGTTATCGACGTGGGGCAATGATCGGGCGCTGCTACATGGAAAAGGGCAAAGTGCTGACGGAGCAACTTTCGACCTATGCCGCCGTTGCCTTGGGTGGCCTCGGCAATCTGCCGGATACGATCATGAGCCGGTCGGTCATCATCAGGATGAGGAAACGGGGACCGGGCGAGGAAGTGGAACCTTTCCGGCCTCATCTGCATGAACCGCCTGCCAGTGCCTTGTGTGACGAACTGGCGGCATGGGCGGCAAGCATGTCCACTTTGGCAGCGACGGTCCAGCCGCTGCTACCCGATAGCATTGCTGATCGGAACGCTGACGTATGGGGGCCGCTGCTGGCGGTGGCAGAGCTTGCAGGTGGCGAATGGCCCGCCTTGGCTCGGCAAGCCGCAACAGAGGCGGTGCGGTCAGCAAAGGCCAATGACAAGCCTTCTCTCCCCGTCCAGTTGCTGGCCGATATTCGGGCCTGCTTCGGAGACAGAGATCGGCTGACAACTGCCGATCTGCTAGACAAGCTGCTGTCCGACGAAGAAGCCCCTTGGGGCGATCTCGGACGGAGGAAGCTGGATGCCCGCATTTTGGCGAGAATGCTCGGCGAGCATGGCATCAAGTCGTCTACGATCAGAATGCCGAACGGCTCGACGCCGAAAGGCTATATGCGCGGATCATTCCATGATGCGTGGAGGCGCTACCTTCCTCCGCTCGAAGCAGACGCAACAAGCGAAACAGACGCCACAAATCAGGAAAGCGCTAATAAAACAGTAGCTTCCAGTGTGGCGGACGAAACCGCAGTGTCGCCATGTGGCGGCACCTCAGAAGACGTTGCGGAACCTAAAGGCTGAAGGCCCAAGGATATCAGCCATTGTTGCGGTGTGGCGCTTGTGGCGGCAATTTCGGAAGGGGCTGAAAGGGTTCAACTCTGTCCCTTCTGATGGCCCTGAACCAAGGAAGGAACTGGTGTGTTGGAAGATTTAACGGACAATCCCATGCAACCGGAAAACCTCGCCAATGCGCCGCGTTGTGGAGCGAAAACGCGGTCGGGTGCTGAATGCCGGTCTCCTGCCGTAAAAGGCAAACGGCGATGCCGGATGCATGGCGGCACCAATCCCGGTGCACCTAAAGGTAACCGAAATGCTTGGAAGCATGGCGACCGTTCCGCCGAGGCTGAGGAACAGCTAAAGGTGATCACGGAAAATAGCCGTATTCTGCGGCTGCTGGACAAAGTACGGCAGGGTCTAAAATTGCGGCCTGACGAAATGGATGAGATTATTTTCTATCTGAGATAAATAACCCAAATCGGATTTCTCCGATAAGGGTTTTCGGCATTATTCAGATACCGAAGGACTTAACAAGGCTTCCAGTTTTGAATAATTCTCCGTGAAGAGTTTTGCGAAAAGCGGATCTTCCGACATCCTGCGCTGGTAGGCGCTTTCGCGGCTGCTGATCTTCTCGGCATAAGTGGATAGAAGCTCTCTCTCGTAATCCGCATTGTCCAGCTTGGACCGCATTGCGTGGCGCTGGTCCATGTCGGTCATCATGCGTTCGAACATATCGGCTCCGGTGGAAATGCCGTTGATAAGCTTGGCGGCTGCGGTGGCTGTGTTGCTGACGGTATCGAAGACGTTGATGGTGGCATTTGATGCGGACGAAAGGACAGAGGTAGAGGACATGGGTGGCTGCTCCTTGGTTAGAACCATGGGGGGCGTCAGCCCATGTGTATGTGTCAGAGACGGGGGGGCGGTCTCCGAAGTGTAAGGCCAGAGGCCCGGACACTACCCACGTCAACAGGTATGAGCATTTTCACCATGCGAAAAATATGGCGTGGAAAATCTCCTACAGGATTTAATATAATATTTTCAATTAAATAACCTGCCCTCATCCCTTTGCTGGTTCCTGACCTGTTCGAAACGAAGGCTACCCATTGGTCCGAGCGCAGCGAGGAGCCGGTGAGGTTAAGCCGGGAGTGGAGAACGGGGCGGGAACCAGAGAGAAGAATATAAACCCCATTTAAATATTATTCCCCGATTTTCCGGCTTTTCCTTCTGGCTCACGGCGGAAAATCTGAAACGCCATATCAACGTCAATGGAGATGGGCACCGCGTTGAAACACAGGCACTATGATCAGCGCCCGATTTGGCGGCTGGTCGGGGTTGCAAGCCGGATCGGGCGCGGGTGATAGGTTTCAAGCCTGCTGATTATATTTGATGGTAATGATTTTTCAGTTTTGAGTTAGGTTGTCCTCTTCCCTTGGTTCAAACGCCGCTCGGCCCATTTCATCCTCCACCATCCCGGCCCCGCCCTGCCTGCGGCGGGCGGGTTGGGCGGTTCGGATGAAATGTGCCTCACAATAGTTGGCGTTGAGATATTCGCCCATTTCAGCGAGGCTAACTGAGGGGTTGCTCGGGTCCGCCGCTTCTGCCTATGCGCTTAAACGACCTCGACGGCCATGCGGTTTGGGTTCGAGACTCACATTGGGTGACATAAGCTAGATGAACCAGCGGATGGAAAATTAGCGATCATTCGTCGTCGTCATCTTCGTCGTCGCCATCATCTTCTTCGACACCCATCAACCCTAGCAGCCCTCCTGCGGCGCTGACGGTTCCGGGCGCTTCGCGTTCCTTGGGTGTTGGGGTTGGTAATTCGGCACTCGTGAAGCATGTACCCGCTACAACCTTGTCGAGCGCCTTCTCTAGTTCAGGCTCCATCGAGAGTGTCGCTTCCAGAACCCATAGCAATTCCAGAAATTCATCACTCATCCGCGCAGTCCAATGGTCCGGGCGGATTTTGTCCAGCGGCGACGATTTCTTGCCTGCGCGTTTTTTCATTCGGTAGCCCAGCCAAGACTGTACGACCTTGAGGCCAGACACTTCAAAATCCCAGACCTCGGGGGCGACTGGACCGAATCTTCCATCCCCTACGTTGATTTCGCTCTTGGCTGGATCATAGGCATATTCCGTGGGGTAGTGATCCGGGGCCGACGACACGCCTTTAATCGTCTTGGCCTTGCCTGCTGGCACCTCGTCACCTTGGTTCACATCTTGGAATCGCGCGGCATAGGTGTGCAGCCAAATCAGCTTTCGGCCCAGCTTCGCCGTATCGGCGAAAATCTTGCCGTCTTTCGTTATCGGAACGTGGGGCCCGGGGGTTTCGAGTTCGTTCCAGAACCGGCGCGTGTAGGACTGTCCACCAAGGATGGCATAGACGTAGGCTGCAACATCTTCTGCCGTGGGCGCTGAACCATAAACAGACGCTAGCGCCGCCAGCAGACCTCCCGTCACGTTCGGTTCGGTTCCGGCGGCATCGCGGTAGAGTGGAATCACGTCCTTTCCGCCGAACGAACCACGGAAATGATGCAAGTCTGGTATAGCGGCACAGGCGACCAAGCCCTGTCCAGCACCTAGCGAGCTTGAAAGAAGGGTGGTAAAATACAACTGCGTTTGACCGTGCATTCTCCATAGCGGTGGACGCAAGCGATCACCTAGCCGGAAGTCGTAAAGCGCATAGTGCTTGTCGAACGAACGATACGCGAAGGACGTTGCATCTGGCATTGCGGAAGCAGAAGTAAGTGAGATGACAGGTGGCTGTTTTTCGCCCGGAAGATCGTCTCTAACGGTCTTCGTGATCTTCCAACCACCCGTTTCGCGAAAGAGTTTCTTCCGCTCATCAGCCTTTGCGCCGACTAGCTTAGCCCATCGCGCGCTTAGGACGTCTACCGTCTCACCTATCGGCCAATGACGTTTGAACTGGGCACCGTTGAGTGAAAGTGGAAAAATGGAATCGATCTCAGGCCACTCAGCGTAGTCTCCCTTTCCCGAAGGGAGGAACGGTTTGTGCCAATCATCTTGGCAATCGCGCCACGTAACCCCAGTGAATTCCGAAATCGCCTCCAACTGGGCTAGCTTGTCTTCTCGGGTCGAGCCTTCAATCTTAACGTAACGGACCTTGGCGGGTTTGTCGGGGGTAGGTGTAGCTCCGCGAACACCAATGGCAATGGCAACCGGTGTCTGAATGTTGAACACGTTCGGCGTCTTGCGGGTGCCTAGATTGTCGCCGCCCAAGTCGATAATCCAAATTTCATCGAAGGTACGCCGCATAACCTCGCGGACCCCCACGAAGCCCGGCCCAGCCAGATAGCTGGACGCGGTGATGAAGGTGACGATACCGCCGCAGGTCTGCTGCTCGAACAAGCGCCACAATGCCCAGCGCCAGAAATAGACGTAGTCGTTGTACAGGTTCTTGAGATGGACGCCCGCTCCGGCCTTTGTAGCAGGGTCAGTGAAGTCTTTGAAAATTGCTCGCGCGCCCTGCTCTTCCTGCTTGGCGCCACCCTTGACCTGATCGCCAAACCGGACCCACCCACCCTTACGCTGGGTTGTCGTGTCACCTTCTTCGATGGTCTGACGGTCGTATGGAGGGTTGCCGAGGCAAACAAGGATATCGCCGCCCTGCTTTACCTTGCGTGCGGCCTCGTGTTCCTGTGTAAGCGCCTTATGAGTCAAATCAAGTCCACCCGGCGGAGCGTGGTTCGGGCTTTCCAAGGTATCGGCGAGGTAGATATTTAGCCGCTTGCCTAGCTTTTCATCCGGCTCTCCCGCCGCCTTGGCATTATTTATTGCGCCTTCCAATGCCTGCGTCAGTCGCAAATGGGCGACGGCATAGGGGCCGACCAGCACCTCAAAACCGTGCATGTTTTCGGCCATCTGGCGGGCGCGGGCAGGCACAGCGCCGGGGCCGGATCGGGCGCTGACCTTTTCCAGCCCATGCTTCACCGCCGCGACTGGATAGGTGCCAGTGCCTACGGCAGGGTCGAGGAACACCACACCGTCATCGGCAAAACCCAGTTTCTTGCCAAAACGCTTTTCCAGCAATTCGCTGGCCAACCGAACCTGCAATTCCACGACCTCGCGCGGGGTGTAGTAGACCCCGTAATCCTTGCGCAGCTTGGGATCGTAAGCCGCGAGGAAGTCTTCATAGAAATATAGCCACAGGTCGGGCTTCGACTTCAGGAAGTCGTGGGGGTCCAGCGCTTCAAGCGACCGTTGCAACAGTTCGAAGCCAACCGAAAGCTCTGCCTTCGCCTCCTTCTGGCCTAGCAATTCAAGCGTCCGGGCGAGCAGACCGTTGTTCTTGTCTAGCGTCTTGGCGGCATCCACCGGGTCCAATTTCGCCGCACCGGACAGCCGGGCCAGCAACATCGCATAGGTCACTGTCTGGGCATAGGCATCGGAAAACTTGTTGTTATCGGAATCGGGAAAGAAGAACTGTCGCCATTCGTTGGCCAGAAGTTCGACTGCCGACCCAGTGACAGCAAGCGCAGCCTCGACCTCGGTTCGCAGGAAGCGGGCCAACGGTGCAAGGTATCTGGCAAGGCCAGATGGGTTATGCGGAACGCTGGGCTTCCACCCTAGAAAATCGCGGAACAGCCGTTCCAGACCGTCTGCATCGGCCTGCACGATAGCGGCTTTGCCTTTACTGGTCGGATCGTCGTGCAAGCGAAGAATCGGTTGGCCGTCCGGGCGTTCGCCGCTGCGATAGAGTGCCCATTCGCGCCCATCCGTATATATGAGGTTGGGCAGGCCTTTCAGCTTGCCCCACTGTTCCTTGTTGTGCTTGCCGGCCAGTCTGGGTGCATCTGCCCCAAGCCCCGGGGCCTTCAATTCAATGTAACCGCAGATCAAGCCGCCAACATAGACCGCAATATCGGGGCGCACCTTATGTTCCGACAGGTGCGTTTCGGTTCTGGTTTCGACTGTCAGAGCGTAGCCAACGCCTGCTGATTTAAAGAGATCCGCAACGACGGGCTTTAATTGATCTTCGGGCGAGGCAGACCCCGGAAGTGCGAATTTTGATTTCAGTGCGTCCGCGAAATCTTCAAGTTCAGAAAGGTTCATTTCCGCCCCGCACCTATTTAAAAATCAGTTTTTTATTTTCTGGATTAACTTCACAGCAGATGCTGCATCGAATCCCAATAAATCTGATAGTTCCAAGAACTCCACGACGTCAACACGACGTTGACCGCTCTCCAGCCGCGCAACGAATGATTGGTACTCATTGAGCTTGGCAGCTAGGTCGCTTTGCGTCAGGCCCGCTGCCTCGCGCTTCTCGATTAGCAACGCGATCAGGGCCTTGTGCTGCATTGTGCCAAGGGTTTTGACCACGATTTTCCCCACCTGGTTTCAGATGGGGCTTTCATCTATATCTGATTTTCAGTTATCTTAAATTCAGATATTTTTGCTAGAAAGTTCCGGCTTGTAAATTCGGCCGCTGCGACAAGTAGGGACGGGCGCGACAGCATCGACACCGCACCAGCAAGTGGCACGTATCAGGAGAAGAAAGTGTTCAAGGCTATTATTGCGGGTTTCGGTGTAACGGCTTTATCATCATCAGGCTGCTTTGCGTTCTGGGGGTTTTCTCAAGCAGAACCGGAAGTGGTCGTTGCCTATAACCGCGCCGAATGCTTGCCTTCGGGGGGCATAAAGGTAACGGTGCGAAATCCTTCGAGCGAACCGCTATCGGAAATCGCGGGAAACGTGATGATCTACAGGCCGGAAAGCTCGCGGCTTGGGGCAGAATTTAGCTTTGGGTCGGATAGGGTGATTAGCCCGAATTCAGCCATGGCATTCTGCATCGGCGTTCCATGGGATAAAGTTTTGCTTGTTATCTCGGCCAAAGAGCCGGAGGCGGAATTTTGGCAATTAACCTCAAAATACGGCTTTGACGGCAACGCCATCGATCCAGACGCATATTTGAAAGACGCGATCATTAAATTCGAGATAAAGTCCTTTAAATATGGACTGCCTTATTAAGTGAATTTTGGTATTCGCAGCGATGTAGATAATGACGAATTAATAATCGCGACATGTCTTGGTCCGTTAATCCAATATTTCTGCTTTCTGCCGAGTTGCCTTATCATTTGAGAAGGCTTCGAAAAAGCTGCGCTGACGCTTCAGGCGGATGACGTCTTCGATAGCTATAGCATTAGCATCGGCACAAGGACGCCAAGCACGTTACCCGATGAGCGCTCTATGCTCGTTGTTGCATAGGGATGACGTTTCCGCCCTGAAAGCAGTCCAATTCTCTCGCCCACCATTCGGCCATCTTCACCCGCTCGTCCCAGTAGGTTGCCCGGTGATAGGCTTTACGCACCTGATCGGCACCGACATGGGCGAGTTCCGCTTCCACGGCGTCCGGGTTCCACTTACCGCTTTCATTCAGCAGGGATGAGGCGCTGGACCGGAAGCCGTGCGAAGTGTGTTCCTCTTTGGTGTAGCCCATGCGCCGCAGAGCGGTGTTTAGTGTGTTCTCGCTCATTGGCCGTTGGCGAGTATGGACGGCAGGGAAGGCGAAAAGCCCGTCACCTGTCAGCTTGCGAAGCTCCTTGAGAAGTTCGACGGCCACGCCCGGTAACGGCTTTTTGTGTTCCCGGCGCATCTTCATGCGGCTGGCCGGTATCGTCCATGTTGCCGCCTCAAGATCGAACTCGCCCCATTCGGCTTGACGCAATTCGCCCGGACGCGGGTAGAGGAGGGCCATAAGCTGCAAGGCTATTCTCGTTTCCGGCATGCCCTCATAGGCCCATACGGCCCGGATGAGCGCGCCGAATTGGTCTGAGGTGGTGACGGCTGCGTGGTGGCTTACCGTGGGCGCTGTAAGCGCTCCACGGAGGCCGCCAGTCGGATCGGTATCGGCCCTCGCTGTGGCGATGGCATAGCGGAATACCTGCCCTATGGTGCCGCGCATCCGCCTTGCTGTTTCAAGGTTACCCAACGCTTCCACCTTGCGGAGACAGTCGAGGATTTCCTTCGCCGTGATTTCGGCTACGGGTCTGTTTCCAAGGTCGGCGCAAGCCATGTCCAGAAGCCACCGTTTTTTGTTGAGCGTGGCTTCTGCCTTCCCTTCCTTCTGGTTCTTGGCGAGAAGTTCGTCAGTAATGGTGCGGAAGGTGTTTTCGGTCACGGCCAGTTTTGCGGCTTTCTCCTCCTTCGCTGCGGTGCCGGGATCGGTGCCCGCTGCAATCAGCGCCTTTGCCTCTTCACGTCTCTTTCGTGCAGCGGCCAGAGAGACAGCCGGATAGGCTCCAAGGGCAAGCGTCTTCTGCTTGCCGCTGAAGCGGTAGGAGAGCCGCCATAGCTTTGAGCCGTTCGGATTGAGCAGGACATGCAGCCCTCCGCCGTCGCTGTGCTTTGTTGGTACGCTGGACGGCTTCAGGTTTCGGATGTTGGTATCTGTAAGTGGCATGTTGGTATCCCCTGCCTCGCGCCAGCGCTGTTCCATGTGGCCGGTGGGGTTTGTCAAAGCCCCGGAAACCATGGGCTTTTGCCGCTCCCTGTAGGGCCTGTTGGTATCAAGGGCCGGGAAAACCCGGCGTTTGATCAATGTACCAACAGATATACCAACAAAAAGTGCGGGTGCAAGCGAACGGGAGCGGACGCCAGAAAACAAAAAAGCCCGGGAAACCGGGCTTTTTGTGGTTCCTCCGAACGTCCGTGAACGTTGGGAAACAGGAATTTGGTGCCCAGAAGAGGACTCGAACCTCCACACCCTTTCGAGTACCAGCACCTGAAGCTGGCGCGTCTACCAATTCCGCCATCTGGGCGACGAGGAGCGATGTAAGGGGAGGGGCCTTTCCTGTCAACAGGGTTTTTGAAGTTTTCTTGTCAGGTGCGAAAAAATGCGAGATTTTTTGCGGTGCACGAGGCTTAGATAGGGTATCAAGTTATTGTTATAAAACGGATATATGGAAATTGATGAAGTGGCTGTGGATCAGGCGGAAAGAAACGCCGAATAGCGTTCCGGCTTGAAGCCGACGAGAATCACCCCGTCCTTTTCGAGCACGGGCCGCTTGATCAGCGAGGGGTGCGCGTGCATCAAGGTGATCGCCTTGGCGGCATCGATATCGGCTTTTTCGGCGTCGGAAAGCTTGCGAAACGTGGTTCCGGCCCGGTTGAGCAGGGTTTCCCAGCCCACGAGCGCGCACCAGCCTTCAAGCCGGGTCTCGTCGATACCTTCCACCTTGTAGTCGTGGAAGTGATAGACCGCGCCCGACTCATCGAGAAAGCGCCTGGCCTTCTTCATCGTGTCGCAGTTTTTGATTCCGTAAATCGTCAGCGTCATGGGTGGGTCACCATTGAATGTCGAGGCCGAAGGCGGCAGTCCACTCTTGATAGTCACGACCCCATTCTCCGGCAAGGTCAAAGCGCAGGCGAGAGGCCGGCCCAAGCGCCATCTGCGCGCCAAGTCCCGCTTGCACTGCCCCGCCTTCGGGCGCGAGGCTCGCCAGCGCATAGGACGCGCCCGGCAGGGCGGCAAAGCTGGCACTCGCCGTGCCGCCATCCGTGCGGCGGTCGAGATAGGCAAGACGGGCGTTGAAGGTGACGGGGCGCTCGGCAAGCTGCGTTTCATAGGCTGCGTCAAGGCCAGCCCGAAGGGTCGCCGTGCCGCGCTCGATATCGGAATAGGAAAGGGCCGGGTTGCCGCTGCCCTGAACGCTGTGCTCGCTGTAGCCCGGCTGATGGGAATAGACGTAGGATGCGCCCGCAAAGGGCATGAAGGAAACATCGCCGGATCGGATCAGCCAACCCGCTTCCGCATCCACGCCCGCCATGCGCGCGGTGAATTCGCCCTCGACCCGGTCGCCAGCCCCAGGCGCGCGCCGTGTATCGACGGATTGAAGGCCTGCCCCGGCCGCTGCCGAAAGCGTGAAGCCGTTATCGAAGCGCCCCTTGGCGAAGGCGGCCATCTGGCCTGCCGTGCCGGTTGCCGAGGCGTCGAGGTCCGTGGCGCTAGAGCGTGACTGGCTGCCGGAAACGGCAAGCCCTGCCGACCAAGTCTCATCGAGCGCGAAGCGAACGCCGCCATCAAGCCCGCTTTGGGAAATGCTGGCCGTCGAAATGCCATCGGCGGCATCGCCATCAAACCGCGTCACGCCGCCGCGCGGGCTGATCCAGAAGCCGGCCTCTTCGCTTGCGCTTTCCGTAAGGGAGGAGGTGAGGAAGGATTGCATGGCGAGGGTCGCCATATAGCCGGCGCTGGCTCCGCTTTCCCCGGCAAGGGCCGTCATGCGGCTTTGCAGTTCGGTTCCGTCGCTGGCAAGCGCGGCGGAGAGCGAGCCGGAAAGCACCGTGCCCGTGTTGAAGGCACTGTCGAGAATGCTGTGAACGCTGTTGGCGGATGCGCTGGTCAGCGTAACGCCTGCTCCATTATAGAAGAGGCCGAGATCGACGGAATCGGCATCCATGCTTTCTGTCACGGCAAAGCGCGACGACAGACCGTTGATGGTGAGTGAACCAAGCGAACCGGACGTGTTGGCGGCATCGATGAGCGTATAGTGATTGCCAAGCCTGCCGCCGCTTTCATAGGAAAGGGCGAGATCCGCCCCGGCAAGAGTAGCGGTGCCGGAAACCTGCGCCGCATCAATGCCGCTCGTACCGATGGTGGCGGCAAGGGTTGAGCCGGACGCGAGGGCGAGATTGCCATTGATCGTCAGTCCCTCGGCCTGCAGCGTCGCGCCGCTCGCAAGGCTGGTGCTGCCGACCGAACCGCTGCCGCCGAGAACCGCGCCCGACGCCACCGAAACGCTGGACGACAGCGACCCATTCACATTCAGCCGCCCGGCGGAAACCGTCGTCGCACCGCTATAGGTGCTGGTGCCGCCAAGTGTCAGCGTGCCGCTGCCCTGCTTCTCCAGCGTGCCGGTGCCGGAAATGTCGCCATCGAAGGCAATGGTGCCGGTGCGGTTGAAGATAAGGCTGCCATTGTTGACAACATCGCCATGGCCGAGCGTGCCGGTGGCACCGCCATTGCCGATGGAAAGCGTCGCGCCGGAGGAAATCGCCGTCTGGCCGTCATGGCTGTTGTCGCCGGTGAGCGCCGTCACCCCGCGCAGAACCTTCACCGTGCCGGTGCCGGAAAGCTGTGCGGCCAGTTCGTAATTCGTCTCACCGTGGTTCAGCACAAGCGTGCCGGTTCCATCGCCGAACCGGATGGCTTGCGCATTCACCGTGCCTGCACCGGCGGCGAGAGACGTTTCATCCGCGCCGATGTTCAAGGTGCCGCTGGACCCGGCATTCGCGGCGAGCGTGATCGTTTGCGCGGAGAGCGTGGCCCCGCCGGAAACGGTGGCACTCCCGCTGCCGAAACGGCCGATATCGAAGGTCCCGGCGATGGTAAGCGCGCTGCCATTGCCGTCAATCGAGACCGAGCCGGAGCTTCCGCCTGCAACACCGGCCACCGCCGATTGGGTCGAAACGACAGACCCGGTGCCGATGGAAAGGCTTCCCGTACCACGCGTGCCGATGGCGAGCACGCCGGAATTATCCCAGGCCGTGCCGCTGCCCGAAAGCGTCACCGTCGCCGTCTCGCCGGATAGCGAACCGATGGAGGCCGAGCCGGTGGACATGGCCGCGGATGTGCCAAGCGCTAGGCTGCCGGTGCCAAGTGCCAGTTCATCGGTCACGGTCCAGACTGTACCAAGCCCGCCGAGCGTTGCCGTGCCGGTTGCACCATGCGTTGCCCCGATCAGGGCACTGCCGCTGGTCAATTCCGCGCCGGATAGAAGCGAAAGCGAGCCGGTGCCTTCATCCCCCACCGTCATGCGACCGGCAACAGTCATCTGGCTGCCGGAACCCGCCATCGAAAGCGAGCCGCTGCCGCTGGCGCTTCCGCCAAGCGTCGCATCGGTGCCGACCTCGACCGTCGCCCCGGCGGTGATGGAAACGCTGCCGCTTCCCGCCTCGCCGATGATCAGCAGGCGGGAAATATCGAAATGCGAGCCTGCGCCGTCAACGGTGAGTGTTCCGCCGCCCCCGGCCATGCGCCCAAGCACGGCGTTAGCGGATGCGACCGAGCCCGATTGCAGGACAGAAAGCGTGCCACTTCCCGCATCGCCGATCACCAGATCGGCATCGTTGGTCCAGCGGCCCAGCGTGCCGGAAACGGTCACATCGCCGCTGACACCCGCTGCCACGCCAAGGGTGGCGTTTTGGGTTTGCAGGGGATCGCGGATGAGGAGTGAGCCATTGGCGGCGCGTCCCACCAGCAACGTTTCGACAATGGCCGATTGGCCGAAAATCACACCCTGAACGGGGTCATCGATGATGGCGCGGTCGGTGGAGGAGGGGAGGGATGCCCCCGCCCAGTTGGCCGCATCGAACCAGTCCCCCGTGCCGCCGGAAAACACGGCATCGCCCGCCTGCGCAAGCGCAGGGGCAAGCAAAACGAGGGCTGTGGTACAGGCGTAGATCCGGCGCCGTCGCCAGGACCCGCGCAAAATGCGTGGCATCATCATGATCCGGGTTTGTCGCGACCCGCGCCGGTCATGGCGCGGAGGTTCGCTCCGGACTCTAGGAGGCCATGTTTAAGGATGCCTCAAGGGAGATGGTTAATCCTCAAGCGTGCCGGGTGCGCGCTTTCTCGCGCTCAGCGTGTTGCAGGCGATCTTCATCAGATCGCCGCCGCGCCGCACATAGCGCCGTGAAACGCGTGTCACGATCAGACCGTCCTGCGGGGCGGTGATGATGATTTCGCCTTCGGGAAAACCGGGTCGGGACAGGACGGTGGCCAGCAGGTCGCCAGCCTTGACCCGGTCGCCGGGCGCGCGGTGGAAAAGTACGGTTCCGGCTTCGGGCGAGCGGATCATTTCAACGCAATCGAGCGGCGAAACGGGACCACTGAACGGCGACGGCGTTCCCGTGCCACCGGCAATCACGCCGCGCCCTTTGAGGAAGGCAAAAAGCCCGGCCGCATCGCGCTTGGCCAGTTCGCCATCCACATCGGCAAGGCCGCGCAGTTCGAGCGTGACAGCAAGCTTGCCGGGAAGCTTTACCGCGCCCGGTGCCGCGCGCTTCATGGCATAGCCAACCGCTTCTTCGAAGGCGGTGCTTTCGCCATCGGAGAGGAAGACGGCATCCATGGCCAGCGCGCTGGCAAGGTCAGCGGCTTCCGGCCAGAAGACCGGGTCCATATAGGCATATTGCAGCGATTCATCGTCGCAATGGAGATCGAGCATCAGATCGGCCTCAAGGGCCATGGAAAGCAGCTTGCGCTTCAGCCGTGCGACGGCTCCAAGTTCCGGTGCGTCGGCAAGGCGTTCCGCTCGTTCGCTCAAGGAGACCAGAGGAAAGTCGCGGTTGAAATTGGTGCGCGTGCCAAGGTCGAAGCGCCCTTGCAGTTCGCCGAAATGGCTCTGAGCCAGACCGATGGGGTTGGCATGGGGAATGAGGGTGATGTCGCCGCGAAGATCGCCCTTGTCGTCGGCCTCTTTTACAAGGCCGGTGAGGTAGTGACACAGGGCCGTGCCGGGCAGTTCGCCCGCATGCAGCGCCGCCTGAATGTAAACGCTGGGCGCATTCGGATCGGTTCCCTTGAAACGAAAAACGGGGAGCGTGAACGCCACGCCGGGCGTGTCGCCGTCAAGAACGATCTGGGAAATGTCCATGTTTGCCTGCTGCGAAACGGCGCGCCGCGCAAGACGGCAAGCGCCTGTTTGAAGAAGAGAAGGAACGGCACGACTTCATGCGCCGCATCTGTCTCTTATAGCGTAATCCGACCGGAGTGGAACGAGGATCGATAAGATAACGCTTCAAAGAGAAACGTTTAGAGCGCCGATCTGGTTCAACCCGATCGAACAGCGCTCTCGTGCCGATGCCTTCCCCCGCCTTTCAAGGTGAAGCGCACGGTAACGTGCCCACCTTAGGCCGCGTTCGGCATGGCCTCGCCCAAATGGGTGCGAATGGCCTGCTTCACATCGGTCAGGCTGCGAAAGTGCCGGTTGTCGAGATCAATGACGTGATACTTGACCGCGATGAACCGCAGTCTTCCTTCGTCCGGTATAACGATTCCAACGGGAATACCCGCATATTCAACGACTTGCTTCTGCATAACGAACTCCTGCCAGCAGGATGCCGGCCCTGTGTCTAATTTCGCTTTGTAAGGGGAAGATGACGGTTGCCCGTCACATTCGTTTGAGCGAGCGGCGACAGTTCGTTTTGCAGCAGCGCGTTACCGGCCAAAGCAGCGTATGGGCTGCATATGTATGGCGCATCTCATATCTCCTCTGGTTTGTGACCGTGTTGGTCAGCGTTGAAATCCGGTGTCTCGATCCTTGATCGATGACGGTAAGATAGGTTCACGAGGGCCAATGTCAAACAACAAAATGGCCAAAAATTGAATTTAATGCTGATTTTTCAAGAGCGCTGATGTGCGTGGCATTTCATGCCAATGCCGCCCCGAAAGAGGGGCGCACGTTTCGCTCCTCTCCCGGCGGCTTGAGGCGCGGGGCTTGGGAGGGCCGCCCGCGCCGGGGATTTCGGGCGTCTTAAAGCACGCGATACTGTTCGCGGGCGAGGTCTTCAATCTTCATGAAAGGCGCGTCGCGCGGCGGCAGCGCGGGCACATCCATATGCTCCGGCTGAAGGCCTTGGCGAGCGCGCTCGGCCATCATCTCGAAGGATTTTTCGAGATGGCGGGTAAAGCGTTCGGCGTCGAACAACGGCTCTGTGAAGCGTCCATCCAGAATGCGCTGGCGATAGGCGGCAAGGTCGTCGCGGTTCTCGAAAAGCGCCACCGCGCGGCGGATATAGTCTTCGCGGTCTTCCGTGATCAGGTCCGGCACACCCATATTGGTCAGCAGGCTTTCGCTCACGCGCGAGGCAAAGTTGGTGCCCTTGACGGTCAGGACCGGAAGCCCCGCCCAAAGCTGTTCCGAAGTCGTCGTGTGGCCGTTCACCGGATAGGTGTCGAGACCGAGATCGGCGAGCGGAATGCGGTTGATGTGGTCCTGATACTGCTCGAGCTTCATGAAGTAGAGACGCTTGGCCGGAATGCCGAGCTTCTGGAAGCGCGCGATGATGTTGTTCTGGCTTTCCATATTGGCGCGCATGATCCACAGCACGCTGTCGGGCGTGCGCTTCAGGATCTCGGCCCAGATTCCTGTCATCTCGAGCGTGATCTTGCGGTTGCCGTTGAAGGAGGCAAACACGAATGCGTCTTCCGGCAGGCCGATCTGCGAACGTTCGATCGGTTCGGGCACCGGGCGGTAATAGGGGTCGTTCGGCTGATAGCACTCCGGCAGGCGGCAGAACTTTTCCGGATACCAAGGTGCTGAGCTGTCGCGCAGCACGAAGCGGTCGCCGATAATATAGTCGAGGTCGATCCCGTAGGTGCTGCCCGGAAAGCCGAGCCAGGACACATGGACCGGCGCGCAGGGCTGGTTGAAGATCGAGGCGCGGTTATATTTCGTATAACCCTTCATATCGACAAGCACGTCGATCTCGTGGGCCCGGATCAGGTCGCAGACTTCATCATCCGACATGCCCTCGATGCGGATGACATTGCCCCATTGCGAGCGGTCCGCCGTGTTGCGGTCCAAGAGGAATTGCGGCGTGTTGCAGAAAAGCGTGATTTCGAAGCGGTCGCGGTCGTGCAGTTCGAACACGCGGCGGATCAGCTTCATCGTGGCGTGCTGGTCCCAAAGGTCGGCGGAGACGTAACCGATGCGCAGCTTCTTGTCCGACCAGGTGTGCGGCATGGCCTGACGGCGCGCCCGCGTACCTTCCGGCATGACGATGGTGTTGAGGCGCACGAGGCTGTTCAGCCGCTCGTCGCCCGTCCAGTGCAGGTTGAAGAACGGGTGGTCGGTAACGAGGAAATCGTCCTCACCGCGCGCCAGCGCCTCGAAGATCGGCTTCTGCTGCTTTTCAATCGCCTCATAACGGCTGATGTCGCGGCACAGCGTCAGATAGATGAGCCGCATCGTATTATTGTGCGGGATCTTGCGCATGAGGGTATGCGCGGTCTCGATGTGCTCGGCCGAATCCGAATCCCAATGCGCCATCAGCATGCGCGAGGCGAGAATCATGTGGGCGGGTTCGTCGCTGCTGGCCAGAACCTTCTTGAAGGCGCTGGCATGCTCATAATCGTTGCGCTTCACTAAAATGGAGGCAAGCGCATAGGCAAGGGCCGGGTCCTTGCGGGCGCGGCTGACGAGTTTGCTGCCGGCTGCCAGCGTCAGGTCGTCATGGCCGCATTCGAAATGCAGGAGAAGCGCCATTTCGCGATATTCATCGGACTGGCTGCTGTTGAGATCGGCGGCCAGCCCGTAGGCGGTCGCCGCTTCCCCGCGCATACCAAGCTTGAGCAGCGTCTTGGCCAGAAGTGCAAAGGTGCGCGCATCCTTCTGGGTGTCCATCAGGCGGTTGAGCGTCGTCAGGCTCTCGAGATAGCGGCCAGCCTTGAAATCCTTCGAGGCCGCTGCGTAGGAAATGTCACCGTTCAAGCCAGACTCCACCTGTTCGGGCGCGCGCGGCACCTGAAATTCTGCTTATCGGATTATGAGCATCGAAGCTTGCATGAAGCAGGTGTCGGGAACGAAGGGTTAACCATGAACCCGGAGAGGCTGCGGCAAAGCGCCCGATTTAAGGAGTTGGCAAGCTTTGACTGCAAGATTGGCCCTCACATGACGGGCTTGGTGTCACACGATTTTGGACCCATTTGGCATGATGCCGACCGTCTTCACCGGTAAGAGTATTTAAGTCCGGTATGTCCTCACTAGTCATGCGTTTCAGGGGACACTCCAATGACGAGCATTAACACCAATAGTTCTGCAATGGCCGCGCTGCAGACGCTGCGTAATGTGAACAGCAAGCTGGACAGCACGCAGAACCACGTTTCTACGGGTTTCAAGGTCGCAAGCGCCAAGGACAATGCGTCCTACTGGTCGATCGCTACCACGATGCGCTCTGACAACGCCGCCGTTGGCGCTGCTTCGGACGCCCTGGGCATCGGCGCCGCCAAGGTCGATGTGGCTTATGCAGGCGTTCAGAGCGCCATCGACGTTGTGACCGAAATCAAGTCGAAGCTGGTCACGGCAAACGAATCCTCCACCGACATGTCCAAGATCATGGACGAAGTGAAGCAGCTTCAGGCGCAGCTCAAGTCTGTTGCCGAATCCGCCTCCTTCAACGGCGAAAACTGGCTGATGGGTGGCGCAACTGCTACGAAGTCGGTTGTCACCGCTTTCGTCCGTACCGGCTCGGGCAGCAGCAACGTTCAGGTTTCGACCGAAACGGTCACGACCGGCAACTTCGCGCTCTTCGGCATGGGCTCTTCGGGTACGGCTGACGTTTCGACCGGCGTTCTCGCCTCGGTCGCCTCGATCAACCTCACGGAATCCTCCGGCGCAAGCGCCATCGCAACCGCTCTGCAGGATGTTGAAACCGCTCTTTCCAAGCTGACGACCGGCGCCGCAACGCTCGGCTCGCTGTCTTCGCGTATCGACCTGCAGATGGACTTCGCTTCGAAGCTGTCTGACGCCATCGAAAGCGGCGTGAGCCGTCTGGTTGATGCCGACATGGAAGAAGAGTCCGCCAAGCTGTCTGCCTTGCAGACGCAGCAGCAGCTCGCCATCCAGTCACTGTCGATTGCGAACTCCTCGTCGCAGAACGTTCTCTCGCTCTTCCGTTAATCGGCAAGAGCAGGGCAGGGGCACCTACCCCTCAGCACAAAAGGCCGCTCCGGTTTCCGGGGCGGCTTTTTCGTTTCCAAAAGGTTTATTTGGCTCGAGAAAATTCAGGCACAAAAAAAGGGGAGCGAATTATAAATTCCAAAGCGCTTATGTTTATCCCTTCTTAACCATGTTCTCGTTTAATGGGACCACTAAAGTGACGAGTTAATCTTTCGGTTAATGGAAGGTTAATTGCATGTAGCAATTCGTTGCTCCCCGGCGTTGTACTGGGATGTTCCTTGTTATCGAGTGCCGCCAAGAAGGGGGCTTAAGTAAAATGACGAGCATTAACACCAACATTGCTGCAATGTCCGCACTCCAGACACTGCGTAGCATCAACTCAAATCTTCAGTCGACGCAGAATCATGTGTCGACCGGCTATCGGATCGCTGAAGCCAAAGACAACTCCGCTTACTGGTCTATCGCGACCACGATGCGTTCTGACAACGCCGCCGTTGGCGCCGCTTCGGATGCTCTGGGCATCGGCGCTGCCAAGGTCGACGTGGCTTATGCCGGCGTTGAAAGCGCCATCGATGTTGTCACGGAAATCAAGTCCAAGCTGGTCACGGCGAACGAAACTTCGACCGACATGACCAAGATCCAGGACGAGATCAAGCAGCTGCAGGCGCAGTTGAAGTCGGTCGCCGAATCCGCCTCGTTCAACGGTGAAAACTGGCTGCTCGGTTCCGCAACCGCTACCAAGTCGGTTGTCACCGCCTTCGTTCGTACCGGCTCGGGCGTCAGCAACGTCACGGTGTCGACCGAAACGGTCACCACGGGCAATTTCGCACTCTTCGGCATGGCCTCCACCGGCAATGCCGACGTCTCGACGGGTGTTCTCGCCTCGGTCGCCGCCATCAACCTCACGGAATCCTCCGCATCGGCCGATATTGCCGCCGCGCTGGCTTCGGTTGAAACGGCACTTTCGAAGCTGACGACCGGCGCTGCAACGCTCGGCTCGCTCTCCTCGCGTATCGACCTGCAGATGGACTTCGCCTCGAAGCTCTCCGACGCCATCGAAACCGGCGTGAGCCGTCTGGTTGACGCGGATATGGAAGCGGAATCGGCCAAACTGTCGGCCCTTCAGACGCAGCAGCAGCTCGCCATCCAGTCGCTGTCGATTGCCAATTCCTCCTCGCAGAACATTCTCTCGCTCTTCCGCGGTTAATCGCAAAAGCGCAAAATTCATTAATGAATGGCGGCCGCAAGGCCGCCATTTTTCGTTTGTCCGGCTGCAAGGTCTTAACAAGTCATTGAATTAACTTGCGTTTAAAAACTCTTTCCAAAAGATGAAATTTGCGAAGGCCCTTTAGGGTTTGTTAACCATAATGTTGTTTTCTTAAGCCAGATAAACGGTGGGTTAACCAATGCGAATCGCGGGTTAACAGGCATGTAGCCGATCACCGTTGCCGGTTTAAGTCCGGAATGTCCCTTGAACAAAAGACGCCATAAGGGGCAGGTGTCCAATGACAAGTATTCTGACCAACGTATCGGCAATGGCCGCGCTGCAGACGCTGCGCTCCATCAATACCGATTTGCAGGGCGCGCAAAACCGCGTCTCCACCGGCTACCGCATTTCCGAAGCCAAGGACAACTCGGCCTACTGGTCGATTGCCACGACGATGCGCTCGGACAACTCCGCTGTTCAGGCCGCATCCGACGCACTGGGCGTCGGCGCAGCAAAGGTGGATGTGGCCTATGCTGGCGTAAAGAGCGCCATCGATATCGTCACCGAAATCAAGTCCAAGCTTGTCTCCGCATCGGAAACCAGCGTGGATGTGGGCAAGATCCAGGACGAAATCAGCCAGCTTCAGGCGCAGTTGAAGTCGATTGCCAGCTCGGCCTCCTTCAACGGTGAAAACTGGCTGCTGGCCAGCACCACAACATCCACCAGCACGGTCGTCACCGGCTTCGTCCGTACGGGTCCGGGTTCGGTTCTCGTCGCCACGGAAACCGTCACGATTGGCGAATTCGCACTCTTCGGCAATAACAACGGCCAGGCAGACGCCACCAAGGGCGTGCTCAAGGACGTTGCCACCATTGCACTGGTCGAATCCGCCTCCACGGCAACGATGGTCAATGATGCACTGCAGGTCGTCGAAAAGGCGCTGTCGGAACTGACCAAGGGCGCTGCGACGCTCGGTTCGCTCTCCGCCCGTATCGATTTGCAGACGGAATTTGCACAATCCCTGTCCGACTCGATTGAAACCGGCATCAGCCGTCTCGTCGACGCAGACATGGAGGCGGAATCAGCCAAGCTGACCGCACTGCAGACGCAGCAACAGCTGGCCATCCAGTCGCTGTCGATTGCAAACTCCAACGCTCAGAACATTCTGACCCTGTTCCGCCAGTAATCACCGGCGTAACAGCTCTGCGAAGCCCCAATCGCAGCAAAGACCGCAGCCTCTCAAAGGGCTGCGGTTTTTTGCGTTATGGCGGCACCCTTTGGTCTGGACGCTTTGCACGGCGACTCTTGCCAGAATCTTATGTTTTCATTAACCTTGTCAAAGTCCGTGAAGGACATTTTGAGCGGCGGCCCATTTCGGGTCCCGGCATGAAGCCGCAATGCCGCCACCGGATTGCCCGGCATGTTTTCGTCTCGTGCATGAGAAGAACGGTCTTGCGCGTGCTCCATGGAGCGCGCGTGGCGATGCGGCGGACGTTGATATGCCAACACAGGAAGTGGCTCGATGGCTTATGATGTGATGATGACCAATGCTGTGAGCGGCAGTCTGCAGACGCTGCTCTTTTCCAACAACGAATTGCAGAAAGCGCAGTTGCAGGCATCCAGCGGCCTGCGCGTTGAAAGCGCCAAGGACAATTCGAGCTATTGGTCGATTGCCACATCGCTGCGCTCGGACATGAGCATCATGACCAGCGTGGGGGATGCGCTGAACTTAAGCGAATCGACCGTCGATACGGCCTACAACAGCGCCAATACCGTCTATGAACAGCTGAGCAAGCTGCGCGCCACGCTCGTCAACGCCTTTGAAGACGGCGTGGATCGCAATCAGCTCGCAACGACGATCGAGGGCTATAAAAGCTCGATCAAGCAGGCCGTCAGTTCGGCGAGCTTTGGCGGTTCGAACTGGCTGACCAATTCCAATGCGGATATTTCCGGCACCAACAGCATCGTGTCTGGCTTTCAGCGTTCCAGCAACGGCAACGTGGCGCTGGCAACGCAGGGCGTACCGCAGTCTGAAACCGTGTTGATCGATCACTATGATGCAAACCGTGGTCTTCTGACGGGTCCTGTCGACGCCAACATTTCCAACCCCGACGGCACGGCCACGGCACGCAATTACTACCTTCTGGATTCGGGAAGCATTACGGCTGCCAGCGGATCGGAAATCGCTATTTCCGTTTCCACGACGGATCAGGAATTGAAGGACATGATGTCGGTTGTGGATCAGTTGATGAGCAACGTGAACAAGCTGACGGCCCGTCTCGGCGATATGGTCAATCGCGTCTCGACCAACCGTGAATATGTGACGGCCATTTCGGAATCCCTCGACAAGAGCATCGGCCGCTTCGTCGACGTGAACATGGAAGAGGCTGGCGTTCGCCTGACGGCCGCCAAGACCCAGCAGTCGCTGGCCGCCGAAAACGTCGCACTTGCCAACGCCAATTCTAAGAAGCTGGCGGTCCTCTTCGGTTGAGAAACCGTTCACCTTGCCCGCGCATCATCCTCGCACAAGTTTGACGCCCTAGTTTTCCTCTGGTCTGCTGACGGCGGCATGTATGCCGTCGTTGTGTGTCTTGAACTGCGGGGAGCCTTGTGGCGGAAATTCCGGTCACCCAAACGCCCGACCCTGAGGGCATTCTTGTCGCCATGCGCGCCGATGGAGGTGACGCGTGAGCGCGATGATTGCCCGCTATCTGAAGGATTTCAGCGCGCCAAAGCTTCCGGCCGTGACCGAGGCCATGGATGACGCGATGTTCGACTTTCCCTCTTTCGCTGAGGTTGAGCCGACGGTGGATGCCGAGGCGGTGCGCGAAGCCGCCCATGCCGAGGGACGTGAAGAGGCCTTGCGCGAAGCGCAAGCTGCCCATGCCGAGGATTTGGCGCAGGAACAGGCGCGCCATGCCGCGGAATTACAGGCGTTGAAGGCGCATTTCGAGGGTGAGATGGCGGCGTTGATGGCCGCTCGTCTTGCCGAAATGGCGCAAAACGTTGCGCAGGAGGTGGCAGCCGCCACGGCAAAAGCCATTGCCCCGCTGATGGGTGAGGCCGTCGCCCGGCGCGCCATCGTTGATCTGGCGGCCATGCTGCGCGCAACGATCGAGGAGGGCGGGGTTGCCCGCGCAAAGGTCAAAGGGCCGGAGGAAGCCTGTCGGCAATTGGCGGCAGCCCTTGGCGAAGACAAGGCAAAGCTTGTCGAGTTCGAAACGGGCGAGGATATGGATTTGACCGTGGAAGCGGGATCGTCAGTGCTGGTGACACGGTTGAGCGCTTTTGCGTCCGAGCTTGAAAGGGTGATGGCATGAGCGAAAGCGAAAACCACCACCACGGCAAGAACGAGATCATCATCGTCAAGCGCCACAAGGGCGGTCATGACGGTGCGCATGGCGGTGCGTGGAAGATCGCGTTTGCCGACTTCATGACCGCCATGATGGCCTTCTTCCTCGTGATGTGGCTGGTCAACGCCTCCAACGAAGAGACGAAGGCCGCTGTTGCCAGCTATTTCAACCCGATCAAGCTGACCGATACGACGCCCGCGTCGAAAGGGCTGAAGAAGCCTTCCAAGGAATCGTCCGGCGAAGAGGCGGAGCAGAAGTCGAAGACCAAGGAAAAGAACGACGAGGACGGTCAGGCGGCTGGCATTTCGGCCAGCGATGCGGCTGCGACCGGCGAGGACATCACGGCCTCGGACGGCACCAAGACCAACTATTCCGACGCCGAGCTTTTCGAAAATCCCTATGCCGTTCTGGCGGAAATCGCCCAGGAAGTGGGTCAGCAGGCCAATGTCAGCACCAAGGGTGAGGGCGGCGCGGCCAATTCCGGCCCGTCGACCGGGGCTTCCGGTGGCGAGGCCTATCGCGACCCGTTCGATCCGGATTTCTGGAGCAAGCAGGTGCAGGCGGCAGCGCGCGGCCACAACACCGCCAAGGTTGAAGACACGTCCCTGCCGGTTTCGGATGATGCCGGGGCAGGCAAAACGCCGACCACCGCCAAGGAAACATCGAAAGAGCCGCCGAAGGGCAAGCCCCTGGAAGTGGCCAAGGCCGACCCGGTGAGCGAGGCGGCGGGCAAGGCCGACGACAAGAAGCAGAAGGCCTTGGAAGAAAAGCAGGCGGATGCTGCGGATAAGCTGAAAGAAGAGATCCAGAAGGAGCTTGGCGGTGGTCTGGCCGGAAAGCTCGCCGAAGGTCTGGTGGTGACACCGGCGGAAGGCGGCCTGTTGGTTTCCCTGTCCGACCAGACGTCCGAATCCATGTTCAACGTCGGCTCGGCGGTTCCGAACAAGGATATGGTTCTGGCCATGGAAAAGATCGGCGCGGTCTTGAAAGAACGCAAAGGGTCCGTCGTCATTCGTGGCCATACGGATGCCCGCCCCTTCGCCAACGAGAAGGCTGGCGATAACTGGAACCTGTCCATGACCCGTGCCCACGCGGCCTATTACATGCTGGTACGTGGCGGGCTGGATGAAAACCGGATCAAGCAGGTTTCCGGTTTGGCGGACCGGAACCTTAAAGTGCCGGAAGATCCCTTGTCACCCGCCAACCGGCGTATCGAGATCCTGATTGAGGATGACGGCTGACGGCAATGACCGCAATGGTGCGACGGCTCATTCTCACGTTCGGCATACTGGCCAGCGGCCTTGCCGCAACGGCCCTGCGCGCCGAAAGCAGCGATGACCTGCCCCCCTACAAGATGTTGCGTTCACTTCAATATGTGCAGGATTCGGTTGCGCAGGGGGATCACTCGGCGGGTGAGATGCAGCGCTTCATGCTGGAAACCATCGACAAGCGCCTGCGCGCCGCCAAACCGGCGGTCTTTGCCGATCCGCGCAATGTCGATGCCGCCCTGATCTACGCCATGAGCGGCGGCAACCCGGCAACGCTCGAATACCTGATTGCCCGCGACGTGGAAGGCAACTTCGATACGCGCGTCGTGGATGTCTTGCGCAAATACTTCAATGGTCAGGGCTCGGTTGTCTCCAAGGGATTGACCGACATGGTGCCGGAATATCGCGACACCCGCATCGGTCCTTATCTGGCGCTTGTCGGCGGCAATCTCGCGCTGGCCTATGACGCCAAGCGCGCGCTCGAATTCTTCGATATGGCGCGCCTTCTTGCACCGGGAACGATTGTCGAGGAGGCGGCCCTTCGCCGCGCCATTTCGATTGCGCTTGATGATGACCAGGTGGTGCGCGCCTTCAATCTGTCCGAGCGCTACGCCCGCCGCTTTCTCCATTCGCCCTATGCCAGCCAGTTTGTGAACCTGTTCGTCCAGATCATCGTCGAGCATTACAGCGAGATTGATGATCACGAGCTGGAAAACACCATGGCTTACATGGACCCGGTTCGAGCCCGCGAAATTTACCTGCGTGTCGCCCGCCGTGCGGCGCTGGAAGGGCGGCAGGACCTTGCCCGTCTTGCGGCATCGCGTGCCGATGCATTGGCCCCCGAAGTGCCGGACGGTCTGGAATCGCTTGGCAATCTCTATGGCAATCTCGCCGATATTCCGAGTGCCGGGGTGACGGATGCCGTCAAGGCGCTGGGGGAAATCCCCGACGAAAAACTTTCGGCGCGTGATCGCGCCCTGCGAGACGCAGCGCGCACCATCGCCGAAGAAATTATCAAGTTGCCGGACCCCGCCAGCCTCACGCAAGCAGAGGGCGGCAGTAATGCTGACGAGAACAAGGCCGAATCTTCCGACGAGGCAGAGGCCGCGCAACGAGCGGTCCATCGTGCAACGCCGAAGCTGGAAGATGACACCTCCCATCGCGACATCGTGGATCGCGGCCGTGCCCGGCTGAGCGCCATTGATGACCTTCTGAACAAGGAAGACAATTCGCAATGATGAATGCCGTCAACATGCTGGTGAAGGATACGCCCGATCCGGCGGCATCTGCCAAGGGGCGCAAGGATAGCGCATCGGCCAGCGACAAGGGCGGCTTTTCGCGCGAGTTGAAGGATGTTAACGGCCGCCGCAACCAATCGGAATCGGTCCATCAAAAGGCGGACGATCAGGCTGAAGCCGACACGATGCAGACGGCACAAGCCGATGCCGTGGCCGACGAAGAAACGTCCAGCGCCACCACGGCGGTGGAGGCCGCAGCCCGCAAGCTTGCCGCCCGGACCCTGCGCCTGACCCGTGAAACCGCCACCCCTTCCGCCACTGCCAATGGTGCAGAACAGGCAAACGCCGAGACACTGGCCGATGGCGCTCGTACTGCTGACGTGAAGTTAGCGGACGCGAAGACGGCCAGGCGGGCAGGGCTCGACGTCGCGCTGGGGTCAAAAAAGACGGTCAATGCCGAAGCCGGTGACAAGACCGCAACCGATGCGCCGGTGACATCCACGAAGGCCGTGGCCAAGGAGTTCGCGACGAAACGCGCAGAGCTCGCAAACGCAACGACCACGGTGGATGCCGATGGCGCGGCCACCGATGCCACGGCGCAGGCCGAGCAGGGGACCGTGGCGGCTGATCCGTCTTTGGGAGACGTTCTGGGCATTCTGGCAGCCTCCGGCACCATGGCGCCGAAAGCGCGTGATGGCGGGGAAGGACGCGACACCCGCGACGCACCGCGGATGGGCGCAACGGATGGCGCGGGTGCGGCCAGGACGGCAAGCCATGCCTTCGACGACGACACGGGTTTTACAGATGGCGCTGATGCCGTCGAAGCCAACCCGACCGAAACACCGGATCGAACCTTCCGTCTGCAACGCGGTGAAGGTCGCGGGCAGTCGGTGGATCTGAAGATTTCGACCGATGCCGATGGACGCACCGAGACGGAAGCGCGTCTGCCGGGGCAGGGCAAGGTGGAAACGGTGAATGTTCTCGAAAGCCGCCGCTATCTCGGGTTCGATACGCCATCCAATTCCGCCTCCCTGACATCCGCGCTGGTGGGGGACGGCGATTGGTCGGTTGCCATGCAGCCCGGTTCGCGGCTGGCCAATGAGGCGCAGGTGTCGAGCACCGGCCAGGTGGTCAACACACTGAAACTGCAAATGACTCCGCAATCGCTCGGAACCGTGACGGCGATGTTGCGCCTGTCCGGCGAGGAACTGAGCGTGCACCTGACCGTGCACAACGCCGCAGCATACCGCGAATTGAAGGAGGATGCCTCCTCCATGCTGGATGCGCTTCGCTCGCAGGGCTTCAGTGTGGATCAGGTCACGGTTGGCATGGCCCCGTCGTCGGCCCAGTCGCAGGCGGGCAATGATGGCAACAGCCAGTTTTCGCAACAGAACGCCCAGCAAATGGCCGGCGAGGGGCAGCGCAACGGTGAACGGGGGAACCGTCAGGGATCGGAGCGCTCCTTCTCGGTGGACGATATGGCAATGGCGGGAGGAACCGATGATGTTGATACGGCAGATGCTGCGGTTCGCACTTCCGGTGGCGCTCGTCCTGGCCACGTCTATCTCTGAGGTCAAAGCTTCGGGCGGGGCCTGCGAACGGGAAATCGAGGCCGCCGCCCGCAAATATGGAATCCCCGAAGGCATCCTCTATTCGGTGGGCCTGACGGAAACCGGGCGCAAGGGTTCGTTGAGCCCGTTTGCGCTCAACATTGAAGGGAAGACCTACTTTGCCACCAGTCAGGGCGAGGCGCTGCAGCGTTTTACCATTGCCAAAAGCGGTGGTGCCAAGCTCATTGATATCGGTTGCATGCAGATCAATCACCACTATCACGGTGGTGAATTCGCCTCCCTCGACGCGATGTTTGATCCGCGCAGCAATGTCGAATACGCCGCACGCTTCCTCAAAGCGCTGCACGACAGGCATGAAACCTGGACGATGGCGGTGGCGAGATACCACGCAGGACCGGACAATGACCCCGCGCAGAAGCAGTATGTCTGCCGTGTGATCAGCAATCTGGTGGCTTCCGGATACGGGAAGTGGACCCCTGCCGCCTCGCGTTTTTGTGGATGATCAGCAATCAAAGGTTGATTTTTGGGGCGCCTGCGGTATGTCGCAGCGACTTGGGCATCATTGTGGCGACGACAGGCAAACAAGTGTGATGTTAATTCGTCGTTAACTTTTCCACTAAAAAATAGTGTTGAAAATCAAAGTGGCCTACTAAATCTAGGCCAAATCAGACCATTATGGTTAATCAACTATTAATTACGCCCAATCAATTCCTCTAGTTGTTCGTGATTCCTCCGATTCGTACCCATAGTGCATCGAGGCACCACACTGATTCGGAGGCGGACGAATGATCGTAGTGGTTGATGAGCGTGAGCTTGTAAAAGACGGATATGCATCCCTGTTTGGGCGCGAAGGCATTCCCTCCACAGGGTTTGATCCGAGCGAATTCGGCGAGTGGGTCAGCACGGCGGCAGATGCGGATATTGCTGCGGTTGAGGCCTTCCTCATCGGTCAGGGTGACAAGGCATTCGAACTGCCGCGAGCCATTCGCGACCGCTCGCAGGCCCCGGTGATCGCTGTCAGCGATCAGCACTCCCTGGAGACGACCCTTGCCCTCTTCGACTGCGGCGTCGATGACGTGGTGCGCAAGCCGGTCCACCCGCGTGAAATCCTGGCCCGTGCAGCGGCGATCCGTCGCCGTCTCAAGGCCGTGACCCAGTTTACCGACATCGGCGCAATCCGGGTTTTCTCGGATGGTCGTGACCCGGAAATCGAAGGCGATGTTTTCCCGCTGCCGCGCCGCGAGCGCCGCATTCTGGAATATTTGGTCGCCAACCGCGGCCGTCGCGTTTCGAAGGCCCAGATCTTCAGCGCCATCTACGGCATCTTTGACGAAGAGGTCGAGGAAAACGTCGTGGAAAGCCACATCAGCAAGCTGCGCAAGAAGCTGCGCAAGAAGCTCGGTTTCGACCCGATCGATTCCAAGCGCTTCCTCGGCTACTGCATCGACTGGTCGTAAGACGACCTTGTGAAGGGGTGTCGCCGCAAGGCGGCGCGCCCTGATCCGGCACTGCCGGAAATCACGAAAATGAGGGTTAAGTGCAAGGCGCGCGCCGAAAGCTGATCGGTGCGCGCTTGGTGCGTGATGCGGTTGGAATCCCGGCATATTTTGCGATTTGAAGGGTCGTTTCCAGCCTGTCCCAGACAGCTTCACGCAAGCCCCGGGGCCTAATCTGGTTCAAGTGACTAAAACGAGGGTTCTCCATGAGCATTTACGGAACGATGAAGACTGCCGTGTCAGGCATGAATGCCCAGGCGAACCGCCTCAGCACGGTCGGCGACAACATCGCCAATGCTAACACGACAGCCTACAAGAAAGTTTCGACCGCTTTCGCGACCTTCGTTCTGCCGAATGCTGGCACCGCGTACAATTCCGGCGGCGTGACCACGACGGTCACCAACAGCATCTCGCAGCAGGGGACCTTGACCCCCACGACCTCCGAGACCGATCTTGCCATTTCCGGTGAAGGCTTCTTTGCCGTGCAGGATGCGTCCGGAACCTCCTATTTGACCCGCGTCGGCTCATTCGCGCTGGATGAATCCGGCTACCTCGTCAATGCCAACGGCTTCACGCTGCTCGGCACCTCCATCGGCGGTTCGGTGAACACCTTCAGCGACATGGAACCGATCCAGATCAAGGCTTACGAAGTGACTGCCGTGCCGACGACCAAGGCATCGGTGACGGCGAACCTTGATAAGACGGCAACCGCGCCCGCTGCTGCGACGCTGCCATCTGCAGCGGGCACGACGGCAAGTGCCACGGTCAATTACAATCTGAAGACATCGATGACCACCTATGACGCCGGTGGGTCGAAAGTGGTCTACGACCTCTATTACACAAAGACCGCCGACCAGACGTGGGAACTGTCGATTTTTGACAATGCGACAGCCGACCCTTCGAGCAGCACCGGCTTCCCCTATTCGGCAGGTCCGGTCACGACGCGAACCCTGACATTCAACACCACGAATTTTGGTCTTGATAGCGTCAGCGGCAGCACGGACATGACCGTTGATGTGAATGGCATCATGATCGATCTGACGGCAGCGACGCAGCTGGACACGGACAGCTTCTCCAAGGTCTCGGCCGATGGTTCGGCGCCAAGCTCGCTGCAAAAGCTCACGGTCGATGACAAGGGTGTTGTCTACGCCGTTTATGAAAGCGGCAATACGGCAGCGCTGGCACAAATCGCGCTCGGCACGGTCGTCGCGCCGGATAACCTCCAGATGTCGACGGGCAACGTCTACAGCGTCACCTCCGATTCGGGTGCTGCCATTTTCGGCTTCCCCGGTGAGCCCGGCTTCGGTGTCGTGGAGTCCGGTTCGCTGGAAAGCTCGAACGTCGACCTCGCATCCGAACTGACGGAAATGATCGAGGCGCAGCGCAGCTACACGGCGAACTCGAAGGTGTTCCAGACCGGGGCAGACGTCATGGACGTTCTGATCAACCTGAAGAGATAGTGATCGGGGAACTTGAATGAGCCTGTCGGCGACGCTCAATACGACGAGGAATATATTCTACAATACGGCCGCGCAGAGCACGGTCGTATCGTCGAATATTCAAAACGCGAGCAATCCCGACTTCAACAAGCGGTCGGTGACGACCACCGTCGACGTGGTGACGGGTGCGGTCCTTCTCGACACGGTCCGTTCCGAAGACAAGGCTCTCCTCAAGGAATCCCTCAACGCCACCTCGGCCGATTCGGCCCAGCAGCGGCTGCTCGAAGGCATGGAATCGGTCAGTTCCCTGTTGGGTGGTACCGAGTACACGCTGTCTCCGTCCGGCTATCTCTCGACGCTGCGCGATACGCTGCAAACCTACTCGGAAACGCCGGGTGATGTGACGCTGGCGCAATCGGTCATAAACGCCGCGCAGGATGTTTCCACATCGCTCAATACGATTTCGGATGGTGTTCAGGCGCTTCGCACCGAAGCCGACGCCGAGATCGCCGAAAATGTCTCGACGCTGAACGACCTGCTTGCAGAATTTGAAAAGGCCAATAACGCCGCCAAGAAGGCGACCGCCACCGGCGCTGACCCGAGCAACGCCGAAGACAAGCGCAACGCCATCATCAAGAAGATCGCCGAAATCATCGGGGTCAGCACCTTCCCGCGCCCTGGCAACGACGTGGCGCTTTACACCAGCAATGGCGTCACGCTGTTTGAAACCACGGCACGCAAGGTCAGCTTTACGCCGACCGCTGCGTTCGATGCGTCCTCCAGCGGCAATTCGGTCTATATTGATGGCGTGAAGCTGGAGAGCGGCAGTGGAGCCAGCACCACGGCGAAGGGCTCCATTCAGGCGCTGATGCAGTTGCGCGATGATGTGTTGCCGACCATTCAGGACCAGGCGGACGAAATCGCGCGCGGCGCGATTGCCCTGTTTGCCGAAACCGATGGCAGTGGCAACAAGGTGGCCGGCCTCTTCACCACCAAGACCGCAACCGCGGTTGCCTTTGATACCGCGACCATCATTCCCGGACTTGCCTCGTCGATCACCGTCAATCCGGCCGCCGTTGCCTCGCCGCTCAAGCTGCGCGACGGCTCGATTGCCGGTGTCAGCGCCAATACGACCAACGCCAGCGGTTTTTCGGATGTTCTTCAGGACTACCTGACGGCCTTTGAAACGCCGACGACCTTTGACGGCGCCAGCAAACTCGCAACCGGCGTGACCTTGCTGAACTTCTCCACCGATTTCGTCGGCTGGATCGAAGAGTTCCGCAGCGATGCGACCAACGCCGCTGAAACGACGAGCGCATTGCAGACGCGCGCCACGGAAGCCTATTCGAACGATACCGGCGTGAACCTCGACGAGCAGCTCATTCTGCTGCTCGATATCGAACAATCTTACAAAGCCGCCTCCAAGCTCCTCTCGACAGTTGACGAGATGATGAAGGCGTTGCTGGCGGCTGCGGGGTAAGTCATGAAGATTTCGGCAATGTCCACCCTGTCCGTCGCCAGCGCCATGCAGCTGACGGTCGCCAATACCCAGAAAGACATCGTCAGGCTCCAGCGCGAATCCGTGACGGGCACCTTTTACGATGTCGGTATCGAACTGGGGGTCTCCACCTCGCAGAGCCTGAACTTCAGCCGCGACAGCGCCCGTCTTCAGGCGCTGGTGGATTCCAATGCGCTTGCCGAAGAGCGCATGGACAATTCGCAGCTCGCCATGGAGCAGATGTCGGCCTCGGCCCAGAACATTCTCAACACCTTCGTGGGCATTTCCGGAAGTGGCGACAGCACGTCCATCACCGTTGCCTCCAATACGGCGCTCGGCGAACTGCAGAACTTCATGGGTTATGCCAACACCGCCGTGAAGGGTGAGTATCTCTTCTCCGGCATCAACACCGATGCCCAGACGCTGTCGAACACCTTTGTGGAAGACCTCCAGAGCGATTTCGATACCGCCTTTTCCAACTATCAGACGGCGAACGGCATCACCGATGTCACGACCATGACCGCGACCCAGATGACGGATTTTCTGGATGACTACACGGCCAATTTCGACTGGGCGAGCTGGACGAACGCCTCCGACAGCGCCATGTCGAGCCGCATCAACACCGCCGAAACGGTCGATAGCTCGGTCAGCATCAACAAGGATGGCTTCAAGAACCTCGTTCTGGCGGCGGTCATCGGCGCGCAGTTGGGGGATGAGCAGCTGCCCTCGGCAACCCGTGCGGCTGTTACGGCGCGCGTCACCTCGCTGTCGGGTGCTGCCGTTTCCGGGGTCGACAATTCTCGAAGTCAGCTTGGCCTTTCGCAGTCGCGAGTGGAGAAGGCCAATGACTCGATGAAGGCCCAGAAGACCATTATCGATACCCAGCTTTCCAATCTCGTCGGCGTCGACAAGTACGAAGCCTCGACGAAATTGACCACTTTGATGACGCAGATCGAAACCTCCTATTCGATCACTGCACGCATTCAACAACTCAGCCTCGTGAACTTCCTATGAGACTGAGACGTCTTCCGATGGAGGGAAGATTTGGCCGTAACCATGAGGAAACATAGATGTTTCAGTTCTCCTACGCTGAAGTCATGGCAGATGACGTTGCCGACGCCAAAGAGCGAGAAAGACAGGTGCTCTACCGGTCGATCGAGCTTCTTGAGGCTGCGCGGGATGGTAACGGCTTTTCGAGAGAATCGATTGAAGCCCTGTTTTACACCCGCCGCGTCTGGCTGCGTTTTATTGAGGATCTGAAAGAACCCGACAACGCCTTGAGCGTCGAACTTCGTGCCAACCTGATCTCCATCGCCATCTGGATTCTCAAGGAATGCGAGCGGATCAGGAAACGGGAATCGACGAACTACCAGGGAATCATCGACGTAACCTCCATCATTAGGGATGGCTTGAAATGAAAAGTACCCTCCGAATCTCGCTGAAGGCCGGCGAAAAGATCTTCATCAACGGCGCGGTTCTGCGCGTTGACCGCAAGGTGGCTCTGGAATTCCTGAATGACGTGACCTTCCTTCTGGAAAACCACGTTCTCCAGCCGGAAGACACCACCACGCCGCTGCGCCAGCTTTACTTCATCTGCCAGATGATGCTGATCAACCCGGAGGGCAAGGAGCAGTCCATGACGCTCTTCCGCAAGTCGATCATGATGCTGCTGACCTGCTTCCGCAACGAGGAGATCCTCGCGGAACTGAAGCGTGTCGACGCCATGGTGTCGTCGGGCCGCCCGTTCGACGCGCTGAAGGCCATCCGTTCGCTCTATTCGGCTGAGGAAAAGGTCCTGAGCAATCAGGAAATCACCCCGGCCATCATCGACAACATCCGCAGGGAGATTGCGCCATGGCGGTAACCGGGGTCAGTTCCACAACATCGACGGCATCCTCGACGCAGGCATCCACCACGGATGCCAAGAAGGCGTCGCTGGATTACGACAGCTTTCTGACGCTTCTGATCGCGCAGATGAAGAACCAGGATCCGACCGATCCGATGGACTCGTCCGAGCAGATTTCCCAGCTGGCGACCTTCTCGCAGGTCGAGCAGTCGATCAAGGCGAACACCAATCTGGAGAGCCTGATCTCGCTGACGAACCTGAACAGTGCCGCGACCTATATCGGTAAGACGGTGACGAGCGCCGATGGCGTGACGTCGGGCGAGATCAAGTCCATCAAGTGGGCGTCCGATGGCGTTGTTGCCACCACCGTCGATGGCAAGGCCATCACCATTCAGGAAGGCATCAAGGTCACCAGTTCATAACCGGGCAGGCGCCCTTCGAGCCGGTCGCCTGATCTGCTAGTTTTGTGAAGGTCGATTCGCCCGGAGGAATGCCATGAATGAAGCTGACGCGCTCGATTTGATCCGCGCTGCCGTTTGGGCCATCCTCACGGCTTCGGGACCGGCGCTTCTGGCTGCCATGATCGTCGGTGTGCTGATTGCCTTCATTCAGGCGCTTACCCAGATTCAGGAAATGACCTTGACCTTCGTGCCGAAAATCGTCGCCGTCATGGTGGCGCTCGGCATGTCTGCGCCGCTGATTGGCGGGCAGATTTCGCTCTTCACCAACATGGTTTTCCAGCGAATACAAACAGGTTTCTGATGACGGCTCGGCACGAGCGCCACCCTCGCGCAAGTTTGCGTCTCTAGTCTCCGGCGTCATGGCAATGTTGGCCAGAGCCTCATGAGGAGACGCGTTTAGAATGGCCGAGACACAGGCAGTCTCAATTCCCAAGGCGACGCCAAACGGTCGCGATATCGGTTTTGCCGCCGGTATCGTTGTCATTCTCTGCATCCTGTTCCTGCCCATTCCGGTTTTCATGATCGATATGGGCCTGGCCTTCTCGATTGCCTTTGCCGTGCTGATCCTCATGGTGTCCCTGTGGATTCAGCGCCCGCTCGATTTCTCGTCTTTCCCGACCATCCTTCTGATCGCGACTATGATGCGTCTGGCGCTGAATATTGCGACGACGCGCGTCATTCTCACGCACGGACATGAAGGCCACGCCGCAGCCGGCGGCGTGATTGCAGGCTTCTCAAGCCTCGTCATGTCCGGCGATTTCATGATCGGTCTGATCGTCTTCCTGATCCTGATCGTCGTGAACTTCATCGTCATCACCAAGGGCGCGACGCGTATCGCAGAAGTCGGCGCGCGCTTCACCCTCGATGCCATTCCCGGCAAGCAGATGTCGATCGACGCCGACCTTTCGGCCGGCATCATCGACGAGAAGGAAGCCCAGCGCCGCCGCCGGGAACTGGAAGAAGAAAGCGCCTTTTACGGCGCCATGGACGGTGCCTCCAAATTCGTGCGCGGTGATGCTGTCGCCGGTCTTCTGATCACGGGCATCAACGTGGTGGGCGGCATTCTCATCGGCTTCTTCCGTCATGGGATGGAAGTGGGGCAGGCCGCCGATGTCTTCGTCAAGCTTTCTGTCGGTGACGGTATCGTCTCGCAGGTTCCAGCCCTTATCGTCTCGCTGGCCGCCGGTCTTCTCGTGTCACGCGGCGGCACGCGCGGCTCGACCGATCAGGCCGTGGTCGAGCAGCTGTCCGGCTATCCGCGCGCCATGTCGGTGGCGGCCGCCCTTTTGATGATCCTCGCCGTTATTCCGGGCCTGCCCTTCCTGCCCTTTGCGGTTCTGGCCAGCGTCATGGCCTTTGGTGCCTGGGTCATTCCGCGTCGCATCGAGGCCGAAAATCGCCTGATGCGCGAGCAGGAAGAAAAGAAGGTCGTTCAGACCAAGGAAGCCGACAAGGATTCCGTCAAGAACGTCCTGCGCACCACGGAAATTGAACTGGCGCTGGGCAAGCAGGTCTCGACCCGCCTTCTCGGCGCGCATCAGGAACTGGCCTTCCGCGTCGGCAAGATGCGCAAGAAATTCGCGTCGCAATACGGCTTCGTGGTCCCGGAAATCAAGGTGACCGACGACATCGCCATTCCCGACAAGTCCTACCAGATCCGCATCCACGGTACGACGATTGCGTCGAACCAGCTTCGCGTCGGCGAAGTGCTGGTCGTTACCGGAACGGGGCGCAAGCCTTCCGTGCCCGGTGATGAAATTCGCGAACCCGCTTTCGGCATGCCGGCCGTCTCGGTCATGGAGACCTTTGTCGAGGAACTGAAACGCGAAGGCTTCCACCCGATTGATAACGTCTCGGTGGTGTTGACCCATCTGAGCGAGGTGATCCGTAATAACCTGCCGCAGCTTCTCTCCTACAAGGACGTGAAGATCCTGATTGACCGGCTGGACCCGGAATACAAGAAGCTCGCCGATGAAATCTGCACCTCGCACATGTCCTATTCCGGCTTGCAGGCCGTCCTGAAACTGCTTCTCGCCGAGCGTGTCTCGATCCGTAATCTGCACCTCATTCTGGAAGCCGTGGCCGAACTCGCACCGCATGTCAGAAAGACCGAGCAGATTGTCGATCATGTGCGGGTGCGCATGGCGCAACAGCTTTGCGGTGATTTGACGGATAACGGCGTGTTGCGCGTCCTGCGCCTCGGTTCCAAGTGGGACCTGGCTTTCCATCAGGCGCTGAAGCGCGATGCCAAGGGCGAGGTCATCGAGTTTGATATCGATCCGCGTATGCTCGAAGAGTTCTCCGAGGATGCCAGCCGCGTCGTCCGTGAATTCATGGATCGCGGCGTGCCCTTTGTTCTTGTCACATCGCCCGAAACACGCTCCTATGTCCGTATGATCATTGAACGCCTGTTCTCCACCTTGCCCGTGCTGTCGCATGTCGAGTTGGCGAAGGGCATTGAAATCAAGATACTCGGATCGATTTCATGATAACGGACCCGCAGGGATCGGTGCTGGCGCTCTTCCTGCTCTTCTGCCGCATCGGTGCCTGCATGATGGTGCTGCCGGGCTTCTCCTCGGCGCGTGTGGCCATGACCATTCGTCTGTTCGTTTCGGTGGCGCTCAGCCTCGCCATGCTGCCCCTGATGTGGGAGCCGATCTATTCGCGCGCCACAAACGCAACGCCGGGTGTTTACGTGGTGCTGATCGTCTCCGAAAGCCTGATTGGCTTGATGTTCGGGATGATCGCCCGTCTCTATATCATGGGCCTGCAGTTCACCGGCTCGGTCATCGGCTCGATGATCGGCCTCACGGCCCCGGGCAGCGTCGATGTGCTGGAAGACACGTCGGAAACCACGCTGAACAACCTCATCACCTTCACCGGGCTGATGGTGCTGTTCATGATGGATTTTCACCAAATCGTCTTCAAGGCGCTGATGGATTCCTACGATACGATCCCGCTCGGTACACTGGTCGGCAGCAACAAGATGCTGATCACCCTGACGGACACGCTGACACGCACCTTTTCCATCATGCTGAGGCTGGCAAGCCCCTTCATCATCTTCGGGATCATGTTCAACTTTGCCGCCGGTCTGTTGAACAAGCTGTCGCCGCAGATCCCGGTCTTCTTCATCGCCACGCCGTTTTCGGTGCTGGCCGGCATCTTCCTGCTCTACCTCGCGATTGCCGCCATGCTGCGCCAGTTCGCCGATGGTTTCGGCCCGATCTTCCTCGGAGGCTAGGCAGAAGGCATGGCGTCGGAACCCAAATCGAAAAAGCTGGCGCGATTGGTGGCCCTGCAGCGGCATCTTGAAAAGCTGGCCGAGAACGATCTGGCCGCCGCTGTCCGCCAACGCCAGGAAATCGGCGCCTCGATGGATACGGTCATGGATGCGATCACCTCGCTGGGAGAGCTTCACCGTCCCTTCGCCCGCAATTATGCGGAACGGTTTTCCCGGCTGATGACCAAGGACCAGCAGCTGGCCGGTATGCAGCGCGTCCACGAGGCCAAGATCCTGAAGGAGCGCACCAAGGGCGATCGGCTGGAAGACCGGGTGCGCGAAGCCCGCGCGGACGAAGATCGCGTCAAAGAGGACGAAGCCGTCCTCGACCTTCTCGACATGACGATGGCGAGTGCCACGCCAGCCTCCAGCAAGCTTCGTTCTTCATAGTCCCGGGTAACGGTAAGCGGCAATCCTGTTTGGCCGAACCGCCTCAAGGGAAAGCGAAATGGCGATTTCACCTCCAAGCGATCTGGTTCTTGACGTGGTCAATGCGGCCGCGCCGGGCGAAATCGAAGCAGCGCGTGAGAAATTGCGGGCGCGGGCAGCCGATTCGCAGGCCGTTCGTCTGGCCAGCGCCGGAACGGGCTTCGCCGCCAACATGATTGATCTGGGCGGCCCGGCGGAAAAGGCCGGTCTCGGCAATATCAACCATGAAAAGGTCAAGGGTGCTGCGCCCGAAACCTATCGCAAGTTTGAAGCCTCGGTTCTCTCCACCTTCATCCAGAACATGCTGCCCTCCGAAAGCGAAGAGGTCTACGGCAAGGGCTCTGCCGGTGAATTCTGGAAAAGCATGATGGCCGAACAGATGGCCAATTCCGTTTCTGAGCGCGGTGGCATCGGCATCGCCGACCAGCTCTACGCCAAGTCGCTGGCCCGTCAGGACCGGCCGAATGCCAAGACCGATGAAAATGATCGCAGCATGGCCATCAGCAGCATCACGGATTTCCAGCGCCGCGTCCTCGACGTGGCGGAAACCAAGGACGATGACAAGGCCGCCCGCAAGGTGGTGTGACGCGTAGGGTTCTGAACGAACCGGCCCATCACGAAGAGGACAAAGCGTATGGAAGTTGTCTCCAGCGATTATCGGATCAAAACGGTTCTGGGCCGCCTTGAAATGATCATCGATAATGAAAACGAACGGATCGGCAAGGACCCCGAGTTTGACCTCAAGGTTTCGAACGCTCACAAGAGCCGCTGCCTTTATGAATTGACCATGCTGTTTCGCGATACCGACCCGCGCGAACTGGCCAACGCCCATATCGAGCAGATGCACAGCCTGAAAGCCAAGCTGAAGCTGAATGCCCGCCGCGTCGAGGCCCATCTGCATGCCGTGCGTGCCGTGGCCGATCTCCTGAAAAGTGCCGTTCAGAATGCCGACGGTGACGGAACCTACTCGCAGGAACAGTTCCGCTATTATGGCGAGATGTGATGCTGAAACTGATCGCGACAGGATTGTGGGTCTGCATCGTCACGCTCGCCGCGGTGTGGTTCTCGATCAGTCAGGCCACCAAGCCGCCGGATTCTGCTGACGCGGCCAAGGCCAAGGTCGACACCGAAGTCGTGAAGGTCGAAACCATTTCGATCCCGGTCATTTCGAAAGGTGGCGTCAAGGGCTACTTCCTCAGCCGCATCACGTTGATCGTCGACAAGGTGAAATTCAAGGCCGCGAAGCTTCCCGCCGATACGTTCCTCACCGACGAGCTCTTTACCCTACTGGTTGGCAACAAGATGGTGGACCTGACCGAGATCCAGCAGTTTGACCTTTCCGGCTTCAAGGACCTGATCAAGAAGGGCATGAACGAGCGCTACGAGGGCGAGGTCGTCATGGACGTTCTGGTCGAGCAGCTCGACTACCTGTCCAAGGCCGATGTGCGCGCCAATCTCGATGCCCAGAACCATGATCGCAAGGGCACGAAGATCATCGAAGGCGAGGAAGCCCCCGAAGCCCCGCCGCCCTCCGGTCACTGATTTCTCCCCGCAACGTCTGCGAAAGCGGCCGTTCACCCCGGTTCCTCTATCCGCTTTATGCGGATATTGCAGGCGCGCTACTCCCCGCCCGGAGTGCGCGCCTGCATCATTTTGTGCCGTTCCCCCTCGAATCTGGGGGGATAGATTGCATTTGAATGATTGGTTTAAGCCAGCCTAGACCGCTCAGGGCTTACGCATTTCCAGACAACCAAAAACCAGAAGAAGCCGTCAGTCGGCTCGGTGAACGGGGATGGAAATGACCATTGTGGCCAATTTTGCGCTGCTGGCATCGCGCCGGACGATCTTTGATCTTCCGGTTTGTGATCTCGATTGGGAAAGTGCGCTTTCCTTTACGGACGAACTGGCAGCTCTGCCGGTCGGCCAGACGGTCATTTCGTTCGTCAATGCCCACAACGCCAATCTGATGGTGAAACAGGCCGATTATCAGAACGTCCTGCAAAACCAGTTCGTTCTGCCGGATGGCATCGGCATGGACATTGCGTCGTGGTTTTTGCACGGCGAACGGTTCCCCGCCAATCTGAACGGCACGGATTTCGTTCCGGCCCTGATGACCTATATGGCACGCCCCAAGCGGATCGGCCTGATCGGCGCGACCACGCCGGTGGTCCAGAAAGCCGCCGAACGCTTTGCACAGCAGTGCCCCTGGCACACATTTGTGGCCATCAGCGATGGTTATCTCAATCACGAAGGCAGTCTCGAAGTGGTCAAGCGCATCGAGGAGCTGCAACTGGATGTGCTTCTCGTCTGCATGGGAACGCCGCGTCAGGAAAAATGGGTGGCGGAATATATCAAGCCGGAACATGCCCGTGTGGTCCTGACCGGGGGCGCCCTTTTTGACTTCGTGTCGGGAACCGTGCCGCGCGCGCCGCATCTGATCCGCAAGCTGCGTCTCGAATGGGTCTATCGCCTGTGGCAGGAGCCGCAACGTCTGGCCCGTCGCTATATCTTCGGTATTCCGGAATTTTTCGTCATTCTGATGCGCTTCTGGATGGCGCGAGGTCGAGGTCTGACGCCGCAAACGCCAAGCCCCCGCAACGATGACCAGCCATCATCGCAAAAAGCATCGGGCGTCACTGGAAAAAGTGCGGCTTCAACCCGACGTTACGGCACGCGTTAACGCTTTCTTTGCCATGAAAATTTAGTCTGGGTTAATAAACGGCCAACCCGGACGAATGACATGCACAATTCGAATGACCACGGCAGGGACAGAACGCGCGGAATGGCGCGCGCTCACGCACGTGCCGGACAGCGTCACGAGCCTGTGCGTCGCCACGATGCGCGTCGCTTTCTGGCCGCCAATACGGATGAAACACGCCCTGAACGCCGAAGCATCGGCTTTATCGTTGCCTTTCTCGCCGCCGCTGCACTGGGCGGCGCGTCTCTGCCCTTTTCCTTTGGCGAAATGTTTCCCCGTTCATTTACGGCGACATCCGTCATCGGCTTCGATCCGGCCACGGCCTCCAAGCAGACCATTGATGACATGACGCAGCGTCTCAAGGCCCCTGAAAGCCTTGATGGCGTGATCACGGCGCTCAACCTGGCCCGTGAACCGCTCGTTGCCGCCGTCCCCGTTGTGGATGCCGGGGAGCCGTCGGGTGTGCAGGGCCGTGCAATCAACGCTGAAATTCGCCGGACGCTGTCCGGCATGATGGATTTTGCGCCCAATACGGCAGCGGCCCGCCTGTCGGTGTCGATCACCACGCCAAGCCCGGTTCTGTCCGTGCGCATTGCCAATGCCATGGCCAGCGAAGGTGTCAGCCGTACAGCCGCATCCGCTCTGACGGATGAGGCAGGCTTGAGCGCCGCCCGAAAGGCGATGGAAGACGCCGAGCAGGCCTATGCCGATCTGGCGGGCGGCCCGGATGGCGAAAAGCTGGACGAGGCAGCGCGCGCCACGGCCCGTCTTGAAAGTCTGGATGCCGATATTTCCGCCCGCGAAGCGGCGCTGAAAAGCCTGAAAGATGAAAGCGCTCGCGTGTCTTCGCTGAAGGTCGCGGACCTTGCCGGAAGCTCAACGCTGGCGATCCCGGAATCCGCACAGCTCGATACGGCACGCCAGAAATACATTTCCGCCAAGCTGGAGCTTGACCGTCTGTCGGTTGATCTCGGCGCGCGCCATCCCCGCCTTCTGGCGGCCCGCAGCGCCGTGGATGACAGCCAGAACCGCCTGCAGGACGCCATTCGCCAGCTTGATGTCAATTACCGCGACCGTGTGAACGCGGCAGCCAGCGCCTTGAAGGCCCTCAAGGCCGAGCGCGCCAAACTGGCCCCGGTTGCCGAAAGCGGCAAGGCAGGACTTGAGGAACTGAACCGCCTGAAGGCGGAGGCCGAGCGTCTGCGCACCGCCTATATGGAAGGTCTCGACGCCAGCCAGGCGAATGAGGGAGCGACCACTGCGGCCCATATCGTCGCGCAGGCCAGTGTCGAAACGATCACTGTCGATGGCCCGTCTCCGGCGCTTGTCGCCACCGGCGGTGCCATTCTCGGGCTCGCAGCTGGCCTTCTCTGGCTCTATGCCACAGGCCGTCGCGACGATGACGAAGAGGATGAGGCAGCCGAAACGGCCTTGGCCGATGAGCCGGCCTATGAAGCGCCGCGTCCGGCCCGCCGCGCCGCGCGCACGGTGGCCCCGGCTGCCTGGCGCGATCCCTATGGGGATGACGAGGAAGACGCACGCCCTGCCGCATACAGTCGCGAACGGGCGGTCTATGAAGACGAATGGGATGCCTACACGCCGCATTCCGCTCGTTGGCCGGATGAGCGCGAGGATTATGTCTATGGCGATGATGGCCTTTGGGGGCCACCGGACGCCGAAAATGACGACAGGCCGCTCGCCGACCGTCTGCGGTTGATGCTTCAGCGTCATGCCGCCATGGACGAGCGCGAACTGGGCCGCCGTTCGATGGACCCGCGTGAAGCCGAGATGGACGAAATTCGCCGCCGCATGGCCGCCCTTCGCGAACGCGTCGAGGATTACCACACACGTCGCAGTGTTACCCGCCGATAAGCCGCGAAAATACTTGCTTCAAAGCCGCTTTCGTCCCATAGCCAACGTCAAGGACAGTGGGCGGGTCATGGTCCATGGCATCGCCCGGATTGCGGGAGAAACAGGCATGGCGACCATCATTGACGGCAAGGCAAATTCAGCCACGGTCATCGAAAAAGTAACGGCGGCGGCATCCGCGCTGGAGGCCAAGACGGGCACGCGGACCGGCCTCGCGGTGGTGATTGTCGGTGATGATCCGGCCAGCCATTCCTACGTCAATTCTAAGAGCCGTATGGCCAAGCAGTGCGGGTTTCATTCGCTGCAGCACACGCTGCCGGAAGACACGACGCAAGAGGCGCTGATGGCGCTGGTTGCCGAACTCAATGCCGATCCGGCGATCCACGGTGTTCTCGTGCAGTTGCCGCTGCCGAAGCATCTTGATAGCGAGCCGGTCATTCAGTCGATCCTGCCGGAAAAGGACGTGGACGGTCTGCACGTCGTCAACGCGGGCAAGCTTGCGACCGGCGATCTCGATACGGGCCTCATTTCCTGCACGCCCGCCGGGTCCATGCTGCTGGTCCGTCAGGTCCATGGGGCCGATCTGTCGGGTCTCAACGCCGTCGTCATCGGTCGCTCGAACCTGTTCGGCAAGCCGATGGGTCAGCTGCTGCTGAACGCCAATGCAACCGTCACCATGGCGCATTCCCGCACCAAGGACCTTCCCGCCATCTGCCGCACGGCGGATATTCTGGTGGCCGCTGTCGGCCGCCCGGAAATGGTGAAGTCGGATTGGGTGAAGCACGGCGCAACCGTGATCGATGTCGGCATCAACCGCGTGGCCGCTCCTGAAAAGGGCGAGGGCAAGACGAAGCTGGTCGGCGATGTTGCCTATGGGCAGGTCTCCGAGATTGCCGGTGCCATCACTCCGGTTCCCGGCGGCGTCGGTCCCATGACCATCGCCATGCTGATGGCCAACACCGTGATTGCCGCCTATCTCTCCAAGGGCGAGCCGCGCCCGATCTTTTGAGGTTGGGGACAGTCGAATATCAAAAGGGCGGCCCGCAAGGAGCCGCCCTTTCTGCAGGACGTCTTGGGAGGATTACGTCGTGCGGTAAGTATGGCCGCTCTCGTCAAAGAGATGCAGCTTGGCCTGATCGGCGGTAAAGGCGAGCGTCTGGCCGCGCACATCGCGCACGATGCCCGGCAGCTTGACGACGACCGGCTCTTCGCCTGCCAGACCGTCCAGATGCAGAAGCGTCACTTCGCCAAGCGCCTCGACAATGCCGACCGTGCCCTCGAAAAGGGCGGCTTCGCCGGGGCCGGCGATGCGCAGGTCTTCCGGGCGAACGCCGAAATGGGCGGGCTTGCCCTTGTCGGCGGCGGGTGTGGCGATGTCCACCGGAACGGTACGGCCATTATCGAGCGTGACCACCGTCTTCTCGCCTGTTTCGGCCAGTTTAACCGGCACGATATTCATGGCAGGCGAGCCGATGAACTTGGCAACGAAGAGATTGGCCGGGCGCTCGTAAAGTTCGAGCGGAGCCCCCACCTGCTCGACGCGTCCGGCAGACAGGACCACGATACGGTCGGCCAGCGTCATCGCTTCCACCTGATCATGCGTCACATAGATCATCGTCGTGTCAGGCATGGATTCGTTGAGCTTGGCAATCTCAAGACGCGTTGCGACACGCAGCGCCGCATCGAGGTTGGAAAGCGGCTCATCGAAGAGGAAGACCTTCGGATCGCGGCAGATGGCGCGCCCGATGGCAACGCGCTGGCGCTGGCCACCCGAAAGCGCCTTCGGCAGACGTTCGAGATAGGGGGTGAGCTGCAGCTTATCAGCCGCCGCCTTCACGCGCCGTTCGATCTCCGTCTGGCTTTCGCCCGCAATGCGCATGCCGAACGCCATGTTGTCGAACACCGTCATATGCGGATAGAGCGCGTAGGACTGGAACACCATGGCGATGCCGCGCTTGGAGGGCGGCACCTCGTTGACGCGTTGCCCCTCGATCTGCATCTCGCCGGAGGTGATCTCCTCCAGTCCGGCAATCATGCGCAGCAGCGTCGATTTTCCGCAGCCCGAAGGCCCGACGAAAACGATGAATTCGCCCTTCTTGATGTCCAGATCGATGCCGTGCAGCACCTTCACCGGCCCGTAGGATTTGCGGATGTCCTTAAGCAGCAGACCGCCCATGTTTGTCCTCCCTCATTCCGTTATACGAGCCGGGCGATCAGGCCGCCCCAGGCTGGCAGTTCGACCGTTGCGCCCTCGAGATTGCCGGTCAGGCCATGGCCCGACAGCACCGACCAGTCACCCGGCGGCAGCGGCTGCCGCTCCATGGCCTCGCCCATGTTGAACAGGCAAAGCAGCGTTTCCTCACCATGAGTGCGGGTAAAGCTGACCATATTGCCCGTGACCGGCAGGAAGCGGATGGCCCCCTTGATCAGGGCGGCATGCTGTTTGCGAAACGCGATGAAGGTGCGATAATGCTCCATCACCGAGCCTTTCGCATCCTGCTGTCGGTCCACGGCGCGCGAAAGATGCGCATCCGGCACCGGAAGCCAGGTCTTGGCCGCCGTGGAGAAGCCGCCCTGTGCGGCGCTGCCCTCCCACACCATCGGCGTGCGGCATCCGTCGCGCCCCTTGAAGGCGGGCCAGAATTCGATGCCATAGGGGTCTTGCAGGTCCTCGAAAGCGATCTCGGCTTCCGGCAAGGCCAGTTCCTCGCCCTCATAGATGCAAACCGAACCGCGAAGGCTCATTAGCAGCGCGGCATAAAGCTTGGCAAAGGCGTCGGTATCCTCGATGCCTGCACCCCAGCGCGAGACGTGACGCACCACATCATGGTTGGAGAAGGCCCAGCAGGCCCAGCCCTCGGGGGCCGCCGCCGCAAAGGCATGCAGCACTTCGGCGACGCTCACCGGCGTCGGACGTTCCGGGGCCAGAAACTCGAACGCGTAGCACATGTGCATCTTGTCGCCGCCGGAGGTGTATTCCCCGACGATTTCAAGACCGCGCTGGCTGTCGCCCACTTCGCCGACGGCGGCAATGGCCGGAAACTCGTCGAGAACCGCGCGGAAACGCTTCAGGAATGCGAGGTTTTCCGGCTGGTTCTTGTCGTAGAGATGTTCCTGGAAGTTATAGGGGTTCACGGCAGGTGCCGTGTTGGCATTGCGCCGTTCTGGCGCCAGCGCCGGGTTGTCGCGAAGCTGCCGGTCATGGAAGTAGAAGTTGATCGTGTCGAGACGGAAGCCGTCGACGCCGCGCTTTAGCCAGAAGCGGGTGGCATCAAGTAGCGCGTTCTGCACCTCGGGGTTATGCAGGTTCAGGTCCGGCTGCGTGGTCAGGAAGTTATGCAGGAAATACTGCATGCGGCCCGGGTCCCACTGCCAGGCCGAACCACCAAAGATCGACAGCCAGTTGTTGGGCGGCGTGCCATCCGGCTTTGCATCCGCCCACACATACCAGTCGGCCTTGGGGTTGTCGCGGCTCACCTTGCTTTCCTTGAACCACGGATGGTCGGAAGAGGTGTGCGACATCACGAGGTCGATCATGACGCGGATACCAAGACGATGGGCCTCGGCAATCAGCGCGTCGAAATCGGAAAGCGTTCCGAAGATCGGATCGACATCGCAATAATCCGAAACGTCATAGCCGAAATCGCGCATCGGCGAGGTAAAGAAGGGCGAAATCCAGATGGCATCCGCACCGAGCGAGGCCACATGCCCAAGCCGGGCCGTAATCCCCTTCAGATCGCCGATCCCGTCGCCATTCGAATCCTGAAAGGAGCGCGGGTAGATCTGGTAGATGACCGCGCCGCGCCACCAGTCCTTGTCGGCGGTGAGAATGGAAGTTGTCATGCGTTTATCCTTGTCGGTCTGATGCTCAACCACCCTTCACCGAGCCTGCCAGAAGGCCGCGCACGAGATAGCGCTGCAGGGCGAAGAAGACGAAGAGCGGAACGATGATGGTGATGAAGGCCGAAGCCGTGAGAATTTCCCAATTGCCGCCGCGCGACCCGAGCAACGCATTGAGTGCCCCGGTCAGCACCAGATGATCCTTGTCGGTGCCGAGGAAGACCATGGCGACGAGCAGGTCGTTCCACACCCATAGGAACTGGAAGATGGCGAACGAGGCGAGCGCCGGGAAGGAGAGGGGCAGCACGATCTTCGTGAAAATCTCGAAATCGGAAGCCCCGTCAACGCGCGCCGACTCGATGATTTCCTTGGGCAGACCGGCGATGTAGTTGCGCAGAAGGTAGATCGCGAGCGGCATGCCGAAGGCCGTATGCGCCAGCCATATGCCCGCATAGGTCTTGGAAGGAACGCCAAGCAGTGCGCCAACGCCGTTATACATCTTCAAGAGCGGGATCAGCGACATCTGCAGCGGCACGACGATCAGCCCGACGACCACGGCAATCAGGATGGCGCGTCCGGGAAACTCCATCCACGCCAGCGCATAGGCCGCAAAGGCCGCGATCAGGATCGGGATGACGGTGGCCGGAATGGTCACCGTCAGCGAGTTGATGAAGGCCTTGCCAATGCCTTCGGCGTTCAGCACCGTGCGGTAGTTGTCGAAGGTAAAGGCGGGCGGCGTCATCACGGTCAGATAGACGCGCTGTCCCCGGTCGCCTTCAAAAGCGGTGGCCTTGCGCAGCTCATAAGACCCATCTGCGCTGACTTTCAGGCTGACGCCTTCGCCAAGGTCCGCAATCTGATCGGCGGGATAAGCCGCCGGTTCCTGAACGCGGGTGCCGAAGGCGGTGACGGTTTTGCCCGCACCATCCAGCAGCGTGCCCTTGATGACAAAGCCGGTCGCATCCTGCGTCTGGCGGGTCGGATCGTCCAGACGAACAGCCTGTGTCTGGGCCGCACCCGAAAAGGCCGTCCACCAGCCGGAAACCGTGATCTGGTCCTTGTCGCGCAGCGAGCTCACGAAGATGCCGAGCGTCGGCAACAGCCACAACAGGGCAATCACCAGAATGGCACCATGGACGAAAAGGCGCGGCAGGCCGGTGCGGCGAAGAGATTGGGTGATGCTCATCGCATTAGCCTCCGTTTTCCTTGTTGGCCTGGCGAATGTTCCAGACCATGATGGGTGTGACGGCGGCCATGATGATCAGCGCGATGACGGCGGCCCGGCCACTGTCACCACCACCCCGGAACATCCAGTCAAACATCAGGTTCGCCAGAACCATGGTGTTCCACTGGCCGTTGGTCATGGTCAGCACGATGTCGAAGACTTTCAGGACGAGAATGGTGATCGTGGTCCAAACCACGGCAATCGTGCCCCAGATCTGCGGCACCATGATCTTCCAGAAAATCTGCCAGCCATTGGCCCCGTCGATGACAGCGGCTTCGATGGTTTCTTCCGGAATGCCGCGAAGCGCTGCGGACAGGATCACCATGGCAAAGCCGGACTGAATCCAGATGAGGATCGCCATCAGGAAGAAGTTGTTCCAGAAGGGGAGCGAAATCCACACCTGCGGATCACCGCCGAACCAGGTGACGATGGCGTTCAAAAGGCCGATCTGCGTACCCGCGCCGCGGTATTCATAGACGAACTTCCAGATCACCGACGCGCCGACGAAGGAAATCGCCATGGGCATGAAGACGATGGACTTGGCGATATTGCCCCACCAGATGCGGTCCGTCAGAACCGCGATGACGAGGCCGAGAAAGGTGCAGGCGGCAGGCACGACGGCCAGCCACAGGATGTTGTTGAAGATCGACTGGCGAAATTCGCTGTCGGTCAGTGCCCAGCGATAATTATCGAGTCCGACAAAGGCGTCGCCGGAGCGGTCGAAGAAGGAAAGCCACAGCGTGGCGACCACCGGATAAACGAGATAGGCGGCCAGAAGAAGAAGGGCCGGGCCGATGAACAGCCACGGGCGGATCACGGCGCGGCGGTTCAGGTTGCGCGAATCCGCGAAAATATCCGCCCCGCGCACCGGAAGCGCCGCATTCAAAAGCTTGTCCGAAAGCCAGTAATAGGCCGCGCAGGCAAAGACGCCTGCAATCATCACACCCACGGCGGATACGATCTGTCCGGTCATGGTCCTCCCCCTTTTCCGTCTCGGTAATCCCGCTTTGCGAAGGTTTGCCCCCTCCCGTCAGGGAGAGGAGGCAAACCCATGCTTTTGAAGTGGTCAGGGATTACTTCAGGCCGTCCCATGCCTTCTGGATGCCGGTGCCGACATCGGCAGCGGACTTGCCGCCGACATAATCGACCATGCCGGTCCAGAAGGCGCCAGCGCCGATCTTGCCGGGCATCAGGTCGGAACCGTCAAAGCGGAACGAGGTGGCGGTGGTGAGAATTTCGCCTTCACGACGCATCGTGTCGTTGGCATAGGCTTCCGGCTTGGCGGCCTTGTACGGCGTCAGGAAGCTCGACTGCGCCATCCATACTTCATGGGCAATCGGGGTCTTCAGGAAGTCGAGGAAGGCGCGGGCCGGCTTGCTGTCCTTGGTCAGCGCCACCAGCGTGCCGGCGCCCAGAACCGGCTTGCCCAGTTCAGGCTTGGACGCATAGGTCGGCATGTAGAAGAAGTCGGCATCGGTGCCAAGCTTCGTGCCCTGCGGGAAGAAGGACGGAACGAAGGACGCCTGACGGTGCATGTAGCACTTCGGCGGAATGGCAAAGAGACCCTTCGGGCTGTCGCGGAAGTCGGTCGATGCCACAGCGGCCACGCCGCCATCCACATACTTGCCGTTCTTGGCGAACTTGCCGAATTCGTCGATGGCAGCCACCACCTTCGGATCGTTGAACTTCAGTTCGTTGGAAACCCACTTGTCATAGGTGGCCGGATCATACATGCGCAGCATCAGGTCTTCGACCCAGTCGGTTGCAGGCCAGCCGGTCGCACCACCGGAGCCGAGACCGATGCACCACGGCGTGCCGCCATCCTTCACGATCTGGTCGGACAGCTTGTAAAGGTCCTCCATCGTGGTCGGAACCTTGTAACCGGCTTCCTCGAAGTTTTCCGGCACGTACCAGACGAGCGATTTCAGGTCGGCCTTGTAGGGGAAGGCGAAGTAGCCGGAGGCACCATCCTTGCCCTTGTAGGTGCCGTAGCTGACCCAGCTGTCGCCCGCGCCATAGTTTTCCTTCACCCAACCGGCGAGATCGTCACCCAGCGGCACCAGATAACCCTTGGCGGCCAGATCGGCAAAAAGGCCCGGCTGCGCCAGAATGGAGACCTCGGCAGGCGAACCGGCCTGCGTGTCGATCACGATCTGCTGCTCGTAGTTTTCAGACGAGGAGTACTTCACGGTGATGCCGGTCGCATCGGAGAAATAGGCCAGAACATTCTGGAAAAGCGCTTCGTCATCGCCGCGCCAGGGGCCGAAAATCGTCAGCGTCTGACCCTTGAGGTCGCCATGCGCCTTTTTGAATTCCTCATAGCTGCCCCAGTTCAGGCGCGAATCTTCGCCCGGCTTGAACTTCAGTTCTGCCGCGCCCGCCGTCGTGGCAAAAAGGGCGAGGGCTGCGACGCCGGTTTTCAAAATGGTTTTCATTGTGATGACCTCCCAGTCAGTGGATAGCTGAAACGTTGACGTTTTTACTGCAACGTTACCGTAAGTGATAAATGACGCCTTGTCTCCTATTCAAAGCGCTTTGACTCTTTTTCTCACATTCTTGTTGTGTCAAAGTCAAGAGCAAATCGATGCGCCTTATGCCCGCAGGGCGCTTGTCACAAAGGAGAATTGATGTTGCCTCTTGAGAAGGATAGGCAATGAAGGGGATCATTCCAGCGCGCAGCGAAGAAATTCGTCTATAAGCGTGGGCCGAAAATGAATCGGGGGAGGAACGCGGCCGTGAATCTGAAGGAACTGTCGGAATTTCTTGGCCTGTCGCAAACGACGGTCAGCCGGGCCTTGAATGGTTTTCCCGAAGTAAGCGAGGCCACGCGCAAGCGTGTTCTCGAAGCGGCGGAGAAAACCGGCTATCGCCCGAACAAGGCCGCCCAGCGTCTGGCCACGGGCCGCGCCCGTTCCATCGGGCTGGTCATGCCCACCTCGCCTGAGCACCATTTCGATCTGCACTTCGGCGAGTTTGTCAGCGGTGTCGGCGAGGTCTCGCTGAAACACGATTTCCATTTTGTGATCATGCCCGCCGACCCCGATCAGGAGGAAAAGGCCATCCGCCGCCTGGCCTCCAGCGGCAGCGTTGATGGCTTTTACATTGGCTATCTGCGCGAAAACGACAGCCGTATCGCCATGGCCCGCTCGCTCGGCCTGCCCTTCATCGTGCATGGTCGGTCCATGGGGATCGCGCAGGATTATCCTTATCTCGACCTTGATAATGAAGCGGTGTTTTCCGATGCGGCAGACCATCTGCTGAAACTCGGGCATCGTAAATTTGCCCTGATCAACGGTCCGGAACAGTTTGACTTTGCCATTCGCCGCCGACAGGGGGCTGAAAAGCGTCTGGCCGAGGCGGGCCTTCATCTCGATCCGGCCTCCTGTCTTTCGGTGCCGATGACGGATGAACAGGGCCTGCGCGCCATGAATGCGCTGCTGGACCGGCCCGAGCCGCCGACCGCCGTCCTTTGCGCCAGTACGGCGCAGGCGCTCGGTGCGGTTCGTGCCGTCAATGCGCGGGGCTTGAAGCTTGGCCAGGACATTTCGCTGACCACCCATGATGACGAACTGCCGCTGTTGAAGCCGGAACTGTTCTCCGTGCCGCTGACCACCACCCATTCGTCGCTGCGCGCGGCAGGCATGCGGGTGGCCGAACGTCTGATCGGCGAGATCGAGGGCACGGGCGAGTTTCCGTTCCAGGAGGTCTGGAAGGCGGAACTGACCGTCCGTGCCTCAACCGGCCCCGCGCCGGTTTAAGCGCAACTCGCCTCAGGAATAGAGCACGCTGGCACCCTGATCGGCGCGTCCGGCAATGCGGCGGAAGGGCGCGAAAAGCTCGCGACCAAGGCCGAATTCATTGGCGGAAAGATCAGCCGTCACTAGAGGACGGGCGTCGAATTCCGCTTCATCCACCAGCACGTCCAGCGTACCCGCCACCGCATCGAGACGGATCATGTCGCCGTCGCGGATCTTGGCAATCGCCCCGCCATCGACGGCCTCAGGCGTCACATGGATCGCCGCCGGAACCTTGCCCGATGCGCCGGACATACGCCCGTCGGTAACAAGCGCCACCTTGAAACCGCGATCCTGCAGAACACCGAGCGGCGGCGTCAGCTTGTGCAGTTCCGGCATGCCGTTGGCCTTCGGTCCCTGGAAGCGCACGACGGCGACGAAATCCTTTTCCAGCTTTCCCGCCTTGAAGGCGTCCTGAATCTCCTGCTGGTCATGGAACACGATGGCCGGGGCCTCGATGATGTGGCGTTCCGGCTTGACGGCAGACACCTTGATGACGGCGCTGCCAAGCTTGCCGGTCAGCACCTTCAGGCCACCATTCGGCTGGAACGGGCTTTCGATCTGGGCAAGAACCTTCGGGTCGGCGCTCTTTTCCGAAATCGGCTCGCGGTGGACGCTCCCCTTGGGACCGAGCTTCACATCGATGGCGTAAGCCGCCATGCCCTGACCGAAGACGGTGCGCACATCGTCATGCAAGAGGCCGTTCTTCAGAAGCTGTGAGATGAGGAAGCCCATGCCGCCTGCGGCGTGGAAATGGTTCACATCGGCCAGCCCGTTCGGATAGACGCGGGCGAGAAGGGGGATGATGTCCGAAAGGTCGGAAATATCCTGCCATGTGAGCACAATGCCCGCCGCCCTTGCCATGGCGAGGAGGTGAAGCGTGTGGTTGGTCGAGCCACCCGTGGCATTGAGGCCGATGACGCCGTTGACGATGGAGCGTTCGTCGATCATTTCACCTGCGGGCGTGTATTCGTTGCCGAGCGCGGTAATGGCCAGCGCCCGCTTGGCTGCTTCCTTCGTCAATGCGTCGCGAAGCGGCGTGCCGGGATTGATGAAGGACGAGCCGGGCATGTGGAAGCCCATGATTTCCATCAGCATCTGGTTCGAATTGGCCGTGCCGTAGAAGGTGCAGGTGCCGGGGCCGTGATAGGATTTGGACTCGGCTTCCAGAAGCTCGGCGCGCCCCGCCTTGCCCTCGGCATAAAGCTGGCGAACCTTGGCCTTCTCGTCATTGGGCAGGCCCGAGGTCATCGGTCCGGCCGGAATGAAGATGGCGGGCAGGTGGCCGAAGGTCAGCGCGGCAATGGTCAGCCCCGGCACGATCTTGTCGCAGACACCGAGATAAACGGTGGAATCAAACATGTTGTGCGTCAGGCCGATGCCCGCCGCCATGGCGATCAGGTCACGCGAAAAAAGCGAAAGCTCCATGCCCGGCTGGCCTTGCGTCACGCCATCGCACATGGCCGGAACGCTGCCCGCCACCTGCGCGATGCCACCGGCTTCCTCCGCCGCCTGCCGGATGAGTGCCGGGTAGGTTTCAAACGGCTGATGGGCCGAAAGCATGTCGTTATAGGAGGTGATGATGCCGAGATTGGCGATGCTGTCTCCGGCCAGCGCATCCTTGCCAGCGGGAGAACAGACGGCAAAGCCGTGGGCGAGGTTGGCGCAGCCCAGAACCTTGCGCTGCACGCCCTTGGTGGCGGCGCTGCGCACGCGGTCGAGATAGACTTCGCGGGTCGGCTTGGAACGTTCCACGATGCGGCGGGTAATGTCCATGATGCGGGAATCGGCGGCCATGGGGGCATCCTTTCCTGTTGTGTTGGTATGAGGCGAAAGGCGCTCAGGGCGCCCAGAAAATCTCAAGCGGCGACAGCGAGCGCCGCAGAACGGCACGAACCGGCATATCCTCTTCCGGGCCGTCGGCGAGCGCGTCTTGAAGCACCGTCAACTTCTCGCCGCCCTCAATGTGAAGGGCGAGAAACCGTGCATCGCGCAACGCCGAGAACGTGAAGGTCAGGCGCGGTTCGCCCGCCCCCGGCGCTTCCATGGTCATCACGCCGCGCGTGGCCGAGGCATCAATGGCTTCGGCAAGCGCATTGCCGCCGGGAAAGAACGAGGCCGTATGGCCATCGGTGCCCATGCCAAGGATGACCGCGTCGAAGGGCTCGTCAATGCCGCAGGTTTCCTGACTGGCAATGACGGCGGCTTCCTCAGCCGAGACACCGGCATGGAAAAGCGGCACGAAATCGGCCTTCTCGGCGGCCCCTTTCAGAAGGTGGGTCGCCACCAGCTTGTGGTTGGAGCGATCACTTTCTGGCGGCACGAAGCGTTCGTCCACCAGCGTCACCGTTACATTGGCCCAGTCGAGCGGGCGTTGCGAAAGCACCTCGAAGAAGAGCTTTGGCGTTGAGCCGCCCGAAACCGCCAGGCTCGCGGCCCCGCGTTCGGCCAAAGCGGCTTCCAGCGCGGCCACCACGGCGTCGGCCAGCGCTTGCGCCAGCGCGGGCCGGGTTTCGAACCTGTGAATATGCTCCATGGGCATGGTCGGGACCGCCTTAATCGACTTCGTGCCAGGTGCGTCCGTCACGCTCGATCAGCGCGATGGACCCGGACGGCCCCCAGGTGCCCGCCGTATAGCCCTGAACGGACTGGCCGGTGGCTTCCCAGGCTTTCAGGATCGGGTCCACCCACTGCCATGCGGCTTCCACTTCGTCGCGGCGCATAAACAGCGTCTGGTTGGCGCGGATCATGTCCATCAGCAGGCGCTCATAGGCCTCCGGGTTGCGTTCCTTCTCGAAGGCTTCGGCAAAGCTCATGTCGAGGGAAACGTGGCGGAAGCGCATGCCGCCCGGACCCGGCTCCTTGATCATCAGCCACTGCTTGACGCCCTCATCCGGCTGCAGGCGAATGACCAGCGTGTTGGCTTCGATCTTGCCGATGGAATCGGTGAAGATCGAATGCGGGATCGGCTTGAACTGCACGACGATTTCCGACATGCGCGTGGCAAGACGTTTTCCCGTGCGAATGTAGAAGGGCACGCCTGCCCAGCGCCAGTTGCCGATTTCGGCCTTGATGGCGACAAAGGTTTCCGTGTTGGAAACGCCGCCTTCCAGCTCTTCAAGATAGCCCTTGACCGGGCCGCCCGCCGAAGCACCGGCGCGGTACTGGCCGCGCACCGTCATCTTCTCGGCATTGGTGGCGGTAATCGGCTTCAGTGCGCGCAGCACTTTCAGCTTTTCGTCGCGCACGGCTTCCGATTCCATGGAGGCTGGCGGCTCCATGGCCACCAGACACAGAAGCTGCAGAATGTGGTTCTGCACCATGTCGCGCAGCGCACCGGCCTTGTCGTAATACCCGGCACGACCTTCAAGACCGACCGATTCCGACACGGTGATCTGCACATGGTCGATATGGGCGGAATTCCACAGCGGCTCGTAAAGCGCGTTGGCAAAGCGCAGCACCATCAGGTTCTGCACGGTTTCCTTGCCCAGATAATGGTCGATACGGTAGATCTGCTCTTCCTTGAACACCTTGCCGATGGTGTTGTTGAGGTCGAGCGCGGAGGCGAGATCGCGACCGATCGGCTTTTCCACCACGATGCGCGTCTGGCGGGTGATCAGCTTGTGGTCGCGGATGCGTTCGGAAATGTCACCGAACAGGGCGGGCGAAACGGCAAGGTAGAAGGCGCGGATGCGATCCTTGCCTTCTTCCAGAAGATCCTTGAGGTTTGCCCAGCCATCGGCGGACTTCGCATCCACCGACACGTAGAAGAGGCGTGCCATGAACTTGGCGATTTCGTCCTCATCCCACTCGTCGTCCTTCAGATGCTCCTTGAGGGCTGCCTTGGCAAAATCGCGATACTCTTCATGGGTCATGACCGCGCGCGACGCGCCGATGATGCGCGTCGGTTCGCTGAACTGCTGGGCGATCTGGCGGTGGTAGAGCGCGGGCAGAAGCTTGCGCTCGGCGAGGTCGCCCGTGCCGCCGAAAACGACGCAATCAAAAGGATCGACGGGAATGATCTGGATAGACATGCGCTTCAACTCTCCGGAGATTGGTTGACGGACATCATAATCTAATCGATTTAAAAACGCCAGTGTGCAACGCAACAAAAACGGCCCGGCGTTTTTGAAAGGACAGGATCGCTGACCGATCTCGGTGCCCAAGGCACTGGAAAGGTTAGAATTTATCCCTCAGCGCAAACCAGGACAGCGCCAGAAAAAGCAGCGGGGCGCGCATGGAAGCGCCACCGGGGAAGGGCTTGATATTGAGGTCGCGAATAAGGTCGAGATCGGCACTTTTTCCAAGCACCGCCTGACCATAGAGATGGCCGCAATAATTGGACAGCATCACCCCGTGGCCCGAATATCCGCCGATGGAAATCACTCCCGGCATCACCTCGCGCACAAAGGGCTGGCGCGGCATGGTAATGCCCACGGAGCCGCCCCAGGCTTCGGTAATTTCAATGTCCTTGAGGGCCGGATAGATTTCGGCGATCTGCCGCCGGATATGGGCGGAAATATCGGTCGGGTGGTCGGATGTGTAGGCTTCACGCCCGCCAAACAGCAGCCGGTTGTCCTTCGATTTGCGGAAATAGCGCACGACAAAGCGCGAATCAGCCACCGCCTCGTGGCCCGGAATGATGTCCGGGAAATCATCGAGCGGAACGGTGGCGCCGATGAAGGAGCGGATCGGCATGACATGGGCCGCCGTCACCGGCTCCAGCCGTTCGATATAGGCATTGGTGGCAATCAGCGCCTGCTTGGCCATGATCGTGCCGCCCGCCGTGGTGATTTCAACGCGGCCGGGCAGCGAGCGAATGCCGGTGGCGCGGGTGTTTTCGTAGATGGCTGCCCCGGCCTCAGACGCGACGCGGGCGAGCCCGGCCAGAAGCTTCAGCGGGTGAATATGGCCGGTGCCGGTATCGCGCACGCCGCAATAGAAGCGTTTGGAACCGAGCCGCTCCGCCGTTTCGCGCCCGTCCATGTAGGAAACATGCGGATAGTTGTAGCGGGTCGCAGCAATTTCGGCGTTCTGCTGGTAATCACGATCATGCCCCGGCTTGTGCGAGACATTCATCTGGCCGGGCATGAACTCCATGTCGATGCCGTGTTCAGTGGCAAAATCGAGCACGTATTTCTTGGCCCCTTCGGCCAGATCAAACAGCGCCTTGGAACGCTCATAGCCAAGCGTTGCTTCCATCTCTTCCGGCCACCAGCGTTGGCCGGTGCCGAACTGACCGCCATTGCGGCCAGACCCGCCATCGCCGCAGCGATGCGCCTCGATCAGCGTGACCGAGACGCCGGCCTTGGCAAGCGTTGCCGCCGCCTGCAGGCCGGTAAACCCGCCACCGATGATCGCGACATCGGTTTGGCGCGAACCGTCGAGCGCCGGAAAGGGCGTACGCAAATCGGCATGGGCCTGATACCAGGAAATGCCGGGTGCGATAGGGCTTTGCCAGGACATGCCCGCCTCACACGTTCAGCAGCAGGAACTCGCGCTCCCACGGGGAGATCACCTGCATGAAGGTCTCGAATTCGGCGCGCTTCACCCCGGCATAAAGATGGATGAATTCTTCGCCGAGCACCTCCTTCAGCGCCGGTTCGTTCTCCATCAACGCCACGGCTTCCAGAAGCCCGCGCGGCAGTTCGATCAGCCCCTCATTGGCGCTATCTTCGCTGGGCGCGGTCGGTTCGATGGCGTTTTGAATGCCAAGCCAGCCGCAGGCGAGAGAGGCCGCCAGTGCCAGATAGGGATTGGCGTCGGACGAGGGCAGGCGGTTTTCAACACGCCGCGCCGCCGCATCGGAAACCGGCACGCGAAACGCTGTCGTGCGGTTGTCGTAACCCCACGCGGTGTTGACGGGTGCAGCCATATCCGGCGTCAGGCGGCGATAGGAGTTCACGTAAGGCGCCATCATCACCAGCGCCGCGGGCACGTATTTCTGCATGCCGCCGACGAAGTGGAAGAACTCCTTGGAGGCCGAACCATCCGGGTTGGAAAAGATGTTCTTGCCCGTCTTGGCATCCACCACCGACTGGTGAATGTGCATGGCCGAACCCGGCTGCCCTTCCATCGGCTTGGCCATGAAGGTGGCATAGATGCCGTGGTTCAGCGCCGCTTCACGAATGGTGCGCTTGAACAGGAACACCTGATCGGCCAGGAAAATCGGATCACCATGGCGTAGGTTGATTTCCAGCTGGGCCGGACCTTCTTCATGGATCAGCGTGTCGATTTCCAGACCCTGCCGCTCCGAGAAGTGGTAGATATCGTCAATCAGTTCGTCGAATTCGTTGATCCCGGCCATGGAATAGCCCTGACCACCCGTGATCGAACGGCCAGAACGGCCTTTCGGCGGGAAAAGCGGATAATCCGGGTCTTCGTTCTTGGCGACGAGGTAGAACTCGATTTCCGGAGCCACGATCGGCTTCCAGCCCTTGTCCTTGTAAAGTGACATCACGCGCTTCAAGACGTTGCGCGGCGTGTAGGACACTTCCTGCCCGTCGGAATTGATGATGTCGCAGATGACCTGCGCCGTCGGGTCCGTTTCCCACGGAACCGCCGAAAGCGTCGACAGATCCGGCACCAGCTTCAGGTCGCCGTCGCGCGCTTCATAGCGAAAGTTTGCCGTTTCTTCCGGGTAGTCACCGGAAATCGTGTGGCGATAGAGCGCCGAGGGCAGGGCGAGCGACGTATCGCCGGTAAACTTCGAGGTCGGCATCATCTTGCCGCGCGGCACACCGGCAAAGTCCGGGGTGATGCACTCGATATCCTCGATGCCGCGCATGCGCAGCCACTGGGCCGCTTCACGCCAGTTGGAAACGCCACGCGCCTGCTGCAAATAGTCGGCGGGCGGTTGCGCGGCTTTGGAGGGAGCTTTGCTGGTATGGGCGCCTGACTTGCGTTTGGGGGGCATGTTTCACCGGGTCGTGGTTGCGAATGCACCATGATAGGCACGGGAAATCGCGTTTGGCGAGGGGGGATCACGCTGAAAAGCGTCATTGACATTTGAGCGCCAAGCCGCAAACGGGAAGAAAGAGCACAAGGATTGTCCAAAAATGCAGGGTCTTGATGCAATCGTGATCGGTGCGGGCGCGGCCGGAATGATGGCGGCATTGACCGCAGCCCGGCAGGGGCGTCGCGTCGTCATCGTCGATCATGCCCGCGTGCCGGGCGAGAAAATCCGCATTTCCGGCGGCGGACGCTGCAACTTCACCAATATCCACGCCAGCCCGAAAAACTACCTCTCGGCCAATCCGCATTTCGCCAAGTCGGCGCTGGCGCGCTACACGCCCGCCGATTTTATCGCATTGGTCGAGTCGCACGGCATTGCCTGGCACGAAAAGACGCTGGGCCAGCTTTTTTGCGATGGCAGCGCCAAAGAGATCGTCTCCATGTTCCTGAAGGAACTGGACAAGGCAGGCGCGCGGCTCCTTTTGCAGCGCAATGTGGAAACGGTCGAGAAAAATAGTGAAGTTTTCAAACTGGTTACTGATCAGGAAACGCTGACGGCGCGAAGCCTGATTGTTGCAAGCGGCGGCAAGTCCATTCCGAAGATGGGCGCGACGGGTCTTGCCTATAAAATTGCCGCGCAGTTTGGCGTCAATGTTCTCGAAACCCGCCCCGGCCTCGTGCCGCTGACCTTCGATCCTGGCTTTCTTGAAAAGATCGCACCACTTGCCGGTGTAGCGGTCGATGTGTCGGTCAGCCACGGCAAGACGGCCTTTCGCGAAGCCATGCTCTTTACCCATCGCGGCCTCTCCGGGCCAGCGATCCTGCAAATCTCGAGCTATTGGCGTGAAGGCGACGAAATTACGATCCACATCGCGCCAGATGTTGATTTTGCTGGGCTTTTGACGGCAGCGCGGCGTGAAAACGGACGCCAATCCGTCTCGACGGCGCTGTCATCGGCCCTGCCGAAGCGTCTCGCCCAGTTTTTCGTGGGCGAGACGGGGAGCGATGGCGTTCTGGCGGAATTTTCCGGCAAGGCGCAGGCCCGCCTCGTTGAGGTGTTGCGGCAATGGCGGGTGCGGCCTGCGGGTTCCGAAGGTTATCGCACGGCGGAAGTGACGTTGGGCGGGGTTGATACGGCCGATCTTGATTCCCGCACCCTGCAGGCGCGCCATGTGCCGGGGCTCTACTTTATCGGGGAGTGTGTCGATGTAACGGGCTGGCTCGGTGGCTATAATTTCCAGTGGGCCTGGGCATCTGGTCATGCCGCCGGTGTTTCAATTTGAGACTTTTCTTTAAGCACCCATTCAAACTATTAAAAATAGGCGATTTTTGATATTTTCAGCTTCATGCGTTCTTAAAGCTTGGGGCCGAAGCTGGGCACACAGAACGGGCAGTGCCTTCTTGCTTCCTGTCCTCCCGAAGAACCTTCCATCACTGGAAATCGGGATTTCTGACGCGTCAGCCCGGCACCGGGAAAAATCTGGATCAGGGTCCAGATCCGGAGCCGCCTCATGATGAATGGCTGACGAGCCCCTGCGGCATGATAGTGATCACCCCATTCGGGATGCCTGTCCATGACCAGACCGCACCACCGCGCGCACGCGCTTGCCGTTGCTGAAATCCGCCAGCAGAACAGCCTTCTTATCTGGCGTCTGTCGGGCCTTGCCATCGCCGCAGCCTGCGCCTGGTATATGCTGCCGTCGCTGCAGCTGATCTGAGCATCGGCGCCCAAAAAGTTTCTTGCTGCCGCGCCTTGGCGTGTCTGCAGCAACGCAAAAGGCCGTCAGGACGGAATGAAGGTTGCGAACAGACGCATGACGTTCGCGAAGCCTCTTCCGGCCTGACGGCCTTTCATTTCCTCCTCCAGGAAACGGTCATCGGCCCGGTTACGGGGCCGGGCCGATGTTTTTTCAGGAACGGTTCAGTGGAAAACGGGACTTTTCCAAAGGGTCTGTGATCCGTTCCTGCGCTTTGGCGGCTCATGGCCAGCCGCCAAAATCCGTGGGCCGGATCAGGCCGTTTCTTCTTCCGGCGCGTTGTTGGCCAGAATGACGGGGATCAGAAGATCGCCCCAGTTGCCGTTGCCGCCGTGGTGACGAGCCGAGCGCACCAGCTCAACCGAAACGCCCGCGTCAACAGCCTTCATGATGGACTGGTTCAGGCGATGCAGGTCATTGGCAACCATGCGGATCATGGCCTGCTGGTCGGAGTTCATGGCGGAAGCCTGTTCTTCAGCGCGTTCCTTGACTCGGGTCTTCGGGGTCATGGCATTTCTCCTCTTGTAATCGGGGTTCTTGATCGGTTTCGCTATCGCCTCTCCCAAGGCGGGTCTGTCTTTTGAGCGCGTTTGTAAAAAACGGTAATGATTTTCACTTGGCGCTCGCTTGAGCCGATCCGCTGTGCCCGTGGGCGTTGTTTCGTTCGGCTCTGATGTGACTTGTTTTACAAAAATCATGGGAGAATGGCTAGAAGAAAAACGAAAACAAGCATTTGAAAAGGGTCGAGATGTCTTGCTTTTGACAAGTGTGCCTTGTAAAATTGTAAAAACTGTAAATCAGTCGAGCGACGCAAAGCGCGGAAAATTTGTAAAAAGGCTGTCAAAGTGGCGGAAAAGAAGATTTTTGCAGGCCCAAGGCTGAAGCGTATTCGCGCCACGCTGGACCTGACGCAGACGGCCATGGCCGAGGCGCTGGGCATTTCGCCTTCTTATCTCAATCTGATCGAGCGCAATCAGCGCCCGTTGACGGTGCAGCTCCTCCTGAAGCTCGCGGCCGTTTACAAGCTGGACCTTGATGAGTTGCAGGGCGAGGCCGCCGGTGCCGTCGGTCAGCTTCGCGAAGTTTTCGCCGATCCGCTGCTCGTGGGGGAGGTGCCGGGCGAACATGAATTGATGGAGCTTGCCGATGCCGCCCCGAATGCGGCGAGCGCGCTGGTCAAGCTTTACCGCGCCTACCGCGAGCAGACGGCACGGCTTTCCGATCTCGCCGCCCTTCTGGCGCAGGAGGGCCACGAAACCTCGCTTTCCGGTGCGCGCCTGCCGATGGATGAAGTGCGCGCCGCGCTGGAGCGCCGCCCCAATTTCTTCGCCCGCATTGAAGATGCGGCGGAAGCCTTCCATGCCCGCCTGACGCCCGGCGATGATCTGCCAGGCACCCTGAAGGCCTGGCTGAAGGCGGAGGAGGGCATTGCCGTTCGCCTTCTGCCGGTCGAGGCCATGCCCAATCTGCGCCGCCGCTATGACCGCCACTCGATGCGCCTCTTCCTGTCGGATCGCCTGTCGCCGTTCGATCAGACGCGGGAACTCGCCATGGAGGCCGCCCTTCTGGCGTTTGGGCCGGAAATCGCTGCCGAACTGGCCGCCCTGCCGCTCGAGGGTGATGAGGCCCGCCGCATTGCCCGCTTTGAACTGGCCCGCTACGCCGCCCATGCCCTCATGATGCCCTATGGCGCGTTTCTGGCGGCTGCCACCCGCACGCGCTACGATCTTGATTTGTTGCGCAGCCGCTTTGCTGTCTCATTCGAACAGGCGGTCAACCGGCTGACAACGCTTGCGCGGCCCGGAGCGGCTGGTGTGCCTTTCTTCATGCTGGAAATGGACCATGCGGGCAATGTGCTGCGTCTGGCAGGTGCTCAAGGGTTTCCGCGCGCCCGCTTTGGCGGGGCCTGTCCCAAGCTCAATATCCATTCGGCCTTTGCCCAGCCGGGCCAGGTTCTGGTGGACCGGGTGGAAATGACCGATGGGGCGGGGTTCCTCACCGTGTCGCGCACGCTGGAAGGGCCGCAAATGCCCTTTTCCGAACGGGTGCGCCGCTCTGCCGTGCTGGTTGGTTGTGATCTTTCCCACAAGGATGATGTGGTTTACGGGCAGGCGGCAACGGCTGCGATTCCTGTGGGCACCGCCTGCCGGTTGTGCGAGCGAAAGGGCTGTCTTTCCCGCGCCGAGCCGCCGCTGACGCGTCCGCTCGGTCTCGATGAAATGGTCACGGGGCTTTCGGCTTTCGACTTCCAGTAACGTTCACTGAATTAATCAGCACTGAATTTCCCCTCTTGCGGGCCGCGAATATCCTTTCTAGTCTCTTAATCCAATAAGGGGAACGACGGCACCCAAAGCCGCCAAATATGACAGGAGTCATCATGAAAGCCAGAATCTCGGGCCTCGTCGCTGCGGCAGCTGCCGTATTTCTTGCCAGTTCGGCCCTTGCCGCGGACCGTGTGGTCCATGTTTACAACTGGTCGGATTACATCGACGAGTCCGTGCTTGAAGAGTTCACCAAGGAGACGGGCATCAAGGTCGTCTACGACGTGTTCGACAGCAACGAACTGCTGGAAACCAAGCTTCTGGCCGGTGGCTCGGGTTATGATGTGGTTGTACCGACTGGTCCGTTCCTGGCCCGCCAGATCAAGGCCGGCGTGTTCCAGAAGCTCGACAAGTCGAAGCTCACGAACCTCAAGAACATGTGGCCGGTGGTTTCCGAGCGTCTGGCCAAGTATGACCCCGGCAACGAATATGCCGTGAACTACATGTGGGGCACCACGGGTCTTGGCTACAACGTCGCCAAGATCAAGGCGGCGCTGGGCGATGTGCCGATCGATAGCTGGGATGTGCTCTTCAAGCCGGAAAATGCCGAGAAGCTGAAGTCCTGCGGCATCAACGTCCTCGATGCTTCGGACGAAACCTTCGCCATCTCCATGAACTATTTGGGCAAGAACCCGGACAGCAAGGAGACCGCCGATCTCGAAGCCGGTGGCGAGGTCTACAAGAAGATCCGCCCCTACGTGAAGACGTTCAACGCCTCGGCCTATATCGATGATCTCGCCAATGGCGATATCTGCATCTCCGTCGGCTGGTCGGGTGATATTCTGCAGGCCAAGAGCCGCGCTGAGGAAGCCGGTAACGGCGTCGAGATCAATTACGTGATTCCGAAGGAAGGCACGTATATGTGGTTCGACAACCTTGCCATCCCGGCCGATGCCAAGAATGTGGCCGAAGCCCACGAGTTCATCAACTTCCTGATGAAGCCGGAAGTGATCGCCAAGGCTTCGAACTACGTTCAGTACGCCAACGGCAACCTGGCCGCCCAGCCGCTTCTCGATGAGTCCGTGTTCAAGAACCCGGCGGTTTATCCGGATGAAGCGACGATGGCGAAACTCTTCACCATCTCGCCTTACGGCCCCAAGGAACAGCGCGTTCTGAACCGGGTCTGGACCGCGGTGAAGACGGGTAGCTAAGAAGAAAAAAGCGGCGGAAACGCCGCTTTATCTTTTTCGCCACAGGGGCAATGCCGGACACCATGCGCAGAGGTTCGCATCCGGTCTTGTCAGTCGTGAAATTGCATGAAGCGGCTTCCGCCGAAAGCATTCGAACCATGAAACGCCTGTCGCCCTGAACGGCGACAGGCCCGAATGCCGCAATCGGAGCGCGAAATGGCCAAATCACTTGGACCCGTCAAACGTAAATTCACTCCCTGGACCGACCCGAATGAAAAGCCGTTCATTCGTTTCGAAAACATCACCAAGAAGTTCGGTGACTACACCGCCATCGATGACCTGACGCTGGATATCTACGAGCGCGAATTCTTCTCGCTGCTGGGACCATCCGGCTGTGGCAAGACCACGCTGATGCGTATGCTGGCGGGCTTTGAAGATCCCACCTCGGGCCGCATTTTGCTGCAGGGCAAGGACATTTCCGGCGTGCCGCCCTACCGCCGCCCGACCAACATGATGTTCCAGTCCTACGCACTTTTCCCGCATATGACGGTTGAAAAGAACATTGCCTTCGGCCTGAAACAGGATGGTTTGCCCAAGGACGAGATCACGGCCCGCGTCGCGGAAATGCTGAAGCTCGTGCAGCTTTCGCAATTTGCCGGCCGCAAGCCCAGCCAGCTTTCCGGCGGTCAGCGCCAGCGTGTGGCGCTCGCCCGTTCGCTGGCCAAGAAGCCCAAGGTTCTGCTGCTCGATGAACCGCTCGGCGCACTCGACAAAAAGCTGCGCGAGGAAACGCAGTTCGAGCTGATGGATATCCAGACGAAGCTCGGCCTGACCTTCCTCATCGTCACGCACGATCAGGAAGAAGCGATGACCGTTTCCGACCGCATTGCGGTCATGGACAAGGGCATCATCAAGCAGGTGGCAACACCCGCCGAAATCTATGAAGCCCCGAACAGCCGCTACGTGGCCGACTTCATCGGCGACATCAACATTGTCGAAGGCAAGGTGACAGCCGTTGCCGACGGCAAGACGCAACTCGATTGCGGCGGCATGAAAGTGGCGGTGGTCGAGGAGGCGCATTGTGCAGCAGGCGACGAGGTTGCCTTCGCCATCCGCCCTGAAAAGGTCTCGATTTCCCTTGATCCGCCCGCAGATGGCACGGTCAACGCCTTCCATGGCGAAGTCTGGGATATCGGCTATCTCGGCGATTTCTCGGTCTTCATCGTCCATGATGAGAACGGCCGCGTCATGCGCGCTGCGCAGGCCAATATCGCCCGTCTGGTCGATCGTCCGATCACCTTCGGCGATATGGTCTGGCTGACCTGGAAGGCCGAGTCCGGCCTCGTCCTCACGAACTGACGGGGAAACAGGACATGGCCGCAGACACCGAATTGAGCCCCCATGGAAATCCGTTCCGCCATCTGGTGGTGCTGATCCCCTATATCTGGCTGTTGATGTTCTTCGTCGCGCCGTTCCTGATTATCGTGAAGATTTCGCTGTCGGAAACGGCGATTTCGATGCCGCCCTATACGCCGGTGTTCGATGGTTTCGCGACGATCAAGGACTTCATTTCCCAGCTGGATTTTGACAACTACCTCTTCCTCACCGAAGACCCGCTTTATGTGGATGCCTATTTCTCATCGCTGAAGATCGCCATCATTTCGACCTTCCTGCTGCTGTTGATCGGTTATCCCATGGCGCTGGGCATGGCGCGGGCCCCCACCACCATCCGCCCGCTTCTGGTCATGCTCGTCATCCTGCCGTTCTGGACCTCGTTCCTCATCCGCGTTTACGCATGGATCGGTATCCTGAAGCCGGAAGGCCTTTTGACGCTGCTTTTGCAGACGCTCGGCATTTTCGGGCCGGATGAGCAGGTGCAGATTTTCCGCACCGACATCGCCGTCTATATCGGTATTGTCTATTCCTACCTGCCGTTCATGGTCCTGCCGCTCTACGCGACGCTGGAAAAGCTGGACGGAACGCTTCTGGAAGCAGCAGCCGATCTCGGCTGCCCGCCCATGAAGTCTTTCTGGACGATCACCTTTCCGCTTTCAATCCCGGGCGTCATCGCCGGGGCGATGATCTGCTTCATCCCGATCACCGGCGAATTCGTCATCCCCGATCTTCTCGGTGGGGCTGGCACGCTGATGATCGGCAAGACGCTGTGGACGGAGTTCTTCGGCAACCGCGACTGGCCTCTGGCATCTGCCGTGGCGGTCCTGCTTCTTCTGGCTCTGGTGGTGCCCATCGCCATCTTCCAGAACCAGCAGCAGAAATCGTGACAGGGGAGGATCGATCATGAAATTCACCCGTCTCGATGCAACGGTTCTGACCCTCTGCTTCGCCTTTCTCTACATTCCGATTCTCATTCTCATCATCTACTCGTTCAACGAGTCGAAACTCGTCACGGTCTGGGGCGGCTTCTCGCTGCGCTGGTACCGCGACATGTGGTCGAATGACGGCTTGATGGATGCCGCGTGGATCACGCTGCGAGTCGGCGTTCTGTCGGCGTCGCTCGGCACCATCCTGGGCACGCTCGCCGCACTGGCGCTCACCCGGTTCGGGCGCTTTCACGGGCGCATCCTGTTCTCGGGCATGATCTATGCACCGCTCGTCATGCCGGAAGTCATCACCGGCCTGTCGATGCTCTTGCTGTTCGTCTCGCTGAATGTCGACCGTGGTTTCTGGACCGTGGTGATCGCCCATACGACCTTCACCATGTGCTACGTGGCGATTGTCGTGCAATCGCGCCTCTACACCTTTGACCGCAGTCTGGAAGAAGCCGCGCTTGATCTTGGCTGCACGCCGTTCAAGACCTTCTTCGTCATCACCCTGCCGCTCATTCTGCCGGCGGTGATTTCGGGCTGGATGCTGGCCTTCACCCTGTCGCTCGACGATCTGGTGATTGCAAGCTTCACCACAGGTCCGGGGGCCACCACGCTGCCGATCAAGATCTACTCGCAGGTGCGTCTGGGCGTGACGCCGGAAATCAATGCGATCAGTTCGATCCTTGTGGCCATCGTCACCTGCGGCGTGATCGTCACCTCGTTGCTCACGAAAAGCCGCGAACTGCAACGCCAGCGGGATGAACGCGCCGCCTTCCGGGCGGGCGGCTGATCGCAAAGGAGACACAATCAAAAGAGCCGGGGCCAAAAGCTCCGGCTCAGACGGGTGAGAAAGGTCGTAAGCCTCTCTCTTCGTCATGGTCGGGCTTGACCCGACCATCCATAAAACATCGAAATCATGGATCCTCGGGTCAGGCCCGAGGATGACGGAAGTGGGTAGGAAAGGTTTGTAAGCAAACTGGTCCGGGGCCAAAAGCTCCGGTTTTTTAGAGTTTGTCAGGGAAAAGTGGAAATCGGTTTTCCCGAAAAGACAAACGAAAATAAAAGAAAGCGAGAGTCTGTCTGGTTCAGAATGAACCTGACAGGCTCTAGTCCAGATGGCGCGGCGGCAGGAAAATATAGGCAATCAGCCAGACCGGCAGCACGATGATAGCCCCCAGCGCAATGTTGGGGATCGCCCAGTGGATGGCGGCAACGGTCTTCTGCCACAGGCTTTCCGGCGTCATGCCGATGCGCGCGAGAATGGTGTCCGCGGTAATCCCGAAAAAGGAAAGAAAGACGCCCGTCAAAAGCGAGGCCAGTGCGATCTTGAAGAGACCCGTCCAGAACTGCTGCATATCTTTGCCGCCCCGCAAGCGCTCCGCGATTCGATGCAATAAGTTTAGATCATATTTTCATGCCGAGGGAACGACACGCGTTTAAGGATTCGGCGGTGTCAGCGCCGTGACGGAAAGCGCATGAACCGGACCGGCAAGCGAAAACCGCATCCCCACATCCGGTGTGGCAGCCGGCCCCACGGTTCCTGAAAGCTCGAAGTCGGTACCCCGCGATGTCTCGCGCCCGGTGAGAGACAGGCGGTTGCGGCTGGATTGTGCCATCAGCGTCACGCCCATCAGGCCATGCGTCATTTCAAGATCCATATCGAGCTTGTCAAAGGAGAAGCTGTCTTTGGAACTGGAAAGCGGGGCGGGAAGGGGCGTTGCCGTGCCGAGGGCCGCGAGGCCGGTGGAGCTGAAATAGGTCAGCGAACCCTGATCAATCCGGATGGAGGCCTTGCCCGAAATCTTGCGCTGCAGAAGCGCGTCCTCCGGCGGGCCTTCAAGCGTCAGGTTGATATCGGCATCCCCCACGCCGCTCTTCGGCCACAACTGCCCCAGAATCATGTCGCCCGCCACCTGTGCCACGTCGACGCCGCGCATGCTGGCCTGCAGGCGCAGGCCTTCCCCCAATGCCTTGCTGCCGGTGCTGACGCGGCCCGTCAGGCGTCCTCCGGCAAACGAACTGTCGCCGATGTCGATCAGGGCATGTTCCTTGCCGACGATCATGCTGGCGGCAATGTCATCCAGCCGCACCGAGCCAATATCGGCACTACGGCTGGAAACGCGCAGGTCCAGCATTGCGGCGGGGCGCGCCACGCCTTGCTCGTCGCGGGCGAAAAAGCGCTCGGCCAGCGGCTTCAGGGTGTTGATATCGTCAATGTCGAATTCATCAAAGGCCAGCGTGCCGCTTGCCTTGGGCGTTCCGGTTTCCGGAAGGGCTAGCTCGAGAAAGCCGCTGGCGCGTGTGTCGTTGATGGCGAGCGCCATGGTGTCGAAGCGCAAGGTGCGTCCATACGAACCAAGCGAAGCGGTGAGGCTGGCGGTCTTGACCGTTTCCATGCCCGAAAGCCCCGTGCCGCTCCAGTCCAGAAGCGTCTGGACATCGTTGGCGGTCAAGGTGAAGGCGCCCGATAGAAAGCCGAGGCGGGACAGGTTGGCCGTTCCGTCAATTTCGGCGGACGCACCCGGCAGGCTGATGGCCATTTGCACCGGGGCCTCCTCGCCGGAAATCAGGCGGCGGAAGCCCGAACTGTTGAGGTCAAGCCGAACCGCCTTGCCATTGGCCGTGCCGGAGGCGGAAAGGCTAAGCGGCGTGCCTTCGCTCGGCCAGGCCAGCCGCGCCTTCACATCGGCCAGCCGCGGCACCGCCTCGCCCTGCAGGAACACCGCGCCGCCGTCGACACGGAAGGTGCCGTGCACGTTAGACAACATGTCCAGAGCGGCTGGATCGAAGAGGGTGGCAAGGTTGGTGATTTCAGCCGGCAACCCCTTGGCCCAACGGCCGGTATCAAGACCACGAAGATAGACCCGCGGCAGACCGAGATCGATGGCGGTAAAATGCGGTTCCGGCAGGAAACCGGCAAAGAGCGGCATATCAGCCGTCAGGATGGCCGCTTCGGCCAGAACGCTTCCATCCGCGCGGCGCAGCACCGGGTCCGTCAATTTCAGGCGCGGGCGCGGCCACAGAGACAGGCGCGGGTTGGAAAAATCAAGCTGCAGTCCGCCGCGTTTGCTGGCCTCATCCCGCAGCATCTGGCCCAGATCATCCGCAGACAGGAAAATCCGCACGGCAGCGCGCGGCACAAAGAACATGGCGGCGATGATCGCCACAACGGCAATGGCGACGCGCAGGATCAGACCCCTCCGCGCCGCGCTTTTGCCCGCCTTGTCGTTTTGCATCGGTTCACCGTTCTGGAGGCTCGTTCCGGCTGTGCGACGGCGTGGCCGCAAGGCCGCGTCACATCAACCGCATCGAGGAAGATCGTCCCTTGAGCCGATACAGGATTTGCCGGTGACAGGCAAATATTCCCCGTATGGTAAGCCAGAGGCAGCGGCGTCTCACGCCCCTGTGATCTCGCCCATAGGGGTTCATTAAGGAATATTCCGCATCACTCATAAAGGCGCGGGTCATCAATCCGGAGCGAACCAAAGACCTGAAATTCCGGGGTAGGGCGCAACGTCCACGTTTGACAGCATTATTAGGGCAGTCCTTGTGACTGCCCCTTTTTTTATCGACCTGTCGTCTCAGTTGGCCAGCACGCGCTGGGGCGGGAAGGAGATTTCCACCAGCGTGCCTTCGTTTGGAGCCGACTGGATCGTGAAGGCCGCACGGTTTGCCTCGGTCATCGCCTTCGTCAGCGGCAGGCCCAGGCCGGTGCCCTCGCCCCGCTTCTGCTGGTTCGTCGAAACCTGCCGGAAGGGCTTCATGGCCTGTTCCAGCTCGGCGCGGGTCATGCCGACGCCGGTGTCGCGGATGCGCAGCGCCACGCTGCCATTCTGCTCATAGGCGGTCGAAACGACAATCTGCCCGCCCGCCGGTGTGAAGCGGATCGAGTTGGCCAGAATGTTGAGGACGATCTGCTTGATCGAGCGAAGATCGGCCACGACCGCCGGAACCGCATGCGAAAGCGCCGTGCGGATGATGACGCGCTGGTTGTTGGCCTGCGGTTGCACCAAGGATACGGCCTCTGTGATCGATTCATTGAGGTTCACGGCACTGAAATCGAGATCCATCTCGCCCGCTTCGATCTTGGAAATATCAAGCAGGTCATTGACGATGTCGAGCACATGGCGGCCCGAACGTCCGATGTCGTTCGAATATTCGATGTAGCGCGGATGGCCGACCGGGCCGAAATGCTCGGACGCGATCAGGTCAGCAAAGCCGATGATAGCATTGAGCGGCGTGCGGATTTCATGGCTGACACGCGCCAGAAAATCGGTCTTGTGAGCATTGGCCGTTTCGGCGGCGCGCTTGGCAGTGCGCAATTCCTCTTCCGAACGCTTCCACTGGGTAATGTCGCGGATGACGGCGCAATAACGCTGTGACGAGGAAAGCTTGCCGATGGTCATGAACAGCGGCAACAGCCCGCCGGACGCCTCGCGACCGATGACTTCGCGCCCGTCATTGAGAACGCTCATGACGCCATTGTCGGAAAGGCCGTTGAGATAGTCGGCGACCGCTTTCTGGCTTTCATGGGCAAAGAGCATGACGAACGGTTTGCCGCGTGTTTCTTCCTCATCATAGTTGAAGAGGGCGCTGGCCGAACGGTTCATCGAACGGATTTCGCCATGGTTGCCGAGAATGACGACACCATCGGTTGCCGTTTCGAGGATGGAGCGCATTTCCTCCACCTCGACCCGAAGCCGTGCCAGATCATTGGCCGGACCATCCATCAGGGACTGGGCGGAAGTCTCGACCTTGACCGGGGCCGGTTCCGGGGCGACCACCACGGAAGCGGGCATCAGGGCCAGCATCAGGGCGGACGCGCCTTCCCAGCGCACCGATTGCAGCCGGGCGGTGACAGGCAGAAGCTCGTCGTCGGCCTTGACCAGAACCATGGACCCGGCAGACGCTTCCTTGTCTTCAAGGTCGCTGCGCTGGAGAAGCGCATCAAGTCCACCGACAGCGCGCACGGCATCCAGATCGTCATAGCCCGTCAGACGCAGGAATTCCGGGTTGGCGTGGTAAAGAACATCACCAGCCAGAACGAGAAGCGCAACCGGCATCTGCGCCAGAATATCGGCGTTCAGACCATCGGGATCGCCCTTGCGGCTCGGCACGAAATCGACGGATTCCGGCGCATCAGCGGCACTGGCGGGTTCGCCCAATTCAGCAGCAAGAGCCGCGATCTCCGGTTCCGGAGCCACGTCCGGCAACGGCTCGGCAGGCGTTTCCGGCGTCACGGCAACGGGTTCGACCGGCGTTCTGTCCTCTGCGGCCTCGATCTCAGGGGCCGGGGTGGCGACAGCATCCGGTGTTTCGGCCTCTGTACCCTCCTGCCGGAAGGCTTCCAGCTTGCGACCGATCTCGCGGAACGCCGCCTGCTCGCCCGCCGTCAGGCTGTCGAAAGCACGGGCGCGGTGTTCTTCAAGGCTGATGATCTTGTCGGACAGGCGACGGCCCGGATTGGCCGAAAACTTCAAGACGGGCGGTTCGCCTGCCGGCCATTCGAGCGTTTCCTCGGGTGCTGTCACCGGGGTCTCATCACTGTCGGCCGGTTCTTCGACAGGCGCATCGACGGCCTGCATCTCCATCGGTTCGTCCGTGGCCTCTTCAACCACATCCGCAACCGGCGCGAAGCTTGGCTCGACCTGGGTCTCGGGTTCAAGCGTAACGGGTTCTTCGTCCGCTGCCGCATCAAGAACGACAACCGGAGAAGCCTCGTGCTGCACCTCTTCGGCCTGCGGCGCCGCCGCCAGCGTCTCTGCCGCTTCGGCAAACACCTGCGTGGCTTCCGTCGTTACCGTATCAACATCGGGAAGCTGCGGCGCGAGAGCCGCCTCGTCTTCAACGGCTGCCTCCTCGTCTCCCAGATGAAGACCGATGCCGCGTTCATCGACGATGGCATCCCCCGGACGCACAATACCGAAGCCCCGGAAGCCGTCGAACTCGCGCGAGCGATTGTAAGCGGGCAGGGCGGCCAGATCGACCGGAACGCGCAAATTCGTGCCTTCAACCGGCCAGAGAACGGTTTTGCCGGACCAGGTGTCGCGCCGCGCCAGCGCCTCGGCAATCTTGTTGTCGATGTCAAAACCGTAGCGTTCGGCAAGCGTCATGAAAGACTGGCCGCGAATATCAGCGGCGTGCGGTCCAACCGCGTCGGCGAACTCGCTGGAAACGTCACTGAAGCGGCCATCCGCCCCCGTCTTCCAGACAAAACGGAACGGGCGTCGCGAGGGATCGAACACAAAGCCGGACGGCGTGGCGACGGTCTCGACGGCAAGATCAGCAGCGACGGGTTCGAAGGGCATGGGCGCTGTCACGGCGATGTCGGCTTCGCTGGCAAGAGCCGCAGGCGGTTCGACAAACGCTTCAGCTTCGAAAGCAGGCGTATCCGCCGCGATCGCCGGTTCTTCAACGGTACTCGCAGCGTCGATCATAACATCGTCAACGGGGACAAGCGCTTCGCTCGGGGTATCCGAAACCGCAGCACTCGGTATCGTCGTGGCCGGGGCCAGCGCCGAATTGTCGATGACGAAAATGAGGTTGAGCGCCGGATGGGCGGAAATGCGCGCCGCAGCGGCGGGCAGGTTGCCGCGCGCCGTGGGCAGTGAACGCTTGGTCAGGCCGCTTGCATCGCCCGAAATCAGGTTGACCAGCGCCTTGGCCGTATGTTCCGTGACGCCAAGCGCCGGATAGCCGACGGAGGCGGCCACCAGCATGCCTTCGTCATCGATCACGGCCATATGTGTATCGGGATCATCGAGCCCGGCCAGCATCTGGCGGGCGCGCATCTCGGGCGAGGCGTCGGCAAGGGCCGTCGGCGCGGCAAAGAGATAGGCCGAAGCACCATCGGGCAGAACGATGACCTCGACATGCGCATTGATGATGCGGCTCTGGAAGCCGGAGGCAACGCGGATGGTAAAATTGCGGTTGGCCCCGGCGACAGCAAGGCCGCCCGCCGTGGCTTCAAACTGGCGGAAGAACACCGAGCGGCGATCCGGCCCCTGTTCCAGGAAATCATAGACGGAACCGAAGCCGAACAGCGAGGCACCCGCGCCATTTGCCCAAAGAACGTGATCAAGGCCGACTGTGAAGAGCGCTAGAGCCTCGCCCGCAGCATAGCGCTCGCGCACCTTTTCGTGCACGGCAATGTCAATGAAGGGGTAATAAGCGGCGACCATGCGTTGCGACCTGCCTCAATTCTCAGTCAATATTAACAGTTTATTAATAGCGTTCGAAGGGCTTTCGGTCCATTCCGCTGTTGGCCCTATCGCCCAAGACGGTTAATCGCGGTGGCGGCTTCCCCGTGAAGCGGATTTTTTGTACACTTCTTTCATCGAAGGCTTGCAAAAGGGGCGAACACCTCGTATGTGACGCCCCGGACGCAACAGCGTCCATGTGCGGTTGTAGCTCAGTTGGTTAGAGCGCAGGTTTGTGGCACCTGAGGTCGGAGGTTCGAGACCCCCCAACCGTACCATTTCTCCACAATGAAAACAGATAATTGGTCCATGGCCATTTATTCACGGCAGGCCGGATGTTTCCAAGAATGGTCTTATGGAACAAGTCTGGAACATCAATCATGTTCTTAGGCGATTTGGGTCCCTGGCGAACTGATCGCCCACGGCAACGATCCTAGCCTCATGACGTGAGACATTTCACCTCCCGTCTTCACCGGTGGCAACGGCGCGCCTGCAGGTAAGCTAAGGCTCGTGCCGCGATATCCAGCTGCCTGCCGACCACCTGCTGCGCGTGATCGCCCAAAAGACCCCGAGAATACACTACCCTCAGGCCAAGGACATCCTTTGGGTTGATACCAGCGTCCGACTCGCTAACCTGAGCGTCGAACTTTTTCTGCCACAAAACGGGTGCTACCATTGCATGTGTTTTTGGAATCTGATTGCATGACGCGACTTGATGTCGCCCGCTTGGGCACATCCTAACATTGAAAAGAGAGCCTGCGAGTGCTGTCCCGCTTAGAACTGACAAACTACAGGGCTTTCAAGTCAGAGCACTTTGACTTTTCAAGATTAAACATCTTCGTCGGACCTAACAATTCGGGCAAGTCGAGCGCGCTCAGCGCGCTCAACATACTTGCGCAATCAATCTCATCCGAGACAATCGGAGGGGGACCCATCTTGATCAACGGACCGTTCGATCAGCTCGGGACGTTCAAAGACCTGGTACACGGCGGTAGGGCAAACACCCCTGTCCGCATCTCGTTCACTATCGAAGATTTCTTCTACGAGTTTGAGCTCAAATACCGAACTCAACGGCGTGAGGTAGAACTCTCGAAGTTTCGGCTACTGGACGGTGGAGAACCCGTCTACGAGTATACGACATCAAAAGACAAGTATGACGTCGTTATAAGCGGCGTGAAAATTGAGGAACTAGAAGGCCCGATCAAAAAAGTGCGCCCACGCTTGGTTGGTTTTCTTCCTTCTTTTCGCGAGGCGTACGAATATCAGAGAAGGTTCCGGTTGGAGTCTACGGTTCCCGTCAGTGATGCAACGCATCAGTTTCTGAGAGCTGCCGAGCGAAAGATCGTTCGCTTCCGACGGGCAGTCATTGAATCGTTCCGAAACTACGACACCTTAGGTGCATTCCGCGAAATGCCCCAAAGGACGTATTTGTTGTCTGGCGAAACGGCATCGAAGATCGGCCGCTTCGGGCAGAATACGGTAACAATCCTTGCGAGCGATGCATCCAAGAGGGGTGGTGAACAGATCGGCTTTGTCGATGAGATATCCCGTTGGCTCCAGGCCACTGGTATCGCTGAAGGCATCAAGGTCAAATATCTTACAGAGAGGCATTTTGAACTTGTCGTCGTCGGTAAAGACGGTTCTGATCACAATATTTGTGACGTTGGATTTGGCTGTAGCCAAGTGCTGCCAGTGCTGGTGTCAGGCATAGAACTGGCTAATCGTGCCCGGAAGGAAAGACACAATCTTGGTCGGCCCATTCTCGTAGTCCAAGAGCCAGAAATCCACCTTCATCCAAACGCCCAGGCGGCTTTAGGATCGTTTTTTGCATCCCTCTCTAAGCTGGACAGTCAGGTCTTCATTGAAACCCACAGTGACAACCTGGTGCTCAGAGTCGCGAGGCACGTGGCCGCAAACGACATAAGAGCTTCGGACGTACGAATTTTTTATGTGCAGGACTTGGATGGGTTGAAGAAGGTAACACCCATCCAAATTTCCAGTGATGGCTCATTCGTCCCAAAATGGCCTGGCGGCTTTTTCCCGCAGCGCCAAGCTGAGTCATTGGAACTGGCCAGGGCTTCAGTACAGGAGAAAAGAGCGTCGGTCGAACCCCAGTTTGATTTTATGTACCCCGAGAAAAGATAATGGCCCCGCCTACCGTGATAGATGCAAACTGCTTGAAATATTTCCAAGATGAGCGGGTAGCGGGTACCAGCGGCGTCTACAGCGCGATGATTGGCAAGGTCCAAGAAAAGGGTTGCCTAGCGGTAGATGATGAGGGGCACGCTCAGCAAGAATACAATGACTGTTGCAGGCCGTCCGCCGTGGGTCTCAATTTATGCGATTGGATCGCGGATCAGATCGTAGAGCGGTTCATAGTTTTGTTTCCGATGGATAAAAGCGCGAGTGTTGATCTGAAGAAACTAGGCGTTCCCAAAAAAGACCAAAAATGGCCCGCGATAGCAAAAGGCGCTCAAGCAGATTTCATCTTAACTGAAGATATTGATTTATTCGATCCGAAGGCGAAGGCCTTCAAATCGGCAGCGAAAGCCAAGATTAAGGCGGGTGGCGGGCCAGTGTCGAAGTATCTGGCCAAGCAGCACGGAATCAACGTCTCCACGGCGGAAGATTTTTTGAAATAGAGAGTGCGTGCCGGGAGCGGCGATGCCGAGCCATCCATGAAATGGCCGATGCTTAGGTCCTGTTGACAAAGTGGGTTCCCAAATCAGCTGAAGCGTGATTCAAGACTGCTTTTTAGGAGGCAGTTTTGGCTCGCGGCGACCTGACAGATATGGAATGGCGGATCATCGAGGGGTTGTTGCCCACCGAACGCG
>JAIUPA010000017.1 GCA_020161665.1 Pseudomonadota bacterium | reverse complement strand
GACGGAGGTCACCTTCTTGGAAAGGAAATTACCCTTCTTGGAAGAGGACGCATAGGAATAGAGGTCCTGCGCGGCGGTCATCACGACACTGTCGCCCGCCGCAAGATCGAAGGTGCCTGCGGCGTCAATCAGCGTGCCGACTAGCAGGGCATCACTGCCTGCCGTTGCCGACACGTCACCGCCCGCAATCAGCGACGTGGTGTGGTTGATGACCCGGCTGATATCGGTGCTGCTCTTCTTCGCACTCGCATGGAATTCGTAGGTGCTCTGCGCGGCGGTCAGATTGAGGTCTGCCCCTGCCGAAAGCGCGATATGGCCGCCTGCCTTGCCGTCGACGCCAGACAGCGTCAGGTCGGTGAGCGTGACGATGGAGAGGTCACCGCCCACGTCGAGCGCCGAAAGCTGCTGGTCGACGGCCGTGACAAGGCCGGTTCCGCGCTTCATGCTGAAGCTCTTCTCAAGCCCGGTGAGCGACGCGGAGCCCATGGCAAACAGCGAGGCATCGCCTGCTGAACGGATTGAAAGCCCCTTGCCGGTGAAATCCTGACCGGTGACGAGTTCGACGCTCTTGCCGGAAATCGAGCCGCCATCGATGGCAATATTGCCAAGGGCTGAGAGCGCGAGCGCGCCGCCTTCCGCCGAGAAGGTGGCATTCTTGCCGGTGATGCTGTCGGCGGAAACGGTCAGGTTATTGTGCGCGCGCACTGAGCCGGCATTGGAAACCGAAGTGCCGGAGAGCGCCACATTGGTACCGGCGACCAGCGCGCCATCGGGGCGCAGCGTGAGCGCGGATTGGGCCGGATAGACGGTGATGAGACCAGAGCCATCAGCGGCAGGCATCTTCGCCGGCCCCTCGGGAAGGGCCGTGCTGTTTGCCACATTGGTTTCGGCGCGACCCAGCGCTGCGGCCAGCGCTTCGCGACCATTGGCAACGAGATCGTCGCGATAGGCGAGGCGACCTTCGGCCATCATGTAGTTGGAGGTGATGAAATTGGCGTATTGCGCGTATTCCGGATCGGTTTCAGCCAGCGTCGTCAGACCGGCGGCGACCAGCGCGTTGACGGAAGGCGTTGCGGCAATCGTCGGATCGGCGGGGCTGGCATTGGCGACAGCGCTATTGTTGACTGGCACGACCACCCGGATATCGGTGCCATTGCCCGCAGCCGGAACGGTAGCGCTGTCATCGCGTTGGTCAATCAGCTCGTAGTTCTTGGAACTGATGGCGGGAACGCCTGCCATCAGTGGATCGCCTTCCGCCGTCTTCTCGGCGATATAGGCGTTGAGCTTGGTGACAACCTCACCTGCGGCCAGCGTCGAGGAATTGACGGTGTCGTTGGTGAAGGCCCCGGCAATCGCCACATTGCCATTCGCTTCGATGCGCCCGCCAAACGTGTCGTAAAGGCTGAGCTTGCCCTCGTGGCAGGTGAAGCAGCCGGGCCGCTTGTGCACTTCGAACAGAACCTGCGAGGCCCCGAGCGCCTTGTTCTCCACCGTGCTGGCGGTCAGGGCGAGATCGCCGCCTGCGGAGATATTGGCGTAAAGGTTATGGATCGCATCGGCTTCGATGCTGACATCGCCGCCAGCCACCAGTTCGGCCAGCTTTCCATTGTCGTCAAAGCGGTCCTGATAGAGGAACTTGACGATATTGTAGCTGGTGCCGGAACTCGCATCCTTCATCGCGGCCCATAGGTCGGTAGCTTCCGAAACGAGTGTGTTGGAATAGAGGGTGACGGTCTGGCCGGTCACCGGGTCGGTCGTCGTGCCGGCTTCTTCCAGCGAAGAGGTCTTCAGAATGGCCTTGACGCTTGCTGAAACCTCGGTGCCGCCCGAGGCCAGGGTGTCCCACAGTTCGGCATAGGCAGCGGCATATTGCGGCTTCACCTTGCCGGCAAGGTCGAAGATGCTGGATAGGGCGAGGTCACGCACGGCATCGGCCGGGCTGGCCGTACCGTCCTCATTGGCGCGCGCCACCATATTGTTCCACATGCCGACGAAATCGCTCGCCACCGCAGAACCGTCAGCCGTCAGGACTGCGCTTTTCATGATGGAAAGCGCGTCAGCGGAAAGCGCGCCGCCGCCCAGAAGCCCGGTCCACAGCGCGGTGTAGTCATCGGCATAAGCGGGCAGGATCTTGCCATCGGCCCCGAGATAGGCGGGATCGACCAGCTTGACGATTTCCTCGGCTGGCGCCAGCGGCCCGGCGGTTGCCGTTTCCAGCCAGCGGGTAATCTGGCTTTGCGAGATGGTCGGGGCTGTGCCCTCATTGGTGACCGTCTCGGCGCGGATCGTCAGGTCGCCCTGAAACGCCTCGATCCGGCCATTGCGGTTCGTCACGCTGGTGGCGGAAGCTAGTCCGACGCTCGCGGCCAGTGCGATGTCGCGGTTGGCCCAGATGGCCCCGCCGATGTTCTCAATGTTGTCGGCGTAAAGGGCGATGTCCCGCCCGGCCATCATGGCGCCGGTATTGGTGATTGCATTGGCGGAAATGGTAAGATCGGTCTTCGCCGTAACGATGCCGGAATTGCTGACGCTGCCGCTGGATTGAAGGGTGACAGTGTCGCCGGACAGTGTTCCCGTGCCGGAGAGCGCGCCATCGGCGGCTTGAACGGTAAGCGCCGTCGTGGCGTTTAGCGTACCATGGGTGGTGACGGATTTTGCGGCCGCCACGGTCACGGATTGGCCCTTGAGCGAGGCTGCGCTGGCAATCGTCACCGTGTCGCCGGTCGAGCGGATGCCAAGTGCGCCTTGCGCGGCCATCGCGGCGGAAATTTCAGCCGGGCCGACGCTTTCCAGACGGATTTCGCCGCCCGAGACCTGACCGCTGACCTGCATCGCACCGGCGGATGTGCGCAGATCGACCAGATCGCCCTGCTCGGATGTGATCGAGCCTTCGAGCTGCAACGGCCCGTCGTTGCGGATGATGACCTTGTTGCGGGCCTTGACGTTGGAAGTGGCACCGAGACTGAGCTGGCCCTTGGCGGAAAGCGCGATGTTCGTGCTGGAGGCCATCTGGCCGTCCATGCGCACGCCCACGCCCGCTTCCGTTGCCACCATCTGGATGGCGTTGGCATACATGCCGCCGAGCGCCGAAACATCAACGGCGAGGGCAGGGGGCGCGCCACTGCCGGAAATCGGGGTGACGCCGGTCACAGCGCCTGTCGCCGGATCGTAGGTCCAGTTGTAATCAACAGCATTGGGGCCGGTGACGACATTCAGCCCGTCGGCGCGCATCTTGCCGTAGATCACTGCGGCGCGGGCCAGAATATCCACCCGCGACGTGTCGTTAAGCGCCACGCGGCTTTCCGGGTTCAGCCCGCCCGCCCCAATCGTCACCTTGCCCTGACGAACATCGAATCCTTCCAGCGCGCCCGATGCGGAAAAGCGCGGTACGCCGGTCGTCAGCGTCGTGCGCCCGGTGTTGATGAAGCCACAGCCATTGCAGACGATGCCCTGCTCGTTGGCCAGCACCACATCCATACGGGGACCCGCCACCTCCAGAATGCCGTTCAACTGGGTCTGGCTGGCGCCGACGACCTCACCGATCCACAGCGAGGCGGCCTGACCCGGCCTCAGGTTCGGGTTGCCCTCAATCCAGCCGCCCAGCTGGGTGCTGACATTGGTCGCAGAGTTGTTGAGGATCAGATCATTCGCGACAAAGCGCGAGTAGACATCATGCGAGACACCGGCAGCATTCGGCGTGGCGATGTTAAGGACGGTCGTGCCGTTGTAAGACTGGTCCACACGCGGGCGCGCCGTATCCGGCTGCACGTTGATGATGTCGCCCGCATGCAAAATGGCTGGTTGAACGGTGAGAACCGTTGCCAACAGAAGCGCAATCGCCCGTCTTGCCAATTTCAACATCATTGTCATTCCCGTTCCTCGGGCCGCCCGTCATGGGCGGAGCTTGTCGTGCCGGTAGGGTGCGAGCAGGCGCGCTCTGCCCCGCCGCGTGTCGTCAGAATTTCAGGTTGATCCCCGCATAGGCGACCGTCCGCCCCGCCTCGAAGTCCGAGGGGCGGTCCAGCGCTTGGGCAATCCTGAAATCAAGGTTGATGCGATCCTGATACGCCACCCGCGCACCAAGGCTGGCACCGATCAGGTGATGCTGGTGCCAATCGCGAAAGAGCGACGGTTTGATGAGGCCGAAATCGATGCCGGGCTCCAGTTTCAGCGTCAGGTCATCGCCTTGGAAGGCCGTCCATTCCAGGCTGTTACGCAAATAGACACCGCTGTCGCCATACATGCTGTCGTCATGAAAGCCGCGCACATTACCCCATCCGCCAATCGAGAACTGCTCGCTGCTGGGCAGAACATCGTTGCTCAACTGACCCGACAGCGAACCGCGATAGATCAGCCCTTCGCGCAACGGATGCTCGTAATTGAAGGTGGCGAAGAAGAGCGTGAAATTCTCGTCAACGGAACTTTTCACCGGCGTGTGGCTGATCAGGTCAAGCCCTGCTTTCAGCCCTAGATCCCAGGTGAACTTGCCACTCGGCAATTGTTTTTCGCCACGCAGCCCGAGCGTACCGATGGTCATGTCCCGGTGCTGGCTCTCGATCTCGAACCCATCGATAGAGGAGCGCGATGCCAATACCTTCATCTCGCCATAGGCATAGGACTTCGTCGTCTGGTCGCGCATCAGCAGCCGTTCGGCGGAAAACGCCACATGCGCCGTATGCCCTTCAACCGGATAGGTCTGGTTTACGCCGTCGAGAATGAAGAAATAGCGGCTGAGCCCCGCATCCAGCCCGAAGGACCAGTTACCCCACGGCACGGACGTGTTCAGCGCCAATGCGTCGGAAAAGCGTTTGCCGCGCGGGTCGAACGGTGTCGTGGTCAGGCTGATGGTGGTCTGGTCATTGAGCCAGGCGAGATTGTCGAACTCGGCGGTTGCCGTGGTCTTCACCACGCCGGTGGTCTCAAATCCGGAATTGCGGGTTTCAAACGAAGCGCGCATGCGCCGCCCATCCGTGGCGATGACCTGCACGAAAGAGCCGCCGGTTTTCTCGCCCGGAACCAGTTGGAATTTCGCCTTGGCCGAACGCACGGCGTTGATGTTGTCGAGGCCCTGCTCAAGATTGCGCAGGTTGAGAAGATCGCCGCGCCCGGTGGGGAAGGCTGCGGTCAGCCGCCGGTCAGCCTTGCGGCCGTCGCCATAGACATAACCCTCGATCAGGCCCGGAATGACGACAATCTCCAGTTCGCCGTCGGCGACATTCTGTTCCGGCACATAAGCCCGCGTGGTGATGAAGCCGCGCGCCTGATAGGCGGTATTGATGCGGTTCAAGGTGGCGGCGATCTCAGCGGCTGTCGAGCAGCGGCCAATCAGATCACGATAGCCTTGCGGGAACTGCCCGAAGACTTCGTAGCCGCTGATTTTGACGTGGCGAATGGTGAAGCACGGCCCGCCTGCCGCCGGCGCGAGTGGATCGGTTGCGGCTTGCATCTGAGGCAGGCGCGCAGTGCGGGCCCGCGCGGCGTCACGCCGCGCACGCTGGGCCTCGGTGTCGCTTGCCGTTTCGCGACGAACGCCACTGTCCAGCGCCCGCTCCTGGGCAGGTGTCAGCGCCTGCGCGTTCGTTTCGTGCAATCCCGCATCCATAAGCAGGAGCGCGATAAGACCCGTCAGTGAACAGGCGAGGAAAGGGCTCATCTTCATGGGTTTTTTGCCCCTTCAAATGTTTCGAGCGCGGCGGAAAGTCCGTTGAGCGCCAGCGGGAAGACCACGGCCTTGTCCTTGGCTGTCCACACGCTGATCTCCGCCCGGCTACCCTTGCGAAACGCATCGGCCACCGCACCCTCGAAACGAAAGCCCGCATGGCAGCCGGCTTCGTCGCACAGTTCAAAGGCCGCCTTGAACGGACGCTTGCGATCCACCACGATCCGCACCCCCGGCGCCAGATAGACCCGCAGTGGGGCCGTTACGATGCCGAAGCGCTTGCCGGTTTTGGCATCCCGCGAGATGGTCACCATAAACAATGGGGCCTCGCCCAGTCTGAGCGCCGCATACTGCACAAGCTGGCAGGAGGCGCGGCTTGCTTCGTCGTCACACTTGGCAATCCACACGCCCGTCGCCGGCGCAGGCGTAGGCGAAGCCGCATGTGCCAACGAGACCGGCATCAAAGCCGCAAGCAGAAAAAGGACGGACAGCGCCCGCGAAAGCGCTTCAACAACCCGGCGATACGTCATGGGTTCAAAGCCCGGTCTTTTCGATTGGAACGGCTTTCCAGTCCCGCGCAAAGGCCTGCGCCTTGGCAATCTCGTCTGCGGAGAGCTTGGCACCGATGCTATCGCGCAAGGCGGGGGCCTCGGCATGGCCGCGCGCCGCCGCCAGATTGGCGAAGGCATAGGCCATCATCGGGTCAGCCGCCATGCCGCGTCCCCCCGCAAGGGCTTTCGCCAGTTCCAGAAGCCCCATCGGATTGCCCGCCTCGGCCGTGCGGCGGAACAGCGAAACCGCCTTGGCGGAGTCCGGAGCAACGCCATCACCCTTGAGGTAGGCCTGACCGAGATAGTTGATCGCTGCGACATTGTTCTGCTTGGCTGCGGCTTCCCAGAAGGGAAGGGCTGCGGCGGGCTCCTTGGCAAAGCCCTTGCCTTCAGCATGCAGCAGGCCACAGTTGAACTGACCATTCGTGTCGCCAGCAGCTGCCGCCGCGCAAATCAGCTGGCCCGCCCGCTCATAATCCTGCAGCACAACTTCGCCATTGAGGAACATCAGACCAAGACGGTTCTGCGCCTTGGCGCTTTTCTTGCCAGCCGCTGCCGCATAAAGGGCCGCCGCGCGACGAAGATCGCGGTCTGTGCCAATGCCCATTTCAAAAAGACGACCGATATAGAACGCACCATCGGCATCGCCCGCATCATAGGCTGCCTGAAGCGTCTTCACCGATTCCTCGATTTTACCTTGTTCCAGAAGCTTGACGCCATCGGCGACGGTCGCATTCGCGCCAATGGACGAAAGCCCCAGGAATGCACCCGTCATGAATCCAAATTTCGTCGACATGTAATAGCCCCAGATAAACGCAAGGGTTGTTTATCTATTCTGAAGGTGGGAGCAAGGGAGAAGACCACAAGAAATCATGATTAATATACTATGTCGCATTATTGCACCATATAAGTGTAATAATGTGATCATTCAAAAATATTCTAATATTATGTTTTAGCGCATTATTCTTCATTTCATCGGCATCAGTTACTCCAAACAAATGGAGATTATGCAACCTTAAAGAATATGCGTCTTAGGAATTTCACGACGCTCAATCCAGGACATAACACCCTCTTTGGTTGCTTCATCTATGAGCGCAGAACCAGATCGATATTGCAGCTGGACCGCTTTGTAGAGCGACAACCACAGAAGCCCCGAGTTCCGTAGACGGTGGCGTCGCCTTAACCGGCTGGTTGGGATCGAGTTAGTATCTTCGGTCTGGATTTCAGGCGTCAATCGGCATAGCGATTTCCCGCTAGGTCAAGATGGCGTGAGCGCGAAGCTGGCGATAATCTGCGGCGGCCAGGAATTTCCGCTGAAGAAGAAACAGATTGGCAATCTGGATTGTATGCCTGCTTGATTCAAAACGGACGAAGTTTCACTTTAAAATGGACGATTGTTGAGTTAAAAATGGCCACATGGCAGAACACTCAAATTCGAAGTCCCTTGTCGACCGTAAAGCGTTGCCTCTCGTGGAGGCAGCGCTGGCCGATACCCGTGTGGTCTTGATATCCGGGCCTCGGCAGGCTGGGAAGACAACGCTCGCGCGAATGTTCTCGAACAGGGATCGACCATATATCACATTGGATGATGCGGGTACTTTAAACGCTGCTAAAGCCGATCCCACTGGGTTTATCCGTGGAATCAAGCGCGCGGTTATCGACGAGGTCCAAAGAGCCCCCGATCTGATACTTGCGATCAAGGCAAGCGTGGATGACGATCAGGAGCCGGGACGGTTTCTGCTCACGGGCTCCGCCAATCTTGCGACCATTCCGGCGATTGCAGACTCCCTGGCCGGCCGAATGGCAGTTGTTCCGCTTCTTCCCTTTGCGCAGGCTGAAATCCGCTCAAGCCCGGGCCTCATGCTCGATCGACTGTTCGCAGGGGATGAACCAGCAATTGATGGCGAAGCCGTTCTGGGCAAGGAACTCATGAGCATGGTTCTGGCCGGCGGCTATCCTGAAGCCTTGAGGCGAACCACGTCTGCTCGACGCGTCTCGTGGCTCGAAGACTATGTCAGTCTGATACTGGATCGCGACGTGCGCGACATTGCCAACATAGATCAGCTCGATCGTTTGCCACGCCTCTTGAATGTCCTCGCGGAACATGCCGGGCAATTGATCAACAATAGCAGCTTCGGTTCAGCACTGGGATTGTCCGGGGTCACCGCTCAGAAATACATAGCCATCCTGGAGCGGCTCTTCCTCATCAAAACCTTGGTGCCATGGTCGAACAACCGGCTCAGCCGGCTTGTCAAAACGCCAAAGCTCCATTTCATCGATACAGGACTTTTGGCTGCGTTGCGTGAGGATGAGCTGGCCCGGCTATCCGATGACAAGACCCGTTTTGGCGCCCTGCTGGAGAGTTTTGTCATCTCCGAACTGATGAAGCTGGCGTCCTGGTCCGAGAGGCGTTTGTCGTTTTCTCACTACAGAACGAAAGATCTGGATGAGGTCGATGTCGTGATCGAAGATCGGCGCGGCAGGATTATTGGTATTGAGGTCAAGGCGTCTGCGACCGTCAAGGCCGATGATTTTCGCGGGTTACGTCAGTTGCAGGCTGCGGTCGGTGACCGTTTTGTGCGAGGTCTCGTGCTGCATGATCATGACCGCATCACGCCGTTTGCCGAACGCCTGCAGGCCGCACCCCTTTCAATCCTGTGGTCCATGTGAAGCGAATTACAGGGCTTATGATGTTTTGCCGGATGGCAGCGGTTGCGAAAAACGCTTTGCGTTGAGAACCGTAGCACCAAGGTCCGAAAGTCTGGGCGGTCGGCCGAGTGCCGGGTGTGCCGCCGTCCAAATCTCTGCAAGCTCAACCAGGGCTGACGTCGCCTTAACCGGGTGGCTGGGATCGAGTTGATATTCGGTTTGTCATGACCGCAGCCTCGCCCACCCGCTATAGACGCCACCGCTTTCCTGCTGAGATCATTGCCCATGCCGTGTGGCTCTATTTTCGGTTCCCGCTCATCTTCCGCGATGTCGAGAATCTGTTAGCCGAGCGCGGCATCACCGTCTCGTTTCAGACCGTCGCGGAATGGGCGGCGAAATTCGGCTTGAAATTCGCCCATCAACTCCGACGCCGTTCACGCGGTCACTTCGCCGACAAATGGCAGCTCGATGAAATGGTGGTGACGATCAGGGCACTGCCCCGCGCGTGATGGTCACCGACAAGCTGCGTTCCTACTCTGCCGCGAAGGCGGAATTGATGCCGGGCGTCGAGCATTGCTCGCACAAGGGATTGAACAACCGAGCTGAGAATTCGCATCTGCCGCTACGGCGGCGAGAGCGCCGAATGATACGCTACAAGTCCACGCGACAATGCCAGCGTTTCGTCTCAACTCACGGCCAGATCGCCAATCTGTTTGTTCTTCGCCGGAAATTCTGACCACTGCAGATTATCGCCAGCTTCGCGCTCACGCCATCTTGACCTAGCGGGAAATCGCTATGCCGATTGACGCGTGAAATCCAGACCGAAAATACTAACGCGTCCCAAGCCCGGTTAAGGCGACGCCACCCTGCAGGGTGATGATCGCATGTCTCACTGTTGTCAAAATGTGCGGACGCTTTACTCTATATTTTGTCGCATGTCGTTTTCGCAAAACCCGTTCCCTCTTTTGCGAGACATGCGCTAGACTGTCATCATAATGTCAACGAAAAGCTCGGGAGGAGCGATTTCATGAGACGAATGTGGCCTGAAGAATTCAATGCCTTGCTCGACAATGCAGAGGAGGTCGATCTGGAAATTCCGGTCGCGGTTCGCGACAGCGCCACGCCCGGCCATGCGACGCATCGCAAGGCGCTTCGTGTGCGGTTGACGCAGGCGGATTTCGAGCGGGTCTGGCCTCTCGCCGAAGCGCGTTATCGTCTCGCTGGCAAGCATGCAGGCAAGGCCATCACGCTCGTGACCACCAACCCGCATTATTACCACTGGCACCCGGCCGATGGTGGCACGCAGGACATTGCGACCGAGGGCGGCCATAGCTACACCGCCAAATATGTGGTTGTGCATTTCCTGCTCGACGATGTGGCGGAAGCCGCGGCGGCCTGAGGGATGAGGACTATTCGATAAATCAAAAGCGGGCGGTGATGGTTTTCACCGCCCGTTTATATTTGCCCCTCATCCCGCTGCCGCGACCTTCTCCCCGCACACGGGGAGAAGGGAGACGCCGCGAAGCTGTGCTTTGATCGCGGCGGCCCCTTTCTTATCTGTCACCGCCAGCCAAGGGCCGGGGCGACATGCTTCAAAATGCTGTCGATCACATGGGCGTTGTAATCGACGCCCAGCTGGTTCGGCACGGTCAGAAGCAGTGTATCGGCTTCGGCAATCGCCTCATCGGCCTGCAATTGCGCCACGAGCTTGTCCGGCTCATCCGCATAGGAGCGGCCAAAGATGGCGCGCGTGTTTTCATCGATATAGCCAATCGAATCCTGCTCCTTACCGCCGCGCCCGAAATAAGCGCGGTCGCGATCATCCGTCAGCGCAAAGATCGAACGGCTGACCGAAACGCGCGGCGTGTGGGCGTGGCCCGCCGCCTTCCAGGCTTCGCGATAGGCGCGGATCTGCGCCGCCTGCTGCACATGGAAGGGCTCGCCCGTTTCGTCGTCCTTCAACGTCGAGCTTTGCAGGTTCATGCCGAGATTGGCCGCCCAAATTGCTGTGGCGTTGGAACCTGCACCCCACCAGATGCGCTGGCGCAAACCTTCCGAATGCGGCTCCAGCCGCAGCATACCGGGCGGGTTCGGAAACATCGGGCGCGGATTGGGGCGGGCAAAGCCTTCGCCCTTCAGCACGTCGAGAAAGACTTCCGCATGGGAACGCCCCATATCGGCATCGCTCTTGCCCTCGTCCGGTTGATAACCGAAATAGCGCCAGCCATCGATCACCTGTTCGGGCGAGCCACGGCTGATACCGAGTTGCAAACGACCGCCGCTGATCAAGTCCGCCGCACCGGCGTCTTCGGCCATATAGAGCGGGTTTTCATAGCGCATATCGATAACGGCGGTGCCGATCTCGATCTTTTTCGTGCGCGCACCCACTGCCGCCAGAAGCGGGAAGGGCGAGGCGAGCTGGCGGGCAAAATGATGGACGCGGAAATAGGCGCCATCCGCACCCAGTTCTTCGGCCGCCACAGCAAGATCGATGGATTGAATGAGGGCATCGCCTGCCGAGCGGGTGCCCGATTGCGGCGAGGGGGCCCAATGCCCGAAAGAGAGAAAGCCGATTTTCTTCATGGTCTTGGCCTTTTGGCGCGATTTGCGCAAATGTGTGTCTGGTTGAGGCTGAACATGGGGCTTCGGAACAGGCTTGAAAAGCGCTACACCGAAAACGCACTGTTCACAGTCATGACGTTTGTTTTTGGAATCACCCCATGAAGCTTGTCGAAGCGACGATTGCCGAATTGCGCCACGCGCTGGAAACGGGCGAGACCACCGCCGAAGCGCTGGTCGAAGCCTATCTCCAGCGCATCGCCGCCTATGATCAGGCCGGCCCCTGCCTCAACGCCGTGGTGGTGATGAACCCGGATGCGCTTGACGAGGCGCGGTCCTCGGACCGTCGCCGGGCGGAAGGCAAGCTGCTCGGCCCGCTCGATGGCATCCCCTATACGGCCAAGGACAGTTACAAGGTGCGCGGTCTGTCGGTGGCCGCCGGATCACCCGCCTTTGCCGATCTGATTGCCAATGAGGATGCTTTTGCGATTGAGCGGCTGCGGGCAGGCGGGGCCATTCTCATCGGCCTCACCAATATGCCGCCCATGGCCAATGGCGGCATGCAGCGCGGCCTCTATGGGCGGGCGGAATCGCCCTATAACCCGGACTATCTGACGGCGGCCTTTGCCTCTGGCTCATCCAACGGTTCCGGCTCGGCAACAGCGGCAAGCTTTGCCGCCTTCGGTCTTGGCGAGGAAACATGGTCGAGCGGGCGCGCACCTGCCGCCAATAACGGACTTTGCGCCTATACGCCGAGCCGGGGCGTGATTTCCGTGCGGGGCAACTGGCCACTGGTGCCAACCATGGATGTGGTGGTGCCGCACACGCGCAGCATGGCCGACATGCTGGAGGTGCTGGATGTTCTGGTGACCGATGATGAGACCACACGCGGCGATCTGTGGCGCAGCCAGCCATGGGTGACGCTGCCGCGGGCATCGGAGGTGCGGCCCGAAAGCTATATCGCCTTGGCCGTCGGTGCATCCCTCAAAGGCCTGCGGCTTGCGCTGCCCGCGATGTATATCAACGCCGATCCGCTGGCCGGAACGGCGCAAAACCCCGGCATTGGCGGCCCGACGGGCCAGAAAATCGACACCCGCGCCTCCATTCTCACACGGATGAAGGCGGCGGTTGAAGCCTTGGAGAAGGCGGGAGCCGAGGTGATTGTCACCGATTTCCCGGTCGTTTCAAACTATGAGGGCGACCGGCCGGGTGCGCCTAAGATCACCACGCGCGGCCTGGTGAGTGCGCGCTATCTGAAGCGCGAAATCATGGATCTTTCGGTCTGGTCGTGGGATGATTTTCTGGCAGCCAATGGCGATCCCAAGCTCTCACGGCTTGCCGATGTCGATGGCATGACGATTTTCCCCGCGCCGCCGGGAAGCCTGCCGGATCGCTATACCGGCTTTGGCGATGATATTTCGAGCTATCCCGACCATGCGCGCCAGCATCCGGTTCAGCATTTCCTCGACATCCCGCATCTGGAAGAAGGCTTTCGCGGCCTTGAGGAAACGCGAAAGCGCGATCTGGAAGACTGGATGGATGGGTTGAAGATCGACGCGGTGATCTTTCCGGCGGTGGCCGATGTCGGCCCTGCCGATGCCGATACCAACCCGGTCTCGGCGGATCTTGCCTGGCGAAACGGCACATGGGTTGCCAATGGCAACCTCGTGATCCGCCATCTTGGCATTCCAACCGTCACCGTGCCGATGGGCCTGATGGACGACATTGCCATGCCCGCCGGGCTGACCTTTGCCGGTCGCGCCTATGACGACAACCGGCTGTTGGCCATAGCCTCAGCCTTTGAGGCGACGGGCGACTATCGCCAGCCGCCGCCGCTCACGCCTGAGCTTTAAAAGTCTTCCCAGCCCACGGCGCGGACCATCGGTGCCTGTTCCGTCACCCGTGGCGTGGCCGGGGCGGGGGTCGCACTTCTGGCGGCAACCGGGGCGGCGCGCGAAACCGGGCGCGGCGCGCTATAGCGCATCTCGACCTGTGGTGTGTCGTCAAGCTTGAACGATCCCAGCTTGCCGACGATCATATCCACGACGCGGGCCAGTTCATGGGTGGCCGCGGTGGATTGCTCGACCATGGCGGCGTTGTTCTGCGTGCCCTGATCAATGCTGTTGAGGGCCGTATTGATTTCCTTCAGACCAATGGCCTGCTCGCGGGCGGATTCAACAATCGCCCCGACATTGCGGCTGATATCGTTGACCTGCCGGGCGATCTCGGTGAGCGTATCGCCCGTGCGACCCACCAGCTTCACGCCCTCGTTCACCTGCGTCGCCGAGTGGTTGATCAGATGCTTGATCTCACGCGCTGCATTGGCCGAACGCTGGGCCAGCTCGCGCACCTCATGGGCCACAACGGCAAAGCCGCGCCCGGCATCGCCCGCGCGGGCTGCCTCCACCCCGGCATTGAGCGCCAGAAGATTGGTCTGGAAGGCAATATTATCGATCACGCCGATGATGTTGGCGATCTGACCCGACGAGGCCTCGATGGCGTGCATGGCATCAATGGTTTCCTGCACCACGGCGCCGGAATGTTCGGCGAAATCGCGCGTGCGGCTGACAAGCTGGCTCGCTTCCTCGGCGCGGCGGGTGGAATCGGCCACCGTCGTGGTGATTTCTTCCAGTGCGGCGGCGGTCTCTTCCACGGAGGCGGCCTGCTGCTCGGTGCGCTGGGCGAGATCATCCGAGCCGGAACGGATCTGCACCACGCCGGAGCGGATATCCTCAGCCGAGACTTTAATCTCGCCAATCGTTGCGCCCATTTCTTCCAGCGCGCGATTGAAGTTGCGCTTCAGCGTTTCATAGATCGGCGGCAGCGTTTCGGTGACACGATAGGTGCAATCCTTGTCGGCGAGCGCATGAAGCGCCGAACCGAACACGGCGGAAACGAAGGCCTGCTCCTTGGAAATCGCTTCTTCCTGCGCCTTGCGCTTGGCCCGTTCCGCCTCCTCGATATAGACCGAAATCGCCAGATCCATATCAAGGAACACGGCCTTCAGCATGCTGCCCAGCACCTCGCCAAGGGCGTCGGCATCGGTCGTCTTGCGACCGGAAAACAAACCCTTCGGAGCCTTTTCCTTGACGACCGCCTTGATCAGATGATCGGCCAGCAGCGCATAGCCGCCAATATACCAGGTGGGAACGAGGCCGATGCGGGCATGGGCCGAGCCGATGGCCTTCACGCGCTTGGCATAATCGGCATCAAACTCGGCCTCGACAATGTGTTGCCAATGCTCAAGCTGGGCGTTCTTGGCACCCTGCAAATGCGACTCGGAGGAGAAAAAGCGCGCCAGTTGCGGCTCTTTGCGCACCTTTTCGTAAAAGGCATCGAGCCCCTGCGGAAGGGCGGCCTCGATCAAAGGCTTCAGGCTTTTCAGTGCCGCTCGCCGCGACGCATCAAGCTCCATGAAATCGAGACGCCGCTGCACCCCGATGACATCTTCCTGCCTTTCCTGCCTATGCGAAACCCCAGCCACGACGTCCTCCAACCCTTTGAATATTTTGATCAGAAGTCGCAGAGTTGATTTAATATGACTTAAATGACGTTTGAGATTTTATATAAGTTTCAGATGGTTATCTATGGTTGCTGCAACGTTTCAGAATTTTTGGGCGTTTGCCTGTATTGCAAGGCCTGTCGCACGCGCATGCGTACCGATAGTAGAATTCGGCGCTTTTTGACGAATGTGCAAAACCGCCCAATGCGCCGCCGAAATCCCTTAACGGGCGCTGCGACCAATCGGCACAGGCTGCCGGATCGGCTGTGCTGGAAGGGCCCCTTGCCAACGACAAAGCGCCGGTCCGGTTTCCCGGATCGGCGCTTTTCATGTTCATCAGCCAGACTGTGCTGCGTTCGATGCTATCGCATTAGCCGCCGAAGCCGAAGCCTTCCGGAATGTCTTCCAGCTTGATGCCGAAGGGGTCGAGGCTGTTGACGATCCACGTCTGGTTATTGCCGATACGGCGGTTGTAGTCTGCCCAGCCGGAGACGAAGCCCTTGAAGACCTGATCGGAGTTGTAGTTGACGGCAATCACCGAAGGTGCGGCCAGAACCGGGGTCGGAACCTTGAGCTTGCCGATGGTCGGAGCCTTCTTGGAAATGACCAGACCGTTCAGCATGGTGCTGACGAGGCCATCGGCCTTGCCGGTGGTGGCAGCGACAATGGCTTCATCGCGCGTCTTGAAGCGCAGGATATTGGCCTTCGGCAGATATTGCTGCGTCATCAGGTCCTGCGAGGAGCCCATGTCGACGGCGAAGGTATATTTGGCGTCGTTGAGTTCCGACCAGCTCTTGCCCGTCAGTTCATCCTTCGGCGAAACGATGACGAAGCTGTTGTAATAGGTCGGCGAGGAGAAGCCCACCGAAAGGGCGCGGGCCGGCGTTGCCGTCACGGCGAAAGCCATATCGACCTTGCCACTTTGCACATCGAGAATGGCGTTCGACCAGCTCGACTCCACCACTTCCAGCTTCACATCCAGCGTCTTGGCAATGTCCTTGGCCATTTCGATGACGAAGCCCTGCCATTCGCCGGTGCGCGGGTCCTTGTTGAAGTAGGGTACTTCATTGAGAATGCCCGGAATGCGCAAAACGCCACGCTGGCGAATGTCTTCAATGGTGCCAGCCTGGGCCGCACCGGCGACCAACGTCAGGGCGACGGCGGCTGCACTGCAAATTTTCTTGAACAAGCTCATGTTAGATCTCCCATGTTCCCCAAAGGTCTTTGCGCTTGCCAAGCATGGCCTTTCCGGCTGTTGGCCTAAGCGTTGGGAAAAGCGTATCGGACTATCGGCTCGGAACAATGCTAGAGACACGCGCCCGCTTATGGCATTTTTTATATGTCGGAGCGCGAATGCGCGATCAAAGGATCGCATCCTCGCTGCGCGGCGGCTCGAGAACCGTGCCAACCAGTTCGCGCTGACAATCCTCATAGAGCTGCACCACATTGGGGTGTTTCTGCAGGAAACCGGCATTGCCGAAGTAGACGCGCACTTCCGGCAAACCGTTCAGCGGCGCACAGGCAATGGTGCGATCATCCGGCCCGACGCACCAGGACGGGATGATCGAAAAGCCCAAGCCCTCTTCCACGCAGCGTTTGACGCTGGAACTGCCCGAGGTGGAAATCGCCGGCTGCACACTCGCCCCGGCTCGCGCCAGAAAATCAAGCGCGATGTTGCGAAGCGTCTGACCCGGCTCATAGGTAATGAACGGTCGATCCGTCACCCAGCGCCCCATATCGGCATGGGCGGGCGGCGCGCCCCAGTCCTTCGGATAGACAAGGCAGAGACGGTAGGAGCCGAGAAGGCGCTGCGGCACCACCGGATCGCCAAAATAGCGCTCGGAGATGCAGACATCGAGCGAACCGTTCTTGACCAGTTCCGCCAGCACCGTGTCGCGCTCGTATACGGAAAACTCCATATCGGGAAACTGTTCGCGAAAACGCTTCAGCACCCGCGGGAAGAGATAGAAGAAAATCGCCTGAGGCATGCCGACACGCAAGGATGAGCGCTGGTTTTCAATGAGCTTCGTCAGGCGCTCGAGCATGATGTCGAGTTCGGGATGCAGCAGATTATAAAGTGCGCGTCCGCGCGGGGTGAGGGCGATGCGCTTGGCACCCTGCTCGGAATCGATCAGCTTGCCCTTGAGGATCTGTTCCAGCCGCCGGACATGATTGGCGGCGGACTGGTAGGACAGGTTCAATTCCCGCGCCGCACCGGAAAACGAGCCGTGCCGGGCGACCTGATAAAAGGTCTGGATGAGGGTCAGGCTGATTTTCGGGGAGCTGTTTGGCATGATTTCGAACCGATCGGACAACGCACAGGTTGATGAAATGGAGTGGCGGCTGGTTTAACGTCGCTGGATCATCGCGCTGCCGACCCGGCCATCACGATACAAATTTCATGCAAACGCAAGGCCATGATCTTGTATCGACGCTGGACGAACGGACTTCCAATATCAGAGCCACAATTGAAAACGTGCTGGTTCTGCCCTTGTCCCGTCATCCTTCACCACGCTCTGTCCTTATTATCGGCTGCGGCATCGTTGGCGCCGCCACGGCCTTTTTTCTGGCGCGGCGCGGTGTCGACGTCACGATCATCGAACGCGAAGGCCCGGCGTCCGCCGCAACGGGGGCAGCGGATGGGGCCGTGTCGGTGGCGAGCAAGCGCCCCGGCCCGATGATGGTCGCGGCCCTTTCGGGCGTTGCCCTTTACCGGGAACTGCTGGGCGATGGCACGCTCACCGATCTGTTCAAGCCGCGCTCCACCTTTGTCGTTGCCGCATCCGATGCCGAATGTGCCGTGCTCGAAGCCCATGCCGGTGCCTTGCGCGGTGAAGGTGTCGCCGTCGAGATGCTGGCGCATGAAACGCTGATCGCGCGCTTTCCGGCGCTGTCTTCCAATGTCCGGATGGGCGCCGAAGTCAAAGGCGATGGCCATGCCATCGGCTACCGCATCGTCAACCGGCTGCTGTCGCTTTCGGGTGTCACCGTGCTGCGCGGGGTCGAGGCCTATCACCTTGTCGAGGCCGCCGATGGCCGCATCGTTGCCGTTGCGACAAGCCGGGGCGAACTGTCCGCCGATGCGGTGGTGATTGCTGCGGGTAATGGCGCGCCGACGCTTCTCAACTGCGATGGCGTGATGAAGCCGCGCAAGGGGCAGCTTCTGGTGACGGAACGCGCGCCTGCGCTCAATGCATCCATGCCCGGCTCCATCATGTCCGGGCGCTATCTCCTGTCCAAGGGCAGCCAGAAGGGCGCGGAAGTTTCGGCGCGCGGCTATGGCCTCGTGGTCGATCCGCTGGTGACGGGACAGTTCCTGATCGGCGGCACGCGCGAGGATAGCGATGCCCGCCAGACCAACGACCTTGAAGCCGTGCGTCACATCCTGACGGATGCGGTGGCCATGGTGCCGGGCCTTGCCGATATACGCCTTTTGCGCGCCTTTGCCGGTGTCAGAACCGCCGTCATCGATGGCCTGCCGCTTGTCGGTCGCCTGCCGGGGCGCAACAACCTTTTCGTGGCCGCCGGTTTTGAAGGGGATGGCATCTGCCTCGGCCCCGTGATGGGGCAGGCGATTGCCGCCATGGCCTGCGGTGAAACCCCGTCGCTGGACCTGTCCTCCTTCGACCCGGCGCGGTTTACATCGCTGGAGGTGGCGGCATGAGCGCGAACACCTTCATCTGGCAGGGCCGGGAAATTCCCTTTGTGGCGGGCGAAAGCATCGCCGCGGCGCTGACGGCTGCCGGCATCCTCACCTTCGGGCCGGACATGAGCGGGCGCGAAACGCGCTATTTCTGCGGCATCGGTGCCTGCCAGAACTGCCTTGTCCGCGTTGATGGACGTGTGGTCGAGGCCTGTCTGACGGCCGCCCATACCGGCCTTGTCGTGACGGCTGCAGGAGGCGCCCATGGCTGATACCCGGGTCATCATCATCGGGGCGGGTCCGGCGGGCCTTGCTGCTGCCGCCGAACTGGCGCGGGCCGGACAGGACTGCGTTCTCATCGACCAGCGGGCAACACCGGGCGGGGCCATTCACCGCCAGCCCGCCCATCCTTCGCGCACGATTCCCATGTCGCGCGTTGCTCGCCTCCGGTTTGAAAGCCTGATGAAGGGGATTGCAACGCCGCGCGTACAGTTTCGCGGTCTAAGCCATTTCCTCGGCGTGGATGGCGACGGCTTCGCGCTCATTGAAGACCGCACGAATGGCCGCGTCGAGAAACTGGCCGCAAAGGCGATCATACTGGCGACCGGCGCGGTGGAAAAAATCAGGCCCGTTCAGGGCTGGGAATTGCCCGGTGTTTCAACGGCGGGCGGCATGCAGGTGATGCTGAAGGAAACCGGCATCGCGCCGCAAGGCCGCATTCTGCTGGCGGGCAATGGTCCGCTTCTGGTGGCACTCGCCGCGCAATTGATCCGGGCGGGCAATCCGCCACTGGCGCTTGTCGAGGCTGCAAACCCCATGACAAAGCCGCTTACCGCTCTGGGGCTTCTTCGCCATCCGGCCCTTCTGGGCGAGGCAGCCGGCTTCACCTTCGATGTCCTGCGCTCCGGCCTGCCATGGATGCGCGGTGCCTCTCTCGTGCGCATCGAACAGGCCGGATCGGCACTCGCCGCTGTCATTCGTCAGGCTGACGGGCAGGAAACGAGGATCGAAGTCGACCGGATTGCCTTGCATGATGGCATTCGTGAAAACCGCATCGGCCTGCCGCAAACCAATCTGCAAGATGCCCCGATCATCGTCCATGCCGGGGATTGCCGCCAGACGCTGGGTGCACCGGCTGCCGTTTGCGATGGCGCTCGCGCCGGACGGCAGGTCGCCGCCCTCCTTGGCGCAAAGGCCTGCGACGTGGCGAAGCTCGAACGGCAGCTCGCCCGACAGGTGGCCGCCCAGAAGCGCCTTGCCCGGATTTTCTCGCCGGTGGCCGCCCTGCCAGCGCTGAAGGACCTGCCCGACGAAACGGTCATTTGCCGTTGTGAAGGCAGCACGGTGGGAAGCCTCAAAGCCCTGCTGTCCGTCAAGGATGGTCTTTCCGGCCGCGAGGTCAAACATAATGGCCGTTTTGCCATGGGCAACTGCCAGGGACGGTTCTGCGCGGCCAACACCGCCGCCTTGATGGCGCAACTGCGCCCCGACATGCCCGAAGCCAGCGAGGCGGATCTCACCGGCCGCCGCTGGCCCATTCGCCCCGTTTCCATTGCAGCGCTTCTCAGCGCTGCTCCCGCTGAACAGACCAATGATCACGAGGTCCGGTTATGAGTATTTTGAACGCGGTTGCGACCGCTCCCAAGGCCTTTACGGTTCACAACCCCTTCAATGGTGAAGCGGTGGGCGAACTGATGGCCGCTTCCGCCGCCGATGTGATTGCCGCAATCACCCGCGCCAAGTCGGCACAGGCGGCCTTCCGCCGCTCGACACCGGCCATCCGGCGCGCCCTTTTGAACGCGCTGGCCGCCGAGATTGCCGCCGATGCCGACAATCTGTCCCTGATCATTTCAAGCGAAATGGGCAAGACGATCCGCGAGGCACGCAACGAGGTGCGTCGCGCCCAGAATACGCTGAAGCTTTCGGGTGATGCAGCGACCTTCCTTGACGGCGAGGCCCTGCATTGCGGCATTGTCGAGGGCGGGGCGGACCGGCTGGCAACGATTACCTACGAGCCGGTTGGCGTGGTGGGGGCCATTACCCCGTTCAACTATCCGCTGAACCTGCTGTGCCACAAGCTGGGTCCGGCGATTGCAGCGGGCAATGCGGTGGTCGCCAAGCCCTCGCCGAAGGCACCGCTGGCGGCAGCGCGTCTGGCCGAACTGGCCGACAAGGCAGGCTGGCCGCAGCATCTTTTCCAGGTGGTGCATGGCGGGGCGGAAACCGCGCTGGCTGTCGCCCGTGGCCCGATCGATCTTCTGTCGTTTACCGGCGGCCCGGCGGCGGGTCTGGTGCTGAAAAACGCCTCCGGTCTGGTGCGCTGCCTGATGGAACTGGGCGGCAATGATCCGCTCTTCGTGTTGCCGGATGCCGATCTCGACAAGGCCGTGGCCACCACCATCGGCCACCGTTTCGAAATTGCCGGGCAAAGCTGCGCGGCGGTGAAAAAGCTTTATCTGCATCGCGACATTGAAAAGCGCTTCACCGAAAAGCTTCTGGCGGCTGTCGATGCCGTCGAGTTCGGCGATCCTTCGCTCGTTGAAACGGACATGGGGCCGCTCATTGATCTGGCCGCGGCCAAGACGGTCGAGGAGCGTGTGGCAAAGACCCTTTCCATGCAGGGGACCAAACTTTTGACCGGCGGAACCCGCGTCGAAACACTTTATGCCCCGACCGTGTTGTCCGGCGTTGCCATCGATGCGCCGGTGATTGCGGAGGAAACCTTCGGCCCCGTCATCGCCATCCGCGCGTTTGACGATGCGGCAGACGCCATCGCCGAGGTCAATGCCGGTCCTTATGGCCTGCAGGCAGGGGTCTTCACCAACGACCATGCTCTCATCCGCCAGTTCTCGCGCGATTTGATCGTCGGTGGCGTGATGATCAACGAGGGGCCGGACTTCCGGGCGGAACATGTTCCCTTCGGTGGCGTCAAGAAAAGCGGTCTCGGCCGTGAAGGCGTGCGCATCGCGCTTCGCGAAATGTGCGAGACCAAAGTGGTGATCGACTGAGGGAGATGGCCATGCGGATCGGCATTATCGGCGCATCGGGCCGGGTGGGGACAAGACTGATCGAGGCGATTGTCGCAAGCCCCGGGCTCGAGCTTGCGGCGGCCCTTGTTTCGCCTGCCTCCCGACAGATCGGCAAACCTGTAGCCGGGGCGATTGAGTATCGCGCCGCCAATGCGGCGATCCGCAGCCATTGCGATGTGTTGATCGATTTTTCGACGCCCGCCGCATCACTGGAGTTTCAGGCCATTCTTGGCGATCAGGATGTGCCGGTGGTGATCGGCACCACAGGGTTTTCAGCCCGGCAGGAGGCCGAACTGGAACGCTACGCAGACCGGCGTCCGCTCCTCATCAGCGCCAATTTTGCCTATGGGTTTGAAGCCTTTCGACAGGCCGCACTCGGCTTTGCCCGCCAGATGCCGGGGGCGGAACCTGAAGTGTTCGAGACCTATCACATCCGCAAGAAGGCGGAGCCATCCGGCACATCCCGCCTGATGGCGCAGGACCTCGATACGACCCGCAGCCGGGCCATGGGCTTTGCTGCCGCCGAAACGCCGATCCGCGTGCAGCGGGAAGGCGACACGGTGGGCACCAACGAAGTGCGTTTCACACTGGGAACCGGACAGGCTTCCTTCATTTTCACCGTCGATACGCTGTCGGCCTATGCCGAAGGGGCCATCGCCGCCGCTGAATGGCTGGTGAGGGCGGCGCCACGGCCCGGCCGATACAGCCTTGCCGACAGTCTCAACTGACAAGCAGACAAGAGGGAATTTTACGATGAACACTCTATCAGATCGCTTCAAGGGCGTTTTCACCGCACTCGTTACCCCCTTCCGGGATGGCGCGGTGGATCTGGAAGCCTATGATGCGCTGGTCGAACGCCAGCTTGAGGCCGGAGTGGCCGGTCTGGTGCCGGTGGGCACGACGGGCGAGGCCGCGACGCTTTCCGACGAAGAGGCCGAGGAACTCATTGCCCGCACCGTCCGTCTGGCCGCTGGCCGGGCGCTCATTCTCGCCGGTGCCGGTGCCAATGATACCCGCAAGGCGGTGGAAAAAGCCGTTCGGGCCGAAAGAGCCGGTGCCGATGCGCTTCTCGTCGTCACACCCTATTACAACAAGCCTTCGCAAGGAGGACTGATCGCCCATTACACGGCGGTCGCGGAGGCCACTTCTCTTCCCATCGTTCTTTATTCCGTGCCGGGACGTTGCGGTGTGGAAATCGCGCCGGAGACCTGCGCGGTCTTGATGGAACGCTGCGGCAACATCGTTGCCATCAAGGAAGCGGGCGGCGATGCGGGCCGGGTGACGCGCCTTCGCGCCGCTTGCGGCGAGCGTCTGATCATCCATTCCGGCGATGACGGGCTGACCCTGCCGTTCCTGTCGCTGGGCGCCGTGGGTGTCACCTCGGTCGTTTCCAATGTCGCGCCGCGCGAGATGGTGGAGATGGTCAAGGCCTGGCATGCGGGCGATGTGGCACGCGCGCTGAAACTCCATGAAATGATTGCCGAACTCACCGACAGTATGTTCATCGAAAGCAATCCCGGCCCGGTCAAGGCAGCGCTGGCGCTGGCCAATCTGGCCGGTCCGGAAATGCGCCTGCCGATGACGCCGGTCTCGGGACAGACACGCGAACGTCTTGCCGGTATTCTCGCGCGCTTCAGTGCCGCGTCGGCGGGTCTTCGCGACGCACGTTAAAGCCAATGCCTCCGCCACGGGCGGCTGGCTCAAGAACAAGGATGGCTGCGGCGGGGAGACGCTGCAGCCGGATAAAATGAGAGGGAAAAGGCCATGACGGACCATCGCAATTCACTGGGAAAGGACGTGTGCCATGACTTATAACTGGGACTTCCACGGGGTCTGGCAGAACTCGGACCTTTTCCTGTGGGGCCTGTGGATCAGCGTGGTCTATACGTTCGGCTCCATCTTCTTCGGCATCATCATCGGCTTCATTACCTGTGCGGCGCGCCTTTCAGGCTGGCGGGTGCTGGATATTGCAGCGCGCTGTTATCAGGAACTGTTCCGCTGCACACCGCTTCTGGTCCAGCTTCTCTGGTTCTATTACGCCTTTCCCCTTCTCGTCGGCGGTTCCATCGACAATCGCGTCGCGGCCATGCTGACCCTGTCGCTTTATGTCGGGGCCTTCTACGCCGAAATCTTCCGCAGCGGCATTGTTTCCATCGATAACGGCCAGCGCGAAGCTGCCGCCGCCATCGGCATGAGCCCGATGCAATCCATGACGCGCATCATCCTGCCGCAGGCACTGAAACGCATGTTGCCGTCGTTCATCAACCAGTCGGTGATCCAGTTCAAAAACACCTCGCTGGTGTCCGTCATCTCGGTGGCTGACCTCGCCTACATGGCTGCCGTCGTCAACGGCCAGACCTACCGCCCGCTCGAATCCTACACGATCATGGCCCTGCTCTACATCGCCATGCTTCTGCCCCTGACGCAGGCGGCGGACTGGATCGAAAAACGCCTTCGGGTCAGTGATTAAGGAGAATGGCCATGACGGATAATCAACATCAGACGCCGATCATCGAGGCCGTTGACCTGCGCAAAAGCTTTGGCGCGCATGAGGTGCTGAAGGGTCTCGATCTCAAGCTCAATCGCGGCGAGGTCGTGGCGCTCATCGGGCCTTCAGGCTCGGGCAAATCCACCTTCATCCGCTGCCTCAACCACATGGAAACGCCGACCGGCGGCCAGATAAGGTTCCACCAGAAGCTGGTCGGCAACAGTTTTCGCGACAAGGGCGATGTGATCGGCTTCGGCACGCTCAGGCGTCAGGTTGGCATGGTGTTCCAGCACTTCAACCTCTTCCCGCACAAGACGGTGCTGCAAAACGTCATCGAAGGCCCGGTGACGGTGCTCAGGCAGTCGAAGAAAGAGGCCGAGGAACTGGCGATGGACCTTCTGGGGCAGGTGGGCCTTGCCATGAAGCGGGATGCCTATCCCAACCACCTTTCGGGCGGACAAAAGCAGCGTGTGGCCATTGCCCGGGCGCTGGCCATGCAGCCCGAAGTGCTCCTTCTCGATGAGGTGACATCGGCGCTCGACCCGGAACTGGTGGGCGAAGTGCTCGCCGTCATTCGCGGATTGGCCGACAAGGGCATGACCATGGCCATCGTGACCCACGAAATGGCCTTTGCCGCCGATGTCTCAAGCCGTGTCCTGTTCCTCGATCAAGGTGTGATCGCCGCTTGCGGATCGCCGCAAGCCATTATCCGCAACCCCGAAAATGAACGCCTCAAGGGCTTTGTTTCGCGCTTCCACGGGCAGGGATAAACGGCATGGCACCCTTCAGGACCATTATTTTCGGCGCGGGAAACATCGGAACGGCGCTTGCGGGTGCCCTTTCAACCTTGCCCGATTGCGAGGTGACGCTTGCCGATAACACCGATGAAGCGCTGGATACGGCCCGCGCCATGGGTCTTCAGGCCCGTTTCAAGGCCGGGTATTTGCCGGAAGATTTGCGCACCATGGCGAGCGGTCAGGACCTGATCGTCGCGGCCCGCCCGGACCGCGCCGTGCCCGAAATCGCGCGGCTTGCGGCGGACCTGCAGACCCATTACCTCGACTTTTCCCGCCCCGCGCCGGAAACACTCGAAGCCCTGTCACAGCTTTCGAAAAGCCGGGCGGTCATGACCGGCTGCGGTGCCTCGCCCGGTCTGGTCGAAACGCTCGCAACCGATCTGGTCGGGCAGTTTTCGCGCGTCGATGAATTGACGGTGCGGGTGGGGGCCATTCCGTGCCAGGCCATCAACCGGCTGGGCTATGGCCGCATCTGGAACATGAACGGGCTTCTGGACGAGTATCTTTCGCCGAGCGCGGCCATTCGCGACGGACAGCCGGTGATGATCACGCCGCTTGAAGGCTATGAGCGCTTCTTACTGGGCGGCGCCCCTTACGAGGCGTTCGTGACCGCAGGCGGCATGACCGACATGCTGGCCGATAGCGATGTGCCGGTCGGCAACCTGACCTTCAAGACCATCCGCCATCCCGGCCATCTGGATTACATGCTGTTCCTGCTCGACGATCTTGGCCTGCGCAAGCGCCGCGATATGCTGACCGCGCTTTTGTCGAACGGCCTGCCGGTGGTCGATGACGATGAGGTGATTTTCTTCCTGAGCGGACGGGGCGAGATCGATGGAGAGGTCCATGAACGGGCCGTGTTTCACCGCCTGTCGCCGGCTTTCCAGTCCGGTCGCTTCAATGCCCTGATCCGGGTGGCTGCAGCCTATGCCGCCACGCTGATCGGCCTCTTGAAAAACGGCCATCTGGACCCTGCCGGGTTCATCCGCCACCGCAAGCTGCCGGTGGCAACGTTTTTGGGCAACGAGTTCATGCGTCGGTGATGGGGTCCCTTGAAGTCACGGCTGACCGGACTTCAAGGGAATTTTTTGGATGTGTGACTTGAGGAATTTCGCCACAACCCACCCTATCCGCTTGAGCCCGATTTCCCTCATAAGGCTTTCTCACAACGCTTCATAATTTCGTGAACACGTTGTGAAGCCGGACGCTTCCAGAATCGCATCACGACACATTCAAAGACCACGGTTCAGATCGCGAATTAAACGACCGTGTCGCCGGGTCTGTTGCAGCAGGTCCTCAAGGCGCTCGATCCCCTGTCCGGCCAAAATGCTCTGGATCTTGATCAGGGCTTGCGCAGTCGCGATGGCATCACCAATCGCCGTGTGTCGTGCCTCGGCCGGAAGGTCGATTTCAAGACGCTCAACCAAGGCGTCAAGCGTGTGATTGTCCCATTGGCCAAAGACGACCGCCGACAGGAGAACCGTATCGAGGACCGGGTTTTTGAAACTGCGGCCAATCTGCTTCTCGCGACGATAGAGAAACTCCATATCGAACGGCGCGTTATGCGCCACCAGAACAGCGCCCTCACAGAAGCTGTGGAACCGTTCGACCACCTCGTTGACGCCCGGCGCATCGACGACCATGTCATCACTCACGCCGTGAATGGCTGTCGCCGATTGCGGGATCGCTCGTCCGGGATTGACTAGCGTATCGAATACTTCGCCCTTGACGATGCGGCCGTTGACCACTCTCACCGCGGCGATCTGCACGATTTCATCGCCTTTTGCCGGCAGCAGTCCGGTCGTTTCGGTATCGAAAACGACATAGGTCAGTTCTTCGAGCCGCATCCTGACCATTTTTTCGGAGTGCGACCGGGCCAACAGATCGAAATCATAAACGACCGAGTGAAGCGGTTCAAAGTGATCGACCGTCTCTTCGACCGTTGCGGCAAGGCGCGCCGTAACCGCCAGCCCGTAGGGGGAGCGGCTCTCACTATAGTCCGTCGCCAACTCCTGAAAGCGCTCGCAGATCTGCGTGACGGCCTGTGTCCTGGCCTCCGGCAAGCGCTCAAGCGCCGGAAGCAAGCCTGTGAACACCTCCTGCAGAAGCCGGTCGCGGCGGGTGAAATCCGCCAGCTCTCCGCTCACATCGCGCAACGTAATCACATAGGCTCCATCCATGCCGACGCCATCGCCAGCCAGACGCATGCGCCCCGCGAAGTGTCTGGCACCACCGACGGGTCCACAGACAAACTCCACCACCGCATCGGGCGATCCGGCCTCGAGAAGCCGCTGATGAGCGGCGCGCACCGGGCCGTCATGCAGAAAGTCAAACAGGTTGCGGTCAAGGCAGACCGGCGCTCCGGCACGAGACAAAAAGCGTTGTGCAACACCATTGTAAAAGACAAGACGATGGTGCGCGCTGCACAGCAGAATTGCGGGCGGCACATCGGCCAGAAGATGTTCCAGCTTCTCCTTGTCGCTGGTGAGGCGCGTGGTTTCGCGGGCGATGCTTTCGGCGATCGCATTGCGACCTTCAGCAAGTTCATCTGCCGCCGCGCAGACTGCCCCGGCCAGATCACCGAGATAGCGGCCCTTGTGACCGGAAAGCCCGCCCGAGACGCGCGCATGCGCATGGGCTCGCATGGCAGAGGCGATCTCTCCGATCGGGCGGGCCACATGAATGTCGAACAGATACCAGACCCAGACGGCCAATCCGAGAATACCGAAGCTCGCAATGATGCCACCTTGCACCAACGGGGCAGGGTCGAAACCATCGCCAAAGCGGCGCAATGCGACCAACAAGCCCAGGGCGACTGCGAGAATGCTTCCAAACGCCAGCGCGGCGAAGAAAAGAAGCATTCGTATACGCAGACTGAGCTTCTCGATCTGCATGTTCGTTACCTCGCCGTGCAGACGGTTGTCAGCGCCAGATCATCGGCGGGAACCGTTGTCCAGTCCAGACCCTGCAAGGTTCCGTCATTGGCCAACACAGAAACATCCGTAATGACGGCCCGCTTCAGTTCCTTACAATCGAACACCGTTTTGACGACCGTATTGGTGCGCCAACGGCCTGCCAGAATAACATCCGTCATCACCAGATCGGGTTGCGCCGGATTGCGCTTGATGGCACCCACATCAATCGCGGTGAAGCGATTAATGACCGGCGTATGATATGACCATGGCCGCCAGAAGGACTGGTCTTCATTTTTCCAGATCACCACTACGCTTTTGGGCAGGACGTTTGTCATGCGTTCGAACCAGGAATATTCGCTCCAAACGGCATAGGCGAAAAGGGCAACGCCCGCAGAAGCCGGCACAAGCCACTTGGGCAACCAGCCGCGGCTGGCCCAACGCAGGCCCGAAACGATGCCCCCGACGGCAACACCGGCGACAACTGCGGCAATCAACTCAAACAGCATTTTCTTATCCTTTCACGCCGCGACACGGCACCATGCCTCCGGCTAAGGGCGGTCTTCATCAGATGGGCGCGACACCGCGATTGGCCAGCGCAGATTGCATCGTGCGCACAACAACAAAGGCGTCGCGCAATTGCGAGCGTTCAAACTCACCCAGATCATAGGGGTTGATATAATTGTCCGGCTTTAGCCCCGCACGGATTTGCCCCGCCTGATTGCGCAAGCGAAGATCGGCAATCAGGTCATAGGCGGCGATCAGGTCGCGTCCGCCCGCCCCTGAAATGGCCCCGGCCTCTTGCGCGGCAAACAGCCTCGAGCGTGTATTGGCGGGAGAGAGCCGTTTGACCAGAGCGTAGACGCGAGCCAGATCCACAATCGGAACGACGCCGCTATGCTTCATATCAATCTGATTGCGGTGGTCACCGCTTCGGGCCGTTGCAAAGGCCCGCAGCAACCCGATGGGCGGGGTATGCTTCAGCGAGTTGCTGACCATATGGGCCATAAAGATCGAGTTTGAGGATGATAGCCGCAGGGTCTCGGCCTGCAAATCCTCGAACAGGGCTTTTTCTCCGGCAATCGGGCGCAAATCGAACATCACGCTCGAGAGCATTTGGGCCATGGGGTCGGGCTTTGCGACCCAATCATGAAAATAGCGCTTCCAGGTGCGCACGGGCTGGCACCAACGGGGATTGGTGGCCATCATATCCCCCGGGCAGTAAACATAGCCACAGGCATCCAGTCCGTCGCAAACAAAACGCGCCAGCGCATCGAACCATGGGCGGTGCTGTTCCACGAAGCTGTCATCCATAAAGATGCAATTGTCCTGATCGCTGACGCCGGACTGTTCCTGTCGGCCTTGGCTGCCGCAGGCAAGCCAGAGATAAGGCACCGGCGCGGGACCCAACTGATTTTCCGCCAAAGTGATCAGACGGCGGGTCACCGCATCGGCGATGTTCGTAATCAGGCGTGTGACCACCTCGTGCGGATTATGCGCCCCGACCAGCTGGACGAGCAATTTGGGGATGGTTGCGGTGGCCTGCTTGAGTTCGTCCAGACGCGTTGCTGCCGCAATATCGCGGATGATGAGCGCCGATGACACGGCCAGAAACCGCGTGAGGTCCGTCTGGGTGATCAAGCCGACAAGGCGTTCACCCTCCACGACGGGCAAATGGCCAATACCACGTTCCAGCATTTCGTGAAGAACATCAGACCCGAGATCGTCTGCATGCAGGCTGACGGGGTTGGCAGTCATCACAGCGCTCACCGGGGTCAACTGCGGATCAAGTCCGGTTGCCAGAACCCGCCCCACCAGATCGCGTAAGGTGACGATCCCGACGAAGCGTCCGCCGTCGACGACACCGAGACAGGAAATCTTGCGCTCCCTCATGATTTCCGCCGCCGTGCGGACGCAATCCTCTGGCGCGCAAACAAGAGGCGGCGCCGACATCAGGTCCCCGACCTTGCGCGTCGTGACCTCGTTGCGGTTGGCGGCATCGCCGACCGAGCGCGCAAAAAACCGCGCAAATACAGGCTCGTCGGTCAGGAGTGAATGGAAAAGTGTTGCCGGAAGAAGGAGGACTGCGGTCTCGCTCAATGCTTTCGCTGTCGTCGCGGCAAGGCCATCGGCCAGGAGCCCGCGCTCGCCGAAACTGTCACGGCTTGTCAGCTCGGAAATCAGGCTGCCCGCGCTGTCGCGGATCTCCACCTGGCCCTTCATGATGATGTAAAGACCGGGCAGGGGACTTTGATAATGGTAGATTTCAGTTCCGGCCGGGAATTTCAGGCTTTGTGCATGCCGGGCAACCCGCTCGAACTCCGCGCGTGGCAAGCCATCATAGGGAGGCAAGGCCTGAAGAAAATCAGATATTTCCGACATATTTCCCCCGGGACAGAGAAGAAGCGGGCAGATCACTGCCCGCTTCCCTTTCATAAGCGATCTTAGTGAGCGACGGCAGAGCCAGCGCCACGCGGAACGCGAATGGATTCGACGAGATCCTGGACATCCTTCGGCGGAGCAGCCGTCACGCTGGAAACAGCATAGGCAGCCGCGAAGTTGAGCAGGGCACCAATCGGGCCAAATGCACTCGGCGGGATGCCGAACATGTAGTTTGCCGGAACATTCTCAAGCAAGTTCGTACCCGGAATGAAGAACCAGCCGAGGTAGGTGAACAGGTAGACGCAGGTGGTGATGAGGCCGACGAGCATGCCGACGATTGCACCAGCCGAGTTCATGCGCTTGGAGAAGATGCCCATCATCAGAACCGGGAAGATGGTTGCAGCGGCAAGACCAAAGGCGAGAGCCACGGTCTGGGCAGCAAAGCCCGGCGGGTTAAGGCCGAGAAGCGTTGCGACCAGAATAGCACCAGCCATGGAGATACGCGCGGCAAGCAGTTCGCCCTTTTCAGAGATGTCAGGCTTCAGCTGGCACTTGATCAGGTCGTGGCTGATAGCCGAGGAAATGGCCAGCAGAAGACCGGCAGCGGTGGACAGTGCCGCAGCGAGACCGCCCGCAGCAATGAGACCGATGACCCAGCCCGGCAGCTGTGCAATTTCCGGGTTCGCCAGAACGAGAATGTCGTTGTTGATGGTCAGTTCGTTGCCCTTCCAGCCGCGCTGTTCTGCGGTGGCGGCAAAGCCAGCGGCCTTGTCGTTATAGAGCTGGATGCGACCGTCGCCATTCTTGTCCTCATACTTGATGAGGCCGGTCTTTTCCCAGGTCTTCATCCAGTCTGCACGCTCTTCATAGAGCACGGATTCAGCCTGCGTACCCTTCGGGTAGATGGTGTCAATGATGTTCAGGCGAGCCATGGCGCCAACAGCGGGAGCCGTCAGGTAAAGCAGCGCGATGAACACCAGAGCCCAGCCAGCCGACCAGCGAGCGTCAGCAACCTTGGGAACGGTGAAGAAGCGGATGATAACGTGCGGCAGACCAGCCGTACCGATCATCAGCGACAGGGTGAAGAGCGTCATGTTGAGCATGGAGCCCTGTGCCGTGTAGGCCGTGAAGCCCAGATCGGTCACAACCGCGTCAAGCTTCTGCAAGAGCGGCAGACCGGATTCGGTGTGCGTGCCGAACAGGCCGAGCGGCGGCAGGGCATTGCCGGTCAACTGCAGCGAGATGAAGATAGCCGGGATCGTATAGGCCACGATCAGAACGACATACTGGGCCACCTGCGTATAGGTGATGCCCTTCATGCCGCCGAGAACGGCGTAGGCGAACACGACCGCCGAAGCGATCCACAGGCCGGTCGAAACCTGCACTTCAAGGAAGCGCGAGAAGGCCACGCCCGCACCCGTCATCTGGCCGATCACGTAGGTGACGGAGATGATGATGAGGCAGACAACGCCGACGAGGCGGGCGGTGTTCGAGTAGAAGCGATCACCGATAAACTGCGGCACGGTGAACTTGCCGAACTTGCGCAGATAAGGAGCAAGCAGAAGAGCAAGAAGAACGTAACCGCCGGTCCAGCCCATGAGATAGGTGGAGTTGGCGTAACCGACGCCAGCGATCAGGCCAGCCATCGAGATGAACGAAGCCGCCGACATCCAGTCAGCAGCGGTTGCCATGCCGTTTGTCACCGGGTGAACACCCTGGCTCGCGGCATAGAATTCGGCGGTCGAGCCTGCGCGGCTCCAGATGGCAATGCCGATGTAGAGCGCGAAGGACGCGCCGACCATCAGAAGATTGAGCGTATACTGATCCATGAAACTCCCCCCAGGCTCAGTTTTCGTCGACGCCGAATTCGCGGTCGATCTTGTTCATGTAGATCGCGTAGCCGAAGATCAGCGCGATGAACACGAGGATGGAGCCTTGCTGGGCGAACCAGAAGCCGAGGTCTGAACCACCAACCTTGATGCCGGACAGTGCCGGCCGCAGCAAAATGCCAAACCCGTATGAAACCGTCGTCCAGATTGCCATGCATATCCAGATGATGCGGATGTTTGCTTTCCAATAGGAATTGGACGAAGACTTATCATCCATAGAAAATCCTCCCTTTAACTCATGAAGCTCCGACCGGAGCCTGCCTCCGAAAGTAGCCAAAGGGGGAGCGCATTCAGTCTCGTAATTGCCCACAAGATGGGATTACAAGGCTGAATTGATCAAAGTCTGCAATGTGTTGCTGATGTCGACCCCCTCAAAGGCCAAGCCTCCCATCAGACTGTATGCACTCCCCTGCATAGCTAACTTACTGTTAAGCAGCCTTCCGCGATGACCGCCAGTGACGATTGTCGTAAGACGAACGTCTACCCTCACGAGTGCCGTTTTGGCGGGGCGGAAACGGCTCGACGATTAGGCTTTTGAAACGATTGAATTTTTTGAAAACCGCGTTTGGGACAGCACGTCACGGAACGCATTGTCTTCACTCAATTCTCACGCCGATGTGAAGTGAAGTGAACGGCGGGAGCGGCTCTCACCCTTGTTTATCACCGCATGGCCTGCCGCATCTCGCTGACAGGGCGGATGCGAGACGCGCCCATCACGCGATGTCCGCCTCGCTTGTGCCGGTAGATTCGCATTTGGAATGCCGGTCTTTCCTCGGGGTGCCGCGTCCCGATGTCTTATTGTGCCCGCCCTCTGCATCCTGTAGTTTAGAATAACTTTAATCTTCCAAGGTGCAGACATGAGTGAATTTCGGCTACACGCCCTCTTTTTCGTGGTGGCGGCGTTGGGGCTTGCAGCCGGATTGCTGGTGCCGTTGGCGGGTGCGGACTGGCTGGCCAATCCGCTCTTTTCAGCAGCGGCACTTCCCGTCATCCTCCTGCTTGCCTGGTCCATGCTACGCGACTTTCTGGCCGGGCGCATGGGTGTTGATGCCATCGCGCTGGTGGCCATGGCGGCGGGTGTTGCGCTCGGCGAACCGCTGGCCGCGACCGTCGTCGCCATCATGTATACGGGTGGCAACATCCTTGAGGACTTTGCCAGAGGCCGCGCCGAACGGGATCTGAAGGCCCTGCGGGACCGCACACCACGCATTGCCCACCGCGCCGAGGGTGGCAACTTCGTGGATATTTCCGTGGAGGAGGTTCGCCCCGGCGACCTGCTTCTGGTGCGGGCGGGTGAGTTGCTTCCGGTTGACGGGGCGTTGGCCGATCCTCTCGCCGAAATCGACGAAAGCGCGGTGACGGGCGAGCCGATCGCTGTTCAACGCGCGGCGGGCGAGAGCCTGCGCTCCGGCACGGTCAATGCGGGCGAAGCCTTTCGCTATCACGCGACCGCTGCGGCAGCGGACAGCACCTATGCCGGGATCGTGCGCATGGTGGAGGCGGCCCGCACTGCCAAGGCCCCGTTCATGCGTCTGGCGGACAGGTTCGCGCTGCTCCTTCTTCCCGTAACGCTCATCATCGCCGGACTGGCATGGTTCTTCTCCGGCGATCCGGTGCGCGCACTGGCGGTGCTGGTTGTGGCAACGCCCTGTCCGCTTATTCTGGCCGCCCCCGTTGCCTTCATCGGCGGCGTTTCGCGGGCCGCCCGCGCCGGTGTGCTGATGAAGGGCGGGGCAGCACTCGAAGCCCTTTCGGATGTAAAAACCGCCGTCTTCGACAAAACGGGAACGCTAACCGAAGGCGGCGCACGCCTTGCGGCCATCGCGACGCGCCCCAACCTTGGCGAGGACGATGCGTTGCGCCTTCTCGCCTCGCTGGAACAGGCCTCGCACCATGTTCTGGCGGCGGCACTGGTCGATCTTGCCCATGCGCGCGGGTTTACGCTCACCGCGCCGCAAACGGTCAAGGAGTATCGCGGCTCGGGCGTCGAGGGTGTCGTCGAGGGGCAATTTGTGAAGGCCGGTTCGCGGGCGCTGGTGATGGCCGAGAACGCCTTGCCGGATTGGGCCCATGAAACGGTGGCAAAGGCCGAGGCGCTTTCAGCGCTCAGCGTTTTCGTCGCCATTGATGGAGATTTGGCGGCCGTCGTCCTGATGGCCGATGCGATCCGCGCCGACGCACCGCAGGCTGTAGCCGCCCTTCGCGCCATCGGTTTGACGCGCATCATCATGGTGACGGGCGATGATGCCGTAACGGCACGGCAGGTGGCCGCGACCCTGAAGCTTGACGGGGTGGAAGCGGAACGTGACCCGGCGGGCAAGGTGGAGGCGATCAAGGCGGAGGAAGCGCGCCAACCCACCATGATGGTGGGCGACGGCGTCAACGATGCCCCGGCGCTGGCCGCAGCGCGTGTGGGTGTGGCCATGGGCGCGCGCGGCGCAACGGCCTCCTCCGAGGCCGCCGATGTCGTCATTCTGGTCGATCATGTGGGGCGTGTGGCCGAAGCCGTGGCGATTGCCCGCCACGCACGCGCCATTGCCATGCAGAGCATTATGGCCGGGTTGGCCCTGTCGGGCCTGGCCATGGTCTTTGCCGCCTTCGGTTATATTCCGCCCGTCACCGGCGCCCTCCTGCAGGAGGTCATCGACGTAGCGGTCATCATCAACGCCTTGCGGGCGCTCAAAGGACCGTCCCTGCCTGAAATCAGGGGCTAAGGCCCCGGCTTCAGGATGGGATTTCGTCCGTGATAACATCGAAGCGCTTGAGGATCGCCGGACCAAAGGCGGTCGACAGCGCCACATCCGTGGCGTCGCGTCCCGTTGCCATCAGGATACGGCCAATGCGCGGCTTGTTGTGGCGCGCATCCACCGTGTACCAACGCCCGCTCAGATAGACCTCGAACCAGGCGCTGAAATCCCCCGGATTGACATCGGGCGGCACGCCAATATCGCCGAGATAGCCGGTGCAATAGCGCGCCGGAATGTTCATGCAGCGGCACAGGGTAATGGCCAGATGCGCATAATCGCGGCACACGCCCGTCCGGTCGGTAAAGCCACCGAACGCCGTGCGCAACGGATCGGCCTTCATGTAATCAAAGGCAATCCGGTTATGGGTGAAGTCCAGAATGGCCTGCACGCGCGGCCAGCCGAAAGGCGTCGAGGAAAAGGTTTTCCAGGCAAAATCGGCCAGACGGTCGGTGTCGCAATAGCGACTACCCAGAAGATAGACCAGCACATCATCCGGCAGGTGACTGATGTCGTGCTGGAAGGCATTTTCCGGAATGGGATCGGGCAAGCCGCTGTCGTAAATCTCGAATTGCGTGGAAATCGTCGTCAGTCCCGGCGGTGCCACGATGCGGGTGCAGGCATTGCCGAAAACATCGGTGTAGCTCCACGCCTGAATGGGGCGGTCAAAGCTCAAGGATTGTTCGCTCAAGAGATCGACGCGGCGCGACGGGTGAAGGTTGAGCACAAGAAGCATCGGGGTTTCATGCTCACACTCGTATCCGATGTGAAAGCCGGCGCGTATCTTCATGGGGTTTCCGTTCCTTTGCGGTGGAAATGAAAAGTCGGGATGCGAATGCAAGATCGGGGAGGGGCTTCAACAACCGTTTGCACCACCAAATCCCCGTTCGGTGGTCACATTGACCTGCACGTCCATGCCAGCAAAAGCTTCCGGGCCGCCGTCGTAACTGCCCGAGAGAGGAATGGCCTGCCCCGGATCGCGGGCAACGCCCACGCGGATCAGGTCCTGATTGCCGACAATACCGTTGGTGGGGTCAAACTCAACCCAGCCAGCGCCGGGCAGATAGACCTGACACCAGGCATGGGTTGATCCGCCGCCAAGGACGAGAGGTCCGTCGCGGCTGGGAACATAGATGTAGCCGGTGACAAAGCGGGCGGCGAGACCAAGAGACCGGGCCGCTTCCATCATCAGAAGGGCAAAGTCGCGGCACGAACCGCTGCGCAGGCGCAAGGTCTCGCTCGGGCTTTGCGTGCCGTGCTCGGTGCGGCGCACGTAGCTGAAGCTTTCGCGAATGGCAAAGCACAGGGTCATCAGCACATGGCCAGTCTTGGCCGTATGGCCGAAGGGCACGAACTGGCGCGCCCATTTCCCGATGCTATCATCGGGGTCGGGATAGTGCCGTTCGCGGGTGCGCTCCAGATCGATGGCTTCGTCGGTGTCATAGATGAAGGGAAAGCCAAAGGCTTGCGTGTCCATCTCCAGATCGAGGGGCACATGGGCCGTATGGTCAAGCCGTATCACGGTTTCGACCCGCAACTCACGCCATGCACCGGCAAAATCGATCAACACGATGCAATTGCCGAAAACATCGTGAATCCAGCGCACCGCTTCGGGCTGCGGAAAAACGTCGAGCGAGCAGCTTAAAAGCGTCTGGTCGAAACTGTCGCGCGGGCGAAACATCAGCCGGTGCTGACCGAAGCAGACGGGCTGCGTGTAGTGATAGGCCGTGATGTGCCGGACGGAGAAAATCGTCATACCTGTCCACGTCCTTTTCCAAGTGCCGCTGCCGGTGAAATGGCCGGGGGCCGGATTATCCGGCCTTGCGGGTCAGCGGAAAGGCAGGGGCGTCGTAAAGCGAACGGATCTGCAGGTCGGTGAAGCGGGTTTCGTCCACTTCGAGGACGGAGCCGCGCAACTGCGTGCCGGGCATATCCTCGATGGCAAAGCGAATGGCTTCGGCGGCCGTATCGAACCGCTTGTAGCGGGAACCGCTGCCACCCTTCGGCTTCTTGCCGAAGTAAAAGCCTGCTTCTGTCGAGTAGTCGAATTCAGTCACGAGGTAACCCTTCTCCATTCGGGGGCGCGATGCGACCGGGAATGGATTGATCGAGAAGAATGTTCAGGCGAGGCCCGGCTTGGTGATGCGCTTCTCTTGGCGGGCCACGCGTTCGCTGGAGCGCTGTTCACGCTGGCGCAGCTGAAGTCGCTTGCGAATGGTCACAAGCTTTGCGGCGTTCGAGCCGCTTTCGGCCTCCGGGTGGCGGAAAAGATTTTCCGCCTGCCGACGGGGCATTTCGATATTCATAGGGATGTCTTTCCAGATGGAAGGTCCCGCTTGGCGCGGGCCATTCGTAATCGGCTATTTCTTCTTGCCGGCGCCGGTGCCGGGAGCGGTGCCGCCCGCCAGTTTGACCTGAAAGCCCGCCGGTGCCGGAGCAGGCGTCGCTGTCTTGTCTTTCTTGGGCTTGCGGGTTTCGCGATTGCTGCGGACTTGGCCCTTGGCCATGGGTTCCTCCTTGGAACAACGTGTGGGAATGCCGTCTGTCTTGGCGATTGAACGCTGTCCATGATGGGCGAGGCAACAGAACCTCAGGCCGGGGACGAACGTCCTGTCAGGCTTTGCGGCGCCGGGAGGCGCGAGCCTCGGCAGGCGGATTCAAAAGCGTATCGGCCGCTTCCTGCTTTGCGCGCAATTCGCGCAGGCGTTCCGTCTTCTGAACGCGAAGCTTGGCTTCGCTCTCGATGATCTGACGGGCGGCATTGTCCGTCGCAAGGGTCTTTTCCTGCGCGGTGGCCCTGCCGGGCTTGAAAAATGTTTCTTTGGTAATCGTCATTGCAACCTCCTTCCAGGATGGTGCGACGCTTGGGCTATCTCTTGCTTCTGAGGCGGGACATATCAATCCAGCTCGAGCCAGCCTTACGGGTGGAAGCGCTGTTCGCTTCAGAGACCGCCGTTGCGGTGGTCGAGGCTTCGGTGTCGATGTCGTCTTTACCGATGCTGCGGTCGAATTGTTCACCTTGAACGCGCACCCGGTAACGCATCGGTCCGCGTGTTTCGGGCTGGAGGGCCACGATGCGCGCCGTTTCCTGCGGTTGCAGGCTGCCGCGCGTGCGGGGCTTGAGAACGATCTGATCGCCGGGGCGATAGCCAAGGTAAAGCATAGGGATCATCCATGTCTTGAAAAACAAAAGGCCGGGCGTAAACCCGACCTCTCACAGTCACTCAGCTCTGCTGCCAGTACATCCGTGGTCAGCGGGAGCGAATGACAAAATCAAGCCGCCTGAAGATTGTCGGCGGAATTCTTGCCGGACTTGCGGTCCTGCACGATGTCGTAACGGATCTTCTGACCGTCGACGAGGGCGCGAAGGCCCGAACGCTCAACAGCGGAGATGTGGACGAAAACGTCCGTGCTGCCGTTGTCAGGCTGAATGAAGCCGAAGCCCTTGGTCGAGTTGAACCACTTTACAGTGCCAGTGTTCATAACGATTTCCTTTCAAAGCAATCGTTGTTGTTCCCGCGCTACCTTGCAGGATTAGATCGATGTTTTGAGAGGAAATCCGACGGGAGCTAGGCTCTGGACCGACGTCGCAAGCAATGTTCGATAAGAGATATATACGCCATTATTTTCTTTTTGCAATGTTTTAATGGGCAGATCAGCGAAATAAAACGAAACCTCCCGGATTTTTTATTTTTGGAAAGCGCGTTTTTCCTCATGAAAACCGATGCATGACGGGGAATTATTTTACACAATCACAGCGTCTCTCAGCGCGCTGGGCGGCGCTGCGTTCAGCCGACCCCAGGCGCGGCGAAACTGCCGGGCCGAGGAGAAGCCAACGCGCTCGGCAATGCTTTCCATGTCAAGCCGCGTGGCGGCCAGAAGTTCACGCGCCAGTGCGAGGCGCATGCGGTTGACATAATCGGTCACGCTCAGCCCCGTGTGCTCATTGAAGAGGCGCGACAGATGGCGCGGGCTGGTATGGGCGGCATCGGCAAGCGTCGCCACCGTCCATTCGCGCGCCGGATCGGCGGAAACGGCATCCTGCGCCCGGTGGATAGCCGGGTGGATGTGGTTGCGGCCTTCAAGCCACGGCGAAAGCTGCGGATCGGCACCGCCGCGCCTCAAATACACAACGAGGTAGCGCGCCACGGCGAGCGCCGTTGTGTGGCCCGCCTCGCGCGCCACCATCGCCAGCATCAGGTCGATGCCTGCGGTAATCCCGGCGCTGGTCAGCCGCTCGCCATCCTCGACGAACAGCCGGTTTTCGCGCACCGTTGCCGTGGGGGCCAGACGCTTCAGATCCTCGACCGTTCCATGATGCGTGGTGCATTCATAGCCTTCGAGAAGCCCGGCACGGGCGGCCAGGAGCGCGCCGGAGCAAATGGTGGCAAGGCGAATGCCGGGACGGATGGCGCGGCGCAGCCAGTCAACAATCGCCGCTTCCTGTATGGCGTCGGCCTTGCGATCCGGCGCGGCGCCCATGGGCGTATCGGTCGAGCCGGAAATCGCCACCAGCGCCCCATCGGGCAAGCGGTCGGGCAGGGGGTCGATCCCCGTGACCGAAAGTCCGATGGAACTGGCGGCATGGTCAGCAGGCCCGACATAACGCACCTCGAAGCGCACGGCGTCCTGTTCCAGATTGGCCTTGCGCAGCACCTCCATGGGGCCTGCAATATCCAGCAACAGGGCGCGCGGCGGCACCACCATGAACACGGGGATGCGGCGCGGCCCGGTTGCTGGCGTCATGATCAGGCAGCCTTTTTTGCGGAAAGATCGGCCAGCGCCTCGTCAATGGTGACGATGCGGGCAAAGCGGCCATCGAGAACCAGTTCCGTACGGGCGCGGATTTCGGCGGGCGACCAGATGCGACCGTGGCGATCTTCCATGGCAAAGGTGTGGGTGGCTTCGCTGACATAGTCGACCGTGAAACCGACATCGGACGCATGGCGTGTCGTCGTTTCGCAGCACTGTTCGGTGCGAATGCCCGACACGAGCAGATGGCCGATGCCGCGTTCGCGCAGCCAGATTTCCAGCGGCGTTCCGGCCAGAGCACTGTGACGGGTTTTGCGGAAAACCGCATCGGCCTCAAGCTTCAGCCCGGCAAAGGGCACCACATAGCCGGAGGCATCCGAGAACGGACCTTCGTCCTCCACGTGGAAGATCTGGACGATGGCAATGCCCGCCGCCTTCGCACCATCGATCAGGCGCTGCTGGCGGACAAGATAGGCGTTCATCTCATCGTCCGTGAAATAGGGACGGTGGCGGAAGGATTCCTGAACATCGATGACGAGAAGGGCAGTGGAAGCGGACATTTTGCGTATCTCCATGGTGTGTATGGAGCCATTTTATACCGTGCTGCACAAGCCGAAATGCTGGCTGCGGACGACATGCGGACAAATCACGCCAAATTAGTGCTCGACACGAGGGACGATTGGAACTGGAGCGGCACACTCTACAAATCGGATATTTCGATGCATTAATGCCATACAAATCGGAAATAACTGTTATAAGCGTCCGCAAGGGGGACAATTTCTCCTTTACCTTGCAACGCCCGGGCCTTTATGTTGCCGCGCGAAAAACCTCCCCCGCAACCCGCTAAGCAGGAAGATCATGTCTGTCATCAATACGCCGATCAAGCCGTTCAAAACGCAGGCCTTCAAGCAGGGCAAGTTCGTTGAAGTCACCGAAGCCGACGTTCTCGGCAAGTGGGCGATCTTCTTCTTCTACCCCGCCGACTTCACCTTTGTCTGCCCGACCGAACTCGGCGATGTGGCCGATCACTACGCCGAACTGAAGAAGATGGGCGTGGAAGTGTTCTCGGTTTCCACCGACACGCATTTCGTCCACAAGGCCTGGCACGACGCGTCCGACACCATCGGCAAGATCGAATATTACATGCTCGGCGACCCGACCGGCACGATCACCCGCAACTTTGAAAACATGCGCGAAGCCGAAGGTCTGGCCGACCGCGGCACCTTCATCGTTGATCCGGATGGTGTCATTCAGGCGCTCGAAATCACCGCTGAAGGCATTGGCCGCAACGCCGCCGAACTGGTGCGCAAGGTGAAGGCTGCCCAGTATGTGCGTTCGCATCCGGGTGAAGTCTGCCCGGCCAAGTGGGAAGAAGGCGAAAAGACGCTCGCTCCGTCTCTCTCGCTCGTCGGCAAGATCTGATCTTTGCCTTGAATTTACGGGCCGCTCATCGCGGGCGGCCCGGCTCATTTCATGCAAACTCTTGCGGAGATACCGATGCTCGATGACGGACTGAAAGCCCAGCTCAAGGCCTATCTTGAAAAGGTCGTGCGCCCGATCACGGCCCGCGCCTATACGGACCTTTCGCCGAAATCGAAGGAAATGGTCGCACTGCTGAAGGATGTTGCCGGTTTGACCGACAAGATCACCGTGGAAACCGTGGCCGGTGACGGCTCGGTGCGCACGCCGTCCTTCACGCTGAACAGCCCCGGCACCGATATTGATGTCGCCTTTGCGGGCATTCCCCTTGGCCATGAGTTCACCTCGCTGGTTCTCGCCCTTCTGCAGGTTGGCGGTCATCCGCCGCGCATCGAAGAGGCCGAAGTGGCGCAGGTGAAGGCGCTCGACGGCGCATTCCGCTTTGAAACCTATTTCTCGCTTTCCTGCCAGAATTGCCCGGATGTGGTGCAGGCGCTCAATGCGCTCGCCGTCCTCAACCCGAAAATCAGCCATGTCGCCATCGATGGCGCGCTATTTCAGGAAGAAGTGGCCGACCGGCAGATCATGTCCGTCCCGTCCGTGTTCCTCAATGGCGAATTGTTTGCGCAGGGCCGCATGGACGTGGCGCAGGTTCTGGCCAAACTCGACACGGGTGCCGTAGCCCGCGCGGCTGAACGGCTGAAGACGCTTGATCCGTTTGACGTTCTCGTCGTGGGCGGTGGCCCGGCGGGTGCCGCGGCGGCTGTTTATGCCGCGCGCAAGGGCATTCGCACCGGCGTTGTTGCCGAACGTTTCGGCGGTCAGGTGCTCGACACCATGTCGATCGAAAACATCATTTCCGTACCCCATACCGAAGGCCCGGCCTATGCCGCCGCCCTTGAGGCGCATGTGAAAGAATATCCCGTCGAGGTGATGAACCTGCAGACGGCGACCAAGCTTTCCCGCACCGGCGAGTTCCTGCACGTGACGCTCGAAAGCGGCGCAACGCTGAAGGCCCGCAGCGTGATTCTCTCCACCGGCGCCCGCTGGCGGCAGATGGGCGTGCCGGGCGAAGCCGAATATCGCAACAAGGGTGTTGCCTATTGCCCGCATTGCGATGGTCCGCTGTTCAAGGGCAAGCGCACGGCGGTCATCGGCGGCGGCAATTCCGGCGTCGAGGCGGCCATTGATCTGGCGGGTATCGTTGCCCAAGTGACGCTGATCGAGTTCGACACGAAGCTGCGCGCCGATGCGGTTCTGCAACGCAAGCTGAAAAGCCTGCCGAACGTCACCGTCATCCTCAACGCCAAGACGACCGAGGTTCTGGGGGATGGCGCGCGCGTTACGGGCCTGTCCTATGAGGATCGCGCCTCAGGCGAGAAGCACACCCTGCCGCTGGAAGGCATTTTCGTGCAGATCGGCCTTGTGCCGAACACGGAATGGCTGAAAGGCACCGTCGAGCTGTCACCGCGCGGTGAAATCATCACCGGCGGGCATGGTGACACCTCGATGGAGGGCGTGTTTGCGGCGGGCGATTGCACCACCGTTCCCTACAAGCAGATCGTGATTGCGGTCGGCGAGGGCGCCAAGGCCTCGCTCGGCGCGTTCGATTACCTCATCCGCGCCTCGGCACCGGCAGAGTCCGAAGCCGCCTGATCGAGTGATCTTCGTTCATCGTAAAAAAGCCGCCCGAATGACCTCGGGCGGCTTTTTCTTGATCGGCAGCGCCTCAGGCGTCTTGCGGCGGGCGCAGCAGCGATTGCAGCGTATAGACCAGAATGGCCAGCCCGATGGCTCCGACCAGGCCGACGCCAAGCAGCACGAACACATCAACCGGCCCGCCAATGTCGTTGAAGTCAGACCGGGTCACCTTCTGCACGAAAAGCACCGCTGCGATCCCGCCAAAGGGCATGGAAAGCTGTGCCAGCAGGAATTTCTTCCAGGACACGGAACGGTCACGGATGAGGACAAATAAATAGGCGAGCGTGACGATGGCGGCGACCGCCACCATGGCCCAGAACAGGCCGCGCCCGAAGATTTCCTCGAAGACGGCTATCAGGGTTTCAAACGTCAGTTCCTTCATGGTCGTCTCCCTCAGGCCTTGCCGCGCAGCATGGCGTTATAGGTTGCCTTCAGCGCGATTTCCTTCATCAGCCAGGAAATCCACAGTTCCTCCAGCGGCGCAATGATTCCGGGGAAGGACGGCGTCAGATTGTTCTTGTAGTCGAACTCCACCAGCATGGCGCGACCGATGCGGGTAATCAGCGGGCAAGACGTATAGCCGTCATACTTGACCGTGGATTCCTTGCCTTCGATCTGGGCGGCCATCTGCTCGAGAGCAACCGGCACCTGCCATTTGACGCTGGCGGCCGTCTTACCCTTCGGCACACCGGCAATATCGCCGACGGCGAAAATTTCCGGATAGCGAACGTGGCGCAACGTACCCTTGTCGACTTCTGCCCAACCCTGATCGACCCAAGGGCCGCTCTGCCAGGCCAACGGGCTGTTCTTCACCACATCGGGCGCCACCATCGGCGGAATGACGTTGGTAAAGTCATAGCCGATTTCCTTGTCACCTTCCGGGGTCGCAAACGTGGCGATCTTTCGGGCCGGATCGATCTTCTTCATGACGTGATCGAAGGTGTAGTCGATCTTGCGCTCCTCAAAGAGCATGCGCACTTTTTCGCTGACAATCGGAACCGAGAAGAAGCCCTTGTTCTGGGCCGCATAGATGACTTTGCTTTTGCTCTTCGTGCCTTTGCGCACCATGTAGTCATCGGTCAGGAAGGCGTATTTGAGCGGCGCACCGGCGCATTTCATTTCGGTCGCCGGGCGCGAAAACAGCGCCACGCCGCCCTTGTCGGTGAAGCGGTTCATTTCTTCCCATGTCTTGGCGGCATAATCAGGACCGGCATAGACCGAACCGATGCCATCCTTGCCGATGAGATCAAGCGACATGCCCTCGATCCCCTCATAGTTGAGGCGAAGGCCGGTAGCGACGAGAAGATAGTCATAGGCCACCTTCTTGCCGCTCGTCGTTGTTACGCTCTTGCCTTCCGGGTCGATTTCCGCAGCGGCCTCCTCGATCCATTCCAGATTGCGCGGCAGCCATTCGGCAGTCGTCGACACCGAGTAGTCGGCAGGCTTCAAACCGGCGGCGATCAGCGTGAAACCGGGCTGGTAATAATGTGCCTTGCGCGCATCGATGATGGTGACTTTCGCACCGTCAAAGCGGCTGGCAATCCGGTTGGCAAGGGCAGTGCCCGCAGCACCGGCCCCCAGAATGACAAAGTGAGCAGACGTCTTGGTCGTCGGTTCGCTACCGCGCGCAGAAACAGCCGTGGCGGCGAGCGCCGGACCACCGAGCGCCAGTCCAAGGAACTGTCGGCGATTGGAATTCATTGTGTCCTCCCATGCGGTTTGGCAGGCCGCCTCGACCTTGTCCGTTCCGCAGATTCATTGTCCCGTAGAAATGGCGCGGAGGGCCCCATTTCGCCCACGCCGGTTGAGGCGAAGCACGACACATATACATCATCATATGTATTTGTTCTACTCATTCCAAAGGAAAGGTCGCGCCGACAGGGCGGGAATTCGGGCACTTTGCCGCCATTCAAAGCGTCTATGGACGCTATGCCGATCAACTTTTTGCGAGCGACACGCAACGAATGCGGAAAAGGTTTTTCTGGATCAGAGGCTCAACTGCGCGCTGGCCAGTTTGCGGATGTCGGACAGCGGCAGGGGTTTGCCGAAATGGTAGCCTTGAAGTTCGTGGCAGCCGCATTCCTCCGCCCAGCTCGCCATGTCCTGCGTCTCCACGCCCTCGGCCACAATGGTCGCCGACATCAGCTTGCACATGGAAATGACGGTCTGCACCAGCGCGGCATTTTTCGGCAGGCCGCGAATGAGGCTGCGGTCGATCTTGATGCAATCGACCGAAAGTTCGCCAAGGCGCGCCAGATTGGAATAGCCCGTGCCGAAATCATCAATGGCGAGCTTGACGCCCAGTGCCCGGATCTCGGCCAGATTGGCGTGAACCGTCGCGCTGTCGTGAACGAGCAGCGTTTCGGTCAACTCGAGTTCCAGCTTTTGCGGCTTCATGCCGGAATGATGCAGGCTGCGTCGCAAAAACGCGCCAAAGCCCGGGTCGTTCAACTGCTTGAGCGAGACATTGACCGACACCGAAAGATCAATGCCCTCGGCTTCCAAGGCCCGGCAATCGGCCAGCGCCCTTTCCATAACGAAGGCACCGAGCATGCGAATAATGCCGGTCTGTTCGCAATAGGGGATGAAATCGCCGGGCATGATCAGACCGTGGTCGGGATGACGCCAGCGCACCAGCGCCTCCACCGAAGAGAAGCTGCGGCTTCGCACGTCATAACGCGGCTGGTAATGCACCTCGAACTGACCGTCAGCCACCGCGGCTTCCAGATCGGCCTGCATGATCAGACGCGTTTCCAGTTCGGCGCGCATTTCCGGGTGGAAAACCACGAAACGGCTGCGGCCTGCCTGCTTCGCCTGATACATGGCGAGGTCCGCGCATTGCATGACGCTTTTCAGGCTGTCGCCGTGATCGGGATAAACGGCGATGCCGATGCTGGGCGTGACGGTGAAGCGGTGGTTCTGCTCATGAAACGACACGGCCAAAAGGTCGAGCATATCGCGGGCGATGGTTTCAAGGCCGCGCTGCGCATCCGGCTTGTTGAGCGTGAGGAACAGAAACTCGTCGCCACCGAGCCGCACCACCGCATCGGTCTTGCGGGCGAGCGAGGTCAGTTTCTCGGCAATGTCGGCGAGCAGAATGTCACCACGCTCGTGGCCAAGCGTGTCATTGACCGCCTTGAACTCATCGAGATCGATGAAGAACACACCAAGCTGCACGCCACCCGATGACGCCATGGCGCCCAGCCGGTCAAAAATGGCGGGCAGGGCATGGCGATTGGCAAGACCCGTCAGCGAATCGCGATAGGCCAGACGCTGCGCCATGCCCTCCGCTTCCTTGAGGCTGCTCACATCCGCCTCGCTGACCAGAACCGACGGTGTACCCGACGCCGGATCGAGACAGGCGCGGGCGGTAATTTCGTGCCACTTGGTGCCGCGCGAAGTGCGCACCTGCGCAATCAGGCTGATGTCGCCACGCTGGCGCACACCGCTCATCAACTCGTTATAGTCACGACGCTTGACGAAGCGGTCGACCAGCCGGCCATGATCCAGTTCGAACGCCGCGCGGGCCGCCGGGTTCATATAAAGCGTCGTGCCGTCATTCTTGTGCAACGAAATCATCAGATGCGTGTGCAGAACGGCTTCGGCGCTGCGCACCGCTTCGGGCTGAACCTCGCCCTCGTCGCGCCCTTCGCACAGCATCGCCATGCGGCCATCCTCCAGGCGGATGCCGCTGAAGGTGACGCGCAAGGGTCGCGGCATACCGCCCGGATAAAGCGTCCACACCTCGTTGAACACGGCGTCGCGGCGCTCGAAATCGCTTTGATACTGGAGAAGCCGCTCGGCCACGGCCGGCGACATGTCATCCTTCATACGCCGTGAGCGCAATTCGGCAAGGCTCCTTGTGCTCCAGACCTGAAGCGCCGCGTCGTTGGCCCAGGCCACACGACCGAAATCGATGTCAAACACCCAAACCGCCGTACCCATACGGTCAAAGACCTCACGGGCCTGTTCAAGTGCGGCAATGGTGATGATCTGCGGCAAGGGCTTCGTTTCGTTTCGGCAAGAATCCGGTGCAATCCCGTATTGTCCGATACCTGATCATTTAGTGAATGTGAATAGAGCCGAACGCCCTAAAGACAAGGGGCTTGCCGAGCCCATTTTTGTCAATTTTGCGCGAAATTGGCCGGGTTTTGTCACAAAAATCTCCGTGAGAATCGCATTTTGACGAATTTCGCATGGTTACAGCCCAAAATAACTGTGCTTAATTGGTCCGGTCCCATGGTTCGCTTTCGGGACAGGAGGCAGTGCATGATCGATTTCCAGCAGTCGCTCGACGGGTTCACGCCAGTATCGGCCCCGACGATCAGCGACGCTGAACTCAAGGCGCGGATCGTCGCGCTTCAGGCGCGCATGGCACGTCAGGGCGTGGGCGCTGTCTGGCTCGACGCGTCCTCTTCGCTCACCTATTTCACGGGCCTCTCGCTTGGCCTGTCCGAACGTATCCACGGCGCGCTCATTCCCGCAAATGGCGATCCCGTCTATCTCAGCCCCACGTTCGAGGAACCGAAGCTGCGCGCACTGTTGCGCTTGGCCGGTGATGTGGCGGTCTGGGAGGAGGACGAGAACCCCTATGATCTGTTGGTCGCCCGGTTTGCGGCCTCCGGCTCGCAGGAGTTGCTTGCGCTGGACCCGGCCACGCCCTTCGTCTTCGCCTCGGCCTTCATGGAGCGCCTCGGCCCCCGCATCACCTCGGCGCAGGCGCTGATCGCCGCCGGTCGGCAGGTCAAATCCGCTACCGAGATCGCCATCATCCAGACGGCCATGGATGCAAGCTACCGCGTGCAAAAAGCCGTACATGCCGGGCTTCGCCCCGGTGTTTCGACGACCGAAGTGGCCGATTTCGTCAATGCCGCCCATATCGCACTCGGCCTCAAGCCGCTCTTCGTCGCCGTGCAGTTTGGCGAGGCAACCGCCTATCCGCATGGTGTGCCGCATCCCCAGACGCTTTGCGATGGCGACATGGTGCTGGTCGATCTCGGCGGCATCCTGAATGGCTATCGTTCCGACATCACCCGCACCTATGTGTTTGGCCAGCCGACCCCGCGCCAGCGTTTCCTGTGGAATCTCGAGCGCGATGCGCAGGCCGCCGCCTTTGCGGCCGCGCGTCCGGGGGCACCCGCCGAGGCGGTTGATGCCGCCGCCCGACAGGTTTTGACCGATGCAGGCTTTGGCCCGCGCTATGCCGTTCCGGGCCTGCCGCACCGCACCGGCCACGGGCTTGGACTCGACATTCACGAGGAACCCTATATCGTCGCAGGCAATGTCACAGCGCTTGCGGAAGGCATGTGTTTCTCGATTGAACCCATGCTGTGCGTCTACGGTGAATGCGGCGTCCGCCTGGAGGACATCGCCTATATGACGGAGGAGGGGCCGCGCTGGTTCTCGCCTCCGGAGACCGACATGGATCGGCTTTTCGCTTACGACCCCGGCTGACGGGGCGGGCGACCAAGGCCATAAAAACTTCAAACAGAGGGAAAGGACCAAACTATGAAACTTCTTACCCGTAGCCTGCTCGCGGCCTCCGCGCTTTTGATGGCCGGGGCGATGCCCGCAATGGCGAAGACCTTCGTCTATTGCTCGGAAGCATCGCCGGAAGGCTTCGATCCCGCGCCTTACACGGCTGGCGGCACGTTCGACGCTTCGGCGCACCCGGTGTTCAACCGCCTCGTGGAATTCAAGAAGGGCACGACCGAAATCGAGCCGGGTCTCGCTGAAAAGTGGGACGTTTCGGCAGATGGCACCGAATACACCTTCCACCTGCGCAAGGGCGTGAAGTGGCAGTCCAACGAAAAGTTCACCCCCACGCGCGAATTCAACGCCGATGACGTGATCTTCTCCTACGACCGTCAGGGCAACGACAAGAACCCGTGGCACCAGTATATTTCCGGCATCACCTACGAATATTACTCCTCGATGGAAATGCCGTCGCTGATCAAGGAAATCGTCAAGATCGACGATCACACGGTCAAGTTCGTTCTGAGCCGTCCGGAATCGCCGTTCCTTGCCAACATCGCCATGCCGTTTGCTTCGATTGTTTCGAAGGAATACGCCGACGCGCTGGACAAGGCCGGCACGAAGGAAGACTTCAACAACATGCCGATCGGCACCGGCCCGTTCAAGTTCGTGGCCTATCAGAAGGATGCGGTTATCCGCTACCAGAAGAACGCCGATTACTGGGGTGAAGCCCCGAAGATCGACGACCTGATCTTCGCCATCACGCCGGATGCCGCTGTGCGCCTGCAGAAGCTGAAGGCGGGCGAATGCCACCTGATGCCGTATCCGGCTCCGGCTGATATCGCCGCCATCAAGGCCGATACGACGCTGAAGCTTGACGAACAGGCTGGCCTCAACGTCTCCTACCTCGCCTACAACACGACGGTGAAGCCGTTCGATGATCCGAAGGTGCGCAAGGCGCTCAACATGGCCATGAACAAGCAGGCCATTATCGACGCCGTGTTCCAGGGTGCCGGTCAGGTTGCCAAGAACCCGATCCCGCCGACCATGTGGTCCTATAACAAGGACATCAAGGACGATCCTTATGATCCGGAAGCCTCCAAGAAGCTTCTCGCCGAAGCGGGCGTGAAGGATCTTTCGATGAAGATCTGGGCCATGCCGGTTCAGCGTCCCTACATGCCGAACGCACGCCGCACCGCCGAACTGATGCAGGCCGACTTCGCCAAGGTGGGCGTGAAGGCCGAAATCGTGTCCTACGAGTGGGGTGAATACCTGAAGAAGTCGATGGAACCGGGCCGTGACGGCGCTGTCATCCTCGGCTGGACGGGCGACAACGGCGACCCGGACAACTTCCTCAGCGTTCTGCTCTCCTGCGCCTCGGCCCAGCCGGGCGGTGCAAACCGCGCCTTCTGGTGCAACAAGGAGTTCTCTGACCTGCTCGCCAAGGCCAAGGCAACCGCCGATCCGGCCGAGCGCACCAAGCTTTATGAGCAGGCTCAGGTGATCTTCAAGGATCAGGCTCCGTGGGCGACGCTCGATCACTCCACGCAGTACGTGCCGATGCGCAAGGACGTCACGGGCTTCAAGATGAGCCCGCTGGGTGACTTCACCTTCGACACGGTCGATATCGCCGAATAAGCGGTTTCGAATGGTATTGCAGGCCGTGAGCTCTTCTTCGCCGTTCAGGCACCCTCTAGTCCAAGGACCAGAGGGATGAAGGGTTCCACGGCCTGCATCGCCAGCTCAAAAGCATGTCGTGCAAAAGTGTGCAGCGGTTTTGCGATAAGGACATGCGATAAAACAAAGACCTGAAGCGCAGCAGCTGTTTCGAAAGACCGCGACGCGCTTTGGTGGGACACCTGATCTCTTTTCACGGGTGGAGAGGGAGCAAGGGTGAGGGGCAATGGATGATCCGGTTTTTCCTCGGCAAACTTCTTTATCTCGTCCCGACCTTCATCGGGATCACCATGGTCGCGTTCGGTTTCGTTCGGGTTCTGCCCGGCGACCCCGTGCTGCTGATGGCGGGTGAACGCGGCATTTCGCCGGAACGTCACGCCGAACTCTCGGCCCAGCTTGGCTTCGACAAGCCCATATGGTCACAATATCTCGACTTTCTCGGTCGACTGATGCACGGCGATTTCGGCCTGTCGCTCGTCACCAAGAAGCCGGTGATCACCGAATTCCTGACCCTTTTCCCGGCCACCGCCGAACTGGGTCTGGTCGCCATCACCATCGCCGCGCTGATTGGCGTGCCGGTTGGGGTGATTGCTGCCGTCAAGCGCGGTTCGTGGTTCGATCAGGTGTCGATGACCACCGCGCTCATCGGCTTTTCCATGCCGATCTTCTGGTGGGGCCTGCTGCTGATCATCCTCTTTTCCAGCATCCTGCAATGGACGCCGGTTTCGGGCCGCATCTCGCTGATGTTCTTCTTCAAGCCGGTGACCGGCTTCATGCTGATCGACAGTCTTCTGTCCGGTCAGAAGGGGGCCTTCACCTCGGCCCTTTCGCATCTCATCCTGCCTGCACTGGTGCTGGCCACCATTCCGCTGGCCGTTATCGCCCGCCAGACGCGCTCGGCCATGCTCGAAGTGATGGGCGAGGATTATGTGCGCACGGCGCGCGCCAAGGGCATGTCGTCCACCCGCGTCATTGGCGTTCACGCGCTGCGCAACGCCATGATCCCGGTGATCACCACCATCGGCCTGCAGGTCGGCACGCTGATGGCCGGCGCGATCCTCACCGAAACCATTTTCTCCTGGCCGGGCATCGGCAAATGGATGATCGATTCCATCTCGCGGCGTGATTATCCCGTGGTGCAGAGCGGTCTGCTGCTGATTGCCGCCATGGTCATGCTGGTCAACCTGCTGGTCGATCTGACCTATGGCCTTATCAACCCGAGGATCCGTCACCAATGAGCGAAACCGCCGTCAAACTGTCAGACGCAGCGATCCGCCGCCGGATGCTCGCTGATTTCTGGTTCTATTTCAGCCAGAATCGCGGGGCCGTGCTCGGTCTCTTCGTCTTCCTCTTCATCGTCTTCATCGCCGTTTTCGCGCCGTTGATCGCCCCGCATAGCCCCATCGAGCAATATCGCGATGCGCTGCTCGTGCCGCCGGTCTGGCAGGAAGGCGGCAAGGCAGGCTTCCTTCTCGGCACCGATCCGGTCGGGCGCGATATTCTTTCGCGCCTCATCTATGGTGCCCAGTATTCGCTGTTCATCGGCATCGTCGTCGTCTCGATCTCGCTGGTCGGCGGCGTGCTGGTTGGCCTGCTTGCCGGGTTCTTCGGCGGCTGGGTCGATAGCGTTATCATGCGCGTCATGGACGTCATTCTCGCCGTGCCGTCGCTTCTTCTGGCGCTGGTGCTGGTGGCGATCCTCGGGCCGGGCCTTACCAATGCGATGATTTCAATTGCCATTGTCTACCAGCCGCATTTCGCGCGTCTCGCCCGCGCCGCGGTGATGGGCGAGTTGCGCCGCGATTATGTCTCTGCTGCCCGCGTGGCCGGAGCCGGGGACCTGCGCCTGATGTTCCGCACCATTTTACCGAACTGTCTCGCCCCGCTCATCGTGCAGGCCACGCTGTCCTTCTCGTCTGCCGTGCTCGATTCCGCCGCCCTTGGCTTCCTCAACATGGGGGCCCAGCCGCCGACGCCCGAATGGGGCACGATGCTCGCCGAAGCCCGCGAATTCATCCTGCGCGCCTGGTGGGTCGTCACCTTCCCCGGCCTTGCCATCCTGATTTCGGTGCTCGCCATCAACCTCATGGGCGACGGGTTGCGTGATGCGCTCGATCCCAAGCTGAAGCGGAGCTGAGCCATGAGCCTACTGAACATCCGCAATCTGACCGTCAAATTCGCCACCGCGACCGGCGATTTTACAGCTGTCGACGGCATTGACGTGTCGGTCGACAAGAGCGAAGTGCTGGCCATCGTCGGCGAGTCCGGCTCGGGTAAATCCGTCTCGATGCTCGCCGTCATGGGGTTGTTGCCCGATACGGCCAAGATCACCGCCGACGAGATGAATTTCGACGGCCACGATCTTCTCCACATGACGTCCGCCGAGCGCCGCCAGTTGATTGGCCGCGAGATCACCATGATCTTTCAGGAGCCGATTGCCTCGCTCAACCCGTCCTTTACGGTGGGTTTCCAGATTGAGGAGGTGCTGCGCCTCAATCTCGGCATGAGCCGGGCGGCGGCGCGCGCCAAGGCGCTTGATCTCTTTCAGGCGGTGGGCATTCCCGCGCCGGAAACCAAGCTCTTTTCTTACCCGCACCAGCTTTCCGGCGGCCAGTGCCAGCGTGTCATGATCGCCATGGCGATTGCCTCCAAGCCGCGCCTTCTGATTGCCGACGAGCCGACCACGGCGCTCGACGTGACAATCCAGAAGCAGATCCTCGACCTTCTGATGGACCTGCAGGAAGACTATGGCATGGCGCTGATCCTCATTACCCACGACATGGGTGTGGTGGCAGAAACCGCCGACCGCGTGGTGGTGCAATACAAGGGCCGCAAGATGGAAGAAGCCGATGTGCTGAGCCTGTTTGAAGCGCCGCAGCATCCCTATACGCGCGCGCTTCTTTCGGCCCTGCCGGAAAATGCCACCGGCGACCGCCTGCCCACCGTTTCCGATTTCTTCGCGCAGGAGGGTGCCCGATGAGTATTGTTGTCGAAGGCAGCGCCATCACCCGCGATTATATCGTGCCGGGCGGCATGTTCAGCAGCGCCAAGAAGGTGCAGGCGCTGAAGGGCGTCGATTTCTCCGTTGAGCGCGGCAAGACGCTGGCGATTGTCGGCGAATCCGGCTCGGGCAAATCCACGCTCGCCCGTATCATCGCGCTCATCGATCCGGCCTCGTCGGGCACGCTGAAGATCGATGGCGAGGCGGTTGATATTTCCCGCCGCAAGCCGGGTCCGGCGCTGCGCTCCAAGGTGCAGATGGTGTTTCAAAACCCCTATGGCAGCCTTAATCCGCGCCAGAAGGTCGGCGATGTCTTGATGGAACCGCTGGTGATCAACACCAATGTGCCCGCCGCCGAACGGCGCGAACGGGCCGAAGCGATGCTGGTCAAGGTCGGCCTCGGACCGGAGCATTTCAACCGTTATCCGCACATGTTTTCCGGCGGCCAGCGCCAGCGCATCGCCATTGCCCGGGCGCTGATGCTGAACCCTTCGCTCTTGGTGCTCGATGAGCCGGTTTCGGCGCTTGATCTTTCCGTGCAGGCGCAGGTGCTGAACCTTCTGGCCGATCTGCAGGAAGAGTTCAGCCTGACTTACGTCTTCGTCAGCCACGATCTTTCGGTGGTGCGCTATATCGCCGATGATGTGATGGTGATTTCGCAAGGGGTGGCCGTGGAATATGGCACGCGGGAAGCGCTGTTCGCCAATCCGCAGCACGCCTATACGAAGCAGCTTTTCGCCGCGACACCGATCACCGATGTGGAAGCGATCCGCGCCCGCGTCGCCCGCCGCAAGGCCGCCCGCGCCGCGGTGGGGTAAGCCTCAAACTGCGACGGGTTCCCAAGGGTTGAGTAGGACCACATTGATGGCACGGAAATCCGCTATATTGCGGGTTACCACCGTCATGCGGTGAACAAGCGCCGTTGCGGCGATCAGGGCATCACGCTCGGCACGCGGATCAGGAATGTGCAGTTTCGCGCATTGAAGCGCCACGTCCGTGCTGACGGGCAGAATTCTGTCGGAGAATTCCGGTAGAACCTGTCCTTCAAACCATTGCCGAAGCAAAGCAGATTGCCGTTCGTCGCGCCGTGCCAGTGCGCCGATGCCCAACTCAAGCTCCATAACGGTGATGACCGAAATGTAGAGTTCTGAAGCATCAACGCGTTGAGCCCAATCTGCTACATTCGGATCTGCTTTGCCGGCCCGGATTTTTCGCAGTTCGGACACGACATTCGTGTCGAGAATGAACATCAGGAGAGGTCCACGTCTCGTATTTGCAGATTGAGGGGGGGCGCATCGAATTCGATGTCTTCCATACAGGTCATGGCGAGAGCGTCGGCAATGCTTTTGCGTTGGCCGGTCAGGCGATTGTACTCATCAATGCTCAAGAGCACATGGGCAGGCTTGCCCCGATCGGTGATGAACACCGGACCGAGCCGGGCCGCACGCTTGGCGCGTCCTACATCCTGATTCAGTTCTCGACTGGATAGTGTCGTGATCGTCATACCTAAGCCTCATGGTGTAGCAACGATACTACAACATGAGCGCCTCTTCATCAAGGTCGTGCTTGTCCTCACTCATTCTGTGACGTCCAGAATGGCGTCGGCGGCCTTGTCGTCTGCGCCCAACTTGGCCGCACAACCAGGCTGCAGATGGCAATTTCATGCCTATGCAATTTTTTAGCGCATAAGCCTCATGGGTAGGAGACGATGCTTTACCAATGAGGTTTTCGTTCAATAGGGTTTTCATCCAGCCCATTGAACGGGGGATGTGACATGGCTTGGTATGCCCATAGTGGTCGTGATGAGGCAAAAGGTGATTGGCAGGCGCTGTCTGATCATCTTGTCAGTGTCGCAACCCTTGCCGGTGAAATGGGTAAACCGCTCGGTATCGAGAAGGCAGCCTTCTTCGCAGGCCTGCTTCATGATCTCGGCAAGTATAATCCGGACTTCCAGAAGCGACTGGAGGGCCGCGACATACGGGTGGACCACTCGACGGCCGGCGCGCAGATATTGCTTGAGCTTGCTCAAGGGCAGGACAGGATGATGGCTGAAATCATGGCCTATGCCATTCTCGGACACCATGCCGGACTGCCAGACCGTATGAACGGGACGGATGCCAGCTACGACCGGCGCATGGAGCAGAGGATCAGGCTCGATCCCGGCTGGAAAGGAGAGATCAGCCAAGCGGTTGCAGGGTTGACCCCGGTCTTCCTGAAGGATTTTCCACGAGCATCTGAAGAGCTGGGCTTTTCCCTCGCCTTTCTGGGCCGGATGATTTTTTCCTGTCTCGTGGATGCGGATTTCAAAGACACAGAACAGTTCTACGTCGCTTTGGGCGATGTGGAGGCGGATCGGAGTTGGCCGACACTGGAAGACCTTCTCGATGGCTTTGTCGACCGTTTCAATACCCACATGGCGGGCTTCACTGAGCGAAGTGGTGAACTCAACGCTTTACGACGGGATATTCTCGCTCACGTTAGGGCAAAGGCGACGGAAAAGCCTGGCCTCTTCACGCTGACGGTTCCAACGGGCGGCGGCAAGACGCTGGCCTCACTCGGTTTCGCACTCGATCATGCAAAGATGCATGGGCATAGCCGCATTATATACGCCATCCCGTTCACCTCCATCATCGACCAGACGGCATCGATTTTCCGCCAGATTCTCGGGGATGCTTATGTGCTGGAACATCATTCTGCGATCATCGAGGACAAATTCGATCCAAAGGAACAGCGCGAGCAGAAGAACAAGCTCAAGCTGGCGATGGAGGACTGGGCGGCGCCGGTGGTGGTGACGACCAATGTACAACTGTTCGAAAGCCTTTATTCAGCCCGAACATCGCGGGCTCGAAAGGTGCATAACATTGCCAATTCGGTGATCATCCTGGATGAAGCGCAGACCCTGCCGCGCGGGCTTCTACGGCCAGCCATGCGTGTTCTGGAGGAGCTGGCCGCGCATTATGGCTGCACCATCGTGCTGTGTACCGCCACACAACCGGCGCTTGGCAAGCGTGATGATTTTCCGAAGGGATTGCCGCTCGCAGGACGCGAACTGGCCCCGGACCCGGAACAACTAGCGGCAAGGCTGGCGCGCACCCGCATTCGCCATGCCGGTGAAGTGAACAATGCAGCGCTGCTGGCGGCGCTTGGCGACGAACATCAGGCGCTGGTGATCGTCAATAGCCGCCGCCATGCTCTCGATCTTTACAAGGAGGCGGTGGCCGAGGGGCTTGATGGTGTCATCCACCTGACGACACGGCAATATGCAGCGCATCGTCGGCGTATTCTGGAGGATGTCAGGGCGCGGTTGAAGGAGGGCAGGCCGTGCCGGTTGATCGCCACCAGTCTGATCGAAGCCGGTGTCGACGTGGACTTTCCGGTTGCCTGGCGAGCGGAGGCGGGGCTGGACCAGATCATTCAGGCAGCCGGCCGCGTCAACCGTGAGGGCAAGCGCGCGCGGGGCGAAAGCCTTGTGACGGTCTTCGTTGCGCCGGACTATCCACCGCCCGCCGAGATCAAAGGGCTAATCGGCGATATGAAACGCATGATTGACAAGCATGATGACCTGACATCGCTTGCAGCGATCGAGGACTATTTCCGCGAGGTGTACTGGCGGCTCGGCGAAGGGCTCGATGCGAAGAAAATCCTCCCCCGTTTCCAGGTCAGCCGTCATGGGACCGACTTCGCCTATCGCAGTGTCAGCGAGGATTTCCGCATGATCGAAAGCGGACTGACGCCGGTGATTATTCCCGTCGACGATGAGGCAAAAAAAGTGGTGGATCAACTTTCAATTGAAAGCATACCCTCTGGAAAACTCGCCCGAGAATTGCAATCCTTCACGGTGCAAGTACCGCCCAAGGCACGGGATATCCTGATCCGCAACGGTCATGTGGCGTTCAAGGCACCGCATTTGCGCGGCGATCAATTCGCGGTTCTGGAGACGCCTAGTCTCTATCGCCCGGAGGTGGGGTTGCTGTGGGAGGATGCCGAATATTTGGGGGCAGAGAACAGCGTGATTTGATGGTGCGGCAGAGGCTTCACGATCAATGCTCTGGGCACTTTCAGGAATGAAGCGCTGGAGATCGGGAAGGGAGCTGTATGACCTACGGAATTCGACTCAAGGTCTGGGGTGATTACGGCTGTTTCACCCGACCGGAAATGAAGGTGGAGCGTGTCTCCTACGATGTCATGACGCCGTCTGCGGCGCGTGGCCTTCTTGAAGCCATTCACTGGAAGCCTGCCATTGTTTGGGTGGTGGATGCCATTCATGTGCTGGAGCCCATCCGCTTCCAGTCGATCCGCCGTAACGAGGTGGGGCATAAGGCCCCGGCCGGCAAGATCAAGTCGGCGATGAAGCGGGGCGATCTGGAAGGCTTGAACCTGCTGGTCGATGAAGACCGGCAGCAGCGGGCCTCCACCGTTCTCGTGAAGCCGACCTATATCATCGAAGCGCATTTCGAAATGACCAGCAAGGCGGGGCCGGAAGATAGCGAGGGCAAGCACCTCGATATTTTCAACCGACGTGCCACGCGGGGCCAGTGTTTCCATCAGCCGTGTCTCGGCACGCGGGAATTTGCGGCCAGTTTCGAACTGATCGCGCCGGAGGATACCCTGCCGCCCGCTATTTCCGAAAGCCGCGACCTGGGCTTCATGCTTTATGATATCGACCACGCAGCACCCGGTCGGCCCTCGTTGTTCTTTCGGGCGATGATGGAAAATGGCGTGGTCAAGGTTCCTCATCCGTCCTCACCGGAGGTGAAGCGATGAGTATTCTGGCTTCTCTGGTGCGGGCCTACGATCGCCTGCCGGATGCTCCGCCCTTTGGTTATTCATCGCAGAATATCGGCGTCGTCATCAGCTTGAACGATGACGGCACAGTGGCGAGCGTGACCGACTGGCGCGACGGCGAGGGCAGGAAGGCAAAGCCTCGCCCCATGCTGGTGCCGCAGCCGGTCAAGCGCACGGCTGGCATCGCATCCAACTTTCTCTGGGACAAGACCTCTTATGTACTCGGCGTGACGGCAGGCGAGGGCAAGCGCACAACAGAAGAACATCGAGACTTCGTGGAACGCCACTTGAAAGAAATCGGTGATAACAATGATGCCGGTTTGCGGGCGCTCGCGCTGTTTCTGAAGTCTTGGACACCGGATCAGTTTGTCGAACCGCTCTGGTCTGAATCATTCAAGGATCAGAACGTCGCATTTGTGCTGGAAAGCGAACGACGCGCCAATCTCTTTCTCCATCTTCGCCCGGCGGCCAAGGCTTTGTGGTCAAAAGTTTCGGCTGGCGCGGGAGACCGGACGGAAATCTGCCTGGTAACCGGCAAGCCCGGTGCCGTTGCCCGCCTTCATCCTTCCATTAAGGGCGTTTGGGGGGCGCAATCTTCCGGAGCGGCACTCGTCTCCTTCAATCTCGACGCCTTCACCTCCTATGGCCATGAACAGGGTGATAACGCCCCCGTTTCGGAAGGCGCTGCTTTCGCCTACACTACGGCCCTCAATCGTTTTCTTGAGCGTGACAGTGGCCACCGCGTCCAGATCGGCGACGCCTCGACAGTGTTTTGGGCAGATGCCACGGATATGGCGGAGGAGTCGGAAGCCCTGTTCAGCTTCTTCATCGATCCTTCGGAAGATCGCGCGGAGGATGAGAAATATGCAACAAGCCGCATCCGCGAGAAGCTGGACTTGATCCGCAAGGGTGTTCCGCTTGAAACAGTGGAACCTGCACTGGCGAAGGGCGTTCGCTTCTATGTGCTGGGGCTTGCACCGAACGCCGCCCGGCTTTCCGTGCGGTTCTTTTTCGAGGACGACTTTGGGGAACTGACGCGCAACTATCAGAAATTTGTAGCTGACATGTGCGTCGAACCGCCGCCGCCGCGTGAACCCTATCCGCCGCTCTGGCGCTATCTTCGCGAAACGGCTGTTCTCGGCAAGGGGGAAAACGTGACCCCCAATCTGGCAGGGGAGTGGATGCGCTCCATTCTCTCCGGAACGCCCTATCCGTTGTCATTGATGTCCTCGGTTCTCACCCGTATCCGCGCCGATGGTGAGGTTAATGCGCTGAGGGCCGGAATCCTGAAAGCTCTTCTGATCCGTAATTTCAAAATGGAGGCACCCGTGGCGCTCGACCCGGAGAACAGAAACAGGGGCTACCTTCTGGGCAGGCTCTTTGCACTTTACGAGGAAATTCAACGCACGGCCCTTGGCGGAAAGGTGAATGCCACCATCAAGGACAAGTTCTACGGCTCGGCTTCGGCGACACCGCGCAAGGTTTTTGCGGTGCTGGATAGCGGTTCTGCCAACCATCTCTCCAAGGTGCGCAAGACTAGCCCCGGCCGTGAGTTCAACCTTCAGCGGCAATTGCGTACGATCATGGACCTGATGGAACCTTCTGATGAGGCGGCGAAAGACCCATTCCCTGTATCGCTGAATGCGCAGGAGCAGGCGTGGTTCGGCCTCGGCTATCACCATCAGCGCAGTGAATTCTTCAAGAAAACATCTGAAACGGCGCCCGAGGGGGAAACGGCATGACTACGATCACCAACCGCTATGACTTCGCTCTGATCTTCGAAGTTGTGAACGGCAATCCGAACGGCGACCCCGATGCTGGCAACCTGCCGCGTCTCGATCCCGAAACCAATCGCGGATTGGTCACAGATGTTAGTCTGAAGCGGAAGATCCGCAATTATGTCGATCTCGCCCGTCATGCTCAGGATGGGTTCCATATCTACGTGGAGGAGGGCGCTATCCTCAACGACAAGCACCGGGAGGCCTACAAGGCGTTGCGACCTGATGATGCCAAGGTCGACAAGGATGCCAAGCTTAATCCGAAGGACGATGCCGAAGCGAAGAAACTGACCGCTTTCATGTGCGCCAACTTCTTTGATGTCCGCACTTTCGGCGCGGTCATGTCGACCGGCGTCAATGCCGGGCAGGTTAAGGGCCCGGTGCAACTCACCTTCGCCCGCTCTGTCGAACCGATCATGCCGCTTGAAATTTCCATCACGCGCATGGCCGCCACCAATGAGGCGGAAAAGAAGCAGAAGGCGGATGGCGACGATTCCAACGACCGCGTCGATAACCGCACCATGGGCCGCAAGCATATCGTGCCATACGGGCTCTACGTGGCTCACGGCTTCATTTCCGCGAAATTCGCTGAACGGACTGGTTTCTCGGAAAGTGATCTCGAACTTCTGTTCGAGGCACTGTCCTCCATGTTCGAGCATGATCGTTCGGCGGCACGCGGTGAAATGGCTACCCGGAAGCTGATTGTGTTCAAGCACGAAAATGCGCTGGGCAATGCTCCGGCCCACGCGCTCTTTGATCGGGTGAAGATTGGCCGCAATGTCGATGGCGAATTCAGGACCATCGACAACCGCCTCGACAATCTGCCTCCCGCCCGCGCTTTCTCTGATTACGTCGTCACCATCGACCGCGACAACCTTCCGGGCGGTGTCGAGATTCTGGAACTGCTTTGAACCATGGCGGGCGAGGGGATGCCCGTACCGCAAACGGGCGGAGAGCCTATCCCGCTCTCCGCCCTGCAGCATGCTGTCTATTGCCTGCGGCAGGCAGCACTGATCCATCTGGAACGGGTGTGGGCCGATAACCGGTTTACGGCGGAAGGCCATGTTCTGCATGCCGTTGCCGACAAGGGTGGATCACGCAAGGCGCGCGGGGTGCGGCGGGTCATGGCGCTGCCACTCGCGTCCATCCGGCTGAATATCACCGGCGTTGCCGATGTGGTGGAGTTCCTCCCCGATGATGCGGGCGAGACAGCGTTTCCGCTGGAGTACAAGCGCGGCAAACCGAAGCTGCACCGGGCGGACGAAGTGCAACTTTGCGCTCAGGCACTCTGTCTTGAGGAAATGACGGGGACGCCGGTCCCGGAAGGGGCCTTGTTTTATGCCGAGACCAAGCGCCGCGTGAAGGTGCCCTTCGACACTGAATTGCGCGCCCTGACGCTAGACACAATCCATGCACTGACCGATGTGCTGGCATCCGGCCAGACGCCACCCCCCACCACCCGCCGCGAGCGCTGCCGGGCCTGTTCTCTTCTTGAACTGTGTCGCCCCGATATCGTGGCGCGGCCAGTGCGCACATGGCGAGGCAAAATGGTGGACAGGCTGCTGGCCGAACGAGTGACCGAATGAAGAAGCTGCTCAATACGATTTATGTGACGACAGAAGGTGCATCGCTGCGCAAGGACGGCGAGAACCTGGTGGCTGAGATCGACGGTGCGGAACGCAGCCGCGTGCCTTTGCACATGCTGTCCGCCGTTGTGGTGTTCGGCGCTATCTTCGTCTCGCCACCATTAATGGCAGCACTTGCCGCCGCCGGTATCACGCTGACCTTTCTTGATCGAAATGGTCGATTCCAGGCCCGGCTTGAAGGCCCGACAACCGGAAACGTGCTCTTGCGCCGCGCGCAATATCGTGTGTGCAATACGCCGGAAGAGGTTGTCCGTTCTATCGTGATCGGCAAGATTGCAAACCAGCGTGCCGTCCTCATGCGATCGCTGCGTGATTATGGGGATGAATACGACATTGGTGATCGGGATGCGATTGCAGGCGTTACTGACAGACTTGCACAGATCATTCGCCGGGTGGAACGCGCCGATGACACGCTGGATCGGCTGCGAGGATCGGAAGGCGAGGCCGCAAACCTCTACTTCTCGGTTTTTGATCATCTGATCCGCTCGCCCGATGCGGTAATGCGCTGGACGGGCCGGTCACGCCGTCCGCCGCTTGATCCTGTCAATGCGCTTTTGTCGTTTCTCTATACGCTGCTGACCCATGATTGCCGCTCGGCCTTAGAAAGTGTCGGACTTGACCCGGCTGCGGGGTTCCTGCACCGCGACCGCCCGGGACGCCCCAGTCTCGCACTGGATCTGATGGAAGAACTACGACCCGTGCTGGCAGACAGACTGGCGCTTTCACTGATCAACCGCCGACAGGTGCGCGCCGGTGACTTCGAGGTTCAGGAGGGCGGTGCCATTTTGATGACTAACGAGGCTCGCAAGACGGTTCTGACAGCATGGCAGGAGCGTAAGCGCGAAGAACGCCAACATCCCTTTTTGGAGGAAAAAGCGCCACTCGGGCTTGTTCCCTATCTTCAGGCGCAGATGCTAGCCCGCCATCTGCGCGGCGATATAGATGCTTATCCGCCGTGGTTCTGGAAGTGATGAGGCGGCATGCTGGTTCTGGTGACTTACGATGTGAATACAACCGAAGGCAATGGAGCGGCCCGTTTGCGCGCTGTGGCAAAGGCGTGCCGTGACTACGGCCAGCGCGTTCAGTTCTCTGTCTTTGAAATTGAGGTCGATCCAGCGCAATGGACCAGACTGAAGACGAGGCTTGAAGGCATTATCATCCCTGAGGTGGACAGTCTGCGCTATTACTATCTCGGCGCGAACTGGCAACGCCGCGTGGAACATGTCGGGGCAAAACCTGCGACAGACCTGAACGGCCCGTTGATCATCTGACCATGGATATTGTGAGCAGGTAAACCGTTGCGTTGAGCCGGTGCGGACCCCTAGCGTGTTGGAAAATTCCGGGCGGTTCGCACCGAAGCCAGATTTTTGAAATTGTGAAGAAAAATGGATGGGCCTCGCCTTGGGCCGGATTTCGCGCGCTTTCAACTCTAAGGTTCGCACGAACGGCACTTTAAACGCAGCAGAATCCGTGATTTGTAGACAGGCGGTCGCCTCCCTCGCGGAGGCGTGGATCGAAACTGGCTTGTTCAGCCGTTCACGCCATGGCGCTGCGTCGCCTCCCTCGCGGAGGCGTGGATCGAAACGTGGACTGGCTTCGCCGCTTTGTCCCGGCAGATGGTCGCCTCCCTCGCGGAGGCGTGGATCGAAACGTGCCGCGACTTGGTGCGAAATCTCATCAACAGGCGGTCGCCTCCCTCGCGGAGGCGTGGATCGAAACCCATGTATCCGCACACTATGGTGCGGACATACGATGTCGCCTCCCTCGCGGAGGCGTGGATCGAAACGCCGCCTGCCGATCGCATCAGCAGGCACATGCCATCGTCGCCTCCCTCGCGGAGGCGTGGATCGAAACTGGCAAGAAGACGTTCCTAAAACGATGGTCGATTGTCGCCTCCCTCGCGGAGGCGTGGATCGAAACATCGATAAGTGGCGCGAACAAGTTTCGCGCCACTGTCGCCTCCCTCGCGGAGGCGTGGATCGAAACCGTATCCCGAAAAAAATCGAGAACCGCCCTTTCGGTCGCCTCCCTCGCGGAGGCGTGGATCGAAACCGGCGGCTGGCGGTCAGGGCGTGTTGCAGATCGCGTCGCCTCCCTCGCGGAGGCGTGGATCGAAACAGCCACCTGCCGATCGCATCAGCAGGCACATGCCGTCGCCTCCCTCGCGGAGGCGTGGATCGAAACTCAATCACCTGCTGCCATTGCGGCACCTGCTCGGCGTCGCCTCCCTCGCGGAGGCGTGGATCGAAACTCAACGCGATCCCATTGGGCAACATGGCGACGGCGGTCGCCTCCCTCGCGGAGGCGTGGATCGAAACGTCAGCTTGTAATGGCCCGCAAAGCCGCCAATCGTCGCCTCCCTCGCGGAGGCGTGGATCGAAACAGGCACCATCACTTGTGGTGCGGGCGGTGCCTCAGTCGCCTCCCTCGCGGAGGCGTGGATCGAAACACCGAAACAATGTGTTCCACGCCAAAAAGAGAATGGTCGCCTCCCTCGCGGAGGCGTGGATCGAAACACTAAGGCTATGAGCGGCGGCGCAAGCCTTAGCGGTCGCCTCCCTCGCGGAGGCGTGGATCGAAACACATAATACCAAAGATTTTTTCCGTCCGAGGTTTGTCGCCTCCCTCGCGGAGGCGTGGATCGAAACGAGGATACGAGGATCAGCCCCCACGCGGTTAGCCCGCGTCGCCTCCCTCGCGGAGGCGTGGATCGAAACCCGAGCAACGGGAGGCGAACGCTTGGCATAGGATGTCGCCTCCCTCGCGGAGGCGTGGATCGAAACCGCGTAAACGTCGCGAATGTCGTCGGAGATCGTCTGTCGCCTCCCTCGCGGAGGCGTGGATCGAAAAACGTAAGGTTCGTACTGGCTGATAGATGTGATCGGTCGCCTCCCTCGCGGAGGCGTGGATCGAAACAAACGTGACAGTGATTTCTTCCGTCGTGTTCGAAGTCGCCTCCCTCGCGGAGGCGTGGATCGAAACCGAAAACTTTGTGCACGGATTTGAGGCTGGCATGAGTCGCCTCCCTCGCGGAGGCGTGGATCGAAACGCACCTTTCGATGCAGTTCCATTGTACATACCGAGTCGCCTCCCTCGCGGAGGCGTGGATCGAAACTTCTCTACATGGTCCGTGAGAACGGGAAAACCACGGGTCGCCTCCCTCGCGGAGGCGTGGATCGAAACCATGAATGCGCTTTCTAACTTTTGAGAACCGGCCGTCGCCTCCCTCGCGGAGGCGTGGATCGAAACCAGCCGTATTGATGGATACATTCCGTCGTCGTGCGTCGCCTCCCTCGCGGAGGCGTGGATCGAAACGCCAAAGTAAGCGCGGCAAAACGGAGAACGAAAGTCGCCTCCCTCGCGGAGGCGTGGATCGAAACTGTTCTTCAAAGTATTCTCACGCAAAGGGGATGGTCGCCTCCCTCGCGGAGGCGTGGATCGAAACATTTCTGGCAACCTGCGGCTTTCTTGGCGCTGTGTCGCCTCCCTCGCGGAGGCGTGGATCGAAACCTGCTGTACGATCTGCTTGCGGCTGGCGCGAAACGTCGCCTCCCTCGCGGAGGCGTGGATCGAAACCAGCCGTATTGATGGATACATTCCGTCGTCGTGCCGTCGCCTCCCTCGCGGAGGCGTGGATCGAAACGCTGCCTTGTACCCTTTCCTGATGCTTCCGAAAACGTCGCCTCCCTCGCGGAGGCGTGGATCGAAACATAGCGACGCACGAAAGGCACTTACGGAGGAGTGGTCGCCTCCCTCGCGGAGGCGTGGATCGAAACACGCAAATGGTCCGTATGTTTTGAAAGGAGAGGACGTCGCCTCCCTCGCGGAGGCGTGGATCGAAACTTCATGGAGACTCCATTGACACCCATTGTTGAGAGTCGCCTCCCTCGCGGAGGCGTGGATCGAAACACGACATTGAGCGCCACCTGTCCGTCAACAACGGCCGTCGCCTCCCTCGCGGAGGCGTGGATCGAAACCATTGCCGATATCGACCAAGCGATTTCAGGTTCTGTCGCCTCCCTCGCGGAGGCGTGGATCGAAACCTTGCCCATCGTCAGGCCTCCTTAGTCGAACTGGGTCGCCTCCCTCGCGGAGGCGTGGATCGAAACAATGCGGCCGTGCAGGGCCTCGACAAGAGTGCCCGTCGCCTCCCTCGCGGAGGCGTGGATCGAAACGATGAATACGAAGGCGGCTGGTGTTGGACGGACGTCGCCTCCCTCGCGGAGGCGTGGATCGAAACGCAGGCTATGAAGGATTTCAATATCCAAGCTGACTGTCGCCTCCCTCGCGGAGGCGTGGATCGAAACTCAATATGCGCATGCGGGTCCTGCCAGCTTTGTCGTCGCCTCCCTCGCGGAGGCGTGGATCGAAACTCAATATGCGCATGCGGGTCCTGCCAGCTTTGTCGTCGCCTCCCTCGCGGAGGCGTGGATCGAAACCGTTCTTGGCCTTTGAACGCTTCGACGGCGGGCGCGTCGCCTCCCTCGCGGAGGCGTGGATCGAAACCCAAAGACGTGCGAAGCTTTCGCTTTCGCCGGGGCGTCGCCTCCCTCGCGGAGGCGTGGATCGAAACCCCAGATTATGCCCGATTTCGGCGGAAATTCGTGGGTCGCCTCCCTCGCGGAGGCGTGGATCGAAACGGCGTTATGGCGGGGTGTTGGAACACCCTGTCGGGTCGCCTCCCTCGCGGAGGCGTGGATCGAAACCGCAATATGGCCTTCGCTGGCACCGCATGACGCTGGTCGCCTCCCTCGCGGAGGCGTGGATCGAAACAAAAGCCCCTT
>JAIUPA010000016.1 GCA_020161665.1 Pseudomonadota bacterium | reverse complement strand
TGAACGATTTCAGAACGCTGCTCAGCACGCGACTCTTCCAGAACCGTACGGCGCGAAACCACGATGTTGCCGCGACGCTTGTCCATCTTGAGGATTTCGAAGGGCTGCGGGTTATGCATCAGCGGGGTCACGTCGCGGATCGGACGGATGTCGACCTGCGAACGCGGAAGGAAGGCAACAGCGCCGTCGAGGTCAACCGTGAAGCCGCCCTTGACCTGGTTGAAGATAACGCCTTCAACGCGCTCGCCAGCTTCGAACTTGGCTTCGAGCTTGACCCAGCTTTCTTCGCGGCGAGCCTTCTCGCGCGACAGAACAGCTTCGCCAAGCGCGTTTTCGATGCGCTCGACATAGACTTCGACTTCGTCGCCGACCTTCAGCGTGCCGTCCTTGGCGCGGGCGCCAAATTCCTTGAGCGGAACGCGGCCTTCGACCTTGAGGCCGACGTCAACAATGGCGACGTCCTTCTCGATGGCCGTGATGATGCCCTTGGCAACATAGCCTTCGGCAAGGTCGGTCTTGGCGAAGGATTCTTCCAGCAGAGCTGCAAAATCATCGCGCGTGGGGGTAGAAACAGACATGGAATCTCCTGAGCCATCCGCAAACAGGCTGCGGATGCATGCGCCGGGGGTTGGTGTTGAACCAGCCTGGAAACGCGTCCACCCATTTTTCAGGGTAACCGGCGCAGAACGGCTTCCAGACCGCAAGGAAATGAACCGGGTTCGGCCCATTCCGAAATTTCAAACTTCTCTTTTAAAAGAAAAGATCAATTCCTCTTCAGGGCGGCATCAATGAGATGGCGCGCAGCCTGAAACGCCGCCTCTATACTCATTTCGGACGTATCAAGCAAGTGCGCGTCTTCGGCCGGTTTCAAAGGGCTGTCAGCGCGTCCCATATCGCGCTCATCGCGCTTTTTCACATCGCTTAAAACGGTCTCGTAATCCGCCGCATTGCCAGCGGCGATCATCTCGTCATGGCGACGGCGGGCGCGCACCTCGGCAGAGGCTGTCACATAAAGCTTCACCGGGGCCTCAGGGCAGACGACCGTGCCAATATCGCGGCCATCAAGCACCGCTCCCGGCTCCTTCGTGGCAAAGCGCTGCTGGGCGAGGACCAGCGCGCGGCGCACCTTGCTCATGACCGCCACTTTGGACGCCGCCTCCCCGATTTCGTGGCGTGACAGCACCGTGCGATCAAGTCCGGCCAGATCAAGCTCCAGCGCGACTTTTTCGGCCACGGCTTCATCATCAAGCGGCAGGCCTGCATCCAGAAGCGCCTTGGCGGTGGCGCGGTAGGTCAGCCCCGTATCGAGGTGGTGGAAGCCATAGGTCTCGGCAATACGACGCGCCAGCGTTCCCTTGCCGGCGGCGGCCGGGCCATCGATTGCGATGATAAAGCTCATGATCCGTCTCCATCCCTTTCGCGGCTACGAGGCAACCGTCAGAACGGCCTGCCTGCGATGTGGCGCTGCGCTTGCTATCATAATGAACGCTAAGGGTCACGCCCCGCCGGGCCCGATCCGCAGAATGCCTTTGACAGAAGGCGGGACAAGCATTATGGGGACCGGCACTATTTCATTGTGCGCGCGTTTTTATGGTGCGCTCGGATCCCTCGTCATTATAGCCATTCGAGAGGCCTTACAGTGGCAAAAGCGGAACTTGGAACCAAACGGACCTGCCCGGATACCGGCAAGAAATTCTACGACCTGAACCGTGATCCGGTCGTTTCGCCCTACACGGGCAAGAGCTACCCGCTCTCCTTCTTCGAGGAAAGCACGGCTGCCGCCATCATGGAGAAGGCCGAAGAAGAGGATGTCGCTGAAGTCGATACCGAAAACACGGACGTCGAACTGGTTTCGATGGACGATGACGGTGACGCAACGGTTGCTGACGACGATCTGCCGGATATGGGCGATGACGACGTCGAGCTGGACGATGACGACGACACCTTCCTCGAAGCCGACGAAGATGATGATGATGACGATATGTCCGGCATCATCGGCGTGACCGGCGGCGACGACGACGTCTGATTTCAGACTTTTGAAGGCCGGTCAGAAAAAAATGACCGGCCTTTCATTTTTCGGCTTGCGCTTCAAAAATCCACGAAGTAATAAGCCGCACACCCGACGGGGACGCAAGTTTCCAGACGGTTCCCGGGCCGGATAATCCGGCACCTTTATGGGGCTATAGCTCAGCTGGGAGAGCGCTTGCATGGCATGCAAGAGGTCAGCGGTTCGATCCCGCTTAGCTCCACCAAACCTTCCCAAGCGTTATTATTCATAAGTTTAGCTTTGAGCGTCTTCGCGTCAGCCGCGACGTTCGATCGTTTTGCGGCCTTGTTCACGACTGATGATAAGACCCTTCCCCGTTTGACAGCACCTGTGGTTTTGCCCAATCTCGCGGGCACGCAAATCAGGGAGAATGCGGCCATGATCACGGTGCTCGGTTCGATCAACATTGATCTCATCGTCAATGCGCAGCGCCTTCCCGCGCCGGGCGAGACCCTTGCCGGAACGGCCTTTGCCATGGCCGCAGGCGGCAAGGGGGCGAATCAGGCACTTGCGGCCGCACGGGCCGGGCGCTCCGTCTCCATGGCTGGCGCTACGGGCGACGACAGCTTTGCAGCACCTGCCCTCGCGCTTCTCTCTGCGGCAGGCGTTGATCTGTCCCGCGTGCGCAAAACCCAAAGCCCGACCGGCTCGGCACTGATTACCGTTTCGGCTGACGGCGAGAACACGATTGTGGTGGTGGCGGGGGCCAATGGCGACCTGACCGTCAGCGATGCCGAGGCTGCCCTGTCCACCATGCAGCGCGGCGACTTTTTGATGTTGCAGCTTGAGGTGCCTGCCCCGGTGGTCGAGGCCGCGCTGGCGATGGCCCGCAAGATGGGCGTGACCTCGGTTTTAAACGTTGCACCGCTCACGGCGGACGCTGCCCGCCTTGCGCGGATGGCCGATATCGTGATTGCCAATGAAACCGAGTTCGCGCTGCTGACCGGCACCGAATTCAGCGAGGCGGCCCTTGTGAAGCTCCATGGCGAAACCGGGCAAAGCTTCGTGGTGACGCTTGGGGCCGATGGTGTCGCGGCTATCCGTGAAGGGGCACTTACGCGCGCGCAAGGCCTCAAGATTGTGCCGGTTGACACGGTGGGCGCTGGCGACACGTTCTCCGGCTATCTGGCGGCGAGCCTCGATCAGGGGCTGGACTTTGCCGCGGCGCTGCGTCGTGCCGCTGTAGCGGGCTCCCTCGCCTGCCTGAAGCATGGCGCGCAGCCTTCCATCCCGACCGGGGTCGAGGTGGACGCCGCGTTGTAAGGCGGCTTAAAGCCGCCCGACGCGCTCGATCAGCAGATCAAAGAAGCCTGCATCATCGCCATCGCGCAAGACCAGCGCGTTCGGCTTGCGGTCGGTCACACGCCACCAGTCGATCACCGTCATGCCGAGCGTCAGCGGCGAGGTCGTTTCGATTTCGACATTGCACTCGCGCCCGCTGAACAGGTCCGGACGGATGACCCAGGCAATCACCGCCGGATCATGCAGCGGCCCGCCATCGGAGCCGTATTTCTCGATGTCGAATCGCTCGAAGAAATCGAGCATTTCAGCAAGCGCTATGGCCGGGCGGGTGCCCAGTGCGCGCAGCCGTTCGACACGTTCGCTCAACGTCAAAAGCTTGTGCGTCAGGTCGAGCGGGATCATGGTGATCGCAATCCCGGAAGCCAGCACGTCGCGGGCCGCTTCCGGGTCAACATAAATGTTGAATTCGGCGGCGGGCGTGATGTTACCACCCTCGAAGAAGCCGCCACCCATCATCACCAGACGCTTGACGCGTGCTGCAATCTCCGGGGCTTTGCGCAGTGCAAGGCCGATATTGGTCAACGGCCCCAGTGTGCAGAGCGTAACGGTGCCGGACGGCTCGCGCATCAGTGTTTCGATGATGAAATCGACTGCATGCTGGCTCTCAACCGTCATCACCGGCTCCGGCAGGTCCGGACCGTCGAGGCCCGTTTTTCCATGCACATGCTCGGCGGTGACGAGAGGCCGCTCCATCGGGGCGCTCGCGCCTTCATAAACCTTGATATCGGGGCGGCCCGACAGTTCACAGACCATGCGCACATTGCGGCTCGTCAGGCGCAGCGGCACATTGCCCGCGACGGCGCAAATGCCCAAAACCTCGACATCCTGCGGGCTGCCGAGCGCCAACATAATAGCGGCGGCGTCATCCTGGCCAGGATCTGTATCGATGATGATTTTCTGCGGCATTACTGTGTCTCTTTCAGGCTATGAATGCTAGTCCGGAAGCTCTCCTCGGTTCCGCATCCAAAAATCATTTCCGCAATGCCTGATCATCATGCGCTGCATCGCGCCGGTCCAACCACTCCTTTTGCGGAAGTTGATATATGGAAAGATTGACCACACCGGCGTCAAGAGCCGTGTGAAAAGTTGCTCTTCATTTGCTTAACGAGAGATAGAGTCGGACAGACGTTTAAATGGCGAGGCATGGCTCCTATATTGGGTTTGCCCGACGGAAGGATGACCATTTAAGGATTGACCATGAGCCCCTTTTCCAGCCCTTTGCTGGTTGGCTTCGACATGCTGGAAGAAAGTTTGCGACGCCTTTCGCGGGGGAGCGACGGCTACCCGCCGTATAATATCGAGCGCCTGAGGGGAGCGACGACCGACGGCGAGCGCCTTCGCATCACGCTGGCCGTTGCCGGATTTTCCGAAACCGATCTGGACATATTGACCGAGGAGCGGCATCTCATCATCCGCGGGCGCCAGAGCGAACGGCCGGAAACGGACTACCTTTACCGGGGCATTGCGGCCCGGCAGTTCCAGCGCGTTTTCCTGCTGGCGGATGGGCTGGAGGTCAAGGCCGCGCATTTGCGCAACGGCCTGCTTTCAATTGATCTGGCGCGCCCTGAGCAGATCGCCATTGTGCAGAAAATTAACATTTCCGTCGCAGACTGATCCGCAGAAGAATCGCTCTCCTGCGGAGATAGACCATGTTGCTGAAAGAAGCCCATTCCTGCCTCACGCGCTCGCAACTGGCGCATATCGGCACCGGCGAAGTCGCTTATGTGCGCAAGATCCGGTCGGAAGATGTGCCGCGCTGCTTCCCGGAAGCACCCGAAGTTGATCCGGCTCTGGACCTCTGGGCCTTGTTCGGTGCGGATGGCACGCCAATCCTCCTGACGGACAACCGCTCCAGCACCTTTTTCAAGGCGGCTGAAGACGAGCTGCGCACCGTCAGCCTGCACTAAATATCAAAATGCCGAAATGCCAACCGCGTGTTAGACGCGGTTGAAGGTGAGGTAGGCGGACGAACGCCCCTCACGGCGCGCCTTGGCCTCGTAGCGTGTGCTCGGCCAGCCCTGATAAGGCGTCAGCCAATCCGCCGCGTTACGCGCCGTCCATTGGAAACCACCGTGATCGCGGCAGTGCTGCAGCGTCCAGTTCACATAGGTGTCGATATCCGAGGCGAAGCAGAACACGCCGCCCGGCTTCAGCACGCGGTGGAAGCGAGCCAGATTGACCTGTGAGACAAAACGACGCTTCCAATGCTTCCGCTTGGGCCACGGGTCGGGGTAGAGAAGATCGATCTGGTCGATCGACCCTTCCGGAAGCCAGTCCAGAAGCTCGGTGGCGTCATTGTCATAGACGCGAATATTCTCAAGCTCGAGATCGCGCACGCTGCCGAGAAGCTTCGCCATGGAATTGACGAAGGGTTCGACGCCGATGAAGCCGGTGGATGGCGCTTCCTGCGCGCGGTGAACGAGATGCTCGCCGCCGCCAAAGCCGATTTCCAGACGAATCCGTTCAACCGGCATCGGGAACAGTGTCTTGAGGTCGGCGGGTGCGGCATCGCCATGCGGGTCCAGCCTGAGGGCGGGCAGCAGATGTTCCATGACATCCACCTGCCGGTCCCTCAGCGCCTTGCCCTTGCGACGACCGAAGAAGGCTTCGGTCGCGCGGCTGCGTCGGATTTCCTCGCTCAAGGCCCTATCAGCCCTTGAGAGCCGCCTTCAGCGGCTTGACCAGATCCACGCGTTCCCAAGCGAAGGAACCGTCACGACCGGCCTTGCGACCGAAATGGCCGTAAGCGGAGGTCTTGGCGTAGATCGGCTTGTTGAGGTCGAGATGACGGCGAATGCCGGTCGGCGAAAGGTCCATGACCTTGCGGATGGCGTCTTCCACCTGATCCTCGGTCACGCCCTTGCCGGTATCGTGCAGGTCGACATAGATCGCGAGCGGCTGGGCAATGCCGATGGCGTAAGCGATCTGGATCGTGCAACGGTCGGCCAGATTGGCGGCCACAACGTTCTTGGCAAGGTAGCGGGCGGCGTAGGCGGCCGAACGGTCCACCTTGGTGGTGTCCTTGCCGGAAAATGCGCCGCCGCCGTGCGGAGCCGCGCCACCATAAGTGTCGACGATGATCTTGCGGCCGGTCAGGCCAGCGTCACCATCCGGGCCACCGATGACGAACTTGCCGGTCGGGTTGATGTACCAGGCGCAATCGTCAGCGATCTTGAGGTCGCCGAGGGCTTCGCGGATGTAGGGTTCAACAACGGCGCGAACCTTGGCCGAATCCCAGGATTCGTCGAGGTGCTGGGTGGACAGAACGATGGAGACGGCTTCCGACGGCTTGCCGTCGACGTAACGCACCGTCACCTGGCTCTTGGCGTCGGGGCCGAGCTTGCCGGCATCGCCCTCGCCCTTCTTGCGGGCGGCGGCCAGCAGCTGAAGAATGCGGTGCGAGTAATAGATCGGGGCCGGCATCAGTTCCGGGGTTTCGCGGCAGGCGTAACCGAACATGATACCCTGGTCACCAGCGCCTTCAGCGTTGTTATGGTCAGCGGCCTTGTCAACGCCCTGGGCAATATCGGCGGACTGGGAATGCAAGAGCACATCGATGCGCGCCTTCTTCCAGTGGAAGCCGTCCTGCTCATAGCCGATGTCGCGGATGGCGCGGCGGGCAACAGCCTTGAACTTGGCCGGGTTGATCACATCGTGACCATCCTTGTCCTTCTTCATCAGGCTCGGCGGCAGGCGAACTTCACCGGCAATCACGACGCGGTTGGTGGTCGCCAGCGTTTCGCAGGCAATGCGCACCGTCCACGGATCAACGCCCGTCTTGGCGGCTTCACGGTAGACCAGATCCACGATCTCGTCGGAAATGCGATCGCAAACCTTATCCGGATGGCCTTCGGATACAGACTCGCTGGTGAAGAGGTAATTGGTACGCATTCGGGATTCCCCTCAATGAATGGAGTGATTGGCTTGTATTCAATTCGCGAGAGGAAGACAAGGACATAAGCATATCTTTATATCGACATTCATGGCCTTTTCTGCCTGAAATACCGCCCTTTGCGAAACCCCATTTCACGCACCAACAAAAAACGGCCCGCATGGGGCCGCTTCTTGACCGATGACGCCATCGGCAACGTTTCAGCTGTCAATCGGGACAAACTGTCCCGATGTGGATCAATCGGCCTCGCCGTCGTCGGCCAGAACCTTGACCAGATCGACAATGCGACGGCGCACCTTCGGGTCGGCGATCTTCACAAAGGCGCGGTTGAGCTGCAGGCCCTCGGCGGACGACAGAAAATCGACCACATAGTTCGAGCTGGCGGCTTCCGCCATGCCATCGACGCCATGATTCATCTCGCCGGGCGCATCTTCGAAGAAAAAGGCAACCGGAACATTCAGGATATTCGAAATGTTCTGCAGGCGGCTGGCGCCAACACGGTTCGTGCCTTTTTCGTATTTCTGGATTTGCTGGAAAGTAATTCCCAAGCTCTCACCAAGTTTTTCCTGGCTCATTCCAAGCATTGTCCGGCGCAAACGAATGCGACTTCCGACATGAATGTCGATCGGATTTGGCTTCTTCTTATTCTCCATTATCATGTCGTCCTGATCAGAGTGTACACGCGGAGGCACTCAACACGCCACCACAACCTGCTGCAGAACCTCGGAAGGCATGCAACTTTCGTAGAATGCGGCTCGGGGCCAAAAGTCCGCGCACTATGCAATTTTAGTGGTTTGCGGTCAATTCTTCCGCGACACAAAAGCTCTGCGTCCAACAAGAGCGTAAACCAACGACAAAGACAATAACAACCAGAAGTTTCTTTCGCGCCACTTTACGAACGATGACGCTGCATTTGGAAGCACTATCGATGCATCAACTTTACCTTTGACGCCAAGCATCAGTCCCGAAATGATACGACCTTTTTCATCAACGATTGCTGACACGCCGCTATTGGCATCGCGGATCAGGGGCAGCCCATTTTCGACGGCGCGAATGCGCGCCTGTTGCAGATGCTGCCACGGGCCGGGGGTATTGCCGAACCAGCCATCATTGGTGACGTTGAGCAGGGCGTTCACTCCGCTCTCGACCCCGGCGATCTCGTCGGGGAAGATCGCCTCGTAGCAGATCAGCGGCAGAAGACCGGCACCCTGCGGCAGCGTCAGCACGGTGCGGCGTGGACCGGCGGTGAAGCCGCCCGGCAATGCGACGAGATTCTGGACGCCGAAGCGGCGCAGAATATCCTCCATCGGCACATATTCACCGAAGGGCGTCAGATGCACCTTGTCGGTGGCGGCGAGAATATTGCCGCCGCTATCGATCATGTAGACCGAATTGTAATAGCGCGGCGCATAACCCGGCCCGGCCTCTTCCATACGCACCGCACCCGTCAGCAGGATCTGGCCGTCTTCCAGCGTATCGGCGATGGCGGTCAAGGCATCGGTGTTCTGGGTCAGGATGAAGGGGATCGAGGTTTCCGGCCAGACGATCACGTCCGGGCGCGGCTTGCCCTCTTCCGGCGGCAGCGCTGTCAAACGCAGGTGCTCGCTGAAAATCGCCTCGCGGTCGTCGCCCGCCAGTTTGGCGGCCTGATCGATCGATGGCTGAACGATGCGCACGTTGAGCGTCTTGCCACTTTCAGCAACCGGCGTCTCAAGCGCCCAATAGCCAAAGCCAAACTGCGCACCCATGAGAATGATCGCCAGCCCCATGCCCGTTTTCAGGCCGCGCCGGGTTCCAAGAAGCGCTGGCGCGGAAAAGACGAGCACGGCCACAACCGTCATACCGCCCACACCGACCAGCGCCGCCGATTGCATCATGACCGGCACAGGCATGATCGTGTAGCCGATGGCGTTCCATGGAAAGCCGGTCAGGAGTGTCGCACGCAACCATTCCGCCAGACCGAAACCAAAGGCGAGTGCGGCCAGGCGCGCGGCGCCATCCGACCAGAACAGGCGCGCAATCGCCGCCGCCAGACCGTAATAGATGGCCAGAACAGCCGGCAGCCCCAGAATGGCCAGCGGCAGCGCCCAGGCAAATTCATCCGCCTCGACCAGAAGCGCATTGCCGAGCCACCAAAGCCCCGCCACGAAATATCCGAAACCGAAGCCCCAGCCGATGACGAAGGCCGAGCCAAAACGACCGGCAAAGCCGCCATCCGGGCCACCTGCGGTGCCATCCAGAAGCCAGACGAGTATGGGGAAGGACAGGAAGAGGGCCGCGAAGAGGTTGAGCGGTGCCGTTGCCAGCGCGCCGATTGCGCCTGCCGCAATGGCCAGCAGCAAGCGGCGCCAACCCCACAGAAGCATGATCCTGCCCGCAAGCCGTTCCATGCGCATTCCTCTCCCGTCACGGCCAGCGACTGCCGCCTGCCCTGCGCCCCGTTGTGCGGGGCACATCGCCTGTTCCATTGGATCGTGGATTGCGGGGTTTGCCCCACAGCGAATCACTCAGGCAGTTTTGCAGCAAAAGACGACATTTGTCGCCTGCCCTGCCCGTCGCCTCAGCTTTCGTCGCCGATGGAATCCGGTTCGCCGTCCGATCCGGCAGCCCCCGCAGCGCTGGCGCTTGAAGCCGCCTCCGCCCCACCCTTGGCCGGGGCACGATGGCGGCGCTGGGCCGCGGCGCGTTTGCGGGTGATGCGCACCCGCTTGATGCGGCGCGGATCGGCATCGAGAATGTGGAATTCGAAGCCCGGCAAGGCTTCCACCACTTCGCCACGGGCAGGAATGCGACCGAGCGCCGAGAAGATCAGGCCGCCGACCGTGTCGATTTCGTCCATCTGCTCGCGGATATCGAAATCGGAGCCAATCAGTTCGGCAATCTCTTCCAGCTCGGCGCGGGCATCGGCAACGAAAGTGTCTTCCGATGTGCGGGCGACCATGGTGTCGTCGTCGTCATGTTCGTCATCAATATCGCCGACGACCATTTCCACGATGTCCTCGTGGCTGACGAGGCCATCCGTGCCACCATATTCATCGATCACGACGGCCATCTGGGTGCGCGCCGCCTGCATCCGCTTCAAAAGGTCTGACGCGAGCATGGAGGGCGGAACAAAGAGCACCTTGCGGATCAGACCCGCCTCAGCCACCGACTTGTCGAGGTCGACGCGGGAAAGGTCGAACATTGGGCGCGGACCGCGGGCCGGCTTCTCACCGTTTTCGCCCTGAACTTTCGCACCGGCGCGGCGCTTGTTGCGGGCCTGGCGCGTCAGATAGGAAAGCACGTCGCGGATATGGACCATGCCGCGCGGATCATCGAGCGTTTCGGCATAGACCGGCAGACGCGAGCGCCCGGAATCTTCCATAAGGATCAGCAGATCGCGAATGGTGATCCCCTGCTCGACCGCCTCGATATCGGCGCGCGGCACCATCACATCCTCGACGCGGACTTCGCGGAAGCGGAAAATGTTCTGAAGCATGGCGCGCTCTTCGGGAGCGAAGGCGGCGCTGATGTCGGAATCCGTCAGAAGGGCATCGGCAATATTTTCGCGGAGCTTTTCCCCTTGGGCGGGGCGCACGAAGCGCGCCAGACGCGCCCAGAAGGATGGGCGCGCACGCGCCGCCGTCTCCTGTGCGGAATTGGAATTGCTACTACTGCCCTCTTCGGAGGACAGAGAACCGGCTTCGGCCTTGGCCGACTGTGTCGTCAAATCGTTCATCGTACCTGTCTGTCAAACGGGAACCTGACCCGCGTAGGGATCAGATAGGCCAAGAGAGGCAAGAATGCGAGTCTCAAGCCCTTCCATTTCTTCCGCCTCTTCGGCGGTCATGTGATCGTAGCCGAAAAGATGCAAAAATCCATGCACCAGCAAGTGCGTCAGGTGCCCATCGAAGGATTTTTCAAGCGCAATGGCCTCGCGTTCGACGGTTTCGCGCGCGATGGCAATATCCCCCAGCATGGGACCGGGCTGATCACCCGGGGCAATCGGGTAGGCGGGAAAGGACAAAACATTAGTCGGCTTGTCCTGACCGCGCCATTCGGCGTTGATTTCCTGAATGTCTTCGTCGCCGGTAAAGAGGAGGGAAACCTCGACCGGATGGGCCGGAAAGGGTTGATCCTCGTTTTCTGCCAGATAGCGGGCCGCAGCGCCTAAGACGCGCTCGCAAAGCGCTTCCAGCACGGCTTCTTCGAGCCAGCCGGCATCTTCAACACTCACCTGAATATCGAGTTCGGGCATCAATCCGCCGCTTGCTGTTCCGCTGCCGCCGGCTCACTGGCCCGGGCAACGTATTGCGCGTCATAGGCCTGAACGATGCGCCCGACAAGGGGATGACGCACGACATCCGTATCCTTGAAGCGGATCACGGAAATCTCCTCGACACCCTTGAGCACTTCCAGCGCCTCAACCAGACCGGATTTGACACCGCGCGGCAAGTCCACCTGGCTCGGGTCGCCGGTGATGATCATGCGCGAGTTTTCGCCCAGACGCGTCAGGAACATCTTCATCTGCATGGATGTGGTGTTCTGCGCCTCGTCAAGAATGACGGCGGCATTGGCGAGCGTTCGGCCACGCATGAAGGCAAGCGGGGCAATTTCGATGACGCCCGCCGTGATGGCGCGCTCCACCTTGTCGCCGGGGATCATGTCATAAAGGGCATCGTAAAGCGGACGGAGATAGGGATCGACCTTCTCCTTCATGTCGCCCGGCAGGAAGCCGAGGCGTTCACCGGCTTCCACCGCCGGACGCGACAGGATGATCTTGTCCACCGCGCCCCGCTCCAGAAGCTGCGCCGCATGGGCAACCGCCAGATAGGTCTTGCCCGTGCCGGCCGGACCGACACCGAACACCAGTTCGGAGCGTTCCAGCGCCCGCATATAGGCATCCTGCGTGGGCGTGCGGGCGGCAATGGTTTTCTTGCGGGTGGAAATTTGTGCCATGGAAAGCCTCGCGCGGCGCTCCAGGGTTGGCAGCGTCAATTGATCGTCGGCGGCAACCGCCATGCGGATTGCCCCTTCCACATCCGAAAGCTCCACCGAGCCGCCGCTTTGCAGCCGGGCATAGAGAAAATCGAGAGCGCGGCGGGCCTGATTGGTGGCCGTCACATCACCCCGGATAGCAACGGAATTGCCCCGCGGATGGGCGGCAACGCCCAAACGATCTTCCAGAAGTTTCAGATGTTCATCAAACTGGCCGAAGAGCTGGCCGGCAAGCCGGTTGTTCTCGAAGGTCAGGACAAAGTGGTTTGCGTCGGTCGCGGCGGTTTTAGGTTGACGCGCGGGTGTGGCTACCAGTTCCTGTCCGTTCAAGCGATCTTGCTCCCCTGTTTATACAGCTTTTATACCCCCCGAAGGATGTCGGCATAAAGACTGTTAGGCCCGGTTCCTGTGATTCGCACAGGAATAATGTCACCGATTCTTTCGTCCTTTGCATCAACAATTACGGACTGCAGCCAAGGTGAGCGTCCGATCAACTGTCCGCCATAGCGGCCGGGCTTTTCGAGAAGCAACGAAACCTCACGGCCAACGCAGGATTCATTGAAGGCTTTCTGCTGTTCGATCAAAAGCGCCTGCAGGCGTTCGAGGCGTTCGGCCTTGACCTTTTCCGGCACATGATCCGGCAAGTCGGCCCCCGGCGTGCCCGGACGGCTTGAATATTTGAAGGAGAAGGCCGCCGCATAATGCACCGCCTTGACCACCTCCATGGTCGCTTCGAAATCCGCATCCGTTTCACCGGGGAAGCCGGTGATGAAATCGCCCGACATGGCAATATCCGGGCGGGCGGCGCGAATGCGCTCGATCAGCCGCAGATAGTCGTCGGCCGTATGGCGGCGGTTCATCGCCTTCAAAATCCGGTCCGAACCGGACTGGATGGGCAGATGCAGATAGGGCATCAGCTTGCGAAGATCGGCATGGGCGGCAATCAGCCGGTCGTCCATGTCGCGCGGATGGCTGGTGGTGTAGCGCAGGCGCTCCAGTCCCGGAATGTCTGCCAGCCGGTAAAGAAGATCGCCCAGCGTCCATTCGCGCCCGTCAGGACCATCGGCGCGCCAGGCATTGACGTTCTGGCCGAGCAGTGTCACCTCGCGCACCCCGCCATCGACCAGTCGCATCGCCTCATCGATGATCTGTGACACAGGCCGAGAAACCTCCGAGCCGCGCGTATAGGGCACGACGCAGAAGGTGCAGAACTTGTCGCACCCTTCCTGAACCGTGAGGAAGGCCGTGACACCGCGCGCGCGGATCAGCGCCTTGTCGGTCTTCGGCAGATGCTCGAACTTGTCCTCAAGGGCGTAATCCGTGTCCACCACCCGATCACCGCCACGCGCGCGCTGCAGCGCCTCCGGCAGGCGATGATAGGTCTGCGGTCCGATGACCACATCAACGGCAGGCGCGCGGCGCAGGATTTCTGCGCCTTCGGCCTGCGCCACGCAACCCGTGACACCGATCATGAATTCACGGCCATCGCCATTGCGGGCCTTTTTCATGTCGCGCAGGCGGCCAAGCTCGGAATAGACCTTTTCCGCCGCCTTTTCACGAATATGGCAGGTGTTGAGCAGAACGAGATCGGCCTCGTCCATTTCCTCGGTCTGCACATAGCCGTCGCGGGCCAGCGCATCGCTCATGCGCGTCGAGTCATAGACATTCATCTGGCAGCCATAGGTCTTGATGAACACCTTGCGGCTGTTATCGGCCACGGCGGGCGCGGCATCAGGGGCGGTCAGGTCAGCGGTCTGTTCGGTCATGGCTCATCGATCCGGGCAGGGTTTCCGGGGAAATCCGGCCTGCTGTAATGGTTTTCTATCATCGATCAAATCAAAACTTCAGGCAAAACGCCTGAAAAGCCGCTATCTGCGGCCACGCAGGCGCTCAGACAGCATGGTCTTGAGCGACGCGGTGATGCTGGCGGCCAGAACCTTGCGGTTTGAGCCTTCATCGAAGACGAAGGCCTCGCCGCAATCAACGTCCACCTCCAGCGCGCCCGCTTTCAGAATGCCCGCCAGATGCGGCATCAACGTCACGTCACCCGGCCAGGCGGCAATCGGGCGATGGAAACGGCCCATCGGCATGCCCTGCACGCCCGTATAGGCAATCGAGATCGGCTGCACATGCACCACGCCGCCCGGCACATGGGCGCGGGCGGTTGCGGCAGCGCCGAAAAGCGCCGTCTTGACCTCCAGCAGGCGGTTGCCATCCGAGGTCGTACCTTCCGGGAAGAGCACGACGATTTCGCCGCCCTTCAGCCGTTCGGCGATGTCATCCACCTGCTCGCCGGTGCGGGTGCGTTCACGCCGGGCAATGAAAATGGTCTTCTGCCATTTGGCCAACAGGCCGAACACGGGCCAGCCCGCCACATCGTCCTTGGCAATGAAGGCGACATTATCCAAAGCGCCCAGAACGAGGATATCAAGCCATGAGGAATGGTTGGCTACGAGCATCAGCGGGCGACGGCGATCCACCACCCCATGGCGGCGGATTTTCACGCCGAGCATCCAGCAGGCGGTGCGATGCCAGAGGCGGGGAAGATAGCGGCGTAATTTCCAATCAAAGCGCAGGGCCAACAACTGAAACGGCAGGAGCACCAACGTGACCGCCGACAGAACCAGTGCAACGAGGGCGGAGCGCAGAGCAAGCACGGGTGCGGATCAATCCCCGTCCTTGCGGATCGGCACGCCGTAAAGCTCGAAGCGATGATCGACGAGCCTCAACCCGTATTCGCGGGCAATGCGTTCCTGAAGCGCCTCGATTTCCGGCGAATGGAATTCGATCACCTCGCCTGTTTTCAGGTTGATCAAGTGATCGTGATGTTCTTCCGGCACCGTTTCATAGCGCGAACGGCCGTCGCGGAAGTCGTGGCGGGCGATAATGCCTGCATCCTCGAAGAGTTTCAGCGTGCGATAGACCGTTGAGATGGAAATGCGCGAATCGACCTTCACCGAACGGCGGTGCAGCTCTTCCACATCCGGATGGTCTTCCGATTCCTCGAGAATCCGGGCGATCACACGACGCTGATCCGTCATGCGCATGCCACGTTCCGCGCAAAGCTCTTCAAGCGTGCTCGACAGTTCACCCATGGCAGCCTCTAGTCGTTTCGGCGTTCCCGAACGGGTTAGCCAAGATTGCAGCGCATGACAAGCGCCGTTGATCGCGTCCCATCCTGTGCGGTGTAATAGGCCGGGCGTTCTCCCACCTTGTCGAAGCCCAGCTTGCGGTAAAGCGCAATCGCCGGGCTGTTGGCCGAATCGACCTCGAGAAACATCGCTTCGGCCCCGCGCAGGCGCGTTTCGTTGAGGGCGGCCTGCATGAGACGCCAGCCAAGGCCCAGACGACCGACCTTTTCCGAAACGGCAATGGTGAGGATTTCGCCCTCGCCTGCCGCCTCGCGGGACAGCACGAAGCCGACCAGCGGCTTTCCGGCCCAGGCATTGGTCTGGCGCATGACAAACCCGAACACGCTGTCCTGCGAGAGAAGCGAAGCAAACTCACCCTGCCCCCAGGGAAGGGGAAACCGCAGGGCATGAAGGCTTGCCACATCGCGGCAATCGCCCGAAACCATGGGCAGAAGTTCACATTCGGGATTTCCGGTCAGGTATTTCAGCATGCGGGTCTCAAAGGCGGGTGACGGCAAAGCCCATTTGTGGCTTGGCATCTGCCCCGCGCAAATAAAGCGGTTTCGGTGGCAGATTATCACCCGAGACGGCGAGTTGCGCAATGATGCCAGCCGGATAACGATCCGGCCCTTCCGATACGGCACCGTCCACCAGAAGCGGGCGCGCCGAACCGATCACGTCAACGTCGAGACCCTTCACCCGTTCTCTTGCCTCAGAGACCGAAAGGAGAAGCGGTTCACCGTGCGGAAAGTGCTGGAAATAAACCTCATCGCGGCGCGCATCGATGGCAACCACGAAATCGCCGGCCTTACCCCTCTTGCGGGCTTCTTCGGCCAGAACCGAAAGGGTGGAAATGCCGCGCACCTCCACGCCCAGCGCCAGACCAAGGCCACGCGCTGCCGCCACACCCACACGAATGCCGGTAAAGGAACCGGGACCGACGGTGACGGCAATCCGCTCGACGGCGGAAAGCTCAAGACCGGCTTCAGCAAGCGCGCGGTCGAGAATATCCATCAGGCGCTCGGCATGGCCTTTGCCAAGGGTTTCGGTGACACAGGACAGCACCCGGCCCTCGGTCGACGAGAAAAGCGCTGCCGAGCAATCGGCGCCCGCCGTATCGAGAGCCAGAACGATCATGCGTTTCAGACTGCCTCGACGCCGTTGATCTCCGGCACGAAGTGGCGAAGCAGGTTCTGCACGCCGTGCTTCAGCGTGGCCGTCGAAGACGGGCAGCCGGAGCATGCGCCCTTCATGTTGAGGTAGACGATGCCATCCTCATAACCACGGAAGGTGATATCGCCGCCATCCTGCGCCACAGCCGGGCGCACGCGCGAATCGAGCAGTTCCTTGATCGTCGCGACGATGGCCTCGTCCTTTTCGTTATAGAACTCTTCGTCGCCATCAGCATCGAGTGCGGGACCCGCCTTGCCCATGACCGGCGCGCCGGACATGAAGTGCTCCATGATGGTGCCGAGGATGGCCGGCTTCAGATGCGGCCATTCGGCGCCGTCCTTGGTGACGGTGATGAAGTCATAGCCAAAGAAAACGCCCGTGACGCCCGGAACGGTGAAGAGGCGAGCGGCCAACGGCGAGGCTTCCGCCTCGGCGGCGTTGCGGAACTCGGCAGGACCGCCCTCGAGAACGACCCGGCCCGGCAGGAATTTCAGCGTTGCCGGATTGGGCGTCGTTTCGGTCTGAATGAACATGGCTGCGGCTCCCTGCCTACGGCTATCAATCGGATAGGCTTAAATCATGAACGGACAAATATAACTGCCACACTCCGGTTTCAAGGTCCGCTTTGTGTGACGTAGTGTCAGCGCCTTGTATCAACACAGGGCGTCGATTTCCTCATTCGTCAGCGTATCGGGCAGAACCGTCACGGGAATGGGGAAGGCCGCGCCACGTCCACCGATGGAGGACACCAGCGGACCCGGCCCTTCCTTGGTTGATCCGGCGGCCAGAACGAGGATGGCGATATCGCGGTCTTCCTCGATCACGGCATTGATCTGTTCGGCGGCGGAGCCTTCGCGGATGACAATCTCGGCCTCGACGCCGATGCTTTCGCGAACCCGCGCGGCGGCCTCGCTGACAATCGCTTCGGCTTCCTCGCGGGCTTCGGCGCGCATGATTTCCTCAACGCCGCGCCATTGCTGGAAGTCGCCCTCAGGGATCACATAGACCAGAACCAATGCGCCATTGGTGTTCTTGGCGCGACGACCGGCATAATGCACGGCGCGGGCGCATTCCGGCGTATTGTCGATCACCGCCATGAACTTGCGCCGGTGCCCTTCAAGACGGGACAGTCGAGTCGAAACCATAAGCCCTCCAGCCTTCGATCACCGCCTGACAGGGCTTCTCCCAAAGCCCCGCGAGACGATGCGACTTTAGCGCACGAAGCCGATGATGTCGCGTACGTCCGTCATCGTTTTTTCAGCGATGGTACGGGCGCGGGCACCGCCATCACGCAGGATGGCATCGATATGATCCGGCGCATCGAGAAGGCGGCGCATCTCGTCGCCAATCGGCGAGAGGACGGAGACTGCAAGCTCGACCAGTGCGGGCTTGAAGGTGGAGAACTGCTGTCCGCCAAACTCTTCCAGCACCTTTTCGCGGGTGGAATCGCAAAGCGCGGCATAGATGCCAACAAGGTTTGCGGCTTCCGGGCGACCGGCAAGACCGGCGATTTCAGACGGCAACGCATCCGGGTCGGTCTTGGCCTTGCGGATCTTCTTGGCGATGGCCTCGGCATCATCGGTGAGGTTGATGCGCGACAGGTCCGACGGATCGGACTTCGACATCTTCTTCGTGCCATCCTTGAGCGACATGACGCGCGGCGCCGGACCACCGATCAGCGGCTCGACCATCGGGAAATAGGCATGCACCGGCTCTTCACCGACAACGATATCGGTGCCGAGACCCGCCTTACGGATATGGGCGCTGAAATCGATGTTGAACTTCTGGGCAATGTCGCGGGCGAGTTCGAGATGCTGCTTCTGGTCTTCGCCCACCGGCACATGGGTGGCGCGGTAAACCAGAATGTCGGCGGCCATCAGGCTCGGATAGGCCAGAAGACCGAGCGAGACCTGTTCGGCATTCTTGCCGCCGGTCTTGTCCTTGAACTGGGTCATGCGCTCCATCCAGCCGATGCGCGCGACGCAGTTGAAGATCCAGGCCAGTTCCGCATGCTGCGGCACGGCCGACTGGTTGAAGACGATGCTTTTGACCGGATCGATGCCCGACGCCAGGAAAGCGGCGGTGATCGAGCGGATCTGGCTCGGCATATCATCATGCACAAGCTGGGCCGTCAGGGCATGCAGGTCCACGACGCAATAGATGCACTCATGGTCCTCCTGCAGCGCCACGAACTTGCGGATGGCACCCAGATAGTTGCCGAGATGAAGATTTCCGGTGGGCTGGATACCGGAAAAGACAAGCGGCTTGAATTCGGTCATCGTCGTCCTCGACAGGCGGCATGAAAAGAAAGGTCGGGGGCTGTATGCACCCTCACCTTTTGGCGATCAAGAAAAACATTTCACTCGGGCGAAGGCGCTTCGGGCGCGGGTTTCGCCTTGCGTTTCAGGGCGCGCGCCAGCATCGACCGATCCGCGCCGCCGGTGGCAAAGGCAAGGCCGAAATAGACGACCATCGCGGTCACCACCAGACCGGCCACGGTTGCAGCCTTGATGACCGTGGGGGCCGATGAAGCGAGCTGCGGCTGAAGCCAGATGATCAGGTAATGCAAAAGCCCGGCCATCAGGGCGGCGGACAGCACAAGCATGGGGATGCGCTTCAGGAGCGCCCGATCACTGCCCCAGTGCCCGCGTTTCACCAGCGTGAAAAACAGGAGGGCCGCATTGACCCAACCGGCGACGATTTCCGCCGTCGCGATACCAAGCGCCGACAGATGCGGGAAAAGCGTCATGGCCAGCGACACGTTCACGGCGACGGCAATGCCCGCAAAAATCATCGGCGTGCGCGTATCTTCGCGGGCGAAGAAGCCGGGGATAAAGGCCTTGATCAACACAAAAGCCGGAAGACCGAGGCCGTAAAGACCGAGAATGGCGCCGACCGTGACGGTCGAGGACGGTGCAAACTGGCCGCGTTCGTAGAGCAGGCGGACAATCGGCTCCGACATGACGAGCAGAGCGCCAGCGGCGGGCAGTGTCAGGAACAGCACGAACTCGACCGAACGGTTTTGCAGGTTCGAGGCTTCCACGGATGCGCCGGACCGCAAGGCGCGCGACAGCTCCGGCAAAAGCACGGTGGCGACTGCAATGCCCACGACGCCAAGCGGCAACTGATAGATGCGGTCAGCATAGACGAGCGCAGAGATCGCCCCTTCGGCACTTGAGGCAATGGCCGTGTTGATCAAAAGGTTGATCTGAGTGATGCCGCCGGTAATGGCCGCCGGAAGGGCCAGAATGAGAAGACGCGTCACATTGGGCGTCAGGCGCGGACGGCGAAAGCCGATCTTCATGCCCGCATGGCGCACGGCAATCCAGACGATGGCGAGCTGCACCACACCTGCGGCCATCACACCCCAGGACAGGCCATAGCTCACTTCCAGCGGGTTATAACCCTGCCACCAGGCCGTTGCGAGAACGCCAATAAGGATGACGTTGAGGAACACCGGGGCGATGGCGGCGGCAAAATAGCGGTGCAGCGAGTTCAGCATGCCGCCCATCATGGCCGCCAGCGACATGCAGGCGAGATAGGGGAACATGATGGTGGTCAATCGCACCGTGGTCTCGAACTTCACCGGATCATCAACGAAGCCCGGCGCGATGATGGTGCGCACCAGAACCGGCATGGACAGTTCCATGACGATGGTAATCGCCATCAAAACGGTGAAGAGAACGCCGAACACTTCCTCGGAAAAGCGACGCGCGCCATCCATGCCGCCCGCTTCGATTTCCTTGGCGAAGAGCGGCACGAAGGCGGAGTTGAACGCGCCCTCAGCGAAGAGACGGCGAAACGTATTGGGAAAACGGAAGGCCGCGTTGAAGGCATCGGCCGCCGGACCCGTACCGACGGCGGCGGCCATCAGCATTTCGCGCATGAAACCGAACACGCGGCTGCCGAGCGTCGCGCCGCCCACGGTCGCAAATTTTTTCAGAAGGCTCATTTGCCGCCATTCCCGCCGGAGGACGTCAGGGCGCTGGCCGAATGACGGTTCGAACCGGGACGAAGCGCATCATGATCGCCTACCATCACCGATTTGAGCCGTGCGGCAATGATCGCCTGCCGGTTTTCATTGTTGACCTTCTCGCCCGTGAGGTCGGTCACATAGAAGGTGTCGATGACCTTCTCCCCGAAGGTGGTGATATGAGCCGATTGAATATCAAGGAGCAGGTCGGCAAGGGCCGCCGTGACTTCCGCCAGAAGGCCCGGACGGTCAAGGCATTCGATCTCGATGACGGTGAACTTGTTCGACAGCGTATTGAGGAGCGTAACGCCCGGAATGACCGGGAACGCGCCCGTCTTGGAGCGCTTGCCGCGCGTGCGGCTGGCGATCACTTCCGGCAGGCGCTTCACACCCGCCAGCACTTCCTCGATCATCCGCCCGATGGTGGCGGCGCGGCGCATCTCGTCCTCGTCATTGGCAAACTCGCGGTTCACGAGGATCGTATCCAGCGCCCGGCCATCCGAGGTGGTGAAGATCTGCGCGCCGACAATGTTGGCCCCGGCAAAGGCGCAGGCGCCTGCGATGACCGACAGGAGACGCGGATGGTCCGGCGCAAGCACGGTGATTTCGGTGACAGCATGGAAGGAATGGGTGCGAACCACGGTCGCCAGCGTCTTCTTTTCCTTGTCCGCCTCGCGAATGAAGGTGGCATGGCGCACCTGATCCTCCAGCGGAACCGAAAGCAGGTAAGGCTGGTAATGCAGGCGGGTATATTTGCGGCGGTCCTTCTGCGGCCAGTCGGCCAGCGCGTCGGAGAGCGCCTGTGCCGCGGCAGCCGCGCGCTCCTTGCGCGAGACCTGCGAGAAGCCGCCCGACAGAAGCAGTTCCGTCTCGTAATAAAGCGTGCGCAACAGTTGGCCCTTCCAGCCGTTCCAGACGCCCGGACCCACCGCACAGATATCGCAGACCGTAAGGATGAGCAGCATCTTCAAGCGGTCAAGCGACTGCACCTTGTCGGCAAAATCGGTGATCGCCTTACGGTCGTGCAGATCGCGGGTCTGCGCCGTCATCGACATGGTGAGATGTTCCTGGATCAGCCAGGCCACCATTTCCGTCTGTTTCGGCGAGAGGCCAAAGCGCGGGCACAGCTTGCGCGCCACCTTGGCACCGGCAATCGAGTGATCCTCCTGCCGGCCCTTGGCGATATCGTGCAGAAGAACCGCGACATAAAGCGCCGTGCGATCTTCCACGGATTCGACAAGCTTGACCGACAACGGGAAGGTATCGGCACCCAGACCCTTATCGAGGCGCGACAGCTGCTCCACGGCGCGGATCAGGTGCTCATCCACCGTGTAGTGATGATACATGTTGAACTGCATCATCGAGACAATCTTGCGGAATTCCGGGATGAAGCGGCCCAGAACACCGGCCTCATTCATGCGCTTCAGCATGAGGGCCGGATCGCGCTTTGACGTCAGGATCGACAGGAAGATGCGGTTTGCCTCTTCGTCCTCGCGCACGGTCTGATCGATGAGCGACAGCGAACGGGTGACGCGCTTCAACGCATCGGGGTGAAACTCGAGGCCATTGAGATCGGCGATGCGGAACAGGCGGATGATGTTGACCGGATCGCGCTTGAACACATCCGGCGAGGCCAGCATGATGCGGCCACGATCCTCGACGAAATCCACCGTTCCGGCAATCTTGCGCTTGCGGCGGGTGAAGCGGCTGAACACGCCCGTCAAGCCCGGCGCATCCTTGGCCTGCTGGTCTTCCAGCGCCGCGCAGAAGATGCGGGTCAGATCGCCGACATCCTTCGCCACGAGAAAGTAATGCTTCATGAAGCGCTCGACGGCGGACAGGCCGGGGCGCGGATTATAGTCCAGCAGTTCGGCGATCTCGCGCTGGATGTCGAAGGACAGGCGCTCTTCCGCCTTGCCAACGAGAAAATGGATGTGGCAGCGCACCGTCCAGAGAAAATCCTCGGCCTTCTGGAACAGACGCCATTCCTGCCGCGACAGAACGCCCAGACGCACCAGTTCCACCGGGTCCTCGATGCGGTAGTAATATTTGGAAATCCAGAAGAGCGTGTGCAGGTCGCGCAAGCCCCCCTTGCCTTCCTTGACGTTCGGTTCCACCAGATAGCGGGTGTCACCGGATTTGCGATGACGCTCATCGCGCTCGGCCAGCTTGGCAGCGACGAATTCCGGGCCGGTATTGACGACGATTTCCTTGGTGAAGCGGTCCCAAAGCTCCGTCACCAGCGTGCTTTCACCGCAGATGAAGCGCATTTCCAGAACGGCAGTACGCACCGTCATATCGGCCAGTGCCTGCTTGATGCATTCCTCAACGGTGCGCGCGGCGTGGCCCACCTTGAAGCCCATATCCCACAGTACGTAGAGAATGAACTCGACGGCCTTGTGGACGTTCGGATCGCATTTCGGCGGAAACAGGAAAAGAAGATCGATATCCGAGCCGGGCGCAAGCGTGCCGCGGCCATAACCACCCACTGCCGTGACGGCCAGAGACCCCTTGGCCGCCGGATAAAGATGGGCAACCGTGACGTTGAAGATGGTTTCGATCAGCTTGTCCTGCAGGGCGGAAATACGCCGTGCGCAATCAATGCCGCCACCCTCTGCGTCGAAAATCGTGCGGGCGCGGGCGCGGCCTTCCTTGCTGGCCGCTTTGAGGACCGGCAGTAGCGCCACCTTCATGTCATCCGGTTTTCCGACATGCTGAAGCGCGATGGCCTCGCATTCGGCACCCAGCCGTTCAGCGTCAACGATTTCGGGAAATTCCGCTTCGAGTTTCGCCATCTCGGCCATCTTTCATTCTCCGGGTGCCATTCCGGCCCCTTTACTGGCGGGTTCTTGCGCCTGATGCACGGGCCTTAGGATAGGTCAGAGACGTTGCCAAGCTCTTTCTTGAGAGCGTAAATCTTCTCCAGCGCTTCGCGCGGCGTCAATTCGTCGGGATTGATGCCCTTGAGCAGATCTTCAACCTTGGAACCGGCCGGTTTTGTTTCGGTGCGACGCACCGCAACCTGAAACAGCGGAAGATCATCGATCAACTGACTTGCCGGGTTCTTGCGGTCGGCATCCTCAAGCTTGGCCAGAACTTCACGCGCCCTTTCTACGACCGAGGCCGGAAGCCCGGCAAGGCGCGCCACCTGAATGCCATAGGAACGATCCGCCGCCCCCGGACCCACTTCGTGCAGGAAGATCACCTCGCCCTGCCATTCCTTGACCCGCATCGTGGCATTGGAAAGACGGCCTAGCTTTTCCGAAAGTACGGTCAACTCATGGAAGTGGGTGGCAAACAACGCCCTCGAACGGTTCTTTTCGTGCAGATGCTCGACCGCCGCCCAGGCAATCGACAGGCCGTCGAAAGTCGCCGTGCCACGCCCGATCTCGTCCAGAATGACCAGAGAGCGGTCGGTGGCCTGATTGAGGATCGCCGCCGTCTCGACCATTTCCACCATGAAGGTGGAGCGACCGCGCGCCAGATCATCCGAGGCGCCAACGCGCGAAAACAGCCGGTCAACGACGCCAATATCGGCCGAGGTGGCCGGGACGTAGGAGCCCATCTGGGCCATGATGGCAATGAGCGCGTTCTGGCGCAGGAAGGTTGATTTACCGCCCATGTTCGGGCCGGTGATCAGCCAGACGCCGCCATAGGTCCCGCCGGTGACCGGCGACAGATCGCAATCATTGGCGATGAACGCCCCGCCACCCTGGCGGAAGAGCGCCTGCTCGACCACCGGATGACGTCCGCCCTCGATGCGAAACGCGCGGCTTTCATCGACATGCGGGCGGCAATAGGCGCGCTCGACGGCAAGCACGGCAAGACCTGCCGCCACGTCAAACACTGACAGGGCACGCGCCGCCTGCTTGATCGGTTCCGCCTCGGCCACGACGGCTTCGACCATGCGACTGAAGGCTTCAAGCTCGATGTCCAGCGCCTCGCCCGCCGCATTGGCAATGCGGCTTTCAAGATCGGCCAGTTCGGTCGTGGTAAAGCGCATGGCGTTCGCCATGGTCTGGCGATGGATGAAGCGGGCCTTGGCCTCCGCCGTACCGATCATCGTATCGGCATTGCCGGCGGTCACTTCAATGAAATAGCCGAGCACATTGTTGTGCTTGATCTTCAGCGAGCGGATGCCGGTTTCCTCGGCATATTGCAGCTGCAGCGAAGCGATGACCCGGCGCGACTGATCACGCAGCGCCCGCGCGTCGTCCAGACCGGCACGCGCACCCTCGCGGATGAAACCGCCATCGCGCTTCAGAAGCGGCAGTTCATCGGCCAGCATCTGGGCCAGCATCGGCTCAAGGCTTTGCGGCAAGGCCTGAAGGGCGGTGAGCGCTTCCTGCAATTCCTTCGGCAGTGGCGCCATGGCGAGGCGGCTGGCCAGCTCGCGCGCAGCGCCCAACCCTTGGCGGATCGCCCCAAGATCACGCGGGCCGCCACGATCCAGCGCCAGACGTGTGAGCGCGCGCGGCATGTCCGGAACGCTTTTCAAGAGCGAGCGCAACGCAGAGACCTGATCCGGCTCGCCGATCATGTAGGCAATGGCATCGAGGCGTTCGCCGATGATGGCGGCATCGGTCAAAGGCGACATCAGCCGTTCGGCCAGAAGGCGCGCGCCGCCGCCCGTGACCGTGCGGTCGATCGCCTTCAGAAGCGAGCCTTCGCGGTTGCCCGAAAGGGTGCGCACCAGTTCGAGATTGGCGCGCGTGGCCGGATCGATGAAAAGCGTCGAGGCGGCACTTTCGCGCTCGGGGCGGCCAAGCGGCGGGCGCTCGTTGATCTGCGTTTTCTCGACATAGGCAACGGCAGCCGCAGCGGCGGCCAGTTCGGCGCGCGAAAACGTGCCGAAACCATCGAGCGTACCGACGTTGAAATAGCGGGCGATGCGGCCTTCGGCGCTGGCGCTATCGAAAAGCACGGCGGGCTGCGGCTGGACGGTGCGGCCCAGAATATCGAGCGCGGGCTTCAGTTCCGGATCATGGAACAGCGTATCGGCAAGGATCAGTTCGCGCGGGTCGATACGCAGAATATCAGCCAGAAGCCGGTCAAGGCCGGTTTCCGCCACCCGGAAGACACCCGTCGAAATATCGATCCAGGCCAGCGCATATTGCGCTTCACCTGCGCCACGGATGCGCGCCAGCGTCATCAGGTAGTTGGATTCCGAGGGGGAAAGAAGCTTTTCCTCGGTCAGCGTGCCGGGTGTCACAAGGCGCACCACATCGCGCTTGACCACCGACTTCGAGCCGCGCTTCTTGGCTTCCGCCGGGTCTTCCACCTGCTCGCAGACCGCCACCCGGAAGCCGAGCGAGATCAGCTTTTGCAAGTAATCATCAGCGGCATGGACCGGGACGCCGCACATGGGAATATCCTGCCCCATGTGCTGGCCGCGCTTCGTCAAGGTAATGCCCAGCGCCCGCGAAGCTTCCGCCGCATCGTTGAAGAACAGTTCGTAGAAGTCGCCCATGCGATAAAACAGCAGCGAATCCGGATTGGCGGCCTTGATCTCGATATACTGCTCCATCATTGGCGTCGCGGTGGCGCGGCTTTCATCCGAAATCAGGGTTGCGGCATCGAGGCCGTGGTCATTCGTGTCGTAATTCGTCACAGGCGCGGTTTTTTTATTGCGTGGAAAGGCTTGCGACCTTATCGGTGTGCCCCTGCCAAAACAAGATAAAGCCCCCAAGCTCAGGGGACTGCCCACAGAATCCGGGAAGTCATCATGTCCGCATCTGAAAAGGCCAGCAAAGGCTCAGCCTCCGTTACCGAACAAGAGGCGCTGCATTTCCACGCCATGGGTCGCCCCGGCAAGCTGGAAATCATACCGACCAAGCCGATGGCCACGCAGCGTGACCTTTCGCTGGCCTATTCTCCGGGCGTTGCCGTTCCGGTGAAGGCCATCGCCGCCGACCCGGAAAGCGCTTATCTCTATACGGCGCGCGGCAATCTGGTGGCGGTGATCACCAACGGCACAGCCATTCTCGGCCTTGGCAATCTCGGCCCGCTGGCCTCCAAGCCGGTGATGGAAGGCAAGGCCGTGCTCTTCAAGCGTTTCGCAGATGTCGATTCCATCGACCTCGAAGTCGATACGGAGAATGTGGACGAATTCATCAATTGCGTTCGCTATCTTGGGCCGTCCTTTGGCGGCATCAATCTGGAGGACATCAAGGCGCCGGAGTGCTTCATCATCGAAAGCCGCCTGCGCGAGTTGATGGATATTCCGGTTTTCCATGACGACCAGCACGGCACGGCAATTATCGCGACAGCCGGTTTGATCAACGCTCTGGAACTGACGGGCCGCGACCTCAAGACCACGAAGATGGTGTGCAATGGCGCAGGTGCAGCGGCCATTGCCTGCATCGAACTCATCAAGGCCATGGGCTTTGCGCCGGAAAACATCACGCTGTGCGACACCAAGGGCGTGATCTATCAGGGCCGCACCGATGGCATGAACCAGTGGAAAGCCGCCCATGCGGTCAAGACGGATGCGCGCACGCTTGCCGACGCCATCAAGGGCGCGGATGTCATTCTGGGCCTTTCGAAGAAGGGCGCCTTCACCGCCGACATGATCCGCTCGATGGCCGCCAATCCGATCATTTTCGCCATGGCAAACCCGGACCCGGAAATCACACCGGAACAGGTGGCCGACATTCGGGGCGACGCCATCATGGCCACGGGCCGTTCGGACTATCCGAACCAGGTCAACAACGTGCTTTGCTTCCCCTACATGTTCCGCGGCGCGCTCGACGTTCACGCCACCACGATCAATGACGACATGAAGATTGCCGCCGTGCAGGCGATTGCCGGTCTGGCACGCGAGGAAGTGCCGGATGAGGTGGCTGCGGCGTACCGGGGTTCGCGCCCGCGCTTTGGGCCTGAATACATCATTCCCGTGCCGTTTGATCCGCGCCTCATCGCCGCCGTTCCGGCTGCTGTCGCCAAGGCCGCCATGGATAGCGGCGTTGCCAAGACGCCGATTGAGGATTTCGATGCCTACAAGCGCTCGCTTCTGGCGCGCCGTGATCCGATCGCCTCGTCACTGGAAGGCCTGTTCAGCCATGTGCGCGCTAACCCGAAGCGGGTTGTCTTTGCGGAGGCGGAAGAGGATCAGGTTCTGCGCGCCGCCCTCTCCTACGCCAATCAGGGGCTTGGCACCGCCGTTCTGCTCGGGCGCGAAAACGCCATCCGCGCCACGGCGGAAAAGGCCGGGATCGAGCTTGAACGGTCGGGCATCGAGATTGCCAATCCGCGCAATCCGGAGACCATCGAGCGCTATTCCAACTATCTCTATGCGCGCCTTCAGCGTCGCGGTTTCCTGATGCGCGACTGCCAGCGCCTGATCCGCACCGACCGCAACCATTTTGCCGCCTGCATGGTAGCACTGGGCGAGGCCGATGCGCTGGTGACCGGCACGACGCGCAAATATTCGACTGCGCTGAAAGACATCCGCCGCTGTCTCGACACAGCGGAGGGCCGCCCGGTCATCGGCATTTCCATGGCACTTTCGCGAGGCCGTACGGTGTTCGTGGCCGATGCTTCGGTGACCGACAGCCCGACCTCGAACGAGCTTGCCGATATTGCCGTATCGGCTGCCGCCTTTGCCCGGCAGATGGGCTATGAGCCGCGTGTGGCGCTGGTTTCCAACGCCACCTTCGGCTTCCCGGTCAGCGAAACGGCAAGCCGTATGCGCGCCGCCGTCGAAGAGCTGGATCGTCGCGATGTCGACTTCGAATATGACGGGGAAATGGGAGCCGATGTGGCGCTCAATGCCGAGCGTCTGGCGCAGTATCCCTTCTGCCGCCTCTCCGATACCGCCAATGTGCTGATCATGCCGGGCACGCATTCGGCCTCGATCTCGACGCGTATGCTGCAGGAACTGGGTGGTTCGACCGTGATCGGCCCTATCCTGCTCGGCTTTGAAAAGTCCGTGCAGATCACCTCGCTTGGCGCGCGTGACAGCGACATCGTCAATCTGGCCGCGATTGCCGCCTATAACGCCTGCAACGGCTGAGGCAGACGCCAACAATCAGGCCCGCGATACGTTCACCGTGTCGCGGGCCTTTTTCGTGTCGTTTACATAGTCGTTTTAGCTGGCGAAACGTTCGGCGCCTGCGCCGTAGTAGTTCACATAACGGCCCGAGATCGCCGAAATGGGCAAGACCACCAGCACGTCGGTGGTATTAAACGCCATATCGACATAGGCGCCGTCACCGATCATCGCGCCAAGGCGCAGATAGCCTTTAACGAGCGGCGGCATGACGGCCAGCGCGCGGCGCGCATCAAGCGCCTCGGTTGGCATCATGTCCATGGAGCGGTGCAACCCCGGCAGCGCCGAAACCGCCCACTCATCCTTGGCTTGCGCATGGTGATGCAGGAAGGACAGCGCCAGCGCATGGGCTTCCGGCTGGACGCCGGGGAAGGACGCGCAACCGAACATGGCATCCACGCCATATTTCAGCGCGTAGGCCCAGTTGCCCTGCCACAGAAGCTCGACCGTGCGGCGCGTGCGGTACTGCGGCAGCACGCAGGAACGGCCCAGCTCCATGAAACGCTTGTCCGGGTGGCGGGCGATGAGTTTGCCGACTTCGAATTCCTGCGCCGAGTAAAAGCCGCCGCAGCGTTCGGCCACATCCTGTCGCAACAAGCGATAGGTGCCAACGATCTGGTCTTCCGGATCGCCCTCAATGGCCGTATCGATCACCAGAAGATGGTCGCAGATGACATCCCAGGCGTCGAAGTCGCGACGTTCGCGCATCGCTTCCGGGGAAAGCCGCGCGCCCATTTCCTCCACGAAAACGACGAAGCGCAGGCTTTGCGCCGCTTCGATTTCCGCCCGTGTTCGGGCCAGTCGTGTTTCGAGAGTGCCAATGCGGCCAAGAACGCCTTCCACCGAGATCCGGGGTTTGAGATCGACGCGTTCGCCGATTTCAATTTTGCTTTCCTGCTCCAGCAGCGTGGCGTCCATATCGTGTCCGTCCCGTTCGATCCTGAAACGGCATATGACACTTCTCTGCAACAGGAAAGTGACACGGGGGATATTTGCCTGTCCCCCATGTGATTCCGTTTAAAGTTCCGCCATGGCGCAGAGGAGTTTGACCTCCTCGACCAGCCTGTCAGGGGCGGCTGGCTTGTCAATCACGCCATCGGCACCGGAAAGGCGTGCCTTCTGGACAACCGGCTTGCGGCGGTCGGCGGTCAGGACCAGAACCGGCATGCGCTTCATGCCTGCGGACTTTTCAGCGGCGCGGATGCGCCCAATCATTTCCACACCATCACCGCCGGGCATATGCAGATCGGTGATCAAGAGATCGGGACGCTTCAAGGCAGAGCCGAGAACCACTTCGCGAACGGCTTCGAAATCGCTGACATGGGTCACACGGTAACCGGCCTTTTCCAGCGCGGTGCGCGCCAGCATGGCATTGACCGGGTCATCTTCCGCCAGAAGGACCGAGAGACCCGTGGCCGGAGCGACATTCGGACCCGCCACGGCAAAGCCGGGCAACGGACGATTGTCGTTCAGCGCATCGCGCTTTTCAATGCCGCGCAAACGACCCGAAAGGACCTCCGTCAACGACTTTTCGCGCAACGGACGAATGAGCCATGCATCGAAATCGCCGCGACCCCGGGCGGTGCGTTCTTCCGGGTTGAAGAGGAAGATGCGGCGCGGCCCCTCTTCCAAACCATGGACACGATCCGGCATGATGCGGCTGAACGTGCTCGACAGGCGATGATCGACGATCACATCCGTGTAGGTATTGATCGTGGCGGCGACGGACGCCGCGGCCTCTGCCGAGGTGAGATGGCAGCAGCGTGCCCCGAGTTCCGTCAGTGTCGAGACGGTGGCATCGGCGGCGGGACCGGCAGGCGCGATCAGCAGCACATTGCTTGCGGCAAGGCGCTGGCTGCGGTCTTCGCCCTTTGCTTCACCCGCGGATGCGGGAAGGCGGATGACGAAGGTGCTGCCGATATCCTTGCGGCTTTCGACGTTCAGATTGCCGCCGAGCGCCTTCATCAGGCGCAGCGAAATGAAGAGGCCAAGGCCCGTGCCGCCAGAACGGCCACAGGCATCGCCAACCTGTTCGAACTCGCCGAAGATGCAGCCGGTTTCGGCTTCCGTCATGCCGGGGCCGGTGTCGGTGACCGTCAGGACCAGTTCGCCCGCAACATAGGTGGCCTTGATCAGAACGCCACCGTGACGGGTGAATTTCACCGCATTGCCGATGACGTTGAAGAGTACCTGACGCAAGCGGGCCGGATCGAAGACAAGCGTTTCCGGCACATTGGCGGCAACGGTGACCGCCACTTCGATGCCCTTTGCATGGGCGCGGTGCGCCAGCATTTCGGCCACGCCTTCGACGAAGGGGCGCAGCGCCGTCTTTTCGGGATGAAGCGTGAAACGTCCCGCCTCAATCGCGGCGAAGTCGAGCAGTTCATCGACCAGCTGGCCAAGCGCCTCGCCCGACTGACGGATGCCTGCCAGATAGTTTTCCTGTTCCGGCGTGGTGCGGGTGCGCGACAGCAGGCTGGCGAGACCGAGAATGCCGCCGAGCGGCGTGCGGATCTCATGGCTGACGGTCGCCAGCATCCGCGACTTGGCAGCGCTTTGCGCTTCGGCGCGTTTGCGGGCTTCCTCGCGGGCACGGGCCAGCAGGCGTTCGTCCGTCACATCACGGGCCACGCTCTGGATGACGCTACGCCCGGTGCCGGGCTCGCGGGCCTTCACGTCATGCCAGCGGAAGGAACGCGGACCATCATTCGAGAGGATTTCGACCTCGAACTGGCCGGGTTTGCCGGTGGCGTCAAAAACAAGACCGAGCGCCTCGCAGGTGCGACCTTCCGGCGACGGGCAGGCCGTCAGCGCACGGAAGACGGCGTTCGCCGCCAGAATGCGGCCACCCACATCGCGCGTCACGACGATATCGCCGAGCGCATCATGGATGGTGCCATAGGTGCGGGAATCTTCGCCATTGCGGTGCGGAGCCGGCGTGGCTTCAACGGCATCCTGAGCGATCAGCGCAGCCTGCGGCTTTGCCTCATCGGCCTTGGCGAGAACGCTTTTGACCGGCGCGTCGCTGACGGCGGGGGCCGTTCGCTTCAAAACCGGCTGGGACACAGGGGCCACGGCATCGGCTTTCGGGGCACGGTTCAGAAAATGCAGGACCATCGCGCCGAGGCTGACGGCAGCCAGACCGCCGAACACGATGTTGAGGCCGACATCCTGCCCGCCAAAGCCCAGAACGGCTGCCGAGGCGAGCAGCGCGCCACCGCCGAACAGGGCCGGGCCAATGTTCGACGCGCCGCGCTTATGCGCTTCAGCCGGGATCGGCCTGCTCTCAAAAACAGCCTCCGCCGAGAGCGGCGGGGGCGTGATCGTCACGCGCTTCTGCGGCTCCGCCACAGAGGCAGTGTCCTTCGAAAAGGCTTCGTTGATACGGGTTTGGAGTCGGGTCAGGTCGGTCATGACGCGACCCTACATCCGGGGATATTCCGATCCGGTTTTTTGGATTGCTACAATTTTAGCGATCCCGCTTTTTCGTCCCCAAGAACTCGTTCAGCAGGATGAAACCGGCCCCGACCGTGATGCAGGCATCGGCCAGATTGAAGACGGCAAAGGACCAGGACGGCGTATGGAACAGCACGTAATCGATGACGTGGCCATAGACGAAACGGTCGATGATATTGCCGAGCGCGCCCGACACGACAAGGGCGAAACCCAGATGCGCCAGCTGCTGTTCGGGTGGGGTCTTGCGCCAAAGCCACAGCACGAAGCCTACGATGAGGAGACGCATGCCGACGATGAACCAGCCGCTCATATGATCCAGCATCGAGAAGGCGACGCCAAGATTATAGGTGCGGTATAGCGCCAGGAACGGAAGGAGCGGCACATCCTCCTGCAAGGGCAGATAGGCCTCGACCGCCCATTTGATGAACTGGTCAAGCACCAGCGCCAGAATGATGATGGCGATGGCAACCGGCGGGCGGGAGAGAACGGGCTTCCTCTCCATGCTCAACCCCTGTCGAGTTTCAGCAGGTGGCGACGCGCCTCATACAGCATCACGGCCGTGGCAATCGCAAGATTGAGCGAATCGGCACGGCCCTCCTGCGGGATGCGTACCCGCGTATCGGCCTTGGTGGCCAGTTCTTCCGGCAGGCCGGACTGCTCGTTGCCCATCAGCACGACGACTGGCTTCTGGGCGTAATCGACGGTGCGATAGTCGACGGAGCCCGCCAGATGCGTGGCGACGACGTTGACGCCAGCGCCCTTGCGCCAGGCGATGAATTCGTCGACCGTTGCTCGCGACACCGGCATGGCAAAGACCGAGCCCATGGTGGCGCGCACCGTTTCCACCGCGAAGGGGTCTGTGCAATCGCCAACCAGAATGACGCCGGAGGCACCCACCGCATCGGCGGTGCGGATAATGGTGCCGAGATTGCCGGGGTCGCGCACGCGGTCGAGCGCCACATAGGTTTCGCCCTTTTGGGGCTTCACATCGGCAAGCGGCCGCCAGCGCTGCTCAAACACGCCCGCCACCATTTGCGGATTATCGCGGCGCACGATGGAGGCCATGACCTTTTCGGACACTTCCAGCACCAGACCGCCCGAAGCCACGGTTTTCGCCGCAACCTTTTCCACCAGAGGCTTGCCCTTGGCGGCCTTGGAATAGATCAGCGTGCGGATCGTCCAGCCCAGTTCCAGCGCGTCGATGATCAGTTTCAGGCCCTCGGCGATGAAACTGCCCGTTTCCTCGCGCGCCTTCTTGTTCATCAGCGCCTTGATGTCCTTGACGATGGGATTGGCAAGGCTGGTGACTTCCTTCACCTGCCCGACACGGCCCTTGTACTGTTCAGTCATTTCGGCACCCAGCGGCTGAAGAGAGACGTGGACAGGACGCGGCCGGCTGTATCGCCATCGACCCCCGCCTCACGGATGACAAGTTCGCCCGATTCCACCACGCCGCCGCGACCGCGCATGGTTTCGCGCATCAGTTCATGCATGGAATAGAAGCTGGCGCGGATGGAGTAGGCTGTCAGCACCAGACCATGGGCCTTGGGTGCGAGAATTTCGCGGCAGAGGTCCAGCATCAGCGGCAGGTGTTCGAAGAGGTGCCAGACCTCGCCATTCGGCCCGCGACCGAATTTCGGCGGGTCGGTGAGGATGATGTCGTAGCGACTGCCGCGACGGGCTTCGCGCTGGATGAACTTCATCGCATCCTCGCAGATCCAGCGGATCGGGGCACGATCGAGACGCGACAGGGCCTGATTTTCGCGTGCCCAGCCAATCGCCTTCTTGGAGGCGTCGACATGGGTCACTTCCGCACCGGCGGCAGCGGCCACCAGCGAGGCAACGCCGGTATAGCCAAAGAGGTTCAAAACCTTCAGCGGGCGCTTGGCTTGCTCGATCTCGTTCTTCATCCAGCTCCAGTGAGCGAGCTGTTCCGGGAACACGCCGACATGGCGGAAGGAGGTAAAGCGACCAAGGAAATCAACGCCCAGCAGCTCCAGCGGCCAGGTTTCGCCCAGCGCTTCGCGCGGGAAACGCCAGCGGCCCATACCGTCCTCGTCCGTATCGCCGGTGAACACCGCATCAACCCGTTGCCAGACATGATCCGGCAGCGATTTCGGCCAAATCGCCTGCGCCTCGGGGCGCACAATGCGATAGGGGCCGTATTGTTCGAGCTTTTCGCCGTTTCCGCTATCGATCAGGCGGAAACCATCGGACCCCGTGGTTTCGAGGATGACCGGAACGCGCTCGGCCGGACGCTCGCCCTGACGGCGGGTCACGGTCAATGCTGCGGCTTCCTCGGTGACGAGACGTTCTTCAACTTCGGCAGCGCGCTCGGGACGGCGTGCGGCAGGCCGCGCAGCACGGGCGGGGCCGTTTACGCCAGATGACGGCTTCTTGAATGGCGGCTTCGGCTTGCCAGCGCGTGGCGCGTCACTATTGCCCGAACGGCCCGCCGGTTTCTGCGTCTTGCGACGGTCCTTGTCCTTCACGCCTTCACCCGAATTCTGTTGCCAATGCCGCGGTCCATCCGGCGCAGCAGGCGCATGTTGATACCATCGCCTGCTTTATCATCATGGCTGGGAAGGTCAAAGCCCCCGAAGGACGTGATATCCGGGACGTGATCAGTGTTCAGCGGGCCGGAAGCTGCGGCGCGGAAGAGGACGTAACCTGCGCGGTGAGTTCCTCGGCGCGGGTCTTGTGGGTATCGGCCTCGGCCTGCCACTTGGCCGCCTCGCGGCTCTGAACGCGGGCCTGCTTGCGATGGCGGCCCTGCTTGAACCAGGTGGCCAGCGAACCGAGAACCATGCCCAGCATCAGGGCAGCGAAAAGGAACACGAAGAAGGGCGCCTGAACGGCGAGCTGCGTATCGTCCGGGCGGAAGGGGTTCAGGGCCAGCGACACCGACTGACGATTGGCAACCGAAAGCACGACGAGCAGAATGCCAACCGGCAACAGGATGAAAAGATTAGCCAGTTTGCGGATCATGTCGGACCTCCTCACCCGGTATCAGGCATTGCGCCGCAATCATGCCGCGCTCAGTCATTTTCATGCAAAAACTGCAACGTCCCGCTTTTGCGCGCCTTGGTCCCTAAACCGGCTCACAGTGTCGGGAGTCATGATTTATTCCGACGGATCATCTGCCATGCCGGGGTTCAGGCGCTCGCGCAGTTCCTTGCCCGTCTTGAAGAAGGGAACCCACTTTTCCTCGACAAACACCGTTTCGCCGGTGCGCGGGTTGCGACCCGAACGCGACGGACGGTTCTTGACCGAGAAGGCCCCGAAGCCACGAAGCTCGACACGGTTGCCGGCGGCCAGAGCGTCGGTGATCTCATCGAGCACCGCATTGACGATATTCTCGACATCGCGGTGATAAAGATGCGGATTGCGCGTTGCGACAATCTGAACAAGCTCAGACTTGATCACGTTTACCCCCTGAAACCCAAAGGCATTTTTCAATCGCGCCCAACCTGCCAAACGGAAAGAAGCCCGTCAAGGAACAAGTTCTGCGACCTGATTTCGCGCAAGTGCGAAATGGAAGAAAGTCCGGCTTCCGGTGCCGTCAGGCCGAAAATTTCGGCCATGCCGGTCAGAAGCGGCAACAGTCCGTCCTTCGACGGTGCCTTCCATTCCACCATCGGCAGAGCTTTGTCGACCCCCTTCGTCTCAAGCCAGGCACGAATTTCATCATCACCGCCCAATTCATCCACCAGCTTGGCCGCCAGCGCCTGCCGCCCGGTGAGAATGCGGCCATCGGCCAATGGCAGAACCGTTTCGCGCGGCAGGGCGCGCCGTTCGGCCACCAGATCGACGAACCAGCCGTAACTGTCCATGATCGTTGCGCGAATCATCGCCTTGGCTTCATCGCTTGCGGGATGGAAGGGCGACGGCTCGGCTTTGAGCGGCGCGGATTTTTCCTCGTTGACCTTGATGCCGATCTTGTCGAGCAGCTCACTGGCCTGCGGGTACTGCATGAGGACGCCGATGGAACCTGTGATCGAGGTTTCACCCGCCACGATGTGGTCACCGCCGAGCGCAATCATATAGCCTGCGGAGGCTGCCAGCGTGCGGACATCGGCAACGACCGGCTTCTTCGCGGACAGTTTGCGTAGCGCCTTATAGATGCTTTCGCCGCCATAGGTGGTGCCCCCGGGCGATGAGATCGACACGACCAAGGCCTTGGCCGCATCGTTCTTCGCCACCGAATCAATGCGCTCTAGAAGCTCGCGGTCGTCGGTAATGACGCCGGAAATATCAATACGGGCAATATGGGGGCTTGCCGTCGGTTGTGGGCGCGCACGGGCGGCGGCCCAGACGGAAAGGCCGATGCCGACGAGAATCAGCAGAAAGAAACCCCGCCAGAACGTCAGCTTGCGACGCAACCGCCGCTCTTCAAAAGAGAATTCACCCATGGCCGCGTTTCCTTATTTGGGGTTGTCTTTCGCCGTTCATACGCCCGGTTGCGATGCTTTATCGCCACGCCACGGCTTGTTGAAGGCCTTCCGACAAATTCCTTATTGGCAAGGGCCACCATAAATGCGAAACGACGCATCACAAGGGCTTTTCCCGCCCCCGTTACCAGGCCCGCAATGCTCACCAAGACCGATAGCGACACTGCGAGAAAAGCCGGCAAGGCCTTTGCACCGAACTCCTATGAGGCGGCTCGCTACCATTCGGCCAGAGTCCAGCGCCTGAAGGTCATTCTGCCGCTGGGCGCGCTGTTCATTTCACTGATCTTCATCGCGGTTTCGGTTATTCGCTCTTATGTGCCTGCGTCGATTTCGGTGCTTGGAACCAAGATCGAGGACGGCAAGATCGTCATGGAAAAGCCGGTGGCCGCCGGGCGCAACCAGCAGGGGATCAACTATTCCGTGACCGCCGACCGGGCGCTGCAGGATATTCGTGATCCGAACAACCTGACCCTTGAAGCGATCAAGGCCGCCGTGCCGCTCAATGACAAGATCATTGCCCGCGTCACCGCCGCGCGCGGCGAGTTTGACCGCTCCTCCGACAAGCTGAACATGACCGCGCCCTTTACGGTTGATCTTTCCACCGGACTGACGGCGCAGCTCCAATCCGCACAGGTCGACGTCAAGGCAGGGACGCTTTTCAGCAACGACCCCGTAACAATCCGCACCGAGGAGGGTTCGATTGTTGCGAATAGCCTCAATATAACGGATAAGGGGCACACCATTGTCTTTTCAGGCAACGTGAAGGTGAACACCAACCCCGTTGCCATCCGAAACCGAAAGCAACAGAGCGGCCCTAATGACTGAGCTTCGCCAGACACCCGACCGAAAGACTGTCGCCCTTGCCATGGGCCTCGCCATTGCCGCCTGCCTGCCGCAGATCGGCTTTGCGCAGAGCACGACCAAGAGCATGGACGGGCTGAAGCTGTCCAATGACCAGCCGATCCAGATCGAAAGCGACCAGCTTGAGGTGAAGGACCAGCAGGCCATCGCCATCTTCACGGGCAACGTCAAGGTTGTTCAGGGCACGACGACGATGCGCTCCGGCGACATGACCGTGCATTATCGCAATGACGGCAAGAGCGGTGGCACCTCCATCAGCTCGGGCAGCGCCGATATCGAACGCATTGAAATGGGCAACCGCGTGTTCCTGTCCTCGGGCACGCAGACGGCCACCGCCGATGCGGGCAATTTCGACATGAACACGCAAACCTTCGTGCTGACCGGCAAGCAGGTCGTGCTTTCGGAAGGCCAGAACGTGTTCGTCGGTTGCAAGCTGACCGTTCATGTCGATTCGGGTGAAGCCAAACTTGATAGCTGCGGCGGTCGCGTCAGCATCCAGCTTGATCCGAAGTCCCAGAAGAAGCCGTAAAAAGGCGAAATCCCGTGAAAGCCAGCGTTATCAAGCAATTCGCAGGCAAGTTCCTGCCGAAAAGCAGGCCGCTTCGCACGCCTGCCGACAAAAGCCGTTATGACGGCACGCTGATCGTCCACGGGCTGACGAAGACCTATCAGACGCGCCGTGTCGTCAACGGTGTTTCGCTGGTCGTGCGCCGGGGCGAAGCCGTCGGCCTGCTCGGCCCGAACGGTGCGGGCAAAACCACCTGTTTCTACATGATTACCGGCCTCGTTCCGGTTGATTCCGGCACGATTGCCATCAATGGCGATGACGTGACCGGCATGCCGATGTATCGTCGCGCCCGTCTTGGCGTCGGTTATCTGCCGCAGGAAGCCTCGATCTTTCGCGGCCTGACGGTGGAAGACAATATCCGCGCCGTGCTGGAACTGCACGACAAGGACAAGGCCCGCCGCGAGAAGAAGCTCGATGAGCTTCTGGCCGAATTCCATATCGAGAAGCTGCGCAAGTCACCGGCTCTTGCCCTGTCCGGCGGTGAGCGCCGTCGTCTGGAAATCGCCCGCGCGCTGGCCACCGATCCGGCCTTCATGCTGCTGGACGAACCGTTTGCAGGTGTTGACCCGATCTCGGTCGCCGACATCCAGAACCTCGTGCGCCATCTGACGGCGCGAGGCATCGGCGTCCTGATCACCGACCACAATGTGCGCGAAACGCTCGGCCTGATCGACCGCGCCTATATCATTCATGCTGGCGAAGTGCTGACGCATGGCCGAGCCGACGACATCGTTTCCAATGCCGATGTCCGCCGCCTTTATCTTGGTGATAATTTCAGCCTTTAAGCTGTAAAGGCCTGTCCGTCTTAACCTTGAAGTGTTCTCAGCCCAAGTTTTTGACGGCTGCGTGACAGTTTCCCTTGACCGAACCTGCTAAAAAAGCAATTTTTGGGCCAGTTCACCCGTCTCGTGTATCAGAGATGGGAACTCGAGGAAAATCGAGGGAGTTCCGCGTCCGTCATGGCCCTTTCAGCCAGTCTTTTCCTGCGCCAGAGCCAGTCGCTCGTCATGACTCCGCAACTGATGCAATCCATCCAGTTGCTGCAGATGACCCATGTGGAACTCACCCAGTTCATTGCTCAGGAAGTCGAAAAGAACCCGCTTCTCGAGATGATCGGCAATGACGAGGATCATTCGACACCGGCAGAGGTTGCCAATGAGGCCGCCAGCGAGGCGCAGGAGCGCAGCGATGATGGCGAGCGGAGCGACGATGCCCTGCAAAGCGACTGGTATGAGGGCAATGACGGGGCTGTCGACCGGCTAAACAGCTCGCTCGACACGAATTTCGACACGGTCTATTCCGACGACGTGGAGGGACGCAGCGCCGATACGCCGGAACTGGTGAGCCAGTGGAAATCCATGCCGGGTGGCGAAGCGGGCGAAGGTTACGACCTTGACGCCTTTGCCGCGATGCAGATGACGCTCTCTGACCATCTGAACCAGCAGATCCCTTTCCTGCTTTCCTCCCCGGCCGACCGGCTGATTGCGCAGGTTCTGACCGATCAACTGGATGAAGCCGGGTATTTCCGCGGCGATCTTGATGAAATCGGCACCCGCCTCAATCGCCCGGCCGAGGATATCGAGCGGGTGCTCAAAAGCCTGCAAACACTTGATCCTCCGGGCATCTACGCCCGCTCGCTGGCCGAATGTCTGTCCATCCAGTTGCGCCAGAAAGACCGGCTCGACCCGGCCATGGAAGCGCTGGTGAACCATCTCGAACTTTTGGCCAAGCGCGACTTCCACACGCTGAAAAAGCTGTGCGGCGTTGATGAGGAAGACCTGATCGAGATGCTGGGGGAAATTCGCGGCCTCAACCCGAAGCCCGGCAGCCGCTTCAGCGAAAGCCATTCGGAATCGATCACGCCCGATATTATCGTGCGCGCCGGACCGCAGGGTAACTGGCTGATCGAGTTGAACCCCGATACTTTACCGCGCGTTCTGGTGAACCAGAGCTATTTTGCCGAGATTTCACGCAACACCGCCAAGAACAGCCAGGATCAGGCTTTCCTCTCCGAGTGCATGCAAAACGCCAACTGGCTGACCCGAAGCCTTGATCAGCGGGCTCGCACCATCATGAAGGTGGCAACGGAGATCGTGCGCCAGCAGGATGCCTTCCTCATGCATGGTGTCGACCACCTGCGCCCGCTCAATCTCAAGACGGTGGCCGATGCCATCAAGATGCATGAGTCCACCGTCAGCCGCGTGACCTCGAACAAGTACATGCTGACGCCGCGCGGCCTGTTCGAGCTGAAGTACTTTTTCACCGTCTCCATCGGCTCGGCGGAAGGCGGCGACAGCCATTCGGCAGAGGCCGTTCGCCATCGCATCCGCGTGATGATCGAGCGTGAAGACCCGGACGCCGTGCTCTCCGACGATGATATCGTTGACAGCCTGAAAAGCGCCGGGGTGGAGCTGGCGCGGCGCACGGTTGCCAAATATCGCGAGGCCATGAACATCCCCTCTTCGGTGCAACGCCGCCGCGAAAAGCGCGCCTTGGCGAAGATCGCCGCGCATTGATGTCCCGCCATCGGTCGCTTCAGGCCGCCAAGTCTGTGAAAAAACAGGGCGAATTAAGACATTCTTAAGCTCAATTGACTTTTCGCCCCTCCGGGGATAGAAGCCCACGCGATGAAACGTGGCTTTTTTGCGGCGCAAACAAGCGACTGGAGATGCCCGAATCCCTTGGCTGTAAAGGCCGGGCCTCGGTAACTGATGGATGATCGACCTGGTGCGGCATACCGGCACATCACGTCAAAGTGCTTTCGGGAAGGGCCTCTTCCCGTACGGTATATTTGACTTGAAGACTTGGATGCGAACCCTGCTTGGCCTAGATTGGTATTTGCAAACCACAACAAGAAGGGAAACACCATGAGTGTGCGTGTATCCGGGAAGCATATGGAAATCGGCGATTCGTTCCGTCTGCGGATCGAAACTCAGATCGACGATGCGGTTACCAAATATTACGAGGGGGGGTACTCCAGCCAGGTCATCGTGGAAAAGGCCGGCTCGCGCTTTATCGCCGATTGCAGGCTGCACATCGACACAGGCGCCAATCTGCACGCGACCGGTGAGGCTGCAGAGCCGCAGGCCGCGTTCGATGCCGCCTGCGAACGGCTTGAAAAGCGCGTCCGTCGTTACAAGCGCAAGCTGCGTGACCACCATGCGGGCCACATCGGCGATCCGGGTGAATTCACCTTCGCCGTGGTGGATGCTGTTTCGGACGAGTCGGAAGAAATCGCTGAAGATTTCGCCCCGACCATCGTTGCGGAAAACACGCGCCCGCTGAAGACCATGTCAGTGGCCAGCGCCGTGATGGCGCTCGACATGACGGACGACCCGATCCTGCTGTTCCGCAGCCCCGGCAGCGAGCAGCTTAACATCGTCTATCGCCGGCCGGATGGAAACATCGGCTGGATCGATTCGGCGAACATCAAGAATTAACGCGCACCGGAGGCGTCGCTTGCGGCGCCTCCCTCCTCCGCCCTGAAGGCTTGAAGGAAAAGAAGTATGGCTTTGGCAGATTTGCTGCAACCCGATGCGATCATTCCCGCCCTCAAGGTCAATTCCAAGAAGCAGTTGCTCCAGGAGCTCGCGGCCAAGGCCTCGAAGCTCATCAACGTGCCGGAACGCGAAGTTTTCGACGTGATCCTGCAGCGTGAACGCCTTGGCTCGACCGGCGTCGGCAATGGGATCGCCATCCCGCATGGCAAGCTTGCCAGCCTGACCTCCATTCGCGGCATTTTCGCGCGTCTGGATACCGCCGTCGACTTCGAAGCGATAGACGACGAGCCGGTTGACCTCGTTTTCCTGCTTCTGGCACCGGAAGGCGCCGGTGCTGACCATCTCAAGGCACTTTCGCGAATTGCCCGCGTGCTGCGCGATCAGGATCTGGTGGCCAAGTTGCGTGCCACGGATTCGGCGAATGCGATCTACACCTTCCTCAATCAGGAACAGGCCAACGCCGCCTGACGGAAGACATAAAAAAGCCCCGGAAACCGGGGCTTTTTTTAATCGCTGTCTGAACGCCTCAGGCGTCCTTCTTCTCAGCGTCCACCGCTTCCGCCTTCGGGCCGCCCTTGGCAACGCCGACCATGGCCGGGCGCAGGACGCGCTCACCAATGGTGTAGCCAGACTGAACAACCTGAACGACCGTATTGTTCGGAACGTTCGGGTTCGGGATTTCAAACATGGCCTGATGGAAGTTCGGATCAAACTTCTGGCCTTCGGCGTCGATCTTCTTCACGCCGTGGCGTTCAAGCGTCGACAGCATGGCGCGTTCGGTCATTTCAACGCCTTCGATCAGCGGCTTCATGACGGCATCCGCGGCATCCTTCAGTTCGCCGGGGATGGCCTCCAGGGCGCGACGCAGGTTATCGGACACAGCCAGCATGTCACGAGCGAAGGACGAGGCCGCATAGGCCTTGGCATCCTTCACTTCTCGCTCGGTGCGACGGCGCAGATTGTCCATCTCGGCGGCGAGGCGCAGGAACTTGTCGCGCAGATCGTCGTTTTCCGCCTTCAGCGCATCGAGCGGGTCCAGCTCGGCGACCGGGGCCTGTTCTTCCACAGGGGTCTCAGCGGCGAGTTCGGGGCCGTTATTCTTTGCTTCGTCGGTCATGACGTACTCCGGTTTCACGTCTTTCGGGAAATATGCCGCTCATATCGATGTTTGAGCGGTAAAAATCAAGGCTTGCGCGACAGCCTGGCTATGACCTGGGCCGTATAATCGACCATCGGGACGATGCGGGCGTAATTCAGTCTTGTCGGACCGATGACGCCGACGGCGCCAACGATGCGTTCCTCGCTGTCGCGATAGGGCGCAACGATGAGCGATGAGCCGGAGAGCGAGAAGAGCTTGTTCTCCGAGCCGATGAAAATGCGCACCCCGGAGGCGTTCTCCGCCAGATCGAGCAGTTCGATCAGCCCGTCCTTTTGCTCAAGGTCTTCAAAGAGCATGCGCAGGCGATCAATATCCTCGGCGCCGCCGACGCCTTCGAACAGATTGGCCTGCCCCCGGATGATCAGATGGGCCGGTTTGCCGCGCTCGCTTTCGCCCGAGCGCATGGCAAGGCCGCGCTCCACAAGGTCGCCGGTCAGAAGATCAAGCTCACCCGCCGTTTCCGCCTTCAGGCGGGCGAGTTCGGAGCGCAGTTCAGCCAGCGTCTGGCCGCTGAGATGGGCGTTGAGAAAATTGCCCGCTTCCACGAGCTGCGAGGCCGTAATGCCCGCCGGCAGTTCGATGATGCGGTTTTCGACCTGATTGTGTTCGCCGACCAGAATGGCGAGCGCCCGCGTCGGTTCCAGCCGGATGAATTCGACATGTTTCAGCACCGGATCATTCTTGGCGGCAATCACCAGACCCGCGCCGCGCGACACGCCAGACAGCAGGCGGCTTGCCTCGTTCATGACGCTTTCAATGCCGGTATCGCTGCCCACGGGACGGATCTGCCGATCGATTTCGGCGCGCTCGTTTTCAGACAGGTCGCCGACCTGCATGAAGGCATCGACAAAAAAGCGAAGGCCCTGCTGGGTGGGCAGACGTCCGGCACTGACATGGGGCGAATAAATCAGGCCGAGCGATTCCAGATCGCTCATCACATTGCGCACGGATGCCGGCGAAAGCGGCGTCGGCAGGAGACGCGACAGGTTTCGGGAGCCGAGCGGCTCGCCCGTCTCCAGATAAGTCTCGACGATGCGGCGGAAAATCTCACGCGAACGCTCGTCAAGGGCTGCTGCGACTTCGGCTCCGATCCCCTTCTTCAATACCGTCTTTCCGCATGTGCTTCGTTTGATCCGCCAACAGTATAATCATCGGCCTCGCCTTCGCGAAAGCGAAAATGAAAGGCATCGGACAGCGGCCCGGGCGGCTTTTCCTTTGCAAATCACCGGCGGGACCCGTAGAAGGCTCAAGAACCGATTTCAGGGAGCAAGTGATGCGGCCTTCAGGCAGAAAAACCGACCAGATGCGCAAGGTGTCCTTCGAGCGCAATTTCTCCAAGCATGCGGAGGGTTCCTGCCTCGTCAAGTTCGGCGATACGCATGTGCTGTGCACCGCAAGCCTTGAGGAAAAGACGCCGTCCTGGCTGCGCAACAGCGGCAAGGGCTGGGTCACGGCCGAATATGGCATGCTGCCGCGCGCCACGGGTGACCGTATGCGCCGTGAAGCCGCCGCTGGCAAGCAGGGTGGCCGCACGCAGGAAATCCAGCGCCTCATTGGCCGTTCGCTGCGCGCCATCGTGGACCTCACGGCCCTTGGCGAACGCCAGATCACCATCGACTGCGACGTGATCCAGGCCGATGGCGGCACCCGAACCGCCTCCATCACCGGCGGTTTCATTGCGCTTCATGACTGCCTGAAGTGGATGGAAACGCGCAACATGGTGAAGGTGGACAAGGTTCTGAAGGACCATGTGGCCGCCATTTCCTGCGGTATCTTTGCCGGTCAGCCGGTGATCGACCTTGATTACCTCGAAGATTCGGCTGCTGAGACCGACGCCAATTTCGTCATGACCGGCTCCGGCGGCATCGTGGAAATTCAGGGCACAGCCGAAGGCACGCCCTTCAGCCAGGATGAATTCCTTTCGCTGCTCGGCCTTGCCCAGAACGGCATTGCCGAACTGGTCGCTCTCCAGAAGCAGGCGATCGGCTGAACGAGGCACCCATGCGCAAGCTCGACACCCGCACCATCGTCGTTGCCAGCCACAATGCCGGCAAGATCCGCGAAATCGAGGAACTGATCGGCCCCTTCGGCTTTTCGGCCAAATCGGCTGCCGAGCTGAAGTTTGCCGAGCCGGATGAAACCGGCACGACCTTCGAGGACAATGCCGCGATCAAGGCCCTTGCTTCGGCGAAAGCCTCCGGCATGCCCGCGCTTTCGGACGATTCCGGTCTGGTGATCGATGCGCTGGGTGGTGATCCGGGTGTCTACACCGCCAACTGGGCGGAACGCGAAGACGGCACGCGTGACTTCGTGATGGCCATGGAGAAAGTCGAGAAGGCGCTCTGCGATGTGGGCGCTGCGACACCCGAGGCGCGCACGGCCCGTTTCGTCAGCGTGCTGTGCCTTGCCTGGCCGGATGGTCATACGGAGATGTTCCGTGGCGAGGTGGAAGGCACAGTGGTCTGGCCACCGCGCGGCACCAAGGGTTTCGGCTACGATCCGATCTTCCAGCCGGAAGGTTTTGACAAGACCTTCGGAGAGCTGACCTCGGAGGAAAAGCATGGCTGGAAGCCCGGCGATGCCACGGCGCTTTCGCACCGCGCCCGTGCCTTCAAGCTCTTCGTCGAAACCTGCCTGACGGCCTGAGCCATGGACGAGAACGCGGCAAACCTTCTGCTTCCCGATACGGGCGAGCCGGGTTTCGGCGTCTATCTGCATTGGCCGTTCTGCGCGGCCAAATGCCCTTACTGCGACTTCAACAGCCATGTGCGCCACAGCGCCATTGATCAGCCGCGTTTCGTTTCCGCCTTTCTGCGGGAAATGGAGACCATGCGCCAGATCAGCGGCCCCAAGGTGGTGAGCAGCATCTTCATCGGTGGCGGTACGCCTTCGCTGATGGAACCGGAAACGGTCGATGCGCTGCTGAACGGTGTGGCGCGGCTCTGGCATGTGCCCGATGGCATTGAAATCACCATGGAAGCCAACCCGTCCAGCGTGGAGGCCACCCGCTTTCGCGGCTATCGCGCGGCGGGCGTCAACCGGGTGTCGCTTGGCGTTCAGGCCCTCAATGACCGCGACCTGAAATTTCTCGGACGCCTGCATGACGTTGAAAACGCGCTGACCGCCATCAAGCTGGCGCGCGACATTTTTCCGCGCATGTCGTTCGATCTGATCTATGCCCGCCCGAACCAGACCGTTGAGGAATGGGAAGCGGAACTGAAGCTGGCGATCTCCTATGCGGTCGATCACCTGTCGCTCTACCAGTTGACCATCGAGGAAGGCACCCCCTTCTTTGGCCTGCATAAGGCCGGAAAGCTGATCGTGCCGGATGGTGATCAATCGGCCTTGCTTTACGAGGCCACGCAGGAGATCACCGCCCGCGAGGGACTTCCAGCCTACGAAGTGTCGAACCACGCCCGCCCGGGTGCCGAAAGCCGTCACAACCTGACCTATTGGCGCTATGGCGACTATGCCGGGATCGGTCCCGGCGCGCATGGGCGCCTTTCGCGCGGCGGCAACAAGCTGGCGACCGCCACCGAGCGCGTTCCCGAACGCTGGCTCGAGCTTGTCGAGCGCGACGGTCACGGCATGGTTGATCAGGAATTGCTTGGACTTGAGGAACAGGCCGATGAGCTTCTCCTCATGGGGCTTCGCCTGCGCGAAGGGCTCGACCTTGCCCGCTGGCAGCAGCTTTCGGGCCGTGATCCGGACCCGAAGCGCGAGGCGCTCTTGATCGAGCACGGCTTTATCGAGCGGCTTGGTAATTCGCGCCTGCGCTGCACGCCCTCCGGCATGCTGATTCTGGATGCCGTGGTGGCCGATCTCGCCTGCTGATCAGGCTGCGTACTTCTTTTTCCATTTCCGCCACAGGCGCCCGTCGATGGCCAACAGCCCGAGGCCGATCAGGACCATTCCGGCAAAGTGGCGCATAGCCAGTTGCTCGCCCAGCACCAGTGCGGCGAGCAGGATGGCGCTCGGCGGAATGAGGATCGTCACCAGCATGATATTGGTGGCACCCGCCGTTTCCAGAATGCGGAAGAAGAGAATGTAGGCCAGCGCCGAGGAAAGGACCGCGAGGCCAAAGAGCGCCGCCCATGCCTCGAAACCGGGGACCGGCAGGCTGAACGGCTGATCAACCACAAGCGCGACCGGCAGCAACATGAGCGACGAGGCCGTGACCTGCCCGGCCGCCGGAACGAGTGGCGGCAAGCCCATGGCGCGGAACCGCCGCCCATAGACACCGGCAAAGGCATAGCTCACCGCCGCGCCGAGGATGGCGAGTTCCCCCATCAGGTCATTGCCCGCATGGGACAGCACCGATGGGCCAACCATGACCACTACGCCCACAAAACCCACGGCGAGACCCACGACGCGATTGGCCGTCAGCTTTTCATCCGCGGTCAGGAAATGCGCGACGATGACGCCGAACAGCGGTGTCGTGGCATTGAGGATGGCGGCCAATCCGCTGGCAATATGGGTCTGCCCCCAGACAATCAGGCAAAAGGGAATGACATTGTTCAGTACGCCCATGCCGAAGAAGGCTTTCCAGGCCTCACGGCTTTTGGGCACAGTCACGCCCATCAGGCGGATGATGATCCACAGCGTGATGGCTGCCAAAAAGACGCGGCCTGTGACGATGGTCAGCGGTGGCCAGACCTTGACGAGGATGCCGTTGAACAGGAACGATCCGCCCCAGAGCACGGACAGCGCCCCCAGCATCACCCACTCGCCCAGTCCCATTTCACGCGCGGCCATTCCTGCCTCCCCAAATCACGAAGGCCAAACTGCCTTTTCCGCGCAGCGCAATCCACCCGATTCTTGCCGATCACCAAAACACTCAGGCTCTCGCATAGACATGAAGCCAGCGGGCGGGCTGACGGTCATATCCGGTGCCGTCAACCTCCGCGACATCGATCTCGCGCCAACCTGCGCCCTCGTAAATCGTCTTCAACCATCCTTCATCCGGATAGTTATAGTACCGGCCCAAGCCATCACATCCGTCCCCCAGCCCGGCCTTGAAACTTGCATAAAACAAGCCGCTTGGCTTGAGCGCCCGGTGAATGCGAGCGAGAATGCCCGGCAGGTCAGTGCGCGGCACATGCAAAAGGCAGGCGCTGGCATAGATACCGTCAAACCGGCTTTCAAAGTCTATTTCGCTGAAGCGCAGGATCGAAACGGCAATCCCAAGACGCGCGCGCGCCTGAGCTGCCATTTCGGCGATTCCATCCGTTGGAGTGACCACAAGACCGGCATTCAGCAGCGCCTGCGTGTCATAACCGCCGCCACAGCCCAGTTCAAGAACGGAAGCCTCCGCTGCAAGCAAGGATATGAAACGGGTACGCCATGGGTTATCGCGAAGACGACCGGAGGCGACGTAGGTTTCGGCATTCTCGCTATAGAAGCGGTCCGTGGTACTCATATGCTCCCGCTCCAAAAGGAAAAGGCCGCCCGAAGGCGGCCTTTTATCAGGCGTTGTTTTCGTTGATCAGCCGCTTCAACAGCTCGATTTCGTGGCTGAGCTTGGCGTCGCCGGAGATCAACTCCTCGATCTTGCGCACGGCGTGCAGCACTGTGGTGTGGTCGCGTCCGCCGAAACGACGGCCGATTTCCGGGAAGGAACGCGGCGTCAGCGTCTTCGACAGATACATGGCAATCTGGCGCGGCTTGACGATGACGCGGGTGCGGCGGTTGGAGACCAGTTCCTGACGCGACACGTTATAGTGACGGGCCACGATGCGCTGAATGTCCTCGATGCGCACACGGCGGGCGTCGCCAGCGCCGACCAGATGGGCCAGCAGTTCGTCAACGCGCTCGATCGAAATATCCGGCTCGAAGGAGCGGCGGAAAATCATCTGGTTGAACGCGCCTTCCAGTTCGCGGCCCGAAGCCGTGATCGAACGGGCGATATGGTCGAGAATATCGTCCGAAATGTCGAGCGCCGGGTCTTCCGACTGGGCGACGGCCAGACGCTTCTTGAGCATTTCCAGACGCATTTCGTAGTCGGGTGCTTCCATTTCGATGGCAACGCCGCCCTGCAGGCGCGAACGCACGCGCGGGTCGAGCGATTCCAGTTCCCACGGTGCGCGGTCAGCGGCGACAACCACCTGACGGGCGCTGTCGAGCAGCATGTTCAGGAGATGGCAGAACTCGTGCTGGATCATCTTGCCCTGCAGGAACTGCATGTCATCGATGATCAGAAGGTCAATATTGCGCAGCGATTCCTTGAGTGTCAGGGCATCATTGTCGCGAATTGCGGTGGCAAAGCGCCACATGAAATATTCAGCCGTCAGATAAACGACGCGCGGGGCGCGCGGGGCACGGATGGCGGCATTGGCAATGGCCTGCAGCAGGTGCGTCTTGCCGAGGCCGACATTGGAGTGAATGAAGAGCGGATTGAAACGAACGGCACCGGCACCGGCTTCGGCAATGGTGCGAGCGGCGGCGAGCGCCACGCGGTTCGACGTGCCTTCCACGAAATTGTCAAAGGTGAAGCGACCATCAAGCGGCGAGCCGAACAGCGGGCCAACCGTGCCGGGCGCGCGAGAGGCGGAAACCGTGTCCGTCTGCGGGGCAACGATCTGGCCGATGGTCTGCACACCGCGCGGGCGGGCGGGCTGTGCGACCGCTTCCGTTGCCGGGCGCTCTTCCATGGCAGCGACCCGGGTGCCGCGCGTGGCCGTGCGGACCAGAATTTCCACCTTCAGGATCGACGGTTCTTCCGCCTGAAAAAGACTGGTGATCTGATCGAGATAACGGTTGTTGATCCACGACTTCAGGAAGGTCGTCGGAACCGTGAGGCGCGCGACACTCTTGGAAATCGAGTGAAGCTTGAGCCTGCCAAACCAGCTTGCGTAAACTTCAGGTCCAACCTGGGCTTTCAGGCGAATGCTGACGCGTTCAAACAGGGCGTCTTGCTTCATCGTGCCCGTGTCTCCCGCCAGTTCCCCAGAAGCCAGTTCCTCCCCGTCGCATCCCCCGGTTTCACCGCAGGACACGCTTTTCGTCACCAGATTCATGTGCATTTCGCCGCCTTCCAAAAAACCTTTCCGGCACATGGCTTCAGCCATCCGCCGGGACTTTCTTTCAATACGAATCCCTTAAGCCCCCTCATGGACCGGCATTCGCGTCCCCGTTTGGCCCGAAGGCCAGATCCGTCTCCTCATCCTCGTCATGAGGAAGGCGGCAGTCTCATTTCCACCGAAATCCCGCAGGTTACGAGCGGACAAAAAAATCCGTCTCCGCAACTCGCAAGAGTGCAGGCTTCAACCAGCCAGTCGGTGAAAATGCGGAACTGAGTTGTTCCGCTGAACGGTCAAAGTCCGGTGACAGAGCCTTATCGGTCCATCCAGAGCGAGCGTTGTTTCCCGCGCCCCGGCCCTTGCTTGAGGATCATTTAGTCAGGATCGGATGCGGATATCAACGCTGAATTTTGCGACCTTTTGGCCGATGGGCATTGACTCTGATGGCGTCATCCGGGCGTCACAATGCGGCATTTCGAGAATCGCTTTTGAATCAATGAGATTCAAATTTACCGGGGAGAGCGGCCTCCGGAGCGATAAAAAAATAAAAAAACGCTTGACTCGAATTGCCCGGGTCCGGGCGGCCCTTTGTGAAGGCCTGACTCCGGCATCCTCCCGCAAACCATTGTTTTTTAATGTTTATTTATGCTCGCCCAGAGAAGGCGAACCCGTCGGTACGTCGACAAAAAATGACCAATAAGAATGCTGGAATCAAAAAACCCGGTCCATAGGGACCGGGTTTAAAAAGACGCTCTGAAGCGTAAATTAAGCGGCGAGTGCCTTCACGCGTTGGGCCAGACGCGACACCTTGCGGGATGCCGTGTTGGTGTGCATGACGCCCTTCGTGGAAGCGCGCTGGATTTCCGGCTGAGCAGCGCGGAGTGCCTCGGTTGCCACGGCGATATCGCCGGAAGCGATCGCTTCTTCAACCTTGCGGATGAAACCGCGAACGCGGGAGCGGCGAGCCTTGTTGATCGCCGTGCGGCGGGCGATCTTGCGGGTCGCCTTTTTCGCAGAAGTAGTATTGGCCATTGCTGCCTCTCTCGAATTCGAAACTCACTTCTCGCCTGCCGCGCGGCCTTTCAAAAGCCTGCCATATCAACAAACGGAAGCACACGGAAAACCGACAGGTCTTCCTAAACCGTGGGCGGTGCTATAACGGGAAAGCGCTCGGGCGTCAACGCGCAATTTCACAGGCGACGCAACATTTCCAGCGCTTTCCCGCAACCGGCCTCAACGGTTGGTAAAGACGGGCTTGCGCTTCTCCACAAAGGCCGCCATGCCTTCCTTCTGATCCTCGGTGGCAAAGAGCGACTGGAACGCGCGGCGCTCATAGCGAAGCCCTTCCGAAAGCGTCACTTCAAAGGCGCGTTCAACACTTTCCTTGCCCATGAGAACCGAGGCCCGGGAGAAGCCGGCAATCTTTGCGGCGGCGGCCAGCGCCTCGTCCAACAGCTTTTCCGGGGCGACGATGCGCGCCACAAGACCCGCCCGCTCGGCCTCGGCGGCATCCATCATCCGCCCGGTCAGCACCAGATCCATGGCCTTGGCCTTGCCGACAGCGCGCGTCAGACGCTGCGTGCCGCCCATGCCGGGAATGATGCCGAGCGTGATTTCCGGCTGACCGAACTTCGCCGTTTCCGAGGCCATGATGAAATCGCACATCATGGCCAGTTCGCAGCCACCGCCCAGCGCATAGCCCGAAACCGCCGCGATGACCGGCTTTTTGATGCCGGCAACCGCACCCCAGCCGCCGAGAAAATCGCCGGCATAGACATCCGGGAAGGTCAGCGACTGCATTTCCTTGATATCGGCTCCGGCTGCGAAGGCCTTCTCCGAGCCGGTCAGCACGATCGCGCCAATGGCCGCATCGGCGTCAAACGCGGCAAAGGCCGCGGTGATTTCCTTCAGCACCGTCGAATTCAGGGCATTAAGCGCCTGCGGACGGTTCAGCGTCACAAGCCCGACAGCGTCGCGCTTTTCCACAAGAATGGTTTCGTAGGTCATGACAGTCTCCTCCTCCGACACGGGTCGGCTTATGTCTGGCAGGCGGCGCAATAGAAGGTCGAGCGGCCAGCCTGCACGATGCGCGCGACGGTAGCCCCGCAACCGGGCGTGCGGCAAGTCTCTCCCTCGCGGTCATAGACGGAAAATGAATGCTGGAAGTAGCCGAGCGAACCATCGGCCTGCACATAGTCCTTCAGCGAAGAACCGCCTGCGGCGATGGCTTCGGCAATCACGTCGCGGATGGCCTCGGTCAGCACCAGCAGTTCCTTCTTCGGCTTGCCCGTCGGCGTCACCAGCGTTGCCGCCTTTCGTTCAGGCGACAGATGCGAACGCCACAGCGCCTCACACACATAAATATTGCCAAGGCCTGCAATGACCTTCTGATCGAGAAGCGCCGACTTCAGCGGCTGGGCCTTGCCCGCAAAGCGGCCCGCCAGATAGGTGGCGTCCAGACTGTTGCCGGTCGGCTCCGGCCCGAGATCGCGAAGGGCAGCGTAAAGGTCACGCTCGCCGGGCCTGATAAGGTCGAGAAATCCGAAGCGACGGGGATCGTTATAGAGAACGCGCGCGCGGCCCTCAGGTGTCAGCAGATGAAAGACCACATGGTCGTGCTTTTCATCCTTGCTGCGCTCATGGTGAAAGCGCCCCGGCACCGCATCCTCAATGCGAAACGAACCGGACATGCCGAGATGGGACACGAGAACCGTACCATCTTCGAGATCGATCAGCAGATATTTGGCGCGACGCCCCAGCGAGACGATGCGCTTGCCCGCCACCTGTTCCGACAGGTTTTCGGGAAAGGGAAAGCGCAGATCGGCGCGGTTCAACTGCAGGCGCTCGATCACCGCCCCTTCCATAACAGGGGCGAGACCGCGGCGCACCGTTTCCACTTCCGGCAATTCGGGCATGTGATCTTATCGTCCCTTTGTGGCGCAGAGCGGCGTGCAAACCTGCGGCGAAATGCTCTACTTCGTTGAATTTACGCCTTTACGGGCGCAAAACCGTTTCACACTTTTACCGGAAAGCTCTATAGAACTTGACCCAATAAGCCGCAACCGGCGGCATGGCGTGGCGCTTGTCTCTGTTATATGGTGCGGCGCAGTTTGTGTTTGAATATGAGGAGTTTCACAAGATGGCCGACAGCCGTACCACCGCCGAAGGCGGCATGGCGACCTCCTACGGGTTCAAGGATGTGAACGAGGGAGAGAAGCAGGGCCTTGTGAACGAGGTATTCCACAAGGTGGCCAAGCGCTACGACATCATGAATGACGTGATGTCGGCGGGCCTCCACCGCGCCTGGAAAGATGGCATGGTGGCCGCGCTCAACCCGCGTAAAGAAGCCGATTACAAGGTGCTGGACGTGGCAGGCGGCACCGGCGATATCGCCTTCCGCATCATTGAAGCATCCGACCGCAAGGCGCACGCGACCGTTCTCGACATCAATGGCTCGATGCTCGGCGTCGGCGAAGAACGTGCCGTCAAGAAGGGCATTTCCGAGAACCTCACTTTTGTCGAGGCCAATGCCGAAAGCCTGCCCTTTGAGGCCAACACGTTCGACGCCTATACGATTGCTTTCGGCATTCGCAACGTGCCGCGCATCGATGTCGCACTTTCGGAAGCCTATCGCGTCTTGAAGCGCGGCGGTCGCCTTCTGGTTCTGGAATTTTCCGAAGTGGACCTGCCGCTTCTCGACCGCGTCTATGATGCCTGGTCGTTCAACGCCATTCCGCAGTTCGGCAAGATGATCACCGGCGATGCCGAGCCCTACCAGTATCTGGTGGAATCGATCCGCAAGTTCCCCAATCAGGAAGACTTTGCGACGATGATCCGTCAGGCGGGCTTTTCGCGCGTGACCTACACGAATTACACCGGCGGCATTGCCGCGCTGCATTCCGGCTGGAAGCTCTGATGGTGCTTTCCCGGCAGGAGCTTCGCCGATGAGCCTTCTCAACGCCTATTACCAGCTTGTGCGGGTCGGCTGGGTGCTGACGCGCGAAGGCGTGATCGCGGCCCTGCCGTCGGAAGGGCTGCCGACCTTTGCCGCCGCAGCCAAGGGCGCGCTGTCCCTTCTGTCGCGCAACCGCGCCAAGGACAAGGAACGGTCCGACCGGCTGGCCAGCGCTGTCGAGCGGCTTGGCCCTTCCTATGTGAAGATGGGCCAGTTTCTGGCCACCCGCCCGGACGTGGTTGGCAACGAGTTTGCCAACGACCTTTCCAAGCTTCAGGACCGCATGGCCTTCTTCCCGGAAGAAGCCGCCCACAAGGCGATTGAAGGCTCGCTTGGCCGCCCGATCAGCGATCTTTACACCCGCCTTGATGCGCCGATTGCGGCGGCCTCTATCGCGCAGGTGCATCCCGGTGAAGTGATGACGCCGAGCGGACCGCGCAAGGTGGCCGTCAAGGTCATCCGCCCCGGCGTTCGCCAGCGTTTCGGGCAGGACCTTGAAGCGATGTATCTGGTGGCGCACCTGCAGGAGCGCTTCCTGCCGTCGCACCGCCGCCTGCGCCCGGTTGAGGTGACGCGCACGCTCGAACAGACGACCCGCATTGAAATGGACCTGCGCCTTGAGGCTGCGGCCCTTTCCGAAATTGCCGAGAATACCAAGGACGATCCGGGGTTTCGCGTTCCGGCCGTCGACTGGGAACGCACGGGCCGCGATGTCGTGACCATGGAGTGGATCGACGGCATCAAGATGTCGGATGTGGAGGCGCTGAAAGCCGCCGGACACGATCTCAATGCGCTGGCCGATACGCTGATCCAGTCCTTCCTGCGCCACACGCTGCGCGACGGTTTCTTCCATGCGGACATGCATCCGGGCAATCTCTTCGTCGATGACAAGGGCATGATCGTTGCCGTCGACATGGGCATTGTCGGGCGGTTGAACCCGAAGCAGCGCCGGTTTCTGGCCGAAATCCTCTATGGCTTCATCACCCGCGATTACATGCGCGTGGCCGAGGTGCATTTCGAGGCGGGCTATGTGCCATCCCACCATGATATTGCGAGCTTCGCGCAGGCCATCCGCGCCATCGGCGAGCCGATCCACGGGCAACCGGCGGAAACCATTTCCATGGGCAAGCTTTTGACACTTCTCTTTGAAGTGACCGAGCTTTTCGACATGGAAACGCGGCCGGAACTCGTCAACCTGCAAAAGACCATGGTGGTGGTGGAAGGGGTGGCGCGCATTCTCAATCCGCGCTTCAACATGTGGAAGGCGTCCGAGCCGGTTGTCGGCAACTGGATCCGCCAGAATCTCGGGCCGGGCCGCATCGTCAATGATCTGCGCGAAGGCTTGAAGGCCGCCCGCAGACTGGCCGAAGCCGCGCCGGAAATCGCCGCCAAGACGGAAAAGCTGCATCAGGATATTGTCGCCATGAGCGAGAACGGCCTGCGTTTCGACGCCCAGACGGCGGAAGCGATTGGCCGTGCCGAGGCCCGCCATACGCGTTCGGGTCGTCTGGCGCTCTGGGTCATCGCGGCGACGCTCGTCTATATCGCATTCCACTTCACCTAAGCGGGCGCGGAGAAGCTTCATGACGGTTTCGGGAAAGCGCATCCTTCTCATCATCTCGGGTGGCATCGCGGCCTATAAGAGCCTCGATCTGATCCGCCGCCTGCGCGAGCGTGGCGCCAGTGTCACGCCGGTCATGACGCGGGCGGCTCAGGAATTCGTTACGCCGCTGGCCGTCGGTGCGCTTGCGGCAGCGCATGTCTTTACCGATCTCTTTTCCCGCACGGATGAGCAGGATGTCGGCCATATCCGTCTGGCGCGCGACCATGACCTAATCGTCGTGGCACCGGCCACGGCTGACCTGATGGCGAAGATCGCCAATGGGCTGGCCGATGATCTGGCCTCTGCCGTTCTTCTGGCGCGGCGCATTCCGCTTCTCGTCGCACCGGCCATGAACCCGGCCATGTGGGACAATGCCGCGACCCGGCGCAATGTGGCAACGCTTCGTGCCGATGGCGTGCACTTCATCGGGCCGATGGCGGGGGAAATGGCCGAAAGCGGCGAAGCAGGCCTTGGCCGCATGGCCGAGCCGCTGGAGATTGTCGCCGCCATTGCGGCGCTGCTGGACGACCAACCGAAGCCGCTCATGGGCAAGCGCGCCATCGTGACCTCCGGACCGACGCATGAACCGATCGACCCGGTGCGCTATATCGCCAACCGCTCGTCCGGGCGGCAGGGCCACGCCATTGCCGCGGCGCTTGCCAAGCTTGGCGCGGATGTGACGCTTGTGTCCGGGCCGGTGACCATTCCCGATCCCAAGGGGGTGACGGTCATTCATGTGGAGCGCGCCGCCGAAATGCTTGCAGCCGTGACCGCTGCGCTGCCCGCCGATCTGGCGATTATGGTGGCGGCGGTGGCCGACTGGCGTGTCGCCGAGGAATCCGACCGCAAGATCAAGAAGAAGCCCGGGGAAAGCGCACCGACGCTGGTGATGGCCGAGAACCCGGACATTCTCAAAACCATCGGCCACCATGAACAGCGCCCGCGTCTCGTCATCGGCTTTGCCGCCGAAACGAATGACGTGCTCGCCAATGCCAGGGTGAAGCTCGACAAGAAGGGGGCCGATTACATCGTCGCCAACGATGTTTCGCCCGAAACCGGCATCATGGGCGGGACACGCAACAGCGTGAAAATCGTTTCGCGCGAGGGCGTGGAACCGTGGCCGGACATGGACAAGGATGCGGTGGCGCAAAAGCTGGCCGCCTTTGCCGCCGAAAAGCTCAACGGCTGAATAGGCCGAAAGGTTTCAGCGCGCTTTGGTTTTGAAGAAATCCCACAGCAAGCGGGTTGCATCGACCGTGGCCCCTGAGGGCCATTCATGCCCGCCCTTGGCCAGATCGTAAAAGACGACATCGGCCTTGCCGCGACACGATGTGTTGCTTTCCACGCTGACATCGCCCCGGCGAACGGTCACGGAAGCCCCAAGGCAGCCGTTGGCGCGTTTCCAGAAATCGACCGATGCGCGGGTGGGCAAGAACGGCTTGTCCTGCGCGCGGGCGACGAACCGCGTCTCGCTCATACCGCCCTCAAAGCCGACAACGTTGTCGCTCTCGCCATGGATGATCAGCATGGGGACAGGGCCGCGCGGGCGTGCCTCGTTGCCAAACATCGCCCCCGACACCACGCCTGCGGCAGCAATCCTGCGACCGAGCGCAATCGCCACCCGGTGGGTGAGCATCCCGCCGTTGGAAAAGCCGGTGACATAGATCCGCTTCGGATCAATGGCGATCTTGCGGGAGACATCATCGATCACGGCCTGCACGAAAGCGACGTCATCGACGCCGCGCGTCATGGCCTCGCCACAACAGCCGGAGGCGTTCCACGTGCCCCTGCGTTCGCTGCGGCCAATACCGTTCGGTGCCGCGATCACGATGCCTTGCTGGCGCGCCAACGTCTGCCAGCGGTCAATCATCGTCTTGCCGTTTCCGCCACCGCCATGCAGTGCGATGACGAGGGGCGCAGGCTGATTGCCTTTGCGGCCATCCAGCAGGAAATAGCGACGATCCAGCCCACCCACCGTCAAATCCACCGCGCCGGGTGCTTCCGTCCCCGCCAAACGTTCAGCGCGTGCCTCGCGCCAGCGCTCCAGCAGACGCGGCCTTTCCGCCCCCGCCGTGCTGGCAAGGACAGTCAAGAACAAGGCCGCACAAACGGATGACGTGATAAGCCGCATGGCCTCTTCCTTTCCGCTATCAAGACGTGCCGGTTCAACCGGCCTTTTTCAAGCGACTGTTGCGCGCGGCCCAGCCGGTGGCCGGTTCAAAAAGGGCGGCATCCATACCGCGCTCGGTCAACATGACGGCGCTGCCATCGGGGATGGCTACCCAGGTGTCTTCCTCGTCGTTGAGCGGTTCCGACACAAGACAGTAACCCTCACCATTCGAGACCGGGGCCGCGTAAAGCGTTGGCGCATTGCCATCCGTTGCATAGCGCACGGCATAAAGGTTTTGACCATCGGAAAAGGCCGCCGTCAGGCGCAGGCAGGAGGTGCCCAGTTCCATGTCCGACAGGTTTTCCACGAAACCGGCGGCTTTCGCCATGGCTTCCAGCGGCTTGTCGCGCATGCCGAACTGCAAGGCGAGCAGGAAGAAGAGTTCCGAATCCGTCGAGCCGGTGCGCAGGCGGAAGAGATCATCCGAAAGCTCCGCTTCCATGCGGCGGCGCAAAAGCTCGAAGCCATCGATCTGGCCATTATGCATGAAGGACCATTCGCCCACCACGAAGGGGTGACAGTTATCGCGGCGGGTGGAGCCATGGGTTGCAGCGCGCACATGGGCCAGAAAGAGCGGCGAGCGGATTTGCCGGGAGAGGCTTTTCAGATTGCAGTCAGACCAGGCGGGCAGCACATCACGAAAACGGCCCGGCTCCGGGCGGTCGCCATACCAGGCCAGTCCAAAACCATCACCATTGGTGGCGGTGCGGGCCTGTGTTGCACAGTGGGACTGGGCAATGAGGGAGTGGGCGGGCGAGGACACCAGTTCCTCGATGTAGATCGGCGTTCCGCGATAAGCGGCCCAACGGCACATTACTGACGCTCCGGGCAATTGACGGTAAGGATCAGTCTCCGCCCGACTTGGTTAACGAAAACTGAACAAGGAGAATGTTATCCCGCATTTCCAATGCTTTTAGCCATGCCGGAAATGCAAATCCGCCATTCGCGCAAAGTTTTTGCCGATCACGAAAGCGCCATGATGGCCGCAGACGCGGCCATCATGCAAGGTCTTCCCTTCACGCCTTGACGGCGTGGTATTCCTTGATCGCCACCATCTTGATGGCCGGATAGCGTTCGGATTCATAGCGCAGCGAGAAGCTGTCCTGCGCCAGATAGACCGGATCACCATCCAGGTCGCGGGCAATATCGCCACGATGCGCATTCATGAACTTGTCGAGTTCCGCCACCTCATCAGCCGAAATCCAGCGGCAGACGGAGAAGCGCGACATTTCAAACGACACCGGCAGGCCGTATTCGGCCATCAGGCGCTCCTTCAGAACGTCGAGCTGCAGCGCACCGACGACGCCGACGATGGCCGGTGAGCCATCTTCCGGTGAAAAGAGCTGCACGACGCCTTCCTCGGCCATCTGCTGCAGGGCTTCCTTCAGCTTCTTGGCCTTCATGGCGTCTTCAAGACGCACACGACGCAGGATTTCCGGCGCGAAGTTCGGCACGCCCTGGAAGACGAGCGCCTCACCCTCGGTCAGCGTATCGCCAATGCGCAGGGTCCCGTGGTTCGGAATGCCCACCACATCGCCCGCATAGGCCGTATCGGCCAACTGACGCTGCGAGGCAAAGAAGAACTGAGGCGCCGTGAGGCCCAGCAGCTTGCCGGTACGGGCCAGACGAGCCTTCATGCCACGCGTCAGCTTGCCCGAGCAGATGCGGGCAAAGGCGATGCGGTCGCGGTGGTTCGGGTCCATGTTGGCCTGAATCTTGAAGACAAAGGCCGTCATGGAATCTTCCGCAGCATGCACCGTGCGGGTATCGGCCACCTGATCGCGCGGCGGCGGCGCGAAGGCTCCCAGCGCGTTGATCAGGTCACGAACACCGAAATTGCGCAACGCCGAGCCGAAGAAGACCGGCGTCATATGCCCTTCCAGGAAGGACTGGCGGTCGAACGGGCGGCAGGCTTCGATGGCCAGCGACAGCTCGTCGATAAAGGTGTCGCGCTCGTTTTCCGGCAGATGGGTGGCGACCTCCTCAGGCCCGTCAACCTTGTCCGGCTCGACCTGCGTATCGATACCGCGATAGGTGCCATTCGCCAGATGATAGGAGCCGCAAAAGGTCTTCGACCGACCGACCGGCCACGTGACCGGCGCGGTATCCAGCGCCAGCTTTTCTTCGACTTCATCAAGGATTTCGAACGGGTCGCGGCTTTCACGGTCCATCTTGTTGATGAAGGTGATGATCGGAATGTCGCGCATGCGGCAAACTTCGAAGAGCTTCAGCGTGCGCGGCTCGATACCCTTGGCGGCATCGATGACCATGATGGCGGCATCGACGGCGGTCAGAGTGCGATAGGTGTCGTCGGCGAAGTCTTCGTGGCCGGGCGTGTCGAGAATGTTGAAGACATTGCCGTCATACTCGAAGGTCATCACGGAGGTGACGACCGAGATGCCGCGTTCGCGCTCGATCTTCATCCAGTCCGAGCGCGTCTGCATACGGTCTTTCTTCGCCTTGACTTCGCCAGCCAACTGGATGGCACCGCCGAACAGCAGCAGCTTTTCGGTGAGTGTCGTCTTACCGGCGTCCGGGTGGGCAATGATCGCGAAGGTGCGGCGGCGGGAGACCGCCTCGGTCAGCGTTTCGGCCATTCACTTAAATCCTGTGGAATTGCCGCGTTACTAGCGGGTCTCGCCCCCCGATGCAATTGACCTTGCCGCGCAAAAGACAAAGTGTCGGCCATGACCGATCAAATCGCCTCCCCTCGCCCGACCCTCAACCTTGTTCGCCTGCCGCATGGCACCGATCTCGACCTGCCATCCTACGAGACAGCGAGCGCGGCGGGCATGGACCTGCGCGCCGCCGTGAGCGCTGATGAGCCGATGACGCTTGCGCCGGGCAAACGCGCTCTGGTGCCGACTGGCTTCATCATGGAAATTCCGGCGGGCTTTGAAGCGCAGATCCGCCCGCGCTCCGGCCTTGCCTTCAAGAACGGTATCACCTGCCTCAATACGCCCGGCACCATTGACAGCGATTATCGCGGTGAGGTGAAGGTGCTGCTCATCAATCTGGGCGACGACACCTTCCTGATTAAACGCGGCATGCGCATCGCGCAGATGGTGATTGCCCCGGTGACACAGGTTTCGGTGGCGGAAATCTCCGAAGTTTCCGAGACAAAGCGCGGCGCGGGCGGCTTCGGTTCGACCGGCGTCTGAGCCCCTTTTCAAAGCCGCATACCGGGACTAAACAGAGCGTCCCGGAGGACATTCCATGACGCTCGCATCCATTTTGACCTATAGCAGCGCGCTTTTCATCGCAGCGGCCATTCCCGGCCCCGGCATGACGGCCATCGTGGCGCGGGCGCTCGGTTCCGGCTTTCGCGAAACGCTGTTCATGGGATTTGGCCTCATTCTCGGCGATCTCGTCTATCTGACGGCGGTCATTCTGGGGCTGGCGCTTCTCGCTGAAGCCTTTACCGGCATCTTCCTCGCCATCAAGATCGGCGGCGCGCTCTACCTCAGCTACATCGCCTGGAAGCTGTGGACCGCCGGGCTGATTTCGCAAAACATCGAGGCGCGCAAGGCAACCGGCCTGACCAGCGCCTTCCTCTCCGGCCTGTTCGTGACGCTCGGTAATCCGAAAACCATGCTGTTTTATGTGGCGCTTGCTCCGAGCCTTCTACCAATCGAAGCCATCGGCCTCAGTGATTACCTCATTCTGGTGGGCCTGACCTTCACCGTACTGCTGGCCGTCCTCATTCCTTATATTCTGGCTGCAGCACGCGCCCGGGCGCTTCTCAAGACGCCGCGCGCCCTGAAGGCGCTGAACCGTTCTGCCGCCAGCATTCTGGGCATGACCGCCGCCTACATCGCCCTGCGCACGAATTGAAAATTCATTCCTGATAAGCGCGTTTTTATAGTGGAATATTTTTCTATTCCTCTGCCGCGAAGGTGGCGATAACTCGCGGAGCGAGCCGGGGCATCCTATTCTCTCCTCAACCTCAAGGGAGAATACCATGTCCACAGAACAGAAGCCCGGTCGCGGTCGCGTCTACGCCTCCATCACGGAAACCATTGGCAATACGCCGCTGGTGCGTCTCGACAAGCTGGCCCGCGAAAAGGGCGTGAAGGCCACCATTCTGGCCAAGCTTGAATTCTTCAACCCGATTGCTTCGGTGAAAGACCGTATCGGCGTCGCCATGATCGAAGCTCTGGAAGCCGAAGGCCGCATCACGCCCGGCAAGAGCGTTCTCGTTGAGCCGACCTCCGGCAATACAGGCATTGCGTTGGCCTTTGCCGCTGCCGCCAAGGGCTATCGCCTGATCCTCACCATGCCGGAAACCATGTCCATCGAGCGCCGCAAGATGGTGGCGCTGCTCGGCGCCGAACTCGTGCTGACCGAAGGCGCGAAGGGCATGAAGGGCGCGATTGCCAAGGCCGAGGAACTGGCCGCTGAACTGCCGGATGCCATCATTCCGCAGCAGTTCAAGAACCTTGCCAACCCGGACATTCACCGCAAGACGACGGCTCTGGAAATCTGGAACGACACGGATGGCGCCGTTGATATTCTCGTTGCGGGCGTTGGCACGGGCGGCACGATCACCGGCACGGGTCAGGTGCTCAAGGCCAAGAAGCCTTCCGTGAAGGTTGTGGCCGTCGAGCCGGAAGCCAGCCCGGTACTTTCGGGTGGCGCACCTTCGCCGCACAAGATTCAAGGGATTGGCGCTGGCTTCGTGCCGGATGTTCTCGACACCGGCGTTTACGATGAGATCGCCAAGGTTTCGAATGAAGACGCCTTTGAAAATGCGCGTGCCATTGCCCGTCTGGAAGGCATTCCGGTCGGCATCTCCTCCGGTGCCGCGCTGACGGCGGCCATCCGCCTCGGCCAGCTTGAGGAAAATGCGGGCAAGACCATCGTTGTCATCATCCCCTCGTTTGCCGAACGCTATCTCTCGACGGCGCTGTTTGACGGCCTCGGCGGCTGATCTTTTCGTCCCCGGAAGCACCCTTCTTCCGGGGACGTTTTACTCTTAATTTTCAGGCAAACCACGCGAAAAACTTGCAATTGTGCTTTGCGGTAGACTGAAGTAGCTTCGGCGCCAGTGCAGTCCTGCCAGCTTCGGACATTCAATGCCCAAAAGAATCGGTGCCTTCCGGAAATTGCCTTCCTTTCGCGCCGCGCGCGGTGAAGTGGGGCGGCGTGAGAGTGTTTTCGACTACGCGCTATCGCTGTCCATTTTCCTCGTCGCCTATCTGCTTCGCGAGTGGCTGGAGCCGGTTCTGCCTCCGGGCTTTCCCTTTCTGACCTTCTTTCCCTCGGTCGTCATTGCCGGTTTCCTGTTCGGCGTACGCCATGGCATTCTGGTCGCGGTTTTAGGCGGACTGGCATCCTGGTACTTTTTCATTCCGCCTTACGGCACCTTCCAGCTCGACAAAGGCACCTTTGTCGCGATGTTGCTCTATGTCTTCGTCGTGTCGACGGATCTCTTCCTGTTGAGCCTGATGATGAGCGCCTATCGCGCCGAGCTTCAGGCCCGTCGTGATGTTGAGCGCATGGCGGATGCGCAGGAGGTGATGGCCAATGAGCTGGACCACCGTCTCAAGAACGTCTTTGCGACCATGAATGCGATCATCACGCTGTCGCAGCGCCATGCCACGACCGCATCCGATCTGGCTGCCAAGCTGAAAGAACGCCTGAATGCCATGGCGCGCTCCAGCCTTTTGCTGCGCGGCAGGGGTGAAGCAGGCCACCGGACGACGCTTTCAGCCGTGTTCGAGCAGGCGCTGCAGCCTTTCGGACTGGGGGATTCAGGCCGTATCCGGCTGACCGGCCCTATGCTTTATACCAACGGGCAAAGCGGCGTCGTGATGAGCCTTATCCTGCACGAACTGGGCACGAATGCCGCCAAATATGGCGCGCTTTCGGTCACGACAGGACATGTGTCCCTCGCCTGGCGGCCACTTGAGCAGCCCTCCGAAAATGGCGACGCCCTGCTGGAAATCACATGGCGCGAGCGCGGCGGCCCGCCACCGGCATCATCTAACCCGGATCGGAAGGGTTTTGGCTCGACGCTCATTCCGCGCGTTCTGTCGATGCTGAGCGGAGAAGCCATCATCAGCTTCCCGGAAGAGGGCGCGTTCGTCACGCTTCTCGTTCCGCTTGAGGCCTTGAAAGACGCACCGGCCTCGGTCTGATCACGCGGCGGCGGACAACCGCTCCCCGGCAATACGATAGGAAATCGCTTCAGCGAGGTGAATGCGTCCGACGCGGGTTGCGCCTTCAAGGTCGGCCAAGGTGCGCGCCACCTTCAGGATGCGATGGTAGCCACGCGCCGAAAACTTCAGCTTCTCCGCCGCATCACTCAATAATTGCAGCCCGGCCGGATCGGCATCGACCAGCTTTTCGATGAGGGCTGCCGAGCACCGGGCATTGGTGGTGCCGCTCGTTCCTGCAACAGCCTGATAGCGTTCGCGCTGGCGCTCGCGCGCAGCGGCGACGCGACGGGCAACACTTGCGCTTTCCTCAGAGGCGGCAGGCTTGATGAGATCGAGTGCGGTCACGGCCGGAACATCAATGCGTATATCCATGCGATCCATAAACGGCCCGGAAACGCGGGCCTGATAGTCCGCCATGCAGCGCGGCCCGCGCGGGCAGACATGGCCCGGCTCGCCCGCCATGCCGCAGCGGCAGGGGTTCATGGCCGCCACAAGCTGCATGGCCGCCGGATAGGAGATGCGGTGATTGGCGCGGGCCACCACGCATTCCCCGGTTTCCAGCGGCTGGCGCAGGGCATCGAGCGCCTGCGGGGAAAATTCCGGCAACTCATCAAGGAACAGAACACCGTGATGGGCAAGCGACGCCTCACCGGGCTTCGCTCGCGCGCCGCCGCCAGTGAGTGCCGCCATGGTGGCCGAATGATGGGGCGAGCGAAACGGCCTGCGGTCTGACAGGCGGCCATCGGCCAGTTCACCCGCCAGCGAATGGATCATCGAGACTTCCAGCAGTTCCATCGGCGACAGCGGCGGCAGGATGGAGGGAAGGCGCGCGGCCAGCATGGACTTTCCCGCACCCGGCGGGCCAACCATCAGGAGATTGTGCCCGCCCGCTGCTGCCACTTCGAGGGCGCGGCGCGCACTTTCCTGCCCCTTGATGTCGGCGAGATCCGGCAGGTTCGCCCCCGGCCCGCGAATGGCGGGAGAGGGCCGCGAAAGACGCTGCGTTCCCTTGAAATGGTTGGCGAGCGCAATCAGGCTGCGGGGGGCGAGAATATCAACGCCTTCTCCGGCCCAGGCCGCCTCCGGTCCGGAGGACGCCGGGCAGATTAGCCCCTTGCCCAGCGCATTTGCCCCCATAGCAGCGGGAAGCGCACCGGCAATGGCCCCGATGGTTCCATCGAGATTGAGTTCGCCGACGACGACAAAACCATCCAGCGCATCCGCCGGGACAGCGCCGAGTGCCGCCATCAGGCCCAGCGCGATGGGCAGATCAAAATGCGAGCCTTCCTTGGGAAGATCCGCAGGGGCGAGATTGACGGTAATCCGCTTGGGCGGCAGGGCCAGACCCGAAGCGTGAAGGGCCGCCTGAACCCGCTCGCGGCTTTCGGCCACGGCCTTGTCGGGCAGGCCGACAATCTGCATGCCGACACGTCCCGGTGCGACCATAACCTGCACTTCGACCGGAACGTCTTCAATACCCTGAAATGCCACTGTCGAGACGCGCGCAACCATGCCCCAATGTCCTCACAACCGCCTGTGACCGGCAATCTGGCACATCAGGCGGAATACAACAAGAACAATATGCGAACAAATTCGCGTCGCACGGGTATTCAGGTTGCAGGCGGTTGTTGCGCGGAACAAACCACGGCAGCGCAGACGCGCCGCCGCGATCAAGCATCAGGCGCGCTTGCGTTCCACGGCGTCCCAGAAGAGGGAGGCAATGTCGGCACCGCCAAAGCGCTTGACTTCGCGAAGGCCGGTCGGCGACGTGACGTTGATTTCCGTCATGTAGTTGCCAATCACATCAATGCCCACCAGAAGGAAGCCGCGTTCGCGCAATGCGGGCCCGATGCGGGCGCAGATTTCCTTTTCGCGCGCCGTCAGTTCGGTGGGTTCGGGACGGCCTCCGGCATGCATATTGGAGCGGCTGTCGTGTTCGGCAGGCACGCGGTTGATGGCGCCGACCGGCTCCCCATCGACCAGCAGGATGCGCTTGTCGCCCTTGCGCACGGCCGGCAGATAGGCCTGCGCGATAATGGGTTCGCGGAACATCTGGCCGAACATCTCCATCAGCGAAGAAAAGTTGCGGTCATCCCGCGAGGAATGGAAAACGCCCGCACCCCCATTGCCGTAAAGCGGCTTCAGGATGATATCGCCCATTTCAGCGCGGAAACGGGCGATTTCCGAGACATCGCGGGTAATCAGCGTTGCAGGCATCAGGTCAGCGAATTCCGTGACGAAGATCTTCTCCGGGGAATTGCGCACCCAGGCCGGATCATTCACCACCAGTGTCTTCGGGTGAATGGTTTCCAGCAGATGGGTGGTGGTGATGTAGGCCATGTCAAACGGTGGGTCCTGACGCAGCAGCACCACATCCATGGTCGACAGTTCGACACGCTCGGGCGCGCCGAGCGTGAAGTGGTCTCCCTTCACGTCGCGCACTTCCATCGGCTCCACCGTGGCGAAAAGCTTGCCGTCGCGAAGGCTCAGACGGTCGGGCGTGTAGTGAAACAGCTTATAGCCGCGCGCCTGTGCCTCAAGGCTCATCGCGAAGGTGGAATCACCTGCGATGTTGATGGTCGAGACGTGGTCCATCTGGACCGCGACGTTGCGGATTTTCGCCATGGTGGTTTCCCCGGTTGGAAAGTCCGCTCTATTTAGGATGCCGTTCAAGGCTTGGCAACGCGCGGGCGAAAACTTTGCCGCGCGCTAAGATTAAGCCGCAAGACCGGAGCCGGAATTGTCGCCCCGCAACAGCTTTTTCAGCTTCATGGCGGCTACCATCAGGTTGGGGAACGGACGGCGGACGAAGGCCACCTTGCGCACATAGTTGTCCACCTTCCAGGTGGCCCAGGTGCCGGCGCGAAAATAGCCAAGATCACCGGCGCTGAGCGTGCGGGTATGGCCGTCCTCGGCGGTCACATGCACCTCGCCTTCCAGAATGACGACCGTTTCGTCCCAGCCGAAATACCAGCGGAACGTGCCCGCCGTGCAATCCCAGACCGCCGTGGCCGATGCGTCGTCGGCGCTTTTGGAATGCTCGGACAGGCGGGCTTCAGGGTTGCCCTCAATCACCCACGATGGCTCAATCGGCGCGGGCTTCATCGTCATGTCTTCAATGGTTCCCGGCACGAATGCCGATGGTGCGCTTTCGCTACCGCTTTCCTTGAACGACGGTCGCGCTGCCATTGCCATGGCGGCACCCAGAAGAAGCTTGATGGCCATATTCATCCCCAGCCTGTTGTCCTTGTCTCCCGGCATAGCAAAGAGAGGTAACAACGGGCTTCAGGCGATTGCTTGCATTTTAGCAATCGGCTCAAAAAGCGTCTGGAAAGTGCCGTGGCAGGCGAAACGGCAAGACGGCGATAATATCATAGCGCAGCGAAAGTCTGGCCGCATCGGCGCGACGAGCAAGCCACAATTCGCTGGCGGCGCGGATGCGGTTTTGCGCGGAGGCGGACACGGCATCGATCGCCAAAGCCGTGTCGCGTCGTGCCTTGACCTCAATGAAGGCCACCAGATCGCCGCGCCGGGCAATGATGTCGATCTCGCCAAGCGGCGTACGGTGACGCAGCGCCAGAATACGATAGCCCTTCAGCATCAACCAGAGCGCGGCAATCCACTCGGCAAAGCGGCCGCGCCGTTCTGCCTTTTGCCGCCGGGCTTCGCTCATGCGCCGCCTTTGAGTTCGAGCAGGCGCTGGTAAAGGTCACGACGCGGGAGGCCGGTCAGTTTCGAGGCTTCGGTCGCCGCCTGCCCGGCGGCTCGGTCGGCGGAAAGTTCGCGCAACAGGCGGTCGATATCGGCGGGGTCCAGAGCCTGCCCTTCCGCAGGCGGGCCAATCACCAGAACGATCTCGCCCTTGACCGTGCGGCTTTCGAATTCCACCGCAAGTTCGCTGAGCGGTCCCCGACGGAATTCCTCGAATGTCTTGGTCAATTCGCGACAGACAGAGGCGGGGCGTTCAGGCCCCAGCTCTTCGGCAGCGGCGGCAAGCGTATCGGCAATACGGTGGGGCGATTCAAAGAAGATCAGCGTTGCCGGGATCTGCGACAGCTCCTTCAGCCGGTCGCGGCGCGCCTTGTCCTTGGTCGGCAGAAACCCTGCAAAGAGAAAGGCATCATTGGGCAGGCCCGAGCCTAAAAGGGCGGCCAGCGGCGCTGACGCCCCCGGCACGGGGATCACCGTGAAGCCTGCCTCGATGGCGCGGATGGCGAGGCGATAGCCCGGATCGGACACCAGCGGCGTTCCGGCATCGGAGACGAGCGCCACGGAACGGCCCTCGCCGAGGGCTGCCAGAAGCTTCTCGCCCGCCTCGTCGGCATTGTGCTCGTGATAGGAATAGGGACGGGCACGGATACCGTAACGGTCCAGCAGGACGCGGGTCACGCGCGTATCCTCGCAGGCCACCACATCGGCCCCGGCCAGCGTTTCGAGCGCGCGAAGCGTAATGTCACCCAGATTGCCGATGGGCGTCGCCACCAGATAAAGCCCCGGTGCCATGGGCCTTGCCGGGATCACATGATCATGGATGCGGAAGCTTCTGGCGGGCCCTTGCGACCCCTGCACTGCACCATCCGTCACCGTTCACTCCCAAGCCTTGCCCTGTATTTTCCCCGTTATGGGTGACGGACCGATGCGCTGCAAGAGCGGATTTGCGTGGAAACAGTGAAGAACGCGCGTTGCAGGTCTTAGGCAGCGCCATCGGCCCTTGCAAAACCGCCCTGCTTTTTGCAATTTGGCGGACCAGTCTTGCCACAGGTGGCGGGATTTCACCGATGCGAGCCGGCGTGCCCGGTTGGAATGATCGAAAGCGGCAGTATCCTATGCGTATTACCCTTGAACGCTCGAACCTCCTCAAGTCCCTGAACCATGTCCACCGTGTCGTAGAGCGGCGAAACACCATTCCGATCCTTTCGAACGTGCTTCTGCGCGCTGAAGGCGACAGCCTTTCGATGAAGGCCACCGACCTTGACCTCGAAATCACCGAGGCGACGCCCGCCATGGTTGAACAGGCCGGCGCGACCACGGTGCCTGCCCACCTGCTTTACGAAATCGTGCGCAAGCTGCCCGATGGCTCGGAAGTACTTCTGGCAACGACGCCGGATGGCGCGGCGATGACGGTGGCTTCGGGCCGTTCGAAGTTCTCGCTGCAGTGCCTGCCGGAACAGGACTTCCCGGACCTGACGGCTGGAAGCTTCAGCCATGCGTTCAGCCTCAAGGCCATCGACCTGAAGATGCTAATCGACCGCACGCAGTTTGCGATTTCGACCGAAGAGACGCGCTATTACCTCAACGGCATTTTCTTCCACACGATTGAAAGCGCTGGCGCGCTGAAGCTTCGCGCCGTTGCCACGGATGGCCACCGTCTGGCGCGCGCCGAAGTGGAAGCACCGTCGGGTTCTGAAGGCATGCCGGGCATCATCATTCCACGCAAGACCGTGGGCGAGTTGCAGAAGCTTTCCGACAATGCCGAGGCAACCGCCAAGATCGAGGTTTCCGACGCCAAGATCCGCGTGACTGTCGGCTCCATCGTGCTGACCTCGAAGCTGATCGACGGCACGTTCCCGGATTACCAGCGCGTCATCCCGTCCGGCAATGACAAGGAAATGCGCATTGAATGCGCCGCCTTCGCTCAGGCCGTCGACCGCGTTTCGACCATCTCTTCCGAGCGCGGACGCGCCGTCAAGCTGGCGCTTTCCAGTGGACAGATGACGCTGACCGTCAACAACCCGGATTCGGGCAGTGCAACGGAAGAACTGGCGGCCGATTACGACGCCGATGCGATGGAAATCGGCTTCAACGCCAAGTATCTCCTCGATATCACCGCCCAGCTCAGCGGCAAGGAAGCCGTCTTCCTGCTGGCCGATGCCGGCTCGCCGACGCTGATCCGCGACACCGACGGCATGGATGCCCTTTACGTTCTGATGCCGATGCGCGTATGACGCGCATCTTCACCGAGTGTATTGCGCATTGTTCATTTCTGTTGCATCACTGCGACAAGGCATTTGGGTCTGGCCGGTAGGTTTGTTCAGAGGAGAACCGAAGTATGGCAATGCGCCTGAAGCAGAAAATCGAACAGAAGTTCGATGAAGAAATTCGCTTCATCAAGGGCTGGATCGACAAGCCGAAGCACGTCGGTGCCATTCTGCCGACCTCGGCGGTGACGGCCAAGAAGATGGCCAGTATTGCCAATCCCCAGTCGGGTCTTCCGGTTCTCGAGCTTGGTCCCGGAACCGGGATTATCACCAAGGCTATTCTTGAGCGCGGCATCGCGCCGGAAAAACTGGTGGCCATCGAGTTCTCGACCGATTTCTACCAGCACTTGGTCAAGGCCTATCCGGGCGTCAACTTCATCAATGGCGATGCCTTCGACATTGAGAAGACGCTGGGTGACCAGTGGGCAGGCCAGCAGTTCGACTGCGTGATTTCGGCCATTCCGCTCCTGCATTTCCCGATGTATCGCCGCGTCCAGCTGATCGACAAGCTGCTCGATCTTCTGCCGCCCGGCCGCCCGGTGATCCAGATCACCTATGGCCCGGTTTCGCCGGTCATCGCCTGGCCGGACCGCTACCAGATCGAACATTTCGATTTCATCGTGCGCAATATCCCCCCGGCCCAGCTCTGGATCTATCGCCGCGGCTGATCTCGCCCGTTTTTGCTGCTTTCCGCCGCGTGAAACGCCCGGCCCCAACGGGTCGGGCCTTGCCGAATGACGCCATGCGTGCGAAGGGACGGCAACGGAAAATCGGGAAAAGGATGGGACAATGACGGATGTGCGGGATCGCCTCATCGTCGGCCTTGATGTGCCGACGCTGAAAGAGGCCGAATCCATCGTTTCGACGCTGGGAGACGAAATTTCCTTCTACAAGATCGGCTATCAGCTTCTGTTTGCCGGCGGCCTGCGCTTTGCCCGCGAACTGATCGAGAGCGAGAAGAAAATCTTCCTCGACATGAAGCTCCTCGATATCGACAACACGGTCGCTTCCGGCGTCGAAAACATTGCCCGTATGGGCGTTTCCATGCTGACGCTGCACGCCTATCCAAAGGCCATGCGCGCCGCCGTCAAGGCTGCTGCCGGGTCGCCGCTCAAGCTGCTGGGCGTGACGGTTCTGACCTCGATGGACGATGCCGACCTCATTGAAGCCGGTTATGCCGATACGGCTGAAACGCTGGTGCTGAAGCGTGCCAAGCAGGCTCGCGAGGCTGGCATGGGCGGTATCGTCTGTTCGGCGGAAGAATCCGCCAAGGTGCGCCCGATCCTTGGGCCGGACATGGCCATTGTCACCCCCGGCATTCGCCCCGCCGGTGCCGACCATGGCGACCAGAAGCGCGTGATGACGCCTTCTGAGGCCCTTCGCGCCGGTTCCACTCATCTCGTCGTTGCCCGCCCCATCGTCAAGGCCGGCGACCCGTGTGAAGCGGCCCGCGCCATTCTGGACGAAATGCGCACTGTTCTTGAACCGAAGGCCTGAAGGAGAAGACCATGCCGAAGGGATACTGGATCGCCCGCGTCGATTCCCGCGACCCGGAACGCTACAAGGATTACGTCGAGGCTGCCCGCCCGGCTTTCGAGAAGTATGGCGCGAAGTTCCTCGCCCGCGGCGGTGCCACCACCACGCTTGAGGGCGTGGCCCGTGCCCGCAATGTGGTGATCGAGTTTCCGTCGGCGGAAGCGGCTGTCGCCTGCTACAACTCGCCGGAATACCAGATTGCCGCAAAAATCCGTCAGGAAGTGGCGGATGCGGAAATGATCGTGGTGGAAGGCGTCTGACGCCTTTCTTTTCCGTGCATCTTTCTCCCGAAACGGCTTGCCGCTTTCGGGAGCCATGCTTTAGGCGAACGGCCTTATTCCATGGCCTCTTCGCTCTTCACCTTGCGCATCGATTCGGTTAAGAAGCCTCATAAGCTTGCGCATGTGCAACCATAGACCTTCGAGGAGCCTTTCATGACCCTGGCAAACCTTCCTCCGCTTGTAACCGTGATCGGCGGTTCCGGCTTTGTTGGCCGCTATGTGGTCGGGGCACTCGCCAAGCGCGGTTATCGCATCCGCGTGGTCTGCCGTCGTCCGGATCTGGCGCTGTTCCTGCAGCCGCTCGGCAATGTCGGCCAGATTTCCTTCGTTCAGGCCAATCTGCGTTATCCGGATTCGGTCAAGACGGCGGTTGAAGGCTCCGATCACGTCATCAACTGCGTCGGTCTTCTGGCTGAAAGCGGCAAGAACACCTTCAAGTCGGTTCAGGAACAGGGCGCTGCCGTGGTTGCCGCTGCCGCCAAGGCCATCGGTGCCAAGCTGACGCATCTTTCGGCGATTGGTGCAGACGCCAACTCGGCCTCGATCTATGCCTCGACCAAGGGCCGCGCCGAAAAGGCCGTTCTGGACGCCATCCCGGACGCCATCATCATCCGCCCGTCGGTGGTCTTCGGCCCGGAAGACGATTTCTTCAACAAGTTCGCGGCCATGGCCAAGACCTTGCCCGTTCTGCCGCTGATTGGTGGCGGCCAGACGAAGTTCCAGCCGATTTATGCCGGTGACGTGGCCGAAGTCGTCGCCCGCTCCGTCGACGGCGTGCTGAAGCCCGGCGCTGTCTATGAACTCGGCGGTCAGGACGTGCTGACGTTTGAGGAATGCCTCAAGCTCGTTCTCAAGACCATCGGCCGCAAGCGCGCCCTGATGACCCTGCCCTTTGGCCTTGCATCGCTGATCGGCAAGATCGCGGAAAAGATCCCGCTCATCACGCCGCCGCTCACCGGCGACCAGGTGGAGCTTCTGCACAAGGACAACGTGGTGTCGGCTGCCGCCGAAGCGGCCGGCCTGACGATCAAGGGCCTCGGCATCTCTCCGGTGCTCGTGAACTCCGTTCTGTCGGACTACACGGTGCATTTCCGCCCGCAGGGCCAGTTCACCCGCATGTCGAAGGCCGCCTGATTTTCAGGCAGCGATTCGTGCAGTGATGCACTTTTGCAGACCCGGACGGTTTCCATCGTCCGGGTTTTGTTTTGCCCGGATTTCACCGGGAATTAACAAGTCTTCCTGAGATTTTCGCCCCGCGGGTCAATCACCCGTTCTGCACTGGAGTGTGCGTTGCAAAATTGCAGCATCCGAAATTATTGGATGTTAACTCGGGGTTTAGCACGAACGTTTATTGATTATGCGCGTTATGCACTATAGACACCACCGCAGCAAAAACGTGCCCCAAAGTGAGGCACGAGAACTGCATGATCGGAATTCTGAGAGGCACTTTTCCATGGGCAAGTCCATCGCGCTTTTCTTCGCATGCGCGGCAGTCATCATCCTTACCGGCTCTTTCCTGTCCCCGGGCAAAGTGGCCGCTGGCCGCCCCGACTGCAACCCCGCCTACGGTGTCAATCCGTGCGAGGTAGCACTCTCCGCAGAAGCCAAGTAATGGAATGACGGGTCGGTTTTCCGGCCCTTTATTTTATCAGCCAGACATAGAAAAAGCCCGCCAGTCCTCCCGGCGGGCTTTTCTCGTTTCAGTGGTCTTGCGGCTCAGCCGAAGGCATAAAGGCCGATGAGGCCCAGCGTGCCGACGGCAATGCGCCACCAGGCAAAGGGTGCGTAACCGCGACGCGAGACGAAATCGAGAAGCGAGCGCACGACGAGCAGCGCCGAAACGAAGGCCGCGATGAAGCCAAGGCCGATCACAATGCCATCGTCAAAACTCAGAAGATGGCGGTTCTTGTAGAGATCCAGCGTGAAGGCCCCGGCCATGGTAGGCATGGCGAGGAAGAAGGAAAACTCCGCCGCCGACCGCTTGTCAGCGCCCAGAAGCAGCGCACCTACAATGGTGGAGCCGGAGCGTGAGGTGCCGGGGATCATGGCCAGGCACTGGCACAGGCCAATCTTGAAGGCCAGTGAATAGGGATAGGCCTGCGCATCCGTATAGGTCGAGGCAAGACGCGAACGCTCGACGGCCAGCAGCATGACGCCCTGATCACGGGCGCTCTTGCCGGGTGTGACGATCGCCACCTTGTCGACGACGAGCAGAATGATGCCGCCAACAATGAGCACCACGCAAATCAGCGCCGGGGTTTCGAAGAGCACCGTCTTGATAAAGTCGTGGGCAATCGCGCCAATGATGGCCGCGGGCATGAAGCCGACCAGAACGGCCACCACGAAATGACGCGAGGCTTCGGATGTCGGCAGGGTTACGGCGATGCTCACAAGCTTTTTGAAATAAACGAGCAGGATCGCCAGAATGGCCCCGAGCTGGATCAGCACCGCGAAGGTATTGCCCGGTGACTTGAAGCCCAGAAAATGTCCGGCAAGCAATACATGCGCCGTGGACGAGACGGGAATGAATTCGGTGAGGCCTTCAATAAGACCAAGAATCAAGGCGCTGATTATCGGTTGGTCAGCCATGATTTATCCTTTATGCGGCGGGAGGAGACCGCGTTTCGCTTGTAACGAAGCACGCGTGCTTATATAGCTCAGCGAACTGTCGGCGTTGAGTGTTAGACGAACAGCCGCCAATTTACAGTTAATGTTTCTCCAGCGTCCAAGTAAATAATGTCGATCCTTCACCATCATCCGATGTCTGCTGCTTCGCGCTTTGTGCGCCTGATCCTGCAGGAATATGGCTATCAATACGATCTCGTTGAGGAACAGCCCTGGGAAAAGCGGCGCGAATTGCTGGCGCTGAACCCGGCGGGCACCTTGCCGGTCTATGTGGACGACAATATGCGAGCGCTGTGCGGCGCGACCGTGATTTCCGAATTTCTCGATGAAACGCATGGCGTCTTGAAGCGCGACCGGCGTCTTCTGACCGAAGACCCGTTCCAGCGGGCGGAAATCCGCCGTCTGACGGAGTGGTTCCTGGAAAAGATGGAGCAGGACGTAACCCACCTTCTGGTGCGCGAACGCGTCTTCAAGCTGCATATGCCGCCAACGCTTGGCGGTGGTGCGCCCGATTCCAAGATCCTGCGCACAGCCCGCAGCAATGTGCGCCAGCATATGAAGTATCTCGCCTGGCTGGCGGCCTCGCGTCCGTGGCTGGCCGGTGATCGCCTGTCCTATGCGGACCTTGCCGCTGCCGCCACCGTCTCCGTGCTCGACTATCTCGGCGAAATCAACTGGCAGGAAGCACCGCAGGCCAAGGAATGGTATCAGCGGCTGAAGTCGCGCCCGTCCTTCCGCCCGCTTCTGACGGAGCGCATTCGTGGCGTGACGCCCGTTTCGCATTACGCCGATCTGGATTTCTGACCTAAACGGCAAGGAGCCGCCTATTCCGGAGCCTGACGCCAAGACACTGAAACGTCGCGCGCAACTGACGGCTTTCCTGAAAGGGGAAGCCGCAGCGAACGGTTTTGATCTGTGCCGCGTCACCACACCCGATGCCATTCCGCTGGCACCTGCCCGCCTTGAGACCTTTCTGGAAAATGGCTTCCACGGCACCATGGCGTGGATGGAAGAGACGCGCGAACGCCGCGCCGCGCCACGCAATCTGTGGTCCGATGTGCGCTCGGTGGTGATGTTCGGCGTCAATTATGGCCCGGAAGAGGACCCGCGCCCTCTGCTTTCGCGCCCGGATCGCGCCGCGATTTCCGTTTATGCCCGCCACCGCGACTATCATGACCTGATCAAGGGACGATTGAAGGACGTGGCGACCCGCTTTGCCGCGCGGGCGGGAGAAGATGTCAAAGTTTTCGTCGATACGGCACCCGTGATGGAAAAGCCGCTCGCCGCCGCCGCTGGCCTTGGCTGGCAGGGCAAGCACACCAATCTGGTTTCGAAGGATTTCGGCTCCTGGCTTTTTCTCGGCAGCCTGTTCACCACCGCGGAACTGGATTTCGACGCGCCGGAGCGCGATCATTGCGGCTCCTGCCGGGCCTGTCTTGATGCCTGCCCGACGGCAGCCTTTCCAGCCCCCTACCAGATCGATGCACGGCGCTGCCTCTCTTATCTCACCATTGAGCACAAGGGCCGGATCGACCCGGCACTGCGCCCGGCCTTCGGCAACCGCATCTATGGCTGTGACGATTGTCTTGCGGCCTGCCCGTGGAACAAGTTTGCCGTGGCGGCATCCGAAATGAAGCTCAAGGCGCGTGATGACCTGAAAGAGCCGGAGATCGGCTTTTTCCTGACGCTGGACGACGCCACCTTCCGCACGTTCTTTTCCGGCTCGCCCGTCAAGCGCATCGGCCGGGTACGGTTCGTGCGCAATGTGCTGATCGCGGCGGGCAATTCCGGCCGCACGGCACTCGTTCCGGCCTGCCGGTCGCTGCTTGCCGATGAGGCGGTGGAGGTGCGCGCCATGGCGGTCTGGGCGCTATCACGCCTCTTGTCGCGCGCCGATTTTCTCACACTCTATACACTGCGCAATCCGGGCGACGATCCGGAGGTGGAATTCGAATGGCAACTGGCGGGAGGAACCCCATGCATCTGACCATCCTCGGAGCTGGCTATTCGGGAAAGGCCATCGCCCGCGAATTTATCGCCGCCGGTTATCGCGTGTCTGGCACGACCCGTTCGCCGGAAAAAGCAGAGGCCTTGCGTGCCTTGGGCATCGCGCCGCTTCTTCTGGGGGATGACGGGATTTCCGCCGCACTTAGCGAGGCGCTTTCCACCACCACGCATCTGGTGCAATCCATCGCACCGGGGGCTGCGGGCGATCCTTTTCTGCCGCTTGCCGAAGCGCTTCCTTTCGAGAACCTCAAATGGATCGGTTATCTCTCGACCGTTGGCGTCTATGGCAATCATGACGGCGCATGGGTGGACGAAGATACGACCTGCAAGCCGGTTTCGGCCCGTTCTCTGGAGCGGGTGCAAGCGGAAGACGCGTGGACAGCCTTCGGCGCGGCGCGCGGCATTCCCGTGGCCTTGCTCCGGCTTTCGGGCATTTACGGGCCGGGGCGCAATGGCTTTGCCAATCTCACCGCCGGCACGGCGCGCCGCATCGTCAAGCCGGGGCAGGTTTTCAACCGCATCCATGTGGCTGACATTGCCGGCGCCGCGCTTTTTTTGGCGCAACGCGGTGCAGCCGGGGCCTATAATGTCACCGACAGCCTTCCCGCACCGGCGCAGGATGTGGTGAGCGAGGCCGCCAGCATCATGGGCGTCGCACCGCCACCGGAGACACCGTTTGATCCCGCAACCATGACGCCCATGGCCCGCTCCTTCTATGGCGAGAACAAGCGCGTTTCGAATGCAAAGCTGACGGGCGAAGGCTATCGGTTCCGCTTTCCTGACTATCATCAAGCGCTCGCGGCGCTGTGGGCGGATGGCTCCTGGCGGGGCTGAACTCACAGGGCTACTCAGCCATTTTGGAATTATTTTCTGCCGAAATGGCGCAATTCACCCGTTAATGCTCCGTTAAGAATTCTTTTTTCTGCCGAGATTCGGCAAATACGGCCACAAATTTTACGGCGTTAGAAAATTATTTCTCTCGTTTTTGTGATCGCCTCAGTCTGGCGGATCAACTTTGTGTGCGTCGCAACAGCGATACTGATTCCAAAGCACTTTTCCGGATCATCACAAAACATAGCCCGATATTAATTGGCGCCGGTTGCATCACAATTATTACATTACGTAATGCTTCGTGATCGATTGTGGCCGTTTTTCGCCACTTTTCACCCGCTTTAAGCCCGCCACCGCCGAGGCGGGAGTTCAATAACGCAAGGAATTCGGGTTTGACGTTCAAAAAGCACATCGTTCTGGCTGCAGCTTCGGCTGTTCTCTTCTCTTCGTTCGTCGCCTCCAAGGATGCATCTGCATCTCAGAGTTGCGGCGGTGCTTCCTGGTATGCGCTGACCTCCCGTACTGCCTCCGGCGAACGGATGAATGCATCGCTTCTGACCGCTGCACACCGTTCCATGAAGTTCGGGACCAAGCTGAAGGTAACCAACCGCAACAATGGCAAGAGCGTGATCGTGCGCGTCAATGACCGTGGTCCGTTCATCAAGGGCCGCGTGCTGGACCTTTCCAAGGCCGCCGCTCACCAGATCGGCATGGTCAACAGCGGCACCGCGCACGTCTGTTTCCAGACCGTCGGCTAAGCCAGAGGCATCAGGCCCGCCGCTTGCGGGCTTGCCCTTCTTCCGTTTGGCGGGTACGTACCCCCGATACGGATCAGGAGACAGAACATGCGTCTGGGCGGAAGGCTCGCTGGAGCCATCGAGGTGCTGAACGACATTGAGACGCGCAAGCGCCCCGTGGCCGATGCCCTGAAGGACTGGGGCCTGTCGCATCGTTTCGCAGGTTCGGGCGACCGGGCCGCTATTGGCAACATTGTATATGATGCCCTGCGCAAACGTCTCTCCCATGCCTGGCTTCTCGATGACGAAAGCCCGGTTTCGCTCGGATACGCGGTTCTCCTGCGACAGTGGGGATTTTCGCCCGAGCGTCTTGCGGCGGAACTGGAGGGTGATCGTTTCGCCCCCGAAGCCCTTTCCACTGAGCGCATCGCGGCCTTTACCAGCCGCACGCTGGATAATGCGCCCGCCCATGTGCGTGGTGATATTCCGGAATGGGTAGAGGCATCGTTCGAGGCGACGTTTGGCGAAAACTGGCTCGCTGAAGCTGCGGCGCTGACCGAACGCCCGACGCTCGACCTTCGCGCCAATACGCTGAAGGCGGACAGGGCCAAGGTCATCAGAGCGCTGGAGCGCTCCGGTGCCGAGGCCTGCCAGATCGCGCGGCAGGGCATTCGCATTCCCGCCGGTCAGCAGGCGGAGCGCCTGCCCAATGTGACCGCCGAACTGTCCTTCCAGAAGGGCTGGTTCGAGGTTCAGGACGAAGGCTCGCAGATTGTGGCCGATCTCGTCATGCCCAAGGAAGGCGATCAGGTTCTCGATTACTGCGCCGGCGGCGGCGGCAAGACGCTTGCCCTTGCAGCCTCCATGAACAACAAGGGCCAGATCCACGCCTATGATGCGGATACGCGCCGCCTTGCCCCCATCGTTGAACGCTTGAAGCGGGCCGGGACGCGCAATGTCCAGCTTCACGACAATGAGGAAAGCCTGGGCCGTCTCGCCGGTCGCTTCGACCGTGTTCTGGTGGATGCGCCGTGCACCGGCACCGGCACCTGGCGACGCCGCCCCGATACCAAGTGGCGGCTGACCCAGCGCGCCCTTGAAGAGCGCGTTTCCCAGCAGGCCGACGCGCTTGATCAGGCCAAGCGCTTCGTGCGTCCCGGCGGCAAGCTTGTCTATGTGACCTGCTCGGTGCTTTCGGAGGAAAACGACCGGCAGATGGCCGCCTTCCTTGCCACCAACCCGGATTTCTCGCTGACCTCGGCCCTTGCCGACTGGCAGACCCTGTTCGGGCCCAACGCTCCCCGCCCCGTCAGCGCCGACGGCAACACATTGACATTGACGCCTGCCACGACCGGCACGGACGGCTTCTTCTTCGCGTCGCTGGTGCGCAACGCCTGAGACCGGATATACGTGCTTGCCCTATGGCAAGGCGCGTGCCACGGTACTCCTGATGCGGAGGCAGGAGCGACCATGTGGCATGAGGGCAAGAACCCGGACTTCCGGCAGCGGGTTCAGGAGAATTTCAACCGGCAACCGGCACTTGCCAGCATTCGCGCCGAACTGACCCGCGTCGAACAGGGTCTTGTGGAGCTCGAAATGCCGTTCAGCGAAAAGCTGACGCAGCAGCATGGCTGGCTGCATGCGGGAGCCATTTCCGCGGGCCTCGACGGGGCGTGCGCGCTGGCCGCCCACACCTTGATCGAGCCGGATGTCTTTGCCCTCACCATCGAATTCAAGATCAATCTGCTTTCACCGGGTCGTGGCGAACGCTTCCTCTTTCACGGCGAAATCACCAAGCCGGGCTCCACTATTATCGTGGCAGACGGGCGCGCCTATGCACTGACCGATGGCCCGGCCAAGCTGATCGCTTCCATGACCAGTACCTTGATGATCGTGCGTGGACGGGAGGATATGCAGGGATGAGCTTTGAACTGAAGAATGTGGGCGGGCGATCCCTCCTTTATGTCATGGCGGCAAAAGCCGAGTACGGGCCGCATCTGCAGGCCCGCTTCAAGCCGCTGATGACCGGGGTCGGCCCGATTGAGGCGGCCATTGTCCTGACGCGCAAGCTGGCGCGTTGTGCTGCGGAAAACCGCCTGCCGGATGTGGTCATCTCGCTGGGCTCCGCCGGTTCGGCAAGCCTCGAGCAAACCGAAGTCTATCAGGTGAAAAGCGTGTCCTATCGCGACATGGACGCCTCGGCACTCGGCTTTCCGAAAGGGCGCACGCCGTTTCTCGACCAGCCCGCCGAAGTACCGTTGCCGTTCCAGCTGCCGGAGATTGCCGCGGCCCGGTTGTCGACCGGCGGCAACATCGTCTCGGGCGCGGCCTATGACCTGATTGATGCCGACATGGTGGACATGGAAACCTTTGCCATCAACCGGGTATGCCAGAGTTTCGACATTCCGCTGATCGGCCTGCGCGGCATTTCCGATGGCAAGCGCGAATTGCAGCATGTCGGTGACTGGACGGAATATCTGCATGTGATTGACGAGAAACTCGCCGCCGTGGTGGACCGTCTTGAAACACATGTGGCAAACGGCCTGATTGGCGGGTGAAAGCCCGGATTCAACGGTTGCGGAAACGCTGAAATTTCTTTAGAGCCATGCGGCATTCAGATGGAATGGCCGCACGCTCTGGCTCATTTCGGATTGCTGCCCGGTTGACCTTCCGGGCGGCTGTAAAACCGGTCCACACTCACTCGGATTTGCCCTGAAGCCATGACCCTGACAGCGCATCACGATACTATCCTCATCATCGATTTCGGCAGCCAGGTGACGCAGCTTATCGCGCGCCGCGTTCGCGAAACCGGCGTCTATTGCGAGATCCATCCGTTCAATTCGGCCGCTGCCGCGTTCGAGGCGCTGAAGCCGAAGGGCGTGATCTTCTCCGGCGGTCCGGCCTCGGTGACGACGGAAGGCAGCCCGCGCGCGCCGCAGGCCGTGTTTGACTCGGGCGTACCGATCCTCGGCATTTGCTACGGCCAGCAGACGCTCTGCACCCAGCTCGGCGGCGTCGTCGAAGGCGGCCATGCCGCCGAATTCGGCCGCGCCGACATCGAGATCAAGGCCAAGAGCCCGCTGTTTGACGGTTTCTGGGAAGTTGGCAAGAGCTATCCCGTGTGGATGAGCCATGGCGACCGCGTGACGCAGCTTCCCGAGGGGTTCAAGGTCATCGCGACCTCCGAGAACGCACCCTTTGCCATTGCCGCCGACGAAAGCCGCCACTACTACTCCACCATGTTCCACCCGGAAGTGGTGCACACGCCGGATGGCGGCAAGCTGCTCGCCAACTTCGTGCACAAGGTCGTCGGCCTTAAGTCTGACTGGAGCATGTCGGCCTACCGCGCCGAAATGGTGCGCAAGATCAAGGATCAGGTCGGCAATGAGCGCGTTCTCTGCGCGCTTTCGGGCGGTGTGGATTCCTCCGTGGCTGCCATCCTCATTCACGAAGCCATTGGCGACCAGCTGACCTGCGTGTTCGTCGATCACGGCCTGATGCGCATGAACGAGGCCGACGAAGTGGTCTCGATGTTCCGCGACCACTACAATATCCCGCTTGTCCACGTTGACGCCGCCGACAAGTTTATCGGCGAGCTGGAAGGCGTCGCCGACCCGGAAACCAAGCGCAAGATCATCGGCCGCCTGTTCATCGAAGTGTTCGAGGAAGAGGCCAAGAAGATTGCCTCCGATGGCAAGGGCGCTCCGAGCTTCCTCGCTCAGGGTACGCTTTATCCGGATGTGATCGAGAGCGTGTCGTTCTCCGGCGGCCCGTCGGTTACCATCAAGAGCCACCACAATGTGGGCGGCCTGCCCGAGCGTATGAACATGAAGCTGGTGGAGCCGCTTCGCGAACTCTTCAAGGACGAAGTGCGCGCCCTTGGCCGCGAACTCGGCCTGCCGGATCGCTTTATCGGTCGCCACCCCTTCCCCGGTCCGGGTCTTGCCATCCGTTGCCCGGGCGGCGTGACGCGCGAAAAGCTCGAAATCCTGCGCAAGGCCGACGCTGTCTATCTCGACGAAATCCGCAAGGCCGGTCTTTACGACACCATCTGGCAGGCCTTTGCCGTGTTGCTGCCGGTGCAGACCGTGGGCGTGATGGGTGACTACCGCACCTATGACTTCGTATGCGCACTGCGCGCCGTCACCTCGGTCGATGGCATGACGGCGGACTTCTACCCCTACGACATGAACTTCCTCGGTCGTGCGGCCACCCGCATCATCAACGAAGTGAAGGGTATCAACCGTGTGGTCTACGACATTACGTCGAAGCCGCCCGGCACCATCGAGTGGGAATGAGACATACCAAAAACCCCGGAGCGATCCGGGGTTTTTCTTTGCCTAGACAAACGAGCGCACCAGTGAGCCGACCAGCAGGTTCCAGCCGTCGATCAGTACGAAGAAGAGAATCTTGAAGGGCAGAGAGATCGCGGTTGGCGGCAGCATCATCATGCCCATGGCCATGGTGATGGTGGCGACCACCATGTCGATCACCAGAAACGGCAAGAGGATGAGGAAGCCGATTTCGAAGCCGCGGCGGATTTCCGACAGCATGAAGGCCGGGATCAGAACACGGTATTCGATCTTGTCACCCAGCACCACGTCCTGACCCTTTTCACGGGCGATATCGACAAAGAGGGTAATATCCTTGTCGCGGGTATTGGCCATCATGAAGCCACGGAACGGTTCGGCGATCAGGGGCACAGCCTGTTCTTCCGTCAGCCGGTTTTCCATCAGCGGCTGAACGCCTTCCTTCCAGGCCCGATCAAGCGTCGGTGACATGACATAGAAGGTCATGAACAGCGCGAGCGAAGCCAGCACCATGTTGGACGGCGTTGACGCCAGCCCCATGCCGGAGCGCAGGATGGAAAAGGCGATGAGGAACCGGGGAAAGCTCGTGACCATGACGAGAATGCCGGGGGCGACCGACAGGATGGTCAACAGGCCGAAGGTGCGGATAATCCACGACGCGGCAGAGCCATCCACCGGCACATTCAGCAATTGTGCCGGAGATTGCTGGGCAAGGGCCACTCCGGGCAGAGCCAGGAAGAGGGCCAGAAGCAAGAGCTTGCGAATCATTCGATCACAAATGTTCTGAAGAGAACCTTGGATACCCGTCCTTGAGAACGCAGGTCAACACGTTCCTGAATGTCATCCTTGAGATACTGGAAACCGCGCGGCCCCTGAATCTGCTGCATGGAAACCGTGCGCACATAGGCCAGAATATCCTGATGGATCGCCTCGGCCATCGCCGGATCAATGCCCCCATTGAACATCAGCGCCACTTCCAGACGAATCCAGTTTTCTGAAGGATAGGCGAGGTTCGTGGTGATCGGCTCCAGAAGAACGATGCCATTTGCCGCGGTCGCAACATGGGGCGTGCCGGTCTCTTCCTTGCCCTTGTCACCGCCGCCGCCATGGGCATCAGCAGCAGGCGCCGCAGCGTGCTCGGCTGCTGCGGGTGCGGGCGCTTCCTTCGTTTCAGAAGCCGCCGGAATCTTTGGGGCCAACATGCCGCCGACAACCCAGCCACCGCCGCCGCCGACAATCGTCAGCACCAGAACGCCGACAATCGTCATCACCAGAGATGATTTTTTCTTCTTTTCGGCTGGCTGTTCCGCGCCCTGCTCTTCTTCTTCCGCCACGCTTTGCCCTCCGCCCGTCAGATCGGCGAGAACAGGTCGACCACCTGTTGCCCGACCGGCGGTTGCTGGACTTCCATCAGGCGGCCACGGCCACCATAGGAGATGCGGGCTTCGGCGATGCGATCGTAAGAAATGGTGTTTTCGGCATCCACATCCTTCGGGCGCACGATACCGGCGACGTTGAGGATACGGATTTCCTGATTGACGCGGACTTCCTGCGAACCGCTGATCACGAGGTTACCGTTTTCGAGGATGCCGGTCACGACAGCCGCGACCAGAAGCGTCAGCTTTTCAGAGCGGCTGGTGGAACCCTTGCCCTTGCTTTCCGTGTCCGAGTCAAAGCCAAGGGTGGAATCAGCCTGCGGCTTCCAGCCGAGAATTTCGGCAGCGGCATTCCAGTTCGTGGTGCGCGAATTGGTGCGGCTGCGGTTCGTGTTGTTGTCGAACGAGGCCTTGTCGTTGATCTGAATGTTGACGGTCATGATATCGCCCACGTTCAAGGCGCGTGCGTCCTTGAAGAGGGCGGCCTGACTGTCACTCCACAGCGAGTAGCCATTGGCCATGTGACGCGGCTGCTTGGGATATTGCCCCATCTGCACGGCCTGACCATAGGCAAGGCCACTGCCGATCGGGCTCATGGCGGGCGCATTGCCGATTTCGCGCAACGTCTGGTTCTTGGAGAGCGCCTGGCAACCCGACAGAAGAGCAACAGCGATGAACAGGGGTACAAGCTTCTTCATGAAGGGTCCTTGGATGTCTTGGGGTCCGCAGCGCTTGACATGATGGCGGCAATCATGCCCGCCTTCTTGGGGTCCATTTCGCTGAGGATGAGGCCCGATTGGCGGGCCGGCAGTTTCATGATGATGGCGGCGGCCAGAATGGGCGGCACTTCCTGAAGCTGGGGGGCGGCGGCATCGGCCTTCATCGTCTTGAAAATGTCGACGAGACCGGCTTCCGCCTGCTTCATGAAATCGTTTCGGCGTTGCAGCCAGTCCTGATATTCGGCCTTGCGCTCTTCCAGCTTGGCAATGCGCTCATCGACATCGGTCTGCAGCTTTTCCAGCTCCTGCTTCTGCAAGAGATAGCGGCGGTCGCGGGCGGCATCGGCAATATTGGTGCAGAACTGGCGGATTTCGTCTTCCGAACTGCTGCGGGAAATGGTTTCCACCGAGGCTTCCTGCGCCTGTGCGCCGGTCAGCGTGAAGAGCAGAAAACCTGCCGCGAGATAGCGCAGAAGGCGGCCATCGGAGGAGCGTTTTGCGGCGTGAAGAGCGGGCTTGATCATTGCAGCACAAGCTCCGCCTGAAGGGCACCGGCGGATTTGATGCCCTGAAGGATGGCGATGATGCCATCGGGCTTCACGCCGATATTGTTCAAGCCCGCCACAAGCGTCTTCAGGTCAGGTCCGTCGATGACGGCCACCGGACCGCCGGTCTTGGCGGCCTGAATATCGGTCTGCGGCTGCACGGCCGTCTGGCCCTTGGAGAAGGGTTGCGGCTGGATAACCTGCGGGCTTTCGGTCACCTGCACGGTAAGCGTTCCATAGCTGACGGCAACCTTCGAAACGCGGACATCAGCCCCGATGACAATCGTGCCGGTGCGCTCGTTGACGACGACCCTGGCGGGCATATCCGTTTCGACCGTCAGGTTTTCGATATCGGCCATCAGGCGCGTCAGGTCTGCCGTGCCGGGCTTCGCCACCACAACCTCTTGAGAATCGCGGGCATCCGCAATCGGGCTACCAAAGGCGGAGCGGGAATAGGCATTGACCCGGTCGGCAATGCGCACAGCAGTCGAGAAATCCGGATTGCGCAGCTGGAGGACGAGGTTCACGCCATCCTTGAAACGGGAGGGCAACTCGCGCTCGATGATCGCGCCACCGGGAACGCGGCCTGCCGTGACGACGCCTTCCGTCACCTTGGCCGCATCGCCCTGCGCACTGAAGCCGGAGACGACCACCTGCCCCTGTGCCACGGCGTAGATCTGGCCGTCAGCGCCCGAAAGCGAGGTCATGACCAGCGTGCCGCCGCGCAACGAGGTGGAATCGCCAAGAGAGCTGACCGTCACATCGAGACGGCTGCCGGGGCTGGCAAAGGGCGGCAGGTTGGCCGTGACCATGACGGCGGCGATGTTCTTGGACCCTGCCTGACCGCCTTGCATGGAAATGCCGAGGTTCTGCAGCATGGCGCGCATGGACTGCTCGGTAAACGGCGAGGATCGCAGGCTGTCGCCCGTGCCCTGCAAGCCGACGACAAGGCCATATCCGATCAACTGGTTATCGCGGCCCGACTGGAGCGAGGCGATATCCTTGATGCGCGAAATCGTTCCGCCGGCGGCGGCAAGGCCCGAGGCCGTGGCAAGGATTGCGAAAAACGAGACGATAAACAGAATGCGTTTCATCGGTGGATCACCTCCACGCTTCCATCGGCCATAACCGTCCCCGAGACAGTGACGCCGGAATCGAGATTGCGCACGCGGATCACATCCCCCACGATTGCATCGGCAAGCGGCGTGCCGGAGGCCGAGATCGTCATGCTGCCCGCCTTGGCGACGAGGCGCACGGTGCTGCCACGCGTGACGGCAAACGGCTCCTGCAGGCTGCCGACCGGAATGGTGCGCCCGGCCACCAGCGTGCGCTTGGTGACAAAGCCCACCACTTCCTGAACCGACTGGGCATAGCCGGGCGCGAGATTGGGGTTGGTGACCTCAACCTCACGAACACGGGCCTCGGTGATCATTTCACCGGGGTAGATGGTGGAGACCGGCACCACGGCATAGCGGTACTCGGCCGCGAAGGCGCTGTTCATCAGGCAAAATGAGACCGCCACCACGGCGAGCGCGCGGCCCTTCGAAGCGATGTGACGGCGAAACATCATGCTTGCCCTTCCTTCTGGTTACTTCATGTTCTTGCTGACGATGGTTGCCATTTCATCAGCGGTGGTAATGACCTTGGAATTCATCTCGTAGGCGCGCTGCGCCGAGATCAGGTCGGTGATTTCCTTGACCGGATCGACGTTCGAGGTTTCCAGATAGCCCTGCTTCACATAACCGAAGCCGGTCGATTGCGGCGCGGCGATCACGGCAGCACCGGAGGCATCCGTTTCGCCGAAAAGGTTGTCGCCGAGCGGCTTCAGACCAGCCTCATTGGCAAAGTTGGCAAGCTGAAGCTGGCCGACCTGCGTGTAGGTGGTATCGGTACCGATGCGCACCGAAACGGTGCCATCCTGTCCGACCTGAATATCGGTCGTGTCCGTCGGAATGGTGATCTGCGGCAGGATGGTGTAACCATCGACCGTCACCAGTGCGCCGTTGGCATCCTTGTTGAAGGCACCGGCGCGGCTATAGAGCGTCGAGCCATCGGGTGCCTGAACCGTGAACCAGCCACGCCCGACAATCGCCATGTCGAGATCGTTGTTGGTCTGGGTCAGTTCGCCCTGAATGTGCAGCTTGCGCACGGCAGACGTCTGCACGCCAAGGCCGATATTGGCCCCTTCGGGAACAATAGCCTGATTGGCGCGGTTGGCGACGCCGCCAGCCCGTTCGGTCTGGTAAAGCAGATCGGTAAACTCGGCGCGGCTACGCTTATAGCCGGTCGTGTTGATGTTGGCGATGTTATTGGCGATGACTTCCAGATTGGTCTGCTGGGCATCCATGCCGGTGGCCGCGATGGCTAGCGCTCTCATCTATCGTTCCTTTGCCGTCAGATCTGCATCTTGGTGATTTCGAGATAGGCCTGAACGGCCTTGTCGCGGATGGATATCGCCGTCTTCAGCGATTGCTCGGCTTCCAGCATGGCATCCACCACCTCGCGGGTGCTGGCCGTGCCCTGAATGCCTTCGAAGGCCATGGTTTCGCTCTTTTTCAACGAGCCGACGGCATTGCTGGCGAGATCGGCCAGAATAGAGCCGAAGCCCGGACCCACCGCTGCCGTTGCCGCCGCCGAGGCGGCCGTCGAGAAAAAGCTGTCGTTGCTCTTGCTGCTGGTGGTGACAGCATTCAGCCCCTTGGACAACAGCGACGTTGCGGATTGAACTGCGTCGAGCATCACTGGCCTTTCAGAAGATCGAGTGTTGCGGAAATGAGGTCCCGCGTCTGGCGAATGGTCTGGAGATTGGCGTCATAGCTGCGGTTGGCTTCGCGCATATCGGCCATCTCGATCAAAAGGTTGACGTTGGGCATCTTGACGATGCCGCGCTCGTCGGCGGCGGGGTGGCTCGGATCGAATTCTTCAACGAACTTCGAGCGGTCGACACCCAGCTTGTTGACGCCCACCAGCGTTGCACCGGACGCCTTGTCGAGTTCCGCGCCAAACGACACCGTCTTGCGGCGGTAGGCATCGGCACCGGGCGTATCGCCCGTGGTGCGGGCGTTGGCGATGTTTTCCGACACGATGCGCAGGCGGGTGGACTGGGCTTCCATCCCGCTTCCGGCAATCTTGAGGGAGGCTGACAACGGGTCCATAACGATCACCTGGCCACGACGGACATCATCATGCTGTGAAAGCTCTTCACCAGCTGCGTGTTCAGCTCATACTGGCGCTTGATTTCGCCGGTCTTGGCGAGTTCGGAGGCCAGTGCGACGGTGTTGCCGGATTCCTGCACACCGATTTCGTTGCTCAGCGCCTCTTCCTCGATGCCGATGCGGTCTCCCCCCACCGTCTCACCGGCAAGGTGGGCCGGGTTGGTGCGCGCCATGGCCGTGTGGGCCGATTGCAGCACGGCATCAAACGGGGTTACGTCGCGAGCCCTAAATTTCGGCGTATTGGCGTTGGCGATGTTCGTTGCAACCACTTCCTGACGCACCGAGAGCCACTCGGCCTGTCTGGATGCCAGTTCGAAAAGCTGAATTGGCTGCATCGGGACTTCTCCGTCTTCTCATCACACGAAAGAGCTAGACCCCTAGTCTTGCGTGGGGCTTACGGAGAGGCTCAAGGTTCGGAGTAAAGCTCCCCGCCGGAGGTGACGATGACCCACTTGCCGCCGCGCTGTTCGACGGTGGCGACGCGGCTGTTATCCGGCAGGATCGAGCCGACCTGCACCATATACATGCCGCTCGTATCCTCGATCATGGCCCTGCCATTCGAGACATGCAGCAGGCGGAAACCGGCCCGGCCGGGCATGGGCTGGACTTCTTCCAGCGGCGGGGCACCGTCTTTCGTCTCTCCGAGCTTCGAGATCGTGGCCGTCACCACCCGATCCACCACTTCCGGCGGCATCTCATTGCCGGTTTTGGGCGTTGAAATCGGCGAGGACGAGAAGGGACGGCGTGCCGCGGAATCCGCGGGCAGGTTTTCCAGTTGCTCCCACCCGGCGATACGGATGCCGAACTTCTCCTCGTTGAAGAAAACGTACCACGGGAACATGGCGGCGGCGGCGGCAATCAAAATGCCGGTACCGCCCAGAATGCGGTCCGTTCGCTTCGTCGTCGGGCGCGGTGCTGGCGCCGGATTGAGCGGAGCGACGGGTTCGTCCGCGTCGAAATCGGAAATCTTCATGCCCTTCATCGCATACCTGCCTGTCCTGCACGCCCTTGCGGCCCCGCCGATGCGGCCACGCGCAGCGCGCCTGCCAGATCGGCATAAGCATCCGCAGCCGGACGATCACCCGGCGACTGCTTGAGGATGTCATAAACGACGGGAACCTGTTTCACCGCCATATCGAGATCGGGATCGGAACCGGCGCGATAGCCACCGATGAGGCGCAGATCGCGCGTTTCCTCGAAACGGTTGATCAGCGACTTCAGGCGCGACACCAGCTTTTCCTGATCCGGCGTCCAGGCCTTGCGGGCCAGACGCGAAATGGACGAAAGCGGATTGACCGGCGGATAACGCCCCTCATCGGCCAGCGCCCGGTCCAGCACGATATGCCCGTCGAGAATGCCGCGCGTCGAGTCGGCAATCGGGTCATTGTGATTGTCGCCATCCACGAGAATGGAAATGATGGCGGTAATGGTGCCTGCACCTTCCGCGCCCGGCCCAGCGCGCTCGAGAAGGCGCGGCAGTTCCGTGAACACCGAGGCCGGATAGCCACGGGCAATCGGAGGCTCGCCCGCCGCCATCGCCACTTCGCGGATGGCATGGGCAAAGCGGGTGATGCTGTCGGCAATGAACAGCACGTTCTCACCGCGATCCCGGAAATATTCGGCAATCGCCATGGCGGAAAGCGGTGCCATCTTGCGCAGCATCGGGCTTTCGTCACTCGTCGCCACCACGGCAATCGACTTTGCCATGTTGTCGCCCAGCGTATCCTCGATGAATTCGCGCACTTCACGACCGCGTTCACCGACAAGGGCAATCACCACACGGTCAAAGGCATCAGCGCGCGCCAGCATCGACAGAAGCGTCGACTTGCCGACGCCCGAGCCTGCGAAGACGCCCAGACGCTGACCGAGACAAAGCGGGGTGAAGATATCGACCACGCGCACGCCCGTGCGAAAGCCCTGTTCGACGCGGCGGCGCGTCATGGCGGACGGTGCAGCGGCCATGACCGAGCGGCGCTCCGGCCCCTGAATGAGCGGCGGGCCGCCATCAATCGGCTGGCCGAGGGCACTGATGGCGCGTCCGCACCAGCTGGCATCCGGGGCGAGGCGAAACTCGCCCTTGCGCAGCACGACATCGCCGATCCCGATGGGTTCCCCCGGCTCAATGGGGCAGACATAGACGAGTTCCGGCTCAACGCGGACCACTTCGCCGAGATTTTCGCCAGTAGCTCCCTTATGGGTGACAAAATCGCCAAGACGCACATGCCGCGACATGCCGTTGACCGTGTAATAGCCCGCCGAAATGGTGCGGACACGGCCACCGGCGGCCACGGTTGCATCCGCCGTCGCAAAGGAGCGCGCCAGTGAAGCCAGACGTTCCAGCGGCTGCATGGGGTTGATGGCAGGCGCATCATGCGGCGCAGGCGGTGGCGTGGCCGGCTCATCGGGGTGCTTGTGGTGCCCCTTCATCAGCGGCTACCACCGAGCGTCTTGATGGCCTCGGAGAAGCTGTTCTCACTGTCGCGGATGAGTGAGGATATGCCCTCGAAGGCGCGATTGACCTGAATGAGCTGCGTCATCTCGCCGATGGCGTTGACGTTTGATTCTTCCACATAACCCTGCAGAACGCTGACATCATGGCGATCCACCACCGGCTGGGCGGCAGCGGTGGTCAGAATGCCGCTATTGTCGTAGCGCAGATATCCGGGATTGAGATCCGCTTCAAAGAGGCCGAGCGAGCCGACGACGCGACCGGCCTGATAAATGCGTCCATCCGCGCCAATGTCGGGAGCGCCTGCCGTGCGATCCAGCTGAATGGGCGCGCCACCAGCATCGAGCACCGGATAGCCGCGGCTGGACACGAGATCGCCATTGGGCGTCAGGGAAAAGCGACCGTCGCGGGTCAGCGCCTGCCCGGCGGGCGTTTCGATGGCAAACCAGGCGTCACCGCGAATGGTCACATCCAGCGGATTATCGGTTTTGACGAAGCCGCCCTGGCGCGTGTTCAGATAATCATTGCCCTGCGAGACAAAGGCCACCGAAGCATTGAGATCGCCGCCGGTGCGGGCCATCACCTCGTCGAACTTCACTTCAGTCGAGCGAAACCCGGCGGTGTTCATATTGGCAATGTTATCGGCAACGGTCGTCAATCGCCGTTCAAGTGCGATCTGGGACGACAGTGCGACGTAAAGACCGGATTGCATCGGCACTTCTCTCCTGAGCACAATGGCCCTTGTTGCCAACCTAGGAAGAGTGCCTTGCGCGAAACTGACAATCGGAACGTCGAACCCGCAAAACCGGATGCAGCCAGCCTCACGCAAGCCTCGCGACCTATCCCTGAACCTCGGAAATTCCTGTCCGTTGAGAGCTGCCAATGACCATTATTATCGGATTCGTGATCACCGTTGGCTGTATTCTCGGCGGCTTCATGGCCATGGGTGGCCATGTTGACGTTCTTGTGCAGCCCTTCGAACTGATGATCATCGGTGGCGCCGGTATTGGCGGCTTCATCATGGCCAACCCGATGAAAGTGGTGAAGGACTCCGGCAAGGCGCTCGGCGAGGCCTTCAAATACAAGGTGCCGAAGGAACGCGAATATCTCGACCTGCTCGGCGTGCTCTATGGTCTGATGCGTGACCTGCGCACCAAGTCGCGCAACGAAATTGAAGCCCATATCGACAACCCGGATGAATCCTCGATCTTCCAGACGGCCCCGACCGTTTTGAAGAACAAGGAGCTCACCACGTTTATCTGCGACTATGTCCGCCTCATCATCATCGGCAATGCGCGAAGCCACGAAATCGAAGCGCTGATGGACGAGGAAATGGAAACGATGCTGTACGACAAGATGAAGCCGTACAACGCCATTGCCGCCATGGGTGACAGCTTCCCGGCCATCGGTATCGTCGCCGCCGTGCTGGGCGTTATCAAGGCCATGGGCAAGATCAACGAGTCGCCTGCTGTGCTGGGCGGCCTCATCGGCGCAGCACTTGTGGGCACCATGCTCGGCATCTTCCTGTCCTACTGCCTTTGCAATCCGCTGACGGCTCAGATCAAGACGGTGCGCACCAAGCAGCACCGCCTCTACATCATCGTCAAGCAGACGCTGATTGCCTATATGAATGGTTCGGTGCCGCAGGTGGCGCTGGAATATGGCCGCAAGACGATCTCCGGTGCTGAACGTCCGTCGATCGATGCTGTCGAACAGGAAATGATGAACCCCGGCGGTGAGAAGGCAGCCTAGTGGTATGACGGACCAGGCGCAGGCAACCGAACACTCGATCGATCCCGTCGTTCTCGCGCGCCTGACCGGCGGCCTTGGCGATGTGAAGACCCTGAAACGGATGGGTGCCGATATCGGCGCGCTGTTCGAGGATCAGTTCCCGCACGCCTTCGAACGCGAAACCGGCTTTCCCATCGAGATCGTCTACGAGGGGTGCGAATCCGGCCTGTTCACCACCATGATCGAGAAGGTGGGGACGCATTATTGTTCCGCCGATGTGTCGATCAAGGGCTGGTGCCCGCATTTCGTACTGGCCTGTGCCAATGGCCTGCCGATCACGCTGATGGCGAGCATGCTCGGCGCGCTGCCCGAGGAAATCACCGATCCGGAAGAGCGCGCGCTGTCGCGCATCGAGCTTGATGCGGCTGGCATGGTGCTCAACAAGATGGCGAGCGTGCTACGCTCCGCCATCAAGGCGGAGAATGCCGGTGACCCGGTTCTGGCTGCGGCCTGCAATCTGCCGGATCGCGAGGAAAACGAAGCTGAAGTCGGCAATATCTACGTGTTGTCCGTTCGCCTGCACACCCAGTTTTCCGGCATTGGCAGCGACATCGTGCTGCTTCTGCCGCAGCAGACGCTGCTCAAAAGCCGCATCGTCGCACCGAAGAAAAACGCGCAGATGAGCAAGGCCAGCAAGGACTGGGCGGCTCACCTGACCGAGCAGGTTCGCCGTTCGCATGTGACGCTTGAGGCCCGCATCCAGCTTCAGGCGCTGACGCTCGGCACCATTGCCCGCCTTGCGCCCGGCGATGTCATTCCCTTCTTCGATGATGGCGACGAAGTGCATGTCGAGGTCAATGCCAATGGCAAGGAACTCTACGCTTGCGAATTTGGCCGTTCGGGGCAGAACTATACAGTGCGAATCAAGGACAACACGACGTCTGACGAAGAGCTGCTGCGCCACCTCATGAAGGGTTAGGACCACACGGCAGCTTCGTGCAAGCTTCGACGGGAATAATGATTGCATGGCCAAAAAACCGACACCCACTCTCGAAGACGATGCCCTCGGCGAAGCTCCGCACGAGTTTGAACTCGACAATGCGATCGACAGCTTGCGCGGCGTTCTGAAAAGCGACGAAGCCGGTGGCGATTTCGATTTCGGCGCTGATGCGGGCGGTGCCTTTGGTTCCGATCTTGGCGGCGGCAGCTTTGGCGGCGATTTTGGCGGCGGGCTTTCCGATGATGCTTCGGACCACCGCGCGCCGGGCAGCGCCCTGACGGCCAATCATGATCTGATCATGGACATTCCGATTGATGTCCAGATCGTTCTCGGCTCCAGCCGCATGCAGGTTGCGAGCTTGATGAATCTCGAAGAAGGCGCAATCATTGCGCTCGACAAACGGATCGGCGAGCCGGTGGACATCACGGTGAATGGTCGCAAGATCGCCCGTGGTGAAATCACCATTCTCGACGGCGATGATACACGCTTCGGCGTCAAACTCCTGGAAGTTCTCGGCACGAGAAAATCCTGATTCCGGAAGGATCCGGGCGAGGTAAAAGGCCATGATGGACTTTGAAAGTTTCGGAACAAATGTCCCCGGACCAGTCCTTTCCCAGCAGGAAAAGGCTGCGGCCGTTCTTCTGGCCATGGGGACGGCTGTTGCGGGCAAATTGCTGAAATATTTCACGCAGGGCGAATTGCAGGCGATCATTGCCGCTGCCCAGACCTTGCGCACCATTCCGCCGGATGAACTGAACCTGCTCGTCAACGAGTTCGAGGACCTGTTTACCGAAGGTACGGGTCTTATGGACAATGCGCGCGCCATCGAGAACATTCTCGATGCGGGCCTGACGCCGGAAGAAGTGGATGGCCTTCTGGGTCGCCGCACCGCATTCCAGACCTACGAGGATTCCAACTGGGACCGCCTGCAGGACGCCGATCCGGTGGTGATCTGCCGCTTCCTGACGCGCGAGCACCCGCAGACCATTGCCTATATCCTGTCGATGCTGCCCTCGTCCTTCGGGGCCAAGGTGCTGCTGCAGCTTCCCGAATCGCTTCGCGCCGACGTGATGAAGCGCACGGTGAACATGAAGGATGTCTCGCCCAAGGCTGCCCAGATCATCGAAAACCGCGTTGTGGAACTGATCCGCGACATGGAAGCCGAACGCAACTCGACCGGCTCGGCCAAGGTTGCCGAACTGATGAACGAGATGGAAAAGCCGCAGGTCGATACGCTGCTCAACTCGCTCGAGCAGGTCAGCCGCGACGCGGTCGCCAAGGTTCGCCCGAAGATCTTCCTCTTCGAAGACATTCTGGCAATGCCGGCCCGCAGCCGCGCCATGCTGCTCAACGATGTGGCCGGCGACGTGCTGACCATGGCGCTGCGCGGCGCTTCGGCGGAAATGCGCGAATGTGTGCTCTCGGCCATCAGCCCGCGCGCGCGCCGCATGATCGAAGCCGATCTTGGCACCGGGATTGCCGGGATCAACCCGCGCGACATCGTCATGGCACGGCGCACCGTTGCTCAGGAGGCCATTCGCCTGTCGAATGCCGGCCAGATCCAGCTGAAGGAAACGGAAGGCGACCAGGAGGCCGCCTGACGCCCGCCGTGAGACGCAAGGACTGTTGACAATGCCTGCGCCGGAGCCGGTGCAGCATTGAAGCGGTCTCCAACGAACGGTATTTCTTGAAATCCAGGGCTTTTTCAGCGCGGTAACCTGTCCGCCGCCCTGTTGCGGAGCACGCAGCATGGCTGACGACGACAAGGACAGCAAAACAGAAGCCCCGACAGACAAGAAAAAGCGTGATGCGGCAGACAAGGGCAATGTTCCCTCATCACGCGAAGTTTCCGTTTTCGCCTCGTCGCTCGCCTTTTACGTCTACATCGTCTTCTTCCTGCCCAGCGGCCTTGTCCGCATGGGACAAACGCTGAAAGACCTGTTCGAACATCCCGAACAATGGCGCATTGCCAGCAGCATCGACCTGATTTCGCTGTCCATGCATCTCGGCAGTGAGATGGCACTGCTTCTGTTGCCAGCGGGGCTGATGTTCATCGGTTTTGGTATTTCGGCTTCCGTCTTCCAGAACATGCCGAGTTTTGTTCTGGAGCGGATTCGTCCGCAGTTTTCGCGCATTTCGCCGGTTTCCGGCTGGAACCGCATCTATGGCGTGCCCGGCATGGTCGAGGTTGCCAAGTCGGCGTTCAAGATCATCGTCGTTGCCATCATCATGTATCTGGTGTTGCGGACCGACTATTTCCGTTCGCTCGACGCCATGTTTTCCGATCCGGAAACGATCTTTGCCCGCATTGCCTCGATCATCCGTAAAGCCATGGTGGTGATCCTGTTTGCCACGGGGCTTCTGGCGGCCGTTGATATTTTCTGGACCCGTCACCGCTGGTTCACCGACCTGAAAATGACAAAGCAGGAGGTGAAGGACGAGATGAAACAGGCGCAGGGCGACCCTATCGTGAAATCACGCCAGCGTTCGCTGGCCCGTGACCGCGCCCGCCGCCGCATGATCGACAATGTTCCGCGCGCCACGCTTGTCATTACCAACCCGACTCACTTCGCTGTTGCGCTGCGCTATGTGCGCGATGAGGACGATGCGCCCATCGTCGTTGCCAAGGGGCAGGATCTGATCGCGCTGAAGATTCGCGAGATCGCCAAGGAGAATGAAATTCCGATCTTCGAGGACCCGCCGCTTGCGCGCTCCATGTTTGCGCAAGTCTCGGTGGATAGTGTCATTCCACCAGTGTTCTACAAGGCAGTGGCAGAACTCATTCACCGGGTTTATGCCGCGCGACCGCAAAACCGAAGGGTTTGAATACCTGATGAAGAAGTGCCCCTATTCCCAAGCGCGCGAAGCCATCCTCGCGGAAGCCATCAGCCCTGTCGCTTCCGAACTTCGATTGCTCGATGCGGCGGATCTGATTTCGCTCTTGCGGTTTGAGCGCCACGGCAATCTGGCCGACCTCGTTTCGTCGGCGGCAGAGCTTTATTTCCTGCCGGGAACCGTCAATTTCGGCCATGGCGGTGACTATCGCCTCGACTGGGATGGACAGCCCTCCGTCACGCTCGACCTTGAAATCAAGCCGCGTGGCGTGACGGTCTATGCCCAGCTTGCGCTGCATGCCGATCAGGCGGGTGTTGCCATCAATCACATCGCCTTCCAGAACCCGTCGGACAACCCCGACGACAATACGGCGTTTCTGGCGGAGAGGCTGCGCGAAGCCTCGTTCCTCAAGGACATGCGCGCGTCTTTGATGGAGCGCCCCGAGGGCTCTTCCGCCGCCGCCTGACCCCGTTTCTGCTTTGACCGGATTAGTGGATATAGCCAAGGCGGATCGCCTTGGCGATGGCCTGAATGCGGTTGACCGAGTTCAGCTTGATGGCCGCTGACCCGAGATAGGCATTGACTGTGTGAACGGAAAGGCCAAGCTTTCCAGCAATTTCTTCGCTGATACGACCATCACCGGCAAGCTGCAGGCAGGCGATTTCGCGTTCACTCAGCGCCTCAGCATGCGGTGTGCGACGCTCGTCCATCGACAAAAGGTCCGTCATCAAACGGCAGCTTTCGACGTGGTGTTGAATGATGTCATCGCTGGCGAGGTCAAGCTCCTCGGCCATGAAAATCACGAAGCCATTGCCGGTCGCGCCAAGCCGGACCGGGAACGCAATCCCGGCCAACGGCACGGCACCGGGCGCAAGACGCACGAGAAGTGCGCTGAACTCGGGAGCCTCGACAAAGCTACCGGCGGAAGAACCGCTCCAGATCAACGGCAGCAGCGACGAATCGATGTGCTCAATCAGCGTGACCGAATAGGCATTGAGGAAGCGTTCGCAAATCTGCGGCGCATCGGCACCGAGGTTTTCCAGCTCGCACACAAGCTTGCGGCGGCTGGGCGGTCCTGAGCCGACCACGCGAAAAATGGCAAAGTTGCTGGCCTTCAGACGCTTCTGCATCGCGATCAGCTGCGGGAACAGATCGGACCGGCTTGAGGCTTTCCTCGGCTGGGACGATCCGACGCCGGCACTGGCCTGCTTCGGTGTATCGAGCGGATGCGTCATCTATTTAGGGGCCTAGCTTCAAACGAGGTTGTTGCGCACTGCATAGGCAATCGCCTCGGAGCGCGTCTTGGTTGCCGTCTTACGCATAACGCTTGTAATATAATTATTGATGGTATTGCGCGAGATGCCAAGGATCAAGGCAATTTCGTCACTGGTCTTGCCTTCGGCAATCCAGAAGAGGCATTCGAGCTCACGGTCCGTCAGTTCAAAGTCGCGATCGCTCTTGCGCTGACGCTCTTCAACGAAGCTTGTGGCATAGGCAGCCAGAAGAGCGGCCTCACGCAGTCGCTCCTGCGACAGGATCAACTCCTCAGGAAAGAGGAGAAGCAGGGCGAAGCGCGCGCGCCCGACACTGAAAAACAACGAGCAGAAACGGCGCGATACGCCAGCGGGCGGGCGGCACTCATCCGGCAGGTCTTCAAACTGCGGTTGCAGAAGGGCCAGACACCTTTCGATTTCCGTCGAGCGTGAATAGCCGTCTGCCAGAACCGTGCCGACACGGCGCACCAGATCGAACGGCCAATTGCCGGTGACGATGAAATCGAGGCCTTTTTCCTGCAGGAGGTCGTAACGGGCCAGAAGGTAATGCGAGCCACCAACATAGTCACAGAGCGCACGCAGAGGCGCATCAACCCCAGCAGCACCACCCGCCTGATTGAGCTTGCGGATCATCTGCTCGCGCGAAAGAACACCGTCCACTTCGTCCGGTTTCGTCACGCGACGGCTCCCACTTTCAAAGCCACTGATAGCGTATGTAACTTCCATTTCGCACACTCCGCGCTCCGGCGCGTTGCTTTGCGCGTCAAGCGCTCTTGCATTACCTTGCCATTCCTCCTTCCGATATGCAGCACGAATCGTCTGCACTCCTCAGATTACGAATCAATCGCATCTTAGAAGTTCATCGGAAGAAAGCCACCGGCGGCAACGTTTTGCGACCGATGCTCCCCGAGGATTTTCACGAAATTGGTTATTCTTGTATCATCGAGCGTTCGGCCAGAGCGCAACCGCCCAGCTAAATTGCCGCCAGAATAATCGCACGCTCAGGTGGAAGGCGAGTTGATCATGATCAATTATAGGAAAATTTGAATCATGCGGCCTGATCGATGGCCCACTTGCGAAGGATCTTGGCAGCGCGTTCTTCCGAGATTTCGACCATGCGCGACAGGCGACGTTCCGGACCTTCCTTGACCTTGCGGGTGAAGCCGCCTTCGTCGTCATCGCCCATCGACAGAAGATCGTCGGCGCTATCGAAGCCGAAGTCGGCACCGAAGCCATCCATGAGGGCGGGGTTACCATCGCCACCAGCACCGCCAGCGGGCGAGAAGTCAGGCAGTTCAAGGCCGCCCATGCCGCCTGCGGCCCCACCGGCGGCACCGGCACCAGCTGCCGCACCCTTGCCGGAAAGTTCACGCACCAGCGGACGGATGCCCATCCAGACCACCAGGAAGGCCACCACGATGAAGGCCAGAGAGTTGATGATTCCACCCAGATTGCGGGTCAGGATTTCGACAACTCCGGGGCCAGCGGCTGCGTCTTCCAGAAGCTGGTTTTCGAGGAACTCCATGGCGGTGACCGTAACCGTATCGCCGCGTTCGGTGTTGAGACCTGCGGCAGAGGTGACGATCTTCTGCATTTCAGCCAGATAGGCGTCGACCTTGGCCTGATCGACCGGCTCACCAACCATTTTGGCGATGCGGCCACGGTTGACGACGACCGCCACGGACAGCTTTTCGACCTTGTAGCCGCTGCGCGTCGTTGCCGTGATCCGGCTGTTGATCTCGTAGTTGGTCTGCTCTTCCTTCTTGTCGGTCTCGTCGGAATTTTGCGGACCGGCGGCACCGCCCTGCGGATTGGCCTGCGGCACGTTCTGCTCGACCGTGGCGGCATTGTCCGACTGGCGTGACTGCGACTTCTGCGCTTCCTTCGTCGTGCGAACGGAGCGTTCCACCCGCGATTCGGGGTCGTAGACGGTTTCCTGAACCTGCTGGGTGTCCGTATTGACCGCAGCCGTCACCGACGAGCGGAAGTTGTCCATTCCTAGGAAGGGCGCCAGCGCCTTGTCGATGCTGGTCTCGATTTCTTCCTGAACATTCTGGACAACGGTCAGCGAACGGGCGGCAGAACCGGCGCCGCCGGTATCGTCACCCGAGGCCAGAAGCTGGCCGGTGGAATCGAGAATGGTCACATCGGCCACATCAAGGCCCGGAACGGCAGAGGCCACCAGATGGCGGATCGACGGGGCGGCCTTGCGCCCTGCACCTGCCCCGGCGCGGATCATCACGGAGGCGCTGGGCTTCTGTTCGCCGCGGCGGAAATTACCCGCATCCGGCATGACGATGTGAACGCGGGCGGCCGAAATACCGGAAATCTGCTGGATGGTGCGACCGATTTCGCCCTCGAGCGCGCGAACCCGCGTCACTTCCTGCATGAAGGAGGTCAGGCCGAGCGAGCCGACCTTGTCGAAAAGCTCATATCCGGCATTGGCGCTGTCGGGCAGGCCACGTTCGGCGAGAAGAAGACGGGCGCGGCTGGTTTCGCCGACGGGAACGCGCAGGCTGGTGCCATCGCTGCCCACTTCGAAATCAACGCCGGTTTCGGCAAGGGCAATGGAAATTTTGTTGAGGTCGGTGGTCTCCAGCCCGACATAGAGCGTCTCGAAACCGGGCTTGTTGACGTAGAAAGCGGCGGCGGCCACAAGGCCGAGCGAAACAACGGCGGCACCGGCCAGCATGGCAAGGCGCTTCTGCCCGAGCGCCAGGAGGTTCTGATAGATTCGAAGTAATTGATTTGACAGATTCATTCTGCTCTCGTGCCGTCCATCAAACCGTCAAGGTCGCCTCATCACAGGCTGACGTTAGAAAACGAAACTTGTGCGAGCGTTTCGTATGGACAGAGCAGAATGGAGAGACGCCCGAAAACCGGGCGTCGCATCAGGCCTTAGAAGAAGTCGAAATCGCCGGCAGCCTTGTTGAGCGGCTGGGAATGGCCATGACGGCGGCCCGTGGCCAGCGCATGCTTCATGTCGGCAAGCTTGACGAGATTGAGGGCGGTCGCGAGGTTCACGTGCCAATCGCCGGGAACGGAGGCGGTGATCGTGTCGATGAATTCGGCAAGGCCGCGCGTTTTCTGCACAGCAAGGTCAATGCCCTGCATGACCTTGAGGCAATCGGGCGAGGACATCAGCGCTTCACCGCCGGAGATTTCCAGCAGCTCAGGCTCGATACGCTCGATCAGATAGGCAACGTCGTGCAGTTCGGAAACAACCCGCATGAGAACATCCGGCAGGGCGTCGTCAGTCAGTCCGGTCTTGGTCATTTCTTTTGCCATTTCAGTTCCCGTTCCTTCTGCGGCGGTCATCGAAACCTGCCCGTTTCCCTCGACATCGGCCCGGCGCGGATGCGCCGCGGCCCAGCTTGCGCGCGCATAGCGCTGCGCTTTTATGGTTCTCAGAAGAACTCGATGGAGCTTTCGACCGGCTTCGGCGGCGGTGCCGGGCGGGCGCGTTCCATTTCCACGGTCTTCTTCGTTTCGGCTCCGGTCAGCGGATACTGACGGGCGCGACCACTGATCGGCCAGAATTCGAGCTTGCGACCAAATTCACCGCCCGTCGACGAGCCGACCACCGGAATGCCTTCATCCTTCAGGAATTGCATGGCGAAGGCAGCATTCTGCTCGCCGACATTCGAGAAGGTGGCAATGGTCTTGGCACCACCGAAGATCTTGGCTTCGAGCCTGTCACGACGGGCACCTTCTTTCAGAAGCCCGTTGATGAGCAGTTCCATCAGATGAACCCCATAGCGCGTGGCATCACCGCCCGAGCGCATGGTTTCAGCCGATCCCGGCAAGAGGAAATGGTTCATGCCCCCGACACCTGCGACCGGGTCGCGAATGCAGGCGGCCACGCATGATCCCAAAATCGTGCTGAGCACGACATTGGGGTCCCGGGAGACCTTATATTCTCCCTGAATCACGTGAACGCGTCTTGCCGTATCGGCTTCTGTCATTTCAGGGCTCCGAAAACGGCCTCGATCGCGGCCTTCATCTTTTCAATGGTGAAGGGCTTGGCGAGCACATTGTTCGCGCCGAGTTGAGCAGCCTTCTGGACCAGCGCGCGGTCGCCCTGCGCCGTGAGGATGATGAAGGCCGCCTTCTTCGTTGCCGGATTGGTGCGAACGGCCTGCAGCAGGCCAAGTCCGTCCATCTTCGGCATGTTGAAGTCGGAGATCACCAGATGATGCGGCTGCTGCTGCATGATCTTGTAACCCTGTTCACCATCGCCTGCGGCGGTGATCTGCTTGAACCCAAGCTGGGTCAGAGCATCACCCAAAAGCAGGCGACTTGTGACCTGATCATCGACGATGAGCACTTTAATTTTTTCAGCGATCGACATTACTCTACACCTTCTTTCCGGGCGGCTGTGAGCTTCAAGATTTCTTCTCCTATGGCGCCGAGCGGGAATTGTTGCTCGACTGCGCCCAGTTCATAGGCGACCCGCGGCATTCCGTAGACGACGCAGGTCTTCTCATTCTGGCCAATGGTGCGCGCACCAGCCTGACGCATGCGCAGGAGGCCGGACGCACCATCGCGCCCCATTCCGGTCAGGATCACGCCTACGGCGCGACGACCAGCCAGTTCCGCCACCGAGTCGAACAGCACATCGACCGAGGGACGATGACCGTTCACCGGCCCGCGATCTACGAGACGGCAACACGGGGCGTTCGGATTGACCACCTCCAGGTGGTTTGCGCCACCCGGTGCCAGGTAAATCTTCCCGATTTGCAGGCGCGCACCATCGGTGGCTTCTTCCACGACGGGCGCGCAAAGCCGGTTCAGCCTTTCAGCGAAGCTCTTGGTGAAGGCCTGCGGCATATGTTGGGTAATCACGGTCGGCGGGCAGTTCTTGGGAAACTTCTGCAGAACCGCAATCAGCGCCTCGACGCCCCCGGTGGAGGAGCCGATGGCTACAATCTTGTGGCCGACCCGAAAATCCTGAGCGGGCGTCGACACCGGCATGGAAGGCGCCAGTGAGGGTGCACGCACATGCACACGGCCCGAACGTGCCGCAGCCTTTACCTTTTCGCCAAGGTCGACGAAGGGGCGAATATCGCCCGGCATGGGCTTGCCGACACAATCGAAAGCACCGATTTCAAGCGCTGCCAGCGTGGCATCAGCCCCGCGATGGGTCAGGCTCGAGACCATGATCACCGGCATCGGCCGCAGCGTCATGATCTTTTCAAGGAAATCGAGGCCATTCATATTCGGCATCTCGATGTCGAGGGTGACGACGTCGGGATTGAGTTCCTTGATGGCCGCACGGGCCTCCATGGCAGACCCCGCCTGGCCCACGACATCAATGTCCGGGTCGGCATTGAGGATCGTGGTCAACAGACCGCGCATGGTGGGCGAGTCATCAACGACGAGAACGCTGACGGTCATTTGCCTGCCCTCCCCGTTCCGGCACGGCCCTGATAGCGATAGGTCGTGATGCCTGCCGTTTCAAACGCATCCTTGGATTCACCCGCCACGCGCTCGGAATGGCCGATGTAGAGCATACCGCCCGGAGCCAGCATGCCGGCAAAGCGCGACCAGAGTTTCATCTGCGTCGGTTCATCGAAGTAAATCGCCACGTTGCGGCAGAAAATCACATCGAACGGGCCCTTGAACGGCCAGTTGGCCATGAGGTTCAGTTCGTTGAAGGTGATGAGACGCTTGACGCGATCATCGACGCGGAAGCGACGGCGACCATCCACATCAACTTCCTGGAAGGACTGCTTGCGCATGGCGGGGCTGACCGTTTCCAGGGCACCATCGTCATAAATCCCGGCGCGGGCGGCAGCCAATATCTTCGGATCGATATCGGTCGCCAGAATCTTGAAGTCAAAGTCAGCGGCATTCGGGAAGGCGGCAAGCACCGTCAACGCGATCGAATAGGGCTCCTGCCCGTCTGAACAAGCAGCCGACCAGATGCGGGCGCGGCCGCCGCTCTTCACCCGCTCGATCAGGCCCGGCAACACGCTGTCGCGCATATGCTCAAAGTGGTGATTTTCGCGGAAGAAACGCGTGAAGTTCGTCGTAAGGTGCGACAGCATTTCGCGGCGCGCCTCTGCCCCTTCCGGCGAGGCGACCAGCACGCAATAGCTGCGGAACCCGTCCAGACCGAGCTTTCGGATATGCTTGGAAAGGCGCGAATAGATCAACGAGGCCTTGCTATCGTTCATGGCGATACCGGCATCGGCATAGATCATCGCAGCAATTTCGTTGAGGTCGCGGCGTGTCAGCGGATATTCACCGCTTGCCAGAACCTCATCCGGATTGCCTCGCGCGTCTTTCAGGGCAGAAAGCATCAGGCGGCCTCGCTCATATTGTCAGGAAACAGCGCGTCGAGTTCAATCATGCAGATCATGCGGTTATCGATGGCAAAGATGCCACGGGCGTACTGGCGTTCCAGATCGGACGAAACTTCCGGCACCGGCTGGATGTTGTCATCCGTTACGGTGAGGATATCGGACACCGCATCGACCAGCAGACCGGCGACCTGGTTCTTCACCTGCGCAACGATGATCACGTGGCGCTGCGACGGTTCGGCGGGCTTCATGCCGAGGCGGGCCGACAGATCAACGATCGGCAGGACCGCGCCACGCAGGTTGATGACGCCCAGCAGATAATGCGGCGAATGCGGCATGGCCGTTGCCGGGGTCCAGCCGCGAATTTCGCGGACAGACATAATGTTCACACAGAATTCCTGATCGCCGATGCGGAATGCGATCAGTTCACGGTCACCGTTGGTCAGATTTCTGGCAGTGTACGACATGACTTATCCTGCTGCTGCTAACGCTGTTTCGGTCTTGAGCGACTGGCCGCGCGAGGCAGCGACCACCGCATCCACATCCAGGATCAGTGCGACGCGGCCATCCCCGAGGATGGTGGCGGCGGCAATGCCCGGAACGTGGGTATAATTGGCTTCAAGGCTCTTGATGACGACCTGACGCTGGCCCTGAATGGCATCGACCATGAGGGCGCGCTGGCCACCGCCTTCCGATTCCACCAGAAGCGCCACGCCTTCGACAGGGTCGGCAGCCACGGGGCGGAAATCAAGGATGCGACCGACATCGACCAGCGGGCAGAAGCTGTTGCGGATCGAGATGAGGCGCTGCGACGGGCCGAAGGAGTGGATTTCGTCCGCTTCCGGCTGGAGCGTTTCAACGATGGCCGTCAACGGAACGACCAGCGTCTGGTTGGCCACCGTGACCACCATGCCATCCAGCACGGCAAGCGTCAGCGGCAGGCTGAGCGTGAAGGTGGAGCCATGACCGGGGCGCGACTGGATCGAGATGCGACCGCCGAGCGCCTGAATGGAGCGCTTGACCACATCCATGCCCACGCCACGACCGGAAATGTCGGAGAGCTTTTCAGCAGTGGAGAAGCCGGGCGCGAAGATGAGGTTGTCGATTTCCTCGTCGCTGAGGTTGGCGTCTGCCGTGATGAGATCGTTGTCGATGGCCTTCTGGCGAACGCGCTCGCGGTTGATGCCCGCGCCGTCGTCGGACAGTTCGATGATGATGCGGCCCGAACGGTGCTTGGCCGAGAGTCGCACGGTGCCTTCCGGGTTCTTGCCAGCGGCTTCACGCTTTTCGGGCGTTTCCACACCATGGTCCACGGCATTGCGGATCATATGGGTCAGCGGTTCGGCCAGCTTGTCGATGACCGTCTTGTCGACTTCGGTGTTTTCACCTTCCGTAATGAGGCGGATCTGCTTGCCGGTCATATCGGCCACTTCGCGCACGATGCGCGACATGCGCTGGAACACCGGCTTCACCGGCTGGGCGCGGATGGCCATCACGCTGTCCTGGATCTCGCGGGTGAGCTGCTGCAGCTCTTCGAGACCCATATTGATGGAGGAAGCGCCGTTATTGTCGCTCTCCACCACGCTCTGGGACAGCATGGCCTGATTGATGACCAGTTCGCCGACGAGGTTGATCAGGCGGTCAACGCGGTCGAGATCGACGCGGATCGTCTGGCCGGCCTGAGCGGCGACATTGTTGGCCTGCTGGGCAGCAGCAGCAGCAGCAGCGGACGGCGCAGCCGTTGCGGCGCTGCGAGCAGCCTGCGTGACGGATGCTGCAGCCTGTGCCGTGTGAACAGCTTCAACAGCGGCAGCGGCCACATGGGCATGGTCGTGATCGTGATCATGGTCGTGATCGTCATGGTGCTGCTCATCGGCCGCCAGCGAGCCATCGCCATCAAGGATCGCCAGATCGAACGGCACCGGGGTCATCGGCATGTCGCTCTCGACATTTTCCTCAAGGCCGCGAACTTCGATGTCGCAATCCCATTCGGCAAATTCGAAGACCGAGCGAATGCCTTCTTCACCCTTGGCGGTGCGCACGGTGGCAACCCACCAGAAGTAAGCGCCTTCCGGGTTCATATCCTCGAAGCGCGGCAGGGCGTCCATGTTGCAGTTGACGCTCATTTCGCCAAGGCGGGCGAGATCGCGCAACAGGAGCGCTGCTTCGTTGCCCTTGGCATAAAGATCAGCGCGCGGCTTGAAGGTGACTTCAAAAGCCGGATCGGAGGTTGCGGCAGCCGGTTCATCACCACCGAAGTCGTCGAAGGAGAACGGGATCGGCTGGAAGCCGCTGTCGTCGGTCGGGGAAGGCTTGGCAGCTGCTGCAACCGGAGCCGGGGCGGGAGCGGGCTTTGCGGCAGGCGGTTCCGCAGATGCGGCGGAGGCTGCGAGAACTTCCCCTCGCGCCAGCGCTTCAAGCTCCTTGACCAGACCTCTGGTGCGCGTCTCTTCAACCTTGCCGCCATCACGGGCGGCATTGGTCAGGTCGGCCAGTACGTCCGCCGAGCGGAGCATGACCTTCAGCACATCCTGGGAGGGTTCCAGCTTGTTGGATCGCACGCAATCGAGAGTCGTCTCGAAGACATGCGCGAACGAAACCAGATCATCCAGTCCGAAAGCCCCGGCACCACCCTTGATCGAGTGGACGGCGCGGAAGACGGCATTGACCGTTTCCGGGTCCCGGTCGCCATCATTTAGCTTCATAAGACCCGATTCCAGTTCGGCGAGCTGCTCCTCGCACTCCTGGAAAAAGATCTCTTTGATTTCGTTCATATCCATCGGAAACTATCCCGTCAGGCGGTTACACGCTCGATCGCATCAATCAGTTTGGCCGGGTCGAAAGGCTTGACGATCCAGCCCGTTGCACCAGCCTGCCGGGCGCGGTTCTTCTTTTCCGCGTCGCTTTCGGTGGTGAGAACGAGGATCGGGATCGCGCGATACTTTTCGTTGCGGCGAACGCCTTCGATAAAGCCGAAGCCATCAAGGCGCGGCATGTTGATATCGGTGACGATCACATCCGGGTTGGAGGTTTCAAGAACCTCGAGCCCCTCGACGCCGTCTTCGGCCTGCACGGTTTCAAAACCGGCATTGTTCAAGGTGATCAGGAGCATGTTCCGGATCGTCCTTGAATCATCGACCGTAAGGACCTTCTTCTTCATCAGTGGCTCTCCTTCGCAATCAGGTGATCTATGTTGACGCCAACCAGATTGAGCGTTCTGGAAAAGGCATCGGAAATGGCGGAAAAGGTGAAGGAACGGGTATCTTCTTCCCAAGCGCGGGAAGCAGCCACCAGAACCTGAATGCACTGCACGCCGACGCGTTCAACACCGGATGCGTCGATAACGATGTTCTTGCCACGGGCCGCGACAAGCTCTTTCTTGAGCGCCGAAGCCTGATTGAGGTCCAGAACGGATTCCAGTTTCATCGATGTTGCGGATTTCTTGGCCGCCATCAGTTTGTTCCTTCCGTTTCAAGCCGGTCGTAAGTGTTCATCGTGCGTGTCTCCTCATGCCTTCGCCAACCGGATGAGGCCGGTTGAACGCGTGGCGCCCGTATAGGGCTCGGGCTGGCGCTGCATGTCTGCGGGGGCATTGTCCCACCCGTCATGCCGCTGGCGTGCCATGCGGAATTCACGCACCGTATTTCCAAGTTCCAGAATGACCGTCTGCAGATCGCCTGCGACCGAACCGACACGCAGCGCTTCCTCGCGGCTGTGGCGCAGGTCAGCGTTCAGGAGGCCAATGTCACGGCCAGCGCTTTCCAGCGCGCCCGCCTGTTCACCCGCCTGACGGGCCATGCCCGTGGCCACCTTGTCGAGATCATCGACCTGACGCATGACATCGCCGATGGCGCTTCGTGTGCGACCAACGAGATCGACGCCGCTGGCCACCTGATCGCGGGTTGTCTGGACGAGCGATTTGATGGAGCGCGCCGCATCAGTGGAGCGCTGGGCAAGCGCGCGCACTTCCTGGGCAACGACGGCAAAGCCGCGACCGCTATCCCCCGCGCGTGCGGCCTCAATCCCGGCATTCAGCGCCAACAGGTTGGTCTGGAAGGCGATTTCATCGACAACGCCGATGATGCGGCCGATTTCTTCGGCTGAATTTTCAATGGCGGCCATGGTTTCGAGGGCCGAGCCTGCAACGGCGCCGCTTTCCTCAACCGTGCGGCCGGCACCGGCTGCGGCGCGGCCAACGGCTTCGACGCTGACAAGGGCTTCGCGCTGGCGGTCTGCCAGACCGGCAATCAGCGTTGCAGCCTCTTCCACCTTGCCGGATTGTGCGCCGGTCATGTCGGCCAGACGCCCGGCATGATCCCCAAGGGCAACCGCCAGACCTTCCGTTTCGCTGCGAACGCGGCGAACGCTCTCAAGATGGGTGGTAATCTTTTCAAGGCCAGCGTTCAGGCGGGCCATCACCTCGCCATAGGCCTCGGGCGCATCCTGTGGCAGACCGTGGCCGGAACCGGCATTTTCAAGGGCTTGCGCCGTTGCTTCCAGAAGGGCGCGTGCTTCATCCTGACAGGCTTCACGCTCGTTGCGCAGCGCCGTACCGTGGCGCATGCGTTCGGCATTGAAGCGCAGCGAAAGCGCGATTTCCGCATCAACCATCACAAGGCGGATCAAAGCGGCGACCAGCGCATGGGCTTCTTCGCGACGCTTGCGGTTCCAGGGAAGGCGCGGCATCGGGCTCAGCGTATCGAGGACCCCGGTGACGAGATGCTCGAGAACAACGGCGTGACCGGCCATGCGCCAGCGCGGCTCAAGCCCCATGCCTTCTTCGGTATCGGCAAGCAGCTTGGCGCGCTCGGCATAAAGACCGTCAAAGCGTGCGTCGGTCAAAACGTTCCAGTGCGACAGCTGAAGGTCATAAAGCCGGTCGACGCGGCTTTCGGATTCAAAATGCGGCGCTGCATCCGGCAGAGTGCGGTAGCGCAGAAAGAGATCGCGCAGGCCTTCGCCCAGATGCTTTTCAACCAGCGGACGGTGTTCGCGCACCAGATTGGCGGCGTCGGCTTCCAACCCGGCAAAGCGCAGGCGATCACGCAGGCCGCCTGCCTGTGCTTTCCCTGCCGATTCCGTTGGCGATGCCTGACCCACCGTGACCCCTCACACAGCCGCGTTCCCCACACGACCGCCGTAACGCAAACTCCCAAAGGGCACAGACACTCTCAATTGCGTGGTCCAAGCGACCTGCGCAGGATGCCTATCCTTCGATATTTGCTGTCAAAAATACTGAATTGGATGCACAATACCGGACCAGAACCGGCGCGGGAGGAACGGCATCATGCCAGACGAGGAGCCTTTTGCGGCTATCCTGTTTTCCCGTGTTGCATAATCTTTATGGTTAATTCCTTGCGCGAAAGTTAATGAACCCCAGACAAACCTTCACCATGGGCTTTTCACAACCCCACATGGCCGTTTGGCGCAAGAATATCCGTATGCCGCGCAAGTTTCAGGCAAGTCAGCCAAGGCAGCATCCGTTTAGCCAGTATGACAATGATGTCAGAAAAGGACGACAATGACTGTTCTTGCAATCGGCGCCATTTTCCTCACAACACTTACGCTTTCGGCGTTTACGCTGCTTGATGCGCTTCAGCCGCGCACGCGCAAGGTGGAAAAGCGCATCTTCTGATCACGGCGCGGCATCCGCTCTCTCCCCCGGCACCCGGTTGCCGGACGGTGGAGCCGCCTGTCTCGCCATGAGACCATGAAAAAACCGCCCGGAGCCTTCGTCCGGACGGTTCAAATTTACCATTAATTTTAGCGATTGATTTTCGTGCTCAAACGCCATCCGTGGCGGTGGGCTGAGGGTGCTCTTTCTTGCCCTTGAAGCGGCTGAACAGGGTCAACACCAGCACGAAGAAGACGGGCACGAACAGGACGGCCAGAAGGGTCGCCGTGATCATGCCGCCGATCACACCCGTGCCGATGGCATTCTGGCTGGCGGCACTCGGCCCCGTGGCAATGGCCAGCGGCAGCACACCCAGCGTAAAGGCCATCGAGGTCATGAGAATCGGGCGGAAGCGCAGCTTGGCGGCTTCAATCGCCGCTTCGGTGAGCGACTTGCCCTGCTCATGAAGATCCTTGGCAAATTCCACAATGAGAATGGCGTTCTTGGCCGAAAGACCGATGATCGCAATCAGACCCACCTTGAAATAGACATCGTTCGGCATGTCGCGCAGCATGACCGCAATCACGCAGCCGACAATGCCAAGCGGCACGACCATCATGACCGAAAGCGGGATGGACCAGCTTTCGTAGAGGGCTGCCAGGAGCAGGAAGACGAAGAGAATGCTCATGCCGAAGAGGATCGGCGCGGTGGCCCCCGACGACAGTTCTTCCAGCGACTGCCCGGTCCATTCATAGCCGAAGCCATTCGGGAGCTGCGAGGCCAGACGCTCCATCTCCTGCATGGCCGCGCCGGTGGAAAGCCCCGGAGCTGCCTGACCGGAAATACGCACCGACGGGTAAGCATTATAGCCCACGACCTGCGCCGGGCCGCGTTCCCACGACACTGTGGCGAAGGAGGAGAACGGCACCATGCCGCCGTGCGAATTGGGCACGGTGAGCTTCAAAAGGTCTTCGGCATTCATGCGGGCCTGCTGATCGGCCTGCACCACGACGCGCTGCAGACGACCGGCATTCGGGAAATCGTTGACATAGGACGAGCCGAGATTCCGCGAGATGGTGGCGGCCACATTGGCAAAGGTTACGCCGAAGGTGTTGGCCTTTTCACGGTCGATGGACAGCACGACCTGGGCGGCGGCCGGCAGGCCTTCGATGCGAAGACCGGCGACGACCTTGCTTTGTCCGGCCATGGCCAGAAGCTGGGCGGCGGCGGCCTGCAAGGCCTGTTGTCCCTGTCCGGCACGGTCCTGCAGGCGGAAGCTGAAGCCGTTCGAGGTGCCGAAGCCCATGATGGCGGGCGGCGAAAGCGCAAAGGCGCGCGCATCCTGCAGCCCGAAGAGCTGACGGTTGGCGGCCATGGCGATCTGCTGGGCCGAACGCTCACGCTCCGCCCAATCCTTGAACGTCACGAACATCAGGCCCGCATTGGCACCGGAACCGGAGAAGGAGAAGCCGCTCAACGAGACGATGTTCTCCGTTTCCGGCATGGCGCGGTAAATCGCTTCGGCCTGTTTCAGCCCCTCGCTGGTGCGGTTGGCCGATGCGGCGGGCGGGGCCTGCATGTCGGTGATGACAAAGCCCTGATCCTCGTTCGGCAGGAAGCTCGTCGGCAGGGAGATGAAGCCATAGATCGTCGCGACGGTGATGACGCCATAGATGCCCATCATCACCAGACCGTGGCGCACGACGCTGCTGACCGAACGGCTGTAACGCTGCGTCGTGCGGTCAAATCCGCGATTGAACCAGCCGAAGAAGCCACGCTTTTCGTGATGACCTTCCGACAGAGGTTTCAGGAACGTGGCGCAAAGCGCCGGCGTCAGGGTCAGTGCCAGGAAGGCCGAAAACAGGATCGACACGACCATGGTCATCGAGAACTGGCGGTAGATGATGCCCGTTGCGCCGGGGAAGAAGGCCATGGGCACAAACACGGCGGCCAGAACCAGCGTGATGCCGATAATGGCGCCGGAAATCTGCTTCATGGCCTTTTCGGTTGCTTCGCGCGGCGGCAAATGCTCGGTCGCCATGATGCGTTCGACATTTTCCACCACGACAATCGCGTCATCGACGAGAATGCCGATGGCGAGAACCATGGCGAACATCGTCAAAACGTTGATCGAGAACCCCGCCACCATCATGATGCTCAAGGTGCCAAGCAGGGCAATCGGCACGACAATGGTCGGAATGACCGTGTAGCGGAAGCTTTGCAGGAAGATGAGCATGACGACGAAGACGAGGCCGACAGCTTCGAGCAGCGTGTGCAGCACCTTCTCGATCGACGCCTCCACGAAGGGCGACGTATCGTAGGGGATCGAATAGCTGACGCCCTCGGGGAAGAACTTGGACAGCTCTTCCATCTTGGCATGAATGGCCTTCGATGCGGACAGCGCGTTACCTGTCGTTGAAAGCTGGACGCCGACGGCCGCCGAGGGCTGGCCGTTGAGGCGCGAGGCGAAGGCATAGCTTTCGCCGCCGATTTCAACGCGGGCCACATCCTTCAGAAGCACAGTCGAACCATCGGCATTGGCGCGCAGGATGATGCTCTCGAACTCGTCTTTGGTGGCGAGCTGGCCCTTGACCTGCACGGTTGCCGTCAGTTGCTGGCCAATCGGATTGGGCGATGCACCGATGGCACCGGCCGCAACCTGCGCATTCTGGGCCTGAATGGCCTGAACGACATCATTGGCCGAGAGGTTGAGGCCCGTCAGCTTGTCCGGATCGATCCAGACGCGCATGGCGCGCTGGGCGGCGAAGACCTGCACCTGCCCGACGCCCTGAATACGGCGAAGCTCGCCCGCAACGCTGCGGTTGATATAGTCGCCGAGCGCACTCACATCCGAGTTCTTGTCGCTCGATGTCAGCGCCACCAGGAGCAGGAAGCCGGACCCGGCCTCGCGCACCTGAATGCCCTGATCGACAACGGTTTGCGGCAGGCGCGGTTCCACGCGGGCAACGGCGTTCTGGATGTCCACCTGCGCCTTCGACACATCCGTATCCGGCGAGAAGGTGGCCGTGATCGAAACGCGGCCGGACGTGTCCGAACTCGATTCAAAGTAGATGATCCCGGCAATGCCGTTCAGCTCTTCTTCGATGGGCTGGGCAACGCCGTTATAGACCTCCTCCGGGGTGGCCCCGGTGTAGGACGCGGAAATCTGGATCTGCGGCGGCGCGACACGCGGATATTGCGAAATCGGCAGGGAGGGGATCGACGCGATACCAGCGATACAGATGAATATTGCGAGAACCCAGGCAAAGACCGGGCGATGAATGAAGAACTGAGCCATGAACGTGTCTCGCCTTCTCAGTTCTTCGGCTTGGCGGCGTCAGCCGGGGCAGCGGCGGGCGTTTCACCCGGCACCCACGGCTGCGGCACAACCTTGGCATTGGGGAAGAGCTTCTGCGCGCCGGTGACGACCAGCTTGTCGCCCGCCTTCAGGCCATCATCAACCAGCCAGCGGCTGCCAATGGTCTGGCCAAGCTTGACGGTGCGCATTTCTGCCGTGCCATCTTCGCGCACCACATAGACCTGCGCATTGCCCAGCGCATCGCGCTGAACGGCCATCTGCGGAATGGCGATCGCGTTTTCACGCACGGCCTGTTCGATGCGGATGCGCACATAAAGCCCGGGCAGAAGCTCACCATTCGGGTTTGGGAACTCCCCGCGCAACGTCACCTGACCCGTGGTCTGGTCGACCGAGGCTTCGGAAAAGAGCAGACGGCCCGGCTGGTCATATTGCGTGCCATCATCAAACAGAAGCTGGACGCGGGCTTCATTGGCGTTGGTCGCCATAAGCTGCCCGCTCACCATCTGGGTCTTCAGGCGGCGCAGTTCGGCGGACGACTGGGTGAAGTCGGCATAGACCGGGTCCAGCTGCTGGATCGTCGCCATGATGTCCTGCTGGGCGGAAACCAGCGCGCCTTCGGTCACGGTTGCACGGCCAATGGTGCCGGTGATCGGAGCCCGGACCTCGGTATAATCGAGGTTGAGGCGGGCTTCGGCCAGACTTGCCTCGGCTACAGCCACATCGGCATCGGCCTGTGCGGCCACGGTGATCGCGTTATCCAGCTCGATCCCCGTCGAAATGTTGCGTTCCCGCAGCTGTTGCTGGCGCTGCAACTGCACCTTGGCGTTCATCTGCGCGGCCTTGGCGCGGGCGAGCGTTGCCTCGGCGCTGGCGGCACGCACTTTGAACTGGGCCGGTTCGATGCGGTAAAGGACATCGCCCTGATGGACGAAACTACCCTGTTCAAAAACGCGTTCCGACACAATGCCAGAGACGCGCGGGCGCACCTCGGCCAGACGGGTCGGCGAAACACGTCCCGGCAGCTCGTTGATGACCGGCAGCGGCTCGGGCTTCAATTCCAGAACACTGACCGGCGTCGGCGGCATGGCGCCGCCCGGTGCCTGAGCGTTCACGGCAAGCGGGGCAAGGCCACAGGCAGCGGCCAGAAGAAGAATGCGGGCGGGGCGGAGAAGGCTGGAGGTCATAGAGAAACCTTTGTCTGGAGACCGCTCGCGCTGGCGGGTACCGGCGCTTGAACGGCTGGCTTTTCGGAGGGAACCGGCGTCAACGCCAAGAGTTCCCTGATGTCTTCGATGGTTGTTTTGCGGATGTCCTCGTCGAGGCGGCAGAAGCCGAAACATTCCAGCGCCAGCAGCCCGTGCAGCGTGAGATAGCAAAGGCGGGCGCGATGCGGATTGGCCGATTCCGCTTCGATCTGGCGCATTTCGCTTGCGAAGGTTTCGGCCAGAAAGGTCCGGAACCCCTCGTGGCGGCTGACGGCCGCCGCCACCAGCATGCCATTGCCCAGATCTTCCTGGGCGGGCGGCTGGCTGACGAAATCCAGAAGGGCGCGCATGGTGGCATCGGGCTTTCCGGCATGGTCGGCGCGCAGACTTTCAACCGTATCCCGATGCAAGCGGATGCGGCGTTCGACAAAGGCGGCGAGCAGGGTGTCACGGTTCTTGAAATCGTAAAGGACACTGGTCTTGCCAATGCCCGCGACCTTGGCCACGGCATCAATGCTCAAAGCATCAAGGCCCTGCTCACGGATCACCGCACCGACGGCGTCGATGATTTCATCGCGATTGGCGCGACGCTTGCGGCCCATGATTTCCCTTTCGAACGGTATCCGACCATTTGTTCGGATATTCGTTGCGATGTGTCAATCCACAAGCCATGAAAAAGGGCGCGTGGCGGCATTTCCGACACACGCCCTTTATGGGGTTCAGACTTTCAAACGATCTCAGGTGAGCTTGAATTCGGCCTTGATGGCTTCATCCGACTGGGTTTGCTGGACGATCACGCCATACCAGCCCAGCCCATCATAATCTTCATAGCCGAGCGTTTTGGCATAGGCGACAATGGCGCCGCTGCGGTCATAATAGCTACCACGCGCCTGCCCTTGCGGATTGGAGAGCATGAAAGTGGTGAATTCGCGGGCCGGATCGGAGCAGGCAATAATGCGATGCTTGCCATCCAGCAGCATGACCACCGTCTTTTCGCGCACGCCTGCCGGCAGGTTCGCCTCGGTCTCGACGATTTGCCGACCTTGATTTTCCCAGTCGAAATAGACGCCCAGCGTGCCGACCATGCGGCTGTCCTGATGTCCGTTTTCGCGAATACCCGTGGCATAGACGAGGGCCTTGCGGTTGTCGTGCAAGGCACTTGGCCGGACATCATCGACAATATAGTCATCGCCGGACCGGCAGGCACGCGCGGCATGGAACCAGCTTTCATTGGCAAGGCTTGCGCCTGCGAGCTTGCGCTGGAAGGCCGGGTTGGCCGAGGCAACGACACGGCCCGTCATGTCGGTGACGACCAGATCGGCATAGACCGTATAGAAGCGATTGATGACACCGAGGCGTGTCGCGGCATAGGCGGCCGCTTCCGCATCCGGCGTTTGCAGGGCCTGCCACAGCGCCGGGTCGGTTGCCCACCAGCGCACATCCGCGGTTCGTTCGAAAAGATTGCGAACGATGAGCTGCACCAGCGTCTGGGCGAGATCGGTTAGACGAGCGCCTTCCATCTCGTCCACAAGACGATCCGCCATGTCGCGGCTAATCCCGATACGGCCCAGAACGTCGGTCTGGAACTTTGCGCTGATTTCCGTGGAGGCTTGGGCAAGGCGCTGCACCTCGTTGGCAACGACGGCAAAGCCCTTGCCCGCCTCGCCCGCACGCGCCGCTTCGATCAAGGCATTGATCGCCAGAAGCTTGATCTGTTTGACCACATGGGTGTTGTCTGAACTGAAAGCCTCAAGGTCACGGTGGATGCCATCGGTGGCAACGCGCATGACGCGGGGCGTAATGGTCGATTTCTCGCCGGGTTCGATCGGCTGCGGTTTGGCATTCATGGTGTCATCCGGAAGAGGCGCGCGATGAGAAACACCGCGCGAGGGCCAAAATACATGCACTCACAGGAAATAAATTTGACTCAAGGATTGATGAGAGGCGTTAACAATCTCTAAATCGTCACACGCAATTTGCTGACAAATGCCAATTTTATCTGAAATTTCGTCCCCAAAATGCGGGGGTGTGCGCGTTTGACGCGGATCTCACGCAAGTTTGACCGGCCATTTTGAACAAGTGGCCCGGTGCATCGCCCCGGAGACCCGTTGGTAAAGATTGTATTTAACTTTTGCCGGTAAAACTCTGTTAGGATTTCCGGTCGCTTGTGTCCGGTCCTGCCTCCTTGTTTTGTATTGCGTCGAGAGTTCTGGCCATGCGTCTTTCCATCCTCACCTCGCTTGTTGCGGGCTGTCTGGTCCTCGCCAGTTGCCGTTCCTCCACCGAGACCGCCGACGTCCTTTCGATTGCCCCGTCTCGCGACGATGTGACGAGTTCTGTGTCCGCCACGGCAGGGCCGGTTCCGTCCGCCAATGTCGGCAGCGTTTCAACATCGACGCCGGTTGCAAGCTCGCAGGCCTTGCCCTCTTCCAACCAGACGCTGGCCTGGTCCGCACCTGTCCAACCCAATACGACACTCGCTTCGGCCATGCCGGCCATGCGCCCTTCTGCTCCGCTGAACCCGACAGCCCCCATGGCAGGCAGCTCGCCGCGCGCCCAGGTCTACAGCCAGCGTTTTCGCGATGCCAAGCCGATCAACTTCGGCCGGGCGTCGCCGCGCGACCACGCGGTGCATGGCGTTGATATTTCCCGCTGGCAGGGGGATATCGACTGGCCCAAGCTGCGCTCGCAGGGTGCGAACTTCGCCTATATCAAGGCAACCGATGGCGGCGACCATCTGGACCCGATGTTCCGCACGAACTGGAAGCGGGCCAAGGATGCCGGTCTGAAGCGGGGCGCCTATCACTTCTTCTACTGGTGCCGGGTGGCGAGCGATCAGGCCAGCTGGTTCATCCGCAATGTGCCGCGCGACCCCGACGCCCTGCCGCCGGTGATCGACGTGGAGTGGAACGGCGAATCCTCCTGCAAGAAGCGCCCATCCCCGGAAAAGGTGCGCGAGAAAATGCAGGTTTTCATGGACATGCTGGAACGCCACTACGGCAAGCGTCCCGTGATCTACACGGCCCCGGACTTCTATCGCGACAACCTGCGCGGTGCCTTTAACGAATATCCGTTCTGGCTGCGCTCCGTCGCGGCACATCCCTCCAAGGTTTATCCGGGCCGCAAGTGGATGTTCTGGCAATATTCGGGCTCTGGCCTTTCGCATGGCGTGGACGGCAAGATTGACCTCAACGTGTTCCACGGTTCGGTCAACGAATGGCATCGCTGGACAGAGGGCGGTCAGGCACTTGCCCGCAACTGAGCCGTGCCGCGGGTGCCTGCTTTTGGCAGCCCTCGCGTGAATTTAGGGTTCTTTCAGCTTTGAAGGGTACTTTCACTCCATGTGATCTACGGGAGTGAGGATCTTTGGCCTTGTCCGCCCTTGCAGGCATCTTGTGCGAGCGAACCGCGCGAAGAGCGCGATCCTTTCGCATGTGTGACGCAGGGGCAACCGCCATTGAATACGGCTTGATCGCGTCCCTGCTTGGAATGGCCATCATCTCCTCCGCGGGCATGACTGGCAACACCCTCTCCACGACGTTTGACCGGCTTTCCGTGATCTTGAACGAAGCGTCTTCGGACGCCCCGCCCAATCCGGCGGAACTGGCACCCCCGAATCTTTGAAGGGGATGAAGTCATGCTGACAATCTCATCCCGCTGGCTCCGCGTCATTGCCCACGCCTTCATTGCTGCGTTTTTGACCGTGGCCTTCGTGCACTACGGTTCATTGTCGCGTTTTGAAGGTGCCACATCCGATATCGTGACCTTTGGCTCCAAGCGCTCCGCCAGTGGCGATGTGCTGCTGGTGGTGGCCGACCCGTCCACCATCGAAGCGACCGGCTATTTTCCCTTTGACCGTGCGCTGATGGCGCGAGCGATTGAACGATTGAACCAAGCCGGTGCAGACCGTATCTACGTCGATGCGACACTCAATACGGCAGAGAACCCGGTCGACGATGCTTTGCTGGCCAAGGCGCTTGATGCACCCGGCCACCCGCCGATTGCCCTGCCTTTCAGCGTTTCCGATTGGTCTGTTGCAAACCTCAACGCAATACGCACACCACTTGCCCCCTTCATGGCCAGCACGTCCTTGGTCGGCACCAACTACCCGTCGGATGTGGATCGTCGCGTTCGCCAGCAAACGCCGCTGAACCCTGCTGCGTCAACCGCACCGGACTGGCTGGCGGGACAGGACGGCATCAGAACGCGACCGCTCTTCGTTGATTTCTCAATCTCGGCTGCCTCCGTGCCGCGTTATGAAATGCGCCGCGTTGCCGATGGCAGCATTGCGCCCAGCGCGTTTGCGAACAAGAAGGTCATCGTCGGTCTTGATGTGCCCTCGCCCCTCTATCGCGTGCATGTGCCCTTGCAAGGCGATATCAGCCGGGCGCATTTTCTGGCGCTCGGGGCCGAAACCGTCCTTTCCGGTCATCCGTTGCAAAAGCCGAATGCGCTGCTCGCCGCCACCATCATTTTCACGCTGGCGCTTCTTGTCGGCCTTCTGATCGCCCGCCTGCGAACCCTTGCGGCCCTTGGCATCGTGCTGACAGCATCCGCAGCGTGGCTTTTTTACCTTCCCGATTTGCAAACCGCGACCGGCCTTCTTCTGCCCACGCTTTCCGTGCCGGTTGCCACCATGATTGTCTGGCAAACGCTGCTCTTTCGCGAAAGCACGCTGGCAACGCATTTTCACAAACGCATCGTGCGCTTCATGGGTGTCGGGCGTCAGGCCCTGGTCGCGGCAGTCGATATCATGGTCGAACCGGCCTTCATTCTGGATGGCAAGCTGAACCTGATCGGCTCGAACGAACCGTTCAGGGCGATTATCGGCCAACTCGCCGCCGGTGATGGCGAAGCCGAACGCATTGCCGGTCTCGTTCCCCGCGACGCGCTTGAAGAGATCAACGTTCCGACGGATGCGTCGGTCCGGATCGACTGTTCAGCCAGCTTCATCGATGGCAAGACCCGGCATTTCGAAATCAACCTGCGCCGGGTTATGACCCCATCCGGCCAGCTTGCGATTGCCGGGTTGAAGGACATTACAGAGGCACATGAGCGCGAACAGGCCCTCAAGGCACTGGCCTTCAATGACGCGCTGACAGGACTGGCCAATCGTGTTTCCTTCCAAGCAGCGCTTGGCAAGCAAACGCATGCAAATCCGGATGGCCATCTCGCCATCCTGCTGATCGACCTCGACGGGTTCAAGGCTGTCAACGACACGCTGGGCCACCATGCCGGTGATCTGTTGCTGCAAGGCTTTTCAAAACGTCTCAAGGGACTGGTCCGCGCCAGCGATGTGCCCGCGCGTCTGGGCGGCGATGAGTTTGCCGTGCTGCAGGCAGGTGGCACGCGTGAAAGTGCGCTTCGTCTGGCCGACCGCCTGCTTGATGCCGTTCGCGATCCCTTTGCAATCGAAGGGCAGGAAGCGCGCATCGGCGTGAGCATCGGCATTGCGCTCTGGCCGGAACATCATGGTGAAGTGGCGGATGTGGTCAAGCTTGCGGATGCTGCCATGTATGTCGCCAAGGCTGTCAAACCCGGTTATGCCATCCACACCGAAAATGGCCCAGCTCTGGTGCGATCGGACCGCAAAGACCCGGCCGCCTCTGCGGCCTGACGGCCTCGTTTCGCGCCTGCAATTCCCTGCCTGCAGAAATTGAGATCGCCGCGCGTGTGTTTGCCTGTTCAGCCATCGGATTTATGGGCTACAAGATCGGTTCAACCGATTTTCGGCTGCCGTCAGCCGCAGCCCACGCCTGACATGGGAGAACCAGATGACCGCCATCGATCTCAACAGTGATCTCGGTGAAAGCTATGGCGCGTGGACCATGGGCGACGATGAGGCCATCCTCTCGATTGTTTCAAGCGCCAATGTCGCCTGCGGTTTCCATGCGGGCGACCCGCTGGGCATTTTCAAAACCGTCAAGGCCGCCGCTGAAAAGGGCGTGGCCATCGGCGCGCATGTTTCCTACCCGGACCGCGTGGGATTTGGTCGTCGCGATATGGATGTGACGCCTGCGGAACTCATCGCCGACGTGATCTACCAGATCGGCGCGCTGAAAGGCATTGCCGCCGCTGCGGGCGTGTCCGTGGGATACGTCAAGCCGCATGGCGCGCTTTACAATCGCATCGCTTACGACCCCAAACAGGGACAGGCCGTGATTGACGGCATCAAGGCCGTTGATCCCGAGCTGGTGCTGATGGGGCTTGCCGGTGCGCCGATTCTCGACCTTGCCCGCCGTTCGGGCCTGAAGGTGGTCGTAGAAGCCTTTGCCGACCGCGCCTATGCCCCGGATGGTCAGCTGGTTTCGCGGCGCGAGCCGGGTGCGGTGCTGCACGATACCAACCTCATCGCGCAACGCATGCTGCAACTGGCCAAGCACGGCACGCTCGAAGCCATCGACGGTTCGACCATCCGGATCGATGCGCAATCGATCTGCGTCCACGGCGACAGCCCCGGTGCGGTGGCCATCGCCCGGGTGATCCGTTCTGCCTTTGAGGCCGACGGCATTGCCATCCGCTCTTTCCTGGACCGCTGATCGCGAGGCAACGGGGGCCGGTTCCGATGGAAGGTGGTGCCCTTGAATTCGCCAGACTTGCATGAGGATACGATGCGTTTCCTGCCCGTCAGCCTGACTGTCCTGCTCGTTGAACTCGCCGATCTTGAAGAGACGCTGGCGCTCTTTGCCTCGCTGGAAGCGGACGCCATCGCGGGTATCGAGGATATGGTGCCCGCCGCGCGGACCTTGATGATCCGCTTCCGACCCGAGATCACCGACGCCCGCACACTGGCAACGCTGATTGCCCGACGCGATCTTTCCGTAAAGCCCGCTTTCTCCGACCGTCTGGTGGAGGTGCCGGTGCGCTATGACGGTGAGGATCTGGCCGACGTTGCCGCCCTGACCGGCCTTTCCATCGACGCGGTTATTGCGCGACACACGCAGAGTATCTTTACCGTGGCCTTTTGCGGTTTCGCGCCCGGTTTCGGCTATCTGGTGGGCGGCGATCCGGTGCTTCAGGTGCCGCGTCGCCAGACCCCGCGCACAAAGATCGCAGCAGGCTCGGTGGCGCTTGGCGGGGCTTTCTGCGGCGTTTATCCGCAAAGCAGTCCCGGCGGATGGCAAATCATCGGCACGACGCCGCTGAAAATGTGGGATATCACGCGCGATCCGCCTGCCCTTTTCCAGCCGGGCGACCGCGTGCGCTTCATCGATCTCGCCCGCCATTGCGCAGCCACACCACCATCAATCGCGACCTCCGTACCGGACACATCGGGGCAAGAGAAGGTGGAGGCAAATGCAAATGCCGTGACCCTTGAGGTTCTGGCCGCCCCCATGCCTGCCCTGTTTCAGGATGCGGGCCGTTTCGGCCAGACGGGACAGGGTGTCTCCTCATCCGGTGCGCTGGATCAGGGGGCTTTCAAAGCGGCAAACCGGGTTGTCGGCAACCCCGCCGGAACGCCCTGCCTTGAAATCACGCTGGGCAGCTTTTCATTCAGGGTGAACGGCCGGGCCGTGATGGCGCTAACGGGTGCGCCGTGCCCGATTACCATTCGCGATCACGCGGGCCGCACGCACAGTGCCGAAACCTACCAGCCGATTTCGCTGGAGGCCGGGGATGTGGTCACGCTTGGCTTTGCTTCCTGCGGGGCGCGAAGCTATCTCGCCTTGCGCGGCGGCTTTCAGGTCGCGCCCGTGCTTGGCAGTGCATCGACAGACACGCTGGCTGTCGTCGGGCCTGCGCCCGTGGTTTCGGGAACGATATTGACCGTTCTGCCTTGCCGCGCCGCTTTCCACGCTGTTTCCCTGACCGAAGCGCCCGCTTTTCCTCATCCGTCTGCCACGGATGTGGTGACGCTGGACGTGATCATGGGGCCGCGCAGCGACTGGTTTACGGAGAAGGGCATCGCCACGCTTAGCGAGCAGGTCTACACCGTCACACCGCAATCCAACCGCATCGGCATCCGCCTTTCCGGTGCCGAGACGCTGGAACGCGCCATCACGGCGGAACTGCCGAGCGAAGGCACGGCAACGGGTGCCATTCAGGTGCCGCATAGCGGCCAGCCGGTGCTGTTTCTGGCCGATCATCCGTTGACCGGCGGCTATCCGGTGATCGCCAACGTCGCCGAATACCACCTTGATCTGGCCGGGCAAATTCCGGTCAATGCCCGTATCCGTTTTCGCCCTGTGACCCGCTTTGCCGCGATTGACCCCGCAGCAATCTAGGACCAAGAGGACCCTTCGATGAAGAAAGTGCTGATCGCCAACCGGGGTGAGATTGCCGTGCGGATCATCCGCGCCTGCCGCGACGAGGGTCTGCAATCGGTTGCCGTCTATGCCGATCCAGATGTCGATGCGCTCTTCGTGCGCCTTGCTGACGAAGCCTATGGCCTCAACGGCAGCCGTCCGGCGGAAACCTATCTCGATATCGAAAAACTCATCGCCATTGCCCGGCGTTCCGGGGCCGATGCCGTCCACCCCGGTTACGGCTTTCTCTCCGAGGGTGCCGAATTTGCCCGCGCCGTGCAGGAGGCAGGCCTCATCTGGATCGGTCCCGATCCGCATGTCATCGAGGCGCTGGGCGACAAGGTCGAGGCGCGGCGGATCGCGCTTTCGGTCGGTGCGCCGCTGGTTCCGGGCAGTGACGGTCCGGTGGAGACTGCCGCCGACGTTATCTCCTTTGCCCAGAAGCACGGCCTGCCGGTGGCGATCAAAGCCGCGCATGGCGGCGGCGGACGCGGCCTCAAGGTCGCCTGGACGATGGATGAAATCGCGGAGCTTTATGCCTCTGCGGTGCGCGAGGCGACCGTTGCCTTTGGCCGGGGCGAGTGCTTCGTCGAGCGCTTCCTCAACCGGCCACGCCATATCGAGGCGCAGGTTCTGGCCGACAAACACGGCACCGTGCGGGTTCTCGGCACCCGCGACTGCTCCCTGCAGCGCCGCAACCAGAAATTGGTCGAAGAGGCCCCCGCCCCCTTCTTAAGTGACACCCAGCGGCAGACGATCCATGACGCAGCCAAGCGTATTTGTGCGGCTGCGGGCTATAGCGGTGCCGGAACGGTGGAATTCCTGCTTGGCGTTGATGGCACGATTTCGTTTCTGGAGGTCAACACCCGCCTGCAGGTGGAGCATCCCGTGACCGAGGAAACCACCGGCATTGATCTGGTGGTGGAGCAGTTGCGGGTCGCGCGCGGTGAAGCGCTCACGATCCCCGAACCGCTTGAACCCAGAGGCCACTCCATCGAATTTCGCATCAACGCTGAAGATCCGGGGCGCGGCTTTCTGCCGACGCCCGGCACCATCACCGCTTTCACCCCGCCTTCGGGACCGGGGGTGCGGCTCGATAGCGGCGTCGAGACCGGCTCAACCGTGCCCGGCACCTTCGACAGCCTGATGGCCAAGCTCATCGTCACCGGCGCGACCCGCCAACAGGTACTGGCCCGCGCCCGCCGTGCGCTGGCGGAATTCAGGATCGAGGGGCTGGCCAGCGTCCTTCCCTTCCACCGCGCCGTGCTCGAAGAGGAGGATTTCATCGGCGAGACGGGTTTCAAGGTGCACACGCGCTGGATCGAGACCGATTTCGCCGACACGCTGGAAGCCGCCGCACGCCCGCAAAGCGTGGATGAGGCGCCACTCATGCGAACCCCTGTCGAGATTGACGGCAAGCGCCATATGCTGGGTCTACCGGCATCGCTGCTCACCGCGCTCGGCGGCTTGACCCAACCGGCGGCCGACACGCCTCACACGGCCAGCAAGATCGATACAATGGCGATCCTCGCGCCGATTGCCGGAACGCTTCAGGCCTTCAAGATCGAGGACGGCGCGACGGTCAAGGAAGGCGATCTGATTGCCTTGATGGAGGCTATGAAGATGGAAACGCCCGTGACGGCAGAGCGGGCCGGAACGATCAGGCTTGTGGCTGAGCCCGGAACCTATCTACAGGCCGGCGCGACCATCGCGCGGTTTGAGGGCTGAGGGTGGGGGCATCACGGGCTTCGGCGGAGATGGATTCCACTAACAAACGAGCAAGAGGCGCGTTCCGGAATAAGAAAAACCAGATCAAACCTGTACGGCGCACTTGATGTCTGGGAAAACATGGTGCCCGGAGGCGGATTTGAACCACCGACACGCGGATTTTCAATCCGCTGCTCTACCAACTGAGCTATCCGGGCATCCGGCTTCTGAGAAGCATCGATCCGTTTTCAGGACCGGCAGGGGGTTGGTTTCCCCCGGAAGCGAGCGGGGTTATAGCATCTTGCCGGATGATGGCAAGCGGCAAATCGAACTTTTTTGCCACCTTTGTGAAATTTGCCGTTTCCGCTTGAAAAACAGGATGTTCCGAACGCCGGAAGAGGCTGGACAACAACGGTTTTGACGCCGCCGCCGCCAGAACATCTCAGCCGTTCACATGAATGCTGAGTTGCTCCATCTCTTTGTTTACACGCAATTGCGGGCGGAAACCGCGCAGCACTTTTCCTGGAATTGCTTTAGATGGCGTCGCCATCCGTATCGGCGCGGCTTTCGTCATCGGCCACGGGAATGGCATAGGAACCGTTCAGCCAGCGCGACAAGTCCAGTGTGCGGCAGCGATCCGAACAGAAGGGATAATTCTCGCGATGCGAGGGCTTGCCGCATTCGGGGCACGGCCGTGCCTTGCGCAGCGGTGCCACCTTGCCGGACACCGGGCTTGATTCGGTCATCGTCTTATTCCTTCCAGGCGGGGATGATGTCATACCCCTCACCTTCGAGAATGCGCAGCGTTTCATAAAGCGGCAGACCGACGACGCTCGTATAGCTGCCCGCGAGTTTCTGCACGAAGGAACCGGCAATGCCCTGAATGGCATAGGCGCCAGCCTTGCCGCGCCATTCGCCCGATTCGAGATAGGCGTCGATCTCTCGCGTCGAGAGACGCTTGAAGCGCACCTTGGTTTCCACCACCGTCTGACGCAAGAGGCCGGACGGAGACACGACGGCAACGCCGGTGAAGACCCAGTGGCTGCGGCCCGACAGAAGGTTGATCGCGGCGTCCGCCTCTTCGAGATATTCCGCCTTGGGCAGAATGCGACGCCCCACGGCCACCACCGTATCGGCCGACAGGATATAGCTGCCGGACCAGGCGGGATCACCCTTTACGGCGGCGCGGGCCGCTTCGGCCTTTTCGGCCGACAGGCGACGCGCCAGCGAGCGGGGATGCTCGGCCTTTTTCGGTGTCTCGTCGATATCCATCGGCATCAGGCGGTCGGGCGTGACCCTTGCCTGCGCCAGAAGATCAAGACGGCGCGGCGATCCGGAAGCCAGTATGAGCTTTTGGACGAGTGCCATGCTTCCTCCGCGCCGATCAGATCAAGCTTACTTGAAGCGGTAGGTGATACGGCCCTTGGTCAGGTCGTAGGGGGTCATTTCCACCAGCACCTTGTCGCCCGCCAGAACGCGGATACGGTTCTTGCGCATGCGGCCAGCCGTGTGGGCAATGATTTCATGTTCGTTTTCGAGCTTCACACGGAAGGTCGCGTTCGGCAGGAGTTCGGTGACAACACCGGGGAATTCGAGGACTTCTTCCTTGGCCATATAACAGGGGTCTTTCTTGGTGTGTTGCGCCCGGCCTTTGACAGGCCCGGCAAATTTGCGCGGAACCTACACAATCAGCAGGCTTTTGTGAACTAGATTACGACATTTGCGAATGATCGCCGATTCCGGCCCGTTTCAGGACCGGCTTTCGGCTTCTTCAAGCCTTGGCGCGGGTGGCAATCCGGCTTTCAATCAGGCGGGCCAGATGCTCGCGAACCTCACGATAGGCCCCGAGGATCTGTTCGCGCGTGCCGGTCGTGGCGGTCGGGTCGGGCGTCGGCCAATAGACCACTTCGACGGCATTGGCGCGCGTCAGCTCCAGAGCCTGATGATGCGCTTCCGGAGCCAGCGTGACAATCAGGTCAAAGAAATCGTCTTCCAGCTCTTCCAGCGTCTGCGGCTGGCGGGTGGGCGGGGCCAGTCCCACTTCGGCCAGTACCGCGCCGACGAAGGGGTCGGGATCACCTTTGCGAACGCCAGCGGAATTGATGTAGACCCCCTTGGGCAGCGTGGCGCGGGCCAGCGCCTCGGCCATCGGCGAGCGTATGGCGTTCATGCCGCACATGAAAAGGATTGCGCCCGGCATCCTGCCCTTGTTGTCAACGGCGGCCGGATCGCTCATCGGCTCTAGCCCTTCCAATAGAGCACGCACACCAGCGTGAAGAGGCGCCGCGCCGTATCGAAGTCGAAGTCGATCTTGTCCTTCAGGCGGTCCTGCAGCGTCTGCGAACCCTCATTGTGGATGCCGCGGCGGCCCATATCGATCGCCTCGATCTGGCTCGGCGTCGAGGAGCGGATAGCTTCATAATAGCTTTCGCAAATCATGAAGTAGTCCTTGATGATGCGGCGAAACGGCGTCAGCGACAGAATGTGGGTCGCCACATCGCCACCGGCTTCGGTGGTGATGGCAAAGACCAGCTTCGAGTCGACCAGCGAAATCTTCAGACGGTAGGGTCCGCCCGCATGACCGGCGGGGTGAAAGCTGTTTTCCTCAATCAGGTCGAAAATCGCAACGGCGCGCTCATGCTCTACATCCGGCGTCGAGCGCCCGATGGATTCGTCGAGAACGACATCGCAGAGCCGGAAATTTCCATCGGCCATCGTTCTCACCCTTCCAGATTGAGGCGGATTGCAACGGAGCGGGCATGGGCATCCAGCCCTTCGGACTTGGCCAGTGCGATTGCTGCCGGGGCAAGCGCGCGCAGCTCATCCGGCCCGAGGCGCAGGATGGAGGTGCGCTTGACGTAGTCCAGTACCGAAAGACCCGACGAGAAGCGGGCGGAACGCGCGGTGGGCAGAACGTGGTTGGAGCCGCCGACATAATCGCCGATGACTTCCGGCGTGTGACGACCGACGAAAATGGCACCGGCATTGCGGATCTTCGGCATCAGCGCATCCGGGTCATCGACGGCCAGTTCCAGATGCTCGGCAGCGATGCGGTTGGCAAGCGGGATGGCGTCTTCCAGATCGGAGACCAGAATGACCGCCCCGAAATCGCGCCAGCTTGCGGCAGCGGTTTCCGAACGCGACAGCGTCTTTAACTGGCGCTCCACGGCCTCTTCCACCGATTTGCCGAATGCGGCATCGTTGGTGATCAGGATCGATTGCGCACCGCGATCATGCTCGGCCTGCGCCAGAAGATCGGCGGCCAGCCATTCCGGGTTGTTGTTGGCGTCGGCAATGATCAGGACTTCGGACGGGCCAGCAATCATGTCGATGCCAACCGTGCCAAACACCTGACGCTTGGCGGCCGCCACATAGGCATTGCCGGGGCCGACGATCTTGGCGACAGGCGCAATGGTTTGCGTGCCATAGGCCAGAGCGGCCACGGCCTGCGCGCCACCGATGCGGTAGATTTCCTTCACACCGGCAATGCGGGCTGCGGCCAGAACCGTGGGGTTCAACTGACCGGCCAGCGCCGGAACGACCATGACGATGCGCTCGACACCCGCCACGCGGGCCGGAAGCGCATTCATCAGCACAGAGCTTGGGTAGCTTGCCGTACCGCCCGGCACGTAAAGGCCAACGGCTTCAATCGCCGTCCAGCGCGAACCGAGGCCAACACCCAGCGCATCCACATAGATGTCGTCCTTCGGCATCTGGCGGGCATGGTGCTTTTCGATGCGTTCGGCGGCAAGCTTCAGGGCATCGAGAACGGCGGGATCAACCAATGCGAGGGCCGCGTCGATATCGGCATCGGTCACGCGCATCGGCGTGACGGCAAAATCCACCTGATCGAAGCGCAACGAGTATTCGGCCAGAGCCTCATCGCCGCGCGAGCGCACATCGGCAATGATCTCGCGCACCGTGGCGTTCACATCTTCGGAGACTTCCCGTTTGGTCGTCAGAAATGCGGCAAAGCGCGTTTCAAAATCCGTAGACGAACGATCAAGCCAAAGTGCCACGTTCCTTGCCCTTTCTGCCGCTTAGCGCGACAGCCCTTTCCACTCAGGAGGCCGAATGCTCCGGCCTGTTTGTCGTTTCCCACGCCCCGCCGATATCGCACAGCTGCAACTCGATGCATTCCACATCCAGTTGAACAGCCTTGCCACCGGCAAGCGTCAGTTCCATCGTGCCATCCGGCCCCTCGCCCTTGGGCGTGAAGCGGATTGCCAGAAGGGCGTTGACCTCCTCGGCATCGTTCCGGTTGATACCGGACAGCCGGACCGCCTCGACCCGCTTGAACACAATGGCGGCGCGGCGGCGCTCGAAGGACTTTCCACCCTTGTTCGCTTCTTCCCAAACGAAACGGTTAATCGCAAGGGAAAATTGCCGCCCGCGCGGCTGGTAGGCCATATCTTTGGTCTTGAAGACTCCGTCCTGAACATGGGCGGAGACAATTGCGACATCTTCGGCGTCCAGCGCCATCAGCTTGAGGTCCGTCATCTACTCTTCCTCATCCGGTCAAAACCGGCCGTGTTTCCTTGAGGCTGAGATAGGAAGTCCCCTCCCCGACTACAACGCCCAGGCCTTGCGCTGCGAGGTTCAGTCGCGGACCCGTTCGACGATGGCGCCGCAATTGGTGAGCTTTTCTTCAAGCCGCTCGAAACCGCGATCCAGATGATAGACGCGGCTGACCCAGGTTTCACCTTCGGCTGCCAGACCGGCAATCACCAGCGACACCGAAGCGCGAAGGTCGGTGGCCATGACCTGAGCGCCGCGCAGCTTTTCGACCCCTTCGATACGCGCCGTCTGGCCCGACAGCGTGATCTTGGCGCCAAGACGGGCCAGTTCCTGCACATGCATGAAGCGGTTTTCGAAGATCGTTTCGGTCACGTGCGAGACACCTTGGGCGCGGGTCATCAGACCCATGAACTGGGCCTGAAGGTCGGTCGGGAAACCCGGATAGGGTTCCGTCACCACGTCGACCGGGCGAATGACGCCGCCGTGACGCGCAACGCGGAAACCACCTTCGACCGGCTCGATGGTCGCGCCGGAACGGCGGATGGCTTCGACGGCGTTTTCGAGAAGGCTGATGTCGGTGTTTTCAAGCACCACGTCGCCACCCGTCATGGCAACCGCCATGGCATAGGTGCCGGTTTCGATACGATCCGGCAGAACGCGGTGGCGCGCGCCGGAGAGCGATGAGACGCCCTCGATGGTGATGGTCGACGTGCCGGCCCCGGTGATCTTGGCACCCATGGCATTGAGACAGGCGGCAAGGTCGGAGACTTCCGGTTCGCGCGCAGCATTGCCGATCACGGTCGTGCCGCGGGCGAGCGTTGCCGCCATCATCATCACATGGGTCGCACCAACCGAAACCTTCGGGAAGGTGTAGCGCGCGCCAATCAGGCCGCCCTTCGGGGCTGTGGCGTTGATATAGCCGCCATCGATTTCCATCGTGGCGCCCAGTGCCTGCAGACCGTCGATGAACAGATCGACCGGACGCGTGCCAATGGCGCAGCCACCCGGCAGGGAAACGCGAGCCTTGCCTTCACGGGCGAGCAGCGGGCCGATGACCCAGAAGCTGGCGCGCATCGTCGAGACCAGCTCGTAAGGCGCGGTCGTATCGACAATGGTGCGGCAGGTGAAATGAATGGTGCGGGAATAGGCATCGCGCTGCGATTCCCGGCGGCCGTTCACGGCAATATCCACACCGTGATTGCCCAGAATGCGCAGAAGCTGCTCGACATCGGCCAGATGCGGCACATTTTCCAAGGTTAGCGTGTCGCTGGTCAAAAGCGACGCAATCATCAACGGCAGCGCGGCATTCTTGGCACCCGAAATCGGGATGATGCCCTTCAACTCATTACCGCCGACAATTCTGATACGATCCATATTTTGCTAACGGGGCAAGCCCGCCTTTCCTGTTTCGCGCGGCCTTGAAGGACAGGGCATTCATGCCAGCTGCCGGAAAGGTCCATAATTCAGCGGGTGCTTTAGACGAAAAGCGGCGCGGCTTCAATTCCAACCGCGTCGATCATCTCCCAGATGATTCGTCCTTTTTCGCGGCGGGCAGTCCCTCGGTCTCGTCGGCATCGCCAGCGCGGCGCGCGCGCGCCTGCTGCTTGCGCCGCATGAGATTTTCCCGCAGCTTCTGAGCCGCCCGATTGCGGTGCGCTTCCGCACCGCCGGTGGCCTGAGAACCGCCCCTGTCCAGTCTTTCCTTGTCGTCCATGGCTTTTCTTACCGCAGAGGTTTGCCGCATGAAAGCCTTAGCCTTTTTCGAAGGGCAAATGAAATTCATTTCGATTGCGGCTTGCACTCCGTCGCAAGCTGTGGCAATAGCCCCCTCGCCCGACGGTGCTTGCCGCCGTCACGCTTGGCTGTGCTGCCGTAGCTCAGGGGTAGAGCACTCCCTTGGTAAGGGAGAGGTCGGAGGTTCAAATCCTCTCGGCAGCACCATTTCCTCCCTGTTTTAGAAACAGCATTGCCCGATTTCCCAACGCAATTTTGCAGTTGTTTTCGGCATGAAAGTCCTGGCGGTTTCCCTTGCGAGCATTTCCTGCTATTAACGAAGAGTTAAAGCTTTGACGCCTCGGCGCGCCAAGGGCTTGTTGACGAGCGCGTAATCTGCGAAATTCCGCGCGTTTCTAGGGAGTAAGGTGCCCGTTCAGACGGCATCAACGCGGGATGGTACGAGTGTTCATAGCCTTTCGTGCAGCAAAGCATCTTTCGATAACGGCAGCGGAACGGGCCGAATGAGGACGTTTGGCGTGGCATTTGCGAAGCGTTGGCTGGCTGCTCTTGCAGTCGTTCTGGGTGTGCTCGCGTCTGCGGCTTCTCCTGCCGAAGCAGCGGGCGATACGCGCAGCCTGAAACTTTACTTCGTTCATACCGGCGAAAAAGCCACGATTACCTTCAAGCGCAATGGCAAGTTCGACCCGAAGGGCCTTCAGGAACTGAACCGCTTCCTGCGCGACTGGCGTCGCAACGAACCGACGCGCATGGACCCGCGCCTCTTTGACCTCGTCTGGTCCGTTTATAACAAGGTAGGCGCGTCGGACTATATCCACGTCGTATCCGGCTACCGTTCGCCGACCACCAACGCCATGCTGCGTTCGCGCACCAAGGGTGTGGCCGAGCAGAGCCAGCATATGCGCGGCAAGGCGATGGATTTCTTCATTCCCGGCATTCCGCTGAAGACGCTGCGTGAAACCGCCATGCGCTATCAGCGCGGCGGTGTCGGCTTTTACCCCACGTCGCGCTCGCCCTTCGTGCATCTGGATGTCGCCGGTGTTCGCGCCTGGCCGCGCATGGCGCGTCAGGATCTGGTTCGCCTGTTCCCGGATGGCAAGACCCTGCATATTCCCGCCGATGGAACGCCGTTGCCCGGTTACGAACAGGCGCTTGCCGAATTCAAAGCGCGCGGCGAAGAGCAGATCGTGATTGATGGCGGTAACAAGCCCAAGCGTCCGAATCTTCTGGCCTTCCTGTTTGGCGGTGGCGATGAGGACGAGAACGCTGACGAAATCGCCGCACCAGAAGACAACGCCCCGGCCAAGCCTGCTGCCCCGGCCCCTGCCGTGCAGACGGCGAATGCGGCCCTTCCCGGCGTGACGACTGGTGGAGCACCCGTCGCAGCGCCCGGTGTGGCGGCAGCGCCGAACGCGCCGGTTCCGGCAACGCGCCCGGCCCTTGCCGCACAGCAGGGCACGTTGATGAGCGCGCTGACCCCGCCTGCTGGCACCTCGGGCGCCGCCAACGCGCTTCAGGCCGTGCAGCAGGAAGCCCAGCCGGGCTTCGCCGACCTTGGCAATTACAAGATCCCCGTTCCGTCGCTGCTTTCGCGCGATACGCTGCCCGCAGCTGAACTGGCCTATGTTCCGGTTCCGGTTCTGCGTCCTCAGACGGCGGACACCGCGGCCTTGCTGCCTGCAACCGTTCCCGTACCGACGCAGCAGCCGGTGGCCGTTGCCAGTGCGCCGCAGGCGACCACATTGGTTGACCCGGAAGCGGAAGAGGATATGGCGGAAGAGGAATTCGCACCGTCTGACGCCGCAACACCTGCCGCTGCCAATGCGCAAAAGCTGCCCATGCCGGCCTCCACCATGACCGCACCGGCTCGCCCGACCGCTATTTTGACCGCCGCACCGACCGAAACGCCGGTGAAAATGGCCAAGGCCTCGCGTGTTGCAGCCCCGGCGGCCCCGATTGCGAAGCCGGTTGAAGTGGTAAAGGAAGTCCCGGTCTATCGTTTCGACCCGGCGCGCTTCTAGAACACTGTTCGATCTGATGGAATCAGACGGAAGGAAGCCTTGGTACGGCGGCCACAAGCGCGCGCGCCGTTACCGATTGCGGTGCTGCGACCAGCGTTTCGGCCGGTCCCGTCTCGACAATTTCGCCCGCCTCCATCACCGCAATGCGATGGGAGACGGCTTTGACCGCCGCCAGATCATGCGCGATGAAAATCATCGCCATGCCGGTTTCGCGTTGCAGATCAACCAGAAGCTCCAGGATCGTCCGGCGCACCGCCAGATCGAGCGCCGAGACGGCCTCATCGAGAATGAGAAGCTGCGGCTGACAGGCAATCGCGCGTGCCAGCGCCACCCGTTGGCGTTGACCGCCGGAGAGATCACGGATGGGGCGCGAGGCCAAATCCGGCGACAGCCCGACCCGTTCCAACAATTCCCCAACCCGCAACAGCTGATCTTTTGACCCCGCCAACTCATGAACGCGCAGCGGATCGGCGATGGCACCGGAAACCGTGGCGCGGGGATTAAAGGCCCCGACCGGGTCCTGAAACACCATTTGCATGAAGCGGCGTTCGGCGCGCAATCGATGACCGGAGAGAGAGAGCCAATCGGCATCCCTGAACCGAATTGTCCCGGCATCGGGTGGCACAAGCCGGGTCAGAACCCGCGCCAGTGTGGACTTGCCGCAGCCGGACGGACCGACCAAGCCCAGCGTTTCCCCCGCCTCAACCGAGACCGAAACATGGCGCAAAGCTTCTACGCGGCGGCCTTGCGTGGACCATGTGCGGCAAAGGTCTTTTGCGATCAGAAGTGGTTCGCGCATTAAGGCACCTCCCGCAGAAGGGAGGGCGTGGAAAGATCCATATGGGCTGAGAGCAAGCGTTGCGTGGCCTCGGCCTGCGGGCGGGCCAGAAGCTGCGCGGCCGGCGCATCTTCCACAAGACGCCCGTCGGCAAAAACGGAGATGCGATCTGCCAGTTTCGCCGCCAGCGCGATGTCATGGGTGATGAAGATCAGCGTCATGGCTTCATCCCGTACCAGTCCATCGAGAAGGGCCACGATTTCGGCTTCAACGATACGGTCGAGCGCACTCGTCACCTCATCGGCGATCAATATGGACGGACCGGCGGCAAGGGCTGCGGCGATCGCCACGCGCTGGCGCTGGCCGCCGGAAAGCTGGTGCGGATAGGCTTTCAGCAGGTGTTCCGGTTCCGGCAGTTGAACACGGGCAAGAAGGGTCGCCGCGTGCGCATAGGCTTCGCCCCACGACAGGCCGAGATGGGCAACGGCCCCTTCGGCGACCTGCTCGCCAATCGTCATGACCGGATCAAGGCTTGCGGACGGGTCCTGCAACACGAAGGCGAGGTCGCGACCGGCTTCGGGCGGTGCTTCCAGAGCGAGCCACGTGATGTCGCCGGACCGGGCGGCGCCGGGCGGCAGAAGATGGGCGATGGCCCGGGCGAAGGTCGACTTTCCCGATCCGCTCTCGCCGATCAGCGCCAGACGTTCGCCCTTCATCAGGCTCAGCGATACATCTTCAAGCGCTGCGGCGTGGCTTGCGGCATAACGCACCCCAAGATGGTCAACACGAAGCAGCGGTTGTTCAGCCACGGGGCACCGCCTGATTGTTGTTGAGCGCCGTGTTCACGCCCTCGCTGACGAGATAGACGGCGAGCACGGTGACCAGAAGCGCAATCCCCGGCACCACGGACAGGAACGGCGCGGAACGCAAGACATTGCGCCCCTCGGCCATCATCGAGCCCCAAGTGACGATGTTCGGATCACCGAACCCCAGAAAGGACAGCGCCGATTCAATCATGATCGCCGCCGCGACGATGATGGCGGATAGCGCCAGCACCGGCGGCAGGGCAATGGGCAGGATTTCGCGAAAAGCGATTTCGGCCGGATGCATGCCGATGACCCGCGCTGCCGCCGCATAATCGCGCTCGCGGATCGACAAGACCTCGGCGCGCACGAGGCGGGCCGGTTCCGTCCAGCTGGAAAGCGCGATGGCAATGACGACCGTTGTCATGGAACCGCCCAGTACCGACACGAAGGCGAGCGCCAGCAGGAAACGGGGAATGACCTGAAACGCATCGGTGATGCGCATCAAAACCTCATCCACCCAGCCCCCGGCAAAGCCCGCCACCGTTCCCACCACCAGCCCGACCAGAAGGGCGGCCAGAGCCGCCGCAAGGCCGACGGCGAGCGAGGCGCGCGCACCGTGGAAAAGACCAGCCAGCACATCACGCCCGAGGCTATCAGTGCCCAGGGGAAAGGCGGTGTCGGCCAAGGGCGGGAGAAAAGCCGGGCCGGCAATCGCCAAGGGATCGCCGGGAAAAAGAACGGGGGCGGCAAGCGCCGCCAGTGCCATCACAAGCAGTAGGCAGGCCCCTATGAGGCCGGATCGGGTGCGAAGAAGGCGCGCCATCATGCCCATCAACGCGCCTCCACACTGCCGACGCGCGGATCAAGCCAGGCATAGAGGAGATCGACCACCAGATTGATGGAAAGCACGAAGAGCGCACTGACCAGAATGAGACCGACGAGAAGCGGCGCGTCACGCCCGGCCACCGCCTCCTGCGCCAACCGTCCGAAGCCCGGAATGGCGAAAACGCTTTCGATGATGATACTGCCGCCGAGCATGGCCGCCGATTGCAGGCCGAGCACGGTCACGAGCGGCAGAAGCGCGTTGCGCGCCACATGCCGCCAGAGAATGCGGCGCGCCGAAAGCCCGCGGGCACGGGCAAAGAGGATGAAATCCTGCCGCCAGACCTCGCCCATCGCAGCGCGCATCACCCGGAGATAAAGCGCCAGATAAATCAGGCTGAGCGTCACGACGGGAAGCACCAGATGGCGGGCGATGTCAGCGAGCCGCGCCAGTCCTGTTTTATGGGAGGCAACGGTTTCAAACCCGGAAAAGGGCAGCCAGCGCAGGTCCACGGCAAAGACAATCAAGAGCAGAAGCGCCAGCCAGAAGCCGGGAATGGCGTAGAGCGTGAGCGATGCCATGGACAAAAGCCGGTCCCGCAGGCTGCCGGGATGGCTTGCGGCTACAATGCCGAGAAACGAACCGAGGCCAAAGGACAGAAGCGTGGCGCTTCCCATCAGCACCAGCGTCGTGGGCAGACGTTCGCCAATCAGACTGAGGACCGGACGATCAAAGGCAACCGACCAGCCCAGATCAAAATGGGTGAGCGCCGCCAGATAAAGCCAGAGGCGCGACAGGGTGGATTGATCCAGCCCGTATTGGGCGCGAAGACTGGCAGCGAGCGTCGCATCCCCGCCGCCAACAGACACAAGATAGGCATCGACCGCATCGCCCGGCGCGCTTTCCAGAAGCAGGAAGGCGAAGGCGATGACGATGAAAAGCACGGGAACCGCACCGGCCAGCCTGCGCCTCAACAGTGCCGCGATGCGCTTCACCCCCTCGCCTCCCCCATCAGCTTTTCAGCGCCGTATCGGCCCAGTTGGAAACCGCCCAGCGGGGATTGCTGGCCACATTTTCCACCGTGTCGCGCGCGACCGTGATGAAACCCCATTCGGCCACGTTGATCAGCGGCAGATCCTCGGCCACCTTTTGCTGGAAGGTCTTGTAGAGCTCTGTACGGGCCTCCTCATCCACCGTTTCCGACGCCTTCTTGATGATCTCGTCCAGCGCGGCATTGGCATAGCCGCCCTGATTGGAAAAGGGCACGCCCGCCGGCGTACCGGACTGCACGAGGATGGTGGTGGAAATGGCCGGATCGCCCCGGAAGACGGGTGGGGCAATTGCCAGATCGAAGGCGTGTTCGGTGTAAACGGCCTTTTGATGCGCGGCGGAATCATTGTTGACCAGTTCCGCCTCGATACCGATCGCAGCCAGCGCCTGCCGCAGATAGGCACCGAACTGGCGCGTTTCGTTGAAATAGGGAGCGGGCAGGAGTTTGAGCGCGAAGCGCTTGCCATCGGTGCCGCGCGGATAGCCCGCCTCATCCAGCAGCGCATTGGCCTTCGCCACATCAAAATCATAGGCTTCAACGTCGGCGGTGTAGAATTGCGGCGCGTTCTTCGGCACCGGGCCGGTCGATGCGGTGGCGTATCCGAGGAAAATCGTATCGACGACGAACTTGCGGTCGATGGCATGGGCGATGGCCTGACGCACCTTCAGATCGGCCAGTTCCTTGCGGAGGTGGTTGATCTCCACCACGAGCTGGTAGGTCAGCGCCTCATAGCCCTTGCTGATGACCTTGATGCCCGGCACCTTCGAAATGCGGGCCAGATCGCTGAGCGGCACGGCCGAGAAGGCGGCGAGCTGGATTTCCTCTGCCTCAAGGGCGGCACCGGCGGCGGCGCGATCCGGCAGGACGCGATAGATGATCTCGTCCAGCTTCGGGGCGGTCTTGTCCCAATAGGCATCGTTGCGGGTCAGGCGGTAATATTCACCGGGCTTGTACTCAGCCAGACGGAACGGCCCGGTTCCCACCAGCTTCACATTGGCCGGATTGGTGGCAATATCCGTGCCCTCGTAGAGGTGCTTCGGCACCACGGAGGTGACGACCGGCAGGGCGTTGCGGATCAACTGGAAGGGCGTGGGCTTGGCAAAGCGGAAGATGGCCGTCAGCGCATCGGGCGTGTCGACCGTTTCCAGATTGGCAAAGACGCTGCGGCCGAGGTTCTGCAGCTTTTTCCAGATTTCGAGCGCCGAGAAGGCCACATCCGCCGAGCTGAAGGGCTTGCCATCATGCCAGGTGACGCCGTCGCGCAATTTGAACGTGACCGACAGGCCATCGGCAGAGCCTTCCCACGCGGTTGCCAGTCGTGGCTCCAGCCCGTCAGCGCCGGTAAACGAGGCCTCTGCCAAAGGTTCGATCACCTTGCTGGCAATGTAGAAAACACCGTTGGAGGCGACGATGGCCGGATTGAGGTTCTTCGGCTCGGAATCGGCGGCGACAGTCAGACGACGGGTGCCGTCTTCTGCCATGGCAAAGGTGGAAAAGGGCACGGAAAGGGCGGCGAGCGCCGTACCCTTCAGAAGGTGACGGCGGGAAAGGGCGAAATGAGACATGGCATTGTTCCTGAAGGAAGACCGCGCGGCGCCTGAGACGGGCGACCGCTTGCGTTTTGTCACGCATTATCGGCTTCGTCCCTTGAATTTACAGGGATGATTTTCCACGCCGCAATCCCTCCGGCAATAAAATTTCGTCACCATGACAAAATGGCCGGCCCACGGAATGCCTTGAAAATACATATTGTAAATAATATGTATTTTCCGAACGGTCGCCGGAAGCGCCGCAACGACAATCAAACGAGAAAGATCGCCGCCATGAGCATTCGCCCGATTGACAGTACCTATCACATTTCCGGGCAGGTTTCGCCGAAGGATATCGGCAAGCTGGCCGAGGCTGGCTACACCGCTGTCGTTTGCATGCGTCCGGATGGCGAAGGCTTTTTCCAGCCGTCCTTCGCCGACATCGAGAAGGCCGCGCAGGCGGCAGGTATTTCGGCCTATTATCTTCCGGTTGGCGGCGCTGCCATGCCGATGGAGCAGGCCAAGAAGCTTCGCGGCATCGTCAAGGATGCCAAGGGGCCGATCCTTGCCTATTGCGCATCGGGCGCACGTTCGGCCATGCTTTACCAGATGGCCATGCAGATGGGCGGCTGATGGCCGCCCACCGGGTTTGCCGGATCAGAAATTGACGGCGGCAAGCTTGCGATAGATCGTCTTGAGATTGTCGCCGTTGCGCTCTGCCAGATGGCGCTCCCAGTTGAGGGCCGTCTTCAGGATCAGCGTCAGATCGTCATAGCGCGGTGTCCAGCCCAGTTCCTGACGGATCAGGCGGGCATCGGCCACAACGCTGCCGAGATCACCCGGGCGACGCGGACAATAGTTGATCTTCAGCGGGCGCTTTTCAATCTCCATGATCGTATTCAGCACTTCCAGCACCGAGAACCCCTTGCCATAGCCGCAGTTGGCGACAAGTGACGCGCCACCATTGCGAAGGTAGGTCAGTGCCTTCATATGGGCTTCGGCCAGATCGTTGACATGGATGAAGTCGCGCACGCCCGAGCCATCCGGCGTCGGGTAATCCGTACCGAACACATCGATATGATCGCGCTGGCCGAGCGAGGTTTCACACGCCACCTTGATCAGATGCGTGGCCCCCTTGGTGGACTGGCCGGTGCGGCCCTTCACATCGCTGCCCGCCACGTTGAAGTAGCGAAGCGCCACGTAACGGAAGTCATGGGCCGCCGCCGTATCGCGGAGCATCATTTCCGACATCAGCTTGGAAAGGCCATAAGGCGTTTCCGGCGCAACGACGCCGCTTTCGGGAACCGGGCCGGCCACCGGCTGGCGTCCATAGACGGCTGCCGTTGACGAGAAGATGAAATGCTGGATGCCAGCCTCATTGGCTTCATCAATCAGCGTGCGGGTGTTGGCCGTGTTGTTTTCATAATAGCGCAGCGGATGCGCAACCGATTCCGGCACGACGACCGAACCGGCGAAGTGCAGAATGGCGTCGATCTCGTTTTCAGCGAAGATCTGCTTGAGGATCTGGCGATCGCCCACATCCCCCAGATAAAAACGTGCCTCAGGCGCAACGGCCCAGCGGAATCCGGTGGAGAGCCGATCCAGCACCACCACATCTTCACCCGCCTCGATCAGCGTCCAGACCATGTGGCTCCCAATGTAGCCAGCACCACCCGTCACCAATACAGTCATGATCTTCTTCCCCTGCTTTTGTTCTTATGGGGAGCATCAGACCATGGGGCGCTTCAAAATTGGTGAATAAGGACCCTTTCAATCTCAAAATATGATTTCAAATCAATATGATAGTAAATCGAGACTTGCGAAAATCAGTAAAATTCGAGCGATCCCGCCAGAACGGGATCGCCCGTAGTTTCATCACAATGCGCGGATGTATTCGGCAAGACGCGCTGCCGCTTCGCGCACATGGTCCGGGTTGCGCAGGAAGCAGGCACGCAGCATGTTTTCGCCGCCCGCGCCAAAGGCCGAGCCGGGTGCCAGCGCCACGCGCGCCTTGTCGACGATATCAAAGGCAGCCCGGCGGCTATCCGTCACGCCATCGATCTTGAGGAAGGCGTAAAGCGCGCCATCGGGCTTCAATGTCTCGACCCGATTGGTGGCCAGCAGCGTGTCACAGAGAATATCGCGGCCCTCGGCTGCACGGCGAATGTTTTCGCGCACGAAATCATCCCCCTCATTCAGCGCCACCACCGCGCCGCGCTGCATGAACTGTGCGACGCCGGAGTTCGAATATTGCACGAGATTTTCAATCACCTGCCCCAGTTCCGGCGGGGCCACCAGCCAGCCGACACGCCAGCCGGTCATCGACCAGTTCTTGGAGAAGGAATTGGCAAAGATGATGCGGTCGCCCTCCTCCATCACATCCATGAAGGAAGCCGCGCGTCCGGCGGCGGCAAAGTGATAGAGGCTGTAGATTTCATCGGCGATGATCCACAGGCCGTGCTTGCGAGCGAGTGCCAGAATGGCGGTCAAATCATCCTTCGAGGCCGTCCAGCCCGTGGGGTTCGACGGCGTGTTGACGAAAATGGCACGGGTTTTCGGGGTGATCGCCGCTTCCAGACGGTCAAGATCCAGCGTCCAGCGGCCTTCCGTGAAGGAGAGGGTCACGCCCTTGGGGTGCGCGCCGGCCAGTTCGGTGGCGGAAATGATATTCGGCCAGATGGGCGAGAGGTAGATCAGTTCATCGCCGGGTTCCGTCAGCGCCTGAACGGCAAGCGCAATCGCATGCATGCCAGAGCCGGTGACGTAGAAATGGTCTGTCGAAAGGTTCACATCAAAGTGGCGGGCGTAATAATCGGACAGCGCCTGACGCAGTTCGGGAATGCCACGCTGCCAGGTGTAGAAGGTCTCGCCGTTTTTCAGCGCCTCGGCCACGGCATCGTTGATGAAGGAAGGGGTCGGAAGATCACCTTCGCCAGCCCAGAGCGGGATCAGACCTTCCCGGCCACGGGCATAGGTAATGACCTCAACGATACCGCTTTCGGGCGCGGCGAGCGCGCGCGGGCTCAAATCCTTCAGAACCGACACTTCCTGTCTCCTTGGCTCAAGCGACAAAATGAAACGTCGGACCGTTTGGGGGCCCGACGCGGATTTTTCACCCTCGCGGATGACTTGGCTTTTGTAATGCGAATAATCGCAGAAATCCCATGATAAAAGCTGCGCGACCCATCGATTTGACTGATGGGTCGCGCCTGCTTTCAACCGATGATCAATCCTTTTTCAGGAGATCGCGGATTTCCGTCAGAAGCTGGATGTCAGCCGGCGGAGCAGCGGGTGCTTCCGGGGCCTTTTCCTTCTCGACCGAGGTGCGCAGCTTGTTCACCAGCTTCACCATGAGGAAGATGATCCAAGCCAGAATCATGAAGTCGATGACGACGGTGAGGAAGTTACCGTAGGCGAAAACGGCCCCCTGCTCACGGGCGGCGGCAAGCGTGGTCGCGGTGACATTGCTGCTGAGGGCCAGGAAGTAGTTCGAGAAGTCGATGCCACCAAACAGCGCGCCAACGACGGGCATGATGATATCATTGACCAGCGACGTCACGATTTTCCCGAAGGCGCCACCGATAATAACACCGACGGCCAGATCCATGACATTGCCCTTGGCAATAAAGGCCTTGAATTCATTCAACATTTAAAATCTCCATGCGGATGGTCAAGTGCTGTGTTTTGACAGGCCTTCAAACCGCGCCCACAGCCTCAGATTACATTGCGCGCAATGAACCTATACCAAAGTTCGCCAGTGCCGCCAAAGAAATTGCGCTTTGTTCAAGGCTTTGGGTGTTGGCAAATGCGGTGAACGATTTGCTTGCGAAGCGATTTTCCCTATAAGCTTTGCCGACGAGCCCATGTGGAGGAGACATGCTCGCAGGCTGGATCATATTGGCGGCGGCGATCGCCTATCTTCTGCTGCTTTTTGCAGTGGCAAGCTATGGCGACCGCAGAACGCGCGAGCGCGGCGTCCCTGAAAAGGGGCGGCCGACGGTCTATGCCTTGTCGATTGCCATCTACTGCACCTCATGGACCTATTTCGGTGGCGTTGGCCTTGCCACGCAGCGCGGTCTGGAATTTACGGCGATCTATATCGGCCCGATCCTCGTCTTCACTCTGGGCATGCCGATTCTGCGCCGCATAACGGAACTCGCCAAGGCTGAAAAACTGACCTCGATTGCCGATTTCATTGCGGCCCGCTACGGCAAGAATCCGGCGGTCGCGACGATTGTCGCACTGATTTCTCTGGTCGGTGCCATTCCCTATATCGCGCTGCAATTGAAGGCGGTTGCCGGCTCCGTTTCGGCGATGGTCGATCCGGCGGCCTACGGCATCGGCAACGGCAACCTCTATTTCCTCGATCTGGCGCTGATCGTGACGCTGGTTCTGACGGCCTTTGCCATCATCTTCGGGACGCGCCACACCGATGCGACCGAGCATCAGGACGGCCTGATCCTGGCCGTCTCGATGGAATCGCTCGTCAAGCTGATTGCCTTTGCTTCGGCCTGCTTTGCCGTCGTCTTCCTGATTTTCGACGGGCCGGGCGACCTTTGGCAGAAGGCCGTGGCCAACGAAAAGGTCATGGAGGCGCTCTCCTACAAGACACCGCTCAGTCGCTGGCTGCTTCTCATCATGCTGTCGGCCTTCGCGATCATCCTCCTGCCGCGCCAGTTCCATGTCACGGTGGTGGAAAACCGCACGCGCGAAGAGTTGCGCATGGCCGGGCGGCTCTTGCCGCTCTATCTCATCGCCATCAATCTGTTCGTCCTGCCGGTGGCCATTGGCGGCGTCATCATTTTCGGCGGCGCGGGCAATCCCGATCTTTACGTTCTGGCGCTGCCCTATGCACATGACATGAAGATCGTGACGTTGATCACCTTCATCGGCGGCTTTTCGGCCGCCACCGCCATGGTCATCGTGGCTTCTGTCGCGTTGGCGATTACGGTTTCAAACGATATCGTCATGCCGTTCCTGCTGCGCCAGCGGCTGATCGGGCGCCAGAGCCAGCGCGATGATTTCGTGCGCACGCTCCTCAACATCCGCCGCACGGCCATTCTGGCCATCATGCTGCTCGGCTATCTCTACTATCGGTCGGTGGACGTGGGGACAGGGCTTGCCTCAATCGGCCTTCTGTCCTTTGCCGCCGTGGCACAAGTGGCACCGGCGCTGTTCGGTGGCCTGATCTGGCGGCGCGCCAACGCGCGCGGGGCCATTGCCGGCCTCACCTCGGGCTTCTTCGTCTGGGCCTATCTGCTTTTCGTGCCAAGCCTTGGCGGCCCCGACAACAGCTATGTGGCCGCGGCGATCCTCGGCTTCCTGTTTCCCGGCGTCAGCGCCTTCCATACGGCCTCGCCGGACCCGCTGGTCACGGTCTCGATCCTCAGCCTGCTGGTCAACTGCACCGCCTTCGTGCTCGGCTCCCTGTCGCGCAATCCGAAGCCGGTTGAGCGCATCCAGTCCGGCATTTTCGTCAAACGCCATACGCGGTCGCAATTTGCCACGCGTGGCTGGAAAACGCGTGTCAGCGTCGGTGATCTGAAGGTCGCCATTGCCCGCTATCTGGGCGACGAACGCATGCTGCGGTCTTTCGAGACCTATGAGCGCAACATCGGACGGCGGCTGGAAAACGACCAGCCCGCCGATATGGCGCTGATCCATTATGCCGAGCAGCAGCTTGGCAGCGCCATCGGCTCGTCCTCGGCCCGCCTCGTTCTGTCGCTCATCCTGCAAAAGGCCGAGGATACGTCGGCGGATACCGCCTGGCTTCTCGATCAGGCCAGCGAAGCGCTGCAATATAATCAGGACATGCTGCAGACCGCTCTCTCCCAGATGGATCAGGGCATTGCCGTGTTCGACAGCTCGAACCGCCTGACGATCTGGAACCGGCGGTTCCGCACGCTGCTCGACCTGCCGGAGCATGTGGGACAGGTTGGCTTTCCGCTCACCGAAATCGTCGCCATCCTGACGGAACGCGGCGACATCAAGAGCGACGAGCCGCAGAAGATTGTCACGGCGTTTCGCACGCTGGACGAGCCCTTCCCGCTGGTTCTGGCGGGCGGCGAACGCATCATCGAAGTGCGCTGCAACGCCATGCCGGACAAGGGCATCGTGGCCACCTTCACCGACATTACCCAGCGCGTGGCCGCCGACCAGGCCCTGAAGCAGGCCAATGAGACGCTGGAACAGCGCGTGACGGAACGCACGGCAGAACTGACGCGCGTGAACAAGGAACTGGCCGAAGCGCGCGCCTCCGCCGACGAGGCCAATATCGGCAAGACCCGATTCTTTGCCGCGGCAGGCCACGACATTCTCCAGCCGCTCAATGCGGCGCGCCTTTATTCCTCGACACTGGTCGAGAAGATGAGCGATTCCGAAAACAGCGCACTGGTGCGCAATATCGATTCCGCGCTGGAATCGGTGGAAACCATTCTGGGCGCCGTTCTCGACATTTCCCGTCTGGATACGGGCGCGATGAAGGCGCGGTTCTCATCCGTCGATCTCAACGAACTTCTGCAGCGCATCGAGACCGACTTTGCCCCGATGGCGCGCGAGAAGAACCTCGAATTCGTGGTGCTGCCGACGACGCTTCGCACCCGATCCGACCCGAACCTGTTGCGCCGTCTGGTGCAGAACCTCGTTTCGAACGCTATCAAATATACCGTCACCGGCAAGGTTCTGGTGGGCGTGCGCAAATGGGGCAATGAAGCCGTCATTCAGGTGACGGATTCAGGGATTGGCATTCCGTCTTCGAAATTCCGCACGGTGTTCAAGGAATTCGCCCGTCTGGATCAGGGGGCCCGCACGGCCTCGGGCCTCGGGCTTGGTCTTTCCATCGTCGACCGCATCGCGCGCGTTTTGAACCACAAGGTCGAGCTTCTGTCGCGCCCCGGCAAGGGCACGACGTTCCGTGTCTCCATGCCGCTTGATCTGACCGTGCCTGCACCGCAGCCGGTGGTTGCCGCGCCGGTTCAGGAACCCTCGACGCAGCCGCTGCGCGGTTTCCGGGTGCTGTGCATCGACAATGAACAGACCATTCTCGACGGCATGCGCATGCTGATTTCCGGTTGGGGCTGTCAGGTGGAAACCGCCGGTTCCGTCGAGGCGCTTGATGCGGTGATTGCCGCCAATCCCGTGCCGCCGGATCTGGTGATTGCCGATTACCATCTGGATGATGGCAGCGGCATCGGGGCCATTTTGCGTCTGCGCGCCCTGTATGAGCAGGACACCCCGGCGCTGGTCATCACCGCCGACCGCACACAGGAAGTGCGCGGTGAAGCCGAGCGTCATCATATCGGCCTGCAGCACAAGCCGGTTCGCCCGGCAGCGCTTCGCGCTTACCTCACGCAGGTGGCTGGCCAGAGGAAAATGGCGGCGGAATGATTGCCGCTCAAATTCAGCCATAATTTGGGAATCAAAGGCCAACTTCCCGAGAAGCCGGACCTTTCCTGCAATGAAGCCCAGTCCTACGTTTACCGCACTGCGTAACCTCATCATGCGGTTTGCCGAACCGCTGGCCTTTGCTGCCGCCCTTGGTGTCTTCGGGCTGGTGGTGCTGGCCCTTTACCGCCTGACCGGCGAGGTGCGTTACGACGATGTCGTGCAGTCGGTGATCGATACGCCGGTCAAGGACCTTCTTCTGGCCGTCTTCTTCACCGGCCTCTCCTATGCCGCGCTGGTGGCTTACGATTTCAACGCGCTGGCCTATATCCGCCGCCGCAAGGTGCCACCCGCCACCGTGGCGGTGACGGCGTTCTCGGCCTATGCCATTTCCAATTCCGTCGGCTTCGGTCCACTCAGCGGCGGGGCCATCCGCTACCGGGTCTACACCAAGTTCGGCCTGTCGCCGGAAGATGTGGCCCGCATCATTGCTTTCATCACCTTCGCCTTCGGCATTGGTCTGGCATCGGTCGCGGCCATTTCCGTGCTGCCGGTTGCCGATCACCTTGGCAAGGTCATGAACCTCTCGCCGCTTATCTTGCGCAGCGGTGCCGTCGTCATTCTGATTCTGGTGGCGGGACTGGCCTATATCGGCCACCGCGCCAAGCCTTTCAAAATTGGCAGGCTGACGCTGGTTCTGCCGGATACGGCAACGGCGGCCCGCCAGTTTCTGGTCACGGCACTTGATGTCGCCGCATCGGCCAGCGTTCTTTATGTGCTTCTGCCCTCGACCGGGTTCGGCTGGCCGTCCTTTCTGGCGATCTATGCCGCCGCCATCGGCCTTGGTGTTTTAAGCCATGTGCCGGGCGGGATCGGCGTTTTCGAAGCGGTCATGGTCGCCGCACTGGGCAACGGCAATGCCGGAATCGAGCAGATCCTGTCGGCGCTGGTGCTCTACCGCATCATTTACTACGTCCTGCCGCTGGTGGTGGCGATTGCCATCGTTTCCGCCTCGCTTCTGCGCCCGCTGACCAGCCGCATTCCGCTGGCGGCGCTGTCGCAGCTCGCTCCTGTGCTGACCTCGGCGCTTGCCTTCATCTGCGGCACGATGCTCGTCTTCTCGTCCGTCACGCCCGCGCCGGAAGTGCATCTGGATTTTCTCTCCGACCTTCTGCCGCTGCCCCTGATTGAGGGCGCGCACTTCCTGGCCTCGATCCTCGGCCTCATCCTCATTCTGGCGTCGCGCGGCCTGCAGCAGCGGCTGGATGGCGCGCTGGTGATCACGCTGATTGCCGCGCCTGCGGCCATTGTCCTGTCGCTCGTCAAGGCCGGGGCCATTCTCGAAGCCAGCATGCTCGGGCTTCTGGTGCTCAGCCTCATCGCCTCTCGGCGACGGTTTGACCGGCGGGCCTCGCTTTTCAACCAACCACTTTCACCGCCCTGGCTCTTTGCCATGCTGGTTGTCATGGCTGGTGCGGGAACCATTCTGTTTTTCGTTTATCGCGATATTGAATACAGCCATGATCTGTGGTGGCAGTTCGAGTTCTACGGCGATGCACCACGCTCGCTGCGTGCGGCGCTGGGCCTTGCCATACTGGCGACGGGTGCGAGCCTTTACGCGCTGTTGCGTCCTGCCGTTCACCCGCCCCTGCCCGAAGGCCCCGATGATCTCGACCGGGCCATTTCGATTGTCATGGCGCAAGATGTTGCCGATGCCAATCTGGTGCGCATGGGCGACAAGCGGATGATGTTCTCGCAAAGCGGCGACACCTTCCTGATGTATCGCAGCTACGGCCGGTCATTGATTGCCTTCCTCGATCCGGTCGGCCCGCGCGATGAATTTGCCGAACTCGTCTGGCATTTCGTGGAGTTTGCCCGTTCTCAAGGCTGCCGCGCCGTTTTCTATCAGGTCTCGCCCGCCATTCTTTCACCGCTCGCCGATGCGGGGTTGCGCGCCTTCAAGCTGGGTGAACTGGCCGAGGTGAAGCTCGACGCCTTCGATCTCAAGGGCGGGCGCTGGGCCAATCTCAGACAGGGTGTGAGCCGTGGCGAACGCGATGGCCTGATGTTTGAAATGATCGCGGCAGACGATGTTGCGTCGATCATGGACGATCTGAAAGCCGTTTCCGATGCCTGGCTGACCGAACATGAAACCCGCGAAAAAGGCTTTTCGCTGGGGGCGTTCGACCCGGACTACATCGCCGCCCAGCCGGTGGCCATCCTGCGCCATGAGGGTCGGATTGTCGCCTTCGCCAATGTTCTGGTGACGCAGACAAAAGCGGAAGCCACCGTCGACCTGATGCGGTTCCATCCGGATGCACCGCGCGGGGCCATGGATTTCCTCTTCGCCAAGACGATGCTTCACCTTCGCGAAGAAGGCTATCGCACCTTCAATCTGGGCATGGCCCCGCTTTCGGGCATTCGCAAGCGGCAGGCGGCCCCGGTCTGGGACCGCTTCGGAAGCGCGGTTTACGATCTCGGCGAACGCTTTTACAATTTCAAAGGTCTGCGGGCCTTCAAGCAGAAATTCAATCCGCACTGGCAGCCGCGCTATCTGGCGGTTTCCGGCGGGGCCAATCCGTTCGTCGCGCTGATGGACGTTACGCTGCTGATCGGTGGCGGCATCAAGGGAGTTGTCGGGAAATGATGAAACGCACCGCATTTCTGCTCGCGGCAACGCTTGCGCCCATGACGGCCATGGCCGACGCGCTCGACCTTGAAATCATGCCGCAGCCGCATCTGAGCAAACCGGCGGGCGAGATCAAATCTTCCGTTGTGCTGATTTCCGATGCCGCCGGATGGGGTGCCAACGAGGACGCCATGGCCGCAAAGCTTGCCGATAACGGCGCCATTGTCATCGGCATCGATTTTCCAGCCTATCTGAAGGCGTTCTCCACCTATGCGGATGATTGCATCTACACGATCTCCGACGTGGAATATGCAACTCAGCAGATCGAGCGCGACTTTGGCGTTGCGACCTACCAGAAGCCGATCATCGCAGGCATTGGCGAAGGCGGCGCTCTGGCCATCGCCATGGCATCGCAAACGCCGCCTGCCACGGTTCGTGCGACCATTGCCGTTGATCCGCTGGAGGGCATTCCAAACACCGAGAAGGAATTCTGCACCCCCGCCAACAAGCAGGTGAAGGGCGACCGCAAGGTCTACGCGATGACCGAAGGGGCGCTGCCGGACCCGATGACCACGCTCTTTACGGCCAAGGCCGATGCGGCCGGGCGCGCCTCGGTGGAGGCGCTGAAGAAGACCTGGCCCGACATCGAGATCAAGGACAGCAGCAAGGATGCGGCAACAACGCTGACCGACACGCTGATTACGCTTTCCAACACGCCGCTTTCCGATGATGGAACGCTGGGGCTGCCGCTGACAGTGCTCCAGGCGAAGCCAAGCCTTGATACGATGGCTGTGATCTTTTCGGGTGACGGGGGATGGCGCGACATCGATGCCGAAATTGGCGAGGAAATGCAGAAAAGCGGCATTCCGGTCGTTGGCGTCGATTCCTTGCGCTATTTCTGGAGCAAGCAGAGCCAGGAGCAGGTGGCGCGCGATCTCTCGCGCATCATTTCCCATTACCGTGGCCAGTTCGGCGTCAAGAAGGTGATGCTGATCGGCTATTCTTTCGGCTCTGACATTCTGCCCGATGCCTATCAGCGTCTGCCGCAATCCCAGAAGGATACCGTTGCCCTCATTTCACTGCTCGCCATGTCGGGCGAGGCCGATTACGAAATCTCGGTCATGAGCATCATGGGCGCGAATGATCTGACCGATGGCATACCCAACCATGATGTCATTGCGAAGATCGATCCGAAGAAGCTGCAATGCCTCTATGGCAGCGAGGAAGAGGGCGACGCCTGCCCCAAACTCGCGCCACTTGGCATTGAAACCATCAGCCTGAATGGCGGGCACCATTTCGACGAAGATTATCCGGCACTCGCCAAGCGCCTGATTGCCAGCCTGAAAGAACATCTTGGCAAAGCAGGTCCATAATACATGGTTTGCCCCATAAATTCCTGCGCGCCCCGAATGCATCCCTTGGGTGCATCAGGTTGCGCAAGCCCCAATACGTCGACTCAATAACACAACCAAAGACCCTGTTTCCGTAAAATTGCTGCAGTGCAAAATACCAGTTTCAAGTCAAAATGAAGCGTTGAAACGCTTTATGCTGTGTTTTTTAGCTTTCTCGAACACAACCTAAACATTTATTTAACCATAGGCGCCAACATTCTTCTTCATGGTTCGATCCCGGGAGATCAACAATGAAGATTTCATTCAAACTGACAGCATCGACACTTCTGCTCGTCGCCCTCTTGATCGGTTCGATCGTGGCCACGTTTCTCGTCATGAACGCTATGGAGAAGTCCCTCTCAACCGTTGTCAGCGACCGCCTGATTCCGGCCAAGGACCTCAAGCGGGTGGGTGACCTTTACGCCATCAATATTGTCGATCTTTCTCACAAGGTGCGCAGTGGTGCGATCAGTTGGGAAGAGGGATCGAAATCCATTGAGGAGGCGCTGTCGGTTTCGGACAAGATCTGGAAAGAATACCTCGCCACTTACCTGACCGCCGAAGAGGCCGAGATTGCCAAGAAGGCCGGCGTCGCCATCGACCATGGCCGGGGGCCAACGGCGGACCTTCTGAAAATTCTGGCCGCCCATGACAAGGACGGGCTCGACCATTTCGTTACGCAGCGGCTCTATCCGTCGATTGATCCGATTACCGCGCTGATCGGCGAGCTTGTCGATCTGCAGATCCGCGTGGGCGAAGAGGAATATCGAAGCGCCGCCGCCAGCAAGGCCTTGAATGATGCGCTGCTGTCGATCTTTGCCGGTCTGGCGATTGTGATTTCCGCCCTCGCCGTCTGGCTGATCTTTAGCGGGGTGTCCAAGCCGCTCAAAATCATCACCGAGCGCATGACCGCGCTGGCCAAGGGCAATACGGATATCGATGTCCCTTACGCCCATAACAAGGATGAGATCGGCGCCATCGCGCACGCGCTCGAAGTCTTCCGGGAAGCGGCGCTGGCCAATATCCATCTGGAACGTGAGGCCGAAGAGGCCCGCCAGCGGACTGAACACGAGCGGGTGGAAATGCAGCGAAAGGCCGAAGCCGACGCCGCTGAGCGGCTGCGGATTGCCACCGCTGGCCTTGCCGCCGGTCTTGGTCGTCTCGCCCAGGGCGACCTGACCGTGGCGCTGAACGAGCCTTTCTCCGTTGAATTCGAACCGCTGCGCCACGATTTCAATACGTCCGTGCGCCAGCTTGGCCACACGCTGACCGAAATTCTGGGGGCCATTTCCTCCATGGATAACGGGACGCAGGAAATCGCTAACGGCACGAATGATCTGTCGCGCCGTACCGAACAGCAGGCCGCAGCGCTGGAGGAAACGGCAGCAGCCCTTGATGAAATCACCGTCAATGTGGCGAACTCCACCAAGCGCACCGATGAGGCGAGGATCGTCGCCAATGCTGCCAACTCTTCCGCGGCCACTTCGGCCGCAGTGGTGGGCACCGCCGAAGCGGCGATGCGCAAGATCGAGGAAAGCTCGCGCCAGATCTCCAACATCATCGGCGTGATTGATGAAATTGCCTTCCAGACCAACCTTCTGGCCTTGAATGCCGGGGTGGAGGCAGCCCGCGCCGGTGAAGCGGGCAAGGGTTTTGCCGTTGTGGCGCAGGAAGTGCGTGAACTGGCACAGCGCTCGGCGCAGGCCGCCAAGGAGATCAAGACGCTGATCCTGAACTCCTCCGCCGACGTCGATAACGGGGTGAAACTCGTTCGTGATGCGGGCAGCGCGCTTGGCACCATCAGCACGCAGATCATCGAGATCAACCAGCATGTTCAGGCGATTGCCCTTTCGTCACGTGAGCAGTCCGACGGGCTTTCGCAGATCAATGTCGCCGTCAACCAGATGGACCAGACCACGCAGCAGAACGCGGCGATGGTGGAAGAGGCAACGGCCGCCGCATCGTCGCTGGCACAAGAGGCGAGCCATCTTCGCAATCTTGTCGGGGCCTTCACGCTGGAGACAACCGCTTCTCAGGGAGCGTTGCGCCGAAGCGCCTAGGCCATCTGCCCGTCCGCTGGCAGGTGTTCTGATCCGCCTTCCCGATCCTGTTCTTTGTCGCCCGCAGGCTCCGGCTTGCGGGCGGTTTTGTTTCAGCCTTGCCAATCGCGCTTTTCTCGGGCCTCATCTCCCCTACCCATGCAGGCCGAACGAAGAGGGCAAAGCCACCATGTCAGCGCAGATTTCCCATCTTCTGCTCGTCTATGCGGCGCATCTGGTGGCGGTGGCGAGCCCCGGCCCCAGCACCATGGCCATCATGGGTGTTGCCATGAAACAGGGCCGCGCGGCGGCGCTGACCCTTGTGCTCGGCATCATGACCGGCAGCCTGTTTTGGGCGATGCTCGCCGCCGCCGGGATTTCGACGCTTCTGGCGCAGTATGCGGGCGCGCTGACGGCGCTTCGCATCGGCGGTGGCCTTTATCTCATCTTCCTCGCCTGGAAAGCCGGGCGTGCCGCCCTGCGCTCCGGCGAACCAACGATGGACGGGGACGTGACCACCTCCCGGCGCCAGCTTTATGGCCGGGGCGTGCTGCTGCACCTCACCAACCCGAAGTCGATTCTGGGTTGGGTCGCCATTCTGTCTCTGGGGCTTCGTTCCGATGCACCCGCCGCCAATCTGCCGATCCTGTTGATCGGATGCGCCACCATCGGCGCCATCACCTTCAGCGGTTACGCCATCGTTTTCTCGACAGCCTTCATGGCCCGCGCCTATCGGAAAGCGCGCCGCTTCATCGAGGGAACGCTGGCCGTAGTCTTCGGCTATGGCGGGTTGCGCCTTTTGATGCTGCGCCCCTGACGCAGAAAGGGCCGGTTTCCCGGCCCTCAGACTGCTGACAACGGTCGCCAGCCTCTTACCCCCCTCGCCCCGCTTGCGGGGAGAGGGATGGGGTGAGGGGCAAAGCCGCGGATGACGCGGCCAGTAAATATGAATTCACGCATGTTTCTGCCCCTCATCCCGCTGCCGCGACCTTCTCCCCGCCTGCGGGGAGAAGGGGAACTTGAGAGCCGCTCTGCCATTGGAAATGGCGCAACAAGGCTTGTCATCAAGCTCAAGGGCCGGTTTCCCGGCCCTTTTTGTGTTTGATCAGGCGGCGATGTCTTTCTCGCCATAGGGGTCGAAGCGGCCATAGAAGGTCTCGCCCTTTTCGGCCATCTCCTTCAGAAGCGGCGTCGGGCGGAAATGCGGGCCGTAGTCCTTGGCGAGCTTTTCGCACAGCGCCACGAAGGTCTTGACCCCCATGCCGTCGATGTAGGACAGCGCGCCGCCCGTATAGGGCGCAAAGCCGAAGCCGAGGATGGAGCCGACATCGGCCTCACGCGGATCGGTCACAATACCCTCTTCCATAGTGCGGGCCGCTTCCAGCGCGATGGTGGCGAGGAAGCGTTCTTTGAGCACATCCATATCCACATCATCCGCCTTCTTCTGCGGATAGAAGGACTTCAGCCCCGGCCAGAGCGACTTCTTGGCAGGCTTCGGCGGGTAGTCATAGAAGCCCTTGGCGTTCTTGCGGCCAAGGCGGCCTTCCTGTTCCACCAGACGGCTGACCAGTTCGAGATGGCGCGGATCGATCGCCTTTTCGCCAAGGTCCGCAACGGTTGCCTTGAGGATTTTCAGCGAAAGATCGATGGCCACTTCATCGTTGAGCGCGAGCGGCCCGACCGGCATGCCCGCAAACTTCGCGGCATTCTCGATCATCACCGGCGGCACACCTTCAATGAGCATGTTGTAGCTTTCGGCCATGTAGCGCAGCACGCAACGGTTCACATAGAAGCCGCGCGTATCGTTGACGACAATCGGCGTCTTCTTGATCTTCGCCACATAATCGAGCGCGACAGCCAGAGCGCGGTCGCCGGTTTCCTTGCCGAGGATGACCTCGGTCAGCATCATCTTCTCGACGGGCGAGAAGAAGTGAATGCCGATGAAATCGTTCGGGCGCTTGGCGTTCTTCGCCAGCCCGGTGATTGGCAGCGTCGAGGTGTTCGAAGCAAAGATCGCGCCTTGCGGCAGAACGGCCTCGACCTTTTCAATCACTGCCTTCTTCACGTCGCGATCTTCAAACACGGCTTCAATGACGAGCGTGGCATCGGAAAGTGCCGAGTAGTCCGGCGTCGGCGTGATGAGGTCGAGCAGGGCCTTGGCTTCATCCGGCGTCATCTTGCCCTTGCCGATGGCGGCCTTGGCCGTTTCCTCGCAATGGCCTTTGCCCTTGTCGGCGGCTTCCTGATCGCGGTCAACCAGCACGACCGGAATGCCTGCCGCAGCCGTCACATAGGCGACAGCCGCGCCCATGAAGCCCGCGCCGACGACGCCGACCTTAGTAAACTCTGTCTTCGGCTGGCCTGCCGGGCGACGCGCACCCTTGCCCAGTTCCTGCATGGAAATAAACAGCGAGCGGATCATGGCGAAGGCTGGCCTGCCGCGCAGGATCTCGGTGAAATAGCGCTGTTCGATGCGCAGGCCCGTATCAAACGGCACCTGCAGGCCTTCATAGACGCATTTCAGGATGGCGAGTGCTGCCGGGTAGTTGCCTGCCGATTCCCGACGCAGAATGGCCGGAGCCGCGGGCCAGAGCTGGGCGGCAGCGGGTGTCCAGATGCCGCCACCCGGCACCTTGAAGCCACGCTCATCCCAAGGCGCCACGGGCTTCAGCCCATCCTTGATCATCTGCTTGGCCGCCATCACCAGTTCCGCCGCAGGCACGACCTGATGGACGAGGTTCATGGCCTTGGCGCGGGCGCCCGTCAGTGACTGGCCGGTCGTCATCATCTGCAGCGCCGATTGCGCATCGGTGAGACGGGCCACACGCTGCGTGCCACCAGCCCCGGGGAAAATGCCGACCTTGACTTCGGGAAGCGCCAGCTTGACGTTTTTGCCATCGGCGACCACACGGCCATGGCAGGCGAGCGACAATTCCAGCGCGCCGCCCATGCAGGTGCCGTTGATGGCCGCGACCCACGGCTTGCCGCAGGTTTCGATGCGGCGGTAAAGCCCGCTCATGCGGCCTACGAGTTCGAAGAGCTTGCCAGCAGCGGCGTCCGCATCCTTTTGCTTTTCCTCATTGTAGAAGGAAAACATGGACTTGATCATCGACAGATCAGCACCACCGGAGAAGGTGGATTTGCCCGAGGTGAAGACCACGCCCTTGACGGCGGCATCAGCCACCGTTGCCTCAAGGATCGCGGCCAGTTCATCCATCACCTCGGCGGTGAAGACGTTCATCGACTTGTCCGGCATGTCCCAGGTCACAAGGGCAATGCCATCGGCATCGGTTTCAAGCGTGAAGTTCTTGTAAGCCATTTTATCCTCCGCCCTCATCAGACGCGTTCGATGACGGTTGCCGTGCCCATGCCCGCTCCAATACAGAGCGTGACGAGCGCGGTGTTGAGATCGCGGCGTTCCAGTTCATCGAGAACCGTGCCGAGGATCATCGCGCCGGTGGCCCCCAGCGGATGGCCCATGGCAATCGCCCCGCCATTGACGTTCATGACATCATGGGAAACCTCGAAATGCTGCATGAAGCGCAACACGACCGAGGCAAAGGCTTCGTTGAGTTCGAAGAGATCGATATCGGTGATCTTCATGCCGGAGCGGGCCAGAAGCTTCTCCGTCACATCCACCGGCCCGGTCAGCATGAGGGCCGGGTCGGAACCGATATTGGCAAAGGCACGAATGCGGGCGCGCGGCTTCTTGCCAAGGATGGCTCCGCCTTCCTTCGAACCGACGATGACGCCCGCTGCACCATCGACGATACCCGACGAGTTGCCCGCATGATGCACATAGTCGATGCGTTCGATTTCCGGATGGGCCTGAATGGCGACGGCTTCAAAGCCTCCCATCTCGCCCGGCATCTGGAACGACGGCTGAAGGCTTGCGAGCGCCTGCATGTCGGTTCCGGGGCGCATATGCTCATCATGGTCAAGAATGACGAGACCGTTGCCATCCTTCACCGGGATCACGGAGTTGGCGAAATAGCCTTCCTTCCAGCTGTGCGCGGCACGCTTCTGGCTTTCCACCGCATAGGCATCGACATCTGTTCGCGAGAAACCGTATTTGGTGGCAATCAGGTCGGCCGAAACGCCCTGCGGCATGAAGAAGGCCGGGAAATTGACCGAGGGGTCCATGAACCAGGAACCGCCCGACATGCCAAGGCCGACGCGCGACATGCTTTCAACGCCGCCGGCAACGACCAGATCGTCCGCGCCTTGCGCCACCTTGGCGGCAGCGAAGTTCACCGCATCAAGACCGGAAGCACAGAATCGGGAAATCTGCATGCCCGGTGCCGACGTGGCATACCCCGCTTCAAAGGCCGCAGCCTTGGGGATCACCGCGCCTGCATCCATCACCGGATCGACACAGCCCATGATGATGTCATCGACCTTCCTCGTATCCATGCCGTTGCGGTCGCGCAGCGCTTCCAGCACCTTGGCGGCGAGGCGCACCGACGGCACCTCGTGGAGCGAACCATCCTTCTTTCCGCGCCCACGCGGGGTGCGAACGTGATCGTAGATATAAACGTCCGTCATTGTTTCTCTCTCTTCCTAGCGGTCCTGTCCCAGCCGCTTGAAATGCAACGGCCCCTCATCCGCCTGCCGGCACCTTCTCCCCGCAAGCAGGGAGAAGGGGTTTGTGGCACGCCCTGTATTCCCCCTCTCCCCGCTTGCGGGGAGAGGGCCGGGGTGAGGGGCAATCCACTCAAAATGCATCGGCGGCAAGCGCCATGACCGTATCAGCACCCGCTTCAATACGGGCCTTGCGCAGCGTCGTTTCCGGCAGGATGCGCTCAAAATAGAAGCGGGCCGTAACACGCTTGGCTTCGAGGAATTCGGTGCGGCTATCGCCCGCAGCCAGCCGCTCCTCCGCCGCCTTGACCGACTTCGCCCACATGTAGCCCAGAACCACGAGACCGAAGAGATGCATGTAGTCCGTGGAGCCTGCACCGGCATTGTCAGGTTTGACCATCGCGTTCTGCATGAACCACATGGTGGAGGCCTGAAGGTCGTTCAAACCCTTCTTCAGCCCCTTGGTGTAGAAGCTGAGCTTTTCATCCTCGCGGTTTTCCTCGCAGAAATCACCGATTTCCTTGAACATCGCCATCACGGCACGGCCACCATTGGCAGCCAGCTTGCGACCGACGAGATCGAGCGCCTGAATGCCGTTTGCCCCCTCATAGATCATGGTGATGCGGGCATCGCGAACATACTGGCTCATGCCATGTTCCTCGATATAGCCGTGACCACCGAACACCTGCTGGGCGGCGACCGCATGGTCAAAGCCCTTGTCGGTCAGCACACCCTTCAAAATAGGCGTGGCAAGGCCGAGCAGGTCTTCCGCCGCCTCGCGCTCCGCCGCATCGGGCGAGCGGTGAGCGATATCGGACTTCAACGCCGTCCACAGCGTGAAGGCGCGGCCCGCTTCGGTGAAGGCGCGCATGGTCATCAGCGCCCGGCGGACATCGGGATGGACAATGATCGGGTCGGCTGCCTTATCCGGCGCCTTCGGGCCGGAGAGCGAGCGCCCCTGAAGACGGTCGCGGGCATAGGCAGCGGCGTTCTGATAGGCCGCCTCGCCAAGCGAGAGACCTTGCAGGCCAACGCCTAGACGCGCCTCGTTCATCATGACGAACATGGCGGCAAGGCCCTTGTTTTCACCGCCGAGCAGATAGCCGGTGGCATCGTCATAATTCATGACGCAGGTGGAGTTGCCGTGAATGCCCATCTTGTGTTCGATGGCCCCGCAGGACACGCCATTGCGTGCGCCGGGCACACCATCATCGCCAACCAGGAACTTCGGCACGATGAAGAGTGAAATGCCCTTGGTTCCCGCCGGAGCGCCCTCGATGCGGGCGAGCACGAGATGGATGATGTTATCCGTCATCGAATGCTCACCGGCCGAGATGAAAATCTTCTGGCCGGAGATCTTGTAGGAGCCATCGCCTGCCGGAACCGCCTTGGTGCGCAACAGACCGAGGTCGGTGCCGCAATGCGGTTCGGTGAGGTTCATGGTGCCGGACCAGGTGCCCTCGACCATTTTCGGCAGGTACTTCGCCTTCTGCTCCTCGGAACCATGGACGACGATGGCGGCAATCGCGCCCTGCGTCAGGCCGGGATACATGGTGAGCGAGATATTGGCGGACGACATGTATTCGCCCACCGCCGAATGCAGCGTGTAAGGCAGGCCCTGACCGCCGAATTCCTCCGGCATGGCAAGACCAAGCCAGCCGCCCTGACAATAGGCATCATAGGCTTGCTTGAAGCCCTTCGGCACGGTCACGGTGGCATCATCGTTGCGCTTGCAGCCTTCGCGGTCGCCGGACAGGTTGAGCGGATGGAAGACCTCTTCGGCGAGCTTTGCGGCCTCGCCGGTAATGGCTTCCAGAAGGTCTTCGCCGAGATCGGCAAAGCCCGCCAGATTGCTGTAGTTCGAAAGCTTGAGAACGTCGTTCAGCACAAACAACGTATCGGTGACGGGTGCCTTGTAGACCGGCATCTTGCAAATCCTCCTCATTTTCAGCCGCCGCACCCCGCTCACCTGCCTCCTTGCAGGACAAACGGAGCCTCCTTTGCGGAAGCCGTCTTCGAAGTGCAGAATATTGACGTTTGCGTAAACGTCAAGTGAAACTCGCGTGAATGGCGCTGCGATGATCCGAAACGCTTCGAGACGGTACAGATGCGGCGTGAAACCGCCTGCAGTTCAGGCCTCGTCAATCATTGCGAAGAAAAAGTTAAGGCGAAGGGTCACAAAGTTAACCGCTTGTTTACCACGTTTCGTGAAATGTGGACTTCAGCGGAAATCGTCCGAAGGCTCGCTTCGAGTCGTGGGGCGGCGGCCGTGAAGGGTCAGGTTCGGGCCAGCGATTGCTGGTAGAGCCAGACCTTGAAGACCAGCGGTCGCTGCAGCCGGCAGAGACAGCGTGAAATGCCTCCGGACATGCCGGAACAACGTCGAAGCGAGCAAGAACATGAACGGATCGCGATCTTCACCTCCCCGTCACGGCGAAAGGTCTTCCCTTGACGCGCTGAGCCGCACGATTGAGGGACTTGAGGCCCGTATTGAGGGTTTGGCCGGCGGTGCCAGCGGACGTGATCCGCGACGCGGCCCGGACTATGATGATCGCCGGAGCAATGGCCGCGTTCCGCCGCAGCAAAATGCACTCGACGAAATTCGCCAGCGCCAGCGCATGCTCGATTCCGGCAGCGATCCCTACCGTTCCGAACGCAACGAGCGTTACGACGAGCGCCGCGCGCCGCGTGACTATCGCCCCGAAACACCTGAACCGCGCCGCAACTGGCAGCCGTCCGCGCCGGTGCGCGAAGCTGCCCCCGTTCGTGGCCATCAGCAGGATATTGCCCAGTCGCTGGTCACGCTTCGCCAGGAACTGAAGCAGGACATTCGTGAAGGCATTTCCCGCGAAATCGGCGACGTGCTTTCGGAAATGCGCAACATCAAGTCGCTGGCCGGCACCAACCGCGTTGCCGCCGACGACATGCGCGGCGATCTTGCCCGCCTTGCCGATGGCATTGGCCAGATCAGCCGTCAGGCCCGCCCGGATGATGCCGCAAGCCTGCGCGCCGAATTCGAAGACCTCAAGGCGATGATGGACAATCTCGCCCGCGAGGATTCGCTGCGCCGCATGGAAAGCCGCTGGAATGGCGTCGAGGAACGCCTGCAGGGCTTCAACACGAATGCCCTTCAGGACGAACTCGTTTCGCTGGCCTATCGCCTCGATGACATCAAGTCCCAGCTCGGCTCGATGAGCCAGAGCCCGGCCATCCGCACGATGGAAGAACGCATGCTGGCGCTGGCAACGGCGCTGGATGAGGCGGGCAAGCGGATCATCCCCAATGATCGCGCCATGGCAGAACAGCTGTCCGGCCTTGATCGTCGCCTCGAGGAAATCAGCCGCGCCATCAGCGCTACGCCGCGCAATGCCAATCCGTCCTTCGACCCGGCCTTCCTGCAGCGTCTGGAAAGCCGCATCGGCGCGCTGGCCGCACAGATCGACCAGATCGGCGTTAACACCAACCGCCCGGATACCGCCTATCTTCTGGGTGACCGTCTGGAGGCACTGGCCGAACGCATCGAGGATATTGCTGGCGAGCGTAGCGCCAACCGTCTGGAAGAGCGCCTCGACGCGCTTTCTGCCATGCTGGAAACCCGCCAGCCGGTCGGTCAGGGCCCGGACCTGACCCATGCGCTGGTTGATATTTCCCGCAAGATCGACGCGCTCGATCATGGCGTCGTCAACGATACGCTGGGTGAGCGACTGGATCGTCTGGCCCGCCGCATTGAGGACATCAGCTTCCAGCCGCAGCAGCCTTTCGCACCCATCGATGACAGCGCGTTTCGCCGTCTGGAAAACCAGATCGGCGGCATTGCCGCGCGTCTTGATGAAACCGCCAATGCCCCGGCCAGCGACAATCGCGCCCTTGCCAATCTCGAGGCCCAGATTGCCAATCTCTCGCAGTTGATCAGCCAGCCCGGCCATAACGGTGGTTCGGCAACGGTTGGCCTGTCGCCGGAATTCGAACACCGCATGTCGGCCATCGAAGACTATATCGCGACCAGCGACGAATATATCATCGAGGCTGCCCGTCAGGCCGCCGAGGCGGTGCTCGAAGGTTTCATGCGCAATGGCGGCGCGTTTCAGCACGGTACCAGCGGTTCGACGCAGGACCTCAGCGCGCTCACCGATCTTGCCAATGATCTGCGCCAGCTTGAAGACCTGACGCGCAATTCCGAGGAGCGCACACACCGCACCTTTGAAGCGCTGCACGATACGCTGCTGCAAATTGCCGGTCGTCTGGAGCACCTCGACAGCCGCACGGCTGCGAACGTCGTCGAACGTCGCGAGCCGCCTCAGGCCGTTGCACGCGAAACGGTTGCCGAAGCGCCGATGTTTGCCTCGGCTGCGCCGGCCCGCACCATGGCGCCGGTTTACGACGAAGAGGGCAACGGTTTTTTCGAAGAACCGCCGGTACGCACGGAAGTAACGCGTAGCCCGGCGGAGGTCGTTTCCGAACCCGAATATCCGAGCGTGCGCGACCCGCAGGTGGAGGCCGCGATTGGTGCGGTTTCGGCCATGGCTCCGGCAGCGCCCGCCAAGAAGAGCCTGCTTGGCAGCCTGACCCAGCGTTTCAAGAAGAAGGACGACAGCGCCCGCGTTGCCGAGGAGGCCGTGCGCGCCCTGATCGAGCCGACCCCGCCGATTGCGGCGGACGAGCCGATGACCGCCGATGTCTCGTCCGACGAGCTTCTGGAGCCCGGCTCCGGCGTTCCGGATGTGAAGAAGATCCTCGCCCGTGTCCGCGCCAGCCAGCAGGGCAAGATGGTCGAGGAGGCTTCCGAAAGCGAGCGCTCCGACTATATCGCCGCCGCCCGCCGCGCGGCTCAGGTTGCGGCCCGCGAGCTGGCCTCCGATCCGAAGGCCGCCAAGGCAGCTAAAGCCGCCAAGCCGGGCAAGACCTCGGCCAAGGCTTCGGCACCGGCCGCTGCCAATGACGCGTCCGGCAGCCTGATGGACCGCTACCGCCGCCCGGTTCTGCTGGCCGTTGGTGCCGTTCTGCTGGTGATGATGAGCATGCCGCTCGTCAACAACCTGCTTGGCAAAAATGATGCCCAGCAACAGATCGAAGCGGCTTCGCCGCCCGCCATCGAACAGAGTGCGCCGCAACCGCAGCGCGGCTCGGATGCCGGTCAGAGCGATGCAACGGTTCAGCAGGCATCCGTCGCTGCCCCGACCGATAGCGCCGCGCCTGCCGGCGACGCCAAGCCTGCCGATGCCGCCGCAGATGCCGTTTCCGCTGCTCCCTCCACGCCGGTTGAGACCGTGCCGCTGGCTCCGGCCAATGGCGACGGGCGGGCGACGGATACTGCCGCACTCGACCAGAGCGGCACGTCGAACGCGATCACCGTTCCGGCCGAAATCCAGCCCGCATCGCTGGCCGACGCCGCCCGCAATGGCGATCCTCTGGCCCTGTTTGAAATCGGCACGCGCTACACCAACGGCGCCAATGGCGTTGCCGCCAACATGCCCGAAGCGGCCAAGTGGTATCAGCAGGCCGCCGACAAGGGCTTTGCGCCCGCGCAGTACCGGCTTGCCAACCTCTATGAAAAAGGCACCGGCGTTGCGCCCGACGCCCCGAAGGCCATGACCTATTACCGCATGGCCGCCGAACAGGGCAACGCCAGCGCCATGCACAATCTGGCGGTGATGTATGCTTCCGGCTCGGCTGGCACTCCGGATTTCGAGGCGGCTGCGAAGTGGTTCCAGAAGGCCGCCGACCTTGGCGTCTCCGACAGCCAGTTCAACCTCGCCATTCTTTATGCCCGTGGCAACGGCGTCGCCCGCGATCTTGAAGAAAGCTACAAGTGGTTTGCCGTCGCCGCCAAGGGTGGCGACAAGGATGCCGCCCAGAAGCGGGACGAAGTGGCCAATGCCCTGCGCCCCGAACAGCTGACCAGCGCGCGCGCCAAGGCCGAGCTTTGGGCCCAGCAGCCGCTCGACAGCAAGGCCAACGAAGTCACCGTTCCTGATGAATGGGCTGGCAAGGGACTGAAGACCGCCACGGTCGACATGAAGAAGGCAATCCGCAACATTCAGGCCATTCTCAACAACAATGGCTATGATGCCGGTGAGCCGGATGGCAATCTGGGCAAGAAGACGGTCGCTGCCATCAAGGCTTTCCAGAAGTCGATTGGCCAGGAGCCGACCGGCAAGATCAACGACGAACTGGTCAAGGCGCTTCTGGCCCGCAACAAATAACCCCCGCAGCCCGTGGCCCAAGGGGCACAGGCTGGCAGCAATCGCCCCCTCTCCCTTTGGGGCGATTGACACTCCGGCAGGGCGGGACGACAATCAGTCGGCGCGGCAGGCAGACGCTTTCCGCGCCGTTTTCGTTTCATTTTCCAGCCGCTCGGATGAAGCGGCGCAAGCCCGCCGCCGAGGACGCCGTGACCATTTATTTGCCGATCGCAGAACTCTCGGTGAATGTGTTCATCATTCTTGGCATGGGCGCGGCTGTCGGCTTCCTGTCCGGCATGTTCGGCGTGGGCGGCGGCTTCCTCATCACGCCGCTCCTGATTTTCTACAATATTCCACCCGTCGTGGCTGTTGCCACCGGGGCCAATCAGGTGGTCGCATCGTCCGTATCCGGGGCCATTTCGCATTTCCGGCGCGGGACGCTGGACATGAAGCTTGGCACCGTTTTGCTGGTCGGCGGCATTGCCGGGGCAACCGTCGGCATGTGGGTCTTTTCCTGGCTTCGCCGCATGGGCCAGCTCGATCTCATCATCTCGCTGCTCTACGTCGTGTTTTTGAGCACGATTGGCGGGCTGATGCTGATGGAAAGCATTTCGGCTCTGCGCAAGGCGGCCCGCAACGAAGCGACACCGCTCAAACGCCCGGGCCAGCATAACTGGATCCACGGCCTGCCGCTCAAGATGCGGTTCAAGAAATCGCGCATTTATCTCAGCGTCATTCCGCTGCTGGCGCTGGGCTTTGCCATTGGTCTTCTCACCTCCATCATGGGGGTTGGCGGCGGCTTCATCATGGTGCCTGCCATGATTTATCTTCTGCGCATCCCGACCTCGGTGGTTGTCGGCACATCGCTCTTCCAGATCATCTTCACCACGGCGTTTACGACCGTGATGCAGGCCACCACCAACTATTCGGTCGATGTGGTTCTGGCCTTTATCCTCATGCTGGCGGGGGTGATCGGGGCGCAATATGGCGTGCGCGTTGGCCAGAAGCTGCGCGGCGAACAGTTGCGTGCCCTTCTGGCCCTGCTGGTTCTGGCTGTCGGCATTCGTCTTGCCATTGAACTGGTCAGCACGCCAAAGGACATCTATTCCATCGTTTCGGGGACATTTTCGGGATGAGGTCGCTCCGCCACATCGGCGCGCTTGGCGCTTTTGTCCTGATGGCCGCGCTGACGCCGGCAGCAAGCGCGCGCGATGCACTGCCGCTTGCGCAACCCGGATCAGGGCCGACCAAGGAAACCATCGAGATTGGCACCTCGACAAGCGAAATTGCCATCACCCCGGATTTTCGCGGCGCGGACCTGACCGTCTTTGGCGCGCTTTCCAATCAGGACCAGTTGCTGCTCGCCATCGGCCAGTACGATATTATCGTGACGCTGGAAGGCCCGCCCGCTCCGGCCACCGTGCGACGCAAGGAGCGCGTCTTCGGCATCTGGATCAACACCCATTCCATGTCCTTCGAGCCGGTGCCGGAATCCTATTCCTTCGCCAGCACGCGGCCCGTCGATGATATT
>JAIUPA010000015.1 GCA_020161665.1 Pseudomonadota bacterium | reverse complement strand
TGCTGCTCATCATCTTCATGGTGGCCGCTCCGATGATGACGGTCGGCGTGCCGATTGACCTGCCGCAGACCTCTGCCAAGGCGCTGAATTCCGAGACGCAGCCGATCACCATTTCGGTGAATGCGGGTGGCGAGATCTTCCTTCAGGAAACCAAGGTGGTGGCCGATGAAGTTACCGCCAAGCTGCAGGCGATTGCGACCACGGGCTACAACGAACGCATTCTGGTGCGCGGGGATTCCACCGCTGCCTATGGCGTGATTGCCGATGTCATGGCGCGCATTCAGGCCGCCGGTTTCAAGAACATCGGTCTCGTGACCCAGCAGCGCAAGGGGCAGTAAGGCACGGGAATGAGGAAAAGTCTCGTCACATCGGCGATTCTTCACGGTGCGGCCCTGGCCTTTGCACTGGTGACGATCGGTTCGCCCGAGCCGCTCGACATTGCTGATGTCGAGGCGCTGCCGGTCGATATCGTGCCGATTTCGGAAGTCACGCAGATCCAGCAGGGCGACAAGAAGGCGCCGGTTGCGGAAAAGGCTGCGCCGGTTCCGACGACCAATCCGAACAAGGTCGATAACGCCGAGAACATGGGCGACAATGACGTTGATCTGAAGACGCCGCCAACGCCGTCGAAACGTCCCGCCGACACGGAAATGGCGGCTGCCCCGACGCCGCTCGACAAGCCCGCGCCGCTCGCCGACAAGACCACGGATTCCAAGGATATCGTCAAGGAAGATACGGCACCGCCGATCCCGGACGTGAAGCCGCAGCCGAAGCCGGAGCCGCCCAAGCCGGAACCGCCGAAGCCTGAGCCGAAACCCGAACCGAAGCCGGAACCCAAGCCCGAGCCGACTCCGGAACCGAAGCCCGCGGAAGAACCGCAGGCCGACACGGGTGAGATTCCGGTGCCGCCGAATGTTCCCAAGCCCATGGCCAAGCCGAAGCCGGAAACGCCGAAGCCGACGGAAACGAAGGTGGCGGACGCCAAGCCGACCGATGCCAAGCCCACCGATGCGAAAACGAGCGACGCCAAGACCAGCGACGCCAAGGCAACGGAACAGGCTAGCGCCAACAAGAATGCAAAGGCTGATTCCAAGGCGCAGGAAAGCGCGAAGTCGGCTTCCAACAAGCAGAGCGATTTCAATGCCGACGAAGTGTCCGCGCTCTTGAACAAGACGGATGCCAAGGGCGGCGGTGCCAAGCGCTCGACCGACAAGGCCGCCTTTGGCGGCAAGAAGACGACTGGTGGATCAAGCCTTTCGCAGACCGAAATGGATGCGTTGCGTGGCCAGATCCAGAAAAACTGGTCGGTGATCAACGGGATCGAAGGCGCGGAAGGTGTGATCGTCAAGGTCACGATGCGACTTGATCAAAACGGTGAAATCATCGGCAACCCGGAAGTGGAGGCCAGCGGCGGTTCGGATAGTGCCCGCCGCACGCTGGAAGGCAGCGCGCTGCGTGCTGTTCGCCGGTCGGCTCCCTTCAAGAACCTGCCGCCCGATAAATATGATGCATGGAGCGAAGTCGTTGTGAACTTCGACCCCAGTGAGTTGCTCTGAGAGGCTTTAACATGATGCTGCGACGTTCATTCCTTCGCGCCCCGATCGCCATGGCGGGTGCTGCCGGTCTTGCCGGGATCATGTCTGCACGGGACGCTGAGGCCCGCGTGGAAATCAATATCAACAAAGGCAATGTCGAGCCGATGCCGATTGCCATCACGGATTTCATTTCCGGTGATGCCCTTGGCCCGCAGATTACCGACGTGATTGCTGCCGACCTGAAGCGGTCCGGCCTGTTTGCGCCGGTCGCCAAGACGGCCTTCATCGAAAAAGTGTCCAATCCGGACCAGACGCCGCGCTTTGAAGACTGGAAGGTCATCAACGCGCAGGCGCTCGTCACGGGTCGCTTGGTCAAGGAAGGCGGACGTCTTCGCGCTGACTTCCGTCTGTGGGATACGTTCTCCGGCCAGCAGATGACGGGCCAGCAGTTCTACACCCAGCCGCAGAACTGGCGTCGTGTGGCCCATATCATTGCCGATGCGATCTACAAGCAGATCACCGGCGAAGATGGCTATTTCGATACGCGCGTGGTGTTCGTGTCCGAAAGCGGCCCGAAGAACGCCCGCAAGCGCCAGCTGGCCATCATGGATCAGGACGGCTTCAACCTGCGACTGCTCACCAATTCCAACGACATCGTGCTGACGCCGCGCTTTTCGCCGAACCAGCAGGAAATCACCTACATGTCGTTCGAGGGCGGCCAGCCGCGCGTTTACCTGCTTCAGCTTGAAACGGGTCGCCGCGAAGTGGTTGGCAATTTCCCCGGCATGACGTTCTCGCCGCGCTTCTCGCCGGATGGCCAGCGCGTGATCATGTCGCTGCAGCAGGACGGTAACTCCAACATCTACACGATGGACCTGCGCTCGCGCACCACGACCCGCCTGACCTCGACGGCGGCCATCGACACCTCGCCGTGCTACTCGCCGGACGGTCGCCGCGTCGTGTTTGAAAGTGACCGTGGCGGTCGCCAGCAGCTTTACGTGATGAACTCCGATGGTTCGGGGCAGAACCGTATTTCCTTCGGTGACGGGTCCTATTCGACGCCGGTCTGGTCGCCGCGTGGTGATCTGATTGCCTTTACCAAGCAGTCGGGCGGTCGCTTCTCCATCGGCGTGATGAAGCCGGATGGTTCGGGCGAGCGTATCCTGACCTCGGGCTTCCATAATGAAGGTCCGACCTGGGCACCGAATGGCCGCGTGGTCATGTTCTTCCGTGACAATGCCGGTTCGGGTGGCTCGCAGCTCTACTCCATCGACCTGACGGGGTATAATGAACTGCGCATTCCGACCCCGACGTTTGCTTCGGACCCGGCCTGGTCGCCGCTTCTCGAGTGAAGATGAACGAATTGTGGCACTTCGCCACGTTGCTGCCGCAAAACCCTGTGAGGGAGCGACAGTAGAGTTTCCTGCCAGCCGCCTCCAATTCCTCAAGGGCGCGTATCCGGTCCGAAGGCGGCAGGCACCGATTAGTGATCCATTAACCATATTCGTTGGATGCCGATTAACCGAGAGGGGTTATGGTTCGGCAACCTTAACGAGGATTTGCAAGGAGATCGGCGATGAGCCGCACTGAAACCCAGGCTTTTGGCCACATGCAGAAGTTTGTCCGTAACCCGGTTGTCGTCGCTTTCGCTCTGACGCTTGCTCTTGCAAGCTGCGGCAGCAAGAAGAACATGCCGAACAGTGCGGGCGATCTCGGCCTCAATGGCGGTGCTGGCGCCGCAACGCCGGGTTCTGCACAGGACTTCACCGTCAACGTTGGCGACCGCATCTTCTTCGATACGGACTCGACCTCGATCCGCGCCGATGCCCAGCAGACGCTGGCCCGTCAGGCCCAGTGGCTGAAGCAGTATCCGAACTATTCCATCACGGTTGAAGGCCATGCCGACGAACGCGGCACGCGCGAATACAACCTGGCTCTCGGTGCCCGTCGCGCCGCCGCCACCCGCGATTATCTGTCCTCGCTCGGCATTCCGGCGTCTTCGATCCGCACCATCTCCTATGGTAAGGAACGTCCGGTCGCTGTTTGCGATGACATTTCCTGCTGGTCGCAGAACCGCCGCGCCGTCACGGTGCTGGGCGGTCGCTAAGACCCGAAAAGGTCAGCAGACCTCGTTTGAAAAGGGCGACCTTCGGGTCGCCCTTTTTGTTTTTGCGTTGCGGAAGGGACATTCGCTGCATTTTCCTTGTTTTCGCCGAAGTTGGCTGCATTCTCGGTGATTGGAAAACGTCCTTATTCATGCCATTGAAAGACAGGGCCGATTTGCGGCTGTTCCTTCAACCAACACAGGGTCAACACATGAGGAAACTTGTCGTGGCGGGGCTCGTCGGGCTCGTCGCATTTTCCGGGTGGCAGAGCACGGCGCTTTCGCAGCCGCTTATGAGGGCGTTCATCGCACCGATCCAGCAGGATGCCGGACAGCCGGTCATTCTGGCGCAATCCGCCGCCGATGCCGTGCGTATCCAGCAGCTTCAGGAAGAAGTGCGCCAGTTGAACGGCCGCATCGAGGAAATGAGCTTCCAGTTGCTGCAGATGCAGGAGCAGATGCGCAAGACGCAGGAAGACAATGAATTCCGCTTCCAGGATCTGGAAAAGGGCGGATCGAAGAAGAAGAGCGAAGCCGCGCCGGACAGCACCACGCCGTCCGTCGCGACCACGCAGGCACCTGCCGCATCGACGGAGGCTTCCGACGATGTGGCTTCCGTGATCGAATCGACCGGCGGTGCATCTGCTGCCGGCAGTTCGGCAAACGGCTCGAATGGTGCGCCGGCCACGACGCTGGGCTCCGTGAAGTTCGATGCGAATGGTAACCCGATCGGGTCCACCGCCAATGCACCCGGCTCCAATGCCTCGACCCTTCCCGGCACGGAGACGGCGTCTACCTCGCCGAAAGCGTCCGCGCTCGGAAGTGCCGATGAGCTCTACAAGGCCGCCTATGGCCATGTTCTGTCTGGTGATTATGCGCAGGCCGAAGGCGAGTTTCAGGACTACGTGAAGTCCTATCCCAAGGGCGGCAAGGTGGCGGATGCCACGTTCTGGATGGGTGAGGCACAGTTCTCGCAGGGCAAGTATTCCGAGGCGGCCCGCACCTTCCTCAATGGCCATCAGACCTATAACAAGTCGCCGCGCGCGCCGGAAATGCTGCTGAAGCTTGGCATGTCGCTGGCCGCCCTCGACAACAAGGATGTGGCCTGCAAGACGCTGCGCGAAGTGGGTGTGCGTTATCCGAGTGCGCCGAAGGCCGTGCTGACCAAGGCGACCAGCGAGCAGAAGCGTCTGGCCTGCTGATTGTGGTGGCGGACACTCCGTCCTTGTCCAGCGAAGGCGTTCTTGCGACGACGCGGCGCTTTGTCGAACGACTGACCGAACCGACCCGAATTCTGGTTGCCGTTTCCGGTGGCAGCGATTCCACCGGCTTGCTTCTGGCCCTTTCCAAGACCGTTAAGCCCCCACATTTGCTGTGTGCAGCGACCATCGACCATGGTTTGCGCGCCCGCTCGGCTGACGAGGCCGAGGCTGTGGCCGCGCTTTGTCAGAGGCTCGATATTCCCCACATCACCCTGCTCTGGCAGGGGACCAAGCCGAAAAGCGGCCTCTCGGCTGCGGCACGCCTTGCCCGCTATCGTTTGTTGAAGCAGGCGGCGGATCATTTCGCGGCAAACCTGATCGTGACGGCGCATACGGCGGACGATCAGGATGAAACGATTGCCATGCGCGTGGCGCGGGGTGCGGCGAGCCCGCGCGGTGGTCTTTCCGGCATGGCGGAGGCTGTGCTTTATGAGCGCGCGATCTGGATTGCGCGGCCTTTTCTGGGCCTGCGGCGGATGGACATCCGGGCCTTTCTGCAAGCCAATGCCATCGAATGGATCGAGGACCCGAGCAATGCCGACCGCCATTATGAGCGGGTGAGGGTGCGTCAGGCCCTTCGTGCGAGCGGGCCGGATGCGCCGCTTACCGATCCGTGCGTCTTGACGCGTACTGATCTGGCACGGCAGGCGGCTTTCTGGGTCTCGACCCATGCCAGCCTGCACCATGGATCGGTTGTGCGGATTGCGCGGGCGGCGGGGCAAGCCGATCTCCCGGTCATGAACTTTGCTCTGGCGGGCCTTGTGGCGGTGATCGGCGGGAAGCCTGATGGCGTCAGGGGCGACGCGCTTGCCCGGCTTTGCGCCCTTTTTCAAGGCGGTGCCGCGGGGCGGATGACGCTTGGCCGTGTGCTGGCCGTATTGAACCGGGACGGGTTGTTTCTGGTGCGCGAGGGGCGGGGACTGCCCGACCCTGTAACGCTTGCGCCGGGTGAGGCGTGCGTCTGGGATGGCCGCTTTCATATCTGTAACGAAAATGTGTTTCCTGTGGTGATCACCCGCAGGGATGGCGCATGTGTCCGCGCTGAGGCCGGGATTTCGCCGTCGCTGGTTCGTCTTGGTCTTTCCGGCCTGCCAAGCGTGCGTGGATGCGAGGGCGAAATGGCTGATGGCACTGGGGTTTTTATGGCCTTGGCGCCCTATGATCTGTTTCTGCCGGGCTTTGATCTTGCCTTTGCCGAAGCTCTGGCCGCGCTTCTTGGTCTTCCGCCTTATTTACGGCCCGCTTTTTCCTGAATAGTTAAGCTTAAAGTACATCGATTGCTCCGGTTCGCCTTGGCAAGCCCGAGCCGCGATCCTATGTTAAGACCCAATACCGCTTCGGGATCGCCCGTTCGGAATGAAATGCTGCGGTTGATCCGCAATTGGTACCGGGGAGTTCAATGAACCCAAATTTCCGCAACTTCGCTCTGTGGGCCATCATCGCCCTGCTGCTGGTCGCGCTTTTCAGCATGTTCCAGACGACGCCCTCGCAATCGGGCGGGCGTGAGATCCCCTATTCGCAATTCCTGCGCGAAGTGGATTCGGGGCGCGTGCGCGACGTGACCGTCGCTGGCAACCGCGTCTACGGCACCTATCTGGAAAACGGTTCTGCCTTCCAGTCCTATGCGCCGGTGATCGATGACAACCTGATGGAAAAGCTTCAGGCCAAGAATGTGACCATTGTCGCGCGGCCTGAAAGCGATGGTTCCTCGGGCTTCCTGAGCTGGCTGGGCACGCTGGTGCCGATGCTCCTCATTCTCGGTGTCTGGCTGTTCTTCATGCGCCAGATGCAGGGTGGTTCGCGCGGAGCCATGGGGTTCGGCAAGTCCAAGGCCAAGCTTCTGACCGAAGCGCATGGCCGCGTGACGTTTGACGACGTGGCTGGCGTGGATGAAGCTAAGCAGGATCTTGAGGAAATCGTCGAGTTCCTGCGCGATCCGCAGAAATTCCAGCGCCTTGGCGGCAAAATTCCGCGCGGCGTGCTGCTCGTTGGCCCTCCGGGTACGGGTAAGACGCTTCTCGCCCGTTCTGTGGCTGGTGAAGCCAATGTGCCGTTCTTCACGATTTCCGGTTCGGACTTTGTGGAAATGTTTGTGGGCGTCGGTGCAAGCCGCGTGCGCGACATGTTCGAGCAGGCCAAGAAGAATGCGCCCTGCATCATCTTCATCGACGAAATCGATGCGGTCGGTCGTCATCGTGGTGCCGGTCTCGGCGGCGGTAATGACGAGCGCGAGCAGACGCTCAACCAGCTTCTCGTCGAGATGGACGGTTTCGAGGCCAATGAGGGCATCATCCTCATTGCCGCCACCAACCGCCCGGACGTGCTGGACCCGGCGCTTCTGCGTCCCGGCCGTTTCGACCGTCAGGTCGTTGTGCCGAACCCGGATATTATCGGCCGCGAACGCATCCTCAAGGTGCATGTGCGCAATGTGCCGCTGGCGCCGAATGTCGATCTGAAGATTCTGGCGCGTGGTACGCCCGGCTTCTCAGGTGCCGACCTCATGAACCTCGTCAACGAAGCCGCCCTGATGGCCGCCCGTCGCAACAAGCGCGTTGTGACCATGCAGGAATTCGAAGACGCCAAGGACAAGATCATGATGGGGGCGGAGCGCCGCACCTCGGCCATGACCGAAGCCGAAAAGAAGCTGACCGCTTACCATGAAGCCGGTCATGCCATTGCTGCGCTCAACGTGCCGGTGGCCGATCCGCTGCACAAGGCGACGATCATTCCGCGCGGTCGTGCGCTCGGCATGGTCATGCAATTGCCGGAAGGCGACCGCTATTCGATGAGCTACAAGTGGATGGTATCGCGCCTGACCATCATGATGGGCGGTCGTGTTGCCGAAGAACTGACCTTCGGCAAGGAAAACATCACCTCCGGCGCATCGTCCGATATCGAGCAGGCCACCAAGCTTGCCCGCGCCATGGTCACGCAGTGGGGCTTTTCCGACGAGCTTGGTCAGGTGGCCTATGGTGAAAACCAGCAGGAAGTCTTCCTCGGTCATTCGGTGTCGCAGACGCGCAATGTCTCCGAAGCCACGGCTCAGAAGATCGACAATGAAGTGCGTCGCCTGATTGACGAGGCTTACAAGGCTGCCAAGGCGATCATGACTGAGAAGCACGACGAATTCGTCACGCTCGCCGAAGGCCTGCTCGAGTTCGAAACGCTCTCCGGTGAAGAGATCAAGGCCCTCATCAGGGGCGAGCGTCCGACGCGCGACAATGGTGATGATACATCGTCCTCGCGTGGTTCTGCTGTACCGAAAGCCGGTGCGCGCAAGGATACGGGCGAAACGCGCGGTGATGGCGAGGCCGAAGGCGGTTACGAGCCGCAGCCGCACTAAACGCGGCACAGCGTAGCGACCAAACAAAAGCCCCCGTTGCGAAAGCAGCGGGGGCTTTTTCGTGGCAGCTTTCAAGGCGTTTGTGCCGTCCTATCGCCCCAACTCGCGCTTGCTCATCAGGATTGCATCGCCCCCAAATGGAGCCTTTGGTCGCGTGAAAGAATGGGGTGGGAGCCGGTGGCTTTCTCTATGAGGGGGAACCGCTGCCTTACCAAGGCATTTGATCCATGGTCCTGAGCCTAGCGCGATGTGACCGCATGAATGGGTCGAAGGCAATTCCTCCGGCGTTCAGTCAAACGAAAAGCCTCCCCGCGGGTGCGGAGAGGCTTTCCAAGCTTCAGGCTATTGCCAATCAGGCAGCAGCGGTGGCGTAGCCTTCGGTCGGGACTTCCGAGATCGTCTTCAGAACCTGGGAAGCGATCTGGTAGGGGTCGCCCTGGGAGTTCGGACGACGGTCTTCCAGGTAGCCCTTGTAGCCGTTGTTCACGAAGGAATGCGGAACGCGGATCGAAGCGCCACGGTCGGCAACGCCGTAGGAGAACTTGTTCCACGGAGCCGTTTCGTGCTTGCCGGTCAGACGCAGGTGGTTGTCCGGGCCGTAGACGGCGATGTGTTCGTCGAGGTTCTTTTCGAACTGAGCCATGAGGGCTTCGAAGTACTCCTTGCCGCCAACTTCGCGCAGGAACTTGGTGGAGAAGTTGCAGTGCATGCCTGAGCCGTTCCAGTCGGTGTCACCGAGCGGCTTGCAGTGCCATTCGATGTCGATGCAGTACTTTTCGCACAGGCGCGTCAGGAGGTAGCGAGCCATCCAGATTTCGTCAGCGGCCTTCTTGGAGCCCTTGCCGAAAACCTGGAATTCCCACTGGCCCTTGGCCACTTCGGCGTTGATGCCTTCGTGGTTGATGCCAGCGGCGAGGCAGAGGTCGAGGTGCTCTTCAACGATCTGGCGAGCAACATTGCCGACGTTCTTGAAGCCAACGCCCGTGTAGTACGGACCCTGCGGAGCCGGGTAGCCCTGCTCCGGGAAGCCGAGCGGACGGCCGTCCTTGTAGAAGAAGTATTCCTGCTCGAAACCGAACCAGGTGTCAGCGTCGTCCAGAATGGTGGCGCGGCTGTTGGACGGGTGCGGGGTCTTGCCATCCGGCATCATGACTTCGCACATGACGAGAACGCCGTTGGTGCGGGCCGGATCGGGGTAAATGGCTACGGGCTTGAGTACGCAGTCAGAGCTGCGGCCTTCAGCCTGTTCGGTCGAGGAACCGTCGAAACCCCAGAGCGGAAGCTGTTCCAGCGTCGGGAAGGTATCGAATTCCTTGATCTGCGTCTTGCCACGCAGGTTCGGCACAGGCTTGTAGCCGTCAAGCCAGATGTACTCGAGCTTATACTTGGTCATGTGCAATCTCACGCTCCTGTCAACGATGCCCTCATGAAAGCATATGGCGTGCCAGATTCCGTTTCGTGCTGAAGATTCCCGGATTCCCTTGCTTTTTGGCGTCTTACGCTGCCTTCGCATTGGTCACGCAATAAGGCAGGTGATAAAGTTGCACTCAAAATAGACGAATTGCATAAAATATAGTCTATGCCCTGACATAATCACGTCATACGCGTATTTTTCTACTGACAGTCACCTCATGATGTGATAATAATATAGGCGTTCTGAATAAAAAATGATCAAAAATTAACCGGATGGACGTTGTGCACAACGAGTAGACGCGAAAGGAATGACAATGGCTGCAGGTTTTCACCACCATACCGCGAAAGTTTATCAGTTCCCTGTGGGCGAGCGTCGCCGCAATTTTAGGCAGGGTTCCGAGAACATGCAGTCGACGGTCATCACGCTTCCCGTTGCTGTGCCCTATCCGGTGATTGATACCTGCTGGTATCATCAGGAAGCCGTGTCCACGGAAACCAAGCCCACCAACTAAGGGCCTTTCAACGGCGCAAGCGCGCCGCAAAGCCTTAAGCCGTGGAAAATACGAAGATTTTGAACGCCGGGTGCTTTCGCGCCCGGCGTTTTTGCGTCGTGGTAACGACATGTAATTGTTTATGACGGTAATTTACGTGCCGTTCGGCGGGATTTGTGGCATTGGAGCGCTCATGAATCGACCGCCGGGCAGGGCTTTTCCTGCCTTTATCCCTTCGGGAGGATGCGGGGGCGGTCGCTGCAGATATCAGGCATTGAAGGAACCGTTCAGGTTCTGGCGCGGTCAAGCGCCGATCATACTGGAGTTGACATGACACGTCGCTATTTCGGGACGGACGGTATTCGCGGGCTGTCCAATACATTTCCCATGACGCCGGATCTTGCCATGCGGGTTGGCATCGCGGTCGGCACCATTTTCCGGCGCGGCAGCCACCGTCATCGCGTGGTGATTGGCAAGGACACGCGCCTTTCCGGCTACATGCTGGAAAATGCGCTGGTGGCCGGGTTTACCGCTGCCGGGCTTGATGTTTTCCTGCTGGGGCCTATCCCGACGCCCGCCGTTGCCATGCTGACCCGTTCGATGCGCGCCGATATCGGCGTGATGATCTCGGCGTCGCACAATCCCTTTGCCGATAACGGCATCAAGCTTTTCGGACCGGATGGCTACAAGCTGTCCGATGAAATCGAAATGCAGATTGAGGCGCTGCTGGAAGAGGATATTTACACCCAGCTGGCCAAGCCGGAAGATATTGGCCGGGCCAAGCGCGTCGATGGTGACATCTATCGCTATGTCGAGTTCGTGAAGCGCACCATGCCGCGCGATGTGACGCTTTCGGGCCTGCGGATTGCCATCGATTGCGCCAATGGCGCTGCCTACAAGGTGGCTCCGACCGCACTTTGGGAACTGGGTGCCGAAGTGGTGACGATCGGTAACACGCCGAACGGCACGAACATCAATCTGGAATGCGGCTCCACCCATCCCGATGCGCTTCAGCGCAAGGTGCATGAGGTGCGCGCCGATATCGGTATTGCGCTGGATGGCGATGCCGACCGCGTGATCATTGTCGATGAGACGGGCCGCGTGGTGGATGGTGACCAGCTGATGGCCGTCATTGCCGAAACCTGGGCCGATGACAACCTGCTCAAGGGCGGTGGTCTGGTGGCGACCGTTATGTCCAATCTGGGGCTTGAGCGCTTCATGGCGTCCAAGGGGCTCGATCTCGTGCGCACCAAGGTGGGCGACCGCTACGTGGTCGAACATATGCGCCAGCATGGGTTCAATGTGGGCGGCGAACAGTCCGGCCATATCGTCCTGTCGGATTTTGGCACGACCGGCGATGGTCTCGTGGCAGCGCTTCAGGTTCTCTCCGCCGTCAAGCGGTTCGATAAGCCGGTCAGCGAAATCTGCCGTCGCTTCGAGGCGGTGCCGCAGCTTCTGCGCAATGTGCGCTTCTCGGGCGGCAAGCCGCTGGAAGACAAGACGGTCAAGAAGGCGATTGCCGAGGCCGAACAGGAACTGGCCGCCAATGGCCGTCTGGTCATCCGTCCCTCCGGCACCGAGCCGTTGATCCGCGTCATGGCTGAAGGTGACGACCGCAGCCAGATCGAGCGGATCGTGGGCGATCTGTGCGATGTGATTGCCAACGTCAAAAGTGCGGCCTGACACTTGCCGCACTGAAAGAAACGAAGCCGGTTCTGCCGTTCGCAGGGCCGGCAAAGGTCGACAACCTCTCTTTTCGTCATGGTCGGGCTTGACCCGACCATCCATAAAGCTTTGGAAGCATGGATCCTCGGGTCAAGCCCGAGGATGACGGAAGAGTATGGGGCCAAGTTTGTCAGAAATCTCAGCCGGTTCTGCCGTTCGCAGGGCCGGCTTTTTGCTGGTCTATTGCCTGCAAAATAAGGTGTTTCGAAATCTTTCGGTAAACACACGTGGTTAAGTGGCTCTTAACTTTTATCCTTCATTATCCAAGGTCAGCAGGGATGTTTGCGGCTAACCGCATCACCGCCAGGGCACTTTGGAGTAATTGCCATGAAATCCAGCCTCGTCGGCTTCGTTGCCGCCTTGACACTTTCCACGTCGGCCTTTGCTGCCGATCTTTATCAGCCTGTTGCGCCGTTGGAGCCTGCAGCCGCCCCGGAAGTTACCGTCAGCGATTCCAGCGGATGGTATCTGCGTGGTGATGTCGGTTATTCGCTGAACGATATGCGCGGCGCGAAGTTCCTGCAGGGGCAACCCACCCCGACCAATTGGGCGAACTTCGCAAGCGCAGACCTTAAGGGGTCGGCTCTTCTCGGTGTCGGTGTCGGTTATCAGGTGACGAACTACCTGCGCACCGATTTGACCTTCGATCACACCTTCAAGAGCGATTTCAAGGGCTCGACCACCGGAAGCTGCGCTTCGGGTCCGAGTTGCGTATCTTCCGATACTTCCTCGTTCAACGCTTATTCGCTGATGGCAAACGCTTATGTTGATCTGGGCACCTATGCCTCGATCACGCCTTATGTGGGTGCCGGTATCGGTGGTTCCTATGTGAAGTGGGACAAGCTGAATAACACGGCCTGCGCTGGCGCCACCTGCGACCCGACGGAAACACATGGTGGTGAGTCCAGCTGGCGCTTTGCCTATGCGCTCATGGCCGGTGCTTCTTATGACCTGACCTGTAACCTGAAGGCCGATGCCGGCTATCGTTATCGCCACATTGCCGGTGGTGATATGTTCTCGTTCCTCGGTACGTCCACTCCCGGTGGCGGAACTCAGGGTTGGGACAAGGGTATCGACCAGCACGAATTCCGTATTGGTGCTCGTTACTCCTTCAACGGTTGCTCGGCTCAGGCTTACGAGCCGTCCGTTGTGCCGCCGGCCCCGCCGATGGTCTACAAGTAATCCTGCGATTACCGATCCTATTGAAAAGGCCCGCTTCGAAACCGAAGCGGGCCTTTTCGCTTGATGACAAAGCTTGCTGCGCATTATTGGGGATGGAGCGGTTCTTGAATTCCCCTTCTCCCCGCTTGCGGGGAGAAGGTCGCGGCAGCGGGATGAGGGGCTGAAACATCGCACCAACTCGTATTTTTTGATGGTTTTACCCGTGGCTTTGCCCCTCACCCAAACCCTCTCCCCGCCAAGCGGGGCGAGGGGGCAAAGAGGCTGGCGATTGTCGCAACGTTCCGATCCTATTGAAAAGGCCCGCTTCGAAACCGAAGCGGGCCTTTTTTCGTTTTGCGGTGATCGCGACGATCAGCTTGCGGGCTTCAGCGTCACGGAGGTCGAGGCTGCGGCGACGTTCAAGCCCAACTGGCCGGTGACGGACAGCGTCTGCAGCTGAACGGAGCCTTCCGTGCCGCCGATCAGAACATTGGCGCCAATGCCAACGCCTGCGGTGGCTTCAGCGCTCAGGCCCTTGTAGACGCCGCCGAGCGAGCCGGTGTGGTAGCCAGCGGTCGGGGCGACAACGGCCCAGACGAGCTTGCCGCCTGCGGTGTAACCCAGGTCAACGCCGAGCTTGCGAACAAAGCCGGTGTAGTGATCGACCTTGCCGCGCACGGACTTGAACGTGCAGTCCAGCGTCTTGGCCGAGCCGAGCAGATACCCACCGCCCGAGCCGACATCGCAGGTCAGCACGCCGACGCGCACGCCGCCTTCGTCATCGGCTTCCATCGGAACGGGGGCCGCGTTGCGGGCGTAAAGGTCTGCAGCGGACAGGCTGCCCGCCGAGGCGGAGAGGGCAGCAAAGGTGGCCAGTGTGAGTGCACGGATCGTTTTCATTTTGGTTTCTCCCTGTTGGGGCATGACTCATGATTAATGCTTTATGAACTGATTATGGCGAAATCCGTTCCCACGCCGATGAAAAACGTTGTGGCCTGTTAAAGTGCACGCCTTAAAGCGCGTCGCGATCTTTCAGATTCGCGCCGGACGATTTTCTCTCATGCCACGCTTCAAATCCTGAATGTTGATTGGTCCTAGCCCTTGTCGGTATGGCGGGGCAGGCGCTATAAGCGCCGCATCTTTCTGGAACCGCTTTTTAAAAGCGTCGATCGCAAGGGGCCACATCATGGTTGACGTCGCCAAGCCGCATATCCGTCCCAACAACCCCAATTTCTGCTCTGGCCCCTGCGCCAAGCGTCCCGGCTGGTCGCCTGCCGTGCTTTCTGATGCACCGCTTGGCCGGTCTCACCGCGCCAAGATTGGCAAGGCCAAGCTGAAGCGTGCCATCGACCTGACCCGTGAGGTTCTGCAGGTGCCCGCCGATTACCGCATCGGCATTGTTCCCGCTTCCGATACGGGGGCGGTGGAAATGATCCTGTGGTCGGTTCTCGGCGCCCGTGGCGTCGACATGGTGGCGTGGGAAAGCTTCGGCTCCACCTGGGTTGCTGATGTGACCAAGGAACTGAAGCTGCCCGACGTGCGCAAGTTCGTGGCCCCCTATGGCGCGCTGGTGAACTTTGCCGATGTCGATTTCGACCGGGACGTTGTGTTTACCTGGAACGGTACGACCTCCGGCGTTCGCGTGCCGAATGGCGATTTCATTCCCGATGATCGCAAGGGGCTGACGATCTGTGACGCCACGTCGGCGGCGTTTGCGCAGAACCTCGATTTTGCCAAGCTCGATGTCGTGACCTTCTCCTGGCAAAAGGTACTGGGCGGGGAAGCGGCCCACGGCATGCTCATCCTTTCGCCGCGCGCGGTGGAGCGTCTGGAAAGCTATGCGCCCGCCTGGCCGCTGCCGAAGATCTTCAAACTGACCAAGGGCGGCAAGCTGATCGAGGGCATTTTTGAAGGGGATACGATCAACACGCCCTCTATGCTCTGCGTTGAAGACTATATCGACGCGCTGGAATGGGCTCAGACGCTCGGCGGTCTTGCGGGCTTGCGGGCGCGGGCCGACCGGAACGCCGCCGTCATCAACGGTTTTGTCGACAGCCGCGACTGGATCGCCAATCTTGCCGTTGATCCGGCCACGCGTTCCAACACGTCCGTGTGCCTGAGGATCGTCGATCCTGCCGTCACCGCTCTGTCAGACGATGCACAGGCCGCCTTTGCCAAGGCCATTGCCACGCGTCTGGAAAAGGAAGGCGTTGCCTTTGATATCGGCTCTTACCGCGATGCGCCGTCGGGCCTTCGCATCTGGGCCGGTGCAACGGTTGAGGCCAGCGACCTTGAAGCCCTGATGCCGTGGATCGAATGGGCCTTTGAAACGGAAAAGGCGGCACTCGCGAAGGCGTGAGCCTCAACCATAAAAGGGGGCTTCTGCTTGCAGTGGCGGCTCATCCTTTCTATATGCAGCAGAGAATGAGGCTGCGGGCGAGGCTCGTGGCCTGACTGCGTTTGACGCGCCGCCTTTGGGCGCAATCGGAAACAAGCCCGTGAACACGCTCGATTTTGACAAGAAGCCTGAGGATACCCGCGTGGTCGTTGCCATGTCGGGTGGTGTGGATTCGTCCGTTGTCGCCGGTCTTCTCAAACAGGAAGGCTATGATGTTCTGGGCATCACGCTGCAGCTGTACGACCACGGTGCGGCCGTGCATCGCGCTGGTTCCTGCTGCGCCGGTCAGGATATCGATGACGCGCGCCGGGTGTGCGAGACGCTCGGCATTCCCCATTATGTGCTCGACTACGAAGCGCGTTTCCGCGAAACGGTGATTAATCCCTTTGCCGAATCCTATGTGGCGGGTGAAACGCCCATTCCGTGTGTCGCGTGCAATCAGACCGTCAAATTTGCCGACCTTCTGGCCACCGCCAAGGAACTGGGCGCGGATGCGCTGGCGACCGGCCATTATATCCGCTCGCGCGCCAATCCTTCGGCGGACAATCCGCACAGACGCGCCCTATACCGCCCGGTCGATGCCGAGCGTGACCAGAGCTATTTCCTCTTTGCCACCACGCAGGAGCAGATCGATTACCTGCGCTTTCCGCTTGGCGGTATGTCCAAGGCCGAAACGCGGCGGCTGGCGGAGGAGATGGGGCTTGTGGTGGCACAGAAGGCCGATAGCCAGGACATCTGCTTCGTACCGCAGGGCAAATATACGGACATCATCACCAAGCTGAAGCCGGAATCGGCGCTGGGCGGTGACATTGTTCATCTGGACGGCCGTGTGCTGGGCCAGCATGAGGGTATCCTACACTACACGATCGGGCAGCGACGCGGCATCGGCATCGCCACGGGTGAGCCGCTCTACGTCATTTATCTCGATGCGCGCGGCAAACGGGTGATCGTTGGCCCGAAGGAGGCGCTGGAGACGCGCCGCGTCTATCTGCGGGATGTGAACTGGCTGGGTGACGAAACGCTTGAGGCCACCGTTGAGGCGGGTTTTGACTGCTTCGCCAAGGTGCGCTCGACGCGCCCACCGGCACCGGCGCGGCTTGGACGCGACGCAGGCGGCATCTATGTCGATCTCGAAGTGGGTGAGGCGGGTGTCGCGCCCGGACAGGCCTGCGTACTGTATTCAGCGCCGGGCGAGGATGCCCGCGTTTTTGGCGGCGGCTTCATCGAGCGCTCGCAACGTTCAGCGGTTTCGGAAGCGGCCCTTTCGGCGCTGCTTTCCAGTGCACCGCAGGCGGTTGCGGCCAAGGCCTGAAAAGAGGCGGCGAGAAAGCATCGTTTCTTTTCAACGGGCGCTTGACAGGAAACGGACGCCCGCCTTATAAGCCGCACCACGGAAATGCGACCGACCTTTTGGAAACAGAAATGTTTTCAGCGCATTGTGGCGGAGTAGCTCAGTAGGTCAGAGCAGAGGAATCATAATCCTTGTGTCGGGGGTTCAAATCCCTCCTCCGCTACCACCGCCTTTCGGTCTTACCCCCTACATAGTAACTGTAGTTAGCCGCGCATCATGTCCGTCTGATCGCTACTGAAATCAAACTTTCTTTGCAGATACGGGGATTCTTCGAAAGGGCTTTTCCAGCCAGCGGCTTGCGCGCTGAAATCCTCAAAGAGAGGCGGGCACACGGAACTGCTGAAGTAGATCACTTCATGTCCGGTCGGCTTGGCACCCGCGCCGTCGACCATTGAATAGGTCGTCGGCGGAACGGAATGATCGATTTCTTTGATTTGCGGTCTGTCGTCCTATGAAACAATCCATCGGGCTGATCGGATGTTTTCAGGACGTGCCAATGTCTGGCCATGGTCCTCAGGCGATCCCCCGTTTTTAACGGGGCTCTGCAGCGCTCGCCGGATCAAGCGAAACGCGCTCAGGAGCGCGCTGCTTTGATTGCCATCAATTTTTCCTTGCAAGGAACGGAAATGCTGGCTGCGTTCTGTTGCAGGCATTGCGCCAAACGGCCGCCGCCGGGCTCTACGCTCGCGCAGAACTTGCGAAGATCGGGCTCGCATACGGCGCGGATTTCCATGAGTTGCTGGCGGGTGAGTTGCTGAGCATTGGCGACGGTTGCAAACAGCGTGGCGATGGTAACGATGACAAGGCGCATAGGGCTCTCCGGTTCTGGTAAGGATGTGCGGACGGGCACGAGGAGATTCGGGGCAAGTAACCCGTCCGCTTTCGGCATGGCGGATGCCGAAATGGAATGAGGTGGGGTTTCAGGTGACTTCAGCCGTGCGAAAGACGCGGCACGCGCGCAGCCTCGAGCTGCTCGGGCGTCAACGCGGACCGCAGGGCGTTAATGGCATTCTTCAGCGCCGCCGCCTTGGTCGCATAATCCGTGAGCATGTCGGCGATTGCTTCCGAACGCGCAAAGGCTGTTGGTCCGCGGGGGTCTTCGTCCGCATCGCCGATGAGTTCGAGCATGGCTTCACGTTCGGGCACCAGCGCCAGAAGTGATTTGGTGTAGGCCCGCCAGACATCCTTCTGGTCTGCGGTGATGCCAATTGCCGTTTCCTGCACGGCCAGCATAGCCGCCAGCCGAAGCCGGACAAGCTTGCCGCTATAATAGCGGCGAACGGCATCCAGACGACCGGCGAGATCATGGCCATCGCTTTCGCCATAGGCTTGCCAGTTGCCTTCCAGCATATCCGGCAGTGCCGGGGCGGTCATCGTGGCATCCTGCGCACTGGCGGCAAGCGGCGCACTGCTGGTTGAAATCAGACCTGCCACTATGGAAATGATGATCCGTTTCTTCACGGCGTCCTCCTTCGTTCCTGACGATTTCAGGATGGGGAGCGCTGTTTGCGTCCAAATGTACGGACTGTTTGAAAATGTAGCATTTTGTAGCCGGATCAGGTGGGACGGAAACGCGGTAAGATCAGCTCCACCAGACCGCCTTGCGGGCCGTTTCCAAGCTGAATCGTGCCGCCCTGTGCCTCGATCAACGTTCGGACAACGGCAAGGCCTAAGCCTGCGCCGCCGGTCGTGCGAGCGCGAGAAGGCTCTGCCCGCACGAAGGGTTCCAGCAGAAGCTCGGCATCCTGTGCCGAAAAGCCCGGCCCGTCATCGGCAATGAACACGTGTAGTGTGTGGTGATCCACTTTGAGGGAAACGCGCGCTTTGCTACCGTATTTCACGGCATTATCGATGATGTTTGCGATGACGCGCCGCAACGCCAAGCGATCACCGATCACCCAAGCTTCCGTATGGTCGGGAACGGGCTCCAGCACGACAGGCTGCCCAGCCCGTCGGAAATCGGCCACTTCGTTGCCGAGAACCTCGGTCAGGTCCAGCATCTCTTCTTCCAATGCCCCAACCCCGGCGCGGGAGGTGAGAAGAGCATTATCGAGCAGGTTAATCATGTCGGTGATATCTGCGGTCGCGCGCTCGCGCTCGGCGGCATCGGGCAATCGTTCCAGTCGCAGGCGCAGCCGGGTGGCGAAGCTGCGAACATCGTGCTGAATACCGCCGATCAGTGCCATGCGGGTGCGGGTCATAATCCTCAGACGGCTTTGCAGCCGATCGAAGGCCCGCATTAATGCTCGGATTTCCGGTGTCGTGGCGCGGATAGCGGGCAGGGGAACCGGCTCTCCCGAGGGGTCGATGGCATCCACTGCGGCGGCAAGCCGCGTTAAAGGGCGGATTTCCCGATGAAGCAGAAAAAAGGCGACGGCTGCAAACAGCGTCCCGACAAGACCGGCACCCATGCCCGCGGGCAAACCATAAAATGTAACGATAAAGGGCGTACGCGCTTCGGCGACAAGGACCTGTCCATCGGCGAGCCGCACCTGAAAGGACAGAGGCCGAGCGGTGCGCTGCAGGAGACGGGGCCTCGTGATACGCTCGGGCACCTCCATAAGCCTGATCGACAGAAGGCGTGCGCCAAGCAATGATCGGTAGGCCGCAAAACCGGCTTCGTCACGCATCTCGACGGTAACAGGCGATGGCGTCGAGGATTGCATGAGCGAAACAGCAAGCATGGAGGACTGAAGCGCTTCTAGCACAAGTGGACGCTGTTCCGGCGTCGTCGCATCGATCAGCTCGACAATGGCCTTCAACTGTTCTGCAGGCAGGCGCGTGGACGTATTTGAGAGATTATTTGTCCAGTAGAATAGTGCAATCATTGCGACCCAGAGCGCCAGAAGAACGCTTGCGCCGATGGCAATGAAGCGCGCGGCCAGCCCGAACCCCATCTAGGGCACCTGCCGCACGGGTACGGTCAGAAGATAGCCGCCGTTGCGGATCGTATTGATGAGGTTGGTCCCTGAGCCTAAGCCATCAAGCTTCTTGCGCAACCGCGATACGAGAATGTCCACGGTGCGATCAAAGGGATCTGCGTTGCGGCCATGGGTCCAGTCGAGGATCTGGTCTCGAGACAAAACCCGCCGTGGACGCAGAACAAAACAGGTGAGAAGCTCGAATTCGGCGCTGGTCAGAGCGATGGGCTCGCCGTCCTCGTGGATCAGCTGGCGGGCATCGAGGTCGGCGATAAAGCGGTCGAACGCGAACCGGCGGGTTGCTGCGGGCATGGCCCGACTTGACGCGCGGCGCAGAAGTGCACGGATACGGGCCAGCAGTTCCCGCGGGCCAAAGGGTTTCACGACATAGTCGTCGGCGCCGATTTCAAGGCCGACAACCCGGTCCGTTTCGTCGCCCTTGGCGGTCAGCATCAGGATCGGTGTGTCGCTTCCGCTGCGCAATCGGCGGCAGATCGACAGGCCGTCCTCGCCGGGCAGCATCAGGTCAAGCAAGATCAAATCAGGCTGGATTCGCGAAAGAGCCGAATCCATCGCGCGCCCATCTTCGGCCAGTTCCACCGCAAAACCCTCGCGTACGAGGAAATCGCCCACCAGGCGTCGGATTTCCGCGTCGTCGTCTACGACCAAAATGGTTTTCATATCCTGTTCCATAAGCGAAGCACGCCACTTTGCTCATGGAAAATCAACCTGAAAAAGCGGGCTTTTACAAAACGACACAAAGGGGAAATCAGTCTCAACATCATGACATGGCCGGTGCAAGCGACAGCAAAGATCGCACTGCATTCTGCTGAGGCTGGCGATCAAAGAATGCCGGCGAGAAATTTGATCAAGGATCATATTGATGACCAAGACTCTCACCTTCGCCTTTGTAGCTGGCGTTTTCGCTTTGGTCTCGGTGGCCAATGCCAACGCCTTTACGCGAAATGGCTCCGTCACCGGCCCCGCTGGTGGCACGGGCAGCGTGTCCGCCAGCGGCGGCTGTAGCGGTGGCACCTGCTCCCGCACGGTCAAGCGCACCGGGCCTTATGGCGGGAGCGTCTCTCGCTCGGGGTCGGCCAGTTGCAACTCGGGTACCTGTACCGGAACACGCACGACGACCGGCCCGAACGGAGGCTCCGTCGTTCGAAACGGCAGCATCTCGCGATAATGCTCCACGTATGGCGGGAGACTGTCCAAGCTCGCCCGCCATACGCCTCACCATCAAGGAAGAGAAGCCGTGGCCGTATTGCCGTTGCATGACAGGACAGACGCCAATGGCGAAATGCAGGCGAGTGCGCGTGTCCATTCAAGGGCGGATACGCCGCCGGCAGCGCAAACGGCGGAACGCAGCCCGGTTCTGCGCCCGCTGTCGCGTCCGAAACGACCGGATAAGACCGTTCTGCTTGCGGCAATCTTTGTCGTTCTGGCCGGTGCCGGTCTTCTTGCGCTGCGATATGCCTCCCCTCGCACGGTGGATCTTCTGACGGTTACGCCATCCTCTTTCCAGCCGGAACTCTCCGGTCCTGGTGTTCTGGATGCAACGGTACGGGCGAATGTCGGTGCCAGTCTTCAGGGGGTGATCACCGCGCTTGCGGTGGATCGCAATGACGCTGTCGTCAAGGGAGATCTGATTGCCGAGATTGGTGCAGCGGATCTCAGCGCCGGGCGGGATGCGGCCTTTGCCTCTCGTGAGGCCGCGCGCAAGGCGGTGGAGGCGACCGCTGCCGATGTTACGCGGGCACAGGCAACACTCGAAAACGCTCGCCAGACCCTTGCCCGTCAAAATGAATTGCTGCGCTCCGGTGTTGGAACGCGGTCCGCCTTTGAGAGCGCGCAAACGGCTGTGCGCCAAGCCGAAGCCGACATGGCCAAGGTCAACTCCGCGCGGATGCAGGCTGAGGCGCAGGATGCGGCGGCGGCGGCGAATATTGCGGCAAGTCAGGCGCTTCTCGACAAGTCGGTGATCCGCGCTCCCATCGATGGCATTGTCGTATCTCGCGCCCTCAATCCGGGCGATATAGCGACCCCTTCGAGCGTTCTTGTCACGATTGTCGATCCGGCCAGCATCGTTCTGTCGGCCCGTTTCGATGAAAGCGTGATCGCCAGACTTCAACCGGGACAATCCGCGACCATCCGTTTCGGCGGCAATGGTGAAGCGCTTTATCGCGGCACGGTGCGGCGCGTTTCGCGCGAAGTTGATCAGGAAACACGGGAGTTCACGGTCGATGTCGCTCCGGTGCGCCTCCCGCCCAACTGGGCGCTGGGCCAACGTGGTACTGCCGTGATCGATCTCGGTCAGGTGCAGGATGTTCTGGCCGTGCCGGTTGCGAGCATTGCGCGACGCGATGGTGTGGCGGGCGTCTGGGTGGAAAGCGCCGGACGCGCGGTCTGGCGTCCCGTTGATCTCGGGCGCTTCGGTGGTGCCCGTGTCGAGGTGCTGCGCGGTCTTGCGTCTGGCGACACGATTTTGCTATCGCCGAACGGTGTCTTTCCCTGGATGCGGATTGCAAACCGGGGGGATGCGTCGTGAACCTCGGCCTCAAGGACGTTCGCCACAACTTCGGGCGTTTCATCATGACAGCGGCCGGCGTCGCCTTTCTGGCCACAGCCTCAATCGGCATGATTGGTCTCTACCGGGGCATTGTGGCTGATGCGCTGCTGGTGATTGATCGCATCGGTGCCGATCTGTGGGTTGTTCAGGGTGGGCGCTCCGGGCCATTTTCGGAAACATCAGCCATCGCCTCGGACATGGATCGGCGTGTTGAGGGTGTTGAGGGCGTGGCCACCGTGCGGCGGTTCGTGCAGATCAGCCAGCAATTCGAGCATAATGGAAAGAGCCGCCGTGCTTCGTTGACAGGGCTTGATTTCCCTCGCGACAAAGGGGCCTGGGTGCCGCTTACGGCTGGACGCCATCTCAACAACGGCCATTTCGAGGCGATCGCTGACCGGAGTATCGGCCTTATGCTTGGCGAAAAAGTGCGGCTCGGTCTGGACGAGTTCACGATTGTCGGCCTGACCCAAGGCATGGTGGATATTGGCGGTGACGGTCTTTTTTTCGTGACCGTCAATGATGCTGCGGCGATTGCAAAGCGGCGCACCAGCGAGGAGGTTCTGCTGGCCCGCAGTGCGTTCGGCAGGTCCGGTCAGGCAAGCTTGCCCGGCAGTTCTGTGGCGCAGGATAGCAAGATTGCCGCCGTTCTTGTCACGCTGAATCCTGCTGCCAATCCGGATTTGGTCCGCCGCGCCATAATGGACTGGGGCGATGCGAATGTGCTGAGCCGGGCGGAACAGCACAGTCTGTTGCTCGACCAGCGCCTTTGGCGGCTGCGTATCCAGATCCTTTCCTTCACGGCGGTTCTTATGGTCGTCATGGCCATCGTCATCTCGCTCATCATCTATATGCTGACCATGGAAAAGCGACACCAGATCGCCATGCTGAAACTCATTGGTGCGCGCAACCGTGTCATCATCGGCATGATCGCGGAGCAGGCCTATCTCATCGGTGCGGGTGGGCTCGCACTGGGCCTTGCACTTGCAAACGTCATTTTTCCCTATTTTCCACGGCGTGTTGTCATCGATCCTGGCGATGTCGCCCTGCTTGGGCTCGCGATGGCGGTCATCTGCGGTTTTGCCAGCCTTCTCGGCATTTCACGGGCGCTGAAGGTGCGGGCGCAGGAGGTTCTGTCGTGAACGGCGTACCTGTTCTCAGTGTTCGTGACGTTAGCCGCCACTATGCCAGCGGCGACAGCATCGTGCGGGCTCTCGATGGCGTTTCCTTTGATATACATTCTGGCGAGGTGGTGGGTATTCTCGGACCCAGCGGCTCTGGCAAAAGCACGCTCCTTCTGATTGCCGGTCTTCTGGACCCGCCATCGACGGGCGAGATCTTCATTCGTGGTCGCTGCGTATCATCCGCCAGCGCAGACATCGAAAGCCTGCGTGACTTTCGCCGCAACAATATCGGCTTCGTTTTCCAGAAGGCCAATCTCATCCCTTTTCTCACAGCCGTTGAGAACGTGGCACTCTCGCTGGAAATCGATGACATACCGGCGCGTGATGCGCGCTTCTATGCCGAGCATCTGCTGGAAAGTGTCGATCTCTCCCACCGGATCGATAATCTTCCGACGCGCCTTTCAGGTGGCGAACAGCAGCGTGTGGCTGTCGCACGCGCCCTTGCCAACGATCCCGCGCTGATTCTTGCCGATGAACCGACCGCCGCGCTCGATAGCGTTCGGGGCCGGCAGGTGATCGGATTGTTTCGCCGGATCGCGGATAGCCAACAGGCGGCGGTTGCGGTTGTCACCCATGACCCTCGCGTCCTTGATCTTTTCGATCGTACAATCGAGTTGCGCGATGGTCGGATTGTGGCCGAAACGTCGGTTCTGACAGAGCGAAACAATTCGTTACAAAATGCAACGTTTCCGCAAGATCACAGCCAATGATGCTGCCTATTCTTACTTCATGAACGCGGCCAAAGGGGCGGCAAGTTGATGGAGGTTTCCATGTTGAAAACAATTCTGGCGCATTTCGGGCTGGCGCAAAGGTGGCGCATGGTGTTCGCGGTTGTCGCTTTCCTTGTCGCCGGGGCATCCGCAGCTTCTGCCGCGACCGTTGCGGTCGCCACCGGAAATGTTAACCTCCGCGCCGGTCCCTCGACGGCGTATCCTGTTGTGACGGTGGTTCCCGCCGGCGCGCGCATCACCACTCATGGCTGCCTGACCGGCTACAGCTGGTGCGACATTGCCTTCGCAGGTGTTCGGGGCTGGGTGTCGGCTTCCTACATCCAGGTGGTCTACAACGGTGGGCCGGTCGTGCTGACGCCCGCGATTGCACCTGCCGTCGGGGTGGCGGTTCTTGCCTATAACCGTGCCTATTGGGACACTCACTACAGCGCTTATCCCTGGTATGGCGCTTGGGGCCGTTATTACCGTCCTTACGCTGTCGCGCCAGCCGCGCGTGTTAGCGCGCACGACCGTTCGGTCACCTGTGCGGATGGCAGCTGTACAGGTACCCGAAGCACGACCGGCATCTATGGCGGTTCTACCAGCCAAACGCGAACCTGCGCCGGGGGCGAATGTACGTCCACCCGTCAGACGGTCGGTCGTTACGGCAATTCCGCATCGCGGGTCCGCACCTGCAGCGCCAATGATCACTCGTGCAGCGTAACGCGCACCGGGCCGCGTGGCGGCACGGCGAGTGGTACACGCTTCTTCAACCGCTGACCGAGATCGAGGCAAACCTGGGCCCAGCCCGCTCGGGTTTCGCCCGGAGACCAGCCTTTCGGCTGCTCAAGCGAAGCGTCTCGCTGGCCAAAGGCTTCTCCGACGGCGATCAGCAGCGGCTTATCGAGGCCGATCTCGCGGATGCCCCCTTCAAGGTCCTCTAAAATGCCGTGCCAGCGTTGCTCATCCTTGCGGCTGACATTGGAGGCGATGATCACCGGGATATGTGCTGACATGCCATGTTCCAGAAGCTTGGCCCGGATGGCACCGGCGGTACGACCGCCCATGTAAAAGACCGTCGAGGCCGAGGGGTCGGCAACAGCGCGCCAGTCGATGGTCTCCGGCAGAACGCCCTTGCGGGAATGCCCGGTCACGAAGCGCACGGATTGCGCGCAGTCACGATGCGTCAGCGACGTATTCGTTCCAGCCGCAAGCGCGCTTGCAGCGGTAATGCCCGGAATCACCGAAACCGAAATGCCGGCCTTTTCGAGGTAGGCAATTTCCTCGCCCGAGCGACCAAAAATCGAGGGGTCTCCGGCTTTCAGGCGAACCACACGCTTGCCCGCCCTGGCATAGGCCAGCATCATCGCATTGATGTCTTCCTGCTTGCAGCTTTCGCGGCCACCGCGTTTGCCAACCAGCGTGCGCTTGGCTTCGCGGCGCGCCATTTCAAGCAGCTCCTGCGAAACGAGATCATCAAAAAGGATCACATCGGCCGATTGCAAGGCACGCATGGCCTTGAGCGTCAGGAGTTCCGGATCACCCGGACCTGCACCGACAAGCGTTACACTGCCAGCGGGGGGCTGAGACTGAACGTCGTTGGCATAAGACAGAAGCGATGCCGTTTCCGTATCGTCCGGGCCTGCGGGGCTGGCAAAGACTCGATCGACAAAATGTTCCCAGAAGGCGCGGCGCTGGACGCCGGGCCGCAATTTTTCGCCAATCGGCGCACGGATCTGCCGGGCAAGAGCCGCCCAGCCGGAAAGGGCCTTTGGCAGAAGCGTTTCAATTCTGCGGCGAATGGCCTGCCCCAGAATGGGGGCCGCACCATCCGTCGAGATACCGACAACAACGGGGGAGCGGTTGACGATGGAACCGAACTGGAAGGTACAGAATGCAGGCTTGTCGATGACGTTCGTCGGCACGCCGCTGGCCATCATGGATGCCGCGAATTCGGCCGCCTCTGTCTCGTCTTCCAGATCAGCAATCACCAATCGATAATGACGGGCATCGGCCAGACGCCAGTCAGAAGCATGGTGCGCAAGCGACGCGTGATCGATCAGCGCAAGCATCCCCTCGCTCAGATCGGTTGCGAAAAGATCAACCTTTGCACCCGTGGCCAAGAGAAGCTCGGCTTTCCACGCAGCCGCTTCGCTCCCGCCGACCACAAGGACTTTGTGCCCTTCAAGGCCGAAGAAGACCGGCAGGACAGAGAGTTTTTCCATGCGGGCTGGCATTTCACTCTTTTCCTGCCTCATTGTCGTTCTCCTATTCGGCTGCTTCGGTCAGGCTGGCCAGCGAAATGGAAAGGGCACCGTCCACGTTCCTGATGGCGAAGGTGCGCACGCGTCCTTCGTCGGCGCCCTGAGCCTCGCCGCTTTCCAGCGAAAAGACCCAGTTATGCAGCGGGCAGGTCACGGCATTGCCATGAACGATGCCGTCGGAAAGCGGACCGCCCTTGTGGGGGCAGTGGTCGTCAATGGCGAAGACCTCATCGGTCGCCGTGCGAAACACGGCAATCTTGCCATGCGCGGTGCGTACGCACCGTGCCCCGCGAACCGGGATGTCATCGATATGACCGATGGCGACAAATTCCTGCGACATGGCCCTCTCCTTATTCCGCAGCCTGCTGGCTATCGAGCACAGCCATGGGATTGAACTCATGCTTGTCCTTGCCGGATACGCGTTCCGACCACGGATCGACCTGAGCGTATTTCTGGCTTTCGACGAAGCGCTCGTAATAGGCGTGGCGCTTGTCGGCATCGTTCATGATCTGCTCGCGGATTTCATCGAGGCCGACGCGCTTGGCCCACTTGTAGATGCGTTCCAGATAACGGCCCTGTTCGCGATACATCTGCGTCAGAGCGGCGATGTATTCGACGGCTTCGTCTTCCGTCTTCACCATGCCAAGGACTTCCGTACCCTTGATGTCGAGACCGGCAGCGCCTGCGAAATGGATTTCGAAACCGGAGTCGACGCAGATCACGCCGATATCCTTGCAGGTTGCTTCAGCGCAGTTGCGCGGGCAGCCAGACACGGCAAGCTTGAGCTTTGCCGGGGTCCAGGACCCCCACATGAATTTTTCCAACCGAATGCCGAGGCCGGTCGAATCCTGGGTGCCAAAGCGGCACCAGTCGGAACCGACGCAGGTCTTGACCGTGCGCAGCCCCTTTGCATAGGCCTGACCCGAGACGAAGCCGGCCTTGCCAAGATCGGCCCAGACCGCAGGAAGGTCTTCCTTCTTCACGCCCAGCATGTCGATACGCTGGCCACCCGTGCACTTGACGGTAGGGATGTTGAACTTGTCGACAACATCGGCAATGGCGCGCAACTCTGCGGCGGAGGTTACACCACCCCACATGCGCGGCACGACGGAATAGGTTCCGTCCTTCTGGATGTTGGCATGAACGCGTTCATTGATGAAGCGCGACTGGTAATCGTCCTCGTACTCGCCGGGCCAGTCCGAAACGAGATAGTAGTTGAGCGCCGGGCGGCACTTGGCGCAGCCGCACGAGGTCTTCCACTCCAGTTCCTGCATCACCGCGGGAATGGACTTCAACTCCTTGGCGCGGATCAGGCGACGGACTTCGTCATGGCCCAGATCCGTGCAGCCGCAAACCGGCGTGACAGCCTTGGGATTATAGGCATCGCCCAGCGTCAGCGACATCAACTGTTCGACCAGGCCGGTGCAGGTGCCACAGGACGCGGAGGCCTTGGTGTGGGCACGCACTTCATCGAGCGTCGTCAGCCCGCGATCCTTGATCGTCGAAACGATCTTGCCCTTGCAGACACCATTGCAGCCGCAGATTTCGGCATCGTCGGGCAGCGCGGCAACCGCGGCCTTCGGGTCGGCGACAGCGCCGCCCTGATAGGCCTGCCCATAGATCAGCGTGTGGCGAAGTTCGGAAACATCCGTCCCGCGCTTCAGCATGTCGAAATACCAGGCGCCATCGGTCGTTTCTCCATAAAGGACGGCACCGATGACACGGTTGTCCTTGAGGATGACGCGCTTGTAGACGCCGCGCGTCGCGTCCCGCAAAACCACTTCCTCGCGGTCCGGGCCTTCGGCAAAGTCCCCGGCGGAGAAGAGGTTCACCCCCGTGACCTTCAGCTTCGTATTGACCTGCGAACCATGATATTCAGCGGCACCACCGGACAGGCGCTCGGCCAGAACGCGGGCGCTTTCGTAAAGCGGTGCCACAAGACCATAGCAGATGCCGCGATGCTCGGCACATTCGCCCAGCGCAAAGACCGATGCGTCCGAGGTCTGCATACCGTCATCCACCACAATACCGCGGTTGACGGCAATCCCCGCCTCCTTGGCAAGAGCGGAGGAGGGACGGATGCCAACGGCCATTACCACCATATCAGCAGCAATCACGCGACCGTCTTCCAGTTCGACAGCTTCGACATGCTCCGTGCCGAGGATGCGCTTGGTGTTGGCCTGTGTGATGATTTCGATGCCACGATCTGCAAGCGCCTTCTCCAGAAGGTAAGCCGCAGCCGGGTCGAGCTGGCGTTCCATGATGGTCGGCATGAGATGCAGAACCGTCACCGTCATGCCACGCTGTTTCAGGCCGTAGGCGGCTTCGAGGCCAAGAAGGCCGCCGCCGATGACAACGGCATGGCCCTTGCCGCGCGTGATCTCGAGCATCTTGGAAACATCATCGAGATCACGATAGGGCAGCACTTCCGGCAGACCGTGGCCCGGTACCGGGATGATGATCGGATGCGAGCCGGTCGCAATCACCAGCTTGTCGTAGGTCGCGCTGATGCCATTCTCGGCCGTGACGGTTTTCGTTGCCCGGTCGATGTGGCTGACCTTCGCGCCCTTGTGAAGTGTAACGCCGTGATAGGCGTACCATTCATCGTTGTGGATGACGATGTCTTCATAGGTCTTCTCTCCGGAGAGTACCGGAGAGAGCATGATGCGGTCGTAATTGACGCGCGGTTCCGCGTTGAAGATCGTGACTTCGTAAAGTCCCGGCGCGCGGTCAAACAGTTCTTCGAGCATCCGCCCCGGAGCCATGCCATTGCCGATGATGACGAGTTTCTGAGCCATGGTGATCACTCCGCAGCAACGATGGGGTTGTTGGACTTCTGTCGCGCAATGCGCGCGGCACGCTTCTCGCGGATCGCCGCCAGTTGTTCTTCTTGCGGGTTCGCGCCGCCTTCATAGGCCTCGAGGAACTCCAGAAGCTCCTCGCGGTAGGCGTAGTAGTCCGGATGGTCGAGCAGCGCCTTGCGCGAACGCGGGCGCGGCAGGTCGACTTCCATGATGTTGCCGATCTTGGCCTTCGGGCCATTCGACATCATGACCACGCGATCGGCGAGAAGGATGGCTTCATCGACATCATGGGTCACGCAGATGGCCGTCACCTTGGTGCGCGACCACACATCCATCAGCACTTCCTGAAGCTCCCAGCGCGTCAGGCTGTCCAGCATGCCGAAGGGTTCATCAAGAAGCAGAAGCTTGGGCGAAAGGGCAAAGGCGCGGGCGATACCAACACGCTGCTTCATGCCGTTGGAAAGGTCGGCAGCATGGCGATGCATGGCATCGCCCAGCCCGACACGTTCCAGATAATATTCCACGACATCACGGCGTTCCGCAGGGCTTGCCGTCGGGTAAACGCGGTCAACGCCAAGGGCAACATTCTCGCGAGCCGTCAGCCAGGGCATGAGCGACGGCGCCTGGAAAACCACGGCGCGGTCCGGGCCTGCGCCTGAAACTTCACGACCATCGAGAATGATACCGCCCGACGAGATCGGATTGAGGCCCGCTGCCATGGACAGAACGGTTGACTTGCCGCAACCGGAATGGCCGATGATGGAGATGAATTCTCCCTTTTTCATCTTCAGATCAAAGCCATCGACCACGGTCAGCGGACCTTTGGGCGTCGGATAGGTTTTGGTGACTTCGAAGAATTCGACATAGCCTTTTTCGATGGCCGACTTGGCACGCTCGGTATAGACGGCGGGCAGTTTATCCGTCGCCGGTTTGCGCGTGATGGGCACGACATTGGGAAGGACGATGCCGGAGGTCTGTTCGGATTTGCGGTCTGCACCGGCACCGATCAGATATTCGGTCACGGCAGCACGAATGCGAATGAACTCCTCGCTCGAATTCATGGCCGCCCGGTCTCGGGGACGCGGCAGAGCGACATTGAAGGAGGGGCCGAGTGTGGCCCCGGGACCGGGCGTCAACGGAACGATGCGGTCTGCAAGCAGGATCGCCTCATCCACGTCATTGGTGATCAGGATAATGGTCTTCTTTTCTTCCTGCGAAATGGCGGCGAACTCGTCCTGCAGCTTGGCGCGGGTCAGGGCATCGAGTGCCGAAAGCGGCTCATCGAGAAGAAGAAGCTCAGGCTGCATGGACAGGGCGCGGGCCACCGAAACGCGCTGGCGCATTCCGCCGGACAGTTCGGCGGGCTTGCGGTCGCGGGCATGGCCGAGGCCAACCATGGTCACGTATTTGTCGATCAGGGCGGTGCGCTCTTCGCGGCTCTTGGACGTGTGGACCGAATCCACCGCCAGAGCCACATTGGAGACCACCGACAGCCATGGCATGAGCGAATAGTTCTGGAAAACCACGCCACGCTTTGGCGAAGGCCCCTTGATCCGCTCGCCGCGAAACAGGATTTCGCCTTCGTCCGGTTCTGCCAGACCTGCAAGCATGGAGATCAAGGTGGACTTTCCAGCCCCGGAGAAGCCGAGGATGGCGATAAATTCGCCCTCCTCAACGCTGAGGTTTACATTCTTGAGAACCTCATTGCGGTTCTTGCCTTCACCAAACGACTTGGAAACGCCGGTGAGTTCGAGAATGGCAGCCATAACGTTCTCTCTTAGCGGTTCGAGGAGAAGGTGAAGGCGGACTGGAGGGCATACATGACGCGGTCCAGAAAGAAGCCGATGAGACCGATGGTGAAGACGGCGACCATGATACGGGCCAGCGAGCTTTCAGAACCGTTCTGGAATTCATCCCAGACAAATTTGCCAAGACCGGGGTTCTGCGCGAGCATTTCAGCAGCGATCAGAACCATCCAACCCACGCCCAACGAGAGGCGAAGACCCGTGAAAATGAGCGGCAGAGCCGAGGGCAGAACCAGCTTGCGAATGGTCGTCGTCGTCGAGAGCTGCAGAACCTTGCCGACATTGACGAGGTCCCGGTCAATCGAGGCAACACCCAGCGCGGTATTAATGATCGTCGGCCACAGCGAGCAGAGCGTGACCGTGACAGCCGAGATCACGAGTGACTTCGGCAGCATGTCGCTCGGGTTCATGTAAACGGCGGAGACCACCATGGTCACGATGGGCAGCCAGGCCAGCGGAGAAACCGGCTTGAAAATCTGGATCAACGGGTTGATCGCGCCGTTGAACGTTTTGGAAAGGCCGCTGGCGATCCCCACCGGAATGGCGATGATCGTGCCAAACAGGAAGCCAAGGCCGACCGTCAGAAGAGACGTCAGAATCTGGTCGAGATAGGTGGGCTTGCCGGTATAGGCCCGGTTCTTGACCTGATCCGATTTGCCTTCAGCGACCAGTTGCGCGTTGCGCTCGTCCTGACGGGCGTAGAATTCCGCTCTTTTCTCGCGCTCGGCAAAATGGTCGACCACAAGTGTCTGGGCCTGTTCCCAGACCGCAGTCGGTCCGGGAATGGCGCCAAGCGATGTCTGCACTTGCGGGGCAAGGACAGACCAGACTGCGAGGAAGGCAAGAATGCCAAGCAACGGCACAAAGAGTGCGTTCTTGAGTTCACGCCACTGTTCAGAGGGTGTGTCCCCGGCTGCCAGCTTCATGAGCGGCACCGTGAAGCCAAGCCCCAGCGGGCCGAGGAACTTGGCAACGCGGTTGATGCGGGCGATGCGTCGCTCACGGCGGGCCGTGGCTTCAGCGTCGAACGTTTCAGTCGCAAGGGTCATGACACTCTGCCTCTTTCAAAAATGCTGATGGAATGATTGTCGGCCTTACTGGCCGACAACCTCTGCACCCTCGATCTTGCCGCCGCCCTTAAGACCGATCTTGAGCGAGTCGATGTAGGCGTTCGGCTGCTTGCCGTCGTAGGAAACGCCATCGATGAAGTCGCTGGTGGCGGGCTTGTAGCCGTCAGAGCCGAAGGGGAAGTCTTCCTTCTTGGCCTTGCCTTCAGCGATCAGCAATTCGGCGGCCTTGAGGTAGATGTCCGGCTTGTAGACGGAAGCGGCCGTCTGGGCATACCAGGCGTCATCCTTCTTCTCCGGAATCTGGCCCCAGCGGCGCATCTGGGTCAGGTACCAGATGGCGTCCGAATAGTAGGGGTAGGTCGCGTTGTAACGGAAGAAGACGTTGAAGTCCGGGGCGGGGCGCTTGTCGCCCTTTTCGTATTCGAACGTGCCGGTCATCGAGTTGGCGATCACCTTCTCGTCGGCCCCGACATATTCCGGCTTCGACAGGATCTTCACGGCTTCAGCGCGGTTGGCGTTGTTGTCCGCATCAAGCCACTCGGCAGCGCGGATCAGAGCCTTGGTCAGAGCCAGCGTCGTCTGCGGGTTCTTCTCGGTAAACGCCTTCGTCAGACCGAAGACCTTTTCCGGGTTGTTCTTCCAGATGTCGTAATCGGTGACGACCGGAACGCCGATGCCCTTGAACACGGCGGCCTGGTTCCACGGCTCACCCACGGAGTAACCAAGGATCGTTCCCGATTCCATGGTGGCCGGCATCTGCGGCGGCGGCGTCACGGAAATCAGAACGTCACCCTTGACCTGACCGGAAACGTCAGCCGGGGAATAATAGCCGGGGTTGATGCCGCCAGCCGCCAGCCAGTAACGCAGTTCGTAATTGTGGGTCGAAACCGGGAACACCATGCCAAGGTTGAACGGCTTGCCTTCCGACTTGTACTGATCAACAACCGGCTTCAGAGCGTCAGCCTTGATCGGGTGGACAGGCTTGCCATCCGCGCCAGCCGTCACGTTCTTCTTCATGGCTTCCCAGACCGCGTTGGAAACCGTGATGGCGTTACCATTCAGGTCCATCGAGAAGGGCGTGACGATCTCTGCCTTCGTGCCGAAGCCAATGGTGGCGGCAATCGGCTGACCGGCGAGCATGTGAGCACCGTCGAGTTCGCCGGTGATCACGCGGTCCAGCAGAACCTTCCAGTTTGCCTGCGGCTCCAGCGTGACGAAGAGGCCTTCATCTTCGAAGAAGCCCTTCTCCTTGGCAATGGCCAGAGGGGCCATATCCGTCAGCTTGATGAAACCAAGCTTCAGCTCATCCTTTTCCGGCGAAAGCGCCGCAGCCAGTGAAGGCGAGGCGAAAAGAAGGGTGGAACAAAGAATAGTCGCATTGCAAAGGAAATGGCGCACAGCGTCCTCCTGGGTTGTCGATAGCGATGTGGTGAAACAAAAAAACCGCCTAACGAAAATCGAACCCTCAATTGGCTGATTTCGTTGGCGGCGCTGCCAAGTGCCCATCTTTGGACACTTCAAATTCTGATCAGAGTGAAACACGATCCGGTTGAACGTGCAAGACAAAAATCAGAGCGAACAGAAAAAACATTATAAAAACAAATAGATGCACATATTTTATGCCCGTGACTATAATTCATGCAGGAACATGATCAAAAACAGATCATTCTCTGGCGCCTCATGAAAAGTTTTTTTGTCCTCGGATGTAATCATCGATCTTGTCGGGATCGAACATCTGGCCATCGAAGAATCCATCGGGACCGAGGATAAGGCCACCGGCACTGGCGCCAACCGCCGTCGGCTCCAGAAGGGCGCCTTCAACCTTGAGGCTCGCGCCCGGAAGGGCGGCATTCAGAGGCTTCAATGCCCGCCGGAAAATATCCGGACGATAGCTGCCGATTGCAATGGCAGCATTTCGCGGGGAATGGCTGCAAAGGCCCCATCGCACCATCTGGCTGTAGAACCACAAAGCGTGGCTTTGCCACGGAAACGTCGCCGCTTTGGCAAATGGCAGGAAGAAATCATCCACCTGCACCTTTGATGTTTCATTGACAGCGATCAGCCCATCAAGGGCGGGCTTGAGAATGGCGTGATCAACATCAACATAGTCAGGCCGCGACAGGATCAGCGCGAGCTCATCGTGATTGTGGCGTTCGCCACACCATGCGGCGGCCTTGTAGAGTGCCCGGATCAGGGCTTCGACGAGTTCAGGCTTCTCCTCACTCACGCTTGACGTGATGGCCAGCACCTTTTCCGGACTGGACTTCCAGATGCGGGATTTGACGGTCGCAACGCGACCGACACCCCGCCGTGCGGCCAGTGTATTCCAAGGTTCACCGGCGCAATAACCGTCAATCCGTCCGGCAATCATCGCATCCGGCATCAAGGGCGGTGGCAGAACGACAATCTCGACATCCTGATCGGGGTTGATGCCGTTCGCCGAAAGCCAGTAACGCAGCTCGAGATTGTGGCCGGAGAAGGCATAGACCACACCAAACCGCAGCTTCGGCAAGCCGGCCGCACCGCGCTTTTCAATGACGGCTTTCAGGGCTTTGCCCGACCGGGTCGGGTCCAGATCGCCGCGATCACCTTCCTCTGCCATGGCGTCGCCCAGCGCCAGTGAAACGGCAATCGCGTTTCCGCCAAGACCCAGCGCGAACGGGGCCATCAGCGAGGGAGACAATGGAAACAGACCGAGATTGGCCGCAATCGGCATCGGCCCCAGAACATGGGCCGCCTGCAATTGCCCGACCGCGAGGCGGTCGCGGATAGCGCTCCAGGATGTTTCCCGTTTCAGATGGACGGTCAGTCCTTCGTTTTGGAAGAACCCTTTTTCCTGCGCCGCCAGGAGGACGGCACTATCGAGAAGCGGCACAAAGCCAATGGAAATATCGTGCATCGTCACTTCTCCAGCAATCCGGCAGCAAGAACCAGACTTTGGGCAATCTCTACAATCTTGCGGTTCTGGTCCATCGCGGTGCGACGTAGCAAGCCATAGGCCGCTTCCTCATCCAACCCCCGCGACTTCATCAGGATCGCTTTGGCGCGATCAATAATCTTGCGGTTTTCCAGCTGGCTTTTGGCTTCCTCAAGCTCCCGGGCCATCCGCGAAAAGGCGTTGAACCGCGAAATCGCCATGTCGAGAATGGGCTTGATGCGCTCCTTGCGAAGCCCGTCCACCACATAGGCCGA
>JAIUPA010000014.1 GCA_020161665.1 Pseudomonadota bacterium | reverse complement strand
GGAAAGCCAATGCAGAATGGTTTCGTAGAGAGCTTCAACGGAAGTTTCCGTGATGAATGCCTAAACGAAACCCTGTTCTCGACGCTCAGCCATGCCCGCGTAGAAATCACCGCATGGAAGGAGGATTACAACCGAAACCGACCCCACTCATCGTTGGGTAATATCACGCCAAACGAATTCGCCATGAAAATGGCTCTGGAAAAACAGGCCGCATAGGGCCAGATTACTAACCCGAGGCTCTACCAAACGCCGGAGGGAAGAAGGGTCTCAGGTCACAAGATCATTGCAGAGCAAGAGCAATCGACGGCTTCGGTGTTGTACAGGGCGAACTAATTATGTAATTCGTGTACTATGCGATATTCTTGTTAGCGACTTTTGCCATGCCGCTTGCCATCATCAATGCATCCGTCTTGACCATGGACCCGGAGAATCCCTGTGCAGAAGCGGTTTTCAGCCGGGATGGCCGCATTGTTGCGGTCGGTTCAACGGCCGACATTCTCGCTCTGGCAGGGGAGGGGGCAACCGTGGTTGACGCCGCAGGCGCGACCGTAACCCCCGGCCTGTGGGAAAGCCATATGCATCTTTTTTCAGGCGCTGCAGAACTTGATCATTTGCAACTTGCTGAAATTTTAGGCATCGAAGCCCTGACGGCGGCGGCCCGCACCTATGCCAACACGAAGCCCGATGAAATCCTGCTTTTCGCGCAGGGCGCCAGCTATTCGCTTCTGGGCGAGGACGTGCGCATGACGCGCCATCACCTTGATCAGGTCTTGCCCGACCGGGCGTTCGCGATCTTTGCCTATGACCACCATACGGTCTGGGCCAACACCCGCGCGCTGGAACTGGGAGGGCTGCTGCACGGTGCAGAGATCGGGGCGGGCGCCGAAATCGTCATGGGCGAGGACGGTATGGCGACCGGTGAACTGCGCGAAATGGAAGCGTTCAGCCCGCTTCTGTCCGTCACCGGTTTCGAGCGCTATCGCCTAGGCCTGTCCACCGGCGGCGAGCCGGACCCTTATCCGGTTGGCGAGGAGTTCGAGAAGGATGTCGCGGTCATGCGGCGCGGACTTGAATATTGCGTCAGCCATGGCTTCACCTCGCTGCTCCTGATGGATGGCAACCTGCACCAGTTGCAGGTTCTCGATGAAATCCGCCGCCGCGATGGCTTCCTTCCGGCCCGTGTGCGCGTGCCCTTCCACTACAAGAATTTCATGACCCTCGACGCCCTCGAAAAGGCTTCGATGATGGCCGCCACCTACAAGGACGACGAGCTGTCCTCCGGCACGGTGAAACTTTTCTATGACGGCGTTCTGGAAAACTGGACGGCGCGCATGGTTGAGCCTTACGGCAACAATCCGGATACGACCGGCGACAGCCTGTTCACGCCGGAAGAATTCGCCAAGGTTGCCGTGGAAGCTGACCGCCGCGGCCTGCAGATTGCCGTCCACTCCATCGGCGATGGGGCCGTGCGCGCCGTGCTCGACGGCTATGCGGCAGCGCAGCAGAAAAATGGCGCTCGTGACAGCCGCCACCGCGTCGAGCATATCGAAGTGGTGCATCCCGACGATATTCCGCGCTTCAAGGCGCTCGGTGCCATCGCTTCCATGCAGCCTCCGCACCCGCCGGGCGCCATGGGCCTACCGCTGGAGCCGACGCTTTCGGCGATTGGCCGCGAACGCTGGCCCTATGCCTATGCATGGCGCACCTTGAAGGATGCGGGCGCGCATATTCCTTTTGCGTCCGACTGGCCGGTTTCGCCCATCTGCCCCATTCGCGGCATGAAGGCGGCCGTGACGCGCCGCACATGGGCCGACGACCTTCCCGACCAGAGCTTTACGTTGCAGGAGGCGATTGCCGCCTACACGGTGGAAGGGGCCTATGCCGAGTTCAAGGAGGATCGCAAGGGCCGCATCAAGCCCGGTTTCCATGCTGATTTGACGATTTTCTCGGATAATCTCGAAGCCATAGACCCGGAAAAGCTCGACACAGCCAGCGTGAAGTGGACCATTACCGGCGGTCGTGTGGTTTTTGCTGCAGTGCCAAATTAATAGGCGTTGCCCGCAAAAAAATCAGATTGCCAAGTTTCGCTGCTTGTGATCACAATCCTTTCATCGTGGTAAAACGGGTCAGGGCAGTGCATGGCGCCGAATAATGCAGTTGAAATTTGGCGTGTAACAAAAATCTATGGCTCCGGTGACGGGGCCGTCACGGCGGTCAACGACGTGACGCTCAACATTGGCACCAATGAATTCTTCACGCTGCTCGGGCCTTCCGGTTGCGGCAAGACCTCGCTTCTGCGCCTGATCGCGGGTTTCGAATACCCGGCCTCGGGCGACATCATCCTCGATGGCGAAACAATTACCGCCACGCCTCCTTACAAGCGCCCGATCAATACGGTATTTCAGTCCTATGCGCTGTTTCCGCACATGACGGTGGCGGAAAACATTGGCTTCGGCCTCAAGATGCTCGACCTTCCCAAGGCGGAAATCGAACCGCGCGTCGCTGAAATGCTGCGTCTGGTGCGCATGGAAGCGCTCGCCTCGCGCCCGGTGTCCAAATTGTCCGGCGGCCAGCAGCAGCGTGTGGCACTGGCCCGCGCTCTCGCTCCTTGCCCGAAGGTTCTGCTTCTCGACGAGCCGCTTTCGGCGCTGGATTACAAGCTGCGCAAGGAAATGCAGGTGGAATTGAAGCGCCTTCAGGCCGAAACCGGCGTGACCTTCATTTTCGTGACGCACGACCAGGAAGAAGCGCTTACCATGTCGGACCGCATCGCCGTCATGTCGGGCGGCAAGCTTCTGCAGGTTGGCGGCCCGCGCGAAATCTATAACCACCCGGCCAACCGCTTCGTAGCGAGCTTCATCGGCGAGGCCAACTTCCTCGACGTAACGGTGACGGGCGAAACGGGCGAGGGGCTTTCTCTGGCTTTGGCCAGCGGCGAGACTTTCACCGGCCCGGCCTCCGATGAGTTGAGCGCAGGTGCCAAGGTCACGGCTATGATCCGCCCGGAGCATGTGCGCCTGCAACCGGCCAGCGGCGAGGCGGGCGGCCTGACGGGGACGATCGAGAACATCGCCTATATCGGCACGGACACCTATTACCACGTGGTAATCTCGCAAGGGCAGGCGCTCTCGGTTCGCCTTCAGAACCGGCCCGAAGACGGCTTCACGCTGGAAACCGGGGACAGGGTTTCCTTGTCCCTGCCGGTTTCGGCCTTGCGTTACCTCAAGGACTGACAGCATGAGCGCGGCGCCTGATCTGATTACCCTCAACCACCGCCGGGACATTCGCAATCGCTGGCTTCTGTCGCTCCCAGCCCTTCTGATCATTCTGCTGGCCGCCACCGGCCCGCTACTGATCGTGCTGATCTATTCTTTCCTGACGCCCGGCGATTACGGCGACGTGAAATGGCTGTTTTCCACGGATGCCTGGGTCAACGTGCTGTTCCAGCGCGATATTTTCGATGACACGCTATCGCTGGCCGATGCGCATATCTCGATCTTCCTGCGCTCCATCAACCTCTCGGTGATGACCACCATTGCCACGGTCGTTTTCGGGTTCCCGACGGCGTGGTTCATCGCCACGCGCCCGGCTCGCACCCGCGAATTGTGGCTCTTCCTCATCACCATTCCGTTCTGGACGAACATCCTCATCCGCACCTTCGCCATGCTGGAAGTCATCCGCAATGAAGGGCTGGTGAACATGCTGCTGATCAAGGCTGGCATCATAAACGCCCCCATCCAGATGCTGTTTACCGACGGCGCGGTGCTGGCGGGCATGGTCTATGTCTATCTGCCGATGATGGTCCTGCCGGTCTATGCCAGCCTTGAAAAGCTTGATTTCCGGCTGGTGGAAGCGGCCTATGATCTTTACGCCACGCCGTTTCGCGTGCTGACCAAGGTCATCTTGCCCATCGTCAAGCCGGGCGTGGTGGCGGGCTCCATTCTCGTCTTCATCCCCTCGCTCGGGGCGTATGTGAGCCCGTCGATCCTCGGCGGCGGCAAGAACCTGATGATCGGCAACCTGATCGGCCTGCAGTTCGGGCAGGGGCGCAACTGGCCGCTTGGCTCGGCGCTTTCGATTTCGCTGATGATTGTGGTGATGATCGCGCTACTCGCCTACGTGCGCTACGCCGGAAAGGGAGCAAACGCCCATGGCTGACCGGTCCGGCAATTTCGACGTACGCCATCAGGGCGGCTTTACGCTCATCGCTGCCTTCACCTTTTTCGCCCTTTATCTGCCGATTGCGGTTCTGGTGGTCTTTGCCTTTAACGGCGGCGATTCCATCTCCGACTGGCAGGGGCTTTCGCTCCACTGGTTCTATGAGGCGGCGCGCGATGACCGGGTGATCGATGCGGCCATCCGCTCCTTTGTTCTCGCCGTTTCGGCAGGCGGCATCGCCACGCTGACGGCCACGCTTGCGGCGATTGCCACGACACGCACCGCACCCTATCGCGGCCTGTCGGCCAAATATGCCTTCATCAACCTGCCGCTGATGGTGCCGGAAATCGTCACCGGGGTTGCCCTTCTCATCTTCTTCTCGCGTGTGAAAATGTGGACCGGCTATTCGGGCCTTGGTTATCTGATTGCCGCCCACGCGGCGTTCTGCATTCCCTTTGCCTATCTGCCGATCCGCGCCCGTCTCGAAAGCATGGACGATTCGCTCGAACGCGCCGCCGCCGATCTCTACGCCACGCCGTTTCGCGCCTTTCGTTATGTGACGCTGCCACTTCTGTGGCCGGGCGTTCTGGCCGGTTTCATGCTGGCCTTCGTGATTTCGCTCGATGACGTCGTCATCACCGAATTTGTCAAATCGGGTGGGCAGGACACGCTGCCCACTTACATGCTGGGCCAGATTCGCCGCGGCACAACGCCCGCGATGAACGCCATTTCGACCATCTTCCTGCTCTTTTCCGTTCTGGCCGTGACGATCATGTTCCTCGTCGACGGCAAGCGCGCCAAAGCGCAGTAACACCATCCAAACAGGGGGAACTGACATGAAAATGAAACTTGCTCTGGCCGTAACCGGCCTCATTCTTGCCACCACGGGCATGGCCCATGCGGCTGGCGAACTGAACATCTACAACTGGGGCAACTATACCAGCCCCGAGATGATCAAGAAGTTCGAGGAAAAGTACAGCGTCAAGGTGACGATCACCGACTACGACTCCAACGACACGGCCCTTGCCAAGGTTCGTCAGGGCGGCACGGGCTTTGATATTGCCATGCCGAGCCAGAGCCACCTGCCGATCTGGATCGCCGAAGGCCTCATCCAGGAAGTCGATGTCGGCAAGATGGAAAACGCCAAGAACCTGAAGAAGGAATGGGCGAACCCCGATTTTGACCCCGGTCGCAAGTATTCCGCGCCGTGGCTGCTCGGCACCGTCGGCGTCGTCGTCAACACCGACACCTACAAGGGTCCGTCCGACAGCTGGGGCATTCTCTTCGATCCGCCGGCAGAGCTGAAGGGCAAGATCAACGTCGTTCCGGAAATGTCGGACGTGCTCTATGCCGCGATCAAGTACAATGGCGGCAAGCTTTGCGAAACCGACAAGGCGATCCTCAAGAAGGCCCGCGACACGCTGGTCAACGCCAAGCCGAACTGGGTGGCGATGGAATACAACACCATCGAAAAGATGACGGCGGGCGACTTCTCCGCCACCTCGGACTGGAACGGCTCGGCCCTTCGCCAGCGCCTGCAGAAGCCGTCAATCAACTACTTCTACCCGAAGGAAGGCTTCACCTACTGGTCGGATAACGTCGTGGTTCTGAAGGAAGCCAAGAACCTCGAAAATGCCAAGCTGTTCATCAACTTCATCATGGAGCCGGAAAATGCGGCCATGATGTCGGCCTTCGCCCGCTATGCAAACGGTGTGGAAGGTTCCGACAAGTTCATGCCCGATGACATGAAGAACGCGCCGGAACTCGTTGTTCCGGAAGACAAGAAGGGCATTGCCGAATTCATGAAGCTTTGCGACCCAGCCACCCAGGACCTCTACACGAAGATCTGGACCGAACTGCAGAAGTAAGACAAACCGCCCCGCCGGAGACCTCTTCGGCGGGGCTTTTCTTTTCTCATCACAGAGCCATCGCATGAAAACCGTCTTTTCGCCGCGCCATCTCGGCCATTCCAACCAGCTTGAACTGATGGCCGGCGCCATCGTTCCCGGTTTCGAACTTCCCTCCCGCGCCCAGTATATTCATGACCGCATCGTCGAGGTTGGTCTGGGCGAGATTGTCGGCCCGAAGGAATTCGACCTTTCGATTGCCGCCCGCGTTCACGCTCAGGATTTTCTCGATTTCCTGCCGACCGTCTATCAGCGCTGGAAGGCGCTCGGGCGTGACGGTACGGCGCTTGCCTACACCTGGCCGACGCGCGGCCTGCGCGGCGATGTCGTTCCCGAATGCCTTGACGGGGCGCTGGGCCACTATTCCTTCGATGCGGGTTGCGGCTTTGTCGAAGGCACGTGGGATGCCATCAAGTCGTCGCATGACGTGATGATGACCGCCGCCGAAATGGTGAAGAACGGGGCAGGCAGCGCCTATGCGCTGTGCCGTCCGCCGGGCCACCATGCCGGTTCGAATTTCATGGGCGGCTATTGCTACATCAACAATGCCGCCGTGGCCGCCGAATACTACATCGCCAACGGCGCCAAGCGCGTGTCGATCCTCGATGTGGATTATCACCACGGCAACGGCACGCAGCAGATCTTCTACAATCGCGCCGACGTGCAGGTGATCAACATCCACGGCGACCCGAACCAGGAGTACCCGTACTTCCTCGGTTACAGGCAAGAAACCGGCGCTGGCGAAGGCGAGGGCTTCAACATCAACTATCCGCTGCGCTGGGGCACGGATTGGGCCACTTGGTCGGATGCGCTGAAGGACGGTGTCAAGAAGCTTGAGGCCTATGGCCCGGATGTGGTGATCGTCTCGCTCGGCGTTGATACGTTCGAGAAGGACCCGATCTCGCATTTCAAACTGAAGACGGAAGATTATCCGAAGATCGGCGCCATCGTGAAGGCCATCGGCAAGCCGACGCTCTTCGTGCAGGAAGGCGGCTATGCCGTCGCCGATATCGGCATCAATGCCGTCGGCGTCCTGACCGGATACGAGGAAGCCTGAGAAACGAACACCGGCGGAGGGGATGGCCCGTCCGCCGCTGATTCCATTAATCGAAAGCCTTGTTGCTTTCGTCGGACCAGCGCTGCAGCCCGCCCTTCAGATTATGCGGGAAGGTAAAGCCGCGGGCCGTCAGAACACCCGGATAGACATCCGTCGAGCGCACCAGCTTCATGACACGATCCGGGTGAATGCCAATCTTGGAGCCTCCCAGATGCTTCAACGTCGCGGCAATGCCAACCACCACCGCGCGCGGGATCATGTAGGTCTTGGCCGCCGGGAAATGCTGACCGATGAAGAGATCGATGATCTGCTCCAGCGTATAGCGTTCCGGGTAGGCGGCGTTATAGGTGATCGTCGCGTCCGGCAGCGACAGCGCGAAATCGAAGCTGGCGATCAGATCTTCCACATAGACGCAGGCCTTGATGGTGTCCTTGCGGCCCGGGTAGATGAAAAAGCCCTTCTGCAGGAGCTTTGCCAGACGGGTGAAGTTGCCGCGTTCGCCGCGACCGAACACCACGGCAGGGCGCACCACCACCAGCTTGCGGCCCGGCACGACATCAAACCAGATGCGGTGAATGCGTTCGGCCATCAGCTTGGAATAGCCATAGGCCGATTCCGGGGCGGGCGTAATTTCTTCGGTCTTCGTCTGCTCGGAGGGGCCATAGACCGAGATCGAGCTGGTGAAGACGATTTCCGGCACGCTGTTTTCGTGCGCCCAGCGCGTCACTTCAATCGCGCCGTTGATATTGGTGTCGTAATATTCCCAGAAGGGGTGGCCGGGCGTCGTATGAATGGCCGCGAAGTTATAGATGCGCGTGACCGGACCTTCGACCGTGAAGCTCTTCAGATCGCGCACATCACCGATAACATAGCGAACGCCGGACAGCGTTTCGCGCTGCGGCTTGAGATCCAGCGAGACAACGGATTCACCCGCAGCCACAAGCTTGCGAATGAGATGCGTACCCACGAAGCCGGAGCCGCCAAAAACAACAGTGACCATTAAGCTTTGAAACTCCTCATGTTTCAGGAAGCCTGCGCTGGCTTCGGGAGAAACAGCGCATGCTCTATTTCTTCCGCATTATTCTTGCGTCGCAAGATGAATGCAAGCGAGCTTGTCGGCATGACTGCCTCAATCTTCACCATGGTCAAGATTTGTGCCGTTGATTGCGCATATTCGGAAAGAATTTCAAGGCTCTCCGCCATACGGACTGACAGGCGGAAAGGGCCAATCGGCAAGGGCTGCCAAGTCCGGCTTCCAGATTTCCACCTTCAGCGGGTAGCAGGGCACGGCATCACTGGAATGGCTATCGCCGCAATCGCCGCCGGGGCAGGCCGAAAGCGCGCCGATCAGGTCCACTTCGGCAAAAAGTTCCAGATAATCGCCGGGGCGCACCGGGCTTGCCTTCATGAAATACTGCTTCGTGTCATGGGTGAAGCCCGTGCACATGAAGACGTTCAGCACGTCATGCACATGCGGTTCGGCCTCCTTCCACGAAACGCCGAGTTCGTTCGCGAGCGCCCGTGTCAGGTTCGAATGGCAGCAATGGTGGTAATCCGTGCCGGACAGCAGGCGGTTGGTGTAAGGGTCACAGCGCGTGCCGATCACATCGTGAATTCCGCCGCCATCCTGATCGAAGCCATACCAGCCAAGCGTATCATGGCTGATGGTCGCCAAAGGGCGCAGATAGGGCATAGTGCTCCACAGCCGGTCGCCGGTCGAGACATGGGTGGCGTGCAGCGCGCGCGTCTTGCCGCTGAAAAAGCGCTCCGCCAGATTGTCGGCATTCCACAGGTTCAGATCGCCCACCTGCGGACCATCGACGCTGACGATGCGGATGAAATGGCCCTTTGGTGCGCGAAACGTTGCGCCCTCACGCGGCGGCACGATGACCTCATCGATCTTCTCCAGCGTTGCCTTGGCCTTTTCCAGCCGCGAAAGGTCCGGCCTTTTCAGCGTGCCGTTCGGATAAACGACAACCGGCTTGCGGGCGCGGCGTTGATCGGCATCGGCAGGGGCTACAACGGGTAGGGGCATGGCTTCGCTTCAATCTGTGTCATGGAGCCGATATTATTGGTGCGGTCCAGAGCCTTTGTCTACAGCGGAGGCGGGGATCGGGTGTCGCACTTTGTTGCCATGGATCAGTTTGTGGGGTACGGGGGTTTATCCACATGGACCCGGTGAAATTCCGGGTGGCTCTTCTGGCCGCCAATCCGCCAGACAACACATGAACGCAACCTCACCATGGGCCGATCCCTTTCGGCAGGTTGCCTTCCAATGTGATACCTCCTCTTATGATCCAGAAAATGTCCAAATACCGCCAGGAATGGCTGTGCAATATTCGTGGCGACGTTCTCTCCGGCATTGTGGTGGCGCTCGCCCTGATCCCGGAAGCCATCGGCTTTTCCGTGATTGCGGGCGTCGATCCGAAAGTCGGCCTTTATGCGTCCTTTGCCATCGCCTGTGTTGCGGCCATCACCGGTGGCCGGCCCGGCATGATTTCTGCCGCGACGGCGGCGACGGCTGTGGTGATGGTCTCCCTCGTCAAAGAGCATGGGCTGAACTATCTCTTTGCCGCCACCATTTTGATGGGCATCATCCAGATTGGCGCTGGCATCCTCAGGCTCGGTCGTGTGATGCGTTTCGTCTCGCGCTCGGTCATCACCGGCTTCGTCAATGCGCTGGCGATCCTGATCTTCATGGCGCAATTGCCGGAGTTGATTGGCGTTCCCGTCGAGACCTATTTCATGATCGCCGGTGGCTTAGCGATCATCTATCTCTTTCCACGCATCACGAAGGCCGTGCCGTCACCGCTCGTGGCGATTGCTGTCCTCACCCTGATTGCATGGTCGACGGGCATGCCATTGCGGACGGTGGCCGACCTCGGAGACCTGCCCGACAGCCTGCCTGTCTTTGCATTTCCGCAGGTTCCGCTCACCCTTGAAACGCTCCGGATCATCCTTCCGTATTCGGCAACCCTTGCGGCGGTCGGCCTGCTGGAATCCTTGCTGACGGCCCAGATCGTTGATGACATGACCGATACACCCAGCAACAAGAGCCAGGAATGCATTGGTCAGGGCGCGGGCAACATCGCCTCAGCCTTCATCGGCGGCATGGGCGGATGCGCCATGATCGGGCAATCGGTCATCAATGTGACGTCCGGGGGCCGGGGACGGCTTTCGACGTTTGTGGCCGGAGCCTTTCTGCTGTTCCTGATTGTGGTCCTCAATGACCTTGTGCGGATCATTCCGATGGCCGCTCTGGTGGCCGTCATGATCATGGTTTCGATCGGCACGTTTTCCTGGCGCTCCCTTCTGGATCTCAAGCGACACCCGACATCTTCGTCCCTTGTGATGCTGGCAACCGTCGTGACCGTTGTCGTGACACATGACCTTGCCAAGGGCGTCGTTGTGGGGGTTCTTCTTTCGGGTATCCTCTTTGCCGGAAAGGTGGCCCAGCTTTTCCGGGTTACACGCCACCATGACCAGCAGGCCGGTAAGGTCACCTATGTCGTTCAGGGCCAGATCTTCTTCGCCTCGGCCGAAAAATTCATGCACGCCTTCGATTTCGACGAACCCGTGAAGACGGTGATCATCGACCTGACGAAGGCGCACCTATGGGATATCACCGCCGTCGGCGCCCTGGACAAGGCCGTCATGAAGTTCAGGAAAGCAGAAAAAGAGGTCGAGGTTCTTGGCTTCAATGAGGCCAGCGCCGACATGATCGACCGTTTCGCGCTTCACGACAAGGAAACGCGCCTTGCCGCCAGTGCCTCTGTCCATTGAGGGTATGTGTGGAGCAAGACAGCTTTCTGAATTGACCTGAACCAGGCAGAGCCTGAACTTGGCCTGACCGGAGAAAATGACGGATTGTCATACCGCATCCCGCGTCGCGGCAATGCCTTCGGCGAGAATGTCTGCAAGTGCTGCCACCTCATCTTCGAGATGGCCGGGCGTGATGCCGGTGAACCTATCTTCAAGACTGATCGAAACAACCCCATGTACGGCGCCAAACAGCGTGCGGGCGCGGATCGCCAGCGCATCCGGGTTTGCACCGGGCATGGCAATCGAAAGCGGCGCGGCGATCAATTGAATAAGGAAAGCCTGCTGCGCCAGATGCCAATCCGGCGGCGCGGCACCTTCCGGCAGGCGGTGCTCGAAAAGCGCTTTCCAGAGATTGCGATTGTCCTGCGCAAACGCGAGGTAGGCAAGGGCCAGATGGCGAAACGTCTCCCGCGGCGTGGCCGCCTCCGGCACGGAACCGCGCAGTTGTTCTTCTATGCGCTTCAGCGTGCCGGAATGGACATGCAGGATCAATTCGTCGAGATCGGCAAAGACGGTGTAGAGCCCACCCAGGGCGCAACCGACCCGTTCTGCGATATCTCTTGCACGCAATCCGGAAACACCATGCGCCTCGATGATCTCGCTTGCGGCCTTCAGCACGCGCTCGCGCAGTTCCTCTTTCTTCGTTTCCCGTTTGCCCGCCATTAACCACGCTCCATATTCCTGAACGATGTTCATTTTTATTATTGAACAACGTTCATTTTCATGCGACAACACATTCATGAACAACGTTCATACAAGGAGTCGCCCAAATGTTCAAACACATCATGACGCTTTTACGTGGTCAGGCCCAACAGGCTGAAGACGCGTTTGCAGACCGGAATGCTCTTCCAATCCTCAACCAACAAATCCGCGATGCGGCGCGAGGTCTAGAAGCGGCCCGGCGGGCGCTTGCCGCTGCGATGGCACAGGCCCGCATGGAGAAGGAAAACACCGCGCGACTGAGCGCCCGTAAACTCGATCTTGAGGGCAGGGCGCTGACGGCCCTTCAATCCGGCCGCGAAGACCTCGCCACGGAAGCCGCAACGACACTTGCAGCACTTGAAGACGACCTTGCCAATGCAGAGCGCGCCGAGGCGGAATATGCCCAGGGCATCGACAAGCTTTCGCGGATTATCAAAGCCGGTGAAACGCGCCTGACGGACCTCGAACGTGGCAAACGTCTGGCGGTTGCCCGCGACCGCGCCCAGCGCCTCACCCATTCCGTGCATGGCCAACCTCTGGCAACGCTTGAAGATGCGGAAGCCACGCTTTCCCGTCTGAAAACCCGCCAGCAACAAACCGATGCAACGGCGCAAGCCTTGAGCGAACTCACTGACACTGGCCCGGAAGCCCTCGTTCGCAAACTGGCGGATGCCGGCTGCGGCAAACCCGTCGGCACAAAGGCCGAAGATGTGCTGGCGCGCCTTCGCAGCCGGCTGAACACTATCAACTGACCACCGGCAACTGACCCATTCCTCCCCTCTCGAAACAGGAACACGATCATGAACAACGGCCTTATGAAACATTCTTCCGCCTGGATCAGCTTCTCTTACCTGAGCTTCGGCTTCGCCGCCTTCATGCTGGCGCTCGGCCTCTGGATGATGCCGCTTGATCTCTGGGGCAAAGGCTATCTCACCATGGGCATTCTCATGCTCGTGCAAACGACGGTCAATGTGACGAAGACGCTGCGCGACAATCAGGAAGCCGACAAGCTGGTTCGCAAGATTGAGGATGCCAAGACCGAAAAGCTGCTCCTCGGCCTCAAGGATGGCGAGCGTTAAACACAGTTTTTACCATGCTGGGTTGTTGATGTGAGCGTCAACAATCCGGCAAGGCTTCTGACCTATCCCTTTTCACCGAACCGGGGACCCGCCATGCAAACCAATCTGATGACTTCGCGCCGTTTTGCTCCGCTCTTCTGGACGCAGTTTCTTTCGGCCTTCAATGACAATTTCCTGAAAAACACGCTGGTCTTCATGATTCTGGCGACGGTCGCGGCCAATCACGCGGCCACGCTGGTGACGCTGGCCGGAGCCATCTTCATGCTGCCGTTCCTGATGTTTTCAGCGATGGGCGGTGAGCTCGCTGACAAGTTTGACAAAGCGGTCATGGCAGAGCGGCTGAAGCGCGCCGAAATCGGCGCTGCTGCCGTTGCCGTGGTGGGCCTGGCATTTTCCTCGATTTTCATCCTGATGGCCGCGCTCTTCCTGTTCGGCGTCATTTCCGCCCTGTTCGGCCCGGTCAAATACGGCATTTTGCCCGACCATCTGGAGCGCCGCGAATTGCCGCGCGCCAATGCCTGGATCGAGGGCGCGACCTTCATTGCCATCCTGACCGGCACGCTGGTTGCCGGACTTGCTGCCACCGGCGGTGTCAATCCGTGGGTCTTCGGCCCGATGATGATGGGCCTTTCGCTCGCCTGCTGGGCGACGAGCGGTTTCATTCCGCGCGTGGGCGCCAAGGCGCCCGATCTCGTCGTGGAACGCAATATTGTCCGCTCGACCATCAACCTCGTCCAGAGCCTGCGCGAAGACCGTCGCATCTGGCGTTCGGCACTGATGGCTTCCTGGTTCTGGCTGGTTGGTGCAATCGTGCTTTCGCTTCTGCCGCCGCTGGTGAAGAACCATCTGGGTGGCAGCGAGGCCAATATCACCGCTTATCTTGGCGTCTTCGCCGTCGCCATCGGCATCGGTTCAGGTCTTGCCGCGTGGATGTCGGCAGGTCGCATCGTTCTGCTTCCCGCTCCGATCGGCACGCTTTTGATGGCGCTCTTCGGCCTTGACCTCGCCTTTGCCGTTGCAGGCGCAGAGGCTGCCGCCCGGGTGGCGGAAGAGGGGGCCGCATTCTTCGCCAATCCCAAGACGATCCGCATCGCCATCGATCTGGCAGGCATGGCGATTGCCGGTGCCTTTCTCGTGGTGCCGAGCTTCTCGGCCCTTCAGGCCTGGGCGCATGAGGACCGTCGCGCTCGCGTCATCGGGGCCGCCAATGTCGTGCAAGCCGGTTTCATGACCGCAGGCGGGGCAACTGTGGCCATCCTTCAGGCCCTTGGCGTCACCATTCCGATGCTCCTCTTCACGCTGGCTGTTCTCAACGCCGTGGCCGCATGGGTCATGCTGCGCACGCTGCCCACCAACCCGTTCCGCGATTTTGTGTCCATCCTTTTCCGCGCTTTTCTGCGTCTGGAAGTGGAGGGGCTCGAAAACATCAAGAAGGCCGGCCGGGCGCCCATTCTGGCCCTCAACCACGTCTCCTTCCTCGACGGCCCGCTAGCGCTGGCCTTGACCGAGGAAGAGCCGGTCTTCGCTGTCGATTACAACATCGCCAAGGCCTGGTGGGTGAAGCCCTTCCTGAACATGTGCCATTTCCTGCCGCTGGACCCGACCAAGCCCATGGCCACCCGCACGCTGATCAAGGCAGTGCAGGGCGGCGATCCACTGGTCATCTTCCCTGAAGGCCGCATCACCGTCACCGGCACGCTGATGAAGGTCTATGACGGGGCCGCCATGGTGGCCGACAAGACCGGCTCGATGGTCGTTCCGATCCGCATCGACGGACTGGAAAAGAGCTACTTCTCGCGCCTCACCTCCAAGCATGTGCGCCGCCGCCTGTTCCCCAAGGTGAAGGTGACGATCTTGGAACCGGTGAAGCTTGAAGTCCCCGCCGAACTCAAGGGCCGCAAGCGCCGCATGGCCGCAGGGGCAGCGCTCTATCAGGTCATGTCGAACCTGATGTTCGAGACCTCGAACACGCGCACCACTGTTCTGGAAAAGATCATCGCCACCGCTGATGAACGCGGCATGGGTGAACTGGCCATCGAAGATCCGGTCACCGGCGCGATGAACTATGGCAAGCTTCTGACTGCGGCTGCCGTTCTTGGTGGCAAGTTCAAGTCGCTCTATCGCGGTGAAAAGACACTGGGCGTTCTTTTGCCCAATGCCAACGGCTCGGTCGTCACCGTTCTCGGCCTGATGTCGGCGGGCAAAGTTCCGGCCATGCTGAACTTTACGGCAGGTGCCGCGAACCTCGCATCGGCCTGCAAAGCCGCCGAAATCCGCCATGTCCTGACCTCGCGCGCCTTCATCCAGCAGGCCAAGCTTGGCCCGGTTGTGGAAGAGCTTGGCCGCACGGTGGACATCGTCTGGCTGGACGACCTCCGCCAGACCGTCACCTTCAAGGACAAACTCCTTGGCCTGCTTAACCGCGGCAAGCCGCTTGTGAAGCGCAATGCCGATGACCCGGCTGTGATCCTCTTCACCTCCGGTTCCGAAGGCACGCCGAAGGGCGTGGTACTGACGCATCACAATGTTCTGTCAAACGCCGCGCAGGCTGCCTCGCGCATTGACTTCAACCCCGGCGACAAGGTGTTCAACATCCTGCCGGTCTTCCATTCCTTCGGCCTGACGGCAGGCACCATTCTGCCGCTGACCTCCGGCGTGCCGGTCTATTTCTACCCGTCGCCGCTGCACTATCGCATCGTGCCGGAACTGATCTATGCCTCGAACGCGACGATCATCTTCGGCACGGACACCTTCCTGAACGGCTACGCCCGCACGGCGCACCCTTATGACTTCCGCTCGATCCGCTATTGCTTTGCCGGTGCGGAACCGGTGAAGGCGGCCACCCGCGCGCTGTATATGGAGAAGTTCGGCGTCCGCATTCTCGAAGGCTATGGCGTGACGGAAGCGGCTCCGGTCATTTCGCTCAATACGCCGATGTTCAACAAGCCGGGCTCGGTCGGCAAGATCATGACCGGCATGGAATATCGTCTGGAACCGGTTCCGGGCGTTACTGAAGGCGGGCGGCTTTATGTGCGCGGTGACAACGTGATGGCGGGCTATCTGCGCGCCGAAAATCCGGGCGTTCTCGAAACGCTCGCCGATGGCTGGCACGACACCGGCGATATCGTCACGGTGGATGAAGACGGTTTCATCTTCATTCGTGGCCGCGCCAAGCGCTTTGCCAAGGTCGGCGGAGAAATGGTCTCGCTGGCGGCCATCGAGGCGATTGCGGGCGAGCTTTGGCCGCAAAACCTGACCGTCGTCGTCTCGCTGCCCGATCCGAAGAAGGGCGAAAAGCTGGTCATGTTGACGGATGCCGAAAACGCGACCCGTGCCACCTTCCTCGAATTCGCCCGTTCCAAGGGTGCGACGGAAATGATGGTGCCCGGGGAAGTGCGCATCGGCAAGGTGCCGGTTCTGGGATCAGGCAAAGTGGATTTCGTCACCGCCCGCACGGAACTGGAAGCGGCATTGGCCTGATCCGGCATTATGAGCAGGAGCGCCACTCTTTCAGAAGCAATCTTGTTGCGATGTAAGGGTGCCGCGCTGCCGTGCCGTCACGCGCCAAAGCTTACGGCGTGCGTCCTCTGCTTCGAGATGGCGGTACTTGCCGCCAGAAAACTTTGCCCAGTCCAGAGCAAGGCCCATTCGAACAAGTTCTGCCGACAGGTCACGTCCGTCCGGCAAATAGCAGTCGGCAACGACGCGGTCATAGGAAATTTCAGGTCTGATATGGGCCGTCACGACGTGCCCCTTGCACAGTTTGACCATCGCCCACTTCGCCTGCTTGCCCCAGGGATCATCGAGTTCCGGCGCATCAATTCCCGCCAGTCGAATACGCACATCACCAATTGAAATCGTGTCGCCATCCACAACCCAGCAGCGCCCCTGTATGACCTTTAACGGCAGGGCTTCTTGCCTGCGCGGTGAAGGCACACGAACAGCAGTCGTCTTCCTTGGGAAATTTCGACGGCTGGAGCGCCTGAAAAACAGGCTCACAATAATACGAATCAAACCCAATATGCATTCCCCATGCGAAAACTAAAACATTAACAATTTCAATAAGATATCTCTACTATCTCGAATTCGACATAACAAGGCGGATGTTTTAATCCCAATTTTTCAAAATATTTCAGATCGTTATCGGATACATATCTGACCGACAATTTGGTTTCTAGTCCATCTCTGGCGTAAACGGGCGTCCATGCATCAAGGTGCCAATATCCAAAGCGATCCATCTGTAAACCTTTGTCAAAAGAAATCCTGTCAAATGCATGGGTGATGGTCGTCATGCTCAGGATTTCAACAATGACCTTGAAAGACTGGGGCTTTGCTGCAAGACGAATTTTGAGGACTTTGCGACTTGGAGACGGGCGCGAAGTCTCAATGGCAAGAAGGAGTGACGTGTCTCCATCCGCAATTGTGAAACATGTCAGCTCATAGTACCGCTCTGCGGCCATTTGATTGAAAATTTGGATATGACTTTTTATCTTGGTCAGGACAGAACCAACTTGTTCGGCAGCATCCTCGAGTTTTACGGACTTCATAAGTTTGGTGTTGTCTCTCAGGCATTGAGCACCTGCCTGATACTCAAGGTCCATCGTCTCTGCGTTTTCTGGCGCGGGCTTCCATCCTACGGACTGCAAATATTGACGCGCCGCCATTCCGAGCACCTCAATATTCGGCGCAAGCATACCGTGAGCATATTTGACGCAATTGTCCAAGATGACACCGCAGACTGCTGCTATTTCTTCTTCGTGATTCTCATCAGGAGGTGCCGCCTTCGGCTCTGCTTCAGCCGACGCAAGTCCAAAAGCCGTCATCGCAGCCTTTGAATAGGCCTCAACCCTTTCTTGTGCCTCTCGACGCGCGCGCAAAGCCGGATTCTCAAATTGCGGATACACTATTGCCTCTCGCTTGATCGCCGGTAGGCTTTCCTTCTGTGTGAGCATGATGAGCAAGAAGGACCAAAAGAAAAGAACGGCACCTGCTGTCGGTAGACGCGACAGAAAATGATAAGGCACACTGAGCGCAAACGAATTCTCAATCATCAGCTCAAGCGCGCTGAAGACGATGAAAGTGATGGGTGGACAAAAAAGGGCCAGCAGTACGAGTTTTGGCTGCACCCCCGCATCACGGAGCCTGCGGATCGCCACCGCCGCGAACGGGACTGCACACACCACCAGACTGTATTTTATCAGCCCAAAATGATGGGCGAAGATGCCTATGACGACACAAAACCAGACAAACCACCAGAATTCCGGTCTTGAACTTTTCCCGGCGAAGTCGAATGAGCGCCGCAAACCATCGACAATGCCTGAAATAATCACTGAAAACATATTCATGGAAGACCTTCTGCCCTTTGATTGAGGACAGCATAGAAGTCTTACAATTTTTGAAAGATTCGATCGATCATGCCGCCCGCTATGCGTGTTGAGCCGACGTTTCGAGCCGATAATCAGCGGGCAGGCTTTCGGCGAGGATCAGATCGGCATTGGGAAGGTCGTTGCCCTCTGCCTTGGCGCGGGCCGTCGCCTCGTCGAAGCCGAAACCCAGCCAGCGCGCCATGAGACGTTCGGCGAGAACGTCTCGCGGCACATTGATGAACACCGAAAGGTCGAAGAGCGGCTTCAATCCGGACCACGGCGCGCGGTTCAGCAGCAGGTAATTGCCTTCGACCAGCACGAGACGGCTTGATGCGGGAATGATGGCGGCGGCGGCGCGGGCGATTTCCAGAGAACGATCAAAGACCGGAACGGCGATGTCTGATCCGTCATTCGCCTTCAAGCGATGAAGCATGGCGGCAAGGCCCGCCACATCGAATGTGTGCGGCGCGCCTTTTCGGTCTCTATGGCCCCGCGCTTCCAGCACGCGGTCATCGAAGTGATAGCCATCCATGGCCAGAATACTGCAGCAGCCCGGATCGGCTGCATTCAGCCGGTCATTCAAAGTCTCTGCCGTCGTGCTTTTGCCTGAGCCCGGCGCGCCGACCAGCGCCACCAAATGCCGCCGGTCGGGTGAAAGCGACAGAAGCCGCCTTTCCAGTTCATCGAGCGTCAGCGGGGTGGTCATCGTCTGCCATCAGTCCAGTTCGCTTCGCCACGGCGGGTTGGCCCCGGCGCGCGAGACGGTCACCGCCGCGGCCTTTACACCGAGGTCCAGCGCCTGTTTTACGGATTCTGTGGTCAGATGCGCAATGGCGCTTTTCGTCAACAGACCCTGATCGTGGAAGGAAGCAAGCACCGCCGCATCAAACGTATCACCGGCGCCGACGGTATCAACCACAGTCACCCGGCGGGCTTCGACAGCCACCTCGAAACGGTTCGTCAAGGCAATGGCCCCCTCCGCACCCTTGGTGACAATCACCAGCTTTGCGCCCTGCTTCAGCCACCATTCCGGGTCCTTGCCCGGATCATTGCGGCTTTCGAACCAGGCCAGATCATCATCGGAGAATTTGACGATATCGGCAACGCTAGCCATGCGGCGAATGCGGGCGATATAGGCTTCGGGAAACTCGATCATGCCGGGACGGATATTGGGATCGATCGAGATCACGCGGTAAACGCTCTCTCGCATGGCGAAATGCTCGAGCGTCGAGCCGCAGGGTTCGGAAATCAGGCTGATACCACCGAAATGCATGGCGTCGCAGGCCGCTTCCAATCGCGGCAGGTCATGCGGCATGAGCATCCGCCCGGCGGAGGCCTCATCGTAGAAGGCATAGGTCGCCTGTCCGTTGACCAGCTTGACGAAGGCAAGCGTGGCCGGACGCGGCGAGCGGGCGCTGAGGCTGAAATCCACCTGACTGCGGCTTAATTCCGCGCACAGCATCTCGCCGAGCATGTCGGTGGAAATGCCGCCGAAAAAGCCGGAGGGCGCGCCAAGTCTGCCAAGGGCCATGGCCGTATTGTAAATGGCACCGCCCATATGAGGAACATAGGCCGCTTCACCCGTGCCGGTCTGCCCCGGCAGCATGTCAATGATGGCCTCGCCGCAGCACAGGATCATTCTCGGTTCTCCGCGCGGTTGAAATGCAAAGAAAGCGATACGCCGGACCTTTGTCGGCCCGGCGTATCAGGGTCTGATCGCTCAGGCCACCGCAAGATGGGTTTCGGGGGCAGGGCGCGCGCCGGTCATGAAGGCCACCGCATCCGACATGGAATATTCCTTCGGATTGATGACACAGAGACGACGGCCCAGACGGTGAACATGGATGCGGTCGGCCACCTCGAACACATGCGGCATGTTGTGCGAGATGAGAACGATCGGCAGGCCGCGCGAGCGCACTTCCAGAATGAGTTCGAGCACGCGGCGAGATTCCTTGACGCCAAGGGCTGCGGTCGGCTCATCGAGAATGATGACGCGCGAGCCGAAGGCAGCGGCACGGGCCACGGCCACGCCCTGACGCTGGCCGCCCGAAAGCGTTTCCACCGCCTGATGGATGTTCTGGATCGTCATCAGGCCGAGTTCCGACAGCTTTTCGCGGGCAAACTTCGCCATGGCCGGACGGTCGAGCGAGCGGAAGACCGAGCCCATGATGCCGGGACGCAGGATTTCGCGACCCAGGAACATGTTGTCGGCAATCGACAGTGCGGGCGAGAGCGCCAGGTTCTGGTACACCGTCTCGATCCCGGCCTTGCGGGCCTCAATCGGGCTTTTGAACGAGATCGGCTTGCCATCCATGCGGATTTCGCCTTCGTCGGGCGCAATTGCACCCGACAGCGCCTTGATGAGCGAGGACTTGCCCGCACCGTTATCGCCAATCACCGCAAGGATCTCGCCGGGGTAGAGGTCGAAATCGGCATTATCGAGAGCGGTCACGCGGCCATAACGCTTCACAAGGCCGTGGGCGGAGAGAATAGGGGTCTTTTCCATTAGCCTGCTACCTTTCTGATCCACTGGTCGATGGCGACAGCCGCGATGATGAGCACGCCAATCAGGAGATAGGTCCATTGCGGGTCGGTGCCGATGAGGCGAAGGCCGAGCGAGAAGACGCCGACGATCAAGGCCCCGAAGAGCATGCCGAGGATGGAGCCGCGACCGCCGAAGAGGGACAGACCGCCAATCACCACAGCCGTGATGGATTCAATGTTGGCGAACTGGCCTGCGGTGGGCGAAACCGAACCGATGCGGCCGATGAGAGCCCAGCCGGCCAGCGCGCAGATCAGGCCGGACACCGTGTAAACCGAAATGAGCATGCGCTTAACGTTGACGCCCGCCAGATCCGCTGCGTCCGGATCGTCGCCCGTTGCGTAGAGGTGGCGACCCCAGGCCGTACGGTTCAGCACATACCAGAGGAGAGCCACGAGCAGCACCATGGCAACCACGCCGTAGGTGAAGACCGCGCCGCCGATGCGGATGTTCTCACCGAAGAATTGCAGGATCGGCGCGGTGGTTTCGATGTCCTGCGCGCGGATCGTCTCGTTGGCGGAATAGAGGAAGTTCGCGGCCAGCACGATCTGCCACATGCCGAGCGTGACAATGAAAGGCGGCAGGCGAACATAGGCAATCAACGCGCCGTTCAGCCAGCCGCAGGCAGCCCCCACGGCAAAGCCGCAGAGAACCGCCAGTTCAGCAGGCATGCCGTAACGGAAGGTGAACTGGCCCATGACGACCGAGGACAGCACCATGATGGCACCCACCGAAAGGTCGATCCCTGCCGTCAAAATCACCAGCGTCTGGGCTGCGCCGACAATGCCGACAATCGCCACCTGCTGCAGAATGAGCGTCAGCGTGAAGGCCGAGAAGAACTTGCCGCCAAGGATCAACCCGAAGGCAATCAGCGACAGAATGAGGACGATCAACGGAACCGCTGCGGGGCTCTGGTGAAGGAAATGCTGGAAACGCTCTGTTGGCGTTTTGTCGTGATCGAAGGAGGCGACCTGCGTCGCACTGTCAACGAGCACCTTTTCGAATTCCTGACTTGGCTGTGGAGCCGCGTTGGCGGACATGATCCATCCTCCCGAAGAAAATATCAGCACAATCACCATGTAGCGCGGCGCGAAGCCGCAACGAGTGTGCCGTTCACAAAAAGAGCGCGTTCGCTCTACCGTGCAGGCGGCCGGTCTAAGGCGACGCTTGGCAGATCGCTTCAAACCGGCCGCACCAGGGCCGAGGGTTGTGGCGGAGAGGAATCCGCCGGCCCTTGCATTAACGGTTCAGGGCCTGATCAGCCCCAGCACTTGCCAAGGCCAGCCTTGGAGTCGATGGACTCGATGCCCTTGGCAGGCTTGTCGGTGACGAGCGTCACGCCGGTATCAAAGAAGTTCTTGCCTTCGGTTGCCTTCGGCTTTTCGCCGGACTTGGCAAAGGTGGCGATGGCTTCGATGCCCTTGGAGGCCATCAGCAGCGGATACTGCTGCGACGTGGCACCGATAACGCCGCCCGCCACGTTCTTGACGCCCGGGCAACCACCGTCAACCGAAACGATCAGCGTGTCCTTCTCGCGACCCACAGCCTTCAGCGCTTCATAAGCGCCAGCGGCAGCCGGTTCGTTGATGGTGTAGACGACGTTGATGGTCGGGTCCTTCTGGAGAAGGTTTTCCATGGCCGAGCGGCCGCCTTCTTCGTTGCCGTTGGTAATGTCGTGACCAGCCACGCGCTTGTCGTCTTCATCGCCGATCTTGTTGGCGTCCTTGGTGTCGATGCCAAAGCCCATCATGAAGCCCTGGTCGCGCAGAACGTCAACGGAAGGCTGCGAGGGGGTCAGGTCGAGGAAGGCAACGCGCGCATCCTTGGCCTTGTCGCCAAGCGTTGCGGCGGCCCACTGGCCAATCAGCTTGCCAGCCAGAAGGTTGTCGGTGGCAAAGGTCATGTCGGCCGAGTCAATCGGCTCCAGCGGCGTGTCGAGGGCGATCACCAGAAGACCGGCGTCGCGCGCCTTCTTCACGGCCGGAACAATGCCCTTGGTGTCCGAAGCGGTAATGAGAATGCCCTTGGCGCCATCGGCGATGCAGGTCTCGATAGCGGCGACCTGGCTTTCGCTGTCACCGTCGATCTTGCCAGCATAGGACTTCAGCGTCACGCCCAGTTCCTTGGCCTTGGCGGTGGCGCCTTCCTTCATCTTCACGAAGAAAGGGTTGGTATCCGTCTTGGTGATCAGGCAGGCCGAGGTGCCAGCCGCAGAAGCGGGCATCGCAAAAGCAACGCCAACAGCAAGGGTCGACAGGGCTGCAAATACGGTCTTTTTCATCATTTCCTCCCAGAATGAAAATCGCGGGCCGCTCTCCGGCGCACGGTGTCGGACAAGGCGCTCTCAGCGACCTAAACCAGACAGGCCCTCCAGCCCGTCTTCCTCCACGACGCCAATATCAGCACTCATTGGTCGGCCTGTCAATAAATAAATCAAATTGACTTATTAATTTTGCATGCGATGATTTGCATCTATCCAGGAGGTGTGGAAAGACGAAAAGCATGCCGATGCATCGGTCGAAGGAGGAGCGACCTTGAGCGTTATCGAAACCATTCAGGACATATCCGAACCGATCTCCGTTCAGGCGATTTCGGGCGGTGCCAATCTGGTGCGCGTGAGGGCTTATAACGAGCGCCTCGTGCTCTCGATCGTGCGTCGTCAGGACGGTATTTCGAAGGCGGAAATCGCAAGGCTGACAGGGCTTTCGCCGCAAACCGTGTCCGTCATCATGCGGGCCTTGGAAAACGATGGACTGCTGTTGCGCGGGGAACCGCAGCGCGGGCGCGTCGGCCAGCCATCGGTGCCGATGCACATCAATCCCGATGCGGTGTATTCCTTCGGCCTGAAAATCGGGCGACGCAGTGCCGACCTCGTTTTGATGGATTTCGTGGGCACGATTCGCCACCAGACCCACACCACCTATCCCTATCCCCGCCCGCGGGAGATTTTGACCTTTCTCAGCGAAGGCATCGCCCTTCTGGAAAGCAGGCTGGACGACAAGGCCCGCACAGCGATTGCCGGGGTCGGGGTCGCCGCCCCCTTTGAACTGTGGAACTGGGCCAGCGAAGTGGGCGCGCCCGAAGGGGCCATGGATCTGTGGCGCGGCTTTGATCTGCAAAGCGAGCTTTCCGCCGTCTCCGGCTATCCCGTATTCCTGCAAAACGACGCCACCAGCGCCTGCGGGGCCGAACTCGTCTTCGGCCATGGCGTGCGCTACAGCGATTTCGTCTATTTCTACGTCGGCTCCTTCATCGGCGGCGGCATTGTCCTCAACTCGTCGATCTTCGTTGGCCGCACCGGCACGGCGGGCGCGATTGCGCCGCTTCCGGTTCGCGATTCTTCCGGCGAAACCCGCCAGCTCGTCAAAATCGCCTCGATCTTCCGGCTGGAGCGCATGTTGCGCGAGGCGGGCATCGACCCGCAGCCGCTCTGGCATTCCGCCGACCAGTGGATCGATTTCGGTGAGCCGCTCGAACTATGGATTCGCGAAAGCGCCGCCGCACTCGCGCAGGCCATTGTAGCCGCCTGTTCGATCATCGACTTTTCCGCCGTTATCATCGATGGCGGCTTCCCGGACTGGGTGAAGGCGCGATTTGTCGCCGCCACCATCGAGGAAGTGGGCAAGCTCGACCTGCAAGGCATTGTCGTGCCTGACATTCTCGAAGGCATGGTTGGCCCGCCCGCCCGCTCCATCGGCGGTGCCAGCCTGCCGATTTTCGCGCGCTATCTCATCGACCAGAACGTACTCTTCAAGGAGGTCTCGAATGCTGAAGGGAATTGACCCGATATTGGGGCCTGAACTTCTGTCCACCCTCAGAGCCATGGGCCATGGCGACGAAATCGCCATCGTGGACGGCAATTATCCGGGCGTCGAACATGCCCGCCGACTGGTGCGCGCCGATGGGCTCGCGCTCATCCCCGTTCTCAACGCGGTGTTGAGCGTCATGCCGATTGACGACTTCGTGCCGCAAGCCATCTTCCGCTCCATCGTGCGCAATGACATGGACAAGCTTGATCCGGTCCATGCCGAAATCATCGACTGCTGCAAGGCGCATGAGCCTGAGCAGCCGGTCGTGCCCTTGCCGGGGCCGGACTTCTATGCCCGGGTCAAGGCGGCGCATACGGTTGTGCAGACCGCCGAGCCGCGCCTTTACGCCAATGTCATCCTGCGCAAGGGCGTGATCTACCCCGCCACGTGACCGGCTCCCGAATTTGCCCGCTTTCGCCTTGTTGTCGCCGCCGCTATGGTCGCGACCATGATGCCTGACACGGGCAGGTTCGGGAGGATTTGATGCCGCTTCATCCGCGCGAGTTTTTAACGTCGCTGTTTGACGCCGCCGTAAAGGCCGCCGATCCCTTTGCTGCGATGGCCCGCCACCTGCCCGAACGCCCGAAAGGCCGCGTCGTGGTTATCGGGGCGGGCAAAGCAGCGAGCCAGATGGCAGCGGCTTTTGAGCAATTAGCGGCGCAGGCGTGGGACAAGCCGGTGGAGGGCGTTGTCGTGGCGCGCCATGGGCCGGTTGAAACCTGCCGGCATATACGCGTGCTCACAGCCGCCCATCCCGTACCCGATGCGGCGGGCCTTGCAGCCAGTGACGCGCTTTTATCCGCCGTCTCAAATCTCGGGCCGGATGATCTGGTCGTGGCCCTTGTATCGGGCGGCGGTTCCGCGCTTCTGCCCGCCCCGCCGGAAGGCTTTTCGCTGGACGATGAGCGGGCGCTGAACCAAACGCTTCTCGCGTCGGGTGCGCCGATTGGCGCGATGAACACGGTGCGGCGACATTTTTCCCGCATCAAGGGCGGGCGACTGGCCGTGGCGGCCCATCCGGCCCGCGTGCTGACGCTCGTCGTCTCCGATGTGCCGGGGGACGATCCGGCATTGGTCGCTTCCGGCCCAACGGTTGCCGATCATGCCGGGGCGGACGAAGCGCTCCGGGTCATCCGCGATTACCGCATCGATCTTTCGCCTGAAATCATCTCCCATATTGCCGGGGCCAGGGCCCCGAAGCCGGACGATCCCGTCTTTGCAAACCATGAGGTGCAGGTCATTGCCTCGGCGCAGGTGTCGCTCAAGGCAGCGGCACGCGCGGCGGAATCAGCGGGCGTCGGCGCGCTGATCCTGTCGGATGCCATCGAGGGCGAGGCGCGCGATATTGGCCGGATGCATGCCGCGCTGGCCCGGCAGTTTCATACCGATCCATCCTTCCAGAAGCCCTTCGTGCTTCTCTCCGGCGGCGAAACGACCGTCACCATCGGCAAGGGCAGCTTTGGCAAGGGCGGTCGCAACAGCGAGTTTCTACTCGCCGCCGCGCTTGATCTGGAGGGCCAAGCGGGAATTGTCGCGCTCGCCGCCGATACGGACGGCATTGACGGTTCGGAGAACAATGCCGGCGCTTTTTGCGATGGCCAGACGGCGGCGCGCATCCGGGCAGCGGGTTGCGATGGCCGCGCGCTTCTGGCCGCGCATGATGCGTGGACGGCCTTTGACCTTGCCGGCGACCTTTTCGTGCCGGGGCCAACCGGCACGAATGTCAATGACTTCAGGGCGTTTCTGTTGTTTTAGAGTGTCGTGACACGCTCTATTCAGAGGCTTGCCGGATTGTTCCAACAATCCATTCATTCAAGCTTTTACCAGCCGCAGCGGCTGCAACAACGGCGGCCGCATGATCTTCCGGCTCGAGACGGACATTGAATTTACCGGAAAATTTGCGGCGTGGTTCAATGCCCTTCTCCTGACACATCTCAAAATAGACAGCCAGAGACTTGCGACCTTCCTCAATAAGGTCATGAACGCTTTCGGCATAAAAATCAGCACCACCGTTTAAGCCCACAAACTCGCCGCGCAACATTTCAAGCTCGGGATCAAACGCAATAACGGCCTTCTCGCCATCGATTTCGATAACATTCTTCATGGCTTCACTCCGTGTTCTGTCAGCCATTTCCGTATGCTGGCAACCGCACCTTTGTCCGTATTCGGTGATGGGTGGGGGCGATGAAAAACGCGAACCTCACCAAACAAAAACACACCGACGCGAGAACCTTCGCGTTCACTCACCTCGGCGCCAAGAGCAACGAACAGAGCCTCAACTTCAGCCCAATGAATGGACCCATTCACTGGGCGGGCAAAGATGAGCTCAAGCGTGGCTCTATGACGTTTTTTCATGAAGACGTGGTATCGTAAATTAGTACCATTCTCAAGTCGAATCTCTTTTTCTTTCGAAGCCTGTTCACCGCCTCAGGCGATGGCGTCGAGACCGAGTTCGAGAAGACGGTCGAGCTGGGCCACTTCCGCCTCGTTGAGCGTGATGCCTTCGCTCGTCGATTTGCCACGCGCTGCAAAGCGGCGCTGCGAGGGCAGGCGCGCGCCCTGACCGACAATCGCCTCGAACAGCACTTCGGCGCGCGCGAAGGGATCGCCCTTGCGGCCTGCCGAGAAGGCCTCCGGCGAAAAGGCGATGATGAGCTCGCCATGGAAGGGCGCAAGCGTCGTCGTGCCGAGGAAATCCAGCACTTCGGGGCTCGTCAGATCGCCAATCATGATGCCCGCAAGCAACTCGATCATGGTGCCGATGGCCGAGCCCTTGTGGCCGCCGAAGGTGAGCATGGCACCGGCAAGTGCCGCTTCCGGGTCAGTGGTCGGATTGCCGTCCGCGTCAATCGCCCAGCCTTCCGGCAGCGGCTTGCCCGCCCGGCGGTAAAGCTCGATCTCGCCGCGTGCGGCCACCGATGTGGCAAAATCAAAGACGTAAGGGTTGGTGCCCGGACGCGGCCAACCAAAAGCGAAGGGGTTGGTACCGAGCAAGGGCTTGGTGCCACCGGCTGGCGCCACCGTTGCATAGCTCGGGCACATGACGATCCCGGCCAGACCGTTTTGCGTCAGCGCTTCCACTTCCGGCCAAAGCGCCGAAAAATGCGTGCAGTCATTGACCGCCATTGCGGCGATCCCATGGGTTTTCGCCTTTTCCACCAGATGCGGCAGGCCAAGCTCAAAGGCCGGGTTGGCAAAGCCGCCCATGGCATTGACGCGCACGATGGCAGAGGCCTCCTGCGGCACGAGTTGCGGCACGGCATCGGGCTTCACCTTGCCCGCCTTGACGGTGCGAAGCGCGCCCTCGATGCGGTAGACGCCATGCGACTTGCACGCGTCGCGCTCACCCGCCACGATCACACGCGAAAGGGCGGCAGCCTGTATGGCGTTCAGACCACCCTTGGCAAAAATCGCCTCAACACGGCTCTGCAGGGCCTCGATGGAAAGTGTGGTTGCGCCGCTCATGTCTGTTCCCTCATCGCTTCCCGTCGTTGCGGGCGGTTGATCGTTTGAATACATGAAGTATACAAAAATGAAGCGATGGAAAACCCTTCACGTCGGGAGATTGCGATGCGCAGTACCAAGACCGTTCATGTGATCTCCGCCCATGCGGAAGGCGAGGTGGGGGATGTGATTGTCGGCGGCGTGGCACCGCCGCCCGGCGAAACGCTGTGGGAACAGAGCCGCTTCATCGCCCGTGACAAGACGCTTCGCCATTTCATGCTGAACGAACCGCGCGGCGGCGTGTTTCGCCATGTGAACCTTCTGGTGCCGCCGAAGAACCCGGCGGCGGATGCCGCCTTCATCATCATGGAGCCGGAAGATACGCCGCCCATGTCCGGCTCCAATTCCATCTGCGTCGCAACCGTGCTGCTCGACAGCGGCATTCTGCCCATGACCGAGCCGGTGACCGACATCACTCTGGAAGCCCCGGGCGGTCTCGTCAAGGTGCGGGCCGAGTGCCGCAACGGCAAGGCCGAGCGGATTTTCGTGCGCAACCTGCCGAGTTTTGCCGAACGGCTGGATGCGAAGCTTGAGGTGGAGGGCTTGGGCACGCTCACCGTCGACACGGCCTATGGCGGCGACAGTTTTGTCATTGTCGATGCGGCGGCCATGGGCTTTTCGCTGGTGCCGGACGAGGCCCATGATATCGCCAAGCTCGGCGTGCGCATCACCAATGCCGCCAATGCGGCGCTTGGCTTCCACCATCCGGAAAACCCGGACTGGAAGCATTTCTCCTTTTGCCTGTTTGCCGGCCCGCTGACGCGCGACGAAACGGGTCTTCGCGCGGGTGCCGCCGTTTCTATCCAACCGGGCAAGGTGGATCGCTCGCCAACCGGCACGGCGCTTTCGGCCCGCATGGCGGTTCTCCACCGGCGCGGGTTGATGAAGGCGGGCGAGCGGCTAACGGCGGTGTCACTGATCGGTTCAACCTTTACCGGCGAAATCCTCGGCACGACGACAGTCGGCACCTTGCCTGCGATCTTTCCGGAAATCTCCGGGCGGGCGTGGATCACCGGCACGCATCAGCACATGCTGGACCCCTCCGACCCCTGGCCGGAAGGCTATCGCCTCTCCGACACCTGGGGCGCGCGGTAACAGTCAGTCGAGACGACTGACGCGTTGCGCAGACGCACGCGATGCCTTGAAAAGGCTCACTGTATCGCCCAACATTTGCGTGATAATGACATGAAGAACGGCTGGCTCGAAGACCATTGACACCAGGGCAAGATGCGCTAGGCAAACAGCCTTTGCGGCACATGTTGTCGTTTGCGCTCCGCTTCGCGAAGCGCCCCGTGTGGTGAACCGCCTATCTGGTCCGATTAGAAAATCCGAGGTACTCCAGCAATCTCTATGATCGAGACGTTCCCCAACGTCATTGTTTTAGTCTCGCATATTTGTCTACTTCGTGCTACATATAACGCAAATTGGGAGCACAAAGGTTACACATGCCCACCCCCCACAATCCTCCCGCCGCCGTTCGGCGAGCGCTGCGCAAGCTTGGAGCGGACATCCGCGATGCCCGCCGCCGGCGACGGTTGCCCATGGCGGTTGTGGCCGAACGGGCTTTCACATCACGCTCTACGCTTCAAAGGGTCGAAGCTGGCGACACCAACGTCAGCATCGGTATCTATGCTGGCGTGTTGCACGCCCTCGGCCTGCTCGATGGCCTGAGCCAAATTGCCGACATCAGCAACGATAGCGTTGGGCAATCACTGGCCAGTGCCGACTTGCCGAAGCACGCCCACCCCAAGCGTTCGACCGGAGCGTCGCGCGATGGCTGATTTCGAAGTTCATCTTAATCTTCATGGTCGAACAGGCCCTATTGGGCTGGCCAGAAGCAACCGCGTTCGCGGCGCTGAGACCATCTTGTTCGAATATGACCATGCATGGCTTGAAGACCCGGATCGGTTCTCGCTGGAACCGGCTCTTGCCCTGACACGCGGCGCCTTCGCGCCACGCACTGGCCTCACAACTTTCGGCTCCATCGGCGACTCGGCCCCGGACACTTGGGGACGACGCCTCATGCAACGCTCCGAACGCCGCATGGCTGAACGCGATGGCCGTGCTGTCCGTACCCTCGCGGAAAGCGATTATCTCCTCGGCGTTGCCGATGAGACCCGACTCGGCGCGCTCCGCTTCCGCTGGGTCGGTGAAGAACAATTCCAGGCGCCCATCTACACCGGCGTGCCCGCCCTCATCGAACTGGGCCGACTGCTCCAGATCACCGAACGAATCCTGCGCGACGAAGAAACCGACCAGGATCTTCAACTCATCTTCGCCCCTGGCTCCTCGCTTGGCGGCGCACGCCCAAAGGCTTCAGTCATCGACCAGCACGGTCATCTCTCCATCGCCAAATTCCCGAAGGAGACAGACGACTACAGCATCGAGACATGGGAAGAGATCGCCCTGCGTCTGGCCGGAAAAGCCGGTATCGTCACGCCGGAGCACGAACTCATCGATGTCGCTGGCAAGAAAGTGATGCTGTCACGCCGGTTCGACCGCGACGGCACCACCCGCATTCCCTTCCTGTCCGCGATGGCGATGATGGGCGCGAGGGATGGCGAGCGCGGCAGCTATCCCGAAATCGTCGATGCCATCGCCGAGCAAGGTGCGAAGGGAAAAGCCGATGCGCAGGCGCTCTACCGCCGCGTTGCCTTCAATGTGCTGATCTCCAATGTGGACGATCATCTGCGTAATCACGGCTTTCTCTGGCTTGGCAGGGAAGGGTGGTCGCTTTCTCCCGCCTATGACCTCAACCCGGTGCCATCAGACGTCAAGGAACGGGTGCTGACGACCAACATCAATCTCGACGAAGGAACCTGCGCGCTCGACCTGCTGGAGCAAGCATCGGAATATTTTGCGCTAACGCTGGCGCAAGCCCGCGCCATCATCAAGGAGGTCGCGACCGTAACAGCAACCTGGCGCGAGACGGCCAAAACGGCTGGCGCGCGCGATACAGAGATCAATCGTATGGCGAGCGCCTTCGAGCATGATGATCTAAAAAAGGCGCTGGCTCTATGACGAGAGCCTTCCTCCGCACCTTCGATTTGGTTGCGGCCAACCGTAAGCCTAGCGCAGCGGTCGCACTCGACTGACCCGCTTGGATGAACGCGAACACCCACAATTGTCATTGAAGTGGCGACAAAGCCGGTTAGGCTGACCTGACAGCGATTTGCGGGGCCGAAGGAAAAAGCATGCCGGACGAGACGATCTACGACATCTTCGTCATCGGTGGCGGCATCAATGGCTGCGGTATTGCCCGCGATGCCGCCGGACGCGGCTATCGTGTGGCGCTCGCTGAAATGCAGGATTTTGCCGCCGGAACCTCGTCGGCGGCCACCAAGCTTATTCACGGCGGCCTGCGCTATCTCGAATATTACGAATTCCGTCTGGTGCGCGAGGCCCTGATGGAGCGCGAGCAGCTGTGGGCCATGGCCCCGCATATCATCTGGCCGTTGCGCTTTGTTCTTCCCTACCACAAGGGCGGACCACGCCCGGACTGGCTCGTGCGGATTGGCCTTTTCCTTTACGATCACCTCGGCGGACGCAAACTGCTGCCGCCAGCCAAGACGCTCGACCTTCGCCGCGATGCGGCGGGCCACGCGCTAAAAGCAGATTTCACCAAGGCCTTTGAATATTCCGACGGCTGGGTGGATGATGCGCGTCTGGTGGTGCTGAATGCGCGGGACGCGGCCCTTCGCGGGGCCGATATTTTCAACCGCACCAAGGTAGTCGCAGCCCAGCGCGAGGCGGACGGCTGGCGGATCGAGACCGAAAACACTCAGGGCGAACGCCAAACCCACCGCGCCCGCCTGTTGGTCAATGCCGCCGGGCCATGGGTCGATCACGTATTGCAGGAGGCTCTCGGCAACCCTGAAGCCCGCCATGTGCGGTTGGTGCAGGGCAGTCACATCGTCATTCGTCGCAAGTTCGAGGGGCCGCGCGCCTATTTCTTCCAGAACCCCGATGGCCGCATCATCTTCGCCATTCCCTATGAGGGCGACTTTACGCTGATCGGCACGACCGACCGCGACTACGAGGGCGACCCGGCCAAGGTGGAGATCACCAAGACCGAGATTGATTATCTGTGCGACGCGGCCAGCGCCTATTTTGCCGAGCCGGTAACGGCGGATGATGTCGTCTGGACCTTTTCCGGCGTGCGCCCGCTGTTTAACGACGGCGCGACGAAGGCGCAGGAAGCGACCCGTGATTATGTGCTGATGCTTGAGGGCGACAGCGCGCCTCTTCTCAACGTCTTGGGCGGCAAGTTGACGACCTATCGGCGACTGGCCGAACATGCGCTGGAACGGATCGGCGATGCGATTGGCGAAAAGGGCGCGCCGTGGACCGCATCGTCCCATCTGCCGGGCGGTGATTTTTCCGTTTTCGGTCAGCATGTGGAGGTGCAGGCACTGCAGTCGCGTTATGCTTTTTTGACCGAGACCCATGCCGCAAGGCTGGTGCGCTGCTATGGCACAGAGGCGGCCAAGCTTCTGGGCGATGCCATATCGCTTGCCGATCTCGGGCGGCATTTCGGGGCGACGCTTTACGAGGTGGAAGTGCGCTGGCTGATGAATGAGGAATGGGCCAACACCGCAGAGGATGTGCTGTGGCGGCGCACCAAACAGGGGCTTTTCCTGTCACCGCCAGAGGCTGAAAGCCTTGGAGATTACATGAAAGGCGCATGATCCCCGGCGGGAGGGCCGGGGAGGGGAGGATGAGATGAAGACCCATGTTCTGGCGATTGATCAGGGCACGACCTCGACGCGCTGCCTGATTTTTGACGGCGATATGCGCGTGGTCGGCCATGCGCAGGAGGAGTTTCCGCAATATTTCCCGGCCTCCGGCTGGGTGGAGCATGATGCAGAAGAAATCTGGCAAAGTACGCTTTCGACGCTTGCCGGAGCGCTTCAGCGCGCCAGCCTCTCGCCCTCAGACATCGCCGCCATTGGCATTACCAACCAGCGCGAAACGACAGTGATCTGGGATCGCAAGACCGGAAAGCCGCTTCACCGCGCCATCGTCTGGCAGGATCGCCGCACGGCGGATCTTTGCACGCGCCTGCGTGAAGCGGGTCTGGAGCCGCTGTTTCGCGACAAGACCGGCCTGCTGCTCGATCCTTACTTTTCCGGCACCAAGCTTTCCTGGCTCCTCGATACGGAGCCCGGCCTTCGCGCCCGGGCCGAAGCGGGCGAGGTCTGTTTCGGCACCATTGACAGCTGGCTGATCTTTCGCCTCACCGGCGGGAAATCCCATGTGACCGACGCCACCAATGCCTCTCGCACGCTGATCTATGACATTGGCGCAAACCGCTTCGATGACGAACTTCTCGGGCAGCTGAATATCCCCCGCGCCATGCTGCCGGAGGTCAAGGATTGCGCCGCCGATTTCGGGGTGACGGATGCGGCAATCATCGGCGCGGAAATCCCGATCCTCGGCGTTGCGGGCGACCAACAGGCGGCGACCATCGGTAATGCCTGTTTCGAAGGCGGTATGATGAAATCCACCTATGGCACCGGCTGCTTTGCGCTCCTCAATACGGGCAAGGATCGGGTGACTTCGCAAAACCGGCTTTTGACCACCATCGCCTATCGGCTGAACGGCGAAACGACCTACGCGCTCGAAGGCTCGATCTTCATCGCGGGGGCTGCCGTGCAATGGCTGCGTGACGGGCTTCACATGATCGAAAAGGCGTCGGATGCCGGGCCGCTCGCCGAACAGGCCGACCCCGCCCAGAGGGTCTACATGGTGCCGGCCTTTACCGGACTTGGCGCGCCATGGTGGGACCCGGATGCCCGCGGTGCGATCTTTGGTCTGACACGGGCAACCGGCCCGGCAGAGTTTGCCCGCGCGGCCTTGGAAAGCGACGCCTTCCAGACCTTTGACCTGCTCGATGCGATGCGTCGCGACTGGCAGACCGCCGCGCATGGCGAAACGATCCTGAGGGTCGATGGCGGCATGGTCGCATCGGACTGGACCATGCAGCGCCTTGCCGACATTCTGGCCGCCCCCGTGGACCGGCCGGTCTTTCTCGAAACCACGGTGCTGGGGGCGGCATGGCTTGCCGCCTCACGCGCCGGGCTGTGGCCAGATCAGGCAGGCTTTGCCGCCCACTGGCAGCGTGAGCGCCGTTTCACGCCGCAAAGCGATGAGGGGGAGCGTCAGGCAGCCATTGCGGGCTGGCGCGATTGCGTTGCCCGCTGCCTGACTCCATCGTCTCAAGCGAACCGCTCCAGCCGGTAGGGCGTCGGGTCGAGAAGCGGGGTTGCCCCCGTCACCAGATCGGCGACGAGTTGGCCTGCTGCCGGCCCCGTGCCAAAACCATGGCCGGAGAAACCGGAGGCAACCGTCAGGCCCGGCACCTTGGCCACCGGGCCAATCACGGGCAGCGAATCCGGCGTGATGTCCATCATGCCCGCCCAGGCTTCCTCGATCACGGCATTGGCAAAGCCCGGCCAGGCGGCGGTGAGGTTTTGCATCGCCTCCGTATTGATCGCGTCATTCGTCGGCGGGTCCATGGTGCGGATCGTCTCGAAGGGCGACTTGCTGGCAGCGCCCCAGCGGCGCGGCAGAAGCAGATCGGTCAGCGCGTGCTGGCCAAGCTTCAGGCGCAACATGCCACCCGAGCCCTTGAGCGCGCCGAGATATTTCGTGCCGAGCAGCAGGTGATCGAGCGTCAAAGGCGCAATGAGCGCGCCGCGCTGGGTAATGGTGAAACCGCCATCCAGACGCTTGCGGAACGAGAAGTCCGGGGCGCCGACGGCAATTTCGGTCGGGCCTTCCATGGGTGCCGTGCGGATAACCGAGCAGATGAGCGGCAGCGTCGGCAACCCGACACCGAGATTACCAAGAAAGCGGCGCGACCACAGGCCACCGGCGAGCAAAACCTGATCGCAGGCGATTTCGCCGCGTTCAGTGACGACCCCCGTGACCTTGCCCGCGGAACGCTGAAGCGTGCGAACGGCGCAGTTTTCAACAATCACCGCGCCCTTGGCCATCGCCGCCTTGGCAATGGCATTGCAGGCAAGCGAGGGTTCGGCGCGACCATCCGAGGGGGTATAGATGCCACCCGCCCAATCGGCCTTGCCGCCCGGCACCAGCGCATCGATATCCTTCGCTGTCAGCATGCGGGAATCGAGCGACAGTCCATCGACTGATTTCATCCAGCCGCGATGCATGTCCATCTCGGCTTCGCTGCGCACGATATACATGATGCCCGCCTGCCGGTAACCGACATCGGCCCCGATACGCTCGGGCATTTCGGCCCAGAGCCTGTCGGCGGCCAGCGACATCGGCACGTCGGGCGCGGCACGGCCCATCTTGCGCACCCAGCCGAGATTGCGGGTGGACTGTTCCGCGCCGATGCGGCCCTTTTCCAGAACTACGACAGGAATACCACGCTCGGCGAGCGTCAGCGCGGCGCTCAGGCCCACAATGCCGCCGCCGATCACGACGACCGTGGTGGATGCCGGGAATGCAGATGATGTTTCAACGGGTGCAATGACAGGGGCCACGGGACACTCCTCGATGACGCGGATTAAAGGGAAACGGTGATTTTCTCGACATTGGCCGTGGAAGCACCGCGATAGGCCGTCACTTCCAGTTCGACCTTATAGACGGTGGAGCCAAGTGGCGGGCAGGTGACGGTGGCGGCGGGATCAATGCCGCGAAACTTCTCGCCGACAATCGCCATCACCGCCGGCGTATCGTCCGGGTTCTGGATGAAGACGCGGGACGAGATCACATCGGCGAGGCAAGAATCGACGGCGGCGAGCGCCCCTTCGATATTGGCGAAAACCTGCAGCGTCTGGGCTGCCACATCTTCGGGGATTTCCTTGGTCTGCGGATTGCGGCCCGCCGTGTTGGACACGAAAATCCAGTTATCGACGGCAACGATGCGCGAATAGCTGCCAAGTTCTTCGAACTTGTTGCCGGTCTTGACTTTGACGATACGGGTCATGGGAACTCCGGGATTGCATAAGTTTTGCGACGCTTAAGCCGCGCTTTTGGATGGGAGAGGGTGAGGGGCGGGACAGGGCTGCCCCTCACCGGTCCTCGCCCCGTCGGCAGGGCGAGGCAATGGGCGCATCAGCGCAGAACCGGCACGTCCCAGAGGTTCAGCTTGACGCCGATACCGCGCTCGATAGCGTTGCGGTAAACCACAGTGCCCCAGGCCACGTCCTCAACCGGCATACCGCCCACCGACATGATGATGATTTCCTCGTCGTTCTGGCGACCGGGGGCGTCACCGGCGACGATCTTGCCGATGTCTTCCAACTCGTCCTTCGACATCTTGCCTTCGGAAATCATGTCCATGAACTTCACGCCGATGATCGGCACATACTTGTGCGCGGGCTTCGGCAGTTCCTCGAACCAGGCTTCGTAAAGGCCGGTATTGTCGACCACCTTGCGCACGTCCTTTTCTTCCATCGCCGCATCGATGTTGCAAAGGGCGGGCATGGAAAGGAACGTGCCGGGCTTGACCCATTCGCGCTTGACGATCGGGTAGGTCGACGGATCGCCCACTTCACCGGAATTGCAGTAGGTGACGATATCGCTGTCGCGCACCACGGCCTCGATGCTGTCGACCACCGTAACGGTGGTGATCTGCGGGAAGGTTTCCTGAACCCAGGCGAGGAAGCTGTCGAGGCTCTTCTGACCGCGACCCTTGACCTTGACCGTATCGATTTCCGGGCACACGGCCATGAAGGCCGAGAGCGAGGTCTTGGCCATAACGCCCGGGCCGAGAATGCCGACGACCTTGGAATTCTTGCGGGCCAGATGGCGCGCGCCAACGCCCGGCACCGCGCCGGTGCGATAGGCCGAAAGGAGGTTCGCCGACATGTGGGCGAGCGGCGCGCCGGTATCGGCATCGTTCAGCGTGAACATGAGGATGGAGCGCGGCAGGCCCTTCTCGCGGTTGGCGATGTTGGAGCCGTACCACTTCATGCCAGCGGTGCAGAAGCTGCCGCCGAGATAAGCGGGCATGGCCATGAAGCGGCGGTCGGCGGTCGGCTTAGGCATGTTCGGGAAGGGCGAGTTTTCCGGGAACATGACCATGGCGCCGTGCGAGTCATTGTTGGCGCCCGCCATGCGGTAATCACCGTGGTAGAGCAGGCCGAACATTTCTTCCATCGTATCGACGCAACCGGGCATATCGGTGACGCCAGCGCGGATCATGTCCTGTTCCGAAAGGTAGATGAAATCGATCTTGGTATTCTCGGTCATGGGGTCATTTCCTTTAGGCGAGGGCGCAGGTCTCCCCTTGAGCCGGACGGTTGTTGAACCGGCCCCTTGAAAGACGTTACGCGGGAAGGGTGGGCGCGGCCCCTCAGGGCCGCGGGAGGGATCAATCGAAGGCGCGGCCGAGGCGGGCGTAAAGGTCCGGGTTGGAACGCTTCAGCCACAGCGCGATGCCAAGGCCGACAATGCCGAGCAGCACCACGAATTCCGGGAACGTCTTCACCAGCAGGCTTTCGCTGCCCGTCAGCATGGAGAGGTTCGAACTGACGAGGATGAAGGCACCGAAGAGGCCGATCAGCGACAGCACCGGAGCAATCACCGTTACAAAGATCGAGCGGCCATAGCGTTCCTTGCTGAAGAAGGCGATGACGGCCACGCAGACCAGAACCTGCACACCGAGGATGGCCAGCACGGCCAGCGCCGACATCCACGAGAAGACCACCGTGTAGGGATCAGCACCGCCGATGGCAAAGCCACCGATGATGATGGCCACCAGAATGGCCTGCACATATCCCGCGATATGCGGCGAACCATGGCGCGAATGCACCTTGCTGAGCGGCTTCCAGGCGAGACCTTCATGGCCGAGCGTGTAGAAGTAACGGTTCAGCGTATTGTGGAAGGACAAGAGGCAGGCGAACAGGCTCGTCAGGAGGAGCAGGTTCATGGTTTCCACGGCCCAGCCACCCAGAAGTTCACCTGCCGCATTGAAGTAGAAACCTTCCAGCGAGGCATTGGCGGCTTCCTGCACATGGCTCGGGCCATAATGCTGGACGATGGCCCAGGTGGAGATGGCGTAGAAGACGGTGATGAGAAGAACGGCCACATAGGTGGCGCGCGGAATGGTGCGCTCCGGGTGATGGGCTTCCTCACCGAAAATGGCGGTGGCTTCAAAGCCGACATAGGCACCGAGCACGAAGACCATGGTGACGCCAAGACCGGAGGACAGGACATCCGACGGGCGGAAACCGGCCATGGTGAGGCCTTCCGGGCCGCCGCCATTCAGGACAATGGCAATGTCGAGGATCAACAGGATCACCAGTTCGGCGACCATGCAGGCCCCGAGCACGCGGCCGGAAATGGCAATGTTGCGCTGGCCGAAGAAGACAACGACGAGCAGCACGGCCAGTGACCAGACCCACCAGGGCATTTCAATGCCGAGTGGCGCAAGCGTTGCCGACATGAAGACGGCAAACAGCGCGAAAATGCCGATCTGCACCGCGAAGTAGGCGAGAAGCGCAATCAGCGCGCCGCCAATGCCAAACGAACTGCCAAGGCCGCGCGAGATATAGGTGTAGAAAGCACCCGCGCCGCTGACATGGCGCGTCATGGCGGTGAAGCCGACCGAAAACAGCAGGTAGAGAATACCCGCCAGAATGAAGGCCCCCGGAACACCGACGCCATTCCCGAAGGCAAAGGCGGGCGGCGTGGCGCCGACCACAGCGGTCATGGGAGCGGCCGCGGCGACGACAAAAAAGACGATATGGGCAAGGCCGATGGAATTGCCCTTCAGCCGGTTTGCAGGCGTTGAATTGTCCATGGTTTCATACTTCCCCTTTTGATTATGTATTCTCGCCTACAGTAAATCCAAATAGAGGCATTCAGGACTATTGCATTTCACGCCATTTTTCCGATAATTCACGCCATACCATTGATTAAATGCATTGGTGAATTGATATGTCAATGAATTCAGCGACCACTCCAAGATTTGCCTTCATCAGAGCCTTGGTATTCAGATCCATTATTGAGCACTTTGATTACGATTTAAGCAGGATACGCACAATTATTCGCCAAAATGGCGTTTCTTTTACTGTTCTGGACGAACCTTACGCTCCAATTCCCTTACACAGCTATCTGCACATCCTCGATCAGGCCGCGTCGCTTTCGGGTGATCCGCTGTTTGGCGCGCGGCTGGGATTCTCCAGCCGACCGGGCAACATCGCCCCGGTTGGCCTGCTTGCCATCCAGCTTTCCAGCATCGAGCGCGGACTTGAGGCGATGGTGCGTTATTCAACGGCGCTGCAGAGCGGCACGCGCATGAAGCTGGAACGGGACGAAGATCACCTGATCCTCAGCTATCTGATTACCGAACCCGCCAACGCGCCCTTGCGGCAGGATGCGGAGTTTTCGCTCGCCTCCACCTGCAATCTCATTCGCGGGGCCTTTGATGCGCGCTGGCGACCGCTGGAGATCCATTTCAGCCATGCAGCGCCATCGCCCGCCGTCAAGATAGCGCTGCGTAAACTGTTTGGCGGGCCGGTTCTGTTCAGCCAGCCGGAAAACCGCATCGTCATGGCGCCGGAAGACGCGCAGCGTCCACATCGCAGTGAAGACCGCGACATGATCGCCATGACCGAGCGCCATCTGATGGACCTCATCCAGCGCACGCAACGCTCCGCCTCGATCAGCGAGCAGGTCGAGGCGCTCGTCGGTATGTATCTCGGCAGTCTGGAAGTGAAACTGGAAACGATTGCCGCCGCCATGCAGATGTCGGCGCGCAGCCTGCAGCGCAAGCTCTCCGAGGAGGGGCAATCGCTCAGCACAATCGTGCAGCGCCACCGGCAGGCCAAGGCCGAAACCATGCTGGCGGAAGGCGGCATGACGATGGAAAAAATCGCCGCAGCACTTGGCTATGCCGATGGCACCGCCTTCTGGCGCGCCTATCGAAGCTGGACCGGCCATAGCCCGAGCCGCCGCACCCGGCAGCAACCCAGCCTGCACTATTTGGGCAAAGTGTGAGATCGCCATCAATTCAAAGAGGACGATCGACGGCCCTCATTTTCCGCGGCTGTTTTTGGCCGACACCGACAACAGGAAGACAAGAAAGGGGCGCTTGATCCGCAGGAGACGAGCACGGCTCTCGTCACACGACTTATAAAATGGTGTAATTTTTGCACCTCTATATTGCCGTGATACACAGAATGCCCTACATTTCCGTTCACGCGAGGGACATATGGGTAAACTGGTTCAGATCGGGAACATCATCATTCGGGTCTACGCCAACGACCACCTTCCCCCTCATTTTTATGTTATCACGCCGGATGCCGATGCGCTTGTAGGGATTGGCAAACTTGAAATCATCAAGGGCAGGCTTTCTGCGAAGACAGAGAAAACCGCTCTAGCTTGGGCGGCAGAAAACCGGGCACTGATCGCTTCGGAATGGAACCGCATCAATCCTCGTTTCCCAATTGCATGAGGAGAACATGAACATGGATTTGCCTCGCATCAAGACTGTTACAGCTGCGCAAAATACGACCCTTCATATCGAATGGCAGGACGGTGGCCATAGTAGCGTCCAGTTGATCGGCTGGATTGCGACCAGCGGCAACATGCTGACGCCTCTCACCAAGGCTGATATTTGGGCAACTGCAAAAGTCGCTGACTACGGCGCGACGGTTGAGTGGGCGGATGGCGATCTGGCGATTGACGCTTATCATCTCAGCCAGATTGCTGATGATCAACGCGACTTTGGCACAGATGACCTGCGATTGTGGCAGGAAACGACAGGGCTCTCCAACAACGAGGCAGCCGACTTTCTTGGTGTATCGCTTCGCACATGGAAGAACTACAGGGCAGGGGCGCCGATAAACAACGCCGTGAAGATGTTACTTCGCGCCAGCGTTCGTGATCCTCTTCTTATGCACGCGCACTACCGTCCCCGCCAGGCTGGCCGACCTCCATCTGCAGCCGCTTAGGGTCAGGACCATTGTTCACAGCCAGAAGAAGACAGTCGGACATCGGTCGTAAGAGGTGGCGACGCGGCGCCTATCCTTAAGGCGACCGAACATGAATTCAATGTGATTACAGCGCGTTTATAGGCGCTTGTCGCATTGGAATGCGGGTTTCACAAATTCCGGGACAGTCCTAGCGTTGGAAACAAGATTGATTTTCGCAAGCACCGTTCTGGCGGCTTGCCCCTCATCATTGGTTTGGAGGGCCTGCCAAGACGGAAGCAAGAGAGACGAACGACAGTGAAAGACATTCGATCGATACTGCGGCTGCGCATAAGCAGGGCCTTTCGGTTCGCGTCGTTTCGGAACGTTTGACGTTCAGCAAGACCTCAGTGGCGACGCATCTGCTGCGGGCAAAGGAGACCTGCCTTTCGGCTTGGCCGCCACCTGCAGCCCTGGATGTCGCTGCCTGGCTGGAACGCCATCCGTTCCGCCACGTTTGCCGCAAAACGCCGAACCGAGCACACGAATGCTGACTTGGTCGGGTTTAAGTCGCCTCATTCTTGACCACTTCCTCCGAGCAATCCTCTAGGGCGGCCCTCATTTTAGTTGCCTCGGCGGCATCATCCAATCTCGTCAGCCTCTGAGTGCAGACCGAAATATCAACGACAGGAGCAGCACCTAAGGGGCAAATGCTCACGGGGTTGATGAATCGGACACCGGCCTCGAGACGGATATCTTCCGGGCGTCAGGAATGACGATTTCACGTCGCATGGCGCGATGAAGCTTCAAAGCTTCACTTTCCGGCATACCGGCCTGTTCCGCGTAGGTCAGCCAATTCTCCAAATGGCCGTGCATGTCACGGATGATCGCCTCGGCCTTCCTCGGCTTCAGTCCGCAAAACTCACCGAAGGCGACGAGATCCAATAGCTCGAAATGGTCTCGCTTGCCGTTGAGGCTCATCTGATGCTTGCTGGTCCAAGCACCGCTTGGATTATACGCATAGACGACGTCGTAGGCAGGGGACAGTCGCCACTCACCCTTACGGTTCATCAGGAAGGCGATGTTCTTGACGTGATCGTCCTGATTGCGGATTAGCACATTAAAGACTGCCCGGCGGAACTGTTGTTCGATGTCATAGGTCGGCAAGTCTAGCCGCCGGATCGTCTCGACTGCCTGTTCATAGGAATAAGCGCCGGCCATATTGAAATCATAGTGACGGAATGCTGCGAGCGACTGCATGTGCAGCTTCTGTCCGTTGGCGCTGCGGTCGAAGCGTCGCGTCATGAAATGCGAGCGGCCGCCTTCCTTGTGGATGCGGCACTCGCTCATATCGATGCCGGCGGCGGTGGCGAGCAGGTAGAACGCATATTCGATCACGCCGAAGCCTTGCGGGTCGGCTAGCTCTTTATCGCTGTTGTTCGAGATGCCGTCGAACTTCATCAGCCAGTAGGTGAAGCCTTCCCCGGCCTTCACCTGACCGGAACGGAACTCGCCGGTTTCCTCATTCCAGGCCAGGATCGCCTTGGCACGCGCGCCGCCCGCCGAGGTGCCGACGCGCAGAATCTCTTCCAGCATCTGACGGTCGTCATCCCCTCTGAGAACGCCGACAAGAGCCTCACGGTTATTGAGAGCCTGATTGGCAAGAGCGGTCAGGGCGTCGATGTCGATCCGTTTCGACCTGTGCGCGGCTTTGAGCATGGTCGGGTGAAATTCGAGCGCGCCCATGCCGCGTGTACCAATATAGCAAAGGCGTTCAACCGGATTGAAGCTGCTTGCCGCGCGCCCCTGTGCGGCAAGCCATGTGTCGATCAGAGCGTTACCGAACTTGTCCGGCAGGGAGTCGGCGAGCATTCCCGGCAACCCCTTGAATGCTTCTTTGGGAAGGGCCGGAAACGCATAGGGGTCGGGGCCGAGCGGCATCATGATCGGCGCTAGCTCCATCGCGCTATCCACGAAGTCGGGCATATACTGGAAGACGCCGATCCCGCGGTCGGCGAGCCAACTCACCGCCCCAATATCCTTGCCCCACAATCGAACCGTCGCGTCTGTCATTCCTCGTCGTCCTCACCCCATGCCCATTCCGTCGCTTTCGCCGCGCCCTTGCGGCCAGAAGCGCGCTGGCGCTCATGACCTTGGCGCCTGACGCGCTCTATCGGCCGGACATCAGGATCGGGCAGAAAGCTCGTCAAATGATCTGCCAATCCGAGGGCCGTCAGCACTCGGATGAAGGTGTCGAGTGACGTGTTTTCGCCAGCTTCGAGACGCTTGATGCTGCTGACTGATGTGCCGGTTTTGCTCGCCAGGCTCGCCTGCGTCAAGTTTCGGCTAAGGCGGATTTTCGCGATACGATCACCTATGTCGCGGAGAGTTCCTTCAAACGTCTTGATGGCTGCATCACTATGGATCATATTAGCACCCGTAATATCGAATTACGCTATCAAGACATCATATACGCTCCCTTATAAAAAATTCCATAAAAATTCTCTAAGGATCCACATATAGAACGCTATAAGCGATTATGGATGCAAGGGTCCACATATGAACTACTGAAGCAGGCAAGGAAACATCAATCAAGCACCCCTGCGCCGTCATCGCCGACACGGGTTGACGACGCCACGCAGGAGTATGGCGGGGGACACGGACGCGCTGGGCGGCGCGGTCTACGGGCGGGCGCCTAGCAGCTTCTTCCTTGGATTCCTGCATCCTCATGAGGTCCGTGCGATCGGCGATATAAGCCCCGAACGCGCGTGCGTCTTTGGCCGATGGTATTGGCACCTCGCATCTGAACGGAGAAAAGCCGTCAGCGCGATACGGTAGAGAGGCGCGACATATCCAAAGATCATCCGCTGCCACGTATGCAGAAAAATGATCGTTGCGCTCGACAAAATTGCCGTAAACGAAATCGTTTCGACACTTACAGAGGGCTTGATGGAGCCACGATGCCAAGGTGCGCTTCACTTTGGTCTTGCCGCCTGTATCGTGGGCGAGCTGACCGCTCTCCAACCTTGCCCAGATCGTTCGCTCGATCATGTCGGACACCTTGCCCCCGTTAGCCTGACCGTTGCCTCCTGAATGCACAAGAATCTCGTACCCGCGCCCCAGAGGGAAACGACCCTCATCCGCAGCCGCGTAGCGTCAGGACTTATTGATCACAGCAAGAAGAAGACATACGAAAATCGATCGTAACGAGGCACCCGCCAGCGGGCGAAACCGATGGCCGGATGATCCCGCTTCAACGGTTTCTGAAGGCTGGCTTGCGCTTTTCGGCAAAGGCATTCATGCCCTCGCGGCGATCTTCGGTGGCAAAGGTCGCGTAAAGAAGACGGCGCTCCACATAGATGCCCTCGGCGAGATGCGTCTCATAAGCCTTGTTGACCGCCTCTTTTGCCAGCATGAGGATCGGACGCGACGAGGCGGCCATCGCCTTGCCCATCGCCACGGCTTCCTCCACCTGCGTCCCGGCGGGAACGACGCGCGAGACAAGCCCCATGGCGCGCGCCTCTTCGGCAGGCAGAACGCGGCCGGTGAGGATCATATCCATGGCGACCGCCTTGCCGACGATTTTCGTCAGGCGCTGCGTGCCGCCCGCACCGGGGATGATGCCGATTTTCGTTTCCGGCAGGCTGAAGCGCGCCGTCTCCGAAGCGATGATGATGTCGCACATCAGCGCCAGTTCGCAGCCGCCACCAATCGCGTGGCCCGAGACGGCGGCAATCACGGGCTTGCGCGCCTTCGATGCCGCTTCCCAATGGGCCGTGATGAAGTTCTCCGCATAGACATCGGAAAAGGTCTTGTCCTTGATCTCCTTGATGTCAGCGCCTGCCGCAAAGGCCTTGTCCGATCCGGTTATGACGATGACGGCGATGGTTTCGGCGCTTTCAAAGGTGGCAATCGCCTCGGAAATCTCGCGGGTAATGGTTTCGTTCAGCGCATTGAGCGCCTCGGGACGGTTGAGAGTGATGACGCCGACCGGCCCATCAGTGGAAACGAGAATGGATGTGTAGGTCATGGCCTCCTCCTCAGGCAATGCGGATGGCGATCTTGCCCATGCGGGCCGGGTCTTCCAGGCGGGCAAAGGCTTGAGGCACCTCGTCCAGTGAAAGTGTGCTGTCGATGTAGGGCTTGAAGCCGCCCGCCTCGTAGGCCGCGACCAGCTTGCGGAACTCCTCAAGGCTGCCCATGGTCGAGCCATGAACGGAAAGCTGGCGCACGAACAGCCGCTGGATATCAGCCGAAGGATGCGCGCCGGTCGTTGCCCCGCAGGTGACGAGATGGCCGCCGCGCGCCATGGACTTCAGCGACGACGCCCAGGTTTTCTCGCCGACATTATCAACCACCAGATCGGCCCCTTCGCCGCCGGTCAGCCGCATCACGGCCTTGCCGACTTCCTCGGCCCGGTAATCGATGACCTCGACGCCCAACGCTGCAAAATGCGCAAGCTTGTCCGCGCCGCTGGTGGTGACAATGACCCGCGCCCCGGCCATGCGGGCGAGTTGCATGGCGGCATAGGCAACACCGCCGCCGCCGCCCTGAATGAGAACGACCGAGCCCGGACCGGCAGGCGCTTTGCCAAACACCATGCGCCAGGCGGTGAGATAGGCAACGCCCAGCACCGCCGCCTCAACCGGATCAGTCTCCTTCTTCAGCTTGACGCAGGAGCGGGCAGGAAGCGCCACGCATTCCGCAAACGTGCCGTGGCGATGCTCACCCAGAATGCGCGCTGACGTGCAGAGCGGCTGGTCGCCCGCCAGACAATGGCGGCACCGTCCGCAGAACTCATAAGGGTAAAGAATCACCCGGTCGCCGGGCTGCAACCCGCTATCGGCATCAGCCTCCGCCACTTCGCCAACGCCATCCACCCCCATGACGAGCGGCAATGTGTGGGTGATCCCCGCACCGCTGTCGCGCATATAAAGGTCGACACGATTGACGGATGCGGCGAGCATACGGACCTTGGCAAAGCCTGCCGGGCGCTCCGGCTCGGCAAATTTCTCACAGCGCACGCCATCCGGCCCGCGCTCGTGCAAGACGATTGCTTTCATGTGACTTCCTCCCATTCATGTCAATATATTGATATTTAATCGCCTCACAAGATGGATTTTATCGCATTATTATGGCGTTGATTTTCGCGTCTTCCGCGTTATATGTGTCAATATATTTCTATTTTGATGTGAGGAGGACATCATGGCACTGGACAAGGACACGCTGGATCAACTGATCTCGACCATTCGCCGTTTCGTGGATGAACGGCTTATTCCGGCGGAACCGGAAGTTTCCGAAACCGACGCCATTCCTGAACGGATCGTCGCGGAAATGCGCGAACTGGGCCTGTTTGGCCTGACGGCCCCTGAAGATTTCGGCGGGCTGGGCCTGACAATGGAAGAGGAAGTGCTGGCGGTGTTCGAGCTTGGCCGCGCGGCACCGGCCTTCCGCTCGATGTTTGCCACCAATGTCGGCATCGGCATGCAGGGCATCGCGATTGACGGCACGCCGGAACAGAAAGCCAAATACCTGCCGGGACTGGCGTCCGGCGAAATCATCGGTTCCTTCGCGCTCACCGAACCGGATGTCGGCTCGGATGCAGGCTCGGTCAAGACGACGGCGCGGCGCGACGGCGACCATTACATTCTCAACGGCACGAAGCGCTTCATCACCAATGCCCCACATGCCGGGCTGTTCACCGTTATGGCCCGCACCGATCCCGCGCAAAAAGGGGCGTCCGGCGTCTCGGCCTTCGCGGTGGAGCGCGGCACGCCCGGCCTGTCGCTCGGCAAGCCGGAAAAGAAGATGGGCCAGCAGGGCGCGCATGTCTGCGACGTGATTTTCGACAATTGCCGCGTGCCCGCGTCGGCCCTTATCGGCGGCGTCGAGGGGCAGGGCTTCAAGACGGCCATGAAGGTTCTGGACAAGGGGCGACTGCACATTGCCGCAGCCTGTGTCGGTCTTTCGGAACGCATCATCGATGACATGCTGGCCTATGCCGTTCAGCGCACCCAGTTCGGCAAGCCGCTCGCCGAATTCCAGCTGTTGCAGGCGATGTTTGCCGATTCCAAGGCGGAAGCCTATGCGGCCCGCTGCATGGTGCTGGACGCGGCGCGCAAGCGCGATGCGGGCGAAAATGTCAGCGTCGAGGCATCCTGCGCCAAGATGTTCGCCTCTGAAGCCGTAGGGCGCATTGCCGACCGCAATGTGCAGATCCATGGCGGTAACGGCTATATCCGCGAATATCGCGCCGAACAGTTGTTCCGCGATGCGCGTCTCTTCCGCATCTATGAGGGCACGACGCAGATCCAGCAGATCGTCATCGCCAAGGCACTGGTCGCAGAGGCGAAGTCGAAGCTTTAAGCGAGCGGCAGGCGCACGCGCAGTTCCACACCCTCGTCGCGCAGATGGCGCGGCGAGACGACGGTGATGTCCGCCCCGGCGCGGTCGCAGATGACCTTGACGATGGAAAGGCCAAGACCCGATCCGTCGATCTTGCCATTGCCGCGCTCGAAACGGCGCATCAGACGCTCCATGGCCTCCGGTGGCAGGGTCGCGCCGTCATTGGCAACGGCCAGAAGCCCGTCCTCACCAAGGCCCACCTCGACATTTTCGTCCTGAGAGCCATGTTTCAGCGCGTTTTCAATCAGATTACGGGCGAGAATGCCCAGCGCATCCGGGTCCAGCGTCGAAAGCACCGGCGTCTCGGGAAGCGTCAACTCGATGCGGCCTTCACCGGCGCGCTCGAAATTGCCAACAATCATGCGCAACACGGGGCGAAGGTCGGCGGCCTCGTCGCTGCGAAGGCGGCTGCCCTCGGCACGGGCCAGCTGCATCAGTTTCTCCGACATGCGCATCAGCCGCTTCAGGGTCGTTTCGATTTCCGTGGCGCGCTGGCTGGTCAGTTCTTCCTTGGTTTCACTGCGGATGCGCTGCGCCTGCGCAATCGCCCCGGCGACCGGCGTGCGCAGTTCATGCGCGGCATTGGCGGCAAAGGTGCGCTCGGCGCTGAAGGCGGCTTTGAGCCGTTCCAGAAGCTGGTTGATGCCCGCAGTAATGGGGCGCAATTCACCGGGCAGGTTCTGGTCAGCCAGCGGCGAGAGGTCTTGGGCGCTGCGGCTTGAAAGCTCCTCACGCAGGCCGCGCACGGGGCGAAGCGAGCGCCGGACCGCAAAGATAATCGCCGCCAGACTGAAGGGAATGACCACCAGCAGCGGCAGAGCCAGTCCCAGAAGGATCTTGCGGGACAGTTCCGTGCGCTGGCTCAGCGGTTCCGAGACGGCAATCGTCATGCGGCCATCGGGGCTTTGCGCGTAATAGAGCCGGTCAGTCTCGGTGCGGCTATAGCCATCGCCCGCATAGGCGGGAAAACGGGCCGGATCGGCCCCCTTGGAGGCGAGAAGAACGCGGCCATCGGGCGCGCGCACCACGAAATCGACATTCTCGCCATAGCGCGCATCGCGACGGGTCAGCGCGGCACGGCGATCATTATCTTCCTCGTCGTCATCGTCATGCTCATCATCGCGGCCATTCTTGCCCGTCTTGCGGGGATGATCGTCGCGCAGGTCATGGCGGGCAATCGGCAGAATGCGTTCGGCGGTAGCCTTCAGGCCGTCGTCAAACACCTCCTCCATTTCGCCGCCCAGACGGTGCGCGGTAAAAGCGGCGGCGGCAAGCCACAGAAGCGTGACGGAAAGACCGACGGCAAGCGCGATGCGGGCCTGAAGCGAGGTTGCCATTTTCATGCGCGGCCCAGCCTGTAGCCAAGGCCACGCTCGGTTTCGATCACCTGCGCGCCCAGCTTCTTGCGAAGACGGCTGATGTGGACCTCGATGGCGTTGCTGTCGACATCCGTATCAAAGGAATAAAGCCGCTCTTCCAGCTGCGTCTTGGAAAGCAATTGCCCCGGCCTTTGCAGAAAAGCTTCAAACAGCACCCATTCGCGCGCCGTCAGCACCACCGGCTTGCCGTTGATGCGCACATTGCGGGCGGCCAGATCGATGTCGAGCGCCCCGAGCGTCATGATCGGGTTCGGGTTGCCGGTGTAGCGGCGCGCCACCGAACCGATGCGGGCCGAAAGCTCGGCAAGGTCAAACGGCTTGACCATGTAGTCATCGGCCCCGGCATTCAGCCCGGCAATGCGGTCGCTCACCTGATCAAGCGCGGTCAAAATGATGACGGGGGTGACATCGCCCCTGGACCGCAGGGTGCGAAGGAAGGGAATGCCCAGCCCGTCCGGCAGCATGAGATCGAGCAGGATCAGGCCGTAAGCGGCAGCGGCCAGCGAATCGGCGGCGCGATCAAGCCGCGTCACCCAGTCCACCGAATGGCCATCGGCGACAATCTGGTCCCGAATGGCTGCGCCCAGCGCCGTATCATCCTCGATCAGCAGCACACGCATGGCCAGCCGTCTCCTTCGTTCTCTTTATTCCTATTCCTCCCGCCACCTTACGGGAAGCTGAAGCAATGTCGCGTCGCCTGTCAGGCATCCGTCAGTTTGGCAGGCGATTGATGATGCCGACAACGACAGGAGACGATGATGAAGCCCGCAACCCTACCGGCCTTAGCCCTTGCCCTTGTGGCCGCAACCGCCGCCCAGGCGGAAGAAAGCTGCAACCAGCCGGTTGGCAACTGGAAATCGCGCGAAGCCGTGCATGCCATGGCCAGCGAACGCGGCTGGACGCTGAAGCGTATCAAGATCGATGACGGCTGCTACGAAATCTACGGCACGGACCAGGAGGGTCGCCGGTTCGAAGCGAAGATCGATCCCGTCACCCTCGATGTCATCGAGGTCGAAAACCACCACCACCACAAGTGAAGCCTGAACCTTCCAAAAGCCCCTCATAACGGAGAACACCCATGATCCTGCGCACCCTGCTTCTGGCCGCCTCGCTCGGCGCTGGCCTGATGACCGCCGTTTCCGGCTATGCCATGCCGATCACCGCCCGCAGCGAAGCCGCCCTTGCCAGCTCCACCGCCGTCACGGACATCGGTTATCGCGAACATGGCGACGACGATGATGACCGCGAATATGGCGAGCACCGCAACAAGCATCATGGCCGCCACGGCGAAGACCATGACCGTTACGCCGCCAATGGCTGCGGTGAAGATGACGACGATAGCGATGATGATGAAGGCTGCGGCGGTCGCGGCGGCCATGGCGGTCAGGGCGGCGGCATGATGATGCAGCAGGACGCCACTCCGCCCCAGAACGGCCTTTTCACGCCGGGCAGCAAGCCCCGCGCCCAGATGAACTGATGATTTCCCGACAGGAGACTTGAAATGCGAATGAAATCCCTTCTGGCCATGCTGGCCGTCACCACCGCGCTCACCGTTCCGGGCCTTGCCATGGCGCGTGAAGTGACCTTCACCACCAACATGCGCAACTATGGCGGCGACGGCGCCTATCTTGCCTATTACGTCACCGATGCGCAGGGCAAATATGTCGGCAGCCTGTGGATGGCAGGCGGCAAGGCCAAGTATTACGACCACCTGAGCGGCTGGACGCGCGCCACCGGCGGCAATACCGGCGAGGTCAACGGCATTACCGGGGCCAGCGTCGGTGCCGGCCGTTCGCTCAAAGTGACGGTCGATCTCGCCGATGCGCTGTTTGATGCGGGCTACCAGCTTCACATCGATGCTGCGGTCGAAGACATGCGCGACAGCCCGAACGAAATCGTCGTGCCGCTGACGGCTGCAGGCTCGGGTCAGGCCGTGAAGGGCACCCGCTACATCGCCGATTTCACCTACAAGCAATAAGTTCAAGGATACGCATATCATGATCCGGTCGCTCCACCGCTGGTTCGGACTGATGGCCGCCGCACTCATCGTTGTGCTGGCCCTCAGCGGCACCGCGCTCTCGGTCTTCCCCCTGACCGAAGCGTTCAACACCCCGTCCGCACCTGACATCAGTGTGGCTGAACTCGCCGCCCGCGTTCAGTCCGCCGAACCGACGGTGGAGCAGATCCGGCGTGCGCCTTCCGGGCGCATCACCGCCTATTATTTCGAGGGCGACCAACCCGCCTCCGCGATCATCGATCCGGCGACCGGCGCGCCGGTCGGCAATGCCGACACATCCGCCACGCAGCGCTGGCTGACCAACCTGCACCGCTCGCTCTTCCTCGACGATACGGGCCGCATCATCGCCGCTATCGGCGCTGGTGCCATGCTTCTCCTGTCCGTCTCCGGCCTGTTCCTGCTCGCCCGCCGGGCAGGGGGTTTCCGCTACATCCTGAAGCCGGTGCGCGGCACGGGTGACAGCCGCCTGCATGCGCTTGTCTCTCGTCTGGCGATGCCGGGCCTTTTCCTGTCGTCGATCACCGCTTTGTGGATGACGGCGGCAACCTTCGGCATCCTGCCGGAAAAGGCGGGCGCACCGCCGTTCCCGACCGATGTCAGCGGCCAGACCGGCCTTGCCGTCACCGCTATCGACACCCTTCAGAAGACCCCGCTTTCCGACCTGCGCTCGCTGAGCTTTCCCGCAGCCGGCGACGCCACCGACGCTTTCACGCTGAAAACCGCCTATGGCGAAGGTTATCTCGATCAGGGCACCGGCGCGCTGATCGGCTGGGCGGATGCGCCGTGGACGGATCGCGTCTCGCATTTCATCACCCGCCTGCATACGGGGCAGGGGATGGCCTGGCTTGGCGTTCTGCTCGGCCTTTCTGCCCTTTCCATTCCGGTTCTCGGCTGGTCCGGCATCAAGGTCTGGCTGACCGGCCGCCCACGTGAGCGTCGCCAGAATGCCCCGGCCGCTGACGCCGATACGATCATCCTTGTCGGCAGCGAAGGCGGCACGACGCGCGGCTTTGCCGAAACGCTCCGCAAAGCCCTGAGCGACAAGGGCCTCGTGGCCCATGTCGGCGCCATGACGGAGTTTGAACCGGCCCGCTGGCCGAAGGCCAAGCGCCTCTTTCTTCTCGCCGCCACCTATGGCGATGGCGAAGCGCCCGCTTCGGCCAAGGGCTTTTACGAACGCTTTGAAAAGACGGCGGCCCGGCCCGGCCTTTCGCTTGCCGTCCTCGGCTTCGGGGATCGCAGCTTCCCGGCTTATTGCGGCTATGCCGAAGCGGTCGCCCGCCTTGCCGACGACAAGGGCTGGAACAGCCTTGTTGCCTTCGAGACGGTTGATCGCCAGTCGCCGCAGGATTTCGCCCGCTGGGGCCGCAATCTGGCCGCCGCCCTCAACCTTGATCTGGAACTCATCCACCAGCCGGTGGCCCCCGCCACGCAGGAGCTGACACTGATCTCGCGCCGCGATTACGGGGCGAGCGTTCAAGCCATGACCGCCATCCTGCGCTTTGCGCTGCCGAAGGCCTCGCTCTGGCAGCGTCTGACGGGCAAGGGTTTTGCCCGCTTTGCCGCCGGGGATCTGGTCGGCATTCTGCCTGCCGGTTCCGACCAGCCGCGCTTTTATTCGCTGGCCTCCGGCACGCGCGACGGCTTTCTGGAAATCTGCGTGCGCAAGCAGGCCGGTGGCCTTTGCTCCGGGCAGTTGACGGCACTGGAACCGGGCGAGACGATCCGCGCCTTTATCCGTCCCAATCCGGGCTTCCGCCCGATGGCGGGCCGCAAGCCGGTGATCCTCATCGGGGCTGGCACCGGCATTGGTCCGCTGGCAGGCTTTGCCCGCGCCAATCGCGCGACGCGCCCCATGCATCTCTATTTCGGCACGCGTCACCCTTCCAGCGATGCGCTCTATGCCGAAGAGCTGGATGCCTGGCAGTCCGAGGGCAAGCTTGCCGCCGTCACCACCGCCTTTTCGCGCACCGCCCATCCGGCCTATGTGCAGGATATCCTGCGCAAGGACGCCGCCCGCGTCAGCGACCTGATTGCCGCCGGAGCGCAGGTTCTGGTGTGCGGCGGGCGCGAAATGGCCAATGGTGTTGCCATGGCGCTTGCCGATATTCTCTCTCCCAAGGGCATGACCCTTGGTCAGCTGAAAGCCGAAGGCCGTTATGCCGAAGACGTTTACTGATCTTCACCGCCATGCGCTGAATGGCCCCACCATGGGCACGCGCTGGTCAGCGCTCTTTCACATGCCGCCGGATTTCGAGGTGGAGCCGGTGCGCGAGGCGATGCGCCAAGCCGTCGAGCAGGTCGACCAGCAAATGTCCACCTGGAAGCCCGAGAGCGATCTCAACCGCCTGAACGCCGCGCCCCCCGGCGTTTGGGTGAGCCTTCCCGAACCGTTGATGGGCGTACTTGCGGCAGGTCTTGCCATCGGTCGCGCCTCGAATGGCGCTTTCGACATCGGCATGGGCGATGCGGTCACCGCCTGGGGGTTCGGTCCCGGCGAGGCCAGCGAAGCCGACATCAAGGCGGCGCGTCTCGCCACCCGCAGCCCGGCCCACGACATGCTGGAACTCGACGCTGCCAACGCCCGCGCCCGCAAGCACACGCCGATGCGCTTTGACCTCAACGGCATCGCGAAAGGCTATGGTGCCGATTGTCTCTCCGAAGCCGCCCGCGCTCAGGGTGTGACGGCAGGGCTTTTTGCGATTGATGGTGAGCTGCGCGCAACGGGCCACCAGCCGGACGGGCGCGGCTGGACCATTGCCATCGAGGCACCGGACCGGGAAGAACGCGGCGCGCATTCCATTCTCGAACTGGCAGACGCAGGCGTTGCCACCTCGGGCGATTATCGCCATTTCGTGGAAGTGGCGGGCCACAAGCTTTCCCACACAATGGACCCGCGCCGCGGCATGCCGCTTCGCCAGTCTGCGGCCTCCGTCACGGTCATTGCCCGCGACAGCATGAGCGCCGACGCCTGGGCGACCGCCATGATGGTGATGGGTGAGGTCCAAGGTCTGGCGCTGGCCGAAAAGCTTGGCCTTTCGGTGCTGTTTCTGACCCATCAGGGAACGGCACGCGGCTGCGGCGTCTTTGCGCCCGCCTGATACGCGGCGGGGTTTTTACTCCGCCGCCTGCTTTTCCTCGGCGCTTGTGGCTTCCGGATCGAGCGCCTTGAAGTTCTTCAGCATCTTGTCGAGGTAATGGATAAGATGGATGCGGTCGTCGGTTGAAAATCCCTGCAGCGCGCCCGCGTAGAAACCGGAAATCTCCACCTGCATGTCGTCCTGCCAGAGCTTGCGGCCCGTGACCGTCAGGCGAATGAGGCGCGAGCGATTGTCGGCTGCATCGACCGCCTTTTCCACAAGCCCTTGCGCCTCCAGCCGCGAAATCAGCCCGGCCAGATTCTGGCGGCTGACAAGCAGGAAGGTGGCAAGGTCGCCCACCGCCACACCTCGCTCGAAAGCCGGTCGCGTCAAGGCACCGAGAACAGCCCATTGCTGCGTGGTGATGCCGTGCCGGTCCAGCGCCCGCGTGCCGGTTTTATGCAGCATGTTTGCGCATTGGTAGAGACGGAAAAAGAGCCTGTTGCTCAGCGCCGCCTGCATTGCCCGTGTTTCTTCGTCTTCTTTGCCCATGAAACGCACTTTCGCCTGTCCGCCTCTATCGGTCAAGCAAGACCTTTGCGGATAATTACGTAAACATGTTGACATAAAAATGATGCGTCGATATGTATCAAAAACAGGGAGGCTGCAATGAATTTGCAGGAGGAACGCGGAATGTCGCCAGAATGAGCGATTTCCGCGAGCGGTCTCTCATGGACATCAATTTGGCGGAGGACGCCCGTGAAGGGACTTAAAGGTAAAGTAGTTGTTGTAACTGGTGGCGGCGGCGGAATTGGTGCCGCGACCTGCGGCCGGTTTGCCGAAGAAGGCGCACGCGTCGTCGTGTGCGATATCAACGCGGCGGCTGCCGGTGCGGTGGTTTCGGCCATTCAGGCAAATGGCGGCGAGGCGGTTGCCATGGTGGCCGACCTCACGGATTTCGAGGCGACCGGAAAGGCTGTGGCCGAGATCGAGGCTACGTTTGGCGCCATCGATATTCTGGTCAACAATGCAGGCTGGGACGTGTTCACGCCGTTCCTGAAATCGGTGCCGGACTTCTGGTCGAAGCTCATCGACATCAACCTGCGCAGCGTTCTCAACATCACCAAGCCGGTGCTGGCCTCGATGGTGGCGCGCGGCCATGCCGGTCGCATCGTCTCCATCGGCTCGGATGCAGCCCGCGTCGGCTCGTCGGGCGAGGCGGTCTATGCAGCCTGCAAGGCGGGCGTCATTGCCTTTTCGAAGACGCTCGCCCGCGAACATGCCCGCAACGGCATCACCTTTAACGTGGTCTGCCCCGGCGTCACCGAAACCGCCATGCTGGAAAGCTTCATGGAAGCGGCGGGCGACAAGGAAAAGCTGCGCTCCGCCTTCACCAAGGCCGTACCGATGGGCCGCATGGGCCGTCCCGACGATCTGCCGGGCGCCATCCTGTTTTTTGCCAGCGACGACAGCGCCTTCATCACCGGACAGGTCATTTCCGTGTCCGGCGGCCTGACCATGCACGGCTAAGGGGAACCACCATGTCTTACGAAGATATTCTCTACGATGTGACGGACGGCGTTGCCCGCATCACCATCAACCGTCCTGACAAGTACAACGCCTTTCGCGGCAAGACCTGCGAAGAACTGATCCACGCCTTCAACAAGGCGGGTTGGGACAAGTCCGTCGGCGTCATCGTGCTTTCGGGCGCGGGCGACAAGGCGTTCTGCACGGGCGGCGACCAGTCGGCCCATGAAGGCCAGTATGACGGGCGCGGCACCATCGGCCTGCCGATGGAAGATCTGCATTCGATCATCCGCGATGTGCCGAAGCCGGTTATTGCCAAGGTGCAGGGCTTTGCGATTGGCGGCGGCAACGTGCTCGCTACCATATGCGACTTCACCATTGCCGGTGAAAAGGCCGTGTTCGGTCAGGTCGGCCCCAAGGTCGGCTCGGTCGATCCGGGCTTTGGCACCGCCTTCCTCGCCCGCATCGTCGGCGAGAAAAAGGCCCGCGAAATCTGGTACATGTGCCGCAAATATTCGGCAGCCGAAGCGCTCGCCATGGGCCTTGTCAACGCCGTCGTCCCGAATGAGGAACTGGACGCCGAAGTCGACAAGTGGTGCGCGGAGATCATGGAGAAGTCTCCGACCGCCATCGCGATTGCCAAGCGCTCGTTCAACATGGACAGCGAAAACATTCGCGGCATCGCCGGAATGGGCATGTATGCGCTCTCGCTCTACTACGACACCGAAGAGAGCAAGGAAGGGGGCCGCGCCTTTAAGGAAAAGCGCAAGCCCGATTTCCGCAAACACCAGAAATAACAGAGATTTTCCGGCAGGACGGCACGTCCTTCCTGCCGGAGAAGCATGAGCGCGGCTGCCCTAGAGGAGAGGGCGGATGCGCTTTTCGTTCAAGCACTGATCAGGGAGGATACCATGCTTGAAGTGAACCGCGGCGGCTTTGCCGCTCTTGGCCTTGCATTGATGACGGCCTTTGCCGGGCAGACTGCCCGCGCCGAAGAGCCGGTGAAGATCGGCTTTGCCGCAGACCTGACCGGCGCGTGCGCCGCCCTGTCCGAAGACGAAATGAATGCCGTGAAGATTGCGGTGGACGAGTTGAACGCCAAGGGCGGCATTCTCGGCCGCAAGGTGGAACTCGTCGTGCGCGACAGCCAGACGAAGCCGGATGAAGGCGCGAAAGTCGCCCGCGAACTCATCGTCGACCAGAAGGTGGACGTTCTGACCGGCGTTTGCTCGTCAGCGGTCATGCTGGCGGAATCCGCCGTTTCCGCTGAATTCAAGATCCCCTTCTACGCCACCATCGGCTCCACCCAGCGCGCCAATATCGAGCTTTACCAGCCCTATTTCTGGCAGACGCAGGCCAATGCCACCATGGAAGCCTATGCGGCGGCGGAATATGTCGCCAAGAAGAGCGAGTGGAAGACCATCGCCACGATGGGCTCCGACTATGAATGGGGCCACACCTCGGTTGCCGCCTTCTCCGAACGCCTGAAGAAGCTTCGCCCGGACGTGACGATCATCGAGCCGATCTTCCCGAAGGTCGGTGAAACGGCGATGGCGCCCTACATCACCACCGCGCTCAACACCAAGCCGGATGCCGTTTTCGCAGCCCTCTTCGGCGGCAGCCTCGGCAGCCTCATCAAGCAGGGGCAGGGCTTCGGCTTCTTCCAGCGCACCAATCTCGTGACGCTGATGACGGTCGATACGCTGCAGTCCATGGGTTCGGCCATGCCCGCCTCCAACGTCTACGGCATTGCCCGCGCCCCGTTCTTCGCGCTGGAACAGACGCCTGAGGTCAAGGCCTTCGTCGAGAAGTACCGCGCCGCCTACAAGGAATACCCCACCGACTGGTCGATCAACGGTTATGACGGCCTGATGTTCTATGCGGCAGCGGCTGAACACGCCAAGTCGGTTGCCCCCGATGCCATCATCAAGGCGATCAGCGAAATCTCCTATGACGGTCTGCGCGGCAAGGGCCTGAAGGTTCGCGCCTTCGACGGTCAGATGAACGCACCGTCTTACGTCGGCAAGGCTGCCAAGGTTGCGGACTACGACTTCCCGATCCTCACCGAGATCGAGAAGTTTGATGGTGCCGCACTGATGATGCCGGAAGACGCCATCGCCGAAGCGCGCAAGGCGGCCAAAAAGTAAGGCCGCCATGGCGCCCCCCTCATTTCGGGGTTGGCCGCAAGACTGGCCCGGCGGGCTGATCCGCCGGGTTCCCAGCCTGGAGATATTCGCAATGGTTATGATCCAGTTCGTCAACGGGCTCATGGAAGGCATGACGCTTTTCCTGATCGCATCCGGTCTGACGCTGATTTTCGGCGTGTCGCGCATCATCAATTTCGCGCATGGCTCGCTCTACATGCTCGGCGCGTTCCTGACCTATGAACTCGTGCCGCTGATCGCGCCTGGAACGCTGCTCGGCTTCTTCGCCAGCGTCATCATCGGTGCGGCGGTCGTCTCGCTGATCGGCGTTGTCTTCGAAGTCACGGCGCTGCGCCGTATCTACCATGCCGACGGGCTGATGCAGCTGATCGTCACCATCGCGCTCGTACTCATCATCCGCGATGTGGTGCGCATGGTCTGGGGTCCGAACAGCATCACCGTTCCCATGCCCGATGCGCTGATGGGCGCCATCGTGGTGGGCGAAAACTATTTCCCGATGTTCCCCATCGTCGTGTTTGCCGCCGGTCTCGTCATCGTGCTGGCCATGATCTGGGTCATCTACTTCACCCGCGCCGGTATCCTGCTCCGCGCCGGAACCGATGATCGCGGCATGGCGGCGCTGCTTGGCATCAACGAGCGCCTGATCTTTACCTCGGTCTTTGCCGCCGGTGCGTTTCTCGCCGGTCTCGCCGGTGGCCTGTCCGCCCCTTACGGCGAAGTGAACCACTTGCTGGATACCACTGTCATCGTCTCGGCCTTCATCGTCTGTGTCATCGGCGGGCTTGGAAACCTCTATGGCGCGCTGGCCGGTGCGCTCGTCGTCGGCGTCACCAAGGCCATGGGCGTGATGTACTTCCCGCGCCTTTCCATGGTCCTCATCTTTCTCATCATGGCAGCGGTCCTCATCGGTCGCTCGCTCGGTCGCCAGGGAGGTTCCGCGCGATGACAGAGACTGCTCATCCCACCCGCCTGTCGCGCCGCTGGTCCTCGCTGCCGGGTATCGACATCAACTGGAAACTGGTCATTCCAGCACTTGTTCTTGCGGAAATCATCAACCGCAGCATGGGCACCAGCACGACCACGCTTCTGACCGAAATCCTGATTTTCGCGCTGTTTGCCACCTCGCTGAACCTGCTCATGAGCTTCGGCCACATGGTGTCCTTCGGGCATTCGGCCTATTTCGGGCTGGGGGCCTATGGTTTCACGCTGGGCGTGGTCAAGGCTGGCCTCCCGGTCGAGGCCGCCGTTTTCCTCGGGCCGCTGGTTGCGGCTCTCGGCGGCCTCGTTTTCGGCGCGCTGTGCGTGCGGCTCACCGAAATCTACTTTGCCATGCTGACGCTGGCCTGTGCCCAGATCACCTATACCGTGCTCTTCCAGTGGTATGATTTCACCGGCGGCGATACGGGCATCACCGGCTTCATGGCCCCGCGCTTTGGCCTCAGCGAACAGGGTTTCGCGAGCCTGACGCTTGTTGTCGTCACACTCTCCATCTTCGCGCTTTGGTGGATCGTGCGCTCGCCGCTTGGCCTGTCGATCCGCGCTGCAGGACAAGACCGTTTCCGCGCCGAAGCGCTGGGGTTGACGGTTCGGCGTGTCCAGCTTTCCGCCTTCGTCATCGCCGCCTTCTTCGCTGGCATTGCAGGCACTCTTCATGCGGTGCTGAACGGTGCGGCCTTCCCGGATTACGCCGGTCTCAGCCTCACGCTCGACAGCCTGATCATGGTGGTTCTGGGCGGCCTCAACAGCTTTTCCGGCGGCATCTGGGGTGCCATCGTCTACAAGCTGCTCGGCGCTTTCGTCCCCAGCTTTATCCATGAATGGGAGCTGGTGCTCGGCATCATCCTGCTCGCCATCGTGCTGACCATGCCCAAGGGCTTTGCCGGGCTGATCGCGCGCCTTGGCCTTGATCGCAAGGGGGCCAAGTGATGGACGCCATTCTGTCTGCCCGCAATATCCGCAAATGCTACGGCTCCTTTGTCGCGCTGAAAGATATCAGCTTCGACCTGCCGCGCGGCGAGCGTCATGCGCTCATCGGCCCGAACGGGGCTGGCAAGTCCACCTTCATCGCCTGCGTGGCCGGACAGCTTCCCGGTGTTGAGGGGGAACTGCTCTTCAAGGGCCACAACATCACCTCGCTCACGCCTGCAAGCCTTGCCAAGAAGGGCATTGGCCGCACGTTCCAGATCAGCCGTGCTTTTCTCGGCATGACGGTGATGGAAAACATCATGGCTGCCGTGGTGATTTCCACCGGCCGCTGGGCCAGCCTGTCGCGCGGCCTTTACCGCGAAAACCTCGACAAGGCATTCCACCTTCTCGAAACGGTGGCGTTGGTCGAGCGTGCCGCAGACCGGGTGGGCGACCTGTCACTCGGGGATCGCAAGCGTCTCGAATTCGGCATGGCGCTCGCCAATGATCCAGACCTTCTGCTTCTTGATGAACCGACGGCGGGCATGAGCATCAAGGAACGCCATTACCTCATGGAAATGGTCGCGACCCGCATGGAGGAAACGAACAAGACGCTCCTCTTTGTCGAGCACGACATCGACGTGGTGATGAAGATCGCCCAGCGCGTCACCGTCATGGCGCGCGGCGCGGTGCTGGCCGCTGGCACGCCCGGCGAAATCGCCGCCAATGAGGAGGTTCAGGCCATCTATCTCGGAGGCGGACACTGATGACCACCATGCTTTCCATTTCCGGGCTGCACGCCTCCTACGGCAAGGCCGAAGCGCTGCACGGCATCGATCTTTCGGTCGAGACGGGTGAAGTCGTCTGCCTCATCGGGCGAAACGGCGTCGGCAAATCGTCAACGATGAAATCCATCGTGCGCGACCAGATCACCGTGACCGGCGGGGAAATCCTGTTCGACGGTGCCTCGCTGGCCGGGCTTCGCCCCTACGAGGTCGTGCGTCGCGGTGTCGGCTATGTGCCGGAAGACCGACGCGTCTTTGCCTCGCTCTCGGTTCTTGAAAACCTGCGCGTGCCGCGGGCGGTCTCGGCCACCGACCGCCGCACCTGGACCATCGAACAGGTCTTTGAACTGTTTCCGCAGCTTTACGATTACCGCCACCGCAAGGCGGGCGTCATGAGCGGTGGCGAACAACAGATGCTGTCGATTGCCCGCTCGCTCATCACCTGCCCGAAGCTTCTGCTGCTCGACGAGCCGCATGAGGGGCTGGCGCCGAAGATCGCCGAAGAGGTCGTCACCGCCATTGCTGCCCTCAAGGCGCAGGGCGTTTCGATGATCATTTCGGAGCAGGCGCTCAACACCATTCGCCGCTGTGCCGACCGCGTCTACGTGGTCGATCGCGGCATGACCGTTTGGACCGGAACGGTCGACGGCTTTTACGCCGACCCAGACATCGCACGCAAATATCTGATGGTCAGCTAAGGACATTGGAGGACACATGACCCACATGATTTTCGACACCGAAGAACTTTCCGCCCTGCGCGACATGGCGCGCAAGTTCTCGACGGAGCGGCTCGCGCCCTTCTACCAATCCCATGAACGGGCAGGTAATTTCGACCGCGCGCTGATCCGCGAAATGGGCTCGCTCGGCCTCATCGCGCCTGAACTTCCCGAAGAATATGGCGGTCTGGGTGCGGGCAGCATCTATTCCGGCGTCATCATCGAGGAAGTGGGGCGCGCCGACTTCAACGTCGGCTACATCAACATTCTCGCCTCGCTGAACGGCCAGATCATCGCCAATTTCGCCAATGAGGACCTGCGCCGTCACTGGCTGCCGAAGATCATTTCCGGCGAGGAAATCGTCTGCATCGCGCTCACCGAACCGCGCGGCGGATCGGATGCCGCCAACCTCGTTTTGAAGATGGAGCGCGATGGCGACTATTATATCCTGAACGGCGAAAAGACCTCGATTTCCATGGCCGATCAGGCCGCAGGCGCGGTGGTTTTTGCCCGCAGCGGCACGGTGGAGGAAAAGGCGCGCGGCATTTCGGCCCTCTTCGTGCCGATGGACCTGCCGGGTATTTCCACAACCCGCTTTACCGATATCGGCCAGCACGCCATCGGGCGCGGCTCGATCTTCTTCGACAATGTGCGCGTGCCGGTCGAAAATCTGCTGGGCGAAGAGGGCAAGGGCTTCGTGCAGGTCATGCAGGGCTTTGATTTTTCGCGCTCGCTCATCGGCCTGCAATGCCTGGGCACGGCGCGCCAGAGCCTTGACGAGACCTGGGCCTATATTGGCGAACGCAAGGCCTTCGGCAAACCGCTGGCTGCCTTCCAGGGCATCACGCATCAGCTGGCCGCCTTCGACACGAAGGTGGAGGCGGCACGTCTTCTTTCCTACAACGCCCTTTGGCTGAAGGATCAGGGCCTGCCGCATACGGCGGAAGCCGCCATGACCAAGTGGTGGCCGCCGCTTCTCGCCTATGAGGCGATCCACGCCTGCCTTCTGGTGCATGGCCATGCCGGTTACTCGGTGGAACTGCCCTTCGAGCAGCGCCTGCGCGACGTGCTCGGTCTGCAGATCGGCGATGGCACCGCGAACATCATGAAGAACATCATCGCCCGCGAACGGGCCGGACGCGCCGCCACCGGTTGAGGAGCCGGAGCGTTTCCGCATTCACACGATAGACATTTGATACGCCTCATCTTTTCATGAAAGATAGGCGCGAGGGAGGAGGACCCCACATGAAATTCGACGCCGTTCTGATCGAGCCGAGACGGGCGAAAATGGAGGCCGAGGGCCATTGGCGCGGCATGACGCTCCTCGATTATTTCGAGGTCCAGCTTGCCGCCAATCCCGACCGCATCGCGCTTTCCGCCTATACGAGCGCGGATGGTTCGTCCCGCAATTTCACCTATGCCGAGCTGGAGCGCCTGTCCGATCTCGCCGCCGTCGGCCTGCATCGCATGGGGCTTGGCAAGGATGACGTGCTGTCCTCGCAGCTTCCCAATGGCTGGGAATTCGTGGTGCTTTACCTCGCCTGCCGCAAGCTCGGCATTGTGTTCAACCCGGTGATGCCGATCTTCCGCGAGCACGAGCTTCTCTTCATGCTGAAGCATGGCGAGGCGAAGGCGCTCGTCGTGCCGAAGACCTTCCGCAACTTCGATCACGAGGTAATGGCGGAGGGGATGCGGCCTCAGCTTCCTGCCCTGCAGCACATCATCGTGGTCGGTTCCGACACGGAAAGCGATTTCGAGCGCATGTTGCTCGATCCCGCCTTTGCCGATGAGCCGGATCTCGAACGCCTGACGACGGTGGATCGCGGCGACGGCAACGACGTGTGCCAGCTGATCTACACCTCCGGCACGACGGGCGAACCGAAGGGCGTGATGCACACGGCCAACACCATGTATTCGAACCTCGTGCCCTATGGCGAGCGGCTGCATCTTTCCGCCGACACGCAGCTTCTCATGGCCTCGCCCATGGCCCACCAGACGGGCTTCATGTACGGCTTCCTGCTGCCGGTGCAGCTCGGTGCCCGCATGATCCTCATGGATGTCTGGGACAAGGCGCTGGCCGCCAAACTCATCGAGCAGGAGAAGATCACCTTCACCATGGCCTCGACGCCCTTCCTCATGGACCTCACCAATGCGGTGGAGGAACTGGGAACGGATTCGTCATCGCTCAGCATTTTCCTGTGTGCCGGAACGGCCATTCCCGGCCCGCTGGTGGAACGCGCCGGCAAGGTTCTCGGCACCAAGATCATTTCCGCATGGGGCATGACGGAAAACGGCGCGGTGACGCTGGTGGCCCCCGAAGACGACCCGGAACGCTCGGTCAACACCGATGGTTTCGTGCTGCCGGGCATGGAGCTGCAAATTCGCGGCACCGATGGCAAGCCGGTGCCCGTTGGCCATGAGGGCGAACTTTACGTGCGTGGCTGCTCCAATTTCGGCGGCTATCTGCGTCGCCCGGAATGGAACAATACGGATGCCGAGGGCTGGTTTGACACGGGCGATATCGCCCGCATGGATGATCGCGGCTATATCCGCATCTGCGGACGCTCCAAGGACATCATCATTCGCGGCGCGGAAAATATTCCTGTTATCGAAGTGGAATCGCTCCTCTACAAGCATCCGGCCATCCAGCAGGTGGCGATTGTCGGCTATCCGGACGAGCGTCTGGGCGAACGCGCCTGCGCCTTCGTGGTGCCGCGTCCCGACAAGAGCTTCGATTTCGCCGAGATGACGCGCTTCCTGAAGGAGTTGCATCTCGCCCAGCAGTATTTCCCCGAGCGGCTGGAAATCCGCGACAAGCTGCCAGCCACCGCCTCCGGCAAGATCCAGAAGTTTGCGCTGCGCAACCTTCTCAAAGCCGAATATGAGGAAGGCAAGGCATCGTGACGGGCGGGGCAGGGCGTCTTGCGGGCACCCGTGCCGCCGTGACCGGTGCGGGCGGGCCGATGGGCCGGGCGATTGCCGCCCGGCTGCTCGCCTCCGGTTCGCTGGAAGGGCTGGCGTTGACGGATATTTCCGGCACGCGGCTTTCCGCGACGGTGGAGGCGCTCTCCGCCATCTATCCGGCGGTCAGGATTATCGGTCTTCGCGGCGACGTGACGGTCGAGGGCGAGGCGAAAGCCTTTGCGGGCACCGCGCTTGATGTGCTCGGCGGCATCGACATGCTGGTCAATGTGGTGGGCGGCATCCGTTCGCAACGGCTCTACACGCCCTTTCTGGACATGAGCGCCGAGCAGTGGCGGGCGACCTTCGACCTCAACCTGATGGGCAATTTCCACCTGGTGCAGGCCTTTGCGCCCGGCATGCTGGAACGTGGCGAGGGGCGGATCGTCAACCTTGCCTCCATCGTCTTCGGTGCCGAAGCGGGGCAAGTGGATTACGCCGCCGCCAAGGCTGCCGTCGCCTCGATGACGCGCAGCCTCGCCGCCGAGTTCGCGCCCGCCATTACCGTCAACGCGGTCGCGCCGGGGCTCACCCGCACGTCAGTCACAGCCGCCATGCCGAAAGCCGAGGGCGACAAGCTGGTGGCGGCGGCCTTCAACCGCCGAATGGCCGAGCCGGAAGAAATCGCGGAAGCCGTCGCCTTCTTCTGTCAGGACGCCAACCGCTTCGTGACCGGCGAAATTCTCGCCGTCTCCGGCGGCATCCATCCCCATCTTTGAGGTTCAGTCATGAGCGTCAGGTTCGAGATCCGCGAGGGCGGAGCCCTCATCACCATCGATAATCCACCCGTCAATGTCGTCTCGCAGGCGGTGCGCGCCGGTCTTGTGGAAGCGCTGGACAAGGCTGAAGCGGCGGGCGTTTCCCGCATCGTTATCACCGGGGCGGGGCGCACTTTCATTGCCGGGGCGGATGCGAAAGAGTTCGACGCCGCGCCGGTGCCGCCGCATATGCCCGATATCGTTTCCCGCATTGAGGCCTCGCCCGTGCCGGTGGTGGCTGCCATCAATGGCGCGGCCCTCGGTGGCGGGCTGGAACTGGCGCTTGCCTGCCGGGCACGCGTCGCGGCCCCCACCGCCACGCTTGGCCTGCCGGAAGTCACGCTTGGCGTCGTGCCAGGGGCAGGGGGCACGCAGCGCCTGCCGCGTCTCATCGGCCTTTCGAATGCGCTGTCGCTCATTGCCGAGGGCCGGGTCATCACCGCGCTTGAGGCAGAAAAGCTTGGCCTTGTCGATACGCTCTCGCATGATCCATTGGAGAAGGCCTTCTCGATGGCCCTGCCGCAACGCCCCGTGACGGGGGAGATGCCCGCACCGCAGGCGGATGACGCCACCATTGAGGCCGCACGCACACAGGCCAAGCGCCGCACACCGGGGCAGATCGCCCCGCAAAAGGCCATTGAACTTGTCGCCGCCACGTCACGACTTTCGCTTGCCGAGGGTCTGGCTGAGGAACGCCGCGTGTTCCTTGACCTCAAGACCTCCGATCAGGCGGCGGCCCTTCGCCATATCTTCTTTGCCGAACGTACCGCACTGGGGCGTGGCAGAAGCGGCGGCGAGGAGATTACCCGCGCCGTTGTCGTCGGCGGCGGCACCATGGGTGCCTCGATTGCCTATGCGCTGGCTGGAACCGGCATTCAGGTGGCGTTGGTCGAAGTGGATGTGCGCGCCGTTGAACGCGCCCGCGCCAATGTCGATGCGCTTTACGCCGAGGCAGTGAAGCGCGGCAAGATGACGGCGGAAACCGCCAGTGGTGAGCGCGCCGCGCGCTTCACCTTCCATGTTGGTTACGGAACGCTTCCGCCTGCCGAAATCGCCATTGAAGCCGCCTTCGAGGACATGGAGGTCAAGCAGGCGATTTTTGCCAGACTCGATGAAGCCCTGCCGGACAGCACGATCCTTGCCACCAACACATCCTATCTCGATGTGAACCGCATTGCAGGCAGCGTGCGCAATCCGTCGCGGGTGCTGGGTTTGCATTTCTTCAGCCCGGCTCATCTGATGAAGCTTCTGGAGGTGGTGCGCGCCCGCGAAACGAGCGATGCCACCATGGCCACGGCATTGAGGCTGGCCGCACGGCTGAAGAAAATCTCCGTTCTGGCCGGGGTCTGTGATGGCTTCATCGGCAACCGCATCCTGACGCGCTATCGCCAGACTACCGACCTTCTCCTGATGGCCGGCGCCATGCCCTGGCAGGTGGATACCGCCATGCGCCGCTTCGGTATGGCCATGGGTCCCTATGAGGTGCAGGACCTTTCCGGCCTCGACATTGCCTATGCCAACCGCAAGCGGCTGAACTGGAAGGCCCGCACCGACATTCGCTACGTGCCAATCGCCGACCGCATCGTCGAGGAGACCGGGCGGCTTGGCCGCAAGACGGGGGCGGGCTGGTATGATTATGCCGATGGCAAGGCGACGCCATCGCCGCTGATCGAACGCATCGTCATGGAAGCTTCCGACCGGGCGGGCATCGTGCGCCGCACCTTCAGCGATGACGACATTGTCGAGCACGCCGTCACCGCCATGATCGAGGAGGGTTTGCATATCCTCGAAGAGGGCATTGCCGAAACGCCCGCCGATATCGACCTCGTGCTGGTGCATGGCTACGCCTTTCCGCGCTGGCGTGGCGGGCCGATGCAGACTGCCGAACGGCACGGTCTCAGCGCCGTGCTGGAGCGCATCGAACGTTTCTCGACGCAAGACCCCGTGTCCTGGCGCGTGCCGCCCCTTCTTCGCCGCGCTGTTAGCGAGGGGAAATCCCTTCTCGAATTGTCCGGGAGAGCCTGAATGAGAGAAGCCTATATCTGCGATTATATCCGCACCCCGATTGGCCGGTATGGCGGGGCCTTGTCGGCCTTGCGCGCCGATGATCTGGCCGCCTTGCCGATTGCCGCCCTTCTCGCCCGCAATCCGGCGCTCGATCCGGCGCTGATTGAGGAAGTCTGGCTCGGCTGCGCCAATCAGGCAGGCGAGGACAACCGCAATGTGGCGCGCATGGCATCCCTCCTTGCCGGTTATCCGCAAAGCGTGCCGGGTGTCACCGTCAACCGCCTGTGCGGATCAGGGCTGGAAGCTTTGGCAACAGCGGCCCGCGCCATCAAGGCCGGTGAGATCGAACTGGCCGTGGCAGGCGGCGTTGAAAGCATGAGCCGCGCGCCGTTTGTCATGCCGAAGGCGACGAGCGCCTTTTCCCGCGCGGCGGAAATTCATGACACGACGATTGGCTGGCGCTTCATCAACCCGAAGATGAAGGCGCAATATGGCGTCGATTCCATGCCGGAAACGGCGGAAAATCTGGCCGATGAACGCGGCATCAACCGCAATGATCAGGATGATTTCGCACTGGCCTCTCAGAAAAAGGCGCTTGCCGCACAGGCCAATGGCCGGTTTGCGGCGGAAATCATTCCGGTTGCCGTTCCCGCCGGGCGGGGCCAGACGGTCGAGGTTTCAAAGGACGAACATCCGCGCGACACAAGTGCCGCCGATCTTGCCAAGCTGAAGCCGATTGTGAGGCCCGATGGCACGGTGACGGCGGGTAATGCGTCGGGCGTCAATGATGGCGCGGCGGCCCTTCTGATCGCCTCGGAAGCGGCGGTGAAAAAACATGGGCTGACACCGCTTGCCCGCATTGTGGCCGGCGCTTCCGCCGGTGTCGCGCCGCGCATCATGGGCATCGGCCCGGTGCCTGCGATTGAGAAACTTTCGGCGCTGACGGGGGTCACGCTCGAGCAATTGTCGGTCATCGAACTCAACGAGGCCTTTGCGGCGCAGGCGCTTTCGGTGCTGCGCGGTCTTGGGCTTGCCGATGACGATGCGCGTGTGAACCCGAATGGCGGGGCGATTGCACTTGGCCATCCGCTTGGCATGTCCGGCGCGCGCATTGCCGGAACGGCGGCGCTGGAGCTTGCCCGCGGGGCCGGGCGTTACGCTCTGGCCAGCCTATGCATCGGCGTCGGGCAGGGGGCGGCCCTGCTTCTGGAAAAGGCGTGAAACGAGGGAGAAGAGAGCCATGAAGATTATCGTACCTGTTAAGCGGGTTGTTGATTACAACGTGAAGATCCGTGTGAAGGCGGATGGGTCGGGCGTTGAGCTTGCCAATGTGAAGATGTCGATGAACCCGTTTGACGAGATTGCAGTGGAAGAAGCGCTGCGTCTGAAGGAAGCGGGTCAGGCGAGCGAGATCATCGCCGTGTCGGTCGGCCCGGCCAAGGCGGAAGAAACGCTG
>JAIUPA010000013.1 GCA_020161665.1 Pseudomonadota bacterium | reverse complement strand
GCGAACATCGACGCCTTCGGCGCGGGGAAATCCCAACCGGCCTTGCTGAAGCTCTCGACCAGCGCATCGCGACGCTTCCTGTAGGTCGCGCGCATCTCGTTGATGCAGTCTTCCGGCCCATTGAGCGCGGCGGTCGCGGCCACCTGGATCGGCGTGTAGGCGCCGTAATCAAGATAGGATTTCACGCGGGCGAGCGCGGCGCAGAGCTTCTCGTTGCCCACGGCAAAGCCCATGCGCCAGCCGGCCATGGAGAAGGTCTTCGACATCGAGGTGAACTCGACCGCAATATCAAAGGCGCCCGGCACCTGAAGGATCGAGGGCGGCGGGTTGTCGTCGAAGTAAAGTTCGGCATAAGCGAGATCGGAGAGAACGATCAACTCGTGCTTTTTGGCGAAAGCTACCAGCTCGCGATAGAAATCGAGATCTGCCACCTCCGCCGTGGGGTTCGACGGGAAGCAGGTGACAACAGCGATCGGCTTGGGGATCGAGTGGATCACGGCCCGTTCGAGCGCACGGAAATACTCTTCGCCCGGGGTCGCCGGCACCGAACGGATCACGCCGCCGGCCATCAGGAAGCCGAAGGCGTGGATGGGATAGGACGGGTTCGGCACCAGCACGACATCGCCCGGGCCGGTGATGGCCTGCGCCATGTTGGCGAAGCCTTCCTTGGAGCCGAGGGTGGCGATGACCTGCGTATCCGGATTCAGCTTCACGCCGAAGCGGCGCTCATAGTAGTTCGCCTGGGCGCGACGCAAGCCGGGGATGCCCTTGGAGGCGGAGTACCGGTCCGTGCGCGGCTTGCCCACGGTTTCCATCATCTTTTCAATGACATGCTTGGGGACCGCGAGATCGGGATTGCCCATGCCGAGATCAATGATATCCGCGCCGTTCGCTCGCGCCTGAGCCTTGATCTTGTTGACCTGCTCGAAGACGTAGGGCGGCAAACGACGGACGCGGTGAAAGTCCTGCATGTCGAAAAAACTCTCGGGTTGACGCTGGCCGAACTCCGGCCGGACAAGATTGATCACGGATCGTACTCCCCCAAAACAGTCGAGGCCGATCCAGAGGCTTCGCTCAATAAGCGAATTTGCCGGAATTTTCCACACACAAGATGGGGAACCCGCCTGAACCGGCTGGAAACCCGTTGTTCATCAGGTTTCCGGCTGTCCTGATCCTGCGCCAGACTTCTTTTCGTTTGGTTTCCGAAGTGTAGACTTTTTCTTCGCCGTGAGCGCCTTTGCCGTCGTCGGGGTGTCCGCTGTCGCGTCCTTTGCCACCGGAACATCGATTTTAGGTCCGGTGTAGGCTGGAAGGGGCTTGGGCGGCGGTGGCTTGAAGCCGGGCTCGACCTTGCCGTCAAAAGGAGACGGTGGACGCTGGGCCGCGACCGCTTGGTCGTTGCGGGCACGCAACGCATTGAGTTCGTTCTCCAGCGCCTGAACGCCCGCGCCCTGACGCGCGCGAATCGCCGGCTCCGCCGGGGTCACGCCCACAGCCGGGTATTCCGTTGAACCCGTGCGGCTGTCTTTCACGAAGGGCTTCGGCTCGGACAGCTTGCCGGTGGTTCCGATGACCGTGCCGGCATTGCGCAGCATGCTGTCCTCGTCGAACGGGGAGAGCGCGCAGCCGCCGAGGACGGGCAGGCATCCTGCCAATGTCGCACAGGCAAGCACGTTGCGTATGAAACTGAAAATCGCCATGTTAGCGGAAACCTATACACGCCCTGTCACGCGCGCGGAAGACAGGCAGATATTATGCTTCAGGGAGGCAACCATGGGTAAATCCGAACCAGGCAAGACAGGCACCGGGCCGACCGGCGCTTCCGGCTCTCCGCCGGAGACAGAGGCGTTTGCCGCCGCCCAGGCCCAGGTGCAGGAGTTTGCTGAAAATTCCGCCCAGATCATGGCGGAAATGACGCGCGCCACCGCCAACGTCATCAAGGGCATCGAGGACGGCGAGACCAAGCCGGCCAAAAGCTCCAACGAGGTCGCCGACCTGATCAAGACCTTCTCCGCCGTGGCTGAACGCTGGCTCGCCGACCCGCAGAAGGCGGTCGAGGTGCAGAAGAACATCTCCGACGATGTGATGGCGCTCTGGGGCGAGACACTCCGGATGATGCAGGGAGAGAAGCCGCGCCCGGTCACGGCCATGCCCGCGCGCGATTCCCGTTTTGCTGATGCGGACTGGGAGAACAACCCCTATTTCAACACGCTGAAGCAGGCCTATTTTGTTGGCACCAACTGGCTGAACAAGCTCGTTGAGAACGCAGAGGGGCTCGACGAGCAGACCAAGCGCAAGGCCGCCTTCTATACCCGGCAGCTTCAGGGCCTGTTCTCGCCCTCGAACTACATCCTCACCAACCCCGAACTCCTCCGCACGACGATTGAGGAAAAGGGTGCCAACCTCGTGCGCGGCATGAAGATGATGGCCGAGGATATCGAGCGGGGACGTGGCAACCTGCGCATCCGGCAGACGGACGATTCGCCCTTCGAGGTAGGCAGGAACATCGCCAACACCCCCGGCAAGGTGGTGTATCGCAACGACCTGATGGAACTGATCCAGTACACGCCCACCACAGAGAGCGTGTACAAGGTGCCGCTGCTCATCGTGCCGCCGTGGATCAACAAGTTCTACGTGCTCGATCTCAACCCCGAGAAGTCTTTCATTCGCTGGTGCGTGGAACAGGGGCTGACCGTTTTCACCATCTCCTGGGTGAACCCGGACGAGCGCCACAAGGCCTGTGGCTTTGCCGAATACATGAAGCAGGGACCGATTGCTGCGCTTGAGGAGATCGAGAAGATCACCGGCGAAAAAAGCGCGCACACCGTGGGCTATTGCGTTGGCGGCACCATGGTTTCGGTCACACTCGCCTATCTCTGGGCCCTCGGCCAGGGCAAGCGCGTGAAATCCGCAACGCTGTTCACGACACAGGTCGACTTCACCTACGCGGGCGACCTACTCGCCTTCGTCGATGAAGAGCAGATTGCCGATGTGGAAGAGCAGATGAAGGAGAAGGGATATCTCGCCGGCTCGCGCATGGCGAATGCCTTCAACATGTTGCGGCCGAACGACCTCATCTGGGGCTATTACGTCAACAACTACCTGAAGGGCAAAGCCCCGACGCCGTTCGATCTTCTCTACTGGAACTCCGATTCCACCCGGATGCCCGAAGCGAACCACAGCTTCTATCTGCGCAACTGCTACCTCGAAAACAATCTCGCCAAGGGCAAGATGGTCGTCGATGGCGTGACGCTCAACCTCAAGAAGGTCAAGACGCCGATCTATAATCTCGCCGCGCGCGAGGATCATATCGCACCGGCAAAGTCTGTATTCCACGGCTCGCAGTTTTTCGGCGGCCCTGTCCGCTATGTGCTGGCGGGTTCAGGCCACATCGCTGGCGTCGTCAATCCGGCCACCAAGCCGAAGTACCAGTACTGGGTTGGCGGGGATGCCGTGGGCGACTTCGACGCCTGGGTTGCCAAGGCCGAAGAACATCCCGGTACGTGGTGGACTGACTGGATCGCCTGGATCACCAAGGGCGACAAGAAGGTGCCCGCGCGTGCGCCCGGCGGCGGGCGCGCGACGCTCGGCGATGCGCCGGGCACCTATGTCAAGATGCAGGCATGAGCCCCCTGCCCCGTTCTTCGATTGATGCGGAGAGCGGGGCGGCCAGCCACGACCAGCGAGTGCCTGAAAGCGGCTCCGGCTTTTTCAGCTCGCGTTGCGGATGCGGGTGTCGAAGAAGGCCAGCCCGTCTTCGACATCGCCGTCGAAAGCGATGTTGCCCGCGTCAAGCACGAGCACGCGGTTGCAGAAACGGCGGATAATCTCGTTATCGTGCGAGGCGACAACGAAGATTTTGGTCTCGTGGATCATCTCCTGCAAGCGCTTTTGCGCCTTGGCAAAGAACGCCTGATCGCCCACGCCGATCACCTCGTCCATGATCAGAATGTCGGGCCGGATGCAGGTGGAAATGGCGAAGGCCAGACGCAGCATCATGCCCGAGGAATAGGTGCGCAGCGGCAGATCGAGAAACTCGCCGAGTTCGGTGAACTCCTCAATGTCCGGCTCGATGGCGCGCGTCTCCGCAAAGGTGAGGCCGAGAAAAACGCCGCGCAGGCGGATGTTCTCGCGGCCCGAGGCATCGGCATCCATGCCCATCATCATGTCGGTCATGGACGCGCAGCTGCCGTTGATGGTGATTTTGCCATCGGTCGGCTCGTAAATGCCCGAAAGTGCCCGCAAAAGCGTCGTCTTGCCCGCGCCGTTGCGTCCGACGAGGCCGATCTTGGCGCCGGGTGTCAACGTCAGCGTCACGGCGTTCAGCGCTTTTACCGAGACGGCATGGCCGGTCTTGTCGGCATTGATGCGTCCGCCAACCGTGCGGCGCATGACATGCGACTTCAGCGAACGACCGCCATCGGAAAAAAGCTGGAAGTCGATGGTGGCACGGTCGAGCGTGATGGAAACGTCGCGGGTGCGGTCGGACATCACAGCCTCACAGCCAATAGCGGATGAAGCGCCGGTAGCGCCCGAACACCGGCAGTGCGACAGCAAAGCCGAGGACCGTGATCAGGCCGACGACGAACCAGTCCGATGCGCGCGGCCAATGCCCCAGCAACGGATCGCGGCCAATTGCCAGAAGCGCAGCAAAGGGGTTGTGGTCGATCACGAATTGCAGACGCTCGGGCATTGAAATCGGGCGGAACATCACGGGCGTGACGAAAAAGGCAAGGCTGGTCACGCTGGAAATGATCTGCGGCACATCGCGGAAACGCGTCCCGATGGTGCCGAAGAGTAGCCCCAGCCACACCCCCGTCAGCACATAGGCGACGAGCGCGGGCACGAAGGCGAGGACCGGCAGGCCCGGCCATTTACGGGCGATGAGGAAAACGGGCACGATCAGCACAATGTTATGCGCAAAAATGAAGAGATTCCGCAGAATCATCTGGAACACGAAGGTCGAGCACGGAAAAGCATAGTGCTTCAACTGCGCTTCGGAGTTGATGAACGACTGCGCGCTGTCATTCATCATGTTCGAGATGAGATACCACAGCGGGAATGTCACCGTGAGGTAGGCGACAAAATCCAAATACGGCTGGTTGAACAGTCCACCATACACAAAGCCGATGCCCAGCACTGTCAGCGCCATCGACAAGGTGTACCAGAACTGGCCGAACACCGAGCGGCGATAGCGCTTG
>JAIUPA010000012.1 GCA_020161665.1 Pseudomonadota bacterium | reverse complement strand
CTCATAACAAAATCTGCACAAACAATAAGGCCGCTAACGCGGCCTATTCGCATTCCAATAACGCGGGGTGGAGCAGCCCGGTAGCTCGTCAGGCTCATAACCTGAAGGCCGCAGGTTCAAATCCTGCCCCCGCAACCAAATATACCTGCAGTCAACAAAAGCCCCTTCAAGGGGCTTTTTGCGTTTGAAAAAGAGGCCTAGACAGACGGCAATGTCCCTCCTTCCTCTTCCTTCAAATCAACGCCCGTCAGACCGCGCTTCAACGCTTCGCGGATCAGCCAGAACGCTTTTGTAGCGGCCAGCGGAATTTTAAGACCAGCTTCACGGATGTTGGAAATGCAGTTGCGGTCCGCATCCGTGAGACCAAGGCGTGGGGCGTAGGTGATATAGGCCCCCAGGCTATCAACGGATGACAGCCCCGGGCGCTCGCCGATCAGCATCAGCATGAGGCGTGCCTGCAAAATCTCGCCAATCTCATCGCCAATCGCGACGCGACCGTTCTCCACCACTGCGACGGGCCCCATCTTCAAACCTTCCTTTTGCAGCATGGGCAAAATGGCCGCCATAAAGGGAAGGGCGTTGGCCGAAATGGCGGTTGAAGACAGGCCATCGGCGACAACGATGGCGACATCGCACGGCGCGCTCCCCATTGCCTTTAACCGCACAGCGTCGGCCTCCGAGAGGCGGCGGCCCAAATCAGGTCGGGCCAGATAGGTCTGGCGACCTTCCGCGCGGCTCGATACCGGAACATTCATGATGCCAAGGTCGCTGAGACCGGCGCGAAGCGCGTCCTTGTCAAACGGGATGTGCACGGCGTCGCGGGCGCTCGCATGCGCGAAAGAGAAATTGAGAACTTCCGAGGTCGGCAAGGACGCCCCGGCGCGGCCAAGTGCAATGCGCGCGTCGGTGTGCTGACGAAGCGCCTCCCACGGATCGAGTGTCACAAGGTTCGACTTTTCCGATTCGCTCATGAGGCAATTCTCAACAGGCTTTGGCTGGAATTTTGGGGCAAGAGTGTCCCATCGGCGTTTGTGACCTGCATCTTTTGCAACCACGCTTCGAATTCCGGGGCGCGCTTCAGGCCCAGCACCTCGCGCAGATAGAGCTGATCGTGGAACGAGGTGGACTGATAGTTCAGCATCACATCGTCGGCGCCCGGAATGCCCATGATGAAGTTGACACCGGCCACGCCCAAAAGGGTCATCAGCGTGTCCATATCATCCTGATCAGCTTCGGCGTGGTTCGTATAGCAAATGTCGCATCCCATCGGCACGCCGAGGATCTTGCCGCAGAAATGATCTTCCAGTCCGGCGCGGATGATCTGCTTTCCGTCGTAAAGATATTCCGGGCCGATGAAGCCGACAACTGTATTGACGAGAAGAGGCTTGAAAGCCCGTGCCACCGCATAGGCGCGCACTTCGCAGGTTTGCTGGTCGACACCGTGATGCGCATTGGCCGAAAGCGCCGAACCCTGCCCCGTTTCAAAATACATGACATTGTTGCCCACCGTGCCGCGCTTCAGCGAAAGACCGGCTTCGTAACCTTCCTTCAGCGTAGCCAGCGAAATGCCGAAGGAGCTGTTGGCCTGTTCGGTTCCGGCAATCGACTGGAAAACGAGATCAACCGGAACGCCCTTGTCGGCCATGACGATGGAGGTCGTCACATGGGTCAGGATGCAGGATTGGGTCGGGATTTCGTAGCGATCGATAATCTCGGCGAGCATTTCCACCAGCCCCGTCAGTACGGGCACGCTGTCCGAGGCCGGGTTGATGCCGATTACAGCATCGCCGCACCCGTAAAGCAGGCCATCGACCAGAGAGGCAGCAATGCCCAGACGGTCATCGGAGGGGTGGTTCGGTTGCAGGCGAACGGCCATGGTGCCGGGTAGGCCAATCGTGTTGCGGAAACGGGTGATCACGCTCGCCTTGCGGGCCGCCAGAATCAGGTCCTGATTGCGCATCAGCTTGGAAGTGGCGGCCACCATTTCCGGTGTCAGGCCGGGTGCGAGGGCGCAGAGCGTTTCGGCATTGGCCGCAGGCGAAAGAAGGAATTCGCGAAACTCGCCCACCGTCATGTGGGACACGGGCGCAAACGCGGCGCTGTCGTGGCTGTCGATGATGAGACGCGTGACCTCGTCTTCCTCGTAAGGGATGAGGGCTTCGGTCAGGAAGGTTTTGAGCGGCACATCGGCCAGGCACATTTTAGCGGCAATATTTTCGGCGGCACTGGAAGCGGCAACGCCTGCCAGATAATCGCCGGAGCGTGGCGGCGTGGCCTTCGCCATCAATGTTTTCAGATCGGCAAAGCGATAGAGTTCGCCGCCTGCAACGACGTCGTAGGTCATGACCGGACGTTCCCCATTTTTCTTGTTCCGGAAGCGGCATTAGGGCAGGGGTGCAAACGGGCGTCAAGCCTTCGCATTTGCGAAAGATCAGAAAGTGATCCTGAAGGGATGACGCTTCCGCACGCGCAGGCGTTAGCGGGACAGTTCGCGAATGGCACCATCAAGACCGCCCAGTGTCATGGGAAACATGCGGCCCGACATGAGTTTATGCATCATGCCAATCGACATGGTGTGATCCCACTGATGCTCCTCCACCGGGTTCAGCCAGACACATTTTGAAAAATGGCCGGTCATGCGGTCCATCCAGACGGCGCCCGGCTCGGGGTTCCAGTGCTCGACGGACCCGCCAGCCATGCTGATTTCATAGGGACCCATGGAGGCATCGCCGGCAAAGACCACGCGGTAATCCGGTCCGAAGGTGCGGATCACATCCAGCGTCGGGATGCGTTCGCCATGGCGGCGGCGGTTATCCTTCCACACACCTTCATAGAGGCAATTGTGGAAGTAGAAGTGCTCGAAGTGGCGAAACTCCGCTTTGGCGGCGGAAAACAGCTCCTCAATGATGCGGATATGATCGTCCATAGAGCCGCCGGAATCGAGGAACATCAGAAGTTTCACGGCATTGCGGCGCTCGGGCCGGGTCTTCACATCGAGATAGCCATGCTCGGCGGTGGCGCGAATGGTGCCGGAAAGGTCGAATTCATCGGCGGCACCCTGGCGCACCCAGCGACGCAGGCGGCGAAGGGCCACCTTGATGTTGCGGGTACCAAGCTCCACCGTGTCGTCGTAATTGCGAAACTCGCGCTTGTCCCAGACCTTGACGGCGCGGCGGTGACGCGAGTGCTCCTGACCGATGCGAACGCCTTCCGGATTATAACCGTAAGCCCCGAAGGGGGAGGTTCCGGCGGTGCCGATCCATTTATTGCCGCCCTGATGGCGCTCTTTCTGCTCGGCAAGGCGCTGTTTCAGCGTTTCCATCAGCTTCTCGAAACCGCCGAGCGCTTCAATCAGGCGCTTGTCTTCCTCCGAGAGAATTTTCTCGGCCATGCGCGCCAGCCATTCAGCAGGCAGATCGATCGGGGCGGGGCCTTCGTCGTCCGGCATCTCTGAAAAGGCCGAAAGACCGCGGAAATGTTGTGCGAAAACCCGGTCGAAACGGTCAATATGCCGTTCGTCCTTCACCAGCGCTGCGCGCGCCAGATAGTAGAAGGCTTCCACATCAAACGTGGCGATCCCTTCCTTCAGGCCCTCCAGAAGGGTCAGGAATTCCCGCAATGTTACGGGGACCTTTTCCGCCTTCAGGGCCAGAAAGAAGGGAATGAACACGGGGCCTTACCTGTCCTCGCCGATCTCTTCCAGATCATAAGGGGTGGTCTGGTAGATCTCGTTGATCCAGTTGCCGAAGAACAGGTGGGCGTGGCTGCGCCAGCGATTGAGTGGCGGCAGCGACGGATCATTATGCGGGAAGTAGTTGTGCGGCATCTTGATGGGCACGCCCGCATTCACATCGCGGAAATATTCCTCGCCGAGAGAGGTCGAGTCATATTCCACATGGTTGAACATGTAGAGGCGGTTTGCCTGTTTCTCATGCACGAGGCAGACGCCCATTTCGTCGGATTCCATGAGGATTTCCAGACCGGGGGCCTTGGCCTCGATGTCGGCGCGGCGCACCTCCGTCCAGCGCGAGACCGGAATCTGGAAGTCGTCGGAGAAGCCGTTGAGATAGACGGAGGAGGGCTTGAGGTTGCGGTGACGGTAAACACCAAAACCCTTTTCCTGCAACTGATGCTTGGGCACGCCATGGAAATGGTAGATGGAGGCCATCGCGCCCCAACAGATGTTGAGCGTCGAATGGACGTTCGTCGTCGTCCAGTCGAGAATGGCCTGCATCTCGTTCCAGTAGGTCACATCCTCATAGGGCATGGTTTCGACCGGCGCGCCGGTAATGATGAAGCCGTCGAACTTACGGTGCTTCACCTCGTCCCATGTCTGATAAAAGGACAGGAGATGTTCGGCAGAGGTGTTGCGCGGCGTATGGCCGCCCACGCGCACCAACGAGAACTCGACCTGCAGCGGCGAGGCGCCGACAAGGCGCGCCATCTGGATCTCGGTCTTGATCTTGTTCGGCATGAGGTTCAGAAGGCCGATCTGCAGCGGCCTAATATCCTGACGGATTGCCATGGTTTCCGTCATGACCCGCACGCCCTCGGAAACGAGGGTGTCGAAAGCAGGAAGCGTATCGGGAATCTTGATAGGCATGGTTCTGATCCAGACTTCAAAAACAAAAGCCGACCGAACTCGATAACGGGTGTCAGGAAATTTCTTCCGTCGGCCCTTTAGCGAGTTTTTTAACGTGGCTGCAAGCCGGCCGGCCAAATCACCACAGTTTGAAATCAGTAGGCAGGTTTTGCGGAAAAATCAATCGTTTCTCGCTTGACCTGCCTGTTTGTGCGTCAATTGCGTCGCGCCATGAAGGCCAGACGCTCGAAAAGATGCAGATCCTGCTCGTTCTTCAACAGCGCGCCGTGGAGTTTTGGCAAAATCGTCTTCGGGTCGATCTTGAGATCATCCGGCTCCACCTCGTCGGCAACGAGAAGACGAATCCAGTCCAGCGCTTCCGAGGTGGACGGCTTCTTCTTCAGGCCGGGAACGGCGCGGATTTCATAAAAAAGTGTGAGGGCCTGGCGCAAAAGCGCCTGCCGGATGCCGGGATAGTGAACCTCGACAATGCGGGCGAGCGTTTCGGCCTCGGGAAAGCGGATATAGTGGAAGAAGCAACGGCGCAGGAAAGCGTCCGGCAACTCCTTTTCATTATTGGACGTGATGATGACGATGGGACGGGTTTCAGCCTTCACCGTCTCGCCGGTCTCGTAAACATGGAATTCCATGCGGTCGAGTTCCTGCAAAAGGTCGTTGGGAAACTCGATGTCGGCCTTGTCGATCTCGTCAATCAGCAGAACGGTCTTTCGTCCGGCAGTGAAGGCCTGCCACAGTTTGCCCTTGCGAATGTAGTTTGAAACGTCAGAAACGCGCGGATCGCCCAACTGGCTGTCACGCAGACGTGAGACAGCATCATATTCATAAAGCCCCTGCTGGGCCTTCGTCGTGGATTTGATCGACCACTCGATCATGTCGAGGCCAAGGCTTGCCGCTACTTGTCGGGCAAGCTCGGTTTTACCCGTGCCCGGTTCGCCCTTGACGAGCAGCGGACGCTCCAGCCGGATGGCGGCGTTGACCGCAATTGTCAGGTCCTTGTCGGCGATGTAGTCGCGCGTGCCGGAAAATTCCATGAAGTTTGCTCCCGATTTCCACTTTTCTTGCATATCTGATCGTGATTGCCATGCAAACAGTCGTCAAAGGTCTTGAGTTATGCGCGTTCGTCCGTATTATGCCGCCACATGTTCGCGGCGGGTTTCCTGCCGGGAAGAACTGTCCTATTTGGGCCATGCCCGTCTTTGGGCTTTTTCCGCATAGCATGGAAGACCCGACCGTTCGTTCGGTGAGGGTTCCTTTTTTAACGCCAGAAACCGCCAGGCGGTAACAGGAGCGAAGTTGCAGGTTCTCGTTCGTGACAACAATGTCGAGCAGGCGCTCAGAGTTCTGAAGAAGAAGCTGCAGCGCGAAGGTGTCTTCCGTGAAATGAAGGCACGTGCTTCCTACGAAAAGCCTTCTGAAAAGCGTGTTCGCGAAAAGGCTGAAGCCATTCGCCGCGCTCGTAAGCTGGCGCGCAAGAAGGCGCAGAAGGAAAGCGGCATTTCGACGGGCAAGCGCTAAGCGCTTCACGCTGATTTTCCCTTCCCCGCGCCCTCGAATTCTACGACTTCGGCGCGGGGGACTTTTCCTCGATGGTCGATCCGGTTAATGCCATCGCCATGAGCGACACATTCACCATTCTGCTCGGCGGCGAGCTTGAGGTCACCGACCGTCTCAAGACGGCGATTGATGGCTCGCGCGTTATCGCGGCGGATGGCGGAATGCGTCATGCTGCCGCTTTGGGTGTTGTGCCCGAGCTTTGGGTGGGCGATTTCGATTCCACCGATCCTTCCCTCTTCGTTCGTTATGATGCCGTGCCGCGCCTGACCTTTCCGGCGGCCAAGGCGATGACCGATGGCGAGATTGCCGTGGAGCAGGCGCTGGAACGTGGCGCACGGCGGCTGGTGTTTGTCGGCGGGCTGGGTGGAACGCGCAGCGACCACGCCTTCCAGCATCTGGTGCAGGGAGCGGCTCTTTCGGCAAAGGGATTTTCGGTTCTCCTGACCTCGGGCTCGGAAGAGGCCGTTCCGCTTCTGCCCGGTGAGCTTTTCCTCGATCTTCCCGCGGGTTCGCTCTTTTCCATTCTCGGTCTTGATGACCTCAAGGGCCTGACCATCGAGAATGCGCGCTATCCGCTGGCCGGCTTTGATGTGCCGTTCGGTTCGGCGCGGACCTTGTCCAATATCGCAGAAGGGCGGGTTCGCTTTGCCCTTGAAGAGGGCAAGGCCATCGTGCTTGCCCGTCCCTATGATTTTACAGGAGCCTGAACGTGGCCCCCCCGATCCTTAAACTTGACGACATTCACCTGACCTTTGGTGTGACGCCGCTTCTGGCGGGCGCTTCGCTGCAGGTGGAGCCGGGGGACCGCATCTGCCTTGTCGGGCGCAATGGTTCGGGCAAGTCGACGCTGATGAAAATTGCCGCCGGAATGGTGGAGCCGCAGTCGGGTGAGGTGTTCCGCCATCCGTCGGCAACCATTCGCTATTTGGAGCAGGCACCGGATTTTTCAGGTCTTTCGACCGTGCAGGCCTATTGCGATTCGGGGCTGGGGCCGGGGGATGATCCCTATCGCGTCAGCTACCTTTTGCAGCATCTGGGCCTGACGGGTGAGGAAGACCCGTCGCAGCTATCGGGTGGTGAGGCGCGTCGCGCCGCGCTGGCGCGCGTCATGGCGCCTGAGCCGGATATTCTTCTTCTGGATGAGCCGACCAACCATCTCGACCTGCCGACCATTGAATGGCTGGAAGATGAGCTTGCCCGCAGCCGTTCGGCGCTGGTGCTCATTTCGCACGACCGTCGTTTTCTGGAAAAGGTTTCCAACGCCACCGTCTGGCTTGATCGCGGCAATTCCCGCCGTCTGGACCGGGATTTTTCGCATTTCGAGGCCTGGCGCGACAAGGTGCTCGAAGAAGAAGAGATGGAGCAGCACAAGCTCGGCCGCGCCATCGAACGCGAAGAGCACTGGTTGCGTTATGGCGTGACGGCGCGGCGCAAGCGCAATATGCGCCGTCTGGGCGAGTTGCATGACATGCGTTCGCGCTATCGCGGTCATAAGGGGCCGCAGGGCACGGTACAGGCATCGCTGACGGAAGCGCGCGAATCCGGCAAGCTGGTGATCGAGGCGGAAAAGATCAGCAAAGCCTATGGCGACCGCACGATCGTCGCACCGTTTTCGCTGCGCGTTCATCGCGGCGATTGTATCGGTTTCGTTGGCCCGAACGGTGCGGGCAAGACCACGCTTCTGAAGATGCTGACCGGCCAGCTTGAGCCGGACACGGGCACGGTGAAGCTTGGCACCAATCTGGAAATCGCCACGCTCGACCAGCGGCGCGAAGACCTCAATCTTGAGGAAACCGTAGCCCACTATCTCACCGACGGGCGCGGCGAGACGCTTCTGGTCAATGGCGAGCAGAAGCATGTGTCTGGCTATATGAAGGACTTTCTGTTCCAGCCGGAACAGGCCCGCACCCCCATTTTGAAGCTTTCCGGTGGTGAACGCGCCCGTTTGATGCTGGCCCGCATCATGGCCCGCCCGTCGAACCTGCTCATTCTCGACGAGCCGACCAATGATCTTGATATCGAGACGCTCGATCTCCTTCAGGAAATCGTCGCGGCCTATACGGGAACCGTCATTCTCGTTTCGCATGATCGTGACTTCCTCGACCGCACCGTGACATCGACCATTGCGCCGGCCAATCCGGAAGCGCCCGATGGCCGCTGGATCGAATATGCGGGCGGTTATTCCGACATGTTGGCGCAGCGAAAAGGGGCAGCGGAAGAACGCCGCAAGGCCGAAAAAGCCGCTGAAAAGCCCAAGGCCGAGACCTCGAACGCGCAGGACGCCGCCAAGGGCAAGGGCAAACTCTCCTACAAGCAGAAATTCGCGCTCGAAAACCTGCCGAAGGAGATGGAAAAGGCTGAGGCCGAGATTGCCGTCCGTGAGGCAAAGATGGCCGACCCGCAATTCTTTTCCAAGGACCCGGGGGGCTTTGCCAAGCTTGCGGCAGAACTTGAAAAGCTGCGCGACAAGCTGACGGCCATGGAAGAAGAATGGCTGGAGCTTGAAATGCTCCGTGAAGAGCTGGAAGGCTAATCAGCGCTCTCCTCGCTCGCGCCACCCGTGCCCCTTGTCACACAAGGCATCTGACGCTACATCTCATGACGCTCTAACGGGGTGCCCCGGTCTCTGACCGTGGCTGAGAGGCTTCCTGCATCTTGCACAGCCAACCCGAAGAACCTGATCCGGTTAGCACCGGCGGAGGGATTAGACGGCTCGATCATCTGCGCCCTATTCCCGTAACATTGTACGAAGAGGAGGCGCTGATGCGCATGAAATTCCTGTCCATGGTCGCGGCTTTTGCCGCATTCTCGTCTTCGGCGGCTCTTGCTGGCGAAAAGACCCTGACGGTCTACACCTATGAAAGCTTCATTTCCGAATGGGGTCCGGGGCCGAAGGTCAAAGAAGCCTTTGAAAAGACCTGCGGCTGCACGGTGAACTTCGTCGGCATTACCGACGGCGTGGCGCTTCTGTCGCGTCTCAAGCTGGAAGGCCCGGCCACCAAGGCCGATGTGGTTCTCGGCCTCGACACCAATCTGGTGGCGGAAGCCAAGGAAACCGGCCTGTTCGATGCGCATGGCATCGATGCCAGCGCCGTCAAGGTGCCGGGCGATTACAAGGATGATGTTTTCGTTCCCTATGATTATGGCCACTTCGCTGTCGTCTACGACACGAAGACGCTCGCCAACCCGCCGAAGAGCCTGAAAGAACTGGTGGAAGGGGATGCTTCGCAGAAGATCGTCATCGAAGACCCGCGTACCTCGACGCCGGGTCTTGGTCTGCTGTTGTGGGTGAAGTCGGTTTATGGCGACAAGGCCGGTGAGGCCTGGGCTAAGCTCAAGGGTCGCGTTCTGACGGTGACGCCCGGCTGGTCGGAAGCCTATGGGCTTTTCACCAAGGGTGAAGCGCCGATGGTTCTCTCCTACACCACATCGCCCGCCTACCACATGATTGCCGAAAACGAGAACCGCTATCAGGCGGCACCCTTTTCCGAAGGTCATGCGATCCAGATTGAAGTGGCCGGTCTCTTGAAGAATGCCCCGGAAAAGGAACTGGCCCGCGAGTTCCTGAGCTTCATGATCACGCCCGCATTTCAGGATACCATTCCCGAAAACAACTGGATGATGCCCGCGGCCGCCACGTCGAAGCCGCTGCCGGAGGCATTTGGCAAGCTGGTGCAGCCGGAAAAAACCTTCCTGATGGCGCCTGAAGATGTCGCCAAGAACCGCAAGGCGTGGATCGATGAATGGCTGAAGGCCATGAGCCTTTGACATGGAGCTGACGGTCGGCGAGCGCAGGTGGTCCATTTTTGGCGGAGTGACGGCGCTGGCCGTGATCGCCGGATTTTGTGCCGCGGCGCTCGCCGCTCTTCTTCTCTTTGATGGCGCGGCGGCAGGCAGCATTTTCGATGCCTATACGCTGAAAGTGCTGCGCTTCACCTTATGGCAGGCGCTTCTTTCCACCTTGTTTTCCGTGCTGCTTGGTGCTCCCGTGGCATTGGCGCTGGCGCGGCGTCCGGTCTTTCCGGGGCGCGTCTGGGTGTTGCGCCTGCTGGCCGTGCCCATGGGGCTGCCGGTGCTGATCGGGGCGCTGGGTCTTCTCGGCATCTGGGGGCGGCAAGGCATTGCCAATGACTTTCTCGCCGGTCTGGGGCTTTCCCAGCCGGTGAGTGTCTATGGCCTGTTCGGCATCCTGCTCGCCCATGTGTTCTTCAACATGCCGCTTGCCGCGCGCCTTCTGCTGATCGGGCTTGAACGGATTCCTAGCGAATACTGGCGGGTTTCCGCCTCGCTTGGCATGTCATCCTTTTCCGTGTTTCGCTTTGTTGAACGTCCGGTGATCCTCGGGCTTCTGCCGGGGGTGGCGGGCCTTATCTTCATGCTGTGCGCCACCAGTTTTACGCTCGTTCTGGTGCTGGGCGGTGGCCCTTCGGCCACGACGCTGGAAGTTGCCATTTTTCAGGCGCTGCGCTTTGATTTCGATCCGCCGCGGGCGGTGGCGCTCTGCCTTATGCAATTGCTGATGGCCGGCGCTTTGCTGGCGGTGATGGCACGGTTTCCGGCCCCTGCTGATCATGGCGTGACACATGGCGGCACGGTCCGCCGCTTTGACGGCTGGCATGTTTCATCGCGGCTTTATGATGGTGGTGTGATTGTGCTTGCCGTGCTTTTTACCGCTTTGCCGCTCATGGCGGTGGCCGTTGCCGGGCTGGCGGCGCACCCGTGGACGCTTGTCGCAGGGGCTGCTTTTCGCCGCGCGGCGATCACCAGTTTTTCCATCGCCGTTTTTGCGGCAACGCTTGCGTTGATGTTGGCCGTTGCCATGATCCGGGCACGGCAGGTGGTGGGGTTGTGGCCCGTCTTTTCAAGCGCGCTCGGCGGGGCCGGGTCTCTCGTTCTTGTCGTTTCTCCGCTCATTCTTGGCACCGGCTGGTTCCTCATCCTGCGGCCCTTCGGAGACGTGGCGCGCTTTGCGCCCTTCCTCGTCGTGGTCATCAATGCCTTGATGGCGCTGCCCTTCGTCCTGCGGGTTCTGGAACCGGCCTTTGCCGTGCATGCGGCGCGCAGCGGACGGCTTGCCGCCAGTCTCGGCATTATGGGTTTCAATCGCCTGCGGCTTGTCGATCTGCCGGTTTTATGGCGACCGCTGGCGACCGGATTTTCCTTCGCCATGGCGCTTTCACTTGGCGATCTCGGGGCGGTGGCGCTTTTCGGCTCGGATGATCTTGTGACACTGCCCTACCTTATCTACAGCCGTATGGGCAGTTATCGCACCACGGAGGCGGATGGCTTCGCGCTGATCCTTGGCCTTGTCTGTCTGGCACTGACGGTGATCGGCACGCTCAACGCCCGCGAGGTCTCGCATGAAAAGTGATACGGCGATTACCCTTTCCAATGTCCGGCTTGCTCTTGGCAGTGCCCGCTTTTCCTTTGATGGCACGCTTCCCGGCGGGCAGATCACGGCGGTGGTGGGGCCGTCCGGCTCGGGCAAGTCGACGCTTCTCAATCTCGTGGCCGGATTTGAAAAGCCGGATGCGGGGCGCATTCTGATCGGCGCTGAGGATGTGACGGCGTGGCATCCGTCGCAGCGACCAGTCTCGCTCGTCTTTCAGGACAACAATCTTTTTGCCCATCTCGATCTCGCCAGCAATGTCGGGCTTGGCATTTCGCCATCGCTTCGGCTTTCCGCGTCGGAGAAAGTAGCCGTTGACGAGGCTTTGCAGCGTGTCGGGCTGGAGGGGTTCGGCAAGCGTCTGCCTGCAACCCTTTCGGGCGGGGAGCGACAGAGGGCTGCCTTTGCCCGCGCACTGGTGCGGCGCAAGCCGGTTCTGCTGCTGGATGAGCCGTTTGCGGCGCTTGATCCGGAATTGCGGGTTGCGATGCGGGCTTTGCTCAAGGAATTGCATGCAGAAACCGGCAATACGGTTCTGATCGTGACGCATGATCCAGACGAGGTGCAGCGCACCGCCGATCATGTTCTGACCCTCAGGCATGGCGAGATCGTCGCGACGGGCGCGGTCGATTGGTCCTAAGCCGCCATATTTTCGACGCTCCCGCTTGGCAAGCATGTCGCCAAGTGCATGAGGCAAGAGGGATTTCGGCCATGAATTATTTGCAAGGCTCCCCTCCTTGTGATTGTGCAATGTGCTATGAGTTGATGCAGTGCATGCGTTGGCAGCAGTTCGGAGACTAATCTTTCAGATGTGCGTGATGGGCGTATCCGCGTCAAAAATGAAAGCACGGCGGTCAAAAGCCGGGGCGCGGAAGACGATCCGGCGTTTTCCGGGGCGGCTTTCCTCGCGCGCGTTTCTGCGTTCTCTGTCCTTTGTGGCGCTCAGCGTTGCGCTGGCCGGGTGCCAGTCGATGATGGAGCAGGCCTACGAGCCGAGCGTGCGACCGTCCAATAATCCGCAAATCGTCGATGAAGTGCAGAAGAATGATCCGCGGGCGGCCATGGGCGCGCGCGAGCATCCGCGCATCGTGGCGAGCTATGGCGGTGAATATCACGACGCCAAGACCGAGCGGCTGGTGGCGCGCATTGCCGGGGCGCTGACGGCGGTTTCCGAAAATCCGAACCAGTCTTACCGCATCACCATTCTCAATTCGCCAGCCATCAACGCTTTTGCGCTGCCGGGGGGCTATCTCTACGTGACGCGTGGCCTCTTGGCGCTCGCCAACGATGCCTCGGAAGTCGCTGCCGTGCTTTCGCATGAGATGGCCCATGTGACGGCCAATCACGGCATCGAGCGGCAGAAGCGCGAAGAGGCGGAAGTGATTGCCTCGCGCGTCGTCGCCGAGGTTCTCTCATCGGATCTGGCGGGCAAGCAGGCGTTGGCGCGCGGCAAGCTGCGCCTTGCGGCCTTCTCGCGCCAGCAGGAGCTGCAGGCGGATGTGATCGGCGTGCGGATGCTGGGTGAGGCGGGTTATGACACCTATGCTTCACCGCGCTTCCTCGAATCGATGGCCGCCTATAGCCGCTTCATGTCGGTGGAGCCGGATAACGACCAGAGCCTCGACTTCCTGTCGAGCCATCCGGATGCGCCGCAGCGTGTCGGTCTGGCCCGTGAGCAGGCGGCGCGTTTCGGGCCAGAAGGTTCTGTCGGCGACAAGGGTCGCGATTATTATCTCGCCGGGATCGATGGACTGCTTTATGGCGACAGCCCGGAAGAGGGGTATGTACGCGGCAATGTGTTCATGCATTCCAACCTCGGCATTCGCTTTGAGGTGCCGCAAGGTTTTGTGATCGACAACAAGGCGGAAGCGGTTCTGGCCACGGGGCCGGGTGAAATTGCCATCCGCTTTGATGGCGTGGCCGATTCCTCGCGCAACAGTCTCGAAGCCTATCTGACCAGTGGCTGGGTGGCCGGCCTTCTGCCGGAAACCGTAAAGTCCATCAAGATCAATGGGCTTGATGCGGCGACGGCTCGCGCCAGTGCCGAACGGTGGGATTTCGATGTGACGGTGGTGCGGCTCGGGGAGCGCATTTTCCGCTTCCTGACGGCGGTGCCCAAGGGCAATCCCGATCTCGACAAGACGGCGGATGTGCTGAAGTCGAGCTTCCGCACCATGACCTTCTCGGAGTCAACTTCGTTGAAGCCATTGCGGGTCAGGGTTCAGACGGTTCAGCCGGGGGAAACGATCATCACGCTGGCGTCGCGCATGATGGGGACGGATCGCAAGCTTGATCTCTTCAAGCTGATCAACGCCCTTCCGGCCGCAGCGAGCCTGACGCCCGGCCAGAAGGTCAAGATCATCTCGGAATAAGGGACGGGATCAGGCTGCCGCCATGCCGGGGGCGATGACCGAGAGGGCCGCTTTCAGCTTCTCAAGCGCGCGGCTTTCGATCTGGCGCACGCGTTCCTTGGAAATTCCCAGTTCCTGGCCCAGTTCTTCCAGCGTCACGCTTTCCTCCGTCAGGCGGCGGGCGTGGATGATGCGGCGTTCGCGGCGGTTCAGGCGATCCAGCGCCTGATGCAGCCAGCGGTGACGCCGCTCGCCATCAATGAGGCCCGTAACCTGCTCATCCGGCAAGGGTTCTTCGCTTTCCAGAAGGTCGATCTGCTCGCGGCCATTGTCCTCACCCGCCGTGGCGGGAGCGTGAAGCGAGGCGTCCGGCGAGGAGATGCGCGCATCCATGCGCTCAACATCCTTGAGATTGACGCCAAGGGCTGCGGCGATCTCTTCATGAACAGCCCGGTTGGTCAGGTCGCGATCACCCTGAGCAATGCGCGAGCGCAGGCGGCGAAGATTGAAGAACAGGGCTTTCTGTGCCGAGGATGTGCCGGAGCGGACAATCGACCAGTTGCGCAGGATGAAATCCTGCATGGCAGCGCGAATCCACCAGCTGGCATAGGTCGAAAAGCGCACGTTGCGATCGGGCTCGAAGCGGGCAGCGGCCTCCAGAAGGCCGACATAGCCTTCCTGCACCAGATCACCGGCGGGAAGGCCGAAGCCTTTGAAGCGGATCGCCATGGAAATCACCAGCCGCATATGCGCATCGGCAATCCGGTTGCGGGCCGCATTGTCAGCCCGGTCGCGCCAGCGATTGGCCAGCGTCTGCTCTTCCTCACGTTCCAGATAGGGCGCCCGCATGGCGTGGCGAACAAGGGAACGGTCGATGGTGGCGTTGCTCATCCGCTTTCTCCGAAAAGAAGGCAAGCGCACGCATTGTTCGCGGCGCGTTTCATGAGGTGTTAACGCGGCATTTCAGGAAAGGTTCCCGAGAAAAGCAAAAAATAAACCCGGCACGAAGGCCGGGTCTACTGAATTCGATGAGAAGGCGCTTATGCGGCTTCTTCTTCCGGTGCGTCGTCTTCCTCAACGGCCTTGCCACGCTTCGGACCCTTGGCAAGATGCGTCTCGATCAGGCGAACGGCTTCGGTCTCGGACATCTTGTTCACAGCGGCGATTTCGCGCGCCATACGGTCGAGGGCGGCTTCGTAAAGCTGACGCTCGGAATAGGACTGCTCCGGCTGGTTTTCAGCGCGGTAGAGGTCGCGGACCACCTCGGCAATGGCAATCAGGTCGCCGGAATTGATCTTGGCATCATATTCCTGGGCACGGTGCGACCACATGGTGCGCTTGACCTTGGCCTTGCCCTGCACAACCTTCAAGGCGCGCTCGACGAAATCGGTTTCGGAAAGCTTGCGCATGCCGATGCTCACGGCCTTGGCGACCGGAACCTTGAGACGCATCTTGTCCTTTTCGAAGTCGATCACGAAGAGTTCGAGCTTCATGCCCGCCACTTCCTGCTCTTCAATCGCGGAGATGGTGCCAACGCCGTGCGCCGGGTAAACAATCGCCTCGCCGTGCTTGAAGCCATGCCGCGCTGCCGAAGGTTTTTTCTGCTGGGTCGTCATTCGTTTCAAAAACTCCCTGTTACGCAGCCGGCTCTCGTAAATCGGGCCGGCGCCGAACCTCGACAGGTCCGGATCAGACGGGGAACACCGTCAGTGACACCAAACCGGCTCACCCACTGGCACATGGCAACAGAACACCTCCCGCGGTCGCGAACGTGCAACTTCAAACGTTGCGAATGTCACGGAAATCGCGCGTGATGCTGATCTGTGCTTTCGTGATGGTTTCGGGCACGCAAAATGCCCTTCTGTGGGCCGGTTCTTATTCCCTAGCACAAAAATATGTGGAAATCAATAATTTGCTTCAATCGCGGAGAGGTTGTCTCCGCGATGCCCATAGAAGCCTGGTTTTATCTCAGTCGCCCGAACCCGGCTTTTCCGAGAAATAGGTTTCCAGCTTGCCGGAAACGCCATCCATGTCCTTGTAGCCTTCCATAGGCTCCTTCTTGACCGTGATGTTCGGCCAGACCTGAGCATATTCGGCATTGAGCTTCAGCCACTTGTCGAGGCCCGGCTCAGTGTCAGCCTTGATGGCTTCGGCAGGACATTCCGGCTCGCACACGCCGCAGTCGATGCATTCATCGGGATTGATGACGAGGAAGTTCTCGCCTTCGTAGAAGCAGTCGACGGGGCAGACTTCCACGCAGTCGGTATATTTGCAGCGAATGCAATTGTCGGTCACGACATAAGTCATGAGAAACTCCACGATCCATTTCAAATGAACCGGCACTACGGCCCGGACATCACCTGCGTCCCACTTGGTGCGACGCACGCATTTCGATTGTGAGGTACTGCCTTTAGCGACGCTTATCAAGAATAAAGCAGCCGCAAATTGCCGCAGGGTTGATTGAAAGTTTCAATCTTCGCCGATTTCGGGGAACAGACGTTCCATCTCCCGTCGCTCGCGCTTTGTCGGGCGTCCACTGCCCGGTTGGCGCTGCGCCAGCTCGAATGTATTGAGGCGTGGTTGGGCTTCCGGCGGCGGCGAAAGATCCTCGTAAAGAAGCTTTGCCTCCTCGAACGGCCCGCGTCGTTCCCCGCCAGAGCGCACGATCAGCACCACGTCGCGGCGGTCGAGCCGAAGCTCGATGCGGTCCCCAATCTTCACATTGTGCGAAGGCTGAGTGACCTTGCGATCATTCACCCTGACATGCCCGGCCTCGATAAAGCCTTGTGCCAGGCTTCGTGATTTCAGCATGCGCGCGAAGAAGAGCCACTTGTCGAGGCGTTGCCGGTCCCGACCTTGTGGCTCCGCGCCCATGTTTACTTCTTGAGCTGATCGCGAAGCGCCGCCAGCTTTGCGAAGGGCGAATCCGGATCGAGCGGCTTTTCCTTCTTGGGCGGACGCGCCTCGAAGCGCTGGTTATCACGCTTGTTGTCGTTGCGGCGGTCGTCACGCTTGCCTTCGAAGCGCTTGCCGTGGTGCTCCTGACGCTCGCCACCCTTGCGGTCGTGACGTTCAGGGCGCTTGCCGCCTTCGCTGCGCTCGCCTTCCGACTTGCGGTCCCCGCGGCGCGCATCGCCTTCGCGACGCTCACCCTGCGGGGCACGGTTGTTGCCACCATGGCCGCGACGCTCGCCACCCTGCGGGCGCTGGCGGGCATTGTCGTTTCGCCCACCCGGACGCCAGAGCAGAACCGGCTTCGGTTCCGCCGTGGCTTCTTCTGCGGCTGCTGCGACGGGCTCAGCGGCGGGGGCTTCAGCAACGGCTTCCGCCTGGGCTTCTTCCGTCGCGCTATCGGCATCGGCTTCGTCCGAATGCTCGGCACCTTCGGTGGTCGCATCCGCAGCAGTAGCCGCGTCTTCAGCGGGCTTGTCGGCGTTCAGGAAAGCGTGGGCTTCTTCGGCGCTGACGCTGTCGGCGCGATAGCCGAGACCCTTCAGGATTTCTTCCATGTCGTCCGGCGTGGCGCCAAGGATCGACAGCATGGCCGTCGTCGTCACGAAACGGCGGCCATCATAAGCGCCATCCGGACGGGCGGTCGTGCCGGGCTTCCACTGGAGAAGCGGACGAATGAGGTCGGCCAGACGCTCGAGAATATCGATGCGGACGGCGCGCTTGCCGAGGAAACGGAAGCCTGCGAGCTTGTAGAAGGTGCGCTCGAAGCTGTTGTCGGTGACGATAGAGGTGCGGCCAGCGGCCAGAACCGGGATGAGTTCGCCATAGCCGGGCTTCTCAAGGCCGTCATTCTTCAGCGCCCAGAGCAGGGTGATGAGTTCAGCTGGAGCGGGCTTCAGAAGCGCCGGAATGAAAATGTGGTAGGCGCCAAAGCGCACACCGTAACGACGGATCGAAGCGCGGGCATCCTGATCCAGCGTCTTGATGTCGTCGGCGACTTCGCGACGGAAGAGCGAGCCAAGGGCTTCAACCAGCTGGAAGGCCAGGCCACGGGCCAGGCCCTGCAGGTCTTCGGCGCGGGACAGGTCGTCCAGCGGCTTCAGAACCGTGGTGATGTGGTGATTGACGAAACGCTCGATGCGCGCTGCGACATGATCACGGGCATTGCCGGTCAACTGTTCGTCGGCGAGCAGGATGATGCGCGGGCGCATGATGTTCTCGCTGGCGGTCAGGCGACCGACAGGCTCGCCCAGCCAACGCACCAGTCCGCGCGAATCGAGCGCCAGATCGTTGTTGCTGGCGGCGTGCAGGCGCGCGGCGCGCGCTTCGAACTCCAGCGCAAGCGCCTTCATGGCTGCGGCTTCCACCGCCTTGCCATCCGGGCCATCCATTCCCTGTGCAGGTGTGAACCGGAAACCGGCCAATTGCCCGACATGATGTCCCTCTACGAAGACATCTCCATTCACACTGATTTCAGCTTCCAGCATCGCATTCTCTCTCAGGCGCCTCATGAGCACGGTTGTCCTGCGGTCTACAAACCGTTTCGTCAACCTGTCATGTAGCGCATCGGACAGTCGATCTTCAATTTCCCGCGTCTTTTCTTGCCAGTGTGTCGGATCGGCAAGCCAACCGGGGCGATTCGATACATAGGTCCATGTCCTGATCTGGGCAATCCTTGCCGAGAGTGTATCGATCTCGCCGTCGGTCCTATCGGCTCTTTTTGCCTGTTCGGCAAGAAAATCCTCATTGATCGTGCCGTGACGCACGAGATCGGAATAAAGCGCCAGGATCAGGTCGGCATGTTGGGCGGGGGTGATGCGGCGGTAATCGGGAAGGGCGCAGGCCTCCCAGAGCCGCTCCACCCGGGCGGGCGTCGTGGCCAGATCGACCACTTCCGGATAGCGAGCCAGATAATCCAGCGCCTGCGCATCGGTGGCGGGCAGGGCGCGGGTCAGGCCCTGCACCTTGGGGGCGGCATCGAGACTTTGCTGGAGGGCGCGGATCGAGGAAAAATCAAACTCGGCGGTGCGCCATTGCATGACTTTCACCGCATCGAAGGCGTGCGTCTCGATGCGTTCGACCAGCTCATCGTCAAACGGTTCGACACGGCCCGTGACGCCAAAGGTGCCATCGCGCATGTGGCGACCGGCACGGCCGGCGATCTGGCCAAGCTCGCCGGGGTTCAGGTTGCGGAACTGGTAGCCATCGAATTTGCGATCCTGTGCGAAGGCCACGTGATCGACATCGAGGTTGAGGCCCATGCCGATGGCGTCAGTGGCGACGAGATAATCGACATCGCCTGCCTGATAGAGGCCGACCTGTGCGTTACGCGTGCGGGGTGAAAGCGCGCCCAGAACCACGGCGGCCCCGCCCCGCTGGCGGCGGATCAGCTCGGCGATGGCGTAAACCTCGTCCGCCGAAAAGGCGACGATGGCGCTTCGCTCCGGCAGGCGGGTGATCTTTTTCGAGCCGGAATAAACAAGCTGCGACATGCGAGGACGCTCGATCACGAGAATGCCGGGCAGCACCTGTTCGAGGATCGGGCGCATGGTGCCCGCGCCCAAGAGAAGCGTTTCCTCGCGGCCGCGCAAATGCAGGATGCGGTCGGTGAAGATGTGGCCACGTTCGAGGTCGCCTGCGAGCTGCACTTCGTCGATGGCGACGAAGGCGGCCTTGGTTTCGCGCGGCATGGCTTCGACCGTGCAGACGGAAAAACGCGCGCCGGGCGGCGCAATCTTTTCCTCGCCGGTCACGAGCGCCACATGCTGCGCACCGACTTTCTCCACGACACGGGTGTAGACCTCGCGCGCCAGCAGACGCAGCGGCAGGCCAATCACGCCCGAACCGTGCGCAACCATGCGCTCGATGGCGTAGTGGGTCTTACCCGTATTGGTCGGTCCGAGCACCGCGGTCACGCCGCGTCCGGAAAGGATCATGGGTCGCATGGGGGACGAAGGGGGCTCCCGGAAATGTCTGGCGGCCCGAAAGCGTGTTCCGGGGGTGTTTCCACACATGGGCGCTTGGCGCGGGGAAGGCAAGACGAGATGCGTTTGAGGCTGCCGGTTTTCCCCGCTCAAACGCGCCGAAATGGCCGAAATTAACCTTCGGAACGCCGTGGGAACGAATCAGCGACGAATCGCTGACGGGTCTGGTTTCCGTTTTTGTTCACCGCAACATGTGGTCGTTGCCGCGCCTTCTTCCACCAAATGCTGAATCATGGAAACGGAACGAAGAGAACATCCGGTCTTTCGCGTTAACCTTTTGCAGGGGTGGATTAAGACCTTCGAAAGGAATGGTGTAAATAACTGATTTTATTCATTATCGCTATTTTTCGAACATCACGCCGTTAACCTTCGGGTCAAAGGCGGAACGAATCACAGACGAATCACTGACCTGTTTGGTTTCCTGTTTTGTTCACCGCAACATGTAGTGGGTTGAATCGTGTTCACCCCCATTCGCACCTGCAATATGGGGGTGCTTTACGTCGTCGTTTGCGGGCGCGTTAACCTTTTCAGCGCCCATTTAACGAATTGGCAGGAATTCCACGGAACCAAGTCTCAGGTCGCGCGTTTTTCCCTCATAAACGGCATGTCGCGGAGATCCACCGAAGCGGATGCCGAAAGACCTTCAGTCATGATTTCGACTCTCGAGGAGGAGGACTGGAGCGTTTTCACACCCTCCGCCGGGGTGTGGAAGCGCTCTCTTTTTGTGCGCTTTTCGGGGCCGAAATTAACCTTCGGAACGGCGTGAGAACGAATCACAGACGAATCGCTGACACAGGTGGTTTCCCGTTTTGTTCACCGCAATATGTTGTGTAAAAACAATTTGTTAACCATATGAAACAGTGGAAAAAGCCCGGCTTGCGGAGTTTCGCAGGCCGGGCTGTTAACCATTTCAGACGCGTTGTTTACGGCTGTTTAGAGCGCTTCCACACACAGGGCGACGCCCATGCCGCCACCGATGCACAGCGTGGCGAGGCCCTTCGAGGCCTTGCGGCGCTTCAGTTCAAAGAGAAGCGTGTTGAGGATACGTGCACCGGATGCGCCAACCGGATGGCCGATGGCAATCGCGCCGCCATTGACGTTGATCTTGTCCGGGTCGAGACCGAGGTCGCGGGCCACGGCGCAGGACTGGGCGGCGAAGGCCTCATTGGCTTCGATCAGGTCGAGATCGTTGGCCGTCCAGCCAGCCTTCTCCAGCGCTTTGCGAGAGGCGGGAATCGGGCCTATGCCCATGATCTGCGGATCGACACCCGCCGTTGCCCAGGAGGCGATGCGGGCGAGCGGCGTGAGACCACGGCGCACCGCTTCGGCTTCCGTCATCAGAAGAACCGCAGCGGCACCATCATTGATGCCCGACGCATTGCCTGCCGTGACCGAGCCCTGCTTGTCGAAGGCAGGCTTCAGCTTGCCGAGCGATTCCATCGTGGTGCCGGGGCGGATATATTCGTCCTGATCCACCACCACATCGCCCTTGCGGGTGGAAACGGTGAAGGGAACGATTTCGTCGGCAAAGCGGCCGGCCTTCTGGGCGGCTTCGGCCTTCTGCTGCGAGGCGGCGGCAAAGGCGTCCTGCTCGTCGCGGGTCAGTTGCCACTGGCGGGCGATGTTTTCGGCCGTGATCCCCATGTGGTAGCCGTAAAAGGCGTCGGTGAGGCCATCCTTCAGCATGGTGTCCATGAGTTCGATCGAGCCCATGCGGGCACCGGAGCGAAGATGCTGGCAATGGGGCGCGAGCGACATGGATTCCTGCCCGCCCGCAATGATGACATTCGCATCGCCAAGGGCGATCTGCTGCATACCAAGCGCCACGGCGCGCAAGCCGGAGCCGCACAACTGGTTGATGCCGAAGGCTGTGGCTTCCTGCGGGATACCCGCCTTGATCGCGGCCTGACGTGCCGGGTTCTGGCCCTGACCCGCCGTCAGGATCTGGCCGAGAATGACTTCGTCAACTTCGTTGGCGGCGACCCCGGCGCGCTCCAGAACAGCCTTGATGACGGTCGTTCCCAGATCATGGGCGGGCGTGTTGGCGAATGCACCGTTGAAGGCACCGACAGCCGTGCGTGCGGCGCTGGCAATGACGATGGATGGCTTGGTCATGACTTAATCTCCTCGCGGAATTCTCCCGTGATGCAAACTGGCAAAGAGGCGGGCATCTGTCAATTGCGTGTCAAACGTTTGTTACAGTCTTGAGGCGGATCATTTCTCATACGTTCCATGAGCTTTGCGTCACGCCGGAAAAGGACTATGAACGGTTTCCCGCATTGGAACAAAGCCGAGACAATCATGGACTATTTGCCCAACCTGCCGACCTTTCTCGCCTTTGCGGCGGCCACGCTGCTGCTGGCGGCAACGCCCGGTCCGGACATGACGCTCTCCATCAGCCGCGCGCTGAAAGACGGTCGTGCGGCAGGGCTTGCCGTACTCGTGGGAACCAATATCGGCTGCGGCGTGCATACCATGCTGGTGGCGTTCGGCATTTCGGCGCTGATCATTGCTTCGCCGACCGCCTTTCTCATCCTGAAGACGGGCGGGGCCGCCTATCTGTTCTGGCTGGCGGTTCAAGCCATTCGTTATGGCTCGTCCTTCAAGGTGGAAACCGGCGCCGATGAGCCGAAGCGTTCTCTCACCTCGACCATCTGGACGGGCATGGTGGTGAACCTGTTGAACCCCAAGGTCATTATCTTTTTCATGACCTTCCTGCCGCAGTTCGTCTCCGCCAACGATCCGCATGTGACCGGCAAGCTCCTGGTGCTCGGCCTCAGCTTCATCGTGGTTTCGCTGCCGGTGACCCTCGGTGTGGTTCTGGCGGCGGACCGGCTTTCCGGCTGGCTGCAGCGCAATCCGGGCATCGTGCGCGGTATTGATTACACCTTTGCGGCGGTGTTCTCGCTCTTTGCCGTGAAGATCCTGTTCACGCAGGCGCGCTGAGAAGGATCAGGCGAGGATGTCTCAATCCTCGCCGTGGCCGACGATCATCATGGCTTCGAAGGCCAGACGCTCGGTCTTGCGCATGCGTTCGGATTCCGACTTCAGCTGACCGCAGGCGGCGAGAATATCGCGGCCGCGCGGGGTGCGGATCGGCGAGGCATAGCCTGCCTGATTGATGAAATCGGCAAACTTCATGATCGTTTCCCAGTCCGAGCACTGGTAGTTGGTGCCCGGCCACGGGTTGAACGGAATGAGGTTGATCTTGGCCGGCACGCCGCGCAGCAGTTTTACCAGTGCTTTGGCGTCTTCCAGGCTGTCGTTCACATCCTTCAGCATCACATATTCGAAGGTGATGCGTCGTGCGTTCGAAAGCCCCGGATAGGCGCGGCAAGCCTTCATCAGTTCTTCGAGCGGATATTTCTTGTTGATCGGCACAAGGATATCACGCAACTCGTCGCGCACGGCATGCAGCGAAATGGCCAGCATGACGCCGATTTCTTCGCCGGTGCGGTAAATTTCCGGGACGATGCCAGAGGTCGAAAGCGTGATGCGGCGCTTGGACAGCGACAGGCCATCGCCATCGGATGCGATCAGCAGCGCCTTCTTGACGTTCTCGAAATTATAGAGCGGTTCACCCATGCCCATCATGACGATGTTGGTGATCTTACGGCCTTCGGCGGGCACCATGGCTCCCACCGGCGTTTCGGCATCGGGAAAATCCCCCAGGCGATCACGGGCAAGCAGCAGCTGGGAGAGAATTTCCTCCGCCGTCAGGTTGCGCACCAGCTTCTGTGTGCCGGTGTGACAGAAGGAGCAGGTGAGCGTGCAGCCGACCTGCGAGGAAACGCACAGCGTGCCGCGTCCTTCATCGGGAATATAGACGGTTTCAATCTCGACCGGGCGGCCCGCGCCACGCGGCGGGAAGCGCAGCAGCCACTTGCGGGTGCCATCGCCGGAAACCTGCTCTTCCACCACTTCGGGGCGGGCAATGGTGAAGTGCTGCTTCAGCATTTCACGCATGTCGCGCGCCACGTTCGTCATGCCGTCGAAATCCGATACGCCGCGCACGTAGAGCCAGTTCCAGATCTGGGCGACGCGCATCTTGATCTGACGCTCGGGAACGCCCTTGCCGCGCAGGGCCTCGCCCATTTCCTCGCGCGTCATGCCGATCAGCGTGGGCATTTCGGCAGCGGTCAGAACCGGCTTCATCGGCGTCTTTTCGATCACGGCGTCAGTGGCGGGCATCGGTTCAATCCCATCGTTTGCGCTGCCCGTCCGGTCTGTCCGGATTGGCGGCGGCGGTCATGCGGTTTTACGATAATGCATCGTCTGTCTGTCGCCTTCTCCAAGGGAAAGGCGCTTGGCGCTTTCCCGTCACGGCGACATTTTGCCGGGCTTTAGCATCAAAACGCGGTTTCGTCACCCCACGGCGTTTCACAAACAAAAATGCCGGCCCGTCAGGGCCGGCATCGTTCATGCGCAAGGCAAGTGGCTTACTTGCACTTCTGGATCTGTTGCAGGGCGGCGGAAATGCCGTCCAGCGAATAGGTGTAGTTGGTCTTGGTGCCACGGGCCGAGGTGGCCTGCACCTTGAGGCTCTTGCCGGACTTCATCGCGGCAATCAGCGCCGGTTCTTCGGCAGCGTTTTCAACCCAGGCCGACTTTTCCTTGACGAAGAGGTTGAAGTTCTTGTTGTCGATGGTGACGACAACCTTGGCGTCGGCCTTCATCGGATAACCGACCATGACCTGCGGCTCGTAGGAAATGTTCTGGCCGGGACGCTGCGAAACGATGAAGAAGACATCGCCGTGGTCCACATTGGCGGGCTGCTTGTCCGTCGGAACCGCCAGAACGTAGCACAGCGTGCCGTTCTGGGCCTTGTAGGAGTATGCGCCCCAGGCCTTGAACTGCTGGATGCGAGTGGGCGACTGGGCCGAGGCGATGCTGGCGCTTGCGACGAGGATTGCGAGGGTCGTTGCGATGCTTTTTACAAACATGGTGGTCCTGCCGTTCTCGAGAGCATTCCGGCTGAACAAGGTCGCCTGAAACGCTCACTCTCTTGGTGTTCAAACGCTCTTCCAAACGATGGACCGTGCGCGGCCCTGCTGGAATTGCCCTAAGTGATGTGGCGACAGATCGCCCGGATAAGGGGCGGACGCGCCTATAATTCGGTTCATTTTGACTTAATCGAGGTTACCAAACCGTCAACGCCCGGGCTTTATTGCCATCTTTGCCCAAAAACATTGCCTTTAGAGCCGGTTTTCGTCCGCAACGCCTGCGATTGCATGTCAATGACATTTCAATAGGCACAATTCCGGCAAGAGTGTGGTCTGGCGGCAGATGACACGCGCTAGGTCGTCCATAAAGGAAAGTGACGCGGGATCAGCCCGCGTCCGGCGTTTCGGCTTCGCTTTGGGTCAAGACCTTGTCGGCAGACTCATAATGGCGGTCACGGATATGGCCGCGGACCATGGCGAAGGCTGCCGTCAGAACGGCCATGTCATCGGAAAAGCCGATGAGCGCGAAGACGTCCGGCACCACATCGGCGGGCATGATGAAATAGGCGAGCGCGGCAAAGAGAATGCCGCGAACGCGCGTAGGCGTGGCCGGGTCCGTCGCGCAGTAATAGGCGGCAACGGCGTCGCGGGCAAAAGGCACCTTGCGAGCGACACGGGCAATCTTGGGCCAGAATTTGGCGCGAACCGTCTTCTCACGGCGCGTTTCCGTCTCCACGTCACCGGGAAGAAGAATTTCACCAAACTTCACATCGTCCATCAGGCCCGCTCCTCGAAGCCATAAAAACCGCCCATTGCGATCCTTACAAGATATGGGGATAAATCATGGCGAAATCAAATCCCGGGAATGCGGGGTTTCACGCATGGAATTCACGCATGGCTTCAACATCGGTTCTGTTTGTCTGTCTCGGGAATATCTGCCGTTCGCCGCTGGCGGAGGGCGTTTTCACCCATCTGGCGTTCCAGCGGGGCGAAGCCGCTCTCTACCGTGTCGACTCGGCGGGCATCAGCGGTTGGCATAGCGGCGAGGGGCCGGATCGGCGCTCGGTGAAAGTGGCCGCCGCCCATGGCATCGATATTTCCCGGCAACAGTCGCGCCAGGTGAAGCCGCAGGATTTTGCCGCCTTTGATCTGATCCTTGCCATGGACCGCGATAATCTTGCCATTCTGAAGAGCAAGGCCCCGGCCGATCTTGCGGCGCGTGTCCACCTGTTCAATGCGTTGGCCGTCGGGCAGGATATGGACGTGCCCGACCCGTATTATGGCGGCCCTGAAGGCTTCGAGGCGGTTTACAGCATGCTCGATTCGGGCTGCAGTGCGCTTCTGGCAAAGCTTGCTGATGCGCGGGCTTCGTGAAGCGGGAAAATCTCTTCCGTGAGGTAAGGCCCGCCGCCCACCGATTCCTTCGACGACATCAAGACGAAGCGGGATGTCTTGAACGGCATGGTGTGGAAATCCCCGCGGCCAGAAAGGTAATGCGCGACATCGTCCAGCCTTGCGGTTTTCAGCCGCGCGAGGGTCACATGCGGCGTGAACTTGCGCGGGTCGGATGGCAGGCCGATGCGCTGGCAAATGCGCTCGATCTCCGCCTGAAGGGCGAACATTTCCGGGGCGGGAGAAACACCCGCCCACAATGAATGCGGCTTCTTGGAGCCGAAGGCGCCGATGCCGGAGAGCGAAAGCGTGAATTCGGGGCGATCAATGCGATCCAGCCGGTGAACCAGTTCATCCGCGGTGCGGCCATCAACATCGCCAATGAAGCGCAGGGTGATGTGGTAATTTTCGACATCAATCCAGCGGGCTCCGGGGATGCCGCCGCGCAAAAGCGAGAGGCTCATGGCCGCTTCGCGAGGAATTTCGAGGGCGGTAAACAATCTCGGCATGCGAGGTCTCCCCGAATCTTTTGCAGATGCTCACAGCGGACCATGCAATGGCGGCGTGTGCAAGTCTTAATTCTTCCGGGCCTCCATCAACTTGAGGAAATCCTTGAGCGCGGGCAGGCTTCGCTGAACCATGATGCCGACACCTTCGCCGGTCGGATGCATGCCATCGGAAAGCTTCAGGCGTTCATCCTGCACGACCCCATCGAGAAAGAAGGGGTAGAGTGGCACCTGATATTTTCCGGCCAAGCGGGCATAGATCGGGTTAAAGCGGGCGGCATATTCCTCGCCCATGTTGGGCGGAGCGACCATGCCCATCAGCATGACGGCCATGCCGCGTTCCTTGAAGCGGGCGATCAGCGCATCGAGGTTCTTTTCGGTTTCCTCCGGCGCGATGCCGCGCAGCGCATCATTGGCACCGAGTTCGAGAATGACGCCGTCCGTGCCGTCGGGAACCGACCAATCGGCCCGGGCAAGGCCGCCGGAGGTCGTATCACCGGAAACGGCGGCATTTTCGATGGTCACATCGAAGCCTTCTGCCTTCAGCGCCTTTTCCATCTGCGCCGTGTAGGACTGGTCCGCCGGCAGTTGATAGCCCGCCATGAGGCTGTCACCCAGACCGACAAGCTTGAGCGTGGCAGCCGATGCCACCCCCGGCAGGGTCATCAAGGCGATGACAGCGATTTGAAGGACGGCTGCTTTAAATCTCATGCTCAGGTTCCTAGATTGGCACTGGGTGCAGCGCGCACCAGCCCGCCTCTCCCTTTCCGCAATATAGGAAGCATTTCGTGCCAGAAAACATCATCGAACTGAAGAAGGCGGATCTGACGCTTGGGCATGCCGCCGCAGCGGTGCATGTTTTGAAGGGCATTGATCTTGCCGTGAGGGTTGGTGAATCGGCGGGTATCGTCGGTCCCTCAGGTTCGGGAAAATCCACGCTCTTGATGGTGCTGGCCGGTCTGGAACGGCTCGACAAGGGCGAAATCATCATCGACGGTACGTCTCTGACGGGGCTAGCCGAAGACGATCTGGCGGATTTTCGCGGGCGCAACATCGGTATTGTTTTCCAGTCTTTCCATCTCATTCCCAATATGACGGCACTGGAAAATGTCGCCGTGCCGCTTGAACTCGCCAATCGGCGCGATGCCTTTGCGATTGCCGAACAGGAATTGCGGGCCGTGGGGCTTGGCGAGCGTCTGCACCACTATCCGGGTCAGCTTTCGGGCGGGGAACAGCAGCGCGTGGCGATTGCGCGTGCGCTGGCGCCATCGCCCAAGGTCTTGATTGCCGACGAGCCGACCGGCAACCTCGACACGGAAACCGGGCGGCAGATTGCCGATCTTCTCTTTGCCAAGCAGGCCGAACGCGGCATGACGCTTCTTCTGGTCACGCATGATCCATCGCTGGCCGCCCGCTGTTCGCGCCGCATCGGCGTGCGTTCGGGCCAGATTGAAAGCGACAGCAGCGCTCTTGTGAGCGAACCCGCATGAGTGGCCTTTTCTTTCGCCTTCGCATCGCCTTTCGGTTTGCACTTCGCGAGATGCGCGGCGGGCTTTCCGGCTTCGTGATCTTTCTCGCCTGTATCGCGCTCGGTGTCGGGGCGATTGCGGCGGTCAATTCGCTTTCACGCACCATGACGGATGCCATTGCCGCGCAGGGGCAGGCGATCCTTGCAGCCGATGTGCGCTTCGAGCTTAACAATCGTGAGGCAAACGCTGCCGAAGCCGCCTGGCTTGCCGGTCTGGGCGATGTTTCGGTGACGACGGGCCTGCGCTCCATGGTGCGCCTGCCGGATGGATCGACGCAGGCGCTTGCCGAAGTGCGCGGCATTGATGGGGCCTATCCGCTTTACGGGACGCTGGAGACGCAGCCCGCCACGCCTGCGAAGGAGCTTCTCTCGCAGAAGGATGGCGCGTTCGGCGCAATTGCCGCGCCCCTGTTGATCGAACGCCTTGGGCTGAAGCCGGGCGATGAAGTGCTGATCGGCAAGGCGCGGTTGCGGCTTGCGGCAACGCTTGTCACCGAACCCGATGCGCTTTCGGAGGGGTTTGGTTTTGCGCCGCGCCTCATGGTGTCGCGGCAAGCGCTTGAGGCGTCCGGGCTGATCCAGACCGGCAGTCTGGTGGAACATGCCTATCGCATCAAGCTCAAGGCATCGCTTGGTGATGAAGCGGCGATCAAGGCACTCGCCACCAAAGCCTTTCCCGATGCCGGATGGTCGATCCGCACCAGTGATCGCGCCGCACCCGCGCTCACCGAAAACATTGCCCGGTTCTCGCAATTCCTGACGCTGGTCGGACTGACGGCGCTGATTGTGGGCGGTGTTGGCGTTGCCAATGCGGTGCGCGCTTTTCTCGATTCCAAGCGTGCCACGATTGCCGCCTTCAAATGTCTCGGCGCGCCGGGCTTTGTGGTGACCGCCATCTACTTCTTCCAGATCATGATGATTGCCGCCGTGGGCGTGGTGATCGGCCTCGCGATAGGGGCGGTTACGCCGCTTGTCGCGGTGTCGTTCCTGCGGGATGTCTTGCCGGTTTCGGCTCACGTGGCCTTCTACCCGGGTGCCCTTGGCCTTGCGGCGCTGTTTGGCTTTGTCACGACCGTGACCTTTGCCATTCTGCCGCTTGGCCATGCCCGCGAAGTGCCTGCGACCGCGCTTTTTCGCGAACAGGGTTTTGACAAGGCGCGCCTTCCCTCCATGCCCTATCTGGTCGGAGCTTTTGTTTCGCTCGCAGCCCTTGCGGGCCTTGCGATCTTCTCGGCGCATGACCGGCGCATCGCGCTGATCTTTCTCGTGGCCGTCGGCGCGGCGTTCCTCGTGCTTCGACTGGTTGCCATCGGCATCGCCGCCTTGGCCAAACGCGCGCCGCGCGTTTCATCGCCATCGCTTCGGCTTGCCATTGGCAACATCCACCGGCCCGGTGCGTTGACCGGATCGGTGGTCCTGTCTCTCGGTCTTGGCCTTGCTCTCCTCGTCACGCTTTCCCTGATTGACGGCAATCTGCGCCGCGAACTGGGTGGCACCCTGCCGGAGCGTGCGCCGAATTTCTTCTTCGTCGATATTCAAAGCGCCGAGCGGGACGGTTTTGCGGCCCTCATTCGCGACAAAGCCCCGAAGGGCGCGTTGAGCGAAGTGCCGATGCTGCGCGGGCGTATTCTGGCGTTCAACGGCGTGCCGGTCAGCGCCGATAATGTCCCGCCTTCGGCGCGCTGGGTGCTGAACGGCGACCGAGGCGTCACCTATGCGCAGGATGTGCCGAAAAACTCGACCATCTCCGCCGGAGCGTGGTGGCCGGACAATTATTCAGGTGAACCGCTCGTTTCCTTTTCAGCGCGTGAGGCCAATGAGATTGGCCTGAAGATCGGGGATACCGTTACCGTCAATGTGCTGGGCCGGTCGATTACGGCGAAGATCGCCAATTTCCGTACGCTGGACTGGGAATCGCTGTCGATCAATTTCGTCATGGTCTTCTCGCCCAATACGTTCAAGGGCGCACCGCATGCCTGGCTTGCCACGCTCAGCGATCCGTCGGCCAGTGCCGCCGATGAGGGCGCGATCCTGAAAGCCGTGACCAATGCCTATCCGACGATTACCAGTGTGCGGGTTAAAGACGCGCTCGATACGGCCAGCCGTCTGGTGGGGCAGATCACAACGGCCATTCGCGCGGCGGCGGCGATTGCGCTTGTCGCATCGGTGCTGGTGCTTTCCGGGGCGCTGGCGGCAGGTAACCGCGCCCGCACCCATGATGCGGTGGTGATGAAGACGCTGGGCGCACGCCGTTCCATGCTGATCAAGGCGTTTTCCTATGAATATCTGATGCTGGGTGTGGCAACGGCCATCTTTGCGCTGGCGGCAGGCGGGGTTGCGGCGTGGTTCGTCATCGTGCGCATCATGCACTTGCGCTTTCTGTTCCTCACCGATGTGGCGGTCTCAACGTCGCTCGTGGCGCTTGTGCTGACGGTCGGGATCGGACTTGCCGGGACATGGCGCATCCTCGGGCAGAAGGTTGCGCCGGTGTTGCGCGAGCTTTGAGGGAAGTGCTGCTTCCGATCAAATTTACGTCAGAAACCGGCCAGAAGGCCCGTTCAAGAGCCCGTCGCGCGCATTTGCATGGCGAAGGCCTTGTAAGTGACTGAACTTCGCCTCATATTTTTAGCATGCTTGCTGAAGCTTCGCAGCGGCGCACGGGTTTATGTTCTAGGTTTCCCCGACACCGTAGAGAATTCGAAGCTTGAAAGAGGAAAAAATGGCTGACTTCAACAACTACCAGAACCGGACCGTTGATCGCGTCGGTTCGCAGGCCATGATTGATGAGGGCCTGCGCTCCTACATGCTGAAGGTTTACAACCTGATGGCGCTCGGTCTGGTGATCACCGGCCTGGCTGCCTACGGCCTGTTCTCGCTCGCCACGACTTCGGATCCGTCTGCCGCTGCCGTTCTGTCCAATGGCGCTCCGGCCATCGTCGGCAAGACGATGCTGACCTCGTTCGGCGTGATGCTGTTCACCAGCCCGCTCAAGTGGGTTGTGATGCTCGCACCGCTTGCCGCCGTGTTCTTCCTGAGCTTCCGTATCCAGAGCATGAGCGTTTCCGCCGCGCAGACGACCTTCTGGGTCTATGCCGGTCTGGTGGGCGCTTCGCTCTCGTCCATCTTCCTCGTCTATACGCAGGATTCGATCGTTCAGACGTTCTTCGTGACGGCTGCCTCGTTCGGCGCCCTGTCGCTTTACGGCTACACGACGAAGAAAAGCCTTTCGGGCCTCGGTTCGTTCCTGATCATGGGCGTCTTCGGTCTGATCATCGCCTCGATCGTGAACATCTTCCTCGCCTCGTCGGCGCTGGCTTTCGCCATCTCGGCCATCGGCGTTCTGGTCTTTGCGGGCCTCACCGCCTATGACACGCAGAAGATCAAGGAAATGTATTTCGAAGGCGATGACACGATGGTTGCCGGTCGCAAGGCGATCATGGGTGCGCTGACGCTCTACCTCGACTTCATCAACCTCTTCATGTTCCTGCTGCAGTTCCTCGGTAACCGCAACAACAACTGATGAGCGCTTGATACGTCAAACGCGAAAGGCGGCCTTCGGGCCGCCTTTTTGCATTGGTGCGCGTTGAATTCAGTCTTTCTCGACCAGTTTCAGAACCTTGTCGAAGACCTTCAGGACCTGCGCCAGATCATGACCGCGTTTCAGGATGCGTCCTTGCGCGCTCACTACACTGAAGGCGCCCTGTCGGCTTGCCAGCTTCGGGTTCTTTTCAACGCGAAAGAGCGGCATTTCGCCGGACCGTTTGAAGATCGAAAACACGGCCTTTTCGCGCAGGTGATCAATGGCATAGTCCCGCCATTCGCCTTCGCCCACCATGCGGCCATAAATGCGCAGGATCGCATCCAGTTCACGGCGATGGAAGGTGACGGGCGCGGGATCGCGGTTCTGGCGATATTCGCCAAGGTCGATGACCGCAGCGGGGCGGTGCGCATCGGAATCAGCCCTGAAATCCGTATGGTCACTCATGTCGAATCCGCTTCATTTCAAAGGGGCCATGTCATCTTGGACGCGACTTGTGAAAATGCAAGCGGGAAACGTCATGGCCTTTTCGGCTTGCGGTTTTTTTGACATGTCGCATTTCGAACAAAAGAGTGCCGCATTTACAGAGCCATCTAGCGGTGTTGGCTGTTACCGACTAACGCCGACTGGTCCGGGTACGGTCGAGCATTGACCCTTACCCCAGCCCCCGAAATGCCTTCTGGCCCGGACCGCTTCCCCTCCTCAAAATGCTGTCAGATCTGACCCGTGTCAGTGGGTTTCGTGGTAGACCAACATGGTCGCGCCAAGAATGGCCGCCGGAGCGCCTCTCTCGTCAGCACTCTGCAAGAGCACTGCACAACCATCTTTTTCCGTACCCTTGATGACACTGGCGGGAAGCGTGAGTTCCAGCGGTGTGCCGTCCCACATGCCCACGGTCTGCAGGTCGTAGACTGCATTCCAGTAGTTGGCTTTGCGGCCCTTGTTTTCGCCCTTCAGAACCTCGACGGTCTGCTCGCGGCGGAAATAGGCAATCACGACATTGGCGCGGCCCGTGCCTTCGCCAATCGCGATATCCAGTTCGCCACCCTTCATGGCCGCCGTGACCGGCACGACAAGACCGTTGCCGGCCCGGTTCATGCCGTCCATGCGGTCGCTGATGGTGGGAAGATCGGCGCCGTTCATATGCTCGCGGCCATTGACCACAGCTTGCGGGGTGTAGACGTTGCTGCGTCCCAGCGCCCGCGCATAGGCATATTGCCGGGCCGTGTTTTCCTTGGAGCCGAGCGTGTCGGACCAGCCGAGGTAATTCCAGTAGTCAACGTGATAGGCGAGGGCGACGATGTCGTCGCGGGTGGCGAGCTTCTCAAAGGCCGCATCGGCAGGCGGACAGGAGGCGCAGCCTTGCGAGGTGAAAAGCTCCACCACACCGCGCGGTGTCTTGGCGTCGCCTGCCACGGCAAGCCCCGGCATCAGCCATGCTGTCATCACCAGTCCCTTGAGAACCCGCCATGCCATGCGTTTTGTTACCCTTGCCAGAAACCGCTCGTGGTTCAACCGAATGATCATACATCCATACCGGGCTTAGGCCCTCACTGAAAAGTCACGTTGGGGTGAAGCTGATAGCGGTATTGCAGGAAAAGAAAAGGCCGCCGGATGGCTCCGGCGACCTTCAATGCGGGAACTTGTGGAATTTATGCGGCGAGGTCGCGCAGAACCGTCTGCAGAATGCCGCCGTTTTCCATGTAGGTCACTTCATCGAGCGTATCGATGCGGCACAGCAGCGGAACCTCCTTCACCGTACCATCGGCATAGGTGATCTTGGCGATCTTGGTTTCACGCGGCTTGATGTCGCCTTCCAGGCCCTCGATCGTGACCATCTCGTCGCCCTTGAGGTTGAGGCTTGCCCAGGTCGTGCCTTCCTCGAAGGTGAAGGGGACGATGCCCATGCCGACAAGGTTCGAGCGGTGGATACGCTCGAAAGACTGGGCAATCACGGCCTTCACACCAAGCAGGTTGGTGCCCTTGGCCGCCCAGTCACGCGACGAGCCGTTGCCGTATTCGACGCCTGCGAAGATGACGAGCGGAACGCCCTCGGCCTTGTATTTCATGGCCGCATCGTAAATCGACATCTCGTCCTTCGACGGATAGTGGATGGTGTAGCCACCTTCCTTGCCGTTGGCGCCCAGCATGAAGTTGCGGATGCGGATATTGGCGAAGGTGCCACGCATCATGACTTCGTGGTTGCCGCGGCGGGTGCCGTACTGGTTGAAGTCGGCCACCTGCACGCCATGGCCGAGAAGGTAGGCACCGGCGGGAGACGCCGCCTTGATCGAACCGGCCGGCGAGATGTGGTCGGTGGTGATCTTGTCGCCGAAGAGGCCTAGAATGCGCGCACCCTTGATGTCGTGCAGGCCTTCGCCGGTCTTCTTCATGCCCACGAAATAGGGCGGGTTCTGCACATAGGTCGAATTGTCGTCCCAGGCATAGGTCTGGCCTTCCGGCACCTGCACGGCCTGCCAGTTGGCATCGCCCTTGAACACGTCGGCGTATTTCGTCTCATAGAGTTCGCGGGTGACGTATTTCAGGATGAAGGCCTGCACTTCCTGCGAGGTCGGCCAGATATCTTTGAGGTAGACCGGATTGCCGTTCTGGTCGTCGCCAATCGGCTCCGTGGTCAGATCCTTCTGCACCGTGCCCGCCAGCGCATAGGCGACGACGAGCGGCGGCGAGGCAGGGTAGTTGGCCTGCACATCCGGAGAGATGCGGCCTTCGAAGTTGCGGTTGCCCGACAGAACGCCTGCGGTGATCAGGCCCTTGTCGTTGATCGTCTTCGAAATTGGCGCAGGCAGCGGACCGGAATTGCCGATGCAGGTGGTGCAGCCGAAGCCGACCAGATTGAAGCCCAGGGCATCGAGGTCCGTCTGCAGGCCCGACTTGTCGAGATATTCGGCGACGACCTGCGATCCCGGTGCCAGCGAGGTCTTGACCCACGGCTTCGTCTTCAGGCCTTTGGCAACCGCGTTACGGGCCAGAAGACCGGCGGCGATCAGAACGCTCGGGTTCGAGGTGTTGGTGCACGACGTGATGGCGGCGATGCAGACATCACCATGGCCGAGATCGAAGTTCTCGCCCTCGACCGCATAGCGGGTGTGAAGCTGGCCGGGCTTCTTGTAATCGCCTTCCAGCGCCGTGGCAAAGTTCGGGGCGATGGTTTCAAGCGGCAGGCGGCCTTCCGGACGCTTCGGACCCGCCATCGAGGGAACGACGTCGCCGAGGTCAAGCTCCAGCGTATCGGTGAAGACGAGGTCGGAGCCATCGCCATGACGCCACATGCCTTGCGCCTTGGAATAGGCTTCGACAAGGGCGATGCGATCCTTCGAACGGCCCGACATGGTGAGGTAATTGACCGTTTCGCCATCGACGGGGAAGAAGCCGCAGGTCGCGCCATATTCCGGACCCATATTGCCGATGGTGGCGCGGTCGGCGAGCGGCATGTTGTCCATGCCCGGGCCGAAGAACTCGACAAACTTCGAGACGACGCCCTTCTTGCGCAGCATCTGCACGACGGTCAGCACGAGGTCGGTGGCGGTGACGCCTTCCTTCAGCTTGCCGGTCAAGCGGAAGCCGATGACTTCCGGCAGCAGCATGGACACCGGCTGGCCAAGCATGGCGGCTTCGGCCTCGATGCCGCCCACGCCCCAGCCCAGAACGCCAAGGCCGTTGATCATGGTGGTGTGGCTGTCCGTACCGACGCAGGTATCGGGGTAGGCAATCGTTTCGCCATCCTCTTCCTTGGTCCAGACGGTCTGGCCGAGATATTCAAGGTTCACCTGGTGACAGATGCCGGTGCCGGGCGGCACGACGCGGAAGTTCTTGAAGGCCTGCTGGCCCCATTTCAGGAAGCGGTAGCGTTCGCCGTTGCGCTGGTATTCGAGGTCCACGTTGCGGGCGAAGGCCTGCGGCGTGCCGAACTCGTCGACAATCACCGAGTGGTCGATGACAAGATCGACCGGAACGAGCGGGTTGATCTTTTCCGGATCACCACCCAGTGCCTTGATGCCGTCACGCATGGCGGCGAGGTCGACAACCGCCGGAACGCCGGTGAAATCCTGCATCAGCACGCGGGCCGGGCGATAGGCGATTTCCGCTTCGGCAAGGCCTTTGTTCACCAGCCATTCGGCCACCGCCAGAATGTCTTTCTTCGTGACCGAGCGGCCATCTTCATTGCGCAGCAGGTTTTCCAGCAGCACCTTCATGGAATAGGGCAGCCGGGACACCCCGGCGAGACCGTTTTCTTCCGCCTTCGGCAGGCTGTAATAGACATAGTCCTTGCCATTCACATTCAGGATGGAGCGGCACTTGAAGCTGTCGAGTGATTTGGACACGTTTGACCCCGTCTCTCGTTTGATCGCCTACACATTCGTGCGGACTCCCATGCATGAAGATGCAAAGAGGATGCGGGTGCGTCCATTTCCGCTGTCCGTACGAGGCGCGGTTCTTTTCCACGTCTTGCTCGGCGCTAGGATTAAGATCACGCCGGACGCTGGCGTGGTTGCAGACTATATAGGAAGCCCCTAAGAAGGGTTCCAGACTAAGGCGCGTTGGAAATCTGCAATTTCTCGAAACGTGATGCGCAACCGCCGGAAAGCGATGCAAAATGGGCCTCAACGTTGAAAATCTGGCTGCACGACGCGGGGATGACCTGCTTTTCTCGCAGATTTCCTTTGAACTTAAGCCGGGCGAAGCGCTGGTTCTGACCGGAGCCAACGGTTCGGGCAAGTCGACCCTTTTGCGTGTTGTGGCCGGACTTCTGCGACCCGAAGCGGGTCATGTCTCCTTCGTGGGTGCAGCCGATGGTGAAGCGCGTCCGGCGGGTGAGGTCTCCCATTATCTCGGGCATCGCAATGCCATGAAGCCCGAACTCTCGGTCGATGAGAACCTCAGCTTCTGGCAGGATTTTCTCGGTGACAGCGATGGTGGCAAGGGGCTTTCCATTCTTGAGGCGGCAGAAGAGGTGGGGCTTGGCGGCATCACGCACCTGCCCTTTGGCTATCTCTCGGCGGGTCAACAGCGCCGTTTTGCGCTCGCCAAGCTTCTCGTTGCCTATCGTCCGATCTGGATTCTCGATGAGCCGACGGCAGCCCTTGATGCGGCGGCGGATCGCATGTTCGCGCGGCTGGTTTCCGGCCATCTTGCTGCGGGCGGCATTGTTCTGGCCGCCACGCACCAGCCGCTCGGGCTGGACGGGGTCAAGGAATTGCGCATGAAGGGCTTTGCCGGAACCGTGCAGGATATCGCCGCATGATGGCGCTTTTCCTCAGAGATCTGAAGCTGTCCGTCAGGGCCGGGGGCGGTGCGCTGATCGGCGTTTTGTTCTTTATGACGGTTGTGGCGGTCATTCCCTTTGGCGTTGGTCCTGATCTCAATCTTCTGTCGCGCATCGGCCCGGCAATTGTGTGGATCGGTGCGCTTCTCTCGGCGCTGCTTGGCCTTGATCGCCTGTTTCAGGCCGAACGCGACGATGGCTCGCTCGACATTATCCTGATGCAGGATACGCCGCTGGCACTCACCGTTTTCGTCAAATGCCTGGCGCATTGGACGGGGTCCTGCCTGCCGCTGGTGATTGCCTCGCCACTTCTCTCGCTCTTCATGAACATGAATGAGGTGGCCATCGGCGCTGTGATGCTGACGCTTTTCGTCGGCTCTCCGGCGCTGACCTTCATCGGTGCGGTGGGTGCGGCTGTTGCGGTCGCGCTGCCGCGCGGCGGTCTTCTCGTCTCGATCCTTGTTCTGCCCTTTGCCATTCCGGTGCTGATTTTTGGCGTTTCGGCGACCTATGCGGCGGTCGAAGATCCGGCCCCCTTCATGCCGCCTTTCATGATACTTTCCGCTTTGACGCTACTTTTCGCCGCACTTGGCCCGGTTGCAGCGGCGGCGGCGCTCAGGCAAAGCTCAGATTGACCGGGATCAATTGCGGGACGCGGTTTCTCAGTTTAGAAGAATTCCATGAGCACGACGAGCCTTGTCATTTCCAAAGTTACCGGCCTTGCCAACCCCACGCGGTTTCTGGCGCTGGCTGCGCGCATGATCCCGTGGATGGCGGTGATCACCGTCCTTCTGTTTGCGGCCGGGCTCTATATGAGCTTCGCCAGCACAAGCGATTACCAGCAGGGTTACACGGTGCGCATCATGTATGTGCACGTGCCCGCCGCGTGGCTCGCCATGATGTGCTATTCGGTGATGGCACTATCGGCCATCGGTACGCTGGTGTGGCGTCATCCGCTGGCCGATGTCAGCCACAAATCCGCCGCGCCGCTCGGGGCCGCCTTCACGCTGATTTCGCTCATTACCGGCTCGCTCTGGGGCAAGCCGATGTGGGGCACCTGGTGGGTGTGGGATGCGCGGCTTACCTCCGTTTTCATCCTGTTCCTCATGTATCTCGGCATCATCGCGCTGAACCGCGCCATGGATGATCCCGGCAAGGCCGCGCGCGTTTCTGCCGTGCTGATCCTCGTCGGCTTCGTCAACATTCCGATCATCAAGTTCTCGGTGGAATGGTGGAACACGCTGCACCAGCCTGCCAGCGTGATGCGCATGGATGGGCCGACCATCGACAAGGCGTTCCTGTGGCCGCTGCTGGTGATGGCGATTGCCTTCACCATGCTGTTCTTCACCCTGCATATCGCGGCGATGCGCAACGAAATCCTGCGTCGGCGCGTCACCGCGCAGCGCCGTCTTGCCGCCCGCATGGCCGGGCGTGGCGAGGAGTGAGCCGATGAGCCACGCGTTCTATATCTACACGTCCTATGGCGTCAGCGGTGCGATCATCGCCATCCTCTGTCTCTGGGTGTGGCTGGATGGCCGCGCCCGCCAGAAGGAGTTGACGGCCCTGGAGGCTGCAGGCCACCGCCGCCGGTCTTCGGCCAAAACGCAGGCAGAGGACGCCGCATGAGCGAGATGGAACCTCCGAAGAAGTCCGGTGGACGCTATCTGCTGGCGCTGTTGCCGCTTCTCATTTTCGGTGGCTTTGCCTTTGTCACCGGCAAGGTGCTTTACGATCAGGAAGTGCATGGCAAGGACGTTTCGGCCATTCCTTCGGCGCTCATCGGCACGAAGGCACCGAAGCTTGATATGGCCGCGCTCGAGGGCTCCAACCGGCCTGCACTCACCGATGCGGCGATTGCCGGCAAGCTGACGCTGGTCAACGTGTTTGCCTCGTGGTGCGTGCCGTGCCGTGAGGAACATCCGGTGCTGCTCGGCCTTTCGAAAGACCCGCGCATCACCATTGTCGGGATCAACTACAAGGACCGCAACGACAATGCGCTCAGGTTCCTTGGCGAGCTTGGCAATCCCTATGCCGCCATCGGTGTCGATCCGGCGGGCAAGGCGGCGATTGACTGGGGCGTTTACGGCATTCCGGAAACCTATCTGGTCGGGCCGGACGGAACGATCCTTTACAAGAAGGTCGGTCCCTTCGACAGTATCAGCCTGACGGAGGGCCTGATGCCCGCCATCGAAAAGGCGCTTGCGGCCAAGCCGTCCTGACGTAGGATCGCCCGAATCATCATTCGGACGGTCGCCTCATGGCTGGTTACATCACCCCCATCTTTCTTCTCTTCGCGTCGAACATCTTCATGACCTTTGCCTGGTACGGGCATCTGGGTCACAAGGGCACGCCTTTGTGGATTGCCGTGTTCACATCGTGGGGGATCGCGTTTTTCGAATATTGGCTGGCGGTTCCCGCCAACCGGATCGGTCACGAAGTCTATAGCGCGGCCCAGCTCAAGACGATGCAGGAGGTGATTACCCTCATCGTCTTTGCGGGCTTCTCGATCTTTTTCCTGAAAGAAAACCTTGGCTGGAATCACCTCGTCGGCTTCGCGCTGATTGCCTGCGGCGCGGCCTTCATCTTCAAGCCGTGAGGCCGTTGCGGGCGGTCAGAGACCGCCCTGCCAGACCTTGATGGCTTCGACCGGCCAGACCAGCATCAACACGTTGAGCGTCAGGTTATCGCGAATGATAACCAGCGTCAGAAGTTCGAAAGCGATGGCCAGCGCCACCGTGACCCAGACCGGCATGCGCGCGGCAAACAGAAAGCCGAGCGCCATGAAGATCGTATCCATGCCGGAATTCAGGATGCTGTCGCCGGAATAGCCAAGCGCCATGGTGGCGGTGCGATAGCGATCAATCACCAGCGGCGAGTTTTCGGCGATTTCCCAGGCGGCTTCGATAAGAACCGCCAGCGAAAGTCTGGCGGAAAGCGGTGCGCGGCGCAAAAGCAGCCAGCCCAGCCCGTAAAACAGGAAGCCGTGGATGATATGCGAGGGCGTGTACCAGTCCGACAGGTGCTGGGAGTTTCCGGACGTGTTCACGCCCGGCTCGAAAAGTTTCACATAGCCGCATTCGCAGATGGGCAGGCGGCCCATGCTGTACAGAATGATGATCTGCGCGACCAGCAGGGCCAATGCCACGCCAAGCCAGAGGTTTCGCTTGGGGGAAACGATCTCGCTCATCGGGCCTAGTCCTTCTTCTTCTCGCCAAAGGGTTCGAGCGAGTGGCGCATGATCAGCGGCATCTGCGCCATGGTGAAGAGAACCGTGATCGGCATGGTGCCCCAGACCTTGAAGGCAACCCAGGTGTCGGTCGAAAAACCGCGCCACACGACTTCGTTCAGCACCGCCAGAAACAGAAAGAAGATGCCCCAGCGGATGGTCAGCTTGCGCCAGCCGGTGTCATCCAGCTTGAAGGCGGAGTTGAAGACATAGCCCAGAAGCGACTGGCCAAAGAGCAAGCCGCCCAGCAGAATGAAGCCGAAAAGCGCGTTGACGATGGTCGGCTTCATCTTGATGAAGGTGTCGTTCTGCAGCCACAGCGTCAGCGCGCCGAAGACGAAAACCACGATGCCGGAAATCAGCGGCATGATGGGAATGGTGCGCGTCAAAAGCCATGAAACCGTGAGGGCCACTGCCGTCGCGATCATGAACAGGCCAGTGGCGATGAAGATCGGTCCGCCGAATTCGGTCAGGATCGGGAAGGTCTGTCCCAGCCATTCACCGCGCGCATTGGCAAAGAAGAAGACGAGCAGGGGGCCAAGCTCCAGCGCCAGCTTCAGCAACGGATTGACCTCGCGGGTCATTTCCGCGCTCTTCGAAGGGGAATTTTCAAGCTCCATGGCTCATACTCCTGCAATGGCGCGGGCAAAATCGCCCGCCTCGAAGGGCTCCAGATCATCGATCCCTTCGCCGACGCCGATGAAATAGACCGGCAGCTTATGTTTGGCGGCAATGGCCACCAGAATGCCGCCGCGTGCGGTGCCATCCAGTTTGGTCATGATCAGGCCGTTGACGCCCGCCACATTGCGGAAAATCTCCACTTGGCTCAGGGCATTCTGGCCGGTGGTGGCGTCGAGCGTCTGCAACACGGTGTGCGGCGCGTCCGGGTCCAGCTTGCCGAGAACGCGCACGATCTTTTCCAGTTCCGCCATCAGTTCGGTCTTGTTCTGCAGGCGACCGGCGGTGTCGATGATCAGAACGTCGCTCTTCTTCGCCTTGGCCTGCTCAAAGGCCTCGAAGGCAAGACCGGCGGCATCAGCGCCGAGCTTGGTGCCGATGAAATCCGAGCCGGTGCGTTCCGCCCAGATTTTCAGCTGCTCGATGGCGGCGGCGCGGAACGTATCGCCGGCGGCGAGCGTCACTTTCAGGCCTGCGCCGGAAAGTTTGGCGGCCAGCTTGCCGATGGTGGTGGTCTTGCCGGTACCGTTGACGCCAACGACGAGGATGACATGCGGCTTGTGCGACAGGTCAAGCTTCAGCGGACGGGCGACAGGGCCGAGGACCTTCTCGATTTCAATGGCCATGATGCGGGCGACATCCTCGCCCGAGACATCCTTGCCGTAGCGTTCGGACGACAACGCGCCGGTGACGCGCATGGCGGTCTCGACGCCGAGATCGGACTGGATCAGCAGGTCTTCCAGCTCTTCGAGCGTATCCTCATCCAGCTTGCGCTTGGTGAAGAGGGCCGAAATCTTCTGCGAAAGCTGTGAGGATGTGCGGGCGAGACCCGCGGTGAGGCGCTGGAACCACGAGAGTTTCGGGGCGTCCTCCGCTTCTTCTATAGGGGCTTCCACCGGCTCGTCTTCGCTCAGCGCAAAGCCTGCGGGCAGCGCGGCGGCGGACGCTTCCTCTTCTACGGCAATGGGGGCCAGCGTTTCAGAAATCACCGTTTCCAGCGGCTCTTCGGCCGCAGCGACGGGTTCTGCGTGGCTGTCCTGTGCGGCATCAACCTCAACCGCCTCCAAAACCTCCTCGAAGGCCGGGGCCGCTTCGTCCACGACAGTGTCCGGGACGGCGATATCCGCTTCCGGCGGGGTCGCGTCGGCCGGGCGGTCCTTGCCGAAGGAGAAGATGCGTTTGATGAAACCGGCCATGGAGCTTTCCGTACTTCGTTTGTTGCCGTTTGTCATTTCCTGACAAACTCTGACATTCAGGCGGCAGAGGCCGCTTGCAGATCAATTGTGAGATGGCGGCCATTGTGACCGGCGATGACCGCCGACACAAGATCACGCGGCTTGAAGCCGGGGGTTGCCACGCTGGTGAAATTTTCCGTGTGCGCCATGCCGTTGTTCTCGATGAGCAAGGTCTGCACCGTGCCCGTCATGCGGGCGAGATGGGTGGCGTAAAGCGCCTCGCCGCGTTCACGCAGCCGGGCGGCGCGGGTCTTGATCAAGGCCCGGTCGAGTTGTGGCATGCGGGCGGCGGGTGTGCCGGGGCGCGGGCTATAGGGAAAGACGTGCAGTTGGGCGATGCCGCAGGCTTCGGCGAGCCGCGCCGAGTTTTCCGCCGCCTCTTCGGTTTCCGTCGGGAAGCCGGCGATCATATCTGCACTGAAGGCCATTTCGGGGCGCAGGCGGCGGGCGTCGGCGCAGAAGCGGATGGCGTCAGCGCTGGCGTGGCGACGCTTCATGCGCTTCAGGATCAGGTCGTCGCCATGCTGCAGTGAAAGATGGAGATGCGGCATGAAGCGCGGCTCATCGGCGATCAGGTCCAAGAGGTGTTTGTCCACCTCGATGCTGTCGATGGAGGAGAGGCGAAGGCGCAGGATTTCCGGCACCTGCTTCAAGACCGTTTTGGCCAGAAGGCCGAGGGTGGGCGTGCCGGGAAGGTCCGCGCCGTAGCTGGTCGCGTCAACCCCGGTCAGCACCACTTCGCGGTAGCCGCTTTCGACCAGACGGCGGGCCTGATCGACCACGGCGCCCATCGGGACCGAACGGGAATTGCCGCGACCATAGGGGATGATGCAGAAGGTGCAGCGGTGGTCGCAGCCGTTCTGGACCTGCAGGAAGGCGCGCACATGGCCGTCGATGGCGCTCACCATTTGCGGGGCGGTTTCGCGCACGCTCATAATGTCGTTGACGCGCAGCTTTTCCTCGCCCGAAACACCGAAATCGGGAAGGGCGGCATAGGAGGCTGCCTTCAGCTTTTCCTCATTGCCGAGCACGGCATAGACTTCGGGCATCGCGGCGAAGGTTGATGCTTCCGTCTGGGCGGCGCAGCCAGTCACGATGATGCGGGCATCCGGGTTCTCGCGGCGGGCGCGGCGGATTGCCTGCCTTGCCTGCCTTGTGGCTTCCGCCGTCACGGCGCAGGTGTTGAAGAGGATCGCATTGCCAAGGCCCGCTTTGGCGGCCTCGGCCCGGATCACTTCAGATTCATAGGTGTTGAGGCGGCAGCCGAAGGTGACGATTTCAACGCCGCCCTTTTCTTCACCGCTCACGGGACCATGCGCGCCCGGCTCATTCACTGGGCTTCGGCTCCGGCATCCGGGTTGCGGGTAAACGCGCCGGTCACGGGGTCTACAAGGCCAGCCCATTCCCATTCGGCCGGGCCGGTCATGATCACGTGGTCGTCGCGCTCGCGCCATTCGATCACAAGCTTGCCGCGGCCGGGGCTGGAGGCCACGGTGATTTCCACCTTGCGGCCCGTGCGGCCGGTGCGTGCGCCCGAAACCGCTGCCGAGCAGGCGGCGGAACCACAGGCGAGCGTCAGGCCAGCGCCGCGCTCCCAGGTGCGGGTCGTCATCGACGTGGGCGAGGTGACATGCGCCAGCGTGATATTGGCCTTTTCCGGGAAGATCGGGTGATTTTCGAGAAGCGGGCCGAAACGGTCGAGATCATAGCTCATGGGATCGCGATCCACCCAGAAGATGGCGTGCGGATTACCCATCGACATGGTGGCGGGCGAATGGAGAATGGGATTGTCGATCGGTCCGATCTGCAATTCGATGCGGCTCGTATCGTGGAATTCTTCCGAGAGCGGAATACGGTTCCACTCAAACACCGGCTTGCCCATGTCGACGGAAATCAGCCCGTCCTCATGTTCGACCGCGTTCAAAATGCCCGCCACCGTCTGGAAGGTGAAGGCGTGCTTTCCCGTTTCAGACGCCAGTGCATGGACCACGCAACGCGTGCCGTTGCCGCAGGCCTGCGCCTTCGTACCATCGCAGTTCAAAATGTCGATATAGGCATCGGTGCCGTCGATCTTCGGATCATGGATCGCCATGATCTGGTCGAAACGGGTCATCGGGTCGCTTGCCAGAGCAATGGCGGCGTCTGCCGTCACCTTGTTGGTGCGTCCGCGCATGTCGACCACGAGGATCTGGTTACCCAGCCCGTTCATCTTTGCGAATTCGACCGATTGCGTCATGACCATCATACCTTGCGTGTTTCCCGGCCTATATGGCCGAAAATGTGCTGCATTACCAGTGGAGAGGCCTTCTCACATGGTCGGAACGTCGAACATTTCGCCCGCCGCCATCGGGCGGAAGCGGGTGGCTTCGATTTCAGCGGCCTCAAGCGCCTCAGCGAGGTGATCCACGGGCGCATTGATCGCTTCATTGGTCAGCTGGAACGTGCCGAAATGATGGCCAATGGCGTGTGCCGCCCCGAGAAGACGAAAACCTTCAACCGCTTCCGCCGGATTCTGGTGCTGGGCTTCCATGAACCAGCGCGGCTCATAGGCGCCGATGGGCAGGATGGCGAGGCGGGCCGGGCCGTATTTTTGCACGATGGCGCGGTAATTGCGCCCGCCATGGAAGCCGGTATCGCCGATGTGGTAGATCAGGCCCGCGGGCGTTTCGAGCACGAAAGCGGCCCAAAGCGCCATCGAGCGATCGCGCAACCCCCGTGCCGACCAGTGATGGCAGGGTTCAGCCGTGAAGGTAATGCCTTCGAAGCTTCGGCTTTCCTCCCAATCCAGTGTCGCGATGCGGCTGTTCTGCACCGAAGGCCGCATGATTGTGTCGTTGCCCAGCGGGGTGATGAATAGCGGATCGAAGGCTTCGGCCAGACGCTGCAGGGTCTTGAGGTCGAGATGGTCGTAATGATTGTGGGTCACGAGCACCACATCGATCTTCGGCAGGTCATCAAAGGCAATGCCCGGCGCAATCACCCGCTTCGGTCCGGCAAAGCGCATCGGGCTTGCCCGATCCGACCACACGGGATCGGTCAGGATGTTGAGACCGGCCACCTGTATCAGCATGGAGGCATGGCCGATCATGGTGACACGCAGGTCGCTGCCATTTACACGCGCTGCCGGGCGTGCCGGCGTGGGCAGTGGCAGGTGCTTCGGCCAACGGGCACGCGTTTCCTTCAGGTTCCAGCGAATGACGTCCTTCAGACCCAGCGGGGCGATGCCGTCCGGGTTAAAAAAGCGCAGGCCGTCGAAGTGATCGCTTTCCGGTCCCTGATAATAGGGGTTTGCCTTCAGGGGCATTCGTACCATCCTTTGTGTCTGCTCGAAGCTATCAGATATGAAGGCTCTGGCCGTTCAGCAATTGTCCCGGGTGCAAAACCACTTCGCACATTTGCCGGAAATGCTGATTTTCCGGGCTTGTGGTTGACTTTTTCGAGCGCTTCCTGTTTAAGCCCCACGATCTGCTGACAAGTTCATGACTTGAAGCCGCCGACCGGAACGAGATTCCGGAGGTCAACATCCGACAGCGCGTTGCGCCCTCGGGTGCTTTTTGGCTTATGCGTCTTGTATTCGACAGCGGAAAACCCAAGCTTTCGGGTGATCCCAAAAGCGAGAAGGAAGAGCTTGATGTTTGAAAACCTCCAGGAGCGCCTTGGTTCCATTTTGAATGGACTGACAGGTCGCGGCTCGCTTTCCGAGGCGGATGTCTCGGCGGCGCTGCGCGAGGTTCGCCGCGCGCTGCTTGAAGCCGACGTGGCGCTGGAGGTTGTGCGTTCCTTTACCGACCGCGTTCGCGAGAAGGCCGTTGGTTCGGAAGTTCTGAAGTCGATCAAGCCCGGCCAGATGGTCGTGAAGATCGTCCATGACGAGCTGATCGAAATGCTGGGCGCGGAAGGCGAGGTCATCGACCTCAACGCGCCCGCCCCGGTCGTCATCATGATGGTCGGTCTGCAGGGTTCCGGTAAGACGACGACGACGGCAAAGATCGCCAAGCGCCTGACGGAGCGCGAGCGCAAGAAAGTGCTCATGGCCTCGCTCGACACGCGCCGTCCGGCCGCGCAGGAGCAGCTTCGCCAGTTGGGTGTGCAGACGGGCGTTGAGACGCTGCCGGTGATCGCCGGTCAGTCGCCGACCGATATTTCGGCCCGCGCCGTTCAGGCCGCCAAGCTTGGCGGTTACGATGTGGTGATCCTCGACACGGCAGGCCGCACGCATATCGACGAGCCGCTGATGGTCGAGATGGCCGAGATCAAGCGCCGCTCGACCCCGCATGAAATCCTGCTGGTCGCGGATTCGCTGACAGGTCAGGACGCCGTCAATCTCGCCCGTTCCTTCGATGATCGCATCGGCATTACCGGCCTTGTGCTGACGCGTATGGATGGCGACGGTCGCGGCGGTGCCGCACTTTCGATGCGTGCCGTCACCGGCAAGCCGATCAAGCTGATCGGTGTTGGCGAAAAGATGGCGGAACTGGAAGAGTTCCACCCACGCCGGATTGCCGACCGTATCCTCGGCATGGGCGACATCGTGGCGCTGGTTGAAAAGGCCGCCGAGAATATCGACGCCGAGAAGGCCGCTGCCATGGCGGCGCGTCTTGCCAAGGGCAAGTTCGACCTCAACGACATGGCCGACCAGCTGCGCCAGATGCAGAAGATGGGCGGCATGGGCGGTATCATGGGTCTGATGCCCGGCATGTCCGGCATGAAGGACAAGATGGCGGCGGCCGGTCTCGATGATCGCCTGTTCAAGCGCCAGATCGCCATCATCTCGTCCATGACCAAGGAAGAGCGTGGCAACCCGGATATTCTGAAGCATTCCCGCAAGAAGCGCATTGCCGCCGGTTCCGGCACGGATGCCGCTGAAATCAACAAGCTGCTCAAGATGCATCGCGGCATGGCTGACATGATGAAAGCCATGGGCGGCAAGGGCAAAGGCGGCATGATGAAGCAGATGATGGGCGGCCTTGCCGGCAAGATGGGCCTGGGTGGCCTTGGCGGCGGCATGCCTGACCTGTCGAACATGGACCCGTCGCAGCTGGAAGCGCTGGCCAAGCAGGCGGAAGCCGCTGGCCTGACAAAGCCCGGTGCCATGCCGGGCCTGGGTGGCCTTGGCGGTGCAGGTCTTCCGGGTCTCGGTGGTGCGAAGCTTCCGGGTCTTGGCGGTCTTCCGGGCCTGCCCGGCTTTCCGAAGAAGAAGTAAGGGAGAGCACTGATGATCGACCCGGCCATTCGCGAACAGCTTTCCGGCTATCGCCAGTCCATCGACAACATCGACGCTGCGCTGGTGCATATGCTTGCCGAGCGCTTCCGTTGCACCAAGGCCGTCGGTGTTCTGAAGGCCAAGTACAATCTTCCGCCTGCCGATCCGGCACGCGAGGAATACCAGATCGAGCGCCTGCGCCGTCTTGCCGACGACGCCCATCTCGATCCCGACTTTGCGGAGAAGTTCCTCAACTTCATCATCAAGGAAGTGATCCGCCACCATGAAGCCATCGCCGCCGAACACGAAAGCGGTCAAGCGAAGTAACACCGCCCGACCGGCGGAAACAAACACCACAAAGGAGTAAACCCATGTCCCTCAAGATTCGTCTCGCCCGTGGCGGTTCCAAGAAGCGTCCTTACTACACGATCGTCGTTGCTGACGCCCGCAGCCCGCGCGATGGCCGTTTCATCGAAAAGCTCGGTTCCTGGAACCCGATGCTCGGCAAGGACGACGAAAAGCGCGTTGAACTGAACGCTGACCGCGTTCAGCATTGGCTGTCGAACGGCGCACAGCCGACCGACCGCGTTCTGCGCTTCCTCGACCAGGCTGGCCTGCTGAAGCGTGATGTCAAGAGCAACCCGGAAAAGGGTAAGCCGGGCAAGAAGGCTGTCGAGCGCGCTGCTGAAAAGGCCCAGAAGGCCGCTGAAGCTGCCGAAGCCGCAGAATAATCTGTTCGCAGATCAGGAAAACGGGTGGCGTGGCATCACGCCGCCCGTTTTTCGTTTTCATGAAGGAGCCATCCGTTTATGTAAGGACGGCTCACGGAGACATATCATGGCAAAGCTCGAAAACCCGGTCCTTATGGGTGTGATTGGTGCCGCGCAGGGGCTCAGGGGTGAAGTGCGGGTGCGTACCTTTACCGGCGATCCCATGGCGTTTGGCGAATACGGCCACCTGCACAGCACGGACGGGCGCGTTTTCGAGGTGCTCGACATTCGCGAGGGCAAAAATGTCGTGATCGTGCGCTTTCGTGGCGTGAACGACCGCAACGCGGCGGAAGCGCTGAACGGGCTTGAGCTTTACGTGGAGCGCGAAAACCTGCCCGACGAGGAACTGGACGATGACGAGTTCTTCTATGCCGATCTCGAAGGTCTTGAGGTTATCGATGCCGAAGGCAAGTCCTACGGCAATGTCAGTGCCGTTTTCGATTTCGGCGCGGGCGACCTTCTGGAGCTGAAGGGGCCGGGCAAGCGCCCCGTGCTCATTCCCTTTTCCGAGGCGGCGGTTCTCGAAATCGATCTGGATGGCGGCAAGATGTTGATTGATCCGATTGCCGCCGGGCTCGTCGATACGGGCGATGATGACCCGTTGAAGCCGGGATCATAACCCATGACGTTTCGCGCCACCGTTCTGACGCTCTATCCGGAAATGTTCCCCGGCCATCTGCAGCACTCGCTCTCTGGCAAGGCGCTGGAACGGGAGGACTGGTCGCTTGAGGCCGTCCAGATCCGTGACTTTGCTTCGGATCGTCATCGCACGGTGGATGATACGCCTGCAGGCGGCGGGGCGGGCATGGTGTTGAAGCCGGATATTCTGGCGGCCGCCATCGATAACGCCGCACCTGAGGGCGATACGCGCCCCAAACTTCTGATGAGCCCAAGGGGCAGGCCGCTGACCCAGAAGCGGGTGCGGGAACTGGCCGCAGGGGATGGCTGCATCATCGTCTGCGGACGGTTCGAGGGTGTTGACCAGCGGGTGATCGAGGCGCGCGGCCTTGAAGAGGTTTCCATCGGCGATTACGTGCTTTCGGGCGGCGAGCCTGCGGCGTTGACACTTCTGGATGCCGTGGTGCGGGTGCTTCCGGGCGTCATGGGCAATGCGCTGTCCGGCGTGCATGAGAGCTTTGAGGGCGACCTTCTCGAGCATCCGCATTACACCCGGCCACAGGTTTTCGAGGGACGCGATATTCCCGCTGTCCTGACATCCGGGAACCATGCGGCCATCGACAAGTGGCGCCATGAGCGCGCCGAAGAGCTGACGCGCGTGCGGCGTCCCGATCTTTGGGCCGCTTACAAGGGCAAATGATCGGCTGCACCTGTTGATTTGGCGGGGACAATCGTGTATGGCCCAACCACAAATCACGGGTTCGCCCGATGATGGTAACCAACTACCGCAAACAAAGAACATGCAATCCGCTTCCGCCTTTGGCGCATCCCCGCGGACATTCAACGGGATGATGAAAGCGTTCTGGCTGTTTCAGAAGAACCTAGAGGTTAGAGATGACCAACATCATCAAGCAGATTGAGGCTGAACAGGCCGCCAAGATTGAAGCCCAGCGCACCCTGCCGGAATTTTCCGCTGGCGACACGCTGCGCGTCAACGTGAAGGTTACGGAAGGTAACCGTACCCGCGTTCAGGCCTATGAAGGCGTTTGCATCGCCCGTTCGGGTGGCGGCATCAACGAGAGCTTCACCGTTCGCAAGATCTCCTACGGCGAAGGCGTCGAGCGCGTGTTCCCGATCTACTCCCCGCTCGTCGAGAGCGTTGAAGTCGTGCGCCGCGGTAAGGTCCGTCGCGCCAAGCTCTACTACCTGCGCGACCGTCGCGGCAAGTCGGCCCGTATCGTCGAGAACACGGGCACCCGCGCCCGCAAGCTCAACGATTCCGAGCGCGCTGCTGTTGCTGCCGAAAAGGCTCGTATCGAAGCTGAAAAGATCGCTGCCGCTCAGGCTCTGGCTGCTGAAAAGGCCGCTGCAGAAGCCGCTGAAAAGGCCGCTGCTGCCGCTGCTGCTTCGACCGAAGCCGCTGGCGAATAAGACATTTCCCTTCACGGGGTTGCGGAAAGGCGGTCTTCGGGCCGCCTTTTTGCGTTCCAGGTCTCCCTTGAAACGACATTTCTCCACGCCTTCGATTTTGAGCCGGTTCGCCTTGTCATGGACGAATGATTCGTGACATCTACTCGGGTCCACCACAGGAGAAAAACATGTTCCTTCGCCGCGCCGTCCTTGCCGGTCTTTCCGCTCTCGCCCTGATCCCGTTTGCGGCGCAGGCCGCTGATCTGCCGGATCTCAAGGGGCGCAAGGTCATCGTGGTGACGGAAAATGCCTACCCGCCGCTGCAGTTTGTCGATCCGAAGAGCGGCAAGGCGATTGGCTGGGAATATGACGCGATGAACGAGATCGCCAAGCGTCTCAACTTCACGGTCGAGTATCAGAACACATCATGGGATGCGATGATCCAGTCCGTTTCCGATGGCCAGTACCAGATCGGCATGACGGGCATCACCATCAAGGATGACCGCAAGGAGAAGGTGGATTTCTCCGATCCCTATATGCGTTCGCAGCAGTTGATGCTGGTGCGCGGCGACGAAACCCGCTTTACCGATGGCAAGAGCTTTGCGGCCTTTGAAAAGGGTCTTGTGGGCGCGCAGCCCGGTACGAGCCCGTTCTACACGGCGGTTTATGAAATCCTCGATGGCAATGAGCAGAACCCGCGCATCAAGCTGTTCGAGACGTTTGGTGCAACGGTGCAGGCCCTGAAGGCCGGTGACGTTGATCTGGTCTTGACCGACAGCACGGCTGGCAAGGGCTATGCAGATGCCTCCAACGGCACCTTGAAGCTGATCGGCGAGCCATTGGGCGCGGAAGATTTCGGCTTCATCTTCCAGAAGGGCTCCGATCTCGTTGCGCCCGTCAATGCCGCGATTGCCGCGCTGAAGGCCGATGGCACGATGGATGCGCTCAACAAGAAGTGGTTCCTCGACTACAAGATGGGCGAATAATCACGGCGCGCCGCGATGGGGTTCCAGACGCTTCCCGGCAAAGCCAAGGGTGATGGCGACCGGCCCTGGTGGCTGGTGGCCCTCCTTGTCATCGGTGCGGCCATCGCAGCCGTCATCGTTTTCAACGATCTCTATGCGCAGGTTTTCCAGACCGTCTCGCGCGGTGTTGGCATTACCGTTTTCGTCACGCTGGCGGGATTTGCTCTCGCTTCACTGCTTGGTCTTCTCGTGGCGCTGGCCGGACTGTCGGACAGTGTGCTTCTGCGTCAGGTGGCACGCTTCTATGTCGAGGTGATCCGCGGCATTCCGGTTCTGGTGCTCCTGTTTTATGCCGCCTTTGTCGGTGCGCCCGCCTTTGTCAGCTTGTGGAACCTGCTGACGACTCCCCTGCAGCAACTCGGCCTTTTCGAGGCGTTGCAGGTCAGGGATGTATCCTTGATGTGGCGGGCCATCATCGCGCTGATGATCGGCTATTCCGCGTTTATCGCCGAAATCTTCCGCGCCGGATTCCAGTCCGTCGACAAGGGCCAGATCGAGGCCGCCATGTCGCTCGGTCTTAATCGGGCGCAGCGTTTCCGTCTGGTGGTGTTTCCGCAGGCGATCCGGGTGATCTTTCCGCCGCTTTCCAACGATTTCGTGGCCATGGTGAAGGACAGTTCGCTGGTCTCGGTGCTTGGCGTTGCCGATATCAGTCAGGCGGGCAAGATCTACGCCTCCGGCTCGTTTCGCTTTTTCGAAACCTATTCAATCGTCGCCTATATCTACCTGATCCTGACCATTGGCCTTTCGCTTCTCCTGCGCCGGATCGAGGCGGGCATGCGGCGAAAGGCGGAGCGTCGATCGCGTTAAGCAGCAGGGATTTGCTTGCATTGCAGCATGTTTCATCGCTTCGGAGTTCCTTGCCGATGCCGGGAAAAGCTGGTAAGGACGCGGCCATGGAATCCAAATTCGGTTGCGCAGACCCGAGAATTGTCGTGCTGCAGGATCACAAGCGCCTGCCAGCCCGCTTTTACGCGCAGTTTTGCGGCGCGCTTCTCGCCCGACTTTCCTGATTTCGGACCGCCGGACCTCCGGATTTTCTACTTTTTCCAGAAATTCACACACTTGCAGACGGATGTGAACCATGAGCGCACCGCGTACCCTTTACGACAAGATTTGGGACGACCACGTCGTCGACACGCAGGAAGACGGCACCTGTCTTCTCTATATCGACCGTCACCTCGTGCATGAAGTGACGTCGCCGCAGGCCTTTGAAGGTCTGCGTATGGCTGGCCGTCAGGTTCATGCCCCGCAGCGCACGCTGGCCGTTGTCGACCACAACGTTCCGACCACGCCGGATCGCGTTGAAGGCATCAAGAACGAGGAAAGCCGCATCCAGGTGGAAGCGCTGGCCCAGAACGCCAAGGAATTCGGCGTTGAGTATTACTCCGAGCGCGACAAGCGCCAGGGCATCGTGCACATCGTCGGCCCGGAACAGGGTTTCACCCTGCCGGGCATGACCATCGTGTGCGGCGACAGCCACACCTCCACGCATGGCGCGTTCGGCTCGCTCGCCCATGGTATTGGCACCTCTGAAGTGGAACACGTTCTGGCCACCCAGACGCTGATCCAGAAGAAGGCCAAGAACATGCTGGTGCGTGTTGACGGCAAGCTGCCGGAAGGCGTGACCGCCAAGGACATCATCCTCGCCATCATCGGTGAAATCGGCACCGCAGGCGGCACCGGCCACGTCATCGAGTTCGCCGGCGAAGCCATCGAAGCCCTTTCGATGGAAGGCCGCATGACGGTCTGCAACATGACCATCGAAGGCGGCGCCCGCGCCGGTCTCATCGCGCCCGATGAGAAGACCTTCGAATACATCGCTTCCAAGCCGCGCGCTCCGAAGGGCGAAGCCCTCGAGCAGGCGATTTCCTACTGGAAGACGCTCAAGACCGACGAAGGCGCTCATTTCGACCGCGTTGTCGTGCTCGATGCCGCCAACCTGCCGCCCATCGTTTCCTGGGGTTCTTCGCCGGAAGACGTGATCTCGGTCGATGGTGTTGTTCCGAACCCGGACGACATCGAAGACGAGAACAAGCGCACCTCCAAGTGGCGCGCGCTTGACTATATGGGCCTGAAGCCGGGCACGAAGATCACCGACATCACCGTGGATCGCGTGTTTATCGGTTCGTGCACCAACGGCCGCATCGAAGACCTGCGCGCTGCCGCCAAGGTTGTCGAAGGCAAGAAGGTGGCGTCCACGGTCAACGCCATGGTCGTTCCGGGCTCCGGTCTGGTCAAGGAACAGGCGGAAGCCGAAGGCCTCGACAAGATCTTCAAGGAAGCCGGTTTCGAATGGCGCGAGCCGGGCTGCTCCATGTGCCTTGCCATGAATGACGACCGCCTGAAGCCCTATGAGCGTTGCGCCTCGACCTCGAACCGCAACTTCGAAGGCCGTCAGGGCTACAAGGGCCGCACGCATCTCGTCTCCCCGGCCATGGCGGCCGCTGCGGCGATTGCCGGTCACTTCGTCGACGTGCGTGACTGGGCTTGATCCAAGCCTCAATCACACTTCAAGAGGCCGGGGTTTTGCCCCGGCCTTTTTGTTTCAGCGGATGACCCGGACCACGGTGCGGGTGTCGATATGCGGCAGAAGCCGTAGCATGTCGCGTCTTGCGACGGCGACGCAGCCCGCTGTTGGCTCGTATCCGGGTCGAATCAGATGGAAGAAAATGGCCGATCCGCGCCCTTGCGCGCGCGCCGTTACGTTCCAGTCCATTACGAGAACGATGTCGTAAAGCCCGTCCGTTCGCATCAATTCTTCGTGACTTGGCGTGAACGGTGCGGCGACGGGGCGATTGTAACAGGCGTGGCCTTTGGCATCGCACCACAGCATGGTGCGGCGGATGGGCTTTAGCGGAAGCGCCGAAATGGCCGTCTTGATCCGGTCCGTCCGGCGGTATCCGCCAAGGATGCGCATTGTGGCCAAGGGGGTTGCGCCATCTCCCTCGCGTTTGAACGCAGTGATGCCGGAGCGACCGATGGCTGCTTGAAGCGTCAGCGATCCGAAGGTGACAATGGCGCGTTTGCGGTCACGCGGGGCAGGGCGCACGCAGATTGTCTTCTTCACGGGCATTTTCATGGGCTTGAACCGCCGCATTTTATTCCCAATTCTCATCATTGTGACAGCGGGCGGCCTGAACTCGCCATGATGTCGCAAACATAGCATGGGCGATTGCCATTGCCGCAAGATCGCGTAGGAAGAAATCAGCAAGAAAAGGTGAAAACATCGCATGACAGCCCGGACCATTCTTCTGGTGGATGACGACAACGATCTGCGTGGCATGCTCGTGGAGCAACTCGCTCTTTATGACGAGTTCGAGCTTGTGGAAGCCGATACGGCGACGCGGGCGATTGCCATTGCCGGGGAAGGTCATATCGATCTGGCGATCATGGATGTGGGCCTGCCGGACATGGATGGACGCGAGGCTGTCAAGCTGATGCGCCGCAACGGCTTCAAGCCACCGGTCATCATGCTGACCGGGCATGACACGGATTCCGACACGATCCTCGGGCTTGAGGCGGGCGCCAATGACTATGTGACGAAGCCGTTTCGCTTTGCCGTGCTTCTGGCGCGCGTAAGAGCGCAGCTTCGTCAGTATGAGCAGAGTGAAGATGCCACCTTCACGGTCGGCCCCTATCTCTTCAAGCCCAGCCAGAAGCAGCTGACCACGGCGGATGGCAAGAAAATCCGCCTGACCGAAAAGGAAGCGGCGATCATCCGCTACCTCTACCGCGCCAGCCAGAAGGTTGTGACGCGCGATGTGCTTCTGGAAGAAGTCTGGGGCTATAATTCCGGCGTGACCACGCATACACTGGAAACGCATGTGTACCGCCTGCGGCAGAAGATCGAGCGCGATCCTTCCAACGCGGAAATTCTCGTCACCGAGAATGGCGGCTACAAGATCGTACCCTGATTGAAGAGAGGGCCTTTTCGTGGCGCTTGCCGATGATATTCGTGTTTTGACTGGTGCCCCGGTGTTTTCCCGTCTGCCGGAAGAGGCCTTGCGTCTGGTCGCCTTCGGCGCGGTGAGGCGTTATCTCGCCGAGGGTGAGGTGCTCTTTCACGAAGGAACGCCTGCGGATTCGGCCTATATCGTTGTATCGGGGCGTCTTGGCGTTCTGGCGGCGGATGGTTCGACGACCCACGAACCGGCGGGTCCCGGTACGCTCATCTCGGAACTGGCGCTGGTGTCTGCCGTCGATCGCAAATTCACGGCGATTGCCGAGCGCGATTGCGAGGTGCTGGGCATTTCGCGGTCTCTGTTTCGCCGCCTCATCGAGGAATATCCGCAGGCCGGTGCCATTATCGAGGCGCGTATTCGCGAAAATATCACGCGGCTTGCCAGCGATGCGGCCGCGCTGAAGGCGCGCTTTGCCTACTGATCCTGTCGCTTAGAACTGAAAGCGGGCCGTGACCGGAACGTGGTCGGACGGTCGGTCCCAGCCGCGGGCCTCGCGCAGGATGTCGATGGATTTGAGGGCCGGGCCAAGGTCGGACGAAGACCAGATGTGGTCAAGACGGCGGCCCCGGTCGGCGGCGTCCCAATCCTTGGCGCGGTAGCTCCACCACGTATAGAGCTTTTCCGGTTCAGGCGTGAACTGGCGCATCAGATCCAGCCAGTTGCCGCGTTTCATGACATCGAGAAGCCCTTCGGTCTCGACCGGCGTGTGGCTGACGATCTTCAGCAACTGCTTGTGCGACCAGACGTCGTTTTCGAGTGGCGCTATGTTCAGATCACCAACGAGAATGGATGAGACGCCCGGCTCGGCATCGGCCTTCAACGCCTTCATCTCTTCAATGAAATCCAACTTGTGGCCGAATTTCGGATTGATGGCGCGGTCTGGCTCATCGCCGCCGGCCGGAACATAGAAATTGTGCAGGCGAATGCGGCGCCCGCCATGTTCAAAGATTGCCGAGATGTGGCGGGAATCGCCGACGCCGCAGTAATCCTGCCGGTGGTCTTCCGTCAGCGGGCGTTTGGCGGCAATGGCCACGCCGTGATAGCCCTTCTGGCCATGGATGACGATATGCTCGTAGCCCAGCGCTTTCAGCGGCTCCAGCGGGAACTCGCTGTTCTGGCACTTGGTTTCCTGCAGGCAGAGAATGTCCGGGCGATACTGCGTCAGGAACTGCTCGACGATGGGCATGCGAAGCCGCACCGAATTGATGTTCCAGGTGGTGATGGAAAGAGGTGCGGTGGCGGTCATCTGAATGATCAGATCTTCTTGCCGCTGAGGCCGCGAACCTCGTCGTAAGGGATCGTGAAGACCTTTTCATCGAAGTGCACGCCGCTCTTCACATTGAAGATCACCACGGTCGTGTCCTTGCCCTGGGCATCCGTGGTGGTCCACTGGCGCAGGTCGTAGGTCTTCGGGTCAAACATCAGCGTAATGACCTGATCGCCAAACACCGACTTGTCGCCGAGAACAATGGTGGTGAGGTCGTTGCTCTGCTGAACATCGCGCACCATCTGGTGCTGCAGGTCGATCTTGTCGGCCAGAAGCAGGCTGAGCGGCGTCTTGGACAGCGGGTAGATATCCCAGGTCTTGAGCTTGAGATTGCCAATGACGACATTCGCGCCATCGGCAATGACGCGCACCGGCGAGGGATCATCATAGTTGAAGCGCAGCTTGCCGGGACGCTGGATGAAGAACTTGCCGCCCGTCTGCTCGCTGCGCGGGCTGAACTGCATGAACTCGCCCATCATGCTCTTCACGGAGGAGAAGTGATCGGCGATCTTCTGGGCGGCGTCATCGGCTTGCGCGAAGGCGCGGGAGGTGAGCACGGTCGAGATCAGCGCGCCCGTAGCGAAACCGAGAAAGGCGCGCCGCGTGGCTTCCTGACCGGGCAGGCCGGACAAAAGGGCGTCGCTTTCAATCGGGAATCGCTTCGTGTGGTTCATCGCAGTCTCCTTTGCGTCCCTTTTGGCGACAAAAGGCGGCGTCATCGTGGCGTTGAGCTGCTTCCGGTCGCGAATCCGAACGCGTCCTGCATAGCATGACGCGGCCCCGGTGTGAGCGCAAATTGCATGCGCTCCCGCAGTTTTGAGAGGTCAGCGTTCGAGAATATCACCTTCGGTCGGCACCAGAATCTCGCGCTTGCCCGCATGGTTTGCCGGGCTGATGAGACCTTCCTGCTCCATGCGCTCGATCAACGAGGCGGCGCGGTTATAGCCGATGCCAAGACGGCGCTGGATATAGGAGGTAGACGCCTTGCCATCACGCAGCACGATGGCCACGGCCTGGTCGTACGGATCGTCCGAGCCCGCGAGGTTGCCGGTGCCTGCCGGGGCATGGCCACCGTCTTCATCGTCCTCATCCGCCGTGACGGCTTCGAGATATTGCGGCGAGCCCTGCGACTTGAGGTAGGCGACGATTTCCTCGACCTCATTGTCCGACACGAAGGGACCGTGAACGCGCTGGATGCGTCCGCCGCCGGCCATGTAGAGCATATCGCCCATGCCGAGGAGCTGTTCGGCCCCCTGTTCGCCCAGAATGGTGCGGCTGTCGATCTTCGACGTGACCTGGAAGGAGATGCGGGTCGGGAAGTTCGCCTTGATCGTGCCGGTGATGACATCGACCGAGGGGCGCTGGGTGGCCATGATGACGTGAATGCCAGCGGCACGGGCCATCTGGGCCAGACGCTGAACGGCCCCTTCGATATCCTTGCCCGCGACCATCATCAGGTCGGCCATTTCGTCGATGATCACGACGATATAGGGCATCGGCTCGAGATCGAACTCTTCCGTTTCGTAGACGGCCTCGCCGGTCTGGCGGTCAAAGCCGGTCTGCACGGTGCGGGTCAGAACCTCGCCCTTGGCGCTCGCCTGTTCGACACGGCTGTTGAAGCCATCGATGTTGCGCACGCCAATCTTCGACATTTTCTTGTAGCGCTCTTCCATCTCGCGCACGGCCCATTTCAGGGCCACGACGGCCTTCTTCGGGTCGGTGACGACGGGGGTGAGCAGATGCGGAATGCCGTCATAGATCGACAGTTCCAGCATTTTCGGGTCGATCATGATCAGGCGGCACTGTTCGGGCGTCATGCGATAGACGAGCGACAGGATCATCGTGTTGATGGCGACCGATTTGCCCGAGCCGGTGGTGCCTGCCACGAGAAGGTGGGGCATCTTGGCGAGGTCGGCGATGACCGGCTCGCCGCCAATCGTTTTGCCGAGCGTGATGGCAAGCTTGGCTTTGCTGTCGCTGAAATCCTGATTGTCCACCAGTTCGCGAAGATAGACGGTTTCGCGGGTTCTGTTCGGCAGTTCGATGCCGATGGCGTTGCGGCCCGGCACAACGGCGACGCGGGCGGCAATGGCGCTCATCGAGCGTGCAATGTCATCAGCCAGACCGATGACGCGCGACGACTTGATGCCGGGGGCCGGTTCCAGTTCGTACAGCGTCACCACCGGGCCGGGGTGAACGTGCAGGATTTCACCGCGCACGCCGAAATCTTCCAGCACGCTTTCCAGCATGCGGGCGTTCTGTTCCAGCGCATCGCGGTTCAGCGACGCGTCCCGCTTGACGTTTTTCGGTTCGGCCAGAAGGGCGACGGGAGGCAGATGGAAGCCTTCGCCGTGGGGCAGTTCGACAGGTTCGCGCGCTGCAGGGGCGGGGCGGGTCGGTTGCGGCTTGGCTGCGACCGGCGCCGGTGCCGCCCAGGTGTCATCCTCGTCCTCATCGGCGAGAATGTCCGCCGGATGGCGGGTGCTGCGGTCTTCCATGTCAAAGGGCGGCTCGTCGTCAAAGTCGCGGCCCGTTGGCGAAATCGGCGGGGCCTTGACGAGGCGGCCATGGTTCGGGGCACCATCAAAGGAAGGTTCGCTGCGCACGCCCTTATCCTTCGGGCGCACGGGTTCGTTCAGCGTGCCGAATTCGTCGTCATTGAAATCATAGGTATCGGCAAATTCGGCAGAGCGGCGGCGGCGGGGAAATTCAAATCCCGTCAGCAGGCGAATGCGGGCCTGAAGCGTATACCAGATATGGGTTGCCGCGCCGATGACCAGCATGATGGCCGGATGGCGGTCTTCGGCATCGGCCTCAAGGTCGCGAAGCGAACTCGCCTTGCCGCCCGGAAGGGCGATGGGATCGTCATTGGCGATGGATTGTGTCGCGGGCGCGTCGCGGGCAATGACGCCTGCGGCTATCAACAGGAACCAGAGGGCGGCGAGACCAAAGAGGCCACCAATCACCATAGCGGCGGCCCCGGACGGGTAAGCGCCGAGGAACAGCGCGGGAAAGCGCAGGATAATATCCCCCGCAACGCCGCCAATGCCATTGGGCAGCGGCCAGGTCTGGGGGGCGGGCAGGCAACCGGCTGCTGCTGCGGCCAGAAGCGCGCCGAGGGCCCAGGAGGAGGCGCGCATCGGAACGCGACCGATGCGTTTGGCACCGATCAATGACAGCGACCATGCGAGAACCGGAAGCATGACGACGAGGCCGGATAGGCCGAAGAGCTGCATCAGTCCGTCTGCGAAATAAGCGCCGCCATGACCGAGAATATTGGCCGGGTCGCGGCCCGTTGCGTGCGAGAGGCTCGGATCGTCAACATTCCACGTGGCGAGTGCCGCTACGCCAAAGGCCAGCGAGACGAACAGGGCAAAGCCGGAAAACACGCGGAACTGACGCCACAGGAATGCGGTGAAGGCAAATCGCGCGGAGTGATGTCCGAATGCCGCCGAATGACCTTTTGCCATGGTAAGCCCGCCCTTCCTGGGAATGCCGTAACGCGAAAACATCGCAAATTGCGCGATTTTCCCCGCAGGCTAACCGATGGAGGGTTAAAACCCCATTAACCATGGATATTTTGATGCGGTTAAGCTTGAGGCTGACCACAAAAAAAGGCCCGAACCTTGCGGCTCGGGCCAATGCAACCGGAAGGACCAGTTGCAACGGGATAGGAGGAAGTCGCACCGAGGAAGGATGGTGCGACTTCGAAAGGCTTAGTGGTAAGCCGATTCGCCGTGGGACGAGAGGTCGAGACCTTCGCGCTCGGCTTCGACCGGAACGCGCAGGCCGACGATCAGGTCGACGATCTTGTAGAGGATCGCAGAGCCGATGCCGGTCCACAGCAGGGTTACGACAACAGCCTTGATCTGCGTGATGACCTGGCCACCCATGGTGACTTCACCGACGTAACCAACGCCACCGAGCGAAGCGGAAGCGAAGAAGCCCGTGGCGATAGCGCCGAAGACGCCGCCAACACCGTGGACGCCGAAGACGTCAGCCGTATCGTCGTAGCCGAACTTGTTCTTCACCACAGCGACGAAGAAGTAGCAGAGCGGGGAGACGATCAGGCCCATGACGATGGCGCCCATCGGGCCGACAACGCCAGCAGCCGGGGTGATGGCAACGAGGCCAGCGATCATGCCCGAAACTGCACCGAGCATGGAAGCCTTGCCGCGAGCAATCGACTCGACGAGGCACCAGGACAGGATGGCAGCAGCCGTAGCGATGAAGGTGTTCACGGTTGCGATCATTGCACCGCCGGAGGCTTCGAGGTTGGAACCGGCGTTGAAGCCGAACCAGCCAACCCACAGCATTGCAGCGCCGACATAGGTGAGCGTCAGCGAGTGCGGAGCCATGTTGTCCTTGCCGTAGCCGGTACGCTTGCCGACCATGATCGCACCAACGAGACCGGCAATACCGGCGTTGATGTGAACGACCGTGCCGCCAGCGAAGTCAAGAGCGCCCCAGCCGAAGATCAGGCCGTTTGCGTCCCAGACCATGTGGGCAACCGGGAAGTAGACGAACGTAACCCAGAGCAGCGAGAACAGAACAGCAGCCGAGAACTTGATGCGCTCGGCGAAGGCGCCGATGATCAGGCCAGGGGTGATGGCAGCAAAGGTCATCTGGAACAGCATGAAGATGTATTCCGGAATGACAACGTCCTTGGAGAAGGTAGCCGACGTGGTCGTGGCATCAACACCCGAGAGGAACAGCTTGGCGAAACCGCCGAAGAACGGATTCTCCGAACCGCCGAACGCGAAGGAGTAACCGTAAAGAACCCATGCGATCATGACCGAAGCTGCGATGACAGTGACCTGCAGCAGCACGGACAGCATGTTCTTGGAACGCACAAGACCGCCGTAGAACAGGCCGAGGCCCGGTACGGTCATGAACAGCACCAGAACAGTCGAGAGGAACATGAATGCGGTGTCGCCCTTGTCCGGAACCGGTGCGGCCGCTGCGGCATCCTGGGCGAGAGCCGGCATGGCAAGCGCGGCAGACGCCAACGCAAGACCGGTTACGAGTTTAAGAGACTTCATCATGAATATAGATCCCCTGGGCTTAGAGCGCTTCGTTGTCGGTTTCGCCGGTGCGGATACGCACGGCCTGGTCGAGCGAGTAAACGAAAATCTTGCCGTCGCCGATCTGGCCGGTCTTGGCGGAGGAAGCGATGGCTTCAATGGCCTTTTCGACCAGTTCAGACGCAACCGCGATCTCGATCTTCAGCTTCGGCAGGAAGCTAACGGCATACTCGGTGCCACGGTAGATTTCCGTGTGTCCCTTCTGGCGGCCGTAACCCTTCACTTCGGTCACAGTCAGCCCCTGAATGCCGACAGCCGTCAGTGCTTCGCGCACTTCGTCGAGCTTGAACGGCTTGATAATGGCCATCACAATCTTCATCTGGTTTCCATCCTTCATTAAATGCTCGGCTCGGAGCCGACTCTCCTCGCCGCTTGCCAAGTCTATGCAGCGACTGCCAACTTGTATTCAAGGCGCGTGCCAGATTCGGAACGAACGATAAGTTATTGAAAAGTAAAAGTAGTTTTTTGGATTGCCAGAAAAGAGGCATTTGATTCATTCGTGAACGCACAAAATACAGGCAAAAATTATTTTTTGCATAACATATAATCAGATGCCTTTTTCAGAATCATGTGCCTTGCGACTTTGTGCGGCGCTTTACGCGGGCGTGTGCCCCTTTATATAGTGCAGGTCAAAGATTGCGGGCGCAGGTGCCCGGATGCATGAAGGGGGTTTGATGATGCTGGATATTCTGGTTGCCGGTGGTGGCTATGTCGGACTGGCGACGGCTGCCGCAATCAAGCAGGCCGCGCCGCATCTTTCCGTCGAGGTCATTGAGGCGGCCCCTGAAAATGTCTGGCGAAAGGACCCGCGTGCCTCTGCCATCATCGCCGCGGCGACGCGCATGCTGGATGTGCTGGGGGCCTGGTCGGCCATCGAGCCGGAAGCACAGCCGATCAACAGCATGGTGGTGACGGATTCGCAGACGGGTGATCCGGTGCGCCCGGTGTTCCTGACCTTTGACGGCGCGGTCTCCGACGCCGGCGGGGAAGAACTTCCCTTTGCCCATATGGTGCCGAATGTGGCGATGATCGGTGCGCTTCTTGATGCTTGCGCGCGTTTTGGCGTGACCGTTCGCAACGGGCTTTCCGTCAGCGGCTTCAAGACGGGCGAGGCGTCCAGCGAAGTGGTGCTTTCCAATGGCGAGGTTCGCCACACGCGGCTTCTGGTGGCCTGTGACGGCGCGCGCTCCAAGCTGCGCGACATGGCGGGCATCAAGTTCGTGCGCTGGGAGTACGGCCAGTCCGGGATCGTCACGACGGTTGAGCATGAGCGCCCGCATAACGGTGTGGCGGAGGAGCACTTCCTGCCGGCCGGGCCGTTTGCCATTCTGCCGCTCAAGGGCAACCGTTCCTCGCTGGTCTGGACCGAGCGCACACCGGATGCCGACCGGCTGGTGGCCGGCGATGATTTCCTGTTTGAGGAAGAACTGGCGCGCCGCTTTGGCCAGAAGCTTGGGGCCTTGAAGGTTGTCGGGGGAAAGCGCGCTTTCCCGCTGGGGCTGACGCTGGCGCGCGCCTTTGTGGCACCGCGCTTTGCACTGGTCGGCGATGCGGCGCATGGCATTCACCCGATTTCCGGGCAGGGTCTCAATCTGGGCTTCAAGGATGTGGCCGCATTGGCCGAGACGATTGTGGAAGCCGACCGCTTGGGCCTTGATATTGGCGCGCTGACGGTGCTTGAGCGTTACCAGACTTGGCGGCGTTTCGACACGTTCCGCATGGGGGTGACGACCGATGTCCTCAACCGGCTGTTCTCCAATGATGTGGGGCCGTTGCGGCTGGTGCGTGATTTCGGCCTGGGTCTGGTGGACCGCCTGCCGTCGCTCAAGTCCTGGTTCATCGAGCAGGCCGCCAGAACCACGGGAGAGCAGAACCCGCGCCTTTTGGGCGGAAACGCGCTTTAAGTCTGTGTTTTATGACTCAATATTGCGGGCTTCCGAGACCAGCATGATGGGAACGCCATCGCGAATGGGATAGGCAAGGCGTGCCCTTTCCGAGACGAGTTCGTTTTTCTCGCGGTCAAAGTGCAGCGTCGTTTTGGTCAAGGGGCAGACCAGAAGCTCCAGCATACGGGGATCGACGACGGGTTCCTTCGCAACCATGGCAGACCTTTACTGTAGGGTTGATGTGCCGCCGCCGGTGGCGCGGGCCAGAAGCATCTGCAGCATGGCAATCAGCGTGGCCGAGCGATCCTTCAGATTTTCCGCCTCCAGAAGCGCCTGTTTCTCCGGCGGGCCGAAGGGGGACATCATGCACAGTGAATTGACCAGCGCGAGATTGCCAGCCTTCTCGATACTTTCCCAGTCGGCTTCCAGCCGGTTGGTATCGAGATAGGCGCGAAACACCTTCATCAACTGGTCGCGGTCCACATCGTGCTCTTCTTCCGTCACGGAAAGATCGGCAAGGAGCGGGGCCACGCGGAAGGAGCGGAAGAGCGCATCGCCCTGTGGCACTTCTTCCACCAGACGACCACGGCAGATGCCTGCCAGCGAGATCAGATAGCGGCCGTCGCCCGTTTCGGAAAAGGAGGTGATGCGACCGATGCAGCCCACTTGCGACAGGGGCGGATGGCTTTCATCGCTTGCCATGTCGCCGCGTTGGGGCTGCACCATGCAGATGGTGCGACCAACGGCCAGAACATGGTCGATCATCGCCAGATAGCGCGGCTCGAAGATGTTGAGCGGCAAGTGGCTTCCGGGCAGGAGAAGCGCACCGGCCAGCGGAAACACCGGCATGGTGGCGGGAAAATCCTCCACAGTCCTGTATCTTGCATTGCCTGCCCGCATGACGATCTCCGTTCGCTCTCGCGATATGTCTGCCTGTCAGCATTTGGAGCGCCACCTTGCTTTTCTCAAGGGGTGGCGCCGGAGTGCTTACGAAAAGAGCAGGGCGGAAAGCTTGCGGCGGGCTGCGATGGTGGCCGGTTCTTTCGGACCCCAGGTGTCAAAGAGGCCGAGAAGCTCCTTGCGCGCGCCGTCATCGCCAAAGCTGCGGTCGCGACGCATGATCATCAGAAGATGATCGGCAGCCTCATCGCGCTTGCCTTCGACATTGCGGATCTTGGCAAGCTTCATGCGCGATTCGTGGTCGTCCGGGTTCAGGGCCAGCGCGTGTTCCAGTGCCGCCGGGTCGCCCAGCTTGCGGGCTTCCTCGATCATGTCCAGTTGCTTCAAGACGGCCTGAATGCCAGCATCCTTCGCGGCTTCCTCCGAAAGGCCGGTCAGAAGATCGCGGGCGCGGGCCGGCTGGCCTGCCTCGATCATGCAGCGGGCGATGCCGGCAATGGCGCGAAGGTTGTCCGGTGCCGCCTGCAGAACCGCGCCGAACAGCTGACCGGCGGCATTGATGTCGCCCGCTTCGAACAGTGTCTGGGCTTCATCCAGCGCCGCGTCAATCTCGGCCTGTCCGTCATCGCCCGGTGCATCGCCCGAAAGCTTGTCGATGAACTGACGGATCTGGCTTTCCGGCACGGCGCCCATGAAGCCATCGACGGGGCGGCCGCCGACAAAGGCAATGACGGCCGGAATGGACTGGATGCCCAACTGGCCGGGAATGGAGGGGTGGTCGTCAATGTTGAGCTTGACGAGCTTCACCTTGCCTGCGGCTTCCTTCACGACCTTTTCAATGACAGGAGCAAGCTGGCGGCAGGGACCGCACCAGGGCGCCCAGAAATCGACGAGAACCGGCTGGCGTTGCGATTCTTCCACCACATCGCGCCCGAAGGTCGATGTCGTCGTGTCCTTCACGAGGTCGCCACTGGCCGCGGGCTGTCCACCCAGGTTCACGGAACCGCTCATCTGACCGCCGAAGGATGCATTATAAGGATTGTTGCCGCTCATGCCTGTCTCCCGCCCCGGCAAGATGCCGGTTTCTTTCTTTCAAATCGTATGTCAGTCCGTCACTTTCAAGACAAGCGGCGTGTGACCCGTCGCTTCAAGAAAACGCACCAGATCGGCGCTGGCAATGCTGGTGGTGGCGGTGTTGCGCAGCGGATGGCCGTTGATCTTTTCATAGGCCATGAGGTCGGTATCGAGAACGAAGGTCACTTCGCCACCCTTGTCGCAGATCGCGCCGAAGACCGTCACCGAACCGGGGGTGACGCCGAGATATTCCTCCATCTTTTCCTGTTTGCCGAAGGAGAAACGGCCCGAAGCGCCGAGCTTGGTGTGCAAGGTTTTCAGGTCAACAATTGCGTTTTCCTCGACAGTGACGACGAAGTGGCGCTCCTTGCGGTCCCGCAGGAAGAGGTTTTTCGTGTGGCCGCCGGGAATGACATCACGCAGCCAGAGCGATTCTTCCACGGTGTAGACCGGGTCGTGCTCCAGCGTCTCGTGGGGGATGCCCAACGTGTCGAAAAGGTCGAAAAGGGCGCGTTCGGGGGAGATTTCAGTCATAAAAGAGGGTCCTGATCCTAAAGTTCAGCCTCCTTAAAACGGTGCGATTTTCAGGGCAAGGCAGGATAGCGTCAGGATGGCGGAATAAGATGCGCGGAAAATGTGCAGGCAATCGTCATTTCCCTGTTGCATTTGAAAAAGGCTTGGGCCATATAGCCCCCCGTCAGCGCAACGCGCCGACCTGCGGTTCAGCATTCTACCCCGAACCGGCAGTTGATGAGCGGGTGTAGCTCAGGGGTAGAGCACAACCTTGCCAAGG